>NC_015435.1:0-1200000 GCF_000204925.1 Metallosphaera cuprina Ar-4 | reverse complement strand
ATAGCTTTTGAAGGGGACTTCAGGACCCCAACGCTTCTCATAGGTCTCTCTGCCCTTCCGTTAGCCTTACTCTTCTCTTTAGCAAGGTATCCAGAGAGCTTGGAGGGTAAGGAAATTGGAGTAACGATAAGGGAGAGCAGGTTTTGGTTAATCTACGCGTGTTTCGCTCTGTCCTCCGTTCCCCTTCTAGTCATCTCATCCTCGCTTTCTCTCCTAGGAAACTACTTAAACGCTCTAGATTACACCGTTGCAACCGTCTACTTCCCTATAACCAGCGGTTTGGGTAGACCTCTATTCGGTTATTTAACCGACAAGTTGGGAAGAATAAAAGGGATAACTTACGTCCTGATAGGAAGCCTCGTTGGGGTATCCCTTACGCTCTCGGGGTACTTGAGGGAGGGTCCGGAGCTTTTGATAGGAGTCGCTTTGATAGGGATCACAGGAGGGGCCACCTTTCCACTTTACTCTGCTTTAGTTGGAGACATTTACGGGCCGAAGTACTCAGCCTCATCAACCTCAATTCTCTATACTGGGAAGATAATATCAGGCCTCTTAGGAACCGCTTTCTCCTTCTTTTTCGGGTTCAATCAGGATCTGGCCTTCATCCTCCTATACTTAAGTAACTTAGTTTCGTTTATAATATTAATGATAATTAAAAAAATTTCACTTTCTCCTTAAGGTTACACCTATTACCCCTATTATGGCTAAAATTAACGCAATTATCCCTAGAGCTATGCCGTAGTTCGCAAGCGAGTGAACGGACGATAGGCCGGATTGGACCGTGCTGTTCAGATCATTCAACCTCCCGTTAAGTGACTCTATTTGATTTGAGAACACTACGTGTTGCGTGAACGTGGTGTTAAGCCCGTCAGGCTGCTCAGCCACTACCTGAATCTCATGTGTCCCATCTGGGTAAATTAACGTGTTCAGAGTGACGTCATGGGTCCCGTTAGTGGTGAACGTTCCTATTACGTTACCGTCTAATTTGACTATCACCATGTTAACTTCTCCCTCTACTGAGATAGGGAAGCTAACGTTGCCCGTCAAGTTCTGATATGGTTTCAATCCTATCTGAACTGTTGGGAGGGAAGGGTAGACGTTAACTATCACGCTGTTCATGGGTGAGACTAATGACGAACCTGCGATTAGGTTCTGCACGATAGAGTTAACTAGGGTGACCGAGCTGTTAACTAGCACCAGCTTGTTCGCCTGCACGTCTATCATGGTCGCCTCAGTGTTAACTAGAGTCAAAGTTCCAGAGACGTTAGAGGATGAGATCGTAACGTGGCTGTCAACCAACGTGTTGTTACTTATGAACAGATCGTTGATTAATTCCCCGTTAACTCTAAGGGTTACGTTTGAGAACGCCGCGTCGTACGTTTGAACGGAGCTGTAGGAGGGATCGTTCTGGATTAGCGTGTAGGGCAGAACGAATAGGTTCCTAGAGTAGGATAGGGCAGTCGAGGTCTCCGCGCCGTACGCTGTGACTCCAGTCGCCAAAACGCGGAAGGGCTCAGCGTAATATGAATTTCCTAGGTAAGTGAAGTTACCCAATGAGAGGGTTGAAGGTAACGTCAAGTTTCCGGTCCAGAGCCCTAGACTAGAGTTATACCATAGGGGTATCTCCATTAACGTTGAGATCAAGCTGTATTGACCGCTTAACACCATAGGGAACACAGTGGCGGAGAACATCCCGTATTTTACCGGTTCACCGTTAACCGTTATGTTCGCCCTTACGAACAGAGTCGATCCTTGGATAGCGTAGTCCGAAAAGCTCAGCCCGACTTTCGCCTGATCGCCTACGTAAATTTGCCCGTAGTAGAAACCGGGTACTACCTGACCTAGCGTGTAGGAGTCGTATGACGCTAAGAGCAGGACCGTGTAAAGTCCTGGTCTGGCGTTGCTTGGAACCGTTAAGTAACCTAAGTATCCCGTAGTGGAGTAAAGGATCTGAGATTTCGACACGACGTTTCCATCGAATAAGAGCTCCGCGGTCAAGTTAGATCCCGTGGGTATGTTGCTTAAGGTAGAGGACGGAACGTTAGCCGGAGGAGTTAAGGTCCCTTGTATTATTATCTGTTGTCCAGGGTATACGGTCCCAGGTTCGGCTATGGTGGGAGGGAGAATCATAATTCCGGTCAGACCTATACCGTTGAATACGGCATCGTAACCGAAGGCGTTTGTTGCCTCGATCAGGAGGGGTCCCGCAGGTTCGTTACCCAATATTACACCGGTCCACGCTCGGTATACTGGATTGAAAGTTAGGGTGGTTTCGTTGACTAGCGTGTAGGAGTTGTTGGTGATGTTATAAGAGTAAACGTTCAGGTTGATTGACGTTAGATTAGAGAGCTGTCCGAAGACGTTCGTCACGTTAGCGATCACAGGTATACCGGTCCCGCTCCATACGGTGGAGTAAGGTGAAGGGAGGAGGAACTGAACGAAATACCCTGAGAAAGCTTCAGTCATCCCGTAACCGCTTCCCTGTGTGGATCTCCCCCACACGGTGATGAAGGTCACCCCAAGGTCGTTCGTTGGGACGGTAAATTCAGCTGTCCACTCACCAACCGATGGATTGAAGGTAAGAGGTAACGTCGTTACGTTCCCGTAAACCGTGCTCAAGGTGACGTAAAACTCCCCAGAGTTCACCATCGAGGAGTTCATGGTTATGTTAGCCTCAACTTTTATCAGCTGTCCTGGGTAGAATGTGTTGTTCGAGACGTTTACCATTATGGAGAGAGAGGGCTTGATCTCATTGTAGAGCGAGGCGAAGTTCCCCACGTTGAGCTGTCCAAGCCCCGTAACTAAGTTGTAACCGTAGGAAGCAGTCCACGGAATGTTGTAGCCGAAAGTTATTGGGTAGAAGACTTTCGAATAAGCGCTCTCCTGTAACTTATAGAGAGCGGGGTTGATGTTACCTAGTCTAGTGTGGTCGTATTGCATGACTATTGTTAGCAATCCGGCCATGAGGGGGGAAGCTTCGCTTGTGCCTCCAGATATTGCGGTGACGTTGTTAGGACAGACTATGAATATCCCTGGGTAGACATCTGCGTTAGCTGAGACGTCAGGGATCTCCCTCCCTCCTGGATAACCTTGAGGGGTTGTTAAGCCCCATTGATAGTAAGGCTTGGGTTCCACCTGACTTATCCCTCCAGTGCTCCCTCCGTAGTTGACGTTAGGTGGCACGAAACCGTAGTTTGACCAAGCCGTGACGTTAAATGTGAACCCGTTAAAGGTCAGGTAAGTTGTGGTTCCCCCTACGGCTGTGACAAACGGGGAGGTTGAAGGGTACCCTACAGACCCTAGTGGACCCGCGCTGTATCCGCTTCCTCCTCCGTCACCGCTCGACGCTAGGAAAGTGATCCCCTCAGCGTTCCCCAGGGCGTAATATTGATCCGTCTCCACCACGCATTGATAAAACTGAGATGAGGAGAAAGTTGGGAAGAGTTCGTCAGGTATTGAGAAGCTCTGCGAGAGCGTATCCACCGAGTCCTGAGAGACGATATTGGCGATAATCGATGAGAGCGGTAGGTTAGGGTTGGCCACGTAAAGGACGATGTTAGCTCCTGGAGCCATCGCGTGAGAGGACTCCACGTCCAGACTAATCTCTCCAGCCCAGTTTGTCGTTATCCCTAGGTTAGGATTGTAAGGTCCTATCGGTATTACGGAGAAGTTTGGAGGGGAGGGTATGTCGTACAGCTTATCAAAGTAAGAAAGCTGTTGCTGAACGTAAGGATCTCCGTAGAAATCAAGTATCCCTATGGTGTATCCGCTCCCATTTATTCCGTTGGAAATCAGGGAGGACACGTTGTAAACTCCCCTCAAGCTCGTCACACTGTAACCCTCAATTGGGCTCGTTACGTTGACTGAGCCTATTTTCTTAATCAGTTGATCTACGTCGTTCTGAGTGAAGAGAGTGGACGGGTGGGAGAATAGGATCGCCGATAAGTTGCTTGATATGACTGAGGCAGGAATTTTAGGCGTCCCGACGGAGGTGTAATAGTACGTTGTACCGTTATCGATTAGGACGTAGTGGACTCCTAACGCTCGGCTCAACTGGGACGCCGTACCCTCAACGACTATAACAGAGTTCGCTGCCGTAAACAGGACGTGAACGTCCTGGCTCCTTAAGTAAGACATGATTAGGTCGAACTGAGAGGTGGGATAGAACATCTCCTCAGCTTGTTTGGGCGTTAAGAACTTGTGATAGAGCGACGAACCTGGGTTGTTAACTTCCTCAGCGTAATAGTACAGTTCATTTAAGTTCCTCAGGGGAATGTAAATTGAGGCGATGACCTGGGCGTTTCCGATCAGGGGACCTTCGTGAAAGCCAGAGGGCAAAGGGTTCTCTGCAGGAGAGTACTGGGCGAAAGTTATGTTTATACTAGGTATTAAAATAGAAAAAATTGTTATCAAAAGAACTAATTGCCCTAGAATTGTTTTAACCATTGAGAAGATTGTTCTTAATAAGTTAAAATCTTTTTCATTTAATATTGAAAGATTAGAGACCGGGCTTACGTCTTTCGATTAAAACATAGGAACGTCTTGGATAAGGTAGCTTGAGTTCTCCTTGAGATCTAATGAGTTTTGGGAGTCTTAACGTAACGTGATGTTTAGCCTGATCTATCTCAGCAGGAGAACTCATAAAGGTCGGGGGAAGTTGGGAGCCTTCAATGTTCCCGTCCTCGTGATCATCTGAAGATTTCTCCTTTTTAAGTTAAAAACCCTTCATTGACCTAAAAGACGTTTAGATGAACGGTGATCATGTGAGCCACCTAAGAGGAATGTAGTTAATAACTGAGTTAAAAAATGGGTTTACGGACTAAGAGTTTGAGCGAGAAGGTAATAAATAAGGGATTAAAAAAGTTAGGGATTAGCTTTAGTTTTAGCTTATGTGTTATGTTTAAGTATAGCTGCTGTTGGTCAGTATGCCTTGTGTTGTTAGAATTGGTGAGAGACTGCCTTCAGTCAAGGCGATGGAGATTGGTACTGAACCACCGGTGTTAGTGTTAGCTAGAGTTAGTGGTAGATGAGTAACGCCAGATATAGAAATATTTACAACGCCATCATAACCTGCTGGAATAGTTAGTGGTTTAATTTTTATATTACCAGCTGTCGCAGTTATGTTAGCTACAGTAACGCTTTGTATCGTTGCTGGGTTACTCCCCGAATTCTTGATAGTAACATTAACAATTATAGTGTAGGGGCCACCACTTGGCCCTGTCACAGAAACCTGAGGAGTCCCTATTACTTGTGCCTGTCCTCCCGAGCTTCCGAACGAACCGAAGAGACCGAAGGCGAACACCGCAACGGCTAACGCTAACGCGACGCTAACTATTACCAAGATTAGAGCGGTTACGGCTCCTGATATTGCCCTTCTTGACTTGAGGATTCTTCCCATTTCTTATCTGGACTAATTAAGCAGTTTGTTCTATATAAATCTTTATTATTAGCTAACACAGAATACTAATCACAACTTAGCCCATAAAAATCCAAGGCTCAATTGCTAACCTAGAGTGCCCTTCTCCCAAGCAAGACGTAATCTGGAACGTTAACCCTACGTTAATCTACTTTATTATACTCGAAGCCTTACTTTTCATATGACTTGGAACTTCAAGAGCTCTAAAGTTGAGGTGAAGGACGCGCCTCTCTGCGTCGTTGACGAAATAGAGAGGCAACTTGAACCCCTTTTTAAGAAGGCTGGAATGAGAACGGGTCACGGTAGCGAGGCTCACAGGCTGGTGAGCGAGGTCGTGATAAAGGTGCTCCAGGAAAGGAAGGAAACGATAGATGACGTCAAGAGGAAATGGAACTTAAAGGAGGTAGACGAGATCATAAGGGAGATAGAGGCTGAGGCTAGGAGGAGAGGGCTAGGATCCTAAGCCTTGTAAACGACTCCCCTCTCCTCGACTCTGATCTCCTTAGCTACTTGGCTTAGGATCGACTTAGCGGTGATTGAGTTGAGCGTAACGTTAGTTGGCCTCACCTCACCTACCTTACTCATCAGCTTCACAACGACCTCCTCCGCCGTAGCTCCATACGATATGGAGTCCTTAACCCAGGACACGAGCTTCTCGGCGTAACTTATGTTAAACTCTAAAGTCTCGCTCATCTTCCTCTTCTCTTGGATCGGTCCGTGAGATATCACGACGTTGTTTAAGGACCTCATCATCTCCTTTATTACCTGAAGGGAGTCGAGGGCTGCCCAAAAGTCAAGGTAAAAGGGGAAAACGAAGGACTCCAAGATCTTCCTTCCGAAGAACGCGTCCCCAGCGTAAAGTAGGTTGTCTAAGATGTAACCCGAATGTCCTGGAGTGTGTCCAGGTAACTTAATGACCTCAACCTCGGGGTCACCTGACGTTGATATCTCGTCCTTAACCAGGTCGTACGTGAAGATAGGTGAGTCCTTAGAGGAAAATCCGTAAGTCATAACCCTCCTACCCAGCAGAGAGAGCGCCCAGAGGTCCTCCTTAGGTAAATATTTGACCTTGCTCGGTCTGAGCAACCCGGCTATGTGATCCATGTGACCGTGGGTTGCCAGTTGGACCTCCCCCTCTAAGTTTAAGGAGGAGAGCTTCCCACCGAGATCCACGACGACCCTCCTGTCGTAAACTAGAACGTTGGGACTGCCTGGGAAAACCTCAACGGAGTTAGAGAGCTTCATACAGATAGAGAATGAGATGAGATTAAAGTTCTTTAAATTGAACTAGTCACGTGAGATTGAGGAAGAGTTAGGGACTGAACGAGGATAGCTTAGAAGAGAGCGTTATTGGTATATGATGAACGTACGAGAGCGCCCCGGACATCAAGTGAAGATGGAGGACGCTTGGGACATTTCAGTGTAGGGAAAGACCTCCCCTTTAACGCCAAGCGAGCTGAAACCTAGTTCTTAAGGTAATCCCGTTAGAGCTCGTGAGCCAAAGTGGAGATAAAACTTTGAGAAGTCTCAAGGGAAGCAGGACGTGAGCACCTCTTGTGAGTTGGCTTAAACGGGGTTAGAGCCATCATCGAACTACCGAAAAGCTTAACTTTAAATCTTATACATCATGATTCATGATGCCGCGGTAGTATAGCCCGGTCAAGTTAGACGCCGAGAGTATGCAGGCCTCTCAAGCCTGTGGCCCGGGTTCAAATCCCGGCCGCGGCACCACTTTTTAACACAAGGAAGTGAAGGCGTTCTCAAAACCTGAAATTTCACTAAGACGTGTATTGGGTTTAAACCTTAAGGTACCTTTCGGCACTTGATTAGCCCGCGTTTCGACCTCAACGGGACTCTCATGAAATCCGACCGTGGAGCGCTCATCAACTCCACCAACGCAAACGGTTACCTAGGAGTGTCAAAGGAGCTTTTCGAGAGACCTTACAAACCTAAAGGACCTGACACTTGAGTTTAGAGTTCAGATGTATAGGAATTTATCTAGATTAAAATAAAGCGTAACGTTTCTTGATCCCTGTCTTTCGGAGATTGAGACCTTGAATTGACAGATATTGCGTTCCCTCCCTAAGGGCTCTGCAGAGTTTGTCAAGCTCTCCTTCCCTTAAATTCCCATTTTGTTCTCACCATTTATGCAACTTCTAAAACTCATGGAGGGCTACCCTGACATACCAAAGGAGGTAATAGTTAAGGAGGACGTTCTCCTTAAGGGATTGAGCTTCTCGGATTCGGCTCTGTCTCAAAGCTATCAAGAGAAGGCGTACTACCTCTTCACGTTTGATCCGGACAACCCCGAGAAGGTTAAGTCAAGAGGTAGGGTGATCCCTCAGGAGATCATGATCTACGGAGGCCCTCTGAACCTTAGGAACACGGTTATACAGTCTAGGCACTCTCTTTCCTCTCCCTATCGCGTTGACCTAGTCGAAGGAGAGCTCTACCTTCTTCTCAATGACGAACCGTTAGCTAGGGTTAAACTGGCGCCGAAACCTAGCTATTACGGTAGGACCCTAAGTAACGGGATGAGGGTTGAGGAAGTCGCCCCCGCAATTTACTGGGGAGAGACGGCCGACGTTACGGCCTTTAGGATTTGCGAGTACTGGAACGTCAATCAGCAGTGCAAGTTCTGCGACATAAACGAGAACTTCAAATCCTGGGGATATCTAAGGGATAAGCTGGGCGCCGTCGTCCCCCCGGACTTGGTGGCTGAGGCGGTGGAGCTTTCATCAAGTAGCGTTAAGAGATACCTCATAACGGGGGGAGCTATAAGGGACTACAAGAAGGAGGTCGAGTTTTACTTAAATTACGTGAGGAGAACTGAGGAGAGCCTGTCCAGAGATATACCGTTAAGGCTTAACGTTCAAGCCCTCAGACGTGAGGACTTGGAGAAGTTTTACGAGCTTGGGGTCGACTACTATCATCCTAACTTGGAGGTTTGGGACGAGAGGCTCTTCTCCCTGCTCTCACCTGGCAAGGAGAGAAACGTGGGGAGGGAGGAGTGGCTTAGGAGGACAGTAGAGGCTGTTAAAATCTTCGGAGTGGGTAACGTGAGCCCTAACTTCGTGGCTGGAGTTGAGATGGCGTACTCCGATGCCTTTCCGTACGGCTTTAGGAGAGTTGAGGACGCCGTAAAATCAACCTCTCAGGGCATTGAGTACCTTATGTCCAAGGACGTTACGCCTAAGTTCGACACATGGGGCTTAGAACCTAGATCCTGGTTAGGCATGAGCGGAGCTAAAGCTCCACCAGTTGAGTACTACCTTGAGCTTTACAGGTCTTACCTGGAGTTGAAGAAGAAGTACGGTATGCCCTGGCCCGGAGGTTTGGGGGAGGCCGGACCTGGAGTCTCTAAAGTTCCAGCTTCAGGCTTCATGGACGTTAGTAACTGAAAAGTGAAGCGAATTGTTGAAGCTTAAGGCTCCTAGATCCTTTAAGTGTAACTAAAAGTGTAGGCGGTTCGGTCTCAATCACCTCGAGTGAAGGCACCTTTATAAACAACTGTAACAAGTATAGCGCGTTAAATGAGCTCCTACAAGGCAATTGAACAACGCTCTTTCATGAACTTGAAACGATCAACAATTGGACACGCAAGCGAAAACGTGATTCAAACCTCTTTATTAACCCCTCGCTAACTCATGGGGCACCATCTGAAATCAGCGCCTTTTTTATTAATTCCTTAGCTACGTTCGTCCCTCTTAGGTCGCTCACGTGATTTAGCCCCTCTTGAACTAAACGTCCTTTGTTACGATCAATGAAGGGTTTCAATACAAAACGATCTAAGCTCGCGTGATGGGAGTGAAGGCTGGGGGGCTCACAACTTCCCCTGACCTTTACGTGCTCTCCGATCGAGTTAGAGAGGCTGAATAACACGTTACGTCAAGACTTAGACTTTCTCATACTTTCCAACTTCATTTGACGATCGAGGCTCTCAGAACTTGAACTTGACCTTCCCATCCTCCAGGTAAACTACCGCGCTGAACCTCTTCCCGCTCCTGGACTTAAACCCCCTCATCTTCAACTCCTTTCCCTCAAAGAGCGCCTTGGCCTGTTTGAAAGTTATCCTCTTCCCGGCTATCTCCCTCCACACCACGGACTTACACTTGACGCACTTCCATCCCCTTTCGAAAGCCCTCACCTCCCCTCCACACTTACACGTGATCCTTCGCTTAGGGAGGTACTCATCGAGGAATCGCTTAACCTCCTCCATCCCGGTTCCGGGCACCTCCACTCCCAAGTCCTTAGAGACCATCTTAGCTAGGCTCAACATCTCAGGTGTGGCCCTGTTCTCCACCTTAAACTCCTCCTTTAACAACTTGACGACCTCCTCCCTAGTGAACTCCTTTATCTTCCCGATGAACTCGTCATAACCTTCCCTTCCCCTCCTCTTAACGTAGATCTCTTCTAACTCCTTCTCCCACTCTGAGGTCATGTCGGGGCTCGTCACCTTACTCGAGGCCAGTTTCTTCACGAGTTCCCTTCCCTTCCCCGTAGACCTCAACGTCTTCCCCTCCCTCCTCACGTAATCCCTCTCTATTAGCGTCTCTATTATACCCGCCCTGGTGGCTGGAGTTCCCAACCTAAGCCTCTCCATCTCTCTTAAAAGCGTGGACTCCGTGTACCTAGGAGGGGCCTTCGTCTGTCTAGCCTCTACCCTCACCTCGTCCTTTCTAACGGACCCGCTCGGCAGAGGTATGGGGTTGTCCTCATGGGGGTAGAGCTCCATCCATCCTAACCTAACGTTTCTCTTCCCCTGAGAGAGGAAGATCTCCCCGTCTAACTGGAGGTATAGTCTCTGCACTTCGTACTCGTAGTCCTCCATGAAAGCCCCCAAGAACTTGCGTAAGACCAGATCGTATATCATCCTCTCCTGTCTAGGTAAGTCATCCTTGGCTTTGTCCAGAGGAATGATCGCGTGATGATCGGTCAGCCTTGAGGAGTCGAAGACCCTCTTCCCCACCCTATCAACCCTAGGTATCAGTTCCTCCCTTCCCAACCTTTTTAGAACTTCCTTAGCCAAACCCTTGTTGTTATCCCCTAGGTATCTGGCCTCCGTTCTGGGGTAGCTTATGAGTTTGAACTCTTCGTAAAGTCTCTGCGCCAGGTCGAGAGTTCTCTTCGCCGTGAAGCCGTAGAGCACGTTAGCCTCTCTCTGGAGTGAGGTCAGGGAGTGAAGGAGCGGAGGCCTCTCGCTCCTCTCCTCCTTGTCAACCTTCAAAACCCTAGCGAAGCTCTCCTTCTCCAGTTTTGACACAGTTCGCTCAGCCTCATCCTTCCCCAATCTAGCCTCAACACCATCTCTCAGCATCACCCCTTCAATCCCCTCAAACTTCCCTAGGATTACGTAATAGGTCTCGGGCTTGAAGCTCTCGATCTCCTCGTCTCTCCTCACTATCATAGCCAAGGTTGGAGTTTGAACCCTACCCACGCTCCAAACTTCCCCGCCTCCAGCCTTAAGGGTTACCAATCTCGTTAAGTTTATCCCCACTATCCAGTCCCCGTTCTGTCTAGCTAGGGCGCTAAAGTAGAGATCGTCAAACTCAGACGAGTCCCTCAATCTCATGAACTCCCTTCTCACCACCTCGGGCGTGAGGGCCTCAGACGTCCAAAACCTCAAAACCCTACCCTTAAAGCCCAGGTAATCCAGAACCTCCCTAACTATTAGCTCCCCCTCTCTACCCGCGTCCCCGCAGTTGACCACCTCGCTGGCCTTAGACAAGAGGGTTCCAACGACCTTTAACTGCCTCTCCTTCCCCGGTATCGCCTTGTACCAGAACCTCTCCGGGAAGAAAGGCAAGTCCTTAAGGTCCCATTTCCTTGGGGCTAGATCACCTATCTGGAGGAGATGTCCGTAAGTCCACGTAACCAGGTTTTCCCCTACTACGAGGTAACCCTCCTTTCTTACAGGCTTACCCAGCGCTTTGGCTATGTCTCGCGCGACGCTGGGTTTCTCAGCTATTATTAGCCTCAACTGGCTACACGCGAGCGTTTCTTCCCCTAACGTAGGGGAGATGTAGTTGGTAGTGTAAGGCTATGAGGAGGTCCCTCTCCGTAATTATCCCCTTTGCCCTCCCCTCCTTATCCAAGACCATGAGGGCTCCTATCCCCTTAGTTATTAGGAGAGCTGCTGCTTCGTTAGCTGACCTCTCCTCGTCTATCGTTATGACCGGAGTCTTCATGACGTCTTTAACTCTTCTGGAGAAGAAAAGCTCAGGTTCTAATTTCTCCACCATCTTAGCTGCAGCCTTCACGGCGTCGGCCGCGGTCACTATCCCTACTACCCTCCCTTCCTCATCTATAACCGGCAACCTCCTGAAGCCCCTCCTCAACATCTGCCTCACTGCCTGCTCTAGGAGGGTCTCCTTAAACACCGTGTTCACCTTGGGAGTGATGAAGTTCGAGATAGAGAACATTTGATCCAAGTCCTGAAACATGAGGAGGAAGTCCCTCTCCGTGACTATCCCCACGGGCCTCTTCAACATGTTCACAACAGGGAGCGAACCGAAGTTCCTCGTTACCATGATCGTGATGGCCTCCAGAGCGTCCTGGTTCTCCTCGATGACCATAGGGTTAACGGTCATGTAGTTTGAAACCTGAGAGACGCCCATCTTATAGATGTCAGCTTGAGTACAGGAGGTGGGACAGAAACTAATGAGAACTGAGAGTAGGTCCCTGGTGGAAAGCAGCCCCTTCACGACCTCGTCTGCGACTATGACCCTGCCCAAGCCCCTATCGTTGACCTTCTTGAACGCCTCCTTCAAACCGTCATTTACCGAAACCACTGGAGGGTTGGTTATCATCAAGGTTTTTACTAACATTTTTCAATACCCTACAATGCTTCTCTTATCCACGCTAATAAGGCTTTAATGAGATTGACAGAAAGCCTCCAGTTAACAAGGTTAAATGACGCTCTCCACAGGTAGGTTGTAATCGTATCTGGCTATGTTGATTAGATCCCTCTTGATCTGTTCCATCGATACCTCCCCCTTTAGTCCTGACGAGATGAGCTCCCTGAATTCTTGGGGAACGTAGTCCATCCTAGGCTCTATCGAATAGAAGTCCTTCAGGGCGTCGGGCCTCCTCTCGGGTGAGGATATGGCCTCTTCTATCTCCCTCTCCAACCACTCAGGATAAGGGAAGTTATTGGTTAACGTCACGTACAGAGAGACGGTGAAGGAGTAAACGTCCATCTCAGTTTCGGCTCTCCCCCCGAACCTCTGTTTAGGATGAGCGTAATAGGGGGTGTAGTGGATTACGGGAGAGCCTATCCTGATCGAGCTACCCAGGTCGGAGAGCTTAGGTGTGACCTCCTCCCTCAGGAGCTGAACCTCAGCCTCCTCACCGTACTTAGAAAGGGGCTTATCGAACAGAACGTTTGAGGGCTTTATGTCCGCGTGTACGAAGCCCTGTTTGTGTACGTGAGTGACTGCCTCAGCGACCTTCGAGTAGATTAGAGACACGACCTCCCCCCACTTCACTGAGTGCCTTAGGCTCGAGTACTCCTCATCGGCGAGTATCCTCCTCAAGTCCCCCCCACTCATGTACTCCATGACTATAGCGGGAGGTGAGCCGTAGTAGTCCGTCCAGTTCTCGTCGATGAAGTTAGCTAATATCCTAACCATGTACTTACTCCCTTTAGAGATCTCCTGCATCTTAGCCACCTCGTAAAGGAACTCGTCCATCTTGTACTCCCTCTTCATTACCTTTATGGCGAACTTCCTGGAGTTCTTCTCACCTAATAGGACGTAACCCATGCCCCCTCTCCCTATAACGGAATGTATCTCGTAGCCGTACAGAACGTAACCTATCCAATCGTCCGGGTCGAAGTCCACCCTGCTGGACGTAAAGGGTAGGGTCTTACTGCAGGCCTCTACCACGCCTTCCCTGCAGGCGTACTGATACTCCCTGATGGCGTGAGGAGGTGAGTTCAAGGCCTCGAAAGCCTTCCCCCTCAGGTAGGCCAGTGGCGCGGTCCTCCTCATCTTCTGGGCCTCGTCGAACGTTTCTAACGCCCTCTTGGGGTCTCTCTCTAGGAGAGTGGAGCCTAAGATTATCAGGTTCTGAAAGCTCTTGTTCCTCTTTACGGCCTCCTCAAAGAACTTGATTGCCTCCTCCATCTTGTTCTTCTTCAGGTAATGGAAGCCCAACCTAACAGCTGGAACGTCGTACGTGGGTAAGACGTTCAACGCCTCCATTAAGAGTTTGGGGTTCCCTTGCCTCTCGTACTCAGAGATGAGGGAGTTAGCCTTAGAGATTAACCTGGCCTCAAGCTCCCTATACTTCTCCTCAGAGAAGAAGGAGTAGATCTTCAAAGCCTCCAGTTCCCTCCCTACCCTCTCGTAGCACTCAGCGGCAGCCAGAGACTCCTCCGGGAACCTCTCGTCTAAGGAGGAGAAGACCTCTATGGCCTCCTCACATTTCCCTAACTTAGATAAGGAAATGACGGACTGTCTCATAACCTCCTTGTCCTTATACTTGTCTAAGGCGAACTTCACGACTTCGTAGCTGTCAAAGGAGTTTAGTATTGACCTCTTGTCGCCCCTCAGGAAAGGTCTCCCGTTAATCAGGTCGTAGGTTAACCCCTTTATTAAGGTAGGGGGGTTGAAGAGTGCACAGGCCGAGTCTGAGGACTCAAATATAGCTACGAAGTTGGGATGGAACTCCTTTAAAATCCCTGAGAAGTACTTTATCCTCTCGCAAGAGTAGAGGGGTACCTTCGTGAACTTTATCCTATCGTCTTGGAGCGAAACTACGTAACCCACTACCGGGTCCTTAGCCTTCACTCTTTCCCTTAACTCCTTTATCTCTCCATCGGACACTAGGAATGACTTATCGTTGAGTGTGAAAGCGAACGCCACACTTCATAGCTTGTGGTAAAACTTTATCAACAGTGCGGCTTAGTATTACCCAACAGTTTGGGAGTCAATCAGGGTTTTAGGAAGCTGTAGATTACCTAGGTCAGGAGCCCACGTCATAGGACTCGGCTATCATCAACTGAGCTTCAGGATCGAACTCTCTGAACTTCTTAATCTTATCTGAGACCTCCTGTATTGAGTTTCCTACATTTACGAAAACCCCAGCGTTCTTATCTGAGACCTCTCTAAACATCGTTGACTGGAAGAACTTCTTGGCTATTTCTACCTTCTTGGTGAACACGGCGTACATTATTATCCCAGAGCTGTTGATGTCTACTATAGGAACAAGCCTAATGAACTCCTTCTTGTATAGGTATCTCAAATGCCTTCTCACAGTCTTAGAGGAGACCTTTAGTCTCTCGCTGAGCTCAACGGGGGTCATAGTTGGGTTCTCCTTCAGCACTGATAGCAGCTTCATGTCAAATATTGAAGGATTGTAGGGAGTTTGTTCAGGGAAGTAAATCATTTCAGGCTCTCCAAGATCAGCAATCATATCATTTATCTTGCTCTTTAGAGCTTCCATAGAGTCCGCCTCCACTTCGTAAACGTTCAAGTGCTCAATGCAGTTAACCTTGAAGACGTATTCTCCTTTCCACTCCTTCACGTTGGGGAAAGATACGTAACCGTGGTACTTCCCGTAAAAGTTTGGATTAACGTAGAGGGCAACTCTCTTAATTATCTTATCTTTAGTCATCCTCTCAACCCTGTAGTTAACCGCAGGAGGGGAGATGTTAAGCTCCTTAGCTATCTTCCTTTGCGAATATCTGAAGTCCTTCATCAGGTAAAATATTATCTTTTTGTTTACTTCATCCATGAGTTACTACCTCAGAGTTATATAATATGACTTGTCCAAATTATACTTTTCTTTTGTCCCCAATTTAGCTAAGATTGAAAGCAAATATATCAAGGGTATCGCGCTTTAATACTTTTCGGAGGAGGATGAAATTATGGCCAGGAGAAGTTGCCCGGTATGTAAACAGGTCGTTGATGAGAAGCTTACTAGGGAAGGTAACGTAGTTACAAAGTCCTGCCCGAAGTGCGGAAAAGTGTTCATCTCTTACGAGATCGGTAAGGGCTACCTTTCAGCGAAATGAGATCGAAAAACGAACTTTTTTCTATGAAAGACTTATTTTGAGCTTATCTAAAGTTCTCTTGATATGACAGGTACTCTAACTGAAAAAATACTCTCTAGAGCCTCTGGAAAGGCGGTCTCTCCTGGGGACGTGATCGAAGCAAAGACCGACATCGTCGCTTTCCACGATCTAACGGGCTATCACGTGATTGAGGTGATGGAGAAGGCTAACATGGTGAAGATATTTGATAAAGCTAAGGTAGTTGTAGCTTTCGATCACTTGTCTCCTCCTCCAGACGTAAGGAGCGCTGAGATACAAGGTAACATAAGGAAGTTCGTTAGGGAGAACAAGTTGCCTAACTTCCACGATATAAACGTAGGCATACTGCACGAGTTGCTCATAGAGAACTACGCTTTACCAGGACAGGTTATAGTAGCTGCGGACAGCCACACCACGACCTCTGGGGCGGTGGGAGCGTTCGCTCAGGGGATGGGTGCCAGTGACGTTGCGGCAGCTGTGATAACTGGTAAGACCTGGTTAGTAGTTCCTAAACCGTTTAAGGTGAACCTAAAGGGAACTCCAGGGGAGTGGATAAACGGAAAGGACGTAGCTCTGGAGCTTCTAGGTAAATTCAAGGCGGACTACTTCAACGGGATGTCCATAGAGGTTTTCGTCGAGGACCCGAAGGCCTTCCCAATGGATTACAGGGCAACGGTGTCAAATATGGGGATTGAGATGAACGCTGACACGTTGATGTTCGTCCCCGACGCTGAGACTAGGAACTTCATAAAGGGGATGAGGGGAGTGGAAGTGGAACTCATCACTCCAGATAAGGGGGCGAACTACGAGGACGAGTACACTATTGAACTTAACAGAATGGAACCTTTAGTCGCGGCTCCGTACAGCGTAGATAACGTGAGGACTGCAAGGGAAGAGTCTAAGGTACCCGTTGATCAGGTTTACATAGGTTCATGCACTAACGGTAGGATATCCGATTTCGCGATTGCATCTAAGATACTAAAGGGTAAGAAAGTCAAAACCAGGTGTATCGCCATTCCTTCATCATACGAGATGTTTAAACAGGCCATGAACAGGGGTTACATAGAGGACTTGGTAAACGCTGGGTGCGTAGTGACTTACGGTACGTGCGGACCTTGTCTGGGAGGTCACTTCGGCGTTGCGGGTCCTGGAGAAGTCATAGTCTCAACGAGTTCAAGGAACTTCAGAGGAAGGATGGGAAGCAACGACGCTAAGGTTTACCTCTCTGGTCCCTCCGTCGCAGCTGCTAGTGCAGCCACGGGCTACATAACAGATCCGAGGGATCTTCAATGATAGTTGAGGGCACCGTGCTTAAGTACGGAGATAAGATAGACACAGACATAATCATCCCAGCAAGGCATCTGAAGTATACCGATCCAGCTTATCTAGCTCAACACGCGATGGAACCGTTGGACCCAGAGTTCTACAAGAAGGCATCTAAGGGCGTGATCGTGGTGGCCGGAAAGGTGTTCGGCATGGGTTCCTCAAGGGAACAGGCAGCGATAGCTTTGAAAGCTGCGGGAGTTAAAGCGGTGATAGCTGAAAGTTTCGCTAGGATATTCTATAGGAACTGTATAAACAACGGTCTGCCCTTAATAGTCTTACCTAACGTGACGAAGGAGATCAACGAGGGTGACTTCGTGAAGGTTAACGTGGAGACTGGAGAGGTTACGGTGAACGGGAGGACACTTAAGGGAAAGGGAATCACGGGGATGGCTCTTGAGATACTCAAATCTGGAGGGATAATGGACTATCTGAAGAAAGTTTCAGTTTGAGAGTGGGACTCAACTGAAATAATTCGGCTTTTAATCTTTTAAAACAATATTATCCACATGAAGATCACTTACTTCCTACTCTCCCTCGTTTTTTGGTGCTTCGACTTCCCTGTTAGTTTAGGTGTCTTAAGAGAGGTTTACGGAGTTCCCTCAACGTTCACGGTAATGGCCTTAGGATCCATAGATTACTTAGTTGAGTTGTTCGTGGTTTTAGCCATCTCTTCCTTGATAAAGAGGATTCGTTTAGGTGAAGGTTAGCTGTACCGCTCTAACTCCCTCTCCTAAGTTTACAGGTTCTCCGAGCCTCTTCAGGACCCTCTCTAACACCGCAATGGTAGTTATCACGTCGTTCTGGTTCACCCAACCCATATGACCTATCCTGAAGTATTTCCCAGCCAAGGCGGGGTGGACTCCAGGAGCTAACTCCAATCCCTCTGGTATCACAGCCTTGAGGACTTCTGCTGGGTTGACTTTCTTCACCATAACGGCAGTCACTGTGTTGCTGTAAGCCTCAGGTCTCTTAGCTACGATGTCCAGGCCCATACTTTCTATTCCCGCTCTTATACCTTGTGCCACCCTCTCGTGTCTCTTTATTCTGTTCTCAAGGCCCTCCTTCTCAATTAATTCAAAGGCCTTGGCCAACATAAATATCAAGTGAACAGGTAATGTAGCGAAGTACGATCCCTTTTCGTCCTCTAAGTTCCTCATCACGTCTATCCAGTTCTTCAGGTTGAGGTAATATCCAGCTACCGATTCGTCTGAGAGCCTCGAAACCGCCCTTTCAGACAGGACGAGAAGCCCAGCTCCGGGCGGTACGCCTATAGCCTTTTGACTCGCTGTGAGGTAAACGTCTATTGAAAGTTCTTTGGTCTTGACGCTCTCAGCCCCAACGCTGCTCACCCCGTCCACCGCTATCAGCTCAACCTTATCCCTTATTCTCTTAGCTATCTCAGCTATCGGGGCTCTGACGCCTGTGCTCGTCTCAACGTGAGTCATAGCTACCAAAGTGTACTTCTCCTCCTTTACGGCCTTCTCCACATCATCTGGCTTTACGTACTCTCCAGGCTCCGCCTTGATGACGTCAACCGCGACAGAGTACCTGTTAAAGATCTGCTTCCATCTGTCTCCAAACACGCCGTTCGAGACCACAAGTACCTTGTCTCCCCTCCTCAGTAGGGAAGTAACGCTCTCCATGGCTGAGGTACCTCCTCCAGGGATTATGAAAGGTTGGTAGCTCTGGTCCGCCCCCATTAGTTTCCTCAAGAACTTCATAGAGTATGACATAGCGTATATGAACTCCTGGGAGGTGAAACCGGTGTCACCTCTGAGTCCCGCCGCTAAAACTTCATAGTCTATTGTAACTGGACCGACATGCATGAGGATTTTTCTTGTCATAGGATAAGACCGAATTGAAGCCTTTTATCTCTTAGTATCCCATACGATTCGTAAGTGAGCGCTTGACGTCTCTGGAGAGCGTTTAGATTTCGTCCACCAAGACCTTAGAACTGGATCTCGCGTGTACATTAACCACAGATGGAAGAGTCTCGTAGTTAAGACGTTTTACGATAAAGTCGATTTGAAAGCTGATTTTCCGAGCTCACAAGCTCGCGTAGCCTTGGAGAGAACTCTCAAGTTAAGGTATAACGCCACGGAGGATATGATTGGGAGTCCGTAATAAACTAATGAGAAGTATGTGGATGAGGACAGCAAAGCTAGAATAGAAGGTGACAGTATTGGAAACGAAAGAGCAACGCTATACAGAACGATTGAGGGCAGGGCCAAACAACAGGAGGTCCCTGAAACGATCCCAAGAGCGGGAAGAGTTATGATGCTCCTCGCAGCTTTAGTCTCGGTTACGTTATAGAGCTTAAAGATCGCTCTGACGTTGAGCCCTAACAGGTTACCTAACACTGCTCCAATGAAAAGCGTGAACGGGACGACAATAGCCTCATATCCCTTGAATATAACCCAGAAAGCGAAGGCTTGGGAGACCCAAAGGGGGAAATAGACAGGTGGAGTAGGGACCTCGAATCCGAAACCCGCACCGATTACCTGATCTGAAGCTTGTTTTAAACCCCCCGGTTCAAGGATCCCCAAAACGAAGCTATAGAGGAACGAATGGTACAACAGGTAGATAACTAAAGTTAAGTAGTAGACCTTTCCTCTCCCCCATCCCACCTTTTTAAAAACCAGTATTCCCAGCCCTGTCCAGAACGAGAGGGAGGACAGTGCGGCCAGAGCTAGAGGAAGATTAAGTCTTTCCATTAACAAGAAGAGCACAAAAGAAAAAGAGATCAACGATAAGGAGTATTTTATCATCTCTACCTATAATCTCCTATTAAGGTTAGATGAATTTTGGTATAAGTTTTTATTTTCTTCCACAACCGAGAACTCATGAAAACTTGGATAATAGCTGTAATTGTTATTGTGATAATAGCTGGGGCAATAGCGTTCATTCTCACTCACGGTCCCCCTCACGCATCAAAATATATCAACACGTCAAACACAAGCTCGTCCTCTACTGAGGAGATGACTTCAACCAACGTGACAACTTCCAACGTAAGTAGTAACTCGAGTATGGAGGCCTTACCGCCGGGGGCAATTGAGCTAAATTATAACGCACAGAACAAGACGGTATTTATATATCTCTACGCCTCCCCGACCGCTGCAAACCCACTGAACTTTAACGGGACCACTGAGGGGCAGATGAAGATCTATATCCCAGAGAACTGGAGTATTCTCTTCACCTTTTATAATCCTGAGCCTGTAGGTCACGCCTTGGCCGTGGTGGATAACAACACACCGATTCCGAACCAAGTTCAGCTCTCACAAGATGGGAAGATCATCTTTGAGATTGGGTACAATGGAGGGTCAGGAATCTACAACGGGGAGACGGTCTCAGGTCTGCTTCACGATCTTCCTCCAGGCTACTACTGGATAGCTTGTCCCATTCCCAGTCACGCGGAGAGCGGTATGTGGGTGGACCTGATATCGACTAACGTAACGGTGCCGTATGAGGTATAAAATAAAGATAAAAAACAAAAAGTTAAGTTAACGATATTTGAGATAGCAAGGATTTGATTAATGATAACAACTTAACTATCAATCCTTCAACTATCTTTCTGTAGAAGAAGAGGATTACGTATCTCACCTTGAGCACAAAGTATATTTTCCTTCCTATTTTCTCCTGGTCATACAAGTTTTTTGCCAACCAAGAGGATGAAACTGAACTCCTTAAGTTCCTAACGAAGGATAGGAAGTCCTTCACCGTCATCATGAGCTCCTTCGTATTACTCTTCTTTAGCGAACTCACGTACTCCTCATATCTCAGCTTAAGCAGATTGGCATCCAATATGTCGTTAAACGATGGGTTAGAACTGTTGGGCGTGTAAGAGTTAATCATCTTAGATATATTGTTATTTAGTAATACAATTTAAGATAGGTGGCGTAATACGGAGAATGTAGGTCCTTTAAGAATAATCAAGGTTTACATATATTAAAAACCTATTATCATCAGATGTTCTAAGAGGAAAAAGGGGAAATGAGATTTGAACAAAGGGAAATGAGATGGAAAAGGTTTGCGGAGATATGCCTTAAGTTCAGCTCCGACACGTTTTACGACTATCCCTTATTTAACGCATTGCAGATAGGGGAGATTGAGACCGAGCTTGAGGAGATAGTAAGCCAGTTCTTCGTCGACAGGCTCGTCATGAAGGGAAGGCCGTATAAGGCTATTAAAGGAACTTTTTACTTTGATGATGAAGGGGCTACAGAAGGTTACGAGAACGGCACTATTGCGTTTCAGGTTATCTATAAGGACAGAGAGGAGTATGAGAGGGAGAAGGCTGAGATATTAAAGGGTCTCCAATCCGACCCTGAGGGGATAGAGGAGGCCGAAGTTTACGCTTTCATAACTTCTCTAATGGAGTTCACGCTCTATGCGTTTTTGAGGACAAGGTCTAAAGGGGAGCCCGATTGCTTGCAGAGGAAGAGGTGCTACATTTCGTTAAAGTACAGCTAACCCAAGCTTATCTGTGAGGCTAACCCTGCAATAACTCCATTAATTAAGTTAAAAGCTATAACCAAACCAATGTAAGCCTGAAGGTACCCAGTGCTTATTGCGTAAGGTAAAAGCGAAAGGATTAGATAACCGGCAGAGGTGTAAATAGCTAGGTTACGCGCCGAAGTCAACTCGCGAACTATGGCGTTACCTCTTATCGGAAGGACGAACAAAATCAGAGCCAAGAGTATTAACACTTGGACTACTCCCTCTAATGGAGAAACGATCAACGACCTTATTGGCGCGATGGAAAATTCGAAGGGTGGATAGAATCCCTTAACGATTAGGGAAGATAAAGCCATTATCACGGTTAAAACGAAGGAGTACCCTATCCCCGCTCCTATGCTCCAACTAAGCGCCCTTGGGTTGATCCTGCTCGTCCTTCTCAACCTCCTTTCCGCCCATTGAGAATTGAAGTAATCTTTGAGGCAAGTTAACCAACGTAGTGAGGTTGGGGTAATACGGAGTTCCTATGGCCATGTTTACGCTCGCTGGGTTTCCCTGCTCTGTTAAGACTCTAGCCAACCCCATCCTGACTGCCTTCTCAACCTCCAATCCAAGATCTCTAAGCTGGATTATCCTCCTTAGCTCTGGGTCCTCAGGGATAAGTCTGGTCACTCTCACTGAGATCAACTCAACCCCTAACTCTGCCAGGAACTGCTTTAGGGCTCCTGTGACCGCAACTGATATGTCCCCGAACTTCTTATATACGTCGACTAGCTTGACTTGGTTAAGTATAGAGCTTACCTCCTGATCTATTATTGGGGAGAGGTAGCTAGCTAGTTCACCGTCCTTAAAGAACGCTCCTGCGAACTGAACGTTGATCACGAGCTTTGACGGATCGGTAATCCTATAGTAAACTGCAACCTCATAGTCGAGGGGAACCAGATCATCGGTTTGGCTTTTACCCTGAATCCTAACCTCGTGCCTTGTGGTAGATACGAACAACGCTACGGTGTCAAATGGAAGTTGGTTGTATCTAAACCTTGACATGAATGAGGAAAGTGGGTTCTGCGGTGACTGAATGTTGTGAGTTCCAGGAGGTAGAACGGCTTGAACTTGCCCTTGAATTACCACCACGCAGTTCTCTGTAGGTTGAACGATAAAGAGAGACTTGGAAGTTATCTGCTCTTTAGGATAACGAAAGATCAGAACGTCAGGGGCCATTAGAGAAGTACCATCTTCCCTTTCGGTGCTTATTACTTGTCCTCTAAATTGGAGAGACATACTATAGCTTATTACTCTATATTTTAAATCTTTTCGAAAATTTTTGTACGTAACCCGGCTCAGCGGAGACGTCGATGAAGCTCAACCCACGGTTCCGGTACCTAACGATCATACAGTATCTAGCTTAGTGGGGACTTGACAACCATGACTTTCAAAGGAAGAGCTTTACAGCGTGAAAACTCACAGAAACTTAGCTCTAACCGAAGGTTCTCAAAATTTACAATATCCTGGAGGTTCTCGAACTAACGCTAGCCTATACGGGCATAAGCTTGCTCAAGCATTATCGCCTAAGAAATCGGTCCTGAAAGCTCATCTATACTCTGGAGGGAAAAACAACTGCTGTCTCTTGGAGATTATTTTCTTAAGTTGGTCTATCTTTAAGCTCACATCTTCTACTTTGCCTGAACTGAGGCTGTTGTAAACCTCCTCGGCTACGGTTACCATGTCTAGGTCGTTTTTAACTATCTCGTCCAGTGCCTCTACCGTAACTTTCCACCTGGAGTAGACGTCTGCACCTCCTCCTTGAGCTGAGGCTACGTCACCAATAACCGTCCTAATTTTAGACGCCAGGGTCTCTAACTTCTTGAGCTCCGGTGAGAAGGGGGAGGATGAGGCTATTTGAGCCTCTACCTCAGCAATCTTATTAAGGGTAAGCTCGAGCTTGTTCTTCACTGAGGACCTTATCAAAAAATCGTCTTGTCTGATCAGGTCCTTGGTTTTATATCCCCTATAACCCGGGATCATCAGTTGTAGCCTTTCCAAGGGGGTGAGCTCTTTAGTCATAAGTGTACAAGCACCTAGAAGTTAAAATTTTATCCTGCTTGCTTTACCTTTTCGGTTTGGTTTATCCCTTTTATTATCTTATTTACCCTTCTTATAACATCGCTCCTAACAGGTTCCTCATATATGGAACTGGACACTACGTCAATTCCTAGGACGAAGGTGGTTTGTGTTGCCTCCAACACCCTCACGATAGGGGGTTGAATCAATCCCTCCATATCGCTCAGTCCCTTCTCTATCCTCTCTATAACTAAGTCAGGATCCAAATCCTTTGATATCTCATATCTAGTTCTAACCTTCCTCCTCCAAGTCTTGTCATGGACGAATATCGCAGCCTGAATCATGATGCTGTTAGGAATCCTTAGCTCCACCATTTCATCCGTCTCGATCACCGTGTAAAGTAAAGTTATGTCCTTAACGGTCCCAGTGTAACCGGGAATTAGGAAATCGTTAGAGAAGTACTTTGGTGGGTAGGTGGGAAAATCCATTCCGTACTGCCAAGTTGAGACGGTTATCCTTTGCCCGACCTTGTAAGGTCTCGAGAAGAGAAGCATGATTCCTCCGAACACGTTAGATAGCACATCCTGGGACGCAAGACCCAAAACCAAACCCGCGAACCCACCAGCAGCCAGTGCGGCCCCAAGGCTAACCCTAAAAGCTGCTAAGAACCCGGCTATAGCTAATGCGTACCCTACCACCCTGATTATGAAGCTTAAGGACGAGGCGTTATCGACTCCGACAGTGTTGGAAAGCCTCCTCTTCACTAGGATAGAAAGGATGTATGTTATAGAGAGGATACCCACTACCCACACGATCAACTCCAGGTAAATTATGTAATCTCCTGGCAGGATACCTAAATTTCCTAGCATGTAGATCGCAGTTCCTATGACTACCATTGAGATGATCAACGAAATTGAAAAGGAGATTAACTTAGACTCTTTTTTTGACATAACTTACGTATAGATAAGAACTGGCAAAAAACATTACTTTAAAATCTCGAGTGTAAGTAGAGCCGAGTTCTTTATTAAGGTCACGTTATCTAAAGCCTGGTTCTTAGTTAAACCTTCACTGAACATTATCTTAGCTATTTGCACACTCTTAGGGTTTTTATCATCAGGGGTGAAGAAGAACTCAACGTTAAGCCTCAGGAGCTCTCTCTTAACTTCAGATATTAGCGAAGGTCTGTCCTTAAGTTTCTCCTGGTCTAACTCTAACACCACTGCGACTATGTAATAGGTCGACTCTGGAGTCGTCCTTATTACTGACACAGGGATCCCTCCAGTTGGAGGCGCTACCGTAAAGTGAAAGTACAACCCTCCGCTCGTTACCTTCTCGACCTTCATCCCGAGCTCCTTGAACCAGGAGAAGAGCTCAACGTCGGACGTCATCACGTGCACCTTAAGGCTGAGTCTCCCATAGTTGAGTCAACCTTGTGCTGAGCCAAACTCTCGGCTATGCTGATCAAATCCCTCTTCCTTAAGATATTGATGTCAAGAGGTAAGTAAGTATCGTTCCTCACCAAAGTCACCCTCATCATCAGGCTAGCCGGTAGAGCGTACTCTAGGTTGGATGTGACGAAGTTAGTAACTCCCAAAACGGTGTTAGCTCGCTTCGCTGAGAAGTCGAAGAACTGCCTAGACGGGATGTAGGCATTAGCGTCCTCAGATGAGATCACGTCCTGAACGAAAACGTCAAGGTTGTGCTTCATAAGTAAAGTCTTAGCTAAGAGCTTAGGCAAGTCGGTCACAAGGAAAAGCCTAGTTCTATAGCTTAGATCCTCTAAATAAAGGGAGTCAGGAAAGGGCTTAACTTCCTTGAGCAAGTCATGATCTTTTAAAATGGGTTTCATTAACTTTTCTATGGGGTAATATCTAACTCCTGATAGGGAGACCGTCACTTTCCTCAATTCGGCCATCTCCTTTATCGTGGAGAAATCGAACACTACGTCCAGGTCAACTAAGTAAGCTATCATTTCCTTCCACTCAATATCCTTTCAACCCATATTTTAGTTAACTCCTTTTGTTTACACTCGTTACACACGTCCGTGTATTTGGCCGTCCCTGAGAATCCTTGAGATATCAAGAGAGCGTCAACCTTACCTTTCACCTTCTCAGAACCTATAGGTTTCCCGCACATCCTACACTTAGAGACGTTAGTTCGGTTTACCACCTTTGGTTTTAGGTCGGCGATCCTGGCGAAACCCGTCACTGAAACCGCCTTCTCTGGGCAGTTCCTCACGCATCTCTCGGAGCCTATACAGAACGGAATGTTGTAGCTCAACTCAAGGAAGTCGTTTCCCTTCAGATCGGGAACTAACATCTGACAGGCCCTCACGCAAACGCCACATAGCACGCACTTGTTTGGATCTACCACGACGTTGTAGACTCCTGGGACCTCATCCTCTTGATTTAGCGTAACCTTCCTCCCCATCTCCTCTAGAGCCCAGATCAGTAAGGACCTCCTTCTAGCCCTGTTCAGAGGGATGTGGCTAGGTATCTCGGTCCTGCTCAGGTCCAGGAGAGGTGAGGACAGAGCTTCCTTGAGTTCCTCGCTTCCCTTCGCCTTCCTTACAGGTAAAGACGTTCCTGGGAACCTTGAGGGAATTTCATCTAACCTCTTCATCGCCAGCTCCACACTCTCACATTGTGACGATAAGTGAACTATAGGAGTTAAACCTGCAGCGTAGCTTGCAAGAACGAAGGAGTCTGAGAGCGAGGCTACGCAAGGCATGACGTAAGGGAAGAAACCCTCTGGGACGTCACTGATAATCTCCTCTGTGAAAATTATGGAAGCCGGTCTCTTGTAATCGGCTACAATGGTATTTATGAAAGATACAACCTGGTCAGTAGTACTCGTTGGGACCTCGAAGTATCCGAGGTACGAGACCCCTGAACAGTAGCCACACGCGGAGCACTTCTCTGGATAGCTCACTGATGGTCCCTCTGGGGTTTTAGTTACCAACCCTTGGGGACAAGCCTCTATCGCCCTGTTTATCTCCCTCTCCGCATGCACCTCGTCAAACAGCACCGGGTAAGGTTTGTACTCGTAGAGCCTCAACTTAAGCAACGATCTCCTCGACATAGAGGGGGACCTCGTGGGCTGCACTCTATATACAAGGTCCATTAGCTTGGATCTTATCGCGTAAGCCTTGATCAGTGTGTAAACGTAATCCACTCCCTTTCTCTCAAACCAAGAGGAAGGGAGGACCGTAATCGCTAGGGGAGAGATACCTACCCTCTGGTCCAACTCCTCCATCCATCTCTCTCTACCAAGTTCGTTGATTATCAGGAGGGACTTTACGTCGTTATCCTTCAAGTCTTGAATCAATGAATCTGTTACCTCTGCGGCGTAGCTCAGCTTCGCATCCTCAAATACCTTTGCGAGTAGCTCATCTCCGATTACCTCTCTAGCTTTTTTCGTGACTAAAAGCCCTGTGTTGAGCACTACCTCTCACCCAGGAAGTCCCTCTCGAACTTCAACCAGTTCGAGAGCTCCGAGCAAACAACCTTATATATAGAGGATCTAGGATCGTTAATCACATCGTTGATCCAGTCAGGAATCCAAGAGAACAAATGTGTAACGGCGAAGTTCTTTTGGTCCTGTACAGTCTTAAAGGCGTCCTTTCCAGAGGACCTCAGCTTGAACTCCTCCTCAATTAAAAGGGACATGAAGGCAAGAAGGGAAGATATGTGGTCGGGCTCTGGAGGGAACTGAGAGATCAACTTTGGAACTAAGTGCCTGGATCTATAAAACCTAATTACGTCGTTGTATTTGAAAGTAGCAACCTTTTCCCCCATCAATGAGAACAGTCTCTTGCTCTCCACAGGAATCAAAGGCTTCACTCCAACTCCAGCTATGAAGAGCGATGAGTACTCAATTAGGTAGTCGCTCCTTTTTGAATTTTCAATAACCTTCCTCACTTCCCTAACGTTTACTCCCGTCTCTTCGATGAATTCACCTAACTTCTCATCGATTAAGGAAAGCTTCTTCAGAAGATCGTTGAAATCTTCAGAGCTGAACTTATACAAGAAAAGATCGGAGAACAGATCGTAAGTTGCATGCCTCACGTTCAGAACGTCTAAAATAGAAACTGACATTAATCACACCAAAAAATTACGAGCTTGAGTTTGAACCCCCACCCTCTGTATAGGTAGAGTTGTTACCTTGAGATCCCAACTGTACTACCCCGTTTGACGTCCACACGTTATAGTACTCGGACTGGCTGAGCAATTCAACGTCGTTATCCGCAGCGTAGTCACTGTGCCACGGTAGATAACCGCTTGCTGGGTTCGCTCCCGTCTCAGGTCCCAATACGAAACCGCCCTTATCTACAAACAGGATGTTACCAGGATCTGTAGGATCCAATCTGTTCGCCCAAATCCTGGCTTGTACCATGCAGCCGTGTATGCAAGCCGGTATCCTCTCCTCTGGTGGAAGTGTAGGATCGTAAATCCTATCGAAACAGTGAGTGCACTTCTTTGTCACTCCCTCAATGTAGTCGAAGAACCTGTTCCCGTAGGGACAGGCGTAAATGCAGTACTTAGTACCTATACATTCCTCATAGTCCACTAGGACTATACCGTCCTGCGTTCTCTTAAAGGTGGCTCCAACGGGGCAGACTTCAACGCAAGGAGCGTTCATACAGTGGAAACAGTTGATTGGAATGTTGTAGACCTTAGTCTGAGGGTAGTTACCAACCTCTACGTACAACACCCTAAGCCAAAACATAACGTCCAGGTTGCCGTATGGATCCAGATCCGGCAGAGGTCCGAACATACCTGACGTGTTCCACTCCTTACATGACATTTGGCATCCGGCGCAACCGAAGCACTTGTTTAGATCAGTTATTATAGCGTAGTTTGCCACGGGGGTATAAGGTAGAGCGTGTTGAACTCCACCTTGTTTCATATTTAATTGAATTTGTGTGTTTTGAGACATATTTATCACCTCACGAAATGAGAAAAATCACCCTTGACTTTGGGGATCCGTTGCGAAACCGTACCTCACCTTGTACTGCCCTATTGTGTAACCAGGAGCTAACGATCCTGGAGATACGTAACTCCATATACTTGTTGAGGTCATGTTGTTAGCGTCGAACCTGAGATGAGGCACGTTAACTGGTTGAGCGAAGGTGGGTTGTGAAGGTGAGCTACTGACCGATATGGCACCGCCCATTTGGTTGATTATTGTAGCTAAGATGTCCTGGTTTGAGAAGTCTTGACCCATATAGACGAACCTGTTCGCTGTTACCTGAACCTGAGAGGAGGTCGACTTCCCCACTATCTTTATTCTACTGTCGTGCCAAGACGTTTGCCCAGTTATGGGGTCTAGGTACATTATCGGGAAGGCCTTATCGTTGGTAGGAGAGAGTTGTCCTCCTCTTGAAGGAGGCATGTAGGATATGTTGGCCCAGTTGTTTAACACGCTGTACTTAACCTGTGGAGAGTCGGGAGTCTGACTCCTAAATCCTGGTAGCGCCTGTGCCGAAACCACCACCCAGGCTGCTCCTGGCCTAGTAGCGTTATCCAAGAACGCTATAGCCGTCAAAGTTGTCCTTAAGCCACCGCTCCAAGGTTCGTTTATCGCCTCAAATTGGACCAGATCTCCCGACTTTATTCCCATACTCTGTACGTAAGGGTCTGCCGAGCTCAGCATAACCGGGGTGTAAGGCATTATCGCGGTTAGCCAAGGTACGGTAAACGACCACGAGTGATAAGTTCTGTCGTGTCTCCTGACGAAGAACGTCAACGGGTACTCGTTTAAGTTGATTCCGTCCGACGTGATGTTAGAGGACCAGGCGGGAGGAGGATAGTAACCGCCGAAAGGTCTGTGATAGTCTAGT
Source organism: Metallosphaera cuprina Ar-4 (assembly GCF_000204925.1). NCBI lineage: Archaea > Thermoproteati > Thermoproteota > Thermoprotei > Sulfolobales > Sulfolobaceae > Metallosphaera > Metallosphaera cuprina. The sequence goes on along the minus strand of NC_015435.1, from coordinate 1,170,864 downwards.
AAATTCTTAGCAAGGGCAGTGCCGTAACTGTCGTTGGGCAACACGGATTTAACCTTTAAGTTCTCGTTACCCGTCTTGAGGTAATAGTAGTAATACGCCGCGTTGTACCCTGTCCACTTTCCTGCAGCGGCCAGCCTAAACTTCTGTAGGTACTCCAGGTATATCCTATGGACGTAAGGTAAGCCAATAGGTCCGTAACCTCCCGGCATGAAAGCTCCCCATCCTAGGAAGTAGAACATGTTAACGTTCCTCATGTACCTAATGGACGGAGGAAGTACGTAAGTCGCCCCTCCCTTGCCCACCTTCACGTATCCAGGATTTATGTCGCTTAGTGACATGTTAGGTGCGTACTTGTTTATTATGTCCTGTAGCTTAGCTTGAAGTCCTGGTTGGAACTTTACAGGTATCCTGAAGTAGTGCTCTATTCCAGAGCTCCTGTTGCTAGCTCCTATTTTGTAAGTCTGGGAGGTGGAAAATGTCTGACCAGTGGGTACTCCGCTCAATATCTGGTTAATCACAGTTTGTTGGTTAGAAGACGCTGGGACGAAGGAGGCGTAGAGTTTGAGCTGTTGTGGGTTTGGACTCTGTTTCCCACTTGAGTCAGTCAGTATGTACTCGAAGTTTTCACCGTAACCTGCCAAAAGAATACCTGATTTCAGAATGTACATGCCAGACGAGATCAAACCTGGTTGTCCTTGAGTAAGTATCTGCGTTCCGGAGACCGGATCCTTAAGGTTAACAGGGCTTATCAAGTTCCCTCCAGTTACAGGATCCTGGGTCGTGTAGTGCGGGTTGTCAGTTGGGTTAATGGACTTCTGTCCGGGATAAGCTCTCAGTACCCAAAGAAGCGTTAGGAGAGTGTCCCCTGTAGATAACACAGGGTACATTGATGGGAGTGCAGGCCAGTTGAGCGAGTCGGAGGGCCCCTGAGGTAGACTTGTCGGTCTATCAAAGGTGCTGTGAAAACCGTATATCTCTAGGAACGAAAGGTCAGGCATGACGAGATCTACTACGTTATTGGTCTCCTGCATGAATAGATCAAAGCTGATAGTGAAAGGAATCACATAGTTTCCACTACTGTCCTTTTCAGTAACCTTCTGAAGGAGATCCGTTAAGGTGTAGGCGTTATTCCAATAAGGAGACGTGATATACCACATCATGGCGTTAACGGTATATGGTAAAACCTGGTTCGGATACTTGTTGGCAAAGTAGGTTGTGTACGCAACGGCTGATATGGACCTTTGAGCGGTCAGAGGTATTTCCCAACTGTAACCCCTGTCTATCAATAGAGGTCTCCCGTTGCTCGAAATCACTAAGTCATCAGGTCCGTCAGGGTAACCGTACGGACCTGCTCCAACCACAGTAACGCTCTTAATGTCAACCGTCCCGTCGTTGTAGATGAGTTCGTTCTTGAGGAAACCAGACCTCGTCTTCGGTATAGTGAGATTTACACCGCTTATGGCAGACGCTACGGTTTGATCCATTTGAGGTGTATTAGCTAGCGGATGGGGAGGCACCGCATGTCCAGGGAAGTAATGGGGATATGGGTACTTGTACAGGTCAGCTCCAGGATTGTCCCAGGCCCCAAGCATGAGGACGAGGTAATAGAAAGCTGCGGAGCTCATAAATCCGTTAGCGTGCGCTGCTAAACCTCTCATGAAGTAAATTGAGACTGGTCTACCTACGATCGTATCGTGATACCGACCTAGATAGTCCACCCACTTTGCCGGTTCGTTTATTGACTTCTGGAAAGCTACGGTGGCCATCTCATTTGCGGTTCTCACTATGGTGTTGTGAGGTATCCCAGTTACTTCGGCTACGTTAAGTGCACCGAATTGAGGTTGCGAACTTGAAGGAGTGTACGGATCGTAGTTGAGCAGCTCAGCCCTTAAAAGTTCAAAGGCCGTAGTAACAGTCAACGTTATGGTTTCACTTGAGTTCAGGGCCTTGGGAACTGTGACCTGAATCGCAGGAACCTTTACCGAGGTTCCGTCCTTTAGCTTGTAGGGGACTTGAACCACTTTAGATTGTATGCTGGAAGGTAGTTCGTCTAATGTAAGGATAGGCATTACGTTCTTCTGCCAGGGAGTGTCAACGTATGAGTAAACGTTACCGTCGTTGCCCATTACAGCTTCCAACCAGGGATGAGAACTGCTGTATTGTTGATTGTTCACTGGCATCCTGAGGTGTAACCCTACGTTATTTCCTGCTGTGGGATCTGAAGGGTCTAACGAATCGCCGTTTTGCGGATTGGGATTTACGATAACTAGCCAAGACATGTTAGTGTAGTACCTTAGGAACTCCTCATCAATGTGAGGGAAAACTGCAGTGCTCGGTATGTCTCCTAAGTTGGGAATGGCCTGTACTTGTCCCGATGGCGAAACGGTTTGCATCAATAGCTGGCCTGAGGATGGGTTATAACTCGGCTGGACAGGCGTAAGAGTTAAAGGATTTAGTACTGTAGGCCCTTGACCAGTGGAGGCTAAGTACGCCTTGTACACGTAGAAGTGAAAATCGACAAGAGCCCTAATCCAACCCATAGCCAGAGCTCCATCCATGGCCGGGTTAATGAACAGATGCTCATCCGAAACAGAATAGAACCCAAACCTTTCAGGGGCTATAGTCAAGACTTTACCTCCGTTTTCTCTAATCCTTGCAATGATCCTTCTCATCCAGTTGGGGAAGTGATCTCCAGCCAACCCAGCAAGAACGAAGTACTGGGATCTCTCCTCATCCGGACCTGCGTACTCCCAAACTGGAGCTCCCGTGATGTACAGACCTGCTGTATAAACGTTCATGGAGCAGAAACCACCGTGCGCTCCCGCGTTAGCGGTACCGTAGTTCCCAGCGAAGAAACCTGCAGTAATACCAGGTATGAGTTGGTCCCTCCCTTGCATGAAAACTAAAGAGTGCGGATTTGTCTCCCTGATCTGGCTGAGCCCCTGGAAGTTTGAAACCCCAAGTTGCTGAGGCGTCACTCCTATGGTTTTCCAGCTGTTAGCTGATGCCCCGTTTACGAGAATATCGAATGCCGTATCATAATCGATAGCCACCCACTTACCTGTACCTCTATCACCAGCTCTCAATAACGGGTATCTCAACCTGGATGGGGAGAAGTAGTAATAGACGTCTGACGCACCTCTAGGGCATACGCCTCCATCGTTTATATGCCATCCTATAGTTCCGGTTATGAACCTAGGGAATCCTGTGGGCGTCCTCACGATTTCTAAAGCGCATCTCCCTAAACACTGGAAGCAGTTCGAGTAAACCACTTCGTCGCTGGGGTAATTCAAGGTGTAACCGTTTTCTGAAAACGTGTCAAAAATCCTCTTTACGACCGTGCTACCGCCCAAGATTATAGCAGTACCTAAGGCTGCTGCACCACTAACTTTCAGAAATTCCCTTCTTGAGAGCTTTAAATGGCTCATTATTTATCTAATAGTCGTTTAATTTGTTTACATTATTTAAATACTCACTTCATTTTTTCGATATTTCCATCTGGGTATATTTTTACGTTCAGCATGTTCTCCAAAACAGGTTTAAGCGATCGATCTAACTCCAGAGCCCTCTTGATCTCTTGAGTTTCATCCCTTCCCATCTCGTGAAGTATAGACGCCTTTAGTGCATGATAATTAGGCGCTTCGGCCTTCGAGAGGGCAAAATCAACGTAAATTAGAGCGTCATCAAACAGTTTCAGAGTAAAGTAGCACATTGCGGCGTTGTAGTAGTGCTCTGGGTTTTCAGGATCGTAGTGGGAGGCTATTTTAAATTCGCTCAGGGCCAACTTATGGAATCCAGTTTCATAGTATATCTTCCCCTTTAACGAGTGAAGTTTGGGATTCTCCTTATCGAAAGCTAGGGCTCTATTTATCTCGGACAAAGCATCCAACTTGAGTCCCATGTTGTAATAGGCGAAGGCTCTCATGATCCTAGCGTCCACGTTCTTAGGGTTTGTCCTTAGCACTTCTGCCAACTCAAGGTTGGCCTCTTCAAATCTGTTAAGCCTATATAGTATCCGGGCCTTTACGAAACGATATTCAGAAGAAAAGGGCGTGAACTCGAGTGCCGATTCGATACTCTCTAATGCCTCCTCTAACTTGCCCATCTCCTCCAAAATTTCCGCCTTAGTAGCTAGAATCGCGTAACTGAACGGAAACTTTTGAAGTCCAAAATCTAGCTCTTGTAATGCTAGGTCCTTTTTACCCATCTTAGAGTAGGCCTCGGACCTGATTAGATAGGCCTCGAGTAAGTCGACGTCCTTTAGAATCTCTATAACTTTTTCGTAACTTCCGTTCTCGAGTAAACTCTGTGCGATCTCTATTTTATCCTCCAAGCTCTCAACTTATAAGTCTCAATAGTTTTTAATCTGCTTTACGGTTTAGAAAAATATGAACGGTTAAACATATCGGCTCTCTGAAATGAAACTTTATTTAAATAATTAGTTTAAGGAACGAATCAGATAAATATGGGTCTATTCAGCGCTCCTTCTCCAGGGACGTCCTTCGGTATACAAGCTCCCATAATACAAATTAATCAATATCCAATGTGGGGAACTTACGTAGCTCTAGCTCTCTATTTCACTGAAATTGCAGGGATGCTAATGGCTATTATAGGCCTGATGGAGGTGACTAGGAGGTACGACTCCTTCACGAGGAGGGCCTCAGTCGTTGCGTTCATAGCGTCAATACTCGCTCTTGGCTTCTTCGACTTAGATCTAGGTAGACCTAACGCAGGGATTACTGCGCCCATGGCTGCTTTTGTTTACTTCGGGAACTCTTGGATGGCTAGAGGAATAGTTTTCGTTGGGGGTCTACTTCTATTTACTTTCCTCTACATGGTGGTAACGGTATTCAAGTTCAACAACAGGTTAATCCGTGGAGTTATAGCGATCCTGGGGTTTTTCGCTGGGATATTCTCCACTACCTACAGTGGGTTCGAATTGGCTGCAACCACCGGTGTACCTTTCTGGAACAACGCAGGCATACCTGCTTTATATCTAGCGGACGGAATCTTCGCCGCAACTGGATTGGCGTATCTGATAGCTCTCATAGGAAAGAGTGAGGACATGATTAGGGCTAGGGTAACTTTAACTAAGCTTCTTTTCTTCTCTAGCATAGCTGAGTTTGCTACCTGGTTCCTTTTCATGGCGTCTGTCAACTTCATTTACGTTTTCAACCAGGTGGCCTACAACTATTTACTATCCCAAGCTACGTTCTACGCTGATATGGCACTCACAGCGCTAACGTTAATAATATCTGGATTTGGTAGCCTTTCGATAAGCGGAGTCATATCTATGTTTGGAGCCAAGGTAGAGGCACCTTCAGGCGCGATGGGGAAAATGCCAGTCACGGACTTGCCCACAATGATAAAGTACGTCATGATCGCCGCTGCCATATTCGCTCTAGTGGGCGGGTATCTGACAAGAGCGGACGTACTGTTCGCGGGTCAATACGCTTATCAACTTGCCCCAATGACTCCTTTCCAAATAGTCACAAACCAACCCGTGCCTATAGGGAGCTTCGGTTGGAGAGGTTAAAAGTCAAAATGACTTTTTTTATTTTCTTTTTACTATTATAGAAGAGTCTTCTCTGCTTCCTGTCCTACCAATGAGAAAGGACGGGAAGCCTATCCTTTCACCTTTTGAGAGCGCCGATTCCACCTCGTTTTTCTCCCCTATCAGGAGGAAAAGATTCTCAGATTGAACGAAGTCTTTAGTAAATGGGACGACGTCCAATAGATCCGCGTACCATGGGGATGGGATTTCGAGTCTAACTGAGACTCCTAACTTTTTAAAGAGAGTGGGAAGGTAACTCAAACCCCTTCTAGTGAGATTGACAGGATATACGTTTTCGTCAAGCGTTAACGTAAGGGCAGCCCTCTTCATGGTTTCATCACTCATCCTCCTAAGCTCAGTTACGTCAACACCCCTCTTAAGGAAATAGTCCATCGCTCCGTTCAAAGCTCTATACAAGATCTTAGTGGAGATCAGTCCGCCCGGTCTATTTATCATCCCAACGTACATGCCTTCACTCACTTTTCTCTCTTCATAAATATCCCCCCATATGAACCCTGCTATTCCTTCAATCGTCTCCATTTCGTATTTTTTGATCCCCCATATTGTAATTAAGTTTTGTAACTGAGCTCTAAGTATATTTTTATTATTTTCAGGATATAGGACATCCACGAAGAGAAGCCCTTCTTTTCCTGCCACTACGTTAGAACTGATCTTAACTTTCCTTGTGTGAAGCCCTTCCTTGGTTGAAGGGTAAAAGAAATCGCAACTCTTGTCTGGTGAATTACCTAACTTTAGACAGAGCTCTACCTCTCCAAGTTCACGTTTAAAGAGCACAACGTTATCTTGATCCGTCCTCTGACATCCGCTTAAGATTATTGAGGGATGAACTCCCTCTTTCATTAACGTTGAGGCGTTTAGCAAAAACCTTTCTCTTAGATCCAATTAGACGCTACCCTTAGAAACCGCTTTCACTACCGAGTTTATTACTTGACACCTATGAAAAAGATGGACTCCATCCTCCTTACAGTCCGCAGCCAGAGCGTAAGGTTCTCCGTTCTGATCGAAACTAAGAACTGCCTTACATCCTGAAGGGAGGACAATAGAAGGAAAAGTTCTAAGGATGAACCTAGCCAACACGGTTTGAGATTGCTGATCTAACTCCTTAGCTCTAGGAAGCATTAGGCTCGCTACGGATAAAGGCTGGTTGAAACAAATACTCATGGGGGATATCTCAAACCTTCTTAAGAAATCGTGGAGCGAGTTTAGAAAACTTTTAAGCTCATCGGTTGAACCCTCATATTTCCACCCTTCTTTCAAGCCCTGTATAGCGTTCTCCTTAATCGACTGTCTCTTAGTGACGTAGTAGGCTAAAACTAGTCCTCGTGGGGTGATGGCGAACTCCCTTCCGTCTTTGGTTATCAACCCAAGGGACTTCAATTTAGCTAGGACTCTCCAAACCGTTGAGGCTGGAATACCGGAGACCTTGGAGAGCTTATACGATGAAATATGCGACAGCAAGACCATGAACTCCAATACCTCTATGTCCTTTGGGTCCAGAAAGATTACGCTCATCTAAAATGATTAATTTAAACTAGCTTATATAGTTTTTATTCGAAGAATTATAATGAAGATAAATTTTCTTAAAAGGGAAAAGAGCTTTTATCGACGTATAAGGCTATAACGTACTCAAGTACCCTTGGTCATTCTAACAATCGAGTTATATCCTTAAACCTGTCAGGGTTACCTAGTAAAATAAGGGTTTGACCGGGCCTAAGAACTGTGTTTTTTGAGAAATAAGGGTTTAACTTACCATCCTCGACGACTATTATCGGAATCACATCGTTAGGTAGGTCAGACAGCTTCGCTGATTTCTTGACGTCAAAGAATCCTACAACCATATCTGCCTTCCTATCCATCGTGAATATTACTCCCCCAACGTTCTTAGCTATGGAGGCTGCTGCTGTGATCCTTCCAATAATGTCCTCATACGGGATCACCTCGTCTGCTCCAGCGGTCTTAAAAACGTCAATTAAGGAGTCCTGTTTAACTACACAAATGGTGTTCAGGGGAGGGTTGATCTTCTGGACCTTAAGCGTCACGAGGAGGGTTTGAGTGTCGTCATCCATCGAGATAACAGCTGAGGACGCTGAGGAAATTCCGGAGCTTATCAAGTCTTTATCATCTTCAGGGTTTCCTAGTATTACTCTTTCCCCTCTTAACTGATCGAAGACCTCTTTTGAGCTCGTTAGTACTACGTACTCCTTTCCTAACTTTTCTAGTCTCTTAGCTGCAGTAACGACAACTCTGTTGTTACCTATTATAACTATGTGATCTTTCATGTGAGAACCCCTCCATCTTGCCCTAGCGTCGGTCCACGAGGACCTCTTTACGACAGTGTTCACCATAGACTGAATTATACTAGTATAAAGACCTACTGCCATAATTATGGTTATAACAAGGAGTAATTTCTCCACCGAAGGCATCTGATTTATATCCGGAGCGTATAGACCCACGGTGGTGACTACGTTAACTCCCGCGTAGATTGCAGATATCCAATCTAAATGCTGATAGGTCACGAATATTATGGAATTGGATAGCACCACTATGGCTAACATTACTACTTGAGGTAGTACTTTCCTCAACACCGAGTAAGGAGCTACCAAGATCTCCAATGCGTCAAGTAGGTATGACCTCATTCCCATATCTAACACTCTTCTCAAATTGTTGAGCACGAAGAGCTTGAAAAAAATGAATTACGCACTTCCTCACGCATCGTTTCAACATAAAATCATGAATATATAAACGTTACTTACCCTTAGCGGTCATCCCTTCACGGGAGGAAAAGTTTAATTATATGGATAGCCTATCCAAGATTTATGCAGAGGAGCGTAATCGTTGGCACGTCATTAATTGTAGTTGTCTTGATTGCGTTTTTTGCTTTCTACTTAATTCAAATCAAGCAGACTAACTTGTCGAGCGATCAAACTCAGAGAATAGTGTCACTTGCCCCCAGCGACACTCAAATCTTAGTTTCGCTTGGTTTAGGAAAGGATGTAGTAGCGGTAGACCAGTACTCGTACTCTCTCATTGAACTTCTAAACGAGACGAAATGCTTACCTCAAAACGTAACTGTGTTACAGCTGCAAGCAGGAAGCCCTCCAAACATTAGCGGATTAGTTCTCTTGCATCCTTCAATCGTCATTGACGAGGAGGGTCTTATAGGCAGTTACGCAACCCTCATAAAGAACGCGGGTTTACACTTGTTATTAACTAATGATGATTACGCTCAGAACTTCTCTCAAATAACGGCTTCGATTCTAAACGTCTCAAACCAAATTGGGGCTAAGTCTCAAGGGGAGAAACTGGTCTCATGGATGAACAATAAGCTTCAAAGTTTCTCTACGCAAGGTAACGTGTCAGTGGCTTACCTATTGTACATATGTCCTAACTACGAGTTCTACACAGCCGGAGGCAACGTGTTCATCAACGATATCATAACTAAAGCTGGAGGGTCTAACGTTTTCTCCAATCAATCTGGATATCCTCTCTTGGGTCCATCGTCCCTTGACCTGGCAAATCCTCAGGTCATTATTGCACAAGAGGTTTACAACATAAGCTATACGGAGTTCTTAATCTCTCACATGCCGGGAATAACCTCAACGAGAGCGTATCAGGAAAACAGGATATACGTTTTATCTCAGAACTTGCCAACAGATCTAATCAATGAGCCAGGGCCTCTCTCAGTTTACAGCGTTGAGATGGTAAGGGACATCTTAAACAACGCTTCACCTCACTATGTGAATTCGTCCTTTGTGTTAAAGGACTTAAACGTAAGCCTTCCGGTGTTTTAACTTGAACTATCTTAAATATCCTGTTCTTGTTCTACCTTTACTTTTCCTTTTAGCAACGATGTATGGCGAGGTGTTCATTCCTCCAAATGAACTCTTCCATCCTGAAGGTGCCTATGGTTACATATTGTGGAACATAAGGATTCCCACTGTAATTGCCTCGGCACTGATAGGTGCCACGCTGGCGATATCTGGGGCGATAATGCAACTTCTTCTACGTAACCCTCTTATGGATCCATATGTGAGCGGTACGGCCTCCGGTGGAGCGTTCGGGGCAGTGCTCTCTTACTTCCTTTTGGCCTTCAACCTGCCGTTCTCCTGGATAATCTACGTATCTCCGATAGTGGCATTCGTTTTCTCTATGCTTTCGACAACCTTTACGCTATTGATAGGAAGGAGGGCAGGGGTTTACGGTTTGGTAATAGGAGGGGTTGTTGTGTCTTACCTCTTCTCAGCTCTGATCTCCATTATGTTGACTTTTTTGGAGGAGAGGTTTCCAGAGGTTCCACCGCTAGCCTTCTGGTTATTGGGAGAGATAGAGGACGTGCCATGGACTTCTGTACTAATCCTCCTAATCATCGTGTTATCTCTAGGGGTTCTAGGGACACACACAGCTAGGATTATAGACCTGACCTCAATAAGTGACGATATGACCCTATCGAAAAACGTAGACCCGAACAAATTCAGGACCTTATGGGTGGTTCTAATTAGCCTTTCCACAGCCTTCATAGTATCCTTAGCTGGTATAATAGGGTTCATAGGAATAATAGTGCCCCATCTGGTGAGGCGATTAGGATCAGGTAGCGCGTCTAAGCTCGTTCCATACTCGCTAGTTTACGGAGCTATAGTGATGATAGCTAGTCAAATCATATCAGACGGTGCCCTAGGATTTAAGTTGCCCATAACCGCAATAACGTCCTTGCTCGCCTCCCCTATTATGATGTACGTTCTGGTGAAGGGAGTTGCTAATACAGGGAATTAGGGCAAGGATAGGCAACAAGTTAATCCTTCCAGATCATAACCTGGAGATCTCTAAGGGGGTGAACCTAGTGTTGGGCCAAAACGGTGCCGGAAAGACTACCTTATTAAGGTCAATAATAAGGGCCTTTTACGAAAGAGGAGGTCTCATAACTAGAGGGTACGTTCCGGCAGAGTTTTCTGCCCCTGAGATACAAGTTAGAGAAGTTCTTGTTTCCGGAACTAGAAACAACTTAGCAAGCTACGCGGAGTACATCCAATATTTTGGTCTCACCAATTTGTTAGACAGGTCTTTCTCTTCCTTAAGCACAGGTGAGAAGAAGTTGGTCCTGATAGCTAAGGCTCTGGTTGAGGGGGACTTAGTTATGATGGATGAACCCACCTCGGGGCTAGACGTTAAAAATCAATCTAAAGTAATGAGAACTGTAACCAAGCTGAAGAGTAGGAAGGACTTTATTATAGCAGTTCACGATCTAAACTGGCTGAATCAGGCTGATAGGGTCATACTATTAAAGAATGGAGAGATCATTTGGCAATCAGGTCCCCAAGAGCTTAGGGAAGACATCTTGGAGAAACTTTACGAAATTAGAGTAAAAAGAGTAGAAATAGATGAAAAAACTATATTTATCTTTGACCTATGAGTTGGTATAGTATTGAAATAGAGGGAAGACTTGATAGAGCGGTATCGCTATCACCCATCCGTAACTGTTGGTGAGGTACATTGTGTTACCTGCTATCACAGGGTTGACTATACCGAATCTACCTCCTACGTAGTATTGCTGCAGTAGGTCTCCGTTATGCGGGTTTAACACGTATACGTTAGGTCCGCCCGCGATCCACAACAAGTTATCATAAATGGTGGCGCTTCCTCTAGGTCCTCCAGGTGCTGTCGGAGGGAGGGATATACCGTTCAATCTAGTTTGCCAGATTATCCTTCCGGTGGAGATGTTTAAGGCGAACTCCGTCCCAAGGGATGGAGCCCCTACGAAAACCGTGTTATTGTAGATCATGGGTACAGCTCCCTTGAACGCTGGAGGAGTGTAACCTCTCCCCAGATTGGTAACCCACAAAACGTGACCGTTAGTAGCGTTAACAGCTAAGACCATGGTGTCTACAGTTCCGTTCGGTTCAGCGTTAGCTACAGTAGATTGCACAACTATCCCAAGGCTTTGATCCACAGCCGGTGGAACGTCTCCCATTCCAGTGTTAAAAGGCTTGTTCGGAGAGGGGAGCGAAGCGTTCCATACCATTTTACCTGTGATACCGTTCACTGCAACTAAAAGACCAAAGGGCTCGGTCAAACTTGTGAACCCCGCAACGAAAAGTGGCGTCCCATTAGGCATGACATAGTAATTTACGCTGCTCATGCTGTCGAAAAGACCAGGAATTGAATCCATCCATAAGGTTTGCCCTGTCGTAGCGTTAACCCCTACGAACTCTCCTCCTCCATCTGAGTAGGCTAAGATCCCGTCATAAACAGCCGGAGCTGGCATAGCCTCGCCCATAGTAAACCTCATCCAAAGTAATATACCGTCAGAAGCATTGAAAGCGTAAATCGCCCCATATGCCATTCCTCTGTGAATGGCTGAGTACTGTCCATTCTCGTAATGGACGAAATTAGCGAAGTTGAACCCAACGTCTCCAACCGTGACGTAAACTATCCCGTTATACACTATTGGGTTGTTCATTGCGTAGCTTGCCAAACCTGTGGCGTACCACACAACCTGACCGTTCAATGGGTTAACCGCAAATATGCTTCCTGGTCCGCTATCCTCCTCTACAAAGAGGAGGTTATCCGCTAGTGAAACTCCTAAAGGCTCACCAACCATTTGAGTTAACATTACCAGGGCTGATCTGGTACCCATTACGTTAGAGCCTGGTAGCATGTTTTCAGGGGCGCTCAGAGGTATCAGAGCTGCCCCAGCCATATGGGCAAAGTCCTGTTGCCAACTAACTCCCTGTATCAATTCGGTGCAAGTGGTATCCACAACTGCGTTATGGGACTGCCCTCCATTAGTAACCAACCAGCTTCCAGGCAGTCCTAGGTTTTGGGAAGTGGCGTTTCCAGGATAGTATGTGACCTTGACCTCGTAAGGGAAATATGTAGTGTTGTAGATATCATAAGTCCTCACAATGGGCTGAGGTATTGGGGTAATAACCTGTGATACTATCTGTGTTATAGAGGGCCCCAAAAAGGATCCAATTAAAAAGACTGAAATAAGGGCTATGGCGAATATTATTCTTTTCATTAGCTAGAACTAGAATCATAATCATTTTATACTTTTTTAATTTATAAGAGAAATTTCTGTTTTTCATCATTTTTTTAGAAACTAAACCGAAAGTATTTAAACTCAAGTATAATCAGGACATGAAGGTTATTCCTTGAAGTAGACAACAGGCCTGAGCTATGGTACAATATATACAGAGAGATCCTATCAAGAACTCCGTATAGACTAAGTAGAAGACAAAGACGGACCCTAAAATCCAGAGGTATCTTAAGGTAACGGTCTTATTCAAGATCCACAATGAGAGCGTGACAATGAAGAATAGGACTCCTAGAAGAGCGTCAGGTACTCCAAAAAAGTGAGAGAAGGGGCTGAACTCAACTTTCCCACAATCAATAGTGGATGAGATGTTACAATATGAGGGATTTCTTCCCTCCGATGTAACGTATAGTAGATATGCAGAATCCGCCAGTCCTATTGAGGATAGGACGACTCCCGCTTTCATATTGTTCACCTTAATGAGCGAAGTTTCGACATCATCTTTCTGATCGAGGCTCTACCGTCATAGATGAAGATGTTGTCATAAGGGCAGTCCTCAATGCACTCCCCGGCTCCAACGCACTTAAAGGCTTTGAACTCTCCCTTTTTGATGAAAGACGCTCTCATGTCAGTTAAACCGACTGGGCAAGCTTTAGCGCAGTCAACAGTCTTACATGAGAGGCAAGTTGATGGGTCCTTAACTTTTAGCTTGAACGGACCTAGATAGCTGAACAATTGATTATAGGTTCCCCAACCGCACAAACCGTGGTTAACACATGCGTAATCTCCAAAAAATGGAATAAGAAGGAATTGGATGTACCATACGAAGTTAAAATACAAAGAGGCTAAGAACACTGTAGGATCCTGATTCAATATCAAGATATGCAAATAGTTAACTTGATTTAGATAAGATATCACGGCGAACGCTAGAATATTTATCCATATCAAAACTGACGTGATTTTAAAAATAGGGCTCATCTTAGAGGTAAGAGTTTTCCTGCCAAGTTTCGATGACCTGTTAAAGGTTTTAAGTCCAGAGGCGAAAGTAAGCATGTAAGGAGCTGTGCAAGTCACAGAACAAATCTGCCGGCTTCCAAAGAGAAAGGAAAGAACTGCTGTTACAGCGTAAGTCCCTAGAATACCTACAAGAAAATAAGGAGCAACCGGACCAAAAGTACCGAATCCGTTAAACCAGGAATAGGGAATGTATGGGAAAACGTTCTGAAAAGGGGAAAAAGAAGGCAAATATATACTGTAGACCCAATAGGCAATGAACGTCAGTGTAAGTCTTATTTTATTCTCTAATTTCTTTGATTTGAATATTTTATATACTAAAGGTACACCTGTCCAGACACCCATCAGTATCATGAAGTTTGGAGATGATACTATTGCTGCGAAAGATAAAATGGAGTTCCATAAAAAGTTCAATCCAATCCAGGGACCTAAATTGCTCTCCTGTATTGAGGAAACTCCTAGGGTGTCAACAGAGAATAAAAATATGGAAAGGAAACCGATCATAATAACGTACAGAGAAACCAAAGGAGAGGAGTTCAATCTGACACGTAATGGTTTCAATACTATTAGATAAAAGGAATTAAGGAGGATAATTGAGGTAAGCCATAGCGTCGTAGAGATCTGTAAAGTTAAGGAGGATATTGAGAGTGAGAAGACCCATAACGGTGTTATTAGGTTTATTTCAGACGTAACGTTAGATCTCTTCATTATAGTTAGAAGATAATATCCTAATAGCCCGCTCAGGAGAAGCGAAGGTAATACATCGTAGCTTTGATAGATTAGAGTCAGAAAATTCGTGAAAGGAAACAAAAACGTGTAATCACTCCTGCTCTTAGCTAAGACGAAGCTGATTAAGGAAGAAAAGACTATAGAGAGTATCCATAACACTAGCATATGACTATCGTTAAACACTAACTCTAACATTGAATAAACACCTTCAACAAATTTAAACCATATACGAGAAAATTGATTATAATAGGTTCGTTAGAAAACTTCTAATAAATCAAGGAAGTTTCCCCCCCAAATCAGTTAGAAGATATCTTATTTACGCTTAATTACGATATCGCTTTTCTTAGCGCAATGAGTTCCAAAAAAGCTATATCAAACACAATTTTTGCTGCAGTAACTATTATATTAGTAATAGTTGCTGCAGTAGGTTTTGGACTATATCTAACAAAGCCTCCAACAACCAAATACGTCAACGTGACGCAACCAGTTTACATAAATAAGACGGTTCCGGTCTACGTTAACAAAACCGTCTACGTTAACAGGACTGTTGAAGTTCCTACACCTGCTCCTTCCTCTGGAGCGTTCATGAACGGTCAGGTAATAACTTTCCTTTATACTGCCCAATTCTCCTGCACTCCGTCATTAACTCAGTTCTTCCCTAATGAAACTCAGGCAAACCAAGTAGCTATGGGATGCGAGGTAGGTGCAGCCCCTAGCGCAAGTCAGTTACCTCCTAACGCAGCACCGGTATACGTTGTAGTTCCAGCCTTCGCTGGCCTATCAATATTTGGAGTTCAAAAGTTAGGCTCAACACCTCAAGGATATCCTGTCTTCCATTATAACGGGCAGAACTATACAGTCCTAACCCAATGCGGTGCCTCTGGAACAGAAGCCGGATGTGCCGATCACATGATGTACATTTACTCTCCCGTCTTCACCATAGTCGAGAAATATCTAGGTATAAACAACGGAGTATTCGGACTACCAGAGGGAGTACTACCGACTCCAGCTCACGATCATATAGTGACATTCTCAACTAACACCTCCATACCGTGGTACATAGTTGTAGTCCTTGACTTCAACCCCAACATATTCCCTAACCCATTGACAGGTCAATGCAACGCTATAGTTCCCTCTAACCAATCTGACCCAACAGCACTATGCCTCAACTCCTATCAGAACGTACAAAAGGCAATGAGCACATACGATAGCGCAGTGGCCTCAGCTAATCAGGGTAACCCAATATGGGAGGCTTTAGGTAAACCAGGAGTAGACGTTATATCCGCACCAAGCAACATGATACTATACTTCAGCGATCCAAACATCTATCCGTATCCGTCTCTATCTCAGGTTCTTCCTACACCTGCTGCTGCTCCTTCCTCTGGAGCGTTCATGAACGGTCAGGTAATAACTTTCCTTTATACTGCCCAATTCTCCTGCACTCCGTCATTAACTCAGTTCTTCCCTAATGAAACTCAGGCAAACCAAGTAGCTATGGGATGCGAGGTAGGTGCAGCCCCTAGCGCAAGTCAGTTACCTCCTAACGCAGCACCGGTATACGTTGTAGTTCCAGCCTTCGCTGGCCTATCAATATTTGGAGTTCAAAAGTTAGGCTCAACACCTCAAGGATATCCTGTCTTCCATTATGACGGGCAGAACTATACAGTCCTAACCCAATGCGGTGCCTCTGGAACAGAAGCCGGATGTGCCGATCACATGATGTACATTTACTCTCCCGTCTTCACCATAGTCGAGAAATATCTAGGTATAAACAACGGAGTATTCGGACTACCAGAGGGAGTACTACCGACTCCAGCTCACGATCATATAGTGACATTCTCAACTAACACCTCCATACCGTGGTACATAGTTGTAGTCCTTGACTTCAACCCCAACATATTCCCTAACCCATTGACAGGTCAATGCAACGCTATAGTTCCCTCTAACCAATCTGACCCAACAGCACTATGCCTCAACTCCTATCAGAACGTACAAAAGGCAATGAGCACATACGATAGCGCAGTGGCCTCAGCTAATCAGGGTAACCCAATATGGGAGGCTTTAGGTAAACCAGGAGTAGACGTTATATCCGCACCAAGCAACATGATACTATACTTCAGCGATCCAAACATCTATCCGTATCCGTCTCCATATGAATAAGACAATTTTTTTCTACCATAAACTTAGGTAGATGATAATGAAGATCAGTTTTCTGGTATTTTTTATAGTCGTGGTCTTATTTATTTCAGCTTTAGCCTATTTTAACTTACAAAAAATTGATTCCACCTCAGATCAAATTAACACGTTTGTATCCCCATCGGTAAACCTTCAATTAAAGCAGATTTCCGAAAACAGCTCCAGCTATGTGGAATATAATAATGAACTAGTATATACGGTTAAATACCAAAGTTCGTCTGAACTTACTTATGACGGTAAACCTGTAATAATTTTTGTAGGAGCCGAGTGGTGTCCTTATTGTGGAGCAGAGATATGGTCGCTAGTGATAGCCTTAAGCAGATTTGGAAACATCTCCGGTCTAAGATATATGGAGTCCAGTTCAACGGACATTTATCCGGACGTTCCTACTTTTACTCTTGAAAACCTGTCTTATCATAGCAATTATATTTCTGTACTAGCCTATGAGTATCAAAACAGGTACCATGAACCTTTACAATCAGTACCTCAAAATATATACTTAATGTGGAATCAGCTAGCTAATGGAAGCATACCTTTCCTAGACATAGCAGGGATCTATTATCAAGTCGGCACTACCAACGATCCCGGATTACTTAGCGGGCACAACTGGACTTACGTTATAAAAGAGCTCGGAATCAATGATACATTGTCACGTCAGATCTACTCAACGGCGAACTTGATAACTGCGGAGATTTGTTCAGTTGATGGAAATCAGCCCTCTCAAGTTTGCAACGCTTCTGCCGTTCAACATTATGAGAGCTCTCTAGGTGTTCAAGTTAGAACAGATCTTGGATATTTCCAATATAACTACATTTCTAGTTTGAATTTAGATAATTTATTACAACAATACGAAATAAAAAGGATAATTTAATTTGTTTGTTTTCAAGGAAGAGGGTTGTAAAATTAAGCTTTGTCCATTGTCAAATAAAATTTTTCCCCAACAGCGTAAATTCGACAGAAGGGTAATGACATATTAGTTAATAATAAATTAATTCATTTTTTTACATCTTTGAAAGACTTCTTATTGTCTTCACTTGAGCGTTTCTTTAGCCTTAATCCTGGTTATAAACTTTTATGTTATATGTTATCGATAATTGTTTTGACAGCGCTCTTAGATCGAGTAAGTTCTCAGTATATCATGAAGCCCTTGATTTATCCTTAACACTTAACTAGAGAGTATCCTTGTCCATTCCTTAAAGATATTGAGTTGGATCACCTAAGTTTTCACTTGTTCTAAAAAATCAACCAAATTTTACCTTGTTTTCATTTTTATACCTCATATATCTTACATACAATTTTGAGATGTGTTGGCATGGATAGGAACCACATTCACATTTGCCATCCACTATCCTTACGCCTTCTAATACAATCTTTACTTTAAATCCAGACAAAGAACATCTAGCTGGTACAGTCCCCTCAACCTCAACCTTATCTCCTAGTTTCCTAACAATCATGTCTCACACGAAATGATGTTTTTCTTGTTCCACGATCGTCATTATCTCTCCTGTTAAAGGGAAGTTTTGGACGTAGAATTCAATTGCTTTTGTCTCAACGTAGTTAATCACTTTTCTGATCACCCTATCTCCTAACAAACCTACTATCACTCCTAGGAAGAGGAGAAGGAAATACGTTGGGTACTCAAGCCAAGATCTCCTTTTTGCTCTAAAGAAATTCCAGTGTGACGTCTCCTCTTCGAGTGCCTTTCTGAACTTATCACTCTTCTTTACTACATAAATCCCTTTCGCTAATCCCGTGGCCCCAGCCTCTCCTAAGAGGGCCACTAGATTCTTGTCCAATTCATCCACCGATGGAAAGAGTGTCCTGAATGTTCAACAAGTCCTTCTTTACCAAGTCGTTCTCTAAACTAGAATATAATATACTTAAGCCAAGAATTATTGCGCCATATATCTCTGTAAAGTCCAACTCACTCAGGTTAGCATCCTCGTCCAGCTTGTTTTTCAACTCCCTCATTAGGTTTCTAATTGATAGAGCGTCCTCTCTGTCCTCGCCGTTCAATCTCCACGCCACTAACGACATGATGTAAATCGACTTCTTCAACCTTGTCCTAAAATCTCTCATTTCCTTCGTCTCTGTGAAGTTCATATGTTATAATTAGTCAGTTCTATCCTAAATACATTTTGCAAATTCACTCAAACTTTATACCTCAATATAATTATAACTTGTATAATAAAATCAGAATTGATTATAAACATCAATCAGCTACTAACCTCAGAGAACTCAATTGATACTGATAGATTATCATGACGTCAGCGTCTGGATCGTGCAACCTAGCCGAGTTGACGTAATTCCTAGTAAGTAACATGTTTTCAACTAGGCAGACGTTAATTCCGGCCTTACCGTCAGTTATTCTAAATATGGTGCACTGTTCCAAGGTCCCTGTTATTTTCTTTATGTCTCTCGAGAACATGGAAAACATCACTAGTCCAGATCTAGGGATATCTAGGATCGGATAAACCGCAAACACGCCTTTCTTAGAGAGGATTTTCAATCTCTTTGAAACTAGCTTTGAGGAGATACCGATCTTTTGTGATATCTCGCTCTCTGAAGCTCGTGGACTCTCTTTTAACGCTTCAATGATGTTTATGTCCAAAGGTTTGAGATCCACAGGTTCCTGTTCAGGAATGTATTTAAGTCTGGGTTCACCGAGAGTTTTAGACATCTTCTCCATTTTGTCCTCTAAATCTCTCACGCTCTTTCCTAATATACCGTAAACGTTCAACCATTCTACACATTTGAACTTCAGGAATATCCAGTCCGAATCGTAGTCTGTGTAGTTCACGAAGGCTAAGAATCCGTAATATTGAGAGAGGTAGGACGGATTTATGAAGGTTACGAAGCCCTTCAAGATACCCTCTTCCTCGAGCTTCTTGAACCTATAGTTTAAGGTTGGAGGGGTGATGTTCAGTTCCTCAGCTATCCTCCTTTGGCTTATCCTCCCGTCTCTAAATAGGAGATAAAGTATTTTTTTATCTACTTCATCCATCTATAATTTTTAAGGTTTGAGATAATTAAAATTTAGTATAGACTGTGTCCTTGGTTCCTTTTTATCTACTTCATCCATCTATAATTTTTAAGGTTTGAGATAATTAAAATTTAGTATAGACTGTGTCCTTGGTTCCCCATATTTAATAATTATTTAAAATTGCATCTTTAGTAAAAATTATATCACAGTACTAAAACCACTGAACTTAAATCCTACCTCATGAACGCTTGAATAGTTTTGTCTAAGTATGGGGGAGGATCTAACTCCTCGTGCAAACAACAGCCTCTATCGTTATGTTATCTCCTTTTAACGATTTGACTTCAGCCTTAATCTCATCCAGTATTGACCTCAAAAGGGGTAAGTACACCCTTTCAGATAAATTTTTACCAAAATAAGAAGCAAATATAATAAAGGTTCCACACGATCCGTTCTGTTTCACTATAACGTTTTGCGCGTTCGGTAAGGGAGTTATAGCTATGAAAAACCTTTTGACCAAACTAAGCATTTCAGATATATTATTAGGGGTATCTATTAGAAAATTGTGTTTAAAAAGAGAGAAATATATGGAAACTATCTCATTGGAAAATTCTGGATATTTTTCAATTATCTCCTGAAGAGAATTTAGAGGAAAGGGTACGAGTCCCATTAATTTAGAGGAGTAGAGGTCGCGGAATATCTCAACACGTTCAGCAAAGGAGTGTTCGGGAGAGACCTTTACCAAGGTTATGAGAGACTCAATAGCCTCATCAATGAAAGATTTCCAATCGCTTGTCTTTGATAAGTATCCTCTATCGATCATTTGTTTCATTATCTCCTTCAGCTCCAATTCATGTCTCTTATTGACAGGTAAAAGCACTCTCCCCTTAGAGTTATCGTTCTTTTTCTTTGACATCCACTATACCTACTTTGGTTAAAATATACGTTTTTTCCTGCTGTCACCCTTTACTTCTGATCTCGGTAGAGCTTGTTTCACCGCGTCTACGAGAAGTATCCCATAGGCCACAAGAGAAAGGATCAGCGTTAATATCTCGACCAAATGCTCCATAGGTATTAAGTTCTAAATTTACTCATTTAAACTATTAGACTTCAGTTATATACAAACCTTTCATATAATTTATAGGCTAAAAGGTTTTGTATACGTTTATATAGCGTTTGATTTCCTCCTTCTCTCTGCAAAGTAGGCAGCAATTACCCCTACGAAATAGAGCGTGGACAATGTAACTCCTATCGTCGTTTCGATCACTCCTCCAGTAGTTCCGGGAGAAATGAACCACGCTATAATAAAGGCCCCAAGAACTCCGTATCTCCAGTTTTTCCTCCAGCTACTAGCCTTGACTATCCCACCCAAAGTGAGAATGCTCATAACCAAAGGGTACTCAAAGGCCACTCCTACAGTAAGCATTAGCGACATGACGGTACTTATGAAAGCTCTCAGACTTAGCGTAGGTTCAACTCCCAATGAGGTAGTGTAAATGAGAACGAACTTCATCATGACTGGTATGATTATGAAGTAAGAGAAGCTAGAGCCCGCTGCGAACAGGATAAAAGCAGGTAAAATCACGAGCTTAGCCATTTTCTTCTCGTTCTCATAAAGCCCAGGCGAAACGAATCCCCATATCTCATGAACTATAACAGGGAGGGCTATAAACATCGAAAGGAAGAACGCCACATACGCAGCTGAGAATAGAGTGTCGAAAGGGTTAAGGTTCAAAAGCTGTATTTGTGGCGGGAGCTCGGTGTGGATGAAAAGCCTAATGAAATCTGAAGCTATACTATTGAAAAGATCAGGATAAAGTATAGGGAAGTTGAAACCTAAAAAGGATACTTCTTTAACTTCAAAAAAGAAAAATATCACGAAAGCTACGACAAGGGAGATCAATGCCCTCCTTGCTCTTGCTATCAGCTCATTAAGGTGATCTAGTAAGGGCCTCTCTGCAGTCTTCCCTATTTCATTAGTTCTTTCCGTCACCCTTCTTCAACCTCTCTACTTCGGCCTGTAGCTTCTTTATCTGGTCCTCCAGTTGTTTTATCCTAGGGTCCTCAGTTTGAGTCGGTCTAGGCCTGATTGCGGGTCTAACTTCTGGAACTTCCGAATCGAAGGAGAGCGCAGATCTTGTCTCCTGGGTTATATCTCCGCCTTCGGACAGCTCTCTCATTATTTCGTTCTTAAACTCGTTTTGTTTTTTCCTCAGTTCGGAAAGAGTTCGGCCCAGGTTCCTTACTGTACCAGATAAGTTCTTCTCCCCACCAAGGAGTAATATAGCTACTATAACCATGATTAGGGCATCGCTTAAGCTACCTATCACACCTGGGCCCCTCTTTAAAAAAAGGATTACTTAGAGTTCTGCTGCTTCTTTAGCTGTTCCAGCTGATTCTGAAGGTCTTTTATTTGCTTTTCTAACTCCTCTTGAGAGAGGGTCTTCTGTGTGTTCTGTTGGACGTTAACTTGAGGAGTGGTTTGAGATTGCATTTGATTTATTTCCATTTCCGCCTCTATTCTACCTTTCTTAAACTCACCTATTGCCCTTCCCATAGATCTGAAGAGCTCAGGAATCTTACTAGTACCTACGAACAGAACTAAAGCCACTATAATTATGATCGCTATATCTGACGGGTTCATTGCGACCATTTATAACACTCTAAAATATCATTTTAAGACCCTAGTTAAAAAACATTTCTTTATTAATTCTTCATCTTAAAAGAGGATAAATTAATAACGTGAATATAAACTTAGTTAATTTAACCGAGATCTCAACCCAGTCAACCTAAGCTTTGAGATAAGCTAATCTGAAAGTATTTTACTCAAGAATTCCCGAGAGAGTTTAAGGGCGACGTCCTCCTGCGATCTCTTTAACTCAAAGTAGAGACTTAGCCCTAGAGATATTCTCCTAAATGCCTTATCTAAGCTGCCTGAGCCGAAGTCTTGAAGTCTGCAGGCTATCTCAAGTTTATCCTCTAGGTTGATGAACTCTAGCCCAGTTGTGACTAGAACGTCATTAACTAGATCCATCCCTAAGAACACGTTGAGTTCAAGATCGGAGGACATTATAAATCCCTCCCTCACCCTAAACGTCACGAAGTCTCTCCAGTGATAAGGTTTCATTAGGACCTCCCTTAACCTGTCTATAGAGGGTATTCTGTAACTGAGGGAGCGGATTAATTCTGTAGGAATGAGATAAATAGGATAAACTAGGACAGCGTAACTGTCGAACTCTTTAGCTAGATACTCCCCTTCCTTTCCTACTAGTTTAACCCAACTATCCTCGCTTTCAATCCTGTACCTTGAGATTGTTTCTCTAAAAGAAAAGGGGTTTAGATGGATCTCCACCCTCACATCGTCAGCGGTGGTCCGCTCATCATAGCTCATGTAGTGCTCGACCTCATCATTCAATATAATAGAGAACTATTCACTTATCAAGGTTTGCTGTGCGATAAAAGTCCTATATGTGCAGTCAGTTATGTCCCTCTCGTCATCCTTACAATCACGGGGTAGAACTTCATCATCTATGTTAAGCTCACCTTAATGTTAAAAAGTTCTCAGTTCCCGCGAACCTCGTCAAAAGGCGCATTCAGGAACTTGCGGTCACAACTGATGATGGTCATGATCTGATTAAGTCAGTTTCAATGGAGATAACCTTCAAAGGTCATATGATACATCTCTCCATACGACTTTCCTTCTCCTAAAATTTGCAATGAGGGTAACCCATCCGAAGAAGAGTCCTAAAATTGAGGCTAATGAGGGAATGATAGATTTTTTGCCCAGATATCTTGACCTCGAGAGGTTCTTGGCTATCCAGAGCAATAGAGGAGTTAAGTAAATCCACTGTAAGGATAGAGCGAAAAGTAAAATGAAAGATATCATGAACGAACCGATGACGAGGAATGCCTTAGCTCCTCTGTTCGAGTACTTGACTATAGTTACGACCTGCCTAGCGGACCAACGTCCAATGTCTCTCTCATCGTAAACGTTAAGAGGGATGGCTAACCCATTAAAGGCTATCCTCCCTCCTCTCATTTTCACTATCCTCGTTAAAGTGCAATCGTCGCACCACTCCTTAGATAACTCATCGATCACCTCATTATCAATGAAGTCTCTTCGAAAGGCCATGGATCCACCCCAAAGGAACGTACCTCCTAAGGCTTGAGATTCGAAACCTAAGGTCCAAAAGCCTGCCCTTATTAAGTTCCTCAGACTCATCTTAACCGGATCAGGCCATGAAAAAGTTGTAACTGCAGTGTACTTATCTAAATTCCTCACCATCTCTCTAAGCCATCTCCTAGGGTAAAAAGTGTCGGAGTCAGCGAAGACAATAACCGGGTTACTTGCTTCCCTTATCCCTGAAAGCTGAGCCTTTATCTTACCACTGCACGAACAATCTCCTTGACTAACTACAACTTTAACCCCTAAACTCTTCAGCCGTTCAGCTAGCCATGGTTGATCAGGATCCACAACGTAAATAATATCATAACTACAGGGGAAGTCCTGATTTTTTAGCGAATTAACGTTTAGCTCAAGTCCAGGATCCTCCCCCCTAATGGGAACAATGATTGAGGCTGGAGAACAGAAACTTCCATCATATTTGAAGAAGGAGTTCTCCTTCAATATCTGAAGAAGTAGCAAAACGTCAGCTAGGATAGGTAAAGCAATTAAGGGCTCTATCATAGTCCGATAAGAGTTTTGGTTAACTAAAAACGCTAACTTGTATCTAAGGCGATACGAACGCCAACATGTAGCTCTTTATCTGCTGATGTATCTCAGACGTCGGCCTGTAGACGGAAAGCAAGTCTGTGAACTCCTGAACCGCTGAGTTCCAATTTATCCTGTCCTTAGATGCGTAAACTTCCCCCCGAGAGCTCTCTAACCAGTGTACGGTCCTAAGTCCGCCGTTGTTCGTTAAGACCGTCAGTTTTAATCTCCTTTCACTGGTGAAACCAGGCTTGTCCTTAAGGAACTCTCTACCGAGATCGAACTCAACGTAAGTGGTAGAGAAATCCAAGTAACGCCTCTCATCGAAGTATAGGTTACCTATATCCTCAACGCAGGTTTTGGGTAGGTCAATAGGTATACCGGTCATCCCGTAAAGGGAGGAGAGGTCCTCAATGACGGCTGGAACGAACTCCCTCAACTCGTCAGCAATTTTACTCTTAGCCTCATCTCCTTTGATCACAGAGAGGCCGTGAAAGTCAAATAACTTCCCGTTCTCAAAGCTCACTCTCTTGGAGTCGCTTAGAAATCTCAAGCTAAACTTCTTTTCATCCTTCTGCAACTCTAGTATCTTCCCCCTGCAGTTACATTGGACTAGCAAACTCTGAGGTGCGGCTGTAAGCTTGAAGCTCATCTCCTTGATCCATTCGCTCACGTTTATCCCCATTTCAACCTTGTTCCACCATCAACTGGAATGACTACGCCGTTAACCCATTCCGAATCTTCACTCATCAACCATGCAGCAACCAAGGCGAAATCTTCAGGAGGTGCCTTCTCTTCTCCCAACTTCCTAAGCTTCCTCCAATCCCTCTCAGGTTCGAAGTCTCCATCAATCCAGCTGGGAGCTATTCCTACAACTCTTATTTCCCTTGGAAGGAGCTCTGCCGCCAAAACTTCAACAGCCTTAGCTAGACCAGCCTTGGCTGAGGCGTAGGAAAGTTGAGACGAAGAGGCCCTATCTATCCCCCTCAGAGCTGAAACCAGAAGTATTGTCCCGCCCTTATTTATTAGGTCTATGAATCCTGAGATTGTTAAAAGAGGGAGCTTCAAGTGGTTATTTATCATGGAATCCAGGCCCTTAAGATCCTCTATCGTATCCTCTTCATAGCCCCCTATCATAACGGCCAACCCGTCTAGCGAGTTGACGTTTCTTCTCACTTTGTTCTTAAGTTCCTCAACGCTCTCTCTAGATTTAACATCTCCAGGTACGCTTATTACAGTACCGTACCTCCTCAACGAACTCTCTATCTCCTTGAGCTTACCTTCATTTCTAGACGAGATTATTACGGTTGCGCCCTCCCTCAGTAGGAAGTAAGCTAAAGCGTAACCTAGTCCTTTACTAACTCCAATAAGTAAGATGGTTTTTTTGCTGAATCTCATGAAATCTAATATTCTTTACCTGGATTTAAGTAATAACTTAATCTTCTCGGGTTCGTAAACAGGTAGGCTACATGAGTTTTTGATGCAGATGAAGGCTCTGCTCTTTTCGCCCTGATTTATCATGGCCCTAACTATGGGCCTCACAACGTCCCTGTTCTCCTCCTTCACCAGCTCAACCACTTTGAAAGGATGGTAAGTGAGCAACGCCTCCTTATGAAGGTTCTCAGCCTTTCCATCTCCTGAGTCCACTACAACCACATGCGCTATTCCGTTCAATAGCGATCCTAAGCTGTAAATTGCTCCAGCGTAGAATGGAGGACCTTGAACGTAATCCCCTATTATTGAGGATACGGTTTGTTCTGGTACCTCGATCTCCTCTATTTGGGAGAGGCTAATTAAGGCTTTCAAGGCTAGGGAGTTAGGAGATTCGTTAGGTGTGTCCATGTTAGCTATCTCGCTCGAACCTCTCCTCTCAACGAAACCTTGATTAGTCATGAAACCTTTAAGTTCCTCCCCCAACTCAGTAGCCACGTTCCTGTATCTCATCTCGCCTGTGAGGCTGTACGCTTTGATGCTTGCCAGGAGCGCTGAGGCGTAGTCCTCGAGTAACCCCTCTCCTCCACCGTTTAATCTTCTAGTTATCTTTCTGTTTATTTTGTTCACTACTTGAAGGGCTTCTTCTACACCATATCCTGTGACAGGGTAAGACGTTAAGAGCGCGTAAGCCATCCTGGTGTTGGGATATGTGTAAAGGTTGTCGTCTCTAAAAGGTCTCTTCCGTGTGGAGTCTCTGTACTCTCTTAAAGTCTTTCTAGCTAACCTAAGTTCATCAAGCAGAGCTTTCACGTCCTTACTTAATCTCTTGCTCAAATCGTTTAGGTCCTGCTTCACCCTGACCACTCCTCCTTCTAACGCCTGCTCTCCAACCAAAGAGAAAACCTTCTCAACTAGTTCCTTCCATTCACCCGAAGCTCTAACTAGTTCGTCCCATTTCCATATGTAATAACCTCCCTCAATATCGTCAACGTCAGCGTCCATGGAGGAGGCGAACCCTTCCTTAGTCCAAAGGTCCCTCAGTACGTACTCAACGGTTAACTTCAATCCCTCTAGAATTATAGGATCTCTCGTGTAAAGGTAATTATCATGATAGTCCTCTATAAGTTCCGCGTTATCTATCAGGAGTTTCTCAAAGTGAGGTACGTTCCACTCTCTATCGATCGCGTATCTATGGAACCCTCCGCCTACCTGGTCAAAGATCCCTCCATGAAACATTTTTTTCAAAGTGAACGTGGAGAGCTTTGAGCTAACCTGATCTCCTGTCCAGAAGGAGTAAGCCAACATGAGCTGATCAACTGTGGGGTGAGGGAACTTCATGGTGTTCCCTAGTCCGCCCTGTTCAATATCGTAGGACGAAATTATTGATGACATGGTTACTTCAACGGTATCGAAGTTAACTTGATTGCCCGAAGAGGGCGTGTAATCAGTTATAGACAGCGAGGACTCCCTTATTTTGTCCCTCTCTTCTTTCCATAACCTTGCTACCTCTTTCAGAAGTCTTGCCATACCTATCCTACCGTATGAGTCGACAGGAGGAAAGTATGTTCCTCCGAAGAACACCTCACCGTTAGGTGTCATAAAAACCGTGAGAGGCCAGCCTGACTCGCCCGTGATACTGGTTACAGCCCTCTGCAGCTTTCTATCCAAATCTGGCATCTCATCTCTGTCAACCTTAATTGCAACGAAGTGTTGATTTATCATGTTAACGATCTCTGGGTTAGAGTAAGTTTCCTTATCCATGACGTGGCACCAGTGGCACCACACAGCTCCTACATCAACTAAAACGGGCTTGTCCTCCTTTCTAGCCCTTTCGAAGGCCTCATCAGACCACGGATACCAATCTATCTCTTGGTTCGCAGATTCCCTCAAGAACGCACTCGAGCTGTTAGCTAGCTTATTCATACTCCATCCTAGAGAGTCTCAGCTTTTAAACAAGTTCAAGAAAAATAGCTAGGATGTTGAGGAAAAGGGCTTCTGATAGGTGACGTCAGTCTTCAGCTCTGAATCCTTCTCTTAGTGAACAAGTAAACCCCTCCTAATATAGCCCTCCTAATATAGCAAGGAAGCCTAAACTTGTGTAACTTATATCAGGTTCGACTCCGGATCTGATCGTATTCTTGGAGAACGAAACGGTAAGGTTAGTGTTGTTATATATCATCACCCATATCTGATTTCCTACCATCCCATTGCTCCAATTCGATACGGAGTAACCTGAGTTGGGAACCGCATAAAGGGTTATTAGGTCACCTGCTCTTACCCTAAAGATCTTAGTTCCGTTAACTTTTATGATGGAAGAGTTAGCAAGTTTGACGTTTAGGTAACCGTCCCCAAGAGTATTGACTTGTACAGTGAAATAAAGAGGTTCAACTGTAACGTTTAAGGTTGAGACGTTTGGGAGTAAAGTCAAGTTGTCTGTCTTAACTCCATTTACAAATATGGAGGAGTAAGGCATGATTGAACTAACGTAAACTTGTAGCGTTGAGTCCTGGACGTTAATCGTTTCGTTAGAACCTACGTAAATTACCGTTCCGTTAGAGTAAAGAATTACTTGGGCTGGCTCTCCGTAAAGGAACACGTGGAGAGGAGCGGCGTGAACGTTCATGGCCAAAAGTAGAGGTATTAGGAAAGCTAATTTCTTCGTCATAGTTTTCTGCTTTCCAGATGATGAAAAAGGAGAGTGAGGTTGGAGAAATTAATCTCGAAGGGTTTCAGACGCGGTTTTTTAATCGGTTTTAAAGATATAATGTTAGATGAGGATCCCAACCTTACCTGATGCGTGATGAAGGGTTGTTTCACCTGATATAATTGCAAAGTTATAACTTACGCTTTAACTTATCTCATCGTGTCTACTAGACTTTCTATAAACGGGAAGGACGTTCCGCTGAACGGTATAGTCAGGTTGAAAGGGAAGGGCAAATTTAAAGCAGCGCGTCTCATGTATTTTCTACTTAAAACCTTAAACCAAATGCCTAGATTGTATGGGATAACATCCCACGATCCAATAGAGACGTGGAGAAGGAACTTCGAGAGCAAGTTTGGCTCGATCTTAACGTCTCAAGTTGAGCCGGGTAGAATAAAGTTGGAGGGTCAATTCTCTCTAGATATGGAGAAGTTCATAATCAGAGGGAAGGCGACTGAGGGCGGAGTTAGCGTAAGCGTTGAGCTGTTGAAGAAACCTGAAAACGTGCCTCAGGGCATAAGAGGTATGGTTGAGGTAGACTCTTTCTATTTCGCAGATCTTAAGAGACCTAAACCTCTTTTCGTTCCTGGCTCAAAGGACGGGATACTTGCGGGTTTCCACAGGTTCCTAGTCCTTCAGGCTGAAAACGCTTCGGGCGTACCTAAGACTTTGGGGATAGTTTCAGAGTTTATCAACTCAATAGTCCTACCTCACGGCTACTCCACTACCCTGAGAGGTAAGAGACTTACCACAGACGAAAAGGAGGGACTTTTCCTTGACGGGGAGCCGCTCTATAACGTGGACCCTAAGTTGTTGAGCTTATTAAGTATGAGCTTGGCGCTCGAAATGTCTTCCGAGGATTCGATATTGATAATAGAGGACCCTGAGGCACATCTTGATAAAGAGGATTTGAGGGAACTGACAGAGTTGTTCGCGAGGTTCAAAGGTACGCTTATCCTGGCTACAGATTATGAGTTCCCCTCTGAGAGCTCGATTGAACTTTAACTCAGGTTGTTAAACACAACGCCGAGTTCATCAGGCAGAGCTTTGCGAGATCGTTATCCTTTATCCTTTAAGGTAATCATCTCCTTAAGGAGCATATCTTTCAAAGTGTTGATAAGTTTGTTATAATTGTCCTCTACTCTCCTCACTCTCACTCTCGTCTCCTTAAATTTCTCACACGATTTACACTTTATTATGAAATAGTTTTCCTCAAGCTTGATGTAGACATCCAAGATCTCGTCCATAACCTTTAGCCTCAAGTTCCTTCCAACGTTCAGATCTCTCATTGTGACCCCATTTAAAGAACTCAAGATGACTGCCTCAAAGTTTGTCCTTCCCACAGACAAAACGTAATTTTTAGTCATGAGGTAAGCCTCTAGAGAGATCTCCTTGCAAGCCTCTAGATTCTTCAATCTCTTGACGCATGAGAACAAGAGAGTACATCTTCCAGTGGTCATAGGGGATAAGAACGTCTGGAAAGAGGGGTACTCAAAGGAGATCTCCTCGTTCCTTCCACAATCAACTCTCATGTGCATCCTTTGTCCTCTAACCTTGTATTCAGCTATCGTCGAGCCGTTCACTTTGATCCGACCACGTTTCATCTCAACTTTAAACTTTGAACTCCTAGGTTCGACAGTTCTCTCCTCAATCAGAACAACAGGCCTATCCTCTGCAACTATCCCCTCAAGTGGTTTAGAGTGGTTAAAGTTGAAGTAACCTAACTCTCCGAGAGTTACAACGTGCCAATTCTCTAGGTTGTTGGCCATGTCAATTAGTTCTCCACCATGAAGAACTGTGGACCTGAGTTGTAGATAGGGCAACTGATTTAGCTTTCTGCAGATCACCGTCACTCTACTAGCGTGAACTTCCTCAACGTTTTGAATTATTTTAACACCTTTCGATGAAAGGATCTCCATCTCCTTAACGTTCGCAGGCAAAACCGAAGGATCGCGGAGGGATAAAATGAAATCTATCCGCAGTTGGGAGACCTTATGGTCAGGTAGGCTGAGAAGTCTCCTGTAACGAAATGGACGGAGATACGCTTCCCTCATTAGATCCTCTGACTTCTTTACGATGACCTGGTCCACCACTCTCGTTAAAGATCTGGTGTTGAAATTGGACACTATTATAACGTTTCTAGCCTTCAGGAGGGGACTCTTCGGGGGGTAAGTGGATATGTAAACTTTGTTCTCCACAATGGATTGGTTTGTGAAGATCTCAGACGAGTCTATCTCTTCGGTAAGGTACTCTAGAAAGGAGCGATCGTAGCCAGGCACTACAAATAAGGCCTTCCTTCCTTTGTAAATTGAGGATAATTCCCTTGCTAGTTTTTTCAATTTGAAGAGACATCGGATCTCAAGAGGTTTTAACTATTTCTTTATGTGTGCCCCCTATGAAGAGTAGTTAACAACCTAAATGATGGCGCTAGTCCCTCTCGGTACCAAAACCTCAGAGCGAGAAGCGTTTAAACCGTTGGGTAAAGATCCTCTAGGGATATAAAATTCACAATCTCATGGTCATAAGATGATGAACCTTACAAGGTCGGATAGATGAAGAGAGAATATGGCTGACCCACGTGATAAAATATCAAACCTAAACTTCATTTATTATGCTCTAAACCAAAGTTTCTAATTATGGAGTTCCCATATTTTGACCTGAAAACAGCTAGGGAGATACTGCCTTGGGTTAAGGGTAAGATAATGGAGCTGAGACAGGCCGAAATCAACGCTCAGAGAGCTTTAATTGATGGGAAAAAGGAGTTCATACAGAGTTACACGATAAAAATGGACTCTATCTTGAAGGAGCTCACGGAGAAAGGAGTTATCGTGAGGGACATAAGGATGGGGTTAGTTGATTTCCCAGCGGTTATAAATGACAGGCCAGCCTACCTGTGTTGGAAAACCGATGAAGACGACATAATCTATTGGCACTATACGGAGGAGGGTTTTAGAGGGAGGAAAATGATAACAGACAAGGACGTTATTCTTAGTTATCAATAATTTATTAGAAAGAATATTTCCTAATCCTAATTTAAGTTATAATTATGTAACTCACTAGGTTTTTAAATTCAGGATACTATTTTAACCCTTTTCTCATTACTTTAGTCTATGACTTACGTTGGCTCAAGGATAAGAAGGAAGGAGGACGAAAGGCTGATCTCAGGTAAAGGTAAGTACATAGACGACATAGATTCTCCAGAGTCCCTTTTCTTGGCAATATTGAGGAGCCAAGTACCTCATGCTAAATTGAAGAGAGTGGACTTATCAGGAGCCTTGATTTCGGGCGTAGTAGACGTTTTCGCCGGACTCAACATCAAGGTGGAAAACAGGCCCAGGAACTTTCCTATGGCTACGGATGAGATCCTCTATGAGGGTCAGCCTATAGCGGCTGTCCTTGCGAAAGATAGGTACGTAGCCTACGATGCCTTAGAGAACATCTCTGTTGAGTATGAGGAGCTCCCAGCAGTTACCGACCCAGTTCAGGCAATTGAGGAAAGGGTTAGCGCAGTCGAAGGAGGAAAGAACCTAGTTTATACAAAGACTTACGCTTCAGGCGATCCGTACTCTGCCTTAGAGAGGGCAGACGTTAAAGTTGAGGCTAAACTAGAGATCTCAAGGGTTTATCCAGCAGCGATGGAAACTAGAGGTATAATAGTAAATTACTCTCCTGATTATTTGACCGTGTACGCGCCGACTCAATCCCCTCACTTCATGAGACGTTACCTTTTGGACGCGTTCGGCGGACAAGTGAAGGACATAAGGGTTATACAGCCAGATGTGGGGGGAGCGTTTGGGTCGAAGCTTTTCCCCTATGCTGAAGATTACATAGCAGTTTACGCTGCGCTGAGATCAAGGAGATCTGTGAAATGGATCAGCACTAGAAGTGAAGACATCAGATCAACCTATCACGGGAGGGGACAAATCCATAAGGTAAAGGCAGGTGCGACAAAGGACGGTGTCCTAGTCGGTATAATAGACGAGCTTTACATCGATTTAGGGGCGGCAAGCCATGGTACCTATCTAGCTGATATAGCTGCGACTATGCTACCGGGTCCTTACTCGGTTAAGGACATAGTCGTTAAAGTGTTAGGAGTTCACACCAATAAGACACCTCTGGATCAATACAGAGGAGCAGGTAGACCTGAGGCTTCGTTCGTAATTGAGAGAATCATTGACATGATAGCCGATGAGGTGAGGATGGATCCTATAGATATAAGGCGTAAGAACCTGATCAGGACGTTGCCTTATAAGAATCCGTTTGGTCTCCTTTACGACTCAGGAGACTACTTTACCCTACTGGAGAGAGCGGAGAAGGTCTATCGTGAGATGGAAAGTAGGGCAAGGGACTTGAGTTCATTGGGACGGAAGGTAGGTGTAGGTTTCGACTTTTACCTTGAGCAGAACAACTTCGGACCTTGGGAGAGCGCGTCAGTTAGAGTCAGAGGAGACGGAAAAGTAGAAGTGATAATAGGAGCGGCCCCTCACGGTCAGGGGACCGCGACAGGTATAGCTCAGATCGTAGCGGATGAGTTAGGGGTGAATCTAGAGGACGTAGAGGTGAAATGGGGAGACACTGCGATGATTGGAGAAGCGTTCGGTACTTACGGAAGTAGGAGTTTGACTCTTGCAGGTAACGCGGCCATCCTGGCCTGCAATAAGGTAAAGGAGAAGGCGATGAAGCTGGCAGCTCAGTTTATGAGAAGTGACGTTCAAGAACTTAGATACGAGCAGGGGAGAGTCACCAACGTGAAAACGAATAAGTTTATGACACTTAAGGAGATAGCGGCCAGGTCTATGAGCGCTCTAGGCGGGGTCTGGAGATATAAGGAGGAACCAGGACTGGAGGGTACGGCCTATTTCGGTTTAAATAACTACACTTATCCTTACGGTAGTCACGTAGTGATGGTTGAGCTTATCGAAGGCAAACCTAAGGTGTTAGATTATTACGCTATAGACGACATAGGAAAGGTGGTCAATCCGTTACTTGCAGAGGGTCAGGTCAGAGGTGGAGTTATTCAAGGGTTTGGCGAAACAGTTCTTGAGGAGATCAAGTATTCTGAGTTAGGCAATTTGCTTACCGGTAACTTTTCGGACTATGCCATCCCAACAGCTTTTGAGGGGTTTAACATATCTTGGGATTACCTTGAGACAGGAAAGTCAGACGCTCCTTTACCGTCTAAGGGAATAGGAGAGGGTGCAACGATAGGTACTCCACCGGCCTTAATTAGGGCCATAGAAAGGGCTATAGGGAAGAGGCTCACTAAGCTCCCTATTAACGCAGAGGACATCATCTAACCTTTTTGTAAGATCTCACCACGGAAAAAGATATACTAGATTTATAATTAATTTCTGAGAACAAAAATATAAATTTAGTTCGCATCTCTCACTTTAAAGTGCTTCAGGATGTTCTCCCTATGAATCAGCTTACACACGTCTTTCTTAACATAAACGACTCCAGTTCCCTTCCTTAGGACCCTCCCAATTATCCTAGGTTCCAATCCCCTTTTGGTCAGGTCTTGCGCTATGTCATCTATCACCTTCTTTGACGCAAATATAACGATAGCTCCGTTCGTTCCTGCGGTCGAGTTCGGAATTATGAAGTTCTCAGTAGCGAACTCGCTTATCTCTCTATCTATAACAGGTACGTCGTAAAGGTCTACGTCAACCAACGCCTTTTCAGCGAACTCCTTTACCACGAATATCCCCGGTCCCGTGACGTCAGTGGTCATAGCCACGTGACTCTCAAGATCGAACTTTCCACCGAACTCAGGCAGGTGATTGTAAATGACCTCTGCAGAGTCAAAGTTAGGCTTCGTCATATAGTCGAGAGCCCTCTTCTTAGCTTCCTCCACCTTGTTCAAGGTTATTCCTCTCTCCTCCATCGTATCGATAAGTTCTGGTACCGTGAGGAGCCACATGTGAACGTTTATGGGTGTAAGCTCTCCGACCGGTCTAGTCACGAGTATCTCCATTCCTTCGTCTACCTTATCATAATACGTGGGAAGCTCATGATCTGACTTGCCCACAACTGTCGCCCCGATCATTAAGGTCCCCGTACTGGGCTGAACGTCAGTCAACAGCTCTACATTATATCTCTTCGAGAAGCGTTCAAAGTTGTTTAATAGCGTTTTCTTTAAATCTGGATCAGGAGCGTCAGCTACAGGTATCATTTTCAAGTCCTGGAAAGCACCTTTTGTGAAGAGGTCGTTAAGCGAGTTTGAGACTCCAACGTCGACCTGCATCTGAGATCCCGGATCGTCCAACGGGTCGACTATCTGGATCGTATCGTTATTTGAGAGCGTGTAGGACCTGAGTTCCCGTCCGTCTAATTTAAACAGATCTAGAATCCCAACTTCAGCCTTAGGGTTGGTAGTAACTATCGAGTGTCCCTTACCTACGATAAGTTTTCTCCTAGTTTTCACCCCAGTGTAAATCTTCAATAGGAAGTTTGCGAACTTTTCAGGATTTCCGGCCGTCTCTTGATTAACTTGAATCAGGCTAATTGCCCTATCTGCGTCAAACTCACCCCCATTTATTACCCTCTTTAGAACCTCGGACTCCCTGCTTACAAAGATGTCCGTGTCCTCCCTAGGCATCACCTCAATGTTGTTAGCTAGCAATTTCTCCTTAAGTTTCTCTAAAGCCGGATAAACCGTATCAATCAGATCGACCTTTACGGCACATCCTGTGGCTAAAGATAGGGGGTTGATGCCCATCTTCTTGTACTTGTTCAAATTGTCTCTGAATCTCTCAAATAGGTCGCTCATAGCCAAGCACTACTCAATGATCTCAACTTCAGAATTAAAAAACTTTCCTTAAATGCGAATTCTTTAAATAAAAACATTAAATAAAATTTCGAGAATTTTTTATGAAATAGGTTTTTCATCCTTTTCGAAGCTAAATATTTAAACCCCCCTTAACGATGTTAAAGTATGCAGATAATTGAGCAGTATTCCACACCCTTCTATAAGAACATCATAGATCTGCCCCCTTCAATGGTGAGGAAGCTGTGGAAGAAAGATCAGGTACTCATCTTGGACATAAGAACACCGCAGGAGTACATAGAGCATCACATACCGGGCTCTCTACTTATCCCAATGGACTACTTAGAGATCCTCCAAGAGTACTTCTCCGATAGAGAAGTAGCGGTAGTGTGCGAACATGGGAATAGGGCAAGGTATGCCACTTACGGCATGCCTCACATCTACAAGAGGAAGGCGATTTATATGATAGGAGGGATGGCGGGATGGATGTCAATGGGATACGAAGTTGAGAGCGGAATGGATGAGAACGGGACTAAATGGGAGGAGTGGTTAGAAAAGAAATTAAGTTAACATTTTATCCTTTGTATTAACTAAACTAAAGTTTCTCACCTGTTAGCTTTCTTAGGATAGTAAAATTGATAAGGAGGCTCGCTAAAGGGGTTAGGGGTTTCTCGAGATTTGCCAAAAATACCCGTAAAGGTGGTAAAGTGGGAGGATATAGTTAGAATGGCTGATAAATTAAGCGAAAAAGTGAAGGTGGAGTTCGTACCTGACGTCATAATAGCAGTGGCAAGAGGAGGACTGGTTCCAGCTAGACTGTTAGCCGACTCCTTAGGGGTGGTAGACGTGCTGTCCCTAAAGGTGGAGCATTGGGTCGTGACGGCGTCACACACTCCTGAAGCCAGGATAAAATATCCCTATAAGGTAGATCTGAGCGATAGGAAGGTGTTGATAGTCGACGACATAACCGACACTGGGGACAGTTTAATCTTAACTAGTAAATACGTTGGGGAGAACTTCACTCCTAGAGCTATGAAGACGGCAACCTTGCAACACATAGAGAGTTCTTCAAAGTTCAAACCGGACTTCTACGCTGAGGTAGTAACGGATTGGGCGTGGTTTATGTATCCGTGGAACTATTGGGAGGACGAGATAAACTTAGTTAGCAAGTTGATTGTGGAGAGGAAGACAAAGGACCTGGTGGACTTAGAACGAGCGTTCAAAGAGAGCTATGGAATCAACCCTCCAATTACTTTAGATAAAATATTCCTAGAGATGAAAAGAAGAAAAATATTAGAATAGAGTTTTAGATTGAACCGTCAGATTTTGAACCTTAGCTTTCCTACTGCCCCGTTAAAGGTCTTCCTAACCCACTCGGCCTCTGGTATCTCCTCTCCTACTAGGTATACCTTTGTTCCGTATCGCTCCGCCTCCTGCATTATCTTTTCGTTCTCTACGTTACCGTCATCAAATATTAGGAGACTATCCACTGCACCCATCTGCATTGCCTTACTTATCTCATCTTTACCGTATACTACTAACCCGTCGTCCTTTGCCAAATGAAACTTCAGTTCCTCTATTAAGTCCTCCACCTCAACGTACTTCTGGTTCCTTAGTAAGTCCTTAGACTTCATCACCATCTCCCTCAATCCTACCTCCCCTTGATAACCTAGGTCAACTAAAGGAAGGAGAACTAGTTTCTTCAATCTGTAGTCAATGTAATCCGAATCGTAAAACTCCTTTTTAGCGTATCCTGGTCCTCCCAAGAGGATCCCCTTCAATCTTCCGCTCTCAAGTATGGGAAGTAAATAACTGTTAACCTTCTCTCCAAAGCTCTTAAGGAACTCATGATAGAGCTCCTCTATGATCCTGTCTATCCTTCTTTGGCTCTGCCCTCCCATCATGTGCTTTCCTGGTACGTAACCTTCCATCTCCTCTAACACTTCTATCCTAGAACCTCTGAGTACTCCTATCGTACCTTGGTCTCTCTCAACTATAAGCAATCCGTACACTTCGGAGACTTCCACCATGTCCTCTAAAAACTCAGTGTGAAACTGCTTATCCGTTCTGTAGAAGTAAATCGTCACTTTCTCGGGAGGGGAGAACATATAGCATTTGAACTCGTCCGTGTCGAAGTTTTGACCGCAGAATAGAACTAGACCGTTTTCAGGAACCTTAGTTATCGGAACTAATCTATCAATGGCTGTCGTTATGGCAGACTCGACAGCGTCTCTGGTCCTCTTCAACTTAATGTTCTGAGAAATTGAAGCCTCCTGCCTCAGCATGTTGACTACGTCCGAGACCGGTCTTCCAGGAGGTATGTAAAGCGACAGCAGAACAGTAGCGGGAGCGCTCCATTTCTTTAACTCTCTGAGTAAAACTTTCAACTCCTGTCTACTTATTGAGTACTTGTCAAAGACTCATCCCTGATCGAGATCTTATTAGATTCAGGAATTTAAAAAGTTGAACATGCGTAAACCTAGTGCAGGCTAATTTTAATTTATCATATAAAATTTCATTTTAAACTACTAATATTGGAGAATTTTATCCATGCAAATCATCTTATGATAGATCCCCTAAACGTTACGAAATTAGGTGACATAAGAGGAGCCCTTAATCGTTAAAACGTGTTTCTAGACAATCTAGCAAATCGTCAAAAGTAGCTAACGCGGCAATGAAGCGGTTCAAGATCATTGATCACAGAACTATTCGTGGATACGAAAACGTTATTATTTGATTTCAATTGAGATAACATTATACGCGGGGGTGCCCGAGCTAGGCCAAAGGGGGTGGACTGAGGCTCCACTGGAGTAGTCCTGCGCGGGTTCAAATCCCGCCCCCCGCACCTCAAAATATCTTAGAAATTTCACTTATACATGTGATTACAAACACAGATCCTAGTATCTGGTATATTGTGCTAGGTTTCATCCTATTCGCTACCTTAGCGAACACCGTTCCAACGATTAAAGCCGTTGAACCTATAACAACCGACGCGTCAAGGTCGTAAACTCCTGACGCAACATATCCGGACACCCCACTGAGTGCCGAAAGGAACATAGAGAAAGTGGCGGTCCCTATCATCTCCTTAACGCCATAGTTGTAAAACGCCATCATAATTGCAATAAACATTATACCACCACTAGTTCCTATTGTACCTGTAAGTATTCCTACACTCACACTCAATAGAAAACTCAGGACGCGTGCGAACCTAACTTCAACTCTTTTGAAGGAAATGGAACTGGACCTTAGGAAAGACACGACGGCCATTACTGCTGCGAAAAACGTGAAACCTATCTCTAGGGGCAGAGGGTTTATCATAACAGCGACTCTTGATCCGATTTGAGCTCCTATAACAGCTCCCAAACCTAATAAAAGTCCAGTTCTGACTCTAACGTTATCGTACCTAAAATAGGTCAACACAACGGACACGGTTGTAATTAAATCTACTATCAAACTCGAACTCACTGCAGTCTGAAATCTATATCCTAAGAGGGTTAGACCTGGAACGACTATCAGGACACCAGACGATCCGGTTACTCCAACCAGAGCTCCAACTAAGACTCCTATTATGATGAAACCTAAAAGGTCCATGGGCTTTCCTCGTTTTTAAAAACGCTCAAAACTATTTATTTTGTTGAGAATTCGTTTCCTTTCCTTGCTCGTTCTGAAGCGTCTTGGGATAGAGGTAAATCTTGTTTCCAATGACAAGGTTGCTAGGAATGATTGCAACCGTGTTGTCACTCTTAGTTAAGTAAGTGAAAAGCGTAGTAACCTCCTCGACTATCCCTTCGTCGCCCGTAATCGAGACGTGGTCCTTTATTTTGAAAGGTCTAGATAGTAAGAGGAAGAGACCAGAGAGCGCCTGACCTAGTACCTGTTGTGAAGCGAATCCAACAACCACCCCGATGAATCCGCCTAGAGCAACTCCACTCGCACCTCCCGCCACTGCACCTGAGATGGCGGCAACCAAGGCCCCCACTCCGACTATTCTGAACACGCTCCTTATTGAGGCTGAGGTCGAATGGTCGTACTTTAGCCTTAGGTTCCAATAAATTACGTTTATGAACGCTTGAATTATAAGGTAACCGAACGCTAAACTTAGTAAAACATTGACGTATGGTTTATAACCGTCGAGAGATGAACCGGACAACGTTACGATAAAGTTTAACCTTATGGACTCCAGGAAAGGGAAAAGGAGGTTGTTTACCAACGCTTCAACTACGACGAAAACTATTATGTAAGCGATGAGTTTAGCCGTGCTTTCCGCTATTTTACTCCTGATTTCCTTCTCAGAACTTACGTTTTCCTCTTTCAATCAGGATCACATGAATAGAGGCATTAACAGCTCTTATAAGGTTTCAAAATTGATTACTCAAATCGAGGGAGATCAAGGGCCAAATGAGACGAGTTTAATAAGCGTCGTTGGACTTAATCTATACCCACTCGTTAAGTACGAGTTTAATACTAAAGGTTTAGATCCGTAAAGTCAACCGTTACACAGTTGGATCAAACGACAATCCAACCGAGAAGAGACGTGAGGCATCAAGGCTAATTTGGCGCCCATCGATGTTGGATTTTAAAACTGTTTTAAATAATTTAACCCTAAGGGAACGTTGATAATTTGTTTTTTATTTTTATAAACAATAAGATCGAGAAGACTTATGAGAAACCTAGCTATTGGTGGGTCCCTCCTGGTTTTGGGGGTGACTCAGTTCTGGATCCTCATGATGATGGCGGAGGAGCTCTATCCAGGATATAATCTGGACTCAAATTACATCAGTGACCTAGGAGTTGGTAGGACGGCTCCAATATTTAACGGATCTATAGTAATTCTAGGCATCCTAGTGGTATTGAGTGGAGTTTTCATTTCAAGTCGTTTGTTGTCAGCGTTCTTCGTCATGGGTGGTTTAGGCATGATGGGAGTTGGCATTTTTCCTGAAACCACGGGCTATCCTCATCTAATCTCTGCGTTCTTGGCGTTCCTCTTCTCCTCTCTAGCTTCTTTTCCCGCGTTTAAGTTAGCATATGGCGTATTAAGGTACTTGTACCCGCTATTAGGTCTCATCTCATTAGTCTTTTTGGCCCTCTTCGTGACTCACAGCTACCTCTCCATTGGTCCTGGAGGGGTGGAGAGGTTTATAGTACTCCCTGATTTAATATGGAGCATATCGTTCGGAACGTCTCTGGTGAGTCGAAAATGATACTAAAATCACCACCTAGAATAAAGGTGTTAGAGGCATTAGGCTCAATTGCAGACGGTAGAGTGAGGAAAGCGAACGATCATTACCTCGTTGCCTCATCTGAAGGAGATAGGGAATACACTGTGAGAGTAAATGGAAATAACGTGAGTTGTGACGATAACGGAACTAGGTACAGGAACTACGTAGGTTACCCTATAATCGCCGTATTGATGATTGAGGGTAGACTTCCTTTTGATCAGGAGTTGGCGAACTCCTTGAGAGGGATACCGTGGAGGAAGTTGAACGAGGAGATGAAAAGTTACTCCAAAGTCGAAGAGTTAGTGTTAAAACGGGCTGAGGAGAGAGGTATCTCAAGAGCCAGAATAGAGGAATTTGTTAACAAGGTGATGGAAGACGTTCGAAGACTTAGACTCAACAAAGTTACCTGAACCCCTCCCGAGGATAGATGAAAATGTCATTAGAGAAATTGAATTCAGTTTATAACGCTTTCATTACCACCTTTGAGAAAAAGGGGGGAGACGGCCCGCTCGCAGGCTTAACGTTCGGTGTGAAGGACGTTATAGAAACTGAGGGGATCAAAACTACCGCCGGTTCAAGGATATTAAGGAATAACGTACCTAAGAGGGACGCCTGGATAGTTAAGGCCATATTGAGTGCTGGGGGTACCATACTAGGCAAGACTAACACACATGAGTTCGCAATTGGGGCCACAAACACTTCATCCCTTGTAGGACCGGCCAGAAACCCGAGAGATAAGGAGAGGATAAGTGGAGGCTCTAGTGGAGGATCTGCTGTGGCCGTAGCTTTAAATATGGTGGACGTTGGAGTGGGCACGGACACCGGGGGATCTATTAGGATCCCTGCCTCGCTCTGTGGGGTTATTGGATACAAACCTAGCTACGGAGTTTTTCCTACGGAGGGAGTTATACCTTTTAGTTGGAGTCTCGATACCATAGGGTTTCTAACTCGCGACCTGGAAACTTTATGGATGACTATAAAAGGAATTTTGCCCGCTAGCAAAGTGAAATATTTCCTGCAATACGTCAGGTCAAGTCCTAGAGTGGGACTCTTCATGTTTGACGAAACGACCAAGGACGTTTTAGAAAAGGTTTTAGAGTTCTTCCCTAACTCTAAGGAAGTTAACCTGCGCCTTATGACTAAGTACGGAAGTCAGGTGAGGAGAATCATAGCTGGAAGTGAAGGAGCATCATATCACACCACTTGGTTAAAGACAATGAGGGATATGTACTTTCCTGATGTTTTGAAAGTCCTAGATTCCGGTCAGAAGACCAGCGCCGTCGATTACATCAACTCATTGAGGATGAGGAAACTGATTTTAGAAGAGTACGTAAGGACCTTTAACGATTTTGACGTGATAATCTCACCCACCACCAAGATAACAGCTCCTAAAATATCAGAGGTATTGGGTAAAGAAGCGGAGTTCAGGGACGGCTTGGTTTCAATAACAGAGCTGTTTAATTTGGTTGGAGCACCTTCAATTAGCGTTCCAATAATGGAGAGACAAGGATTACCCATAGGAATTATGATCTCAGGGAAGCCTTTCAGTGACGGAGTGGTGTTAGGTCTAGCTAAACATATGTTACCCAACTGATCTCCTTATCTCAGCCATCTCCTTTAAGTACTGTTTCACTTCCGCAAGCCTTTTCTCCTTTAGCGAGAGGATAGCCAACTGTGAGAGGAGTGCGTGCTTTTTAGACTCGTAACTCCTTGGTCCGACCTTTATCCCTAAGGACTCTAAGTACTTAATGTCCTCATCTATCCTTCTTGATAAATCCTCGCTTAGGAATCCGTGAGAGACTAAGCTATTGATGGCCTCAATGTTAATGAACTCTGAAGCCTTCTGTAAGTCATTTTTCATAAACTTGTAGTTTTCCTCCAGAACTTTCCACTCCCTCTCTGTAAGATCACTCAGCACTGAAACCCCTATGACTTCAGGCGGCAAGCCCAAGCTGTAGAGCGACCCAACGAAAGTTATTGCCCTTGGAAGGATGACCTTACCGGTGCTCCTCGCATACCCAAAAAGGCTTATGTGAAGTTTCCTCGCTCTCCTCCTAGGTAAGTAAAGCGCTATTGAGTTTATCAGGTCAGCCATTCCCTCTATAACGGGCTGATAGCTGGAGGTGTACTTATCGGCTATATCCCTTATTGTCTTCTCCTCCTCATCAGTGAGCACCTTGGGCTCTCTGGGTTCCTCCTTATTTATGTGAGATATGGCTCCCTTTGCTTGCTCCTCCGAGTAGTCGTATTTGAAAGCCGACTGAACGGTATAGGTGTA
Source organism: Metallosphaera cuprina Ar-4 (assembly GCF_000204925.1). Taxonomy (NCBI): domain Archaea; kingdom Thermoproteati; phylum Thermoproteota; class Thermoprotei; order Sulfolobales; family Sulfolobaceae; genus Metallosphaera; species Metallosphaera cuprina. The sequence goes on along the minus strand of NC_015435.1, from coordinate 1,128,231 downwards.
AACTCCTTCATACTCCTCTATCACTCTCTGATAGTTCTCTGGGCTCAAATGTCCCCTAAAAGGCAACGATCCTACTCCTATAATGGGGAATATCTGGATCCCTTTCTCTCTTGAGAACTTATATGCGGTACTAAGCGCTAACTTGGCCAACAAAACAGCGGTTAGCATCCCGTAGTTCATAGCAGGATCCGACCTAGCTATGAACAGCCTCATGTAAGTGGGCTTCATCGCGTCATAATAACCCTCTAAGATACTTCTTGTGTTAAGTAACGAATCCTTATCCTCTATGAGGGGAATCACTTCAACCCTCTTCGGATGTATCTCCCCTACGAGATCCTTCACGTAAACCCCTTGATAAAGCTCTATGTTCTCTTCCATGGCCACAGCCTTCTCATAATACTTTGCAACCGAGATCACATCTATGGCGTTAGTTGTGAAAGGTAGTATAACCTCAAATACGGGGACGACTTTCCTACCGTAGAACTTCTCCGCCACATCAAACGTTATAGGTATGCTTTCCATGGTCTCCGCAAAAACCTTCCTCTCGGCTCCCTCTATCTTTGGGTTCGGAACTCTATAAGTTAAGAAGAGGTCCTCTCCCAAGACGTTATTTTTAAAGTACTCACTAAAGGAGGAAAACAGTTTCCTAACCACGTGGGTGTCCACATCCTTACCCTCAGCGTCCCACATAACCTCATGGACCCCAAGATTGGAGAAGGCGTAGTACGCTTCAAGAACCTCCGAATCCCCCTCTATGACCTCATCTTTAACCCACTCTGGTAAGTGTGCGTTATCTGGGTGTTGAGTTGACATGGTTCTGGGTATGAGTCTCATTTGGGCGGAATAAGATCGTAATCTTTTAAGGTTTCCATTATACATTGTTACTATGATAGATGTAGGTCAAACCGCACCTGATTTCGAGGCTGAAAGCTCGATAGGAAAGATTAAACTCTCAGAACTGAAGGGGAAGAAAGTTATCTATTTTTATCCGAAGTCCTTTACGCCGGGTTGCACTAGGGAGATACAGAGGTTCGTGGAGCTATACGATCAGTTTGTCGCAAACGGGGCTCTGGTTTTGGGGATCAGCGTAGACTCCGTTGAGACTCAAAAGAGATTTAGTGAAAAGTATAACGCCAAGTTCCCTGTAATCTCTGATAAGGAGAAGAAGATCTCAAGCGCCTACGGTGTGCTCAACGAGAAGGGCACGAGCGCACAGAGGGTGACGTTCATAGTAGATGAGCGTGGTGTAGTGAAGGCGGTCCTAAAGAACCTAAAGAGGGCTGAGGATCACGCCGACAGGGCTCTGGAGGAGGTCAAGAAATAACCCTTTTATAGATTTTTTGTTTAAACGAGGTTATAGGATCGCCTATTACCATGGCTATTTTAGATACTACGTCAGAGGCGGTTATGTGAGCTCCCATCTCCTTGAAAGCTAAGGTACCTGCCAAACCGTTCACGAAAGCTCCCAAGCTAGCTGACGTGAATGGGTCAATGCCCTGAGCCAGGAAAGTGGCTATTATCCCCGTTAAGGTATCTCCTGTTCCTCCGACGGTCATTCCAGGATTGCCAGTCTTGTTAAGTTTGAACCTCCTTCCATCACTTACGATATCCAAGTAACCCTTAAGCAGAACGATGCAGTTACACTCTCTCGCTTTGTCCACTACCTGATTGATTCTCTCCCTTTCGCGCTCCCTCTGGTCCTCTCCGAAAAATATTTTAAACTCTCCAGGATGTGGTGTGATCACAACCATATCGTTTAACTTCGACCCCTTCATGATCTTAAGTCCGTCAGCGTCCAAAACTAATGGTTTCCCCTTCTCAACTATCTTATTAACTAGGGCCGGTACAGCTCTCACGGTCTCGTCAGCCAGACCTAAGCCAGGACCTAAGACTACTGAATTAACCTTGTCTATCCACTTATCTAACTCGGTTAGGTTATCCTCGTTGATGTTCTTACCCGATAACTTCACTGAGATCAAGTCAGGTGAGAGGGACGAAATTATCTCCGCGGTCCTCTCAGGTGAGGCCACGTAAACCAAATCGGCACCAGTTCTTAAGCTAGCTAGTGCGGCTAACGCAGGAGCTCCGGAGAACGTCTCGTTGCCCCCTATTACTAGTACTCTCCCCCCAGCTCCTTTTCTACTTTTCATAGGTCTAGGTCTAACGTTAACAAGGATATCTCCAGGTCCAACATATAGCGAAGCCTCAGGAGGAATTCCTATCTTCTTTATTACAAACCTGAACTCTCTCTTTAATAGGCCGGGCTTAACGTCGTGAAAAGTAACCACCAGGTCAGGTCTTACGTACTCTCCGAGTTCCTCTCCTAGATCAGGATCAATCCCTGAAGGTACATCAATAGATACCTTGAACCCTTTGGACTTGTTGAAGACCCTTATAGCCGAGGCGAAAGGCTCTCTGATCCTTCCCTTTACCCCAGTCCCTAACATGGCGTCTATCAGTACGTCAGCCTTAACTTCTCCCAACAGGTCATCAAAACCTAACATAGTGATAGAGTAGTCCATGTTCTCCACAGCGCTCACGTTAACCATCCCGTCCTTATGTTTCATCTCACCGAGAGAGATCACCGTAACCTTGTTTTCCCTCTCTGCAAGATGCCTCGCGGCCACAAGTCCATCCCCACCTTTACCTCCATGACCTACGAAAACTACTACCTCTAAGTTCTTTCCCAGTTCTTTCTCGATCTCATCTGCTACAGATCTTCCAGCGTTCTCCATGAGCTGTAGAGTGGAAACGCCTAAAGCCTCAGAATTTATCTCTAAGGCCCTCATCTCTTGAGTGGTAATCATATGAGAAGAAATCGCTTCTAAGTAATATCTTTTCAGTCTCGAGTTACTTAATCACGAATCAATTTTGGAGTCATTCATCATCTAAGCTTAAATATTACAATAATAAATAAGATTAACTCTGGTCTAATTTTAATCAATGTCGTTCGTTTTAATTTTCTTATTGATTTTATATGTCAAGTATTATTATGTTCTCTTATCAAGGTTTATTAACTAGCTATAAATCGTTATATGTAGTGATCTATATGACTCTCGGAAAGGAAACCGAAATGGGTTTAAAGGAGCTTTTCAAGGCGAACGCTGAGGACTACATGCTCCTCAGCCTGCTTGCAGACAAGCTACAGAAAGCAGGAAAGGTGGAGGAAGCTAAGATTCTAATGGAGAAGGCAAAGGTGGAACTAGGTCACGCAAGAGGGATATTTGAAAAGTTATATCAACATGCTGGAAATTCAATGCTCAACGAGTTCACAAGGGAGGAAGCTGAAGAACACGTTAGTGAGTACAACAACGTTGCTATGAAAGCTAAGGCAGAGGGACACATGGACGTAGAGGCTATGTTGTGCGCTTATGCGGAACAAGAGAAGGACATAGCCGAGGCAACTAAGAGGGTATCTTCAATGCTCAACGAGTTCACAAGGGAGGAAGCTGAAGAACACGTTAGTGAGTACAACAACGTTGCTATGAAAGCTAAGGCAGAGGGACACATGGACGTAGAGGCTATGTTGTGCGCTTATGCGGAACAAGAGAAGGACATAGCCGAGGCAACTAAGAGGGTCGCTAAAGCTCTTTAAATCTATTTTTTCTTTCGAAAAGTATTACTTTTCTTCACCCGATATAGCTTTTAATTTCCGTTTAACTCTATTTTCTAATGATTATCGGTTACGTAATAGGAGAGGCATCACCTCAGGAAGCTTTGATGCTCGCCGAGAAGCCTGTGAGAGTTGGGCGTTACGTAGTGCTAGAGTACGATGGGATTAAGGTTCTGGGTTTAATCACGTACGTGAGTCGAGGTAGTCCTCTCCTTGACATTACTTTGAACGACATTAAGATAGTTCAGAAAATGAAGGACCTGGACACCTCAATACCTCAATTCGTTAAGGCCGTCATCAAACTACTTTACGACATGAGATCAAAGTCAATTCCAGACCTACCTCCTGGTCCTGGAACGCCCGTGAGGCTAGCTGAGGAGGAGGAGCTCTTAGAAATTTTCTCGGAGGGCGATATTGTAATAGGATCTTTAATTGGGGTCAACATACCTGTTAAAATTAAGGTCAACTCGTTATCTCGTCATCTCGCCATTTTAGCTGCAACGGGTAGCGGAAAATCTAATACCGTGGCTGTCCTCTCTCAGGCGATCGCGTCAATAGGTGGTTCCGTAGTAGTGTTCGACTATCACGGTGAGTATTACGGGTCCGATATAAAACCATTAAATAATATAGATCCAAAATTGAATCCATTATATCTCACTCCTAAAGAGTTTGCTACACTTTTAGATATCAGATCTAATGCTCATATACAATATAGATTTTTAAGGCAAGCTTTCACAACGTACGTTAACGAGATAAGGGAGAGGATGAAGGACGGTAACGTAAATTACGCGGAGCTAAACAACTCATTCGTTTCAGATATAGAGAAGAAGGTTGATGAGATCGCGGCAGACGAGAAGCAGAGATCACAAAAAGACGCAGCTGATGAGGTTAAGAACAAGATAGAGGAGTTTGCTGATAAGTATGGGGACATAGTTGATTTGACGGTGTCAGACATAGTGTCCAGATTAAGGCCTTCATCGGTCAACGTTGTGGACATAAGTAGGATGGATGAGGAGTCAATGGACGCGGTAGTCTCTCACTACTTAAGGAGGATCCTCGATAGCAGAAAAGAGTATAAACATAGAAAAACGGGCTTAGGTTTTCCAGTTGTTACGGTTATTGAGGAGGCGCATGTATTTATTTCGAAAAACGATGACACACTTACCAAATATTACGTTTCTAAGATATCAAGGGAAGGGAGGAAGTTCGGGGTGAGCATGGTCATAGTTAGTCAGAGACCCAAAGGCTTAGATGACACTATATTGAGCCAGATGACGAACAAGATCATCTTAAGAATGGTGGAACCAACGGACAAGAAATACGTGCTGGAGGCTAGCGATAACTTGACGGAGGATCTGGTTGAACAGCTGTCCTCTTTAGGAGTTGGAGAAGCTATAGTGATAGGTAACCTAGTGAAGTTGCCAGCTTTCATAAAGATCTCTAAGTTCGCTGGCAACTTGGGAGGATCAGATCCAGACATATTGGGAGAGTGGAACAAGTTCATGAAGTCTATAAACGTAGACTCCGAGTTCGGATGAGAGGATGCAGTTTCTTCACATATCTGACACTCATCTAGGGAGTAGAAGATACAACAAGGAGTCTAGGGAAAAAGACGTTTATGACGCCTTCTCGCAGCTGATGGAGTCCGCCGTTAGAGAGCACGTGAAGGGAGTAATACATACAGGGGATTTGTTTGACGTCTACAAACCCGGGAACAGAGCGTTAAAGTTCTTCATAGATAAGGTCAAACTCCTGAGAGATAAAGGCATTGAGTTCATTAACATTCCGGGCGATCACGACACTCCTAAAATTAAGGAGGAGCTCTACCCTCAGAGGCTTCTCTGGGAGTCACTAGGACTGATCAAGGTCTTAATGGGAGATCAAGATCCTAAGTTTTATGAGATGGTGGAGGACGGTTTGAGCTTAAGGATATATGGGGTTAGACACATGAACACTAGCCTAAAGGATAAGCTGATCTTCACCCTTAACTCGCTTAAACCGGAAGGAGACAGGAACGTCTTAATGATTCACCAAGGGATAAGAGATATTCTCCCTTATCAAGGCGCGTGGCAACTGGAGATAGGCTCCTTACCGAAGGACTTTCAATATTACGCGTGCGGCCACATCCACACTAGGGTAATTCAAGACCTTCCGGGTGGAGGGAAGCTCGTGATATCCGGCTCACCTGAGATAATTAGGGAGGATGAAATAGAGGGTTGGAAGAAGTACGGTAAGGGAGGATTTCTAATCGATTTGAGCAAAAAAGAACCTACAGTTCAGAGCATTAACGTTGATGTCAGACCACAAGAGGTGATAACTCTGAACGTGAACGATATTGACAACGAGTTAGTTAAGCTGAGGCAATCCTACTCAGGTCTGAAAAAGGAGCCCATCCTTCACATAGTACTGGAGGGGGATTCTATAAAGCGGGACTACGCTATGAAGAAGATATCTAAAAGCCTTAGTGGACTCGTAGACTTCTATAGGATATACAAGGATAACACGGTAAGTGTGGGCTCTAATCAGGTTAAGGTAGATGAAAGGAGCACTATCACCGATCTGATAAGGAGTTACCTCAAGTCTCAAAGTTATTCCGATAGCGAAGTCGAATTGATATTGGACGCCATAGATAAGTATGATTCGGACGAGGCTGAATCCATACTGAGGAAGTTTGCAGAGATGGGAAGATGAGGATAGAGAGTGTAAGTTTAAAGGACTTCCTTAGCCACGATAGGACTCAAGTCAACTTTAAGGGAGAGATCAACGTCATTATAGGACAGAACGGTGCAGGTAAGAGCTCAATAATTGACGCGATAACTTTCGCCCTTTTCAAGGAAGCTAGGGAGAACGTGTCGGAGTTGATTAGGAAAGGTAGTAAGTCGGCCGAAGTCGAGTTAATTTTGAAAGAGGGGTCGAACTCCTTTAAGGTAGTCAGGTCCATCCCAGCCTCTGATTACTTTTATGAGAACGATAAGCTTTCCGCGAGACAGAGTAGGGAAGTCGACAAGAAGGTTGAGAGTATAGGGTTAAACAAGAAGGTCATGTTGTCAACGACTTTCGTCAAACAAGGGGAAATCGAGAGCGTCTTTGAGGACCTTACAGGCGTCCTTAAGAAGGTTATGATGATAGATAGCTTGGAGAAGCTCACCTCATCTGACGGTAAGATCAAGAGGTTAATAGACGCCTACGAGGTAGAGATGAAATCTTATCAGAGATATGAAGACGAGTTGAAGAGGGTAAGCAGTGACATTCTGAGTACATCCTCGGATATAGCCACTCTCGAAGCGTCTGTTAGTAGCCTTCAGGACGAACTTCATAGACTGCACGAGCTAGAAGACATTAAAAGTAAAGAGGTTGCGACTCTTGAGGAGAAGTTCAAAGTTTACACAGAGGTGAGGACTCAGCTGGAGACTAACAGGAGGGAACGGACTCAAATCCTAAACGAGCTCGACTCATACAAGGACCTAGATTCTCAGTTAGCTGAGAGTCAAACTAGGCTCAAAGAGCTTCAGGAGTTAACTAAGAAGAAGGACCTTATATCAAAGCTAGAGAGCGAAACCAAAAGGTATCAGGAGTTAAACATCGTGTTGAGGGACGAGATGAAAAGGAGAGACTCAATAAAGGCTAACTTAGACCTTAAGGAGAAATTGGAACCTTACCATAAGGAGTACCAAGAGCTCTATCAGAAACAGAGGGACTTAAGAGAAGCGTATGAGAAGTTCAGGGAATTAAGGGCCGCACTTTGTGAGAGAAGGCGACAGAGGGATTTAAACTCGAAGAAGTTAGCTGCAGTCAAGCTAGTCAGGAAGGCTGAGGACTTGGAGAGAGAGCTCAGCTTAATGTCCGCGGAAAGAGACGAAGCGCACAACGAAATCAGTCGACTTGAACTCGAACTAGTCCAGATAAGGAAGGGCAGAGAAGCTTTGATCTCAGCTAATGAAGGGAAGTGTCCTGTTTGTGGAGGACCGCTGGACGAGGCTCATAGGAAGGAGCTTATTGACAAGTACGATAGGAGAGAGAGGGAAATCGTGGGCGAGATGGAGAGCTTACAGAGAAAGTATGAGTCGCTAAAGAGGGAGGTTGAGATATTGAATAAACAACTCAGTGAGGCTAGATCGAATGAGAGCTTAATTAAGACGATCCAAGAGAACTTAGAGGGTTTGAACCAGGAGATAGCTCAACTTGAGGCAAGCCTGAGCGAGCTTACAGAAAAGGCTAATCAATACGAACTAATAAATGAGAGATTGGAACACCTCAAGGAGTACGAAGACGAGTACAACTCAGTTAGAAGTTACAAGGAAGAGGACTTGTATGAGTTGGAAGAGATGTTAGCTACTCACGAACATACGTTACACGACGTCAAAGAGGAGATCAACAATCTTAAACGAGAGGTAGGTAACTTAACCAGAGATCAGATAGAGAGGGCTGAGCTCGAGTTACAAGAGGTCACTAATAGGTTAAACGAGTTAAATAAAAAGAGAGGAAAACGTGAGGAGTTAGTTAAAAGAAGGTACGTCCTAGAAGAAAGTATAGAGAGGTTGAAACAAAAACTTGACGCGTTAAATTTTGAGGAGGAGGAGTTGAGAAAAGCTAAGGTGGAGTTGGACTCAATAAGGAGGCAAGTTCAAACAGTCGAGAGGGACTTAGGCGAAAAGAGGGGGAAGCTGGAACAAATGAGGATAAGTTTGAGTAATCTAGAGAGAACAAAGAGGGACTTGGAGACTAAGCTTTCAGAGGCGAACAAATTGAGAAACGAAAAGGAAAGGCTAGAAAAGTTGCGACAAGTTCTATCCGAGAGCAGGCTTCAGTCCTTTCTCATATCTACATTGATCAGTAGGATAGAAAACAACCTAAATGACATAATGTCGATGTTTAACATGTCATTTTCAAGGGTTACAATACGCATGGGTTCCACGAAAGGTTTGAAAGGTAAGGTCGAGATCAAGGTTTACACTCAATCAGGACAGGAACTACAGATAGGGTTGCTTAGTGGGGGCGAAAGGATAGCTCTTGCCTTAGCCTTAAGGATAGCCATCGCTAGATCATTGATGGGAGAGCTAGGCTTCATGATATTGGACGAACCTACCACCCACTTAGACTCCGAGAGGAGGACCGAGTTGCTTTCCATAATAAGGGACTCCATGAACGTGGTTCCTCAAATAATCGTGGTAACTCACGACGAGGAGGTGTTGCAGATCGCTGATTACGTCTTGAGGGTTGAGAAACTAGGTGACGTAAGTAGGGTCAAGGAGGAGGTGATCCAATGATCGACAGAGTCTACCAGGAGTTAGTCACACGGAGGTCAGACCTGATAGGTAGGTTAAACGTATTTCAACGCGATCTAGATACGGACTTGGAGCTCAAAGTCAAGAGAAGTTGGAACGAATTCTCTCCCTCCTCAGCTAGGGCTAAGAAGCTTGTCGCCGTGGACGGTGGACAATTCGTTAAGGAGCTCAGGACCGGAACCGTGTTTGTGCTGAACGTGGAGGCTCTCATTACGGAGGGAGTTAGAATCGTGGGAGCTGAACAGGACGTCAAATCTGGCGTGTTCAGACCCGGAAACAAAGCCAAAGAGAGGGTGGGAGAACTCATGGCGTTAATGGAGCTCATGGTAGCTCTAAAGGCCGGAACAAGTGGCGAACTCATACTAATGGATGGAAGCCTGAGGAAAAAACTAGGAGAAGTTAAGCGATTTAACGGGAGCTTCAATGAGGGAGAAATACGTTCTCTGGAGGAAAAGGATGAAGACTACATGTTAGATCATATAATTTACGAGAAGCAGGCCTATCTGGCGGAACTTATTAAAAGGTTCGGTTCTAAGGTAGTGTGGATATCTAAGGTTAGCAGATCTAGGGATCTGTTCCATCACGAACTTTCTGATGTGGCCGTTTTAGAGATAACGACGAGTTCTCCTGGTTACTCATCGATCGTATGCGGTCCATTAACTCGAACGAGAGTGGAGGAGGGAGACGTTAGGAGGGGCTTAGAAGATAAGGAAGTATGCAGCTTTTACGCAAGGTTAGATCATGGAGAGAGAGTTTTAAGGATTGACGTGATAGGAGTTCCCACTCCGAAATTTATAGAGAGCTTGCTCCAGGACCTTTATTCGGTGTCAATTAAGGGATATCCATACCCTTTGGTTAGGGTACACTACGACGTTAAGGTTTCGAGAGACGATAGGAAGAGGATAATTCACATGCTCAATTTGACTACGAGAAGAAGCGTAAGTTGGTGGCCTAATCAGTTCTATTGACTCATGAGGCCATCGATGAAAATTAAAATACAGGTTAGCACCTCAGATGTAAAGATAGATTTTAAAAATCATATTGATTGAGTTTTATTACAAAGACCTCATCTTTATCTAGAGTGGTTACTGAGGCCTGGACCGTCAGGAGGCCTAACTCCTCTCACGCACACATACGCTCCGTCCTCCCCTATGGGTTCCTCTCTCACCTCCTGATCCGTTGGTCCGTATTTCAGTACGGAAGCTATTTTATCTATGACGAAGTGCTTCCTGACTAGAGTTAGAAAATCCGCCTTACTAATGAAATTTGCTTTTGAGTAGTACTTATGTCCCCTCTTCCCTAGGTTAGAGTAGAATTCGCCCCAGCTGGAGTCCGCCCTCACGATGCATCCAATGAAATATCCCCTAGTAACTCTTTTAACCTCCTTAATGAAGTCCTCAAGGTTGTCAAGGAAACATATTGTGACTGACGAGAAGGTACACGGGAACGCTCTCTCCCTAAACGGAAGGAAATGGGCGTCCGCCAAAACCCTATCACCCTCTACCGATCCTAGCATGAACTCTGATAAATCCAAGGAGACAACGTTCCCTTTTATGCTCTCATGAAATACTGAAGGTCCGGATCCTATATCAAGACAATCCCTTGGGTTAAGAGATTCTATAGCCCTTCTCTCGTTTTCGTAAGTCAGCTCATGCGTTTTGTACCATTTCAAATATCCTTCGGGGTCGTCAAACATGGTTCTCCTCCTCGTATTTTATTAATAACTTGATCAGTTCGATTTTGGATTGAACCTCATTTAGTATAGATATCAACTCCTGTCTCCTCCTCCTCAGTACTATAGAGGAGTAGAGCATCTCCGTCGTCCTGCTTTCTAGGTTGTATATCTCCCTTTCGATTCCGTTCCTCATAGAAACGTAGTCTCTAAGGAGTTGAAGAAGAGACGTGATGACCTTACTCTCCGCGCCAGAGGAGTAGTAAGGACAAAGGTAACACATGATCGGATGAGGGACTATTCGATCAGATACCTCCCAAGATACGAGCACCGGATCCTTAGTCTTCACGACGTTACAGAACTTACCGTCGTAGTAACTGCACTTGGAACGTTTGTTTACACCCTCTTGTAAAACGCCCTGAAAATTGGGTAGCCTAGAGGAAAGGTATATATCTATTATGAGGGACCTAAAATTTTCCATGTCTACATGTTATGTACCAATACACAAAATTAAACCTTAAGTCAATTAAGTGGGATCTTAGGTTAACTCATAACTTTAGGTTTGATGTGTAGCTAAGGGATTAATGTTGTAAGTTAAACAGTTTTATGTTAAGATTTTATATAGAACTACATCATTTATTAAGACTTCTATATAAAATAGAAGTGAGAAGTTTAAAGCCATCACTCTTGATGATTGGTTTTTCGAGAAATTATTTTGTTCAAGAAACTATGACAAAAGGGATATCAAAAGGTTGAGGTGTACATCTTTATCTCAAAGAGGTACTTTTTCACGCTCTGGTCCATTAGAGCTCTCACGACATCTGTCGTCGTTACAATTCCCGCCAACTTCCCATCCTTCTCTACTATTGGGATCCCCTTTATTTTCCTAGAGGCCATAAGCCTGGCCGCGTTAGCCATATCCTCGTTGCTGTCTACAACTATAACGTTAGGACTCATCACATCCCTCACCTCTATCTTACTATCCTTAAACTTAAGGGCGGGCGCTACGTAAAGTAGATCGGTTGTGGTAACGACTCCTACTACCCTCCCGTTCGTCTGAACTACCAATCTGCTAAGGTTGCTCGAAACCAGCCTCTCAACCGCAACGCCCAGCTTGTCAGAGGGCTCTATCGTCACAACCGGTGAGCTCATCAACTCCCTCACCTTTTGTAACCCTTTGACTTGAGAGGCGTAAAAGTTGCTCAGATCGCTTTTTATGATCATCCCGACAGCCTTCTCCTCCTCGTTACAGACCGCGAGCAACGGTTGTTTCTTATCTATCATTATTTGCGCCGCATCGAAGGGATCTATGCTTGGATTGACGCATATCACGTCTTTCCTCATAACCTCAGATAACATTACCTCCTCCAGGGACCTCTCCTCTCCCATGCTGTGAACGAATTTAACTATGTCCTTTTGCGTTATGATGCCTATAGGAGAACCGTTCTCGTCTATAACTATCGATTTCGGTATACTCTCCACAGCCATCAATTTCGATGCGTAGAGTAAGTTATCGAAAGGCCTCAAAACCACAACTTCCCTAACTATACCCATAATTCATTTGTTTCAGCTTTAGCTTAAAACTCTTTTTAGAACAGTAGATCGTTACTTTTGTTGAAACCTTCGAGATCCTTGACGCCATTTTTATCAGGTTCACATTGCAGAAAGCTCTTGGAGGGACTAATTTTAATTACTACAACTTAATAATGATTCTTTGATGGAAGCAGAAATAGTTGAGATGTTACGAACCAAGGGATTGAAGGTGACCCCACAGAGGATAGCCGTGATTAAGGAAATGATGAGAGGTGGACACTTCAGTGGAGAACAGATATTCAGCGAGTTGAAGAAAACCGAACCAAGCATAAGCCTCTCAACAGTTTATAACGTGCTAGACACCCTGGAGAAGGCAGGCATAATTAGATCCTTTGAGGCAGGCGGTAAGACCTGGTATGAGGTTAGGATGGAACCTCACGTAAACGTTTACTGTGAAGATCTAGGTGACGTAATGGACGTAGATTTGGACCTCTCATCAGTTCAAAAGGAGCTAGAGGGTAGGGGGATAGAGCCTAAGAACTTAAGCGTAATTGTGTATGCAGAATGTTCTAAAATGAAGAAAGGGTAAGTAGCAGTTCGTCCTTAAACTTGTTCGAATCCGCCCTAAGCACTAGGTTGCTGTTTAGGTTATCTTTACCATACCAGTCTATCAGCATACCACCCCTTGAGGTGGAGCAAAGCTCAACGTTCACTTTAAACCTCCTTTGTTCCGTTATTGAGGAGTTGTCATACGCTAGGTAGACCGTTAAGGAGTCGGGATGAACGCTTCCTCTGTTGCCCTGTTTAATGGAGTATTCAAGCAAGGTTTTGTTAACGTTGACGAAGAAGTTAGACAACTTAGTACCCATTTTCCTTATTCTACCCCACGTCTCCAGATCTATTAAGCCGTAGTCCTCCGCAGTTTCCCACGGTACGATAGTAACGTCAAATCCAGCATCCAGGACTATCTTAGCGGCCTCAGGATCAACCCAAAAGTTGAACTCCGCTAAGGGCGTGGTGTTGCCTCTAGTCAGTGCGCCCCCCATGATCCAAACCTTCTTGATCCTATTTACTATCGATCTATCTCTCAAGTAAGCTAAGGCAAGGTTAGTTAATGGTGAAACGGCCAATATTTCAATCTCTCCAGAGAACTCCTTGGATAACCTGATTATAGCGTCTATTGCATGTTCACTCTCTGGCTTCTTCGCCGGATCTTTAAATTGCCATCCCCCCATTCCGTTACTTCCGTGTACCTCCTCTACGGTCCTCCACGTTCCTAAAATAGGTCTATCAAAACCTAAATAAACGGGTACATCTTCTCGGTTTATGTACTCCAAGGTGAAGAGAGCGTTTCTTATCTGATCCTTGAACTCCACGTTACCTGCTACTATCGTGACGCCAAGAAGCTCAAACAGCCTTGAAGATAGCATAATGGCGATAGTATCATCAGAGGCCGTATCCGAATCTATTAGAACTTTACGAGCCATGTTCTAAAAAAGCAAAATTGTTGCTCTTATTTTTAGTTCATCTTGAAAACTCGCCTTAAACCTCGCTAGGCAAGGATGAGGCGACCCATAACTCAGTGTTTGTTAGATTGAAATTTTTGAGAAAATTTTTTTAAAGGACGAAAACACACTTTCGTATGATGAGAGTTAGAATTAGGAATATAGGTGGGATAACTACACCGCTCGACGTTGATTTGACTAAAGGAGTTAACGTTTACACCGCACCTAACGCTTATGGTAAGTCCTCACTATCTAAGGCTTTAGTTTCCTTGTTAACCTCAGAGATTACAGCAGAGGACCTTTTGAACGTTTTCTCCGACACTGGATACATAGAGGTGAAGTACAACAACAAGGAGTACTATAGGAGGATCGTGAGATCGAAGGGAAAGATAAGCGAAAACATTAACCTCATTATGGACGACAAGAGGGCGCTTATGCTATCATTCTTCTCACCTGAGAACAAACTGCTTAACCAGATCTTGGGAGGTCAGGAGCAGATCGAGTGGTTCATTTCGACTACATCAGAAATAGAAAAGATAAAGCAACTGAAGTTAAACGTTGACCAAAAGCTCAAACTCATCAGGGAAGAAAACGAGGAGCTTAGGAACAAGTATAAGGACGCCGTCACAATACAGGCCGAGATAAAGACAATTGAGAACGAAATAGAGATGATAAAGAAGGAAAACGAGAGCGATAGGCTGATAAATAGCACTACGCAAACGATCTCCGTCACTAGACAGAACAAGTTGCTCGAGCTTAACTCAAAGATAGAGCAGAAGAAGAAGGAGCTTTCAGATCTTCAAAATAAACACATGAAGCTGGAGCTTGAGATTCAACAGAAGGAGTCTATGATTAAACCTGAAATAAAGAAAATCTTTGAAGACCAACTAAATCAAATTGTTCAAGACCTTCAGAGAAAGACCGGCTTGAGGAATGAGACTGAGATAGGTATAAGGGTGTTAGAGAGAGTGTTGGACGAAATAAAGGAGGCTGAGAAGGAGCACCTGAGCACATGTTACGTATGTGGAAGTCACGTCGATCCGGAAAACTGGAGGACTAGAATTGACATAATATCAAACGAGCTGAGGCTAAGAATGAACTCGCTTGAGGGAGTGAAAAGAGAGATAGACGAACTGAACGGAAAGAGGGACGAAATAACGAGAAAGCTTGCTGAATTTGAAGGCGTTAGGAACGAAATAGAAAGGCTAAGAAGCAAGAAGCAGGAGCTCATAGCTAGGATGGAAATGGTAAAGGATCAGATAGGCGAACTGGAGAGACAAAAGAGGGAGATGGAGGACAGGTTCAACAAGAGTTCAGAGGTCATTAGGGTTATGGGGCAGGAGGATGCGGTATCTAAGAGGTTGAATGAGCTTCTAAACAAGAAGAGTCAACTTGAATACGAACTTGCCAGCCTTGGCATACCTACATCTACGTTAAACAGGATAAAGGAGAAGGAGAAGGAAATCGAAGAGCTGGAGGCTCAGTCGGAGCAGCTTCAAAAGGAGTATATAACTAGGTTATCTAGAGCTAGAGAGGAGTTCACAAAGATCGCGAACTACTTAATGAAGGAACTGGAGTTTAATCTAGAGGCTGAGATAACACCTGACTTTTCACTGGTCGTCAGGAGGAACGGGACTCTTATGGACTTGAGGAAGCTCTCCTCTTCAGAGAGGACCTCTTTAGCGTTGGTTCTAGTTATAACCGCAATAAAGGCTTACTTTAAGACCCCGTTCTTCATCGTGGACGAATCGTTCATGACGTTCGACCAAAAACGCTTCCAAAAGTTGGTTGACTACCTTAAGGACCTAACTGACTACATAATAATAACGAGAAGCGATGAAAACGTAGCTCTGGTGAAGCAGGATAGAGAGGAGAGCCAGGTTACTCCAGCGTAGCCTTATTACAAAGCTCACTCGTGTGAAATAAGACAGTAAAAAATTAGGTCTTAAGGGCTCCACGGGATCTCTAGCTTTTTCATGAGCATCTTATTCAGGTCGGTTCTAACGGCCTCATTGACAGCCTCCGGGGTATTCGCTATCGGAGTGAACCAACCAACTGAGGTTGTCATACCCAGCTCCTCTGCCCTGTCCTTTAACCACATTGCCACCGCCAAGGCCGCCATAGTGGGTTTAAAAATCACTATTGATGGACCTATAGATGAGCTAGAGATCTTTACAGCATGTCTTGATATCGTTTTCCACCTGGTTTTAGTTATAATCCTTACGAGCTCTTTCGCCCTATCTTTTTCTCCTATAGCATAAAATATTATCATATGTAGAAAACAGCTAAAACCGTCTTAAAAAATTAGCTTGAACCCGTGCCACAATTGCAGTAGCCCATTTCGTCTATCTCTAGTCCACATACGGGGCACGTCACACCCGAAGACTTAACTTCTGTCCACTCTTTTCCATATTGTAAAAAATGGTTATCAGAGAGCGCCCTAGCTAGGTCTCTAATGGAGACAATCCCTATCACCTTTCCTTCCTTTCCTATAACTGGGAGATGTCTAAATCCGTTCTCGAGCATGATGCCTACGGCTTCCTCAACTGAGGTTTCCTCAGTTACCCCTTTCACAGACGAGGTCATGTAGTCCTTAACCTTTCCATCGAGCCTGCGATCAGCCATAGCCCTCACGACGTCTCTCTCGGTTACGATCCCCACTATCTGACCTTGATTATCTACAACCAACATCGAACCAATGTTGTGGTTTTTCATCTCCGTGGCAGCTGAAACTATAGTGTCTTCCTCTCTCACGACTCTTATTATCTTATTAGCGACCTCTGAAACCGTTCGGGTCATAATAAGTATTGTCACGCTTGGTCATAAAAACCTTTTGATTCTTTATACATATAAAAACATCTTAAACAGTTAACGGTTCACTACTAGATGTTATTCAGCTAGATTGACATCTAGTAAAAGTCTATATGTAAATGGTAAATACACGAATTAATACTCTTCACGAATAACGTAACTAGCTCCAGCTCTAGAAACAGGACGTCATCCTATTATGAACTGATGAGCCTTAATTCTCCCCTTCTCGAGTATTATGTAGGCAGCGTGCAATATGCCCTCATTGTGTTCGCTACCCGGGTTTAAAACGATCGTCCTCCCTATCCTGTCGAAACCTCTCGACTCATGAATGTGTCCGTGGAGGCCGAGCAACGGCTGTTCCTCTTCCAGGACCTTTCTGACAGAGACAGACCCTACGTGATTCATAACGATCTCCCCTCCCTTCATTACAGGCTTCAAATCTGGAGTGAGCAGCGGAGCGTTATCTAGGTTAGTATTGTAAGGAGGAGCGTGAACGTTAAAGATTGCCGTTTCCATGTTTTCAATCTTCTTAGCCTCTCCTTTTAACACTTCGTAAATCTTCTCCTCCGGCATCTCCCTAGGTGTGTTCCAGGGCGTTGGGTTAACGTAGCCGAACGAAATCATCTCGTGTTCCCCTAATTTCACAACCTGTCCCTCGCACTTTCTCATTACTTTGCTCTCCTCTATAACGTCAAAGAGATAGAGAGGGTCGTCATTACCTAAGTTAACGTAAAGTGGGATTTCGGTGTCCTTCAGTTTCTCCTCAGCTATTCTACCCCAGTTCCTCAATACCTCGATCATGGAGTTCTTGAAAGCCTCGTCTACCTTCCTTTTATCCGCCTTCATCTCCTTTAGACCTCTCTTATCTACTATCGTGTAGTAGTTGCCTTGTTTCCTGATCTCGTCTGTTATCTGCTTCAAACCCTCTCTTCCTACAACGTTTCCGTTTATCTCAAACTTTCCTTCGCCTAGTTCGACGATTGGAGTCAAAGACTTGCCTGCTATATCTCCTCCAATTATGAGGTAGTTAACCTTGTATATCTTCCCCGCATTAAGAAATTTTTTGAATATTGTATCAGATCCGTGAATATCCGTGGTGTACAATATCTTCAGCTGTGAGTTAGATTCACTTGGGTTGTTCCTTTTGAATAGGCCCACATAAAACGCTTCAGTTAACTGAATTTAAAATTATCTAACATAAAACTGAAAATTATTTTCGCAAGTTTAACTGGGTTTAATTTAACTCGATTAAATCATGAGAGGAGAGACTCTTCCTTACCGAGAGGGGCTCAATCTCCGGATAACGTCAACTTATATAATTATTAAGTATAAGTTTTAACAAATGACACTTGTAATATTCGTTAGACATGGACAGAGTACATCAAACATCAACAAGATACTCTCTCACGATGTGAACAACTTTCCATTAACCGACGAGGGCAGAGAACAAGCTAAGAGGGCTGCCCAGGAGCTGAAAAAAATAAAGACAGACGTTATCTTTACCAGTCCAATCCTCAGGGCATATCAAACCGCGACGATAATAGGAAACGAGCTGGGCTTGATTCCAGTTATCGATGAAAGGCTTAGGGAGAGGTGGTTAGGTGAGTTAAACAACAAGAGGTTTGATCCAAGCGATCATTGGAAGCTGAAGGTAGCTAAAGGTCAGCTGGACGTTAAGAACCTGGAACCATGGGATAGCCTGAGGAAGAGGATGATTGAGTTCCTCCACTCCTTAAACCAGGAACAGGTAGTCATAGCCGTGAGTCATTACGATCCCATTAGAGCTGTTCTCGGTCACATCTTAGATTTAGACGACGTTTCAGCGCTAGGCATCTCAATACCCAACGCTAGTTTAACCGTAGTTGAGATGTCCACTACGCCTAAAATACTGAGCATCGGATCTCCAATTCTTTCGGTCCCCCTGTTATCTAAGCTCAATAGATATATTATTAGAACTGAAAACGTGGGTTAGAAGTTCCCTCTTATTTCGTGGGATACTATCTAGTATTGCAGTTTTAGGTCTAATAAGGTTCCGTTCTATGCTCTGAAGAACTACGTCCGAGTTTAATTCTGATATATAATGTTTTGAAATTATATGTGAAATACATCTCCTTGTTGATTCCGAGGAAGCGACCTTAGAGTAGTGGGGTCCTCCATATATTAAGACCGTTTCTGAACAGTTCAAATCCTCAGCCCTCTCTATCCCCTTGAGTACGGCATCCACGAGCGAGGAGACGATCCTCTCGTTGCTCCACATCCTCTCATCGCTTCCAACCTCAACGAATGTGATGGGATAAGGTAAGTCTGTAGGACCGTGATGAGTCGCCTCAATGACTTTCTCCACATCTACACTAATCTCTAGAACTGAGCGAAATATTGAAGTTAAAAGTCTAGGGTTTGCGATACCTAAAGTTTCAGGCCTTCCGCCCATGGTGTTCTTACCTGGGTTCCCGGGATGATGTAAAGTCAGTGCTGGCCTTAATGTGGAACTCTCGTGTCTGCAAATCATTACTATTGCATCTCCTTTGGCGTAATTGAAATTTGTCACGTCCTCGTCAACCTCTTCGAACGCGTAACCTAACCTCTTTACGGTAAGTCCAACCGGGTCCTTAGACGATATCAAAACTCTAACGTTCATGGAGAACTTAGGTAGCTACGTAATTATTAACTGTTATGTCATCCCCTCATCATGTCCTTTACCCTCTTAGCTAACCAAGGGGCTATGGACCAGCCGAACCTGTACCCTGTCACTAAAATCGCGTTATCGTATATCCTCTCCAGGATTGGGACGTTGCCTCTTGATACGGCTCTGAATCCAACTCTGATCTCGATAGGGTTTATTACTTTTTTTAGATATTTGCTAAATATTGTAACTGTTCTATCCACCTGGTCCCTATCTATTTCCCATTTGTTTGAGGGATAAGAGTCACCGTTAAGTAAGGAGTAACCTTCACCTTCTACCCCGAGCCTGTCCTCTATTAGGAGGACGTTCTTCATGCCCAGGGGAGGAGCGACGACAACGTGACCCTTAAGTCCATCTAAGGCTATCCTACCCCTAAACAGCCCTCCCTCATCCCTTCCTATTGAGAAAACGTAGTAATCAGCACGCATTTCCCCAACGTTAGTTTTAAGAGAGGTAATTTGGTTGTCCTTCACCTCTATCCCAGTTACGTTAGCCGTTTTCACGTTCTTGGACAGCTTTAAGAGTAAGTCTCCACCGTTCACGTGAAGAGCCTTTCCTACGATTTCGCTCTCGCTATCCAATAGAGGCTCAACCTCTTTAGTCTCCCTCGGGGTAAGTACCTTATCTCCTTTTGGCGGTGTCCTCAAGATGATCTTCCATGAGTAACTTACGTTTAGTTCCTCTGAGATCTTCACGAACTCATTGGCCGAACTGTCACATTCCTCCTTAAGTTCTCCACAAAGCGGAGGCATTACGTTCCACAGACTACTAAGGGAGTTCTTAGGTTCTCCGTACTTGTCTATGACCTGCGCATCATTGAGATAGCGAGATATCAGCAGTCCCGTTATACCACCACCAACTATCAGGATCATAAAAGATTTAATTAGTTATTATATTTTAAACTATACTAAACCCTAGGTCAGGTCGTTCTGGTTTCTCCTTGACTTGACAACGTTATGGAACACGTGAGGAAGACTTTTGCATTCGCGTTAGTCTTATAATATTTATAATTTATTATATTTTCGTTCATGCTTACATTTTTTACCTTTCTATAATATAAACTTTTTAAACTAGCTTTCTTAGGTACTATTCATGAGTTCAGAAAACGATCCGGAACTGGAAGCCTTACTAAGGAAAAAAATTAAACAGATGATGAGTGAAGCAAAGGATATGGAACAAAAAGAATTCGTTCAACATCTGGACTCAAACAATTTCGATGATTTCTTGAGGAAGAACAAGGTGGCAATAGTAGACTTCTGGGCGGAATGGTGCGCTCCATGCCTTATCTTAGCCCCTATTATAGAGGACTTGGCAAAAGACTATCCTTCAGTTGGTTTCGGAAAGCTTAACTCAGACGAGAACCAGGATATTGCGTCCAGATATGGGGTAATGAGTTTACCTACGGTAATTTTCTTTAAGGACGGCGAACCGGTCGATGAGGTGATTGGGGCAGTACCTAGAGAGGAGCTCGAACTGAGACTGAAGTCGTTACTTGGTGACTGAAATGAAGGCTTTACTTCTAGGGGTAGATGGGTTAAGTTACTCCAGTTTCATGAAGTGTAACCCTAGGTTCCTCTTGACCTTGTTCAGTAGCTCCTTCAGGGGAGTGGTAGTCAACAAGAGACCTCAGAACCAAGTATCGTCATGGCTTTCTGTTCTTGAAATGAAGAACGTCCCTCCTAATGAGGTCTATGTGCCTAAGGAGTTGACCCTGATAAAAGAAACTGGGGCTATACCAATAAACATCCCCATAACCAACCCTACATACGGGCGAATTAGTTTGAAGATAGGCGAAATAAACCTTCAAGAGGAGGTAAGTAAAGTGACTGAAGTTATCCTCTCATCGTTAAAAGAAGGGCCGGTTATAGCTGCGATCACAGGTTTAGACTTCGCCTTACATAACGGAGTTGACAAATGTCAAGCTTACTCTACCATAGACGCAGCAGTGAGGAAGCTTGTTAATGCAGTAGACGAAGTGATATTATTTTCACCCTACGGTGAGCCTAAGTCTTCAAAAGAAGGAGATCACGAGGATTATGGGGTTTACCTGGGAACTGTCCAAAGGCCAGCTGAACACGAAACGGTAAAGCTTCCTGAGATAGGTTACCTGTTCTTGAAGCTAGTGAAAGGCGGATAAACCTCACGCTTCGACCCCGGTTCAGGTCGAGAGAAGTTGGAAACCAGCCCGAGAAAGCCTTACCTTTTTAACCTCATCAAGACCATCATGAAATATGGAGTACTACATATCTAACTTCTCTAATGTCAAGAAGGAAGAGGTTAAGATCAAGGGATCTAAGGGATCCTTCATTCAATGGTTAGTAACGAAGGATCACGGAGCTCACTACGCTGTGAGGAGATTTACTCTAGAACCGAACGGGGTCATAGCGCCTCACGTACACAAGTACCAGGAAACCGTGATAATACTCAAAGGCAGCACTAAGGTCTGCGTAGGGCGTGAAGTTAAGGAACTTCACGAGAACGACTTCATATTCATTGATTCTGGAGTAGAGCACGCTTTCTATAACGGGATGGATCCGTTGGAGTTCATTTGTATAATCGATTACGTCGACGACATGTCGATCCATCCAGTAGATCGTAGCTGTATTTAATATATTTCATATTAGATTTATGAAACTCTCCCCTTTTAAAGAGATTATCTTTTAATTTATCTAAAACTATCACACTTATGGAGGAAAAACTCAGGAGTGGAAAGCCGGATTACGTCCTGGATTTAACAGGAGAGTCATGCCCGGAGCCTCAGATTGAGATAGTTAAAAAGCTAAACTTGATGAAGGTAGGAGAGGTTCTTGAGGTCGTAAGTGACGAGGAGCCAATTGATGTAACGATCCCAATGATATGCAAGACCCACGGATACCCTTGTTTAACCCTTAAGGAGGGTAGCTTATACAAAACGAGGATATTGAAGAACAAATGAGTCAGGCAGGGAAGGCTCAAAAGAACTATTAAATTTATTTCTTAGGTTTTAAAGCATAGGACATGCCTCAATATAATATATTAGGAGACGATCTTCAGTACTTGAGGGTTAACTTAGCTCAGGGTGAGCAGTTTTACGCCGATGCCGGACACACGGTAATGAAGAACGTTACAGTGAGCATGCAAACGAGGATGAGGGGAGGGCTTTTAGGAGGTTTAAAGAGGGCATTAACGGGAGGAACTTTCTTCGTCACGGAGTTCTACGGTCCAGGTGAGCTAATCCTTTCTGGGATATTCCCTGGGAAAGTAGTTCCCATTTCCCTTGAGGGGAGGCCGATTCTCGCTGAGGCTCACTCATTTTTAGGGGCGGAAAGCACGGTGCAATACGATTCTACATTAGCCAGGCTCACCGCTGGCTTGTTAGGAGGAGAGGGTCTATTCTTAGCTAAGTTTAGTGGAGTAGGAAACGTTTTCCTTCACGCCTACGGAGGACTGATAGAGAAGTACCTATCTCCAGGTGAGACCATACAGGTTGAGGCCTCTCATCTAATGGCTTTCGAGCAGGGTATGAACTACTCGGTTCAACTAGTGGGAGGGCTCAGGTCTATCTTGTTCGCACATGAGGGCTTGTTTTTCGTTACGATAACTGGACCGGGTAAGGTGTGGCTGCACACTCTCACTGCCGAACAGTTAGTGAGTGCGTTAATACCATACCTCCCATCGGGTCAACAGGGCGGATTTGGATTCAACATATGAGACTTTTTTCCCAGAAAGGCCCTCATTGTCATAACTTAAGTAGCCTGGTGAAGATATAAATTGGATCATAAACTATTAAATGATGATTTTATCAGCTGATCCTGTCACATTTCACTCATGGTGGAGGAGGTCTAAATATCCTCCATACGGTCTAAGGAAAGTTGAGGCTATATCTAAGGGGAAGATAGTCCCTCCTGAGAGGCTCTGGAAGGAGAGGATTGACGTACTGGGGATCTACGTTAACGATCCTTTAGGTAAGTCGGAAATAGGCACGGCCATATCGAGGATATTAAAGAGAGATCCTCCTTATGTTGCCTCCTTTAAGAAGTTTAGGCAATCCGTAATCAAGATGAAAGAGGAGAGAGGCTTTAGAGTTATCGTTGGAGGTCCGGGAGCGTGGCAGTTAACTGAGGAGGGCTGGATAGACTCCCTCCTGATAGGGGAGGCTGAGGAGAGCTTTAATGAAACGCTTGTCAAGAACGGAGTTGTTCAAGGGAGGAAGGCAGAACATTTCGTTCCTATCTTGGGACCTTCCTCCATGGCAGAGGTCGAAATAAGTAGAGGAGAAAGGAAGGTGAGCGAGGACGTAGTGTTAGCCGAAATGGAAGTTCAGGGCCGAGCCCACGGAAAGGTGAACCTTATAACACAGGACATAGCTAGCTACGGTAGTGAAGAGGAGGTTGAAGAAGTTCTTCTCACAGCTAGCAAGTACGGTAAGGTCACGTTCTCCAACGTTAACGCCATCACAGCGCTTCAGTTTAACTGGAGTAAGGTGAAGGAAGGGCTACATTTAAGCCGTGAAAATTTCCTCACTCCGGTTTTGAACTCGATAGCTGGTTCCTGCGTTTACTCCTTGGACGCAGAGGTCGTGAAGGTCCTCAATAAGAGCTTCATTTATCCTGTAATTTACGTACCTGAGGAGGTCACTCACGAGTTCCTAAATTATGACGACATAGTAATACCACTCCCTCAGACGGAGAGATATTACGAGGTGCTATACGCTGCTTGGATTCACGACAAAAAATACGTTAAGTTCCCCTTCTCCTATGTAATGGATTACGTTCTGAGGAAGGCTGTGGAGACTAAAGGGGAGCACCTGAGGAGGCTCAACAAGATGGGTACATTGAGGGACTTCCTCCTCGCATCCATATTTAAGATGCTTTCTCCTTAAACTTCAAAGCTTAGAGGACAGTTGAAAGTTATATGACGAAAGCAACTTCGATAGGATCAACTTAGCGTTCTCCGTTTCACCTTTCTCCAACATTGCTAAAGCCTCCTTAAGTGAGGCTAGGAACCCTCCTAAGGAAGGAGATAGAGTACCATCCGAAATGATGACTACGTCCTCATCGTATTTAATAATTTGATAGGTTTCGGCGTCGTCGTCAACGTACTTCATAGCTACTGCGCTCTCATCTATCTTGACTATGATCACGCCTACGTTATCTCTTCCTATGATTGTTTTACTTCCGGCCTTAACGCAGAAAAAACCAGGTGGAACTTTCTTGCAATTTAACTCTTTATCTACAAGTTCCTTAAGCGTGAAGATCTTTGCCATGTATTAGGTTTACCCTAATCACTTATATATATTATTATGATTAAAATACCTCTTAAAACAGTTCAAATCTAGGGTTTGAATCCCTCACACGTAAGCGCCTCTCCTTCCCTAACGTGCAAGTCCTGAGATTCAACTTACTTCAACTCCTTCGCGCTCTATCGCTGTGTCAAAGTTGAGTTAGGAATGCAGTTTGCGCTTGCCCAACGTAAAGTTCTCGACGGAGCCCTCATGTTAAAAGGGTTTCCTAAACTTGAACAATGAGACCTGATAGAGATCGCAACTAGGTTTACAGTCCGGCTAAAAGCTACAAAGACCTTTTTAACTGGATAAGGGGAATCTTCTCGATGGAACCATCAGAAGAGATCAAGGCTTTGAACACGCTGAAGCTTTCCGCTCTCATCGGCATAGTGTACTCCGTTATTGATATTATTGAGCTCATAATATTTTTATATACTGGAATTTTTACAATTTCAACACAACTTTCAGGTCTAACGTTCTTATCAAGCCCATACGTCTTCGCTTTAGTAGCCGTATCAGCCATCATTGTAATAGCTCAAGTTTTTCTGAGTTGGCGCGGTTTCAGGATCTTGAGGCGTCTTAACATCGCGAAGGAAGGATATACTGGATCTAAAATGCTTTTGATAGCCAGCATAATCGACTTCATAGTAATCTATCCTTTCCTTGAGTTCTATTTGATTCCTAAGGTGCTCCCTATCTTAAAGCAGATCCAGGCAACCAACTCGGATGCAGTGAGGCTCTCTAGTTCGGCTCTGAGCTCACTCTTACCTTTAATTGCCTCCTACTTTGTTCTGATTTTAATAGGGGGAATACTCGGGATTGTGGGACTCGTCCTAATAGTAATCCAGGAGTTTAAGCTAGGTTCTAGATACGAGGAGGGATCGTTGAAGCTTGGGTCCATACTTCAGATAATTCCAATAGTCAACCTAGCGGCTTTCGTTCTGCTCTATGTAGGCTTTTCGAGTTCAATGAGAAAAGTTGGGTCTAGTCTTCCGCCTGTA
Source organism: Metallosphaera cuprina Ar-4 (assembly GCF_000204925.1). NCBI lineage: Archaea > Thermoproteati > Thermoproteota > Thermoprotei > Sulfolobales > Sulfolobaceae > Metallosphaera > Metallosphaera cuprina. Next base: position 1,102,865 of record NC_015435.1, on the reverse strand, counting down.
TTAGCGTACCAGGTAGGTTTAGGTTCGCTCTCCCCTGAGGGGATCGCCCAGTTCAGTCTCTTCTCTGTGAGGGCAATTAAAATAACTAAATTAAAGCTTAAGGTAAAGGATAACGTGATTGAAAACTCTAAGGTTATAGAGTTGAACCAAGGGGAGAACCGCATTGTAACGGACTTCGGTCCCCTCGAGCTTCAGAAAGGAAGTTACACTTTAGAGTTGACTTTGGAGAATGGGGAGGAAGTTAAAGTCTATCTAATTTATTAGTTGGTGTTCTCCTCTCTCTTAGTCTCGAATTGCACCGTAACGTGGGTTATTGAGAACTTGTCCTTCAGTATTCTCTCCACTTCCTTTCTCTTCTCCTCTATCTCACCTATGGTGGTGTTCGAGTTCTCCAATATGTGTAACGTTGCTACTCTCTCATGGGGACATATGCTCCAAACGTGTATGTGATGAACCGTAGCGAAGAACGGGCTCAAGCTGGACTGTACTTCCCTTACGTCAATCGGAGACCTCTCCATTAACGTATAGTAGCTCTCTTTGATGTTGGGCAAACTTGTAATAAGGACAAAGGCCAACACCACAAAGGAACCTATAGGGTCTAAAACTTTGATCCCTGAGAGCGATATTAAGATACCGATGACGAAACCGGCTAAGTAAGTTAAGGAGTCCAAGATCGCGTGAAGGCTGACTGCCTCCTTGAGCGCATCCCCTCTTTCTGTAGAGGAGATCAACGCGAATATGAAAGCCACAAAAGATGATATTGTTAATATCAACGGGTTATCTGATAACCCTAAAATAAGGAAAACTAAGGATATGATAACGCCTACAGCTATTCCAATGATTACTACTATTATGTTCAACACAGAGTATATTGCTTCCAACCTGTGCATGCTATAGGTGTACAGATTATCTCTCCTATCTAAAAGGTTAGAAGCCCTTAGGGTGAGAGTTACAACGAGAGCATCAAGGATAGAATGAATGGCCTCAGAAGTGAGTGTAGCACTCTTACCTAGGACGGACATAATGAGCAAGAAGGCGGTGATGCTCCAGAACCCCAGTAAGCCTCTCATACTTTCTAGTTTGTTGCATATGATAAAAACTTTCTTTAGGACAACCCTTACTGCATTATGCAAATTATGTTTCTTAATAGCTCGTCAATTTCAAATAACCACCTGGGGGGATCCCAACCGGGCCGTAAAAGACTGGTAAGGTTACGTTTTGAACAACGTTATCTATCACCACGCTTACGACAACGTTTGATCCGAATTTAAATACTGTATTATTCTCCAAAATGAAAACTCCGTTAGGAATTGTCTGATTAGCGGGTGAGTAGCTCTTTCCATATATTGTGACCTCCTGGAACGGCCTAAAGTAAACTAGGTAAACCCTATCGTTGTAAAGGTATATCCCCGGCACTACGGTGACGTTTAAGTTCTGAATTTTAGTGTCAACGTTTTGAACGTTAGGGGATGACTTGGATATGAAGAACGCCATCAAAGTAGCTATAACGACAATGAATAACACTCCTAAAAGTACTACCTTGATTTTCATGGTTTAGTTGATGGACGGATTCCCTTATTACTTTATCTTTGGGCAAAGTTAACTCTTGACTTCAAATTTCTTTAATTTGTTATTTAAAAGTTAAAGCTCTCAATTATCTCACGAAAGATTTAAATTACCTTTTATATTTGCTTTATCTATGAAAGCAGTTCTCTTCGAGAAATCGGGTTTAGAAAACCTGAAGGTATCAGAAGTTAAGGATCCAGAACCAGGACCCCATGAGGTGGTCCTAAGGGTTATAGAGTCTGGGGTCAACCCAATTGACTACTTCGTTGTAGTTGGGATCCCAGTTAAACCAGTTCCTCACATACCAGGAGCTGAGGTGTACGGCGAGGTTGAGAAGGTAGGAGATCACGTAAAGAACTTCAAGCCAGGTGACAAGGTTATAGTTTACAATAGAGTCTTCGACGGCACCTGCGATATGTGTATAAGAGGGGAAGAGATGCTTTGTAGGAACGGTGGGATAATGAGTTTAATAACTCAAGGAGGATGGGCAGAGAAGTTTGTTGTTCCTGAGAAGAATTTAGTCAAGGTTAATCTAGACCCTAGGTTAGCGGCAAGTTTGCCGGTTGCGGCTTTGACCTCCTATCATGCGCTCAAGGAGACTGGAGTAGGGCTGGGAAAGGTAGTGGTTGTGTTTGGAGCCTCAGGAAACACAGGGATGTTCGCAGTTCAGTTAGCTAAGAGGATGGGCGCTAAGGTCGTAGCGGTCTCAAGGAAGGGTTGGTTGAGGGAGTACGGGGCGGACGAACTCGCTGAGATCTCAAACGTTAGGCAAGTAGTTGAGAAGGTCAGCAACGGAAGGATGGCTGACGTTGTAATAAACTCTATGGGAGCGGGAGCCTGGGACGCGTCTCTTAGCGTGTTAGGAACGAAAGGTAAGTTGGCTCTCTTCGGCACTCTAACAGGTAATGAGGTGAAAGTAGACCTTTCAAGGATATACTCATCTCACGCCGAGATCGTTGGTACTACGGGTGGAAGTAGGGCTGAACTGATGGAACTGGCAGGCCTTTGCTCCGATTGTAAGGTGAAGGTTTACAAGGAGTATTCTCTAGAGGAATCCGTTGAGGCTCTCAAGGCCCTCAACTCACAAGGAAGAGACGGCAGAGTCATGTTAAAGATAAGCTAGCTTTTTCCTCTCTCCTTAATTTTTGTAACTCTCGGTAGAACTAAGTAAACGCAGAGGTCACCACACATGGTGCATGAACCCATGGGCCTCTCCTTATACTGGGTGTAGATCTTGATGGCCCTTTCCTTGTCTAACGTAAGCGAGAACATTTTACTCCAATTTAAAGATGATCGAGCGGAACTCATCTCCTCATCCACTTTCCTTGCTCTATCCCCTAGCTTAACTATGTCCCCCACGTGAGCTGCGATCTTGAATGCGATCAACCCTTCCTTAACTTGTTCAGGGTTAGGTAAGGATAAGTGTTCTGAAGGGGTTAGATAACATAGCATGTCAGCACCTTTAGAGGCCGCCAGGGCACCTCCTATAGCGCCGGCGATGTGGTCGTATCCGGCAGCCACGTCAGTGGGGAGTATCCCAAGCACATAATAAGGTTTACCGTTGGTTAGTTCCTTTTCAAGTTTAACGTCCATCTCTATTTGATCTAAGGGCATGTGACCTGGTCCCTCAATCATGACCTGAACTCCCGCCTCGTTCGCCTTCCTTGCCAACCTCGCGTTATTGATGAGCTCAGCTATTTGAAACTCATCGTGAGCGTCAGGTATGCCTCCTGGTCTGAGAGCGTCACCTAAGCTAAGCGTGATATCAAACTCCTTAGCTATCTCCAGAAGATAGTCGAACTCTGAGTAAAGTGGGTTCTCCTTCTCGTTGTATAGAGACCACGCAGCCATCACTGTCCCTCCTCTGCTCACCACTCCAGCTACCCTCTTTCTTTCGTTCAGTCTCTTGGCCAACTCTAGTGTTATCCCTGTGTGCACTGTAATGAAGTCCACGCCGTCCTTTAACTGAGTCCTAATTACGTTAAATATGTCATCCTCAGTGAAGTTCACTACATATTTCCTCTTGGAAACCATTTCGTAGTAAACTTGATAGATTGGGACCGTACCCACCGGCATCTCAGCTTTCCTCAAGACCTTCCTTCTCATCCCGTCTATGTCTCCCCCATCTGTTAGGTCCATGATTGAGTCCGCCCCATACTCGTTGGCGATCTGGACTTTCCTCATCTCTTCCTCCTCATTGTAATGATCCGTTGAGGCCCCCAGGTTAACGTTGACCTTAGTGAACAACCCTTCCCCCAAAGCGGTCAGTCTCATTAGTTCCCTGTTAACGTTCTTTAAGATGACAATCCTTCCGGAGGCTACCCCGTTCCTAATTTTTTCGGGCGATACTCCCTCCGCGTCCGCAACTTTCCTCATCTCTTCCGTTACGTTCCCGTTCTTTGCGCTCTGGATTTGTGTCATATATAAGTTGATTATGAACCTGATTATAAGCGTTTTCCTTTAACCGGATAGAATTATTCTAGAACGACTCGTTCAGGCACTTGAGACTTGTGAAAAAAAGATATATCGAAAACTATTAATATGCTAGCTCTTTCGATATACTATGGACAAGAAAGCTCAGGAGACTTTACTAATACTCCTATCTGTTTCCCTCCTAGTGAACTACGTTGAAACGATGGTCGTCCCAGCTGTACCGAAGATCCAGCAGGACTTCAGCACTACGGAGACTTTAGTGGCGTGGGTCACCTCAGCCTTCACTATTGTTGGAGCGGTTGTATCTCCGATTTTTGGAAAACTAGGAGACATTTACGGTAAAAGGAGGATGTTCTTACTTTCGATGGGCTTTTACACTGTTGCTGTAGTTATGGCAGGGTTTTCTCCCAACATATACTTCTTAATAGCTGCGAGAGCGTTACAGGGGTTGGGCTTCGCGGTGTTCCCATTGAGTTTGGCCATAATTACTGACGTGTTGCCCCCAGAGATGATCGCTACGGCTCAGGGTATAATTAGCGGAACTATGGGAATAGGTACTGCCTTAGGTCTAGTAGTAGGAGCGTTTATCGACCAAGATCTGGGCTGGCAATACGCGTTTCACATAGCGTTCGTCATATCTCTGTTGCTGTTCTTCCTAGCGGTAAAGATGGTGCCTCATACGGGCGTCAGGAAAAAGGCTACAATAGACTACGTTGGGTTCTCCACACTTACCGCAGGAGTGACGCTTATCCTAATCTACTTGACTCAGGAGTCCAGTTGGGGCTGGTTCTCCCTTCAGTCACTATCCCTACTGATACCAGGGATAGCGTTCCTAGGGGCGTTCGGGTGGTACGAACCAAGAGCTAAGAGTCCGGTTATAGAGCTTAGGTTATTGAAGATAAGGAACGTGTTAGCGGCAAACATAGCTGGGCTGGTGTCGGGTATCATGATCTTAGCGTTGTTCTATGGGATAATATATTATACACAGCTTCCGCATCCATTTGGCTTAGATCTAGACGTGATCTCTGCCGGTCTAACTCTTGCCCCCTCCACCTTAGTTATGTTCATAATAGGCCCGTTGTTAGGTAGGCTTATCAACAAGATAGGACCAAAGCCTATCCTAGCTATCGGCTCCTTAGTGATGATGCTCGGATTTTACATGTTAATAGTTAACAGATCTACACCTTCAGACGTAACAATTGACTCTATGGTGGGAATGGTAGGACTACTCTGCCTAATGATACCCATAGTGAATATGATCTCTGTATCCCTTCCTCAAGAGGATAGAGGAGTCGGGATAGGAATGAACACGCTGATAAGGAACATAGGAAGTGCTGTAGGTCCAGTGATAACTACCTCGATAATGTCAAGTTATCAGGGGGCCTTCGTCCTACCTTTTGACGGCACTTACATGGTAGAGATTCTACCTAGCTCAACTGCTTTCGACCTTATCTTCACAGTTGGAATCGTGATGGCGGTGCTTAACTTAGTAATCGCCATGACTGTGAGGAACTATAGGTTCCAGGCTAGGGAACAGAAGAAGGCTGTGTTAACCGAAGCGAAGTAATTTTTTCCCTCTTTACGCCCTTCGTTCGCAGAGCTTCTCTTAGGCTTCACAGTTGACGTAAGATCACTGCCCTAAGGTTTCTAAGTTGACGCTCTTAACTTCCTTCCCCACACTTATCGTAATCCATCCGCTCTTTCCATTGATCATCAACGAGTTCAGGTATCTAGGCGTTTCAAACTTTAGCTCATCGTCCTCAATCGATATCCCGTCGAAAGGTATATGAGGTCTACCACACACTAAAAGGTCACTGTTAGAGAGAGGTATTATAGAACCTTCCCTTACGTATATGGGAAGCTCGTCCTCGGTTCTCACCCATCCGCTCAGTTCCTCACCCGTCCAGAAATCCACCCACTTCTCCCTCGGTAAGTAAGCGGTTCTACTTTCCTCCTTAGTTACGAGAGGGGCGTACAATAGGAACTTACCAATCATGTACTCGTCATCTATCCTATAGGAGTCCTCATCGTCTTGAAACTCATAAAAGAGGGGTCTTAAAATAGGATGACCTGTAGCATGAGATTCCTTTGCCAAGGAGTACAAGTAAGGTAAGAACCTATGTCTCACTTTAAAGACGCTCCTTACTTTCTCCTTATACAGCGAGGGTAGGTAAATGGGCTCCGTGTCGATTCCGTCTTTGTTTTTGTGCGTCCTAAACAAAGGAAAGAACATCGCTATTTGAAAGTGTCTAACGAGGAGTTCAGGTGAGTTATCTATTTCAGGGAACTCTCTACCTTGAAAGCCTCCGATGTCCATCCCAACGTAAGGCACACCTGATATAGAGAGCCCTAAAACGAGCTGAAGCTGAAGTTTGAGCTGATCCCAGGAGGACGTGTTATCGCCAGTCCATATCCCTGCGTACCTTTGAATGCCCGCATAACCCGATCTGCTCAAAATGAAAGGTTCCTTCCCAGCTCCTTTCATCCCTTGATAGGTCGCCATGGCCTCATACAACGGATAAGCGTTCCTAACCCTTTCGTGTCTGACAACCTTACCTCTAAGCTTATGCATAACCCCTCCTGGGAAGACGTAAAGCTCAGGGTTCTCTTTAAATGAGAGAGGAGGTTTGATTACCTCCCGAACTTGAAACAGTTTGGTGAAATCCGTGGGCTCGTTCATGTCAAGCCATATACCGTCCACACCTGAAGAGATCCACTCCTTGATTAAGTTAGCCCACCACTCTCTAGTTTCCGCCATGAAGAAGTCGGGGTAAACGCAGTTACCTGGCCACAGCTTCCCAACGAAGAGATCTCCTCTATCGGTCTCACAGTAAAGCCCCAAGCCCGATCTGAACACCGAGTAACTCTGATCTACCCTAACGCTGTGGTCTACAATAGTTATTATCTTTGCCCCTCTGGAGTGAACTTCTTTTATGAACTTGTCTGGATCCCTGAACCTTTCAGGATGCCAAGTGAAGAGTTTAAACGCGTCCATAAAGTCTATGTCTAAGAACACGGCTGATACCGGAAACCCCTCTCGATTCAAGGAATCTATCAACTCAACTATTCTCTCTTGAGGATAATAGGAGAACCTCGAGATCATGTACCCGAACGCCCAAGACGGTGGAAGATAAGGTAAACCCGTTAGTTTAGAGTACCTCTCTAGTACGCTCTCAATCTTAGGTCCCTCAAACACGAAGATCTCGGCGCCATCCTCTGGGATCGTTATCCTAATTTCGTCATAGTTTCCTTGACCAATATCAAATATTAACTTTGAAGCCGAATTAAAGAAATATCCTCTAGCGCTTTCTTGATTTGCAATTATAATAAAGGGTATGTTTACGTACAGCGGATCTGAATACTTGTTGAAGGCTCCGGCGTCCACGTTATACATTACGAACTTCCTTCTCCTTCTATCCAACTCAAAGGCCTTCTCTCCTAGACCTATAACGTGATCCCTCAGTCCCAACTTCTTTACGACGTTAATCTCTTCATCCTCTTGGATAGAGATTCCTAGATCTTCCACCTTCTTTGAACTAGGCAAACCGTTAAAGTCGAAATCTACAGGCGTAACGGGTTCGTTAATTTTAACTTTGTAAGTCCCGCTCTGCTCAAGGACGGTTATCATAGCTAAAAGTGTAGCTAAGCTTAAATGAACTTTTGCTAACTTCGTCTGTTTTTAACCCCCCGGTTAATAAAAAGGGCAGTTCCTTTGAAATCTCGATCGCTAAATTCCTATCGATCACGAGATTACGTGTCACGAGAAGTTGATTCTGAGTTGAAACGTTATTAGGGATGACTAGCAGTTGAGACGAGGGATCCAAGAATCAACGAGTTTCCACAAGCGAGGGTTGAATTGAACAGAAGAGCTCTAACTCCTTGTTTAGCGGGTCAACCTTTCAGACGACTAGCTTAGAAACGCTGAAGACTCACTAGTACAACTACCCCATACCTTTCGGTGGAGCTCAAGTCAACTGCTCTCAGCTTTTCCCCGGTTAACACGTTAATGTAATATCCATCCAGGTTTACGGTCTCTGACGACCTCTCACTAACTCTAGGACGGAAGAGCACTATCACGTTACCGACTCTAAATCCGTGCTTCACCGGCCTGTAATCCGAAACGTTAGTTTGACCTCTTAAGGCTAGCAACCTCTTTGTGAACCAAAGCTTGACCCTTTCGTCCTGTAGATCAGGCTCAGGTAACTCCTTGAGCTGTTTCATTAACTCCTTCAATTTCTTGAAATCTACAGGTCTTCTATTGTTCGGATCGGTTAAGAGGAACCTCCACGTTTCTGTTCCTTGATAAAAGTCAGGAACTCCAGGACTGAGCACCTTAATCGCTAAGGTGATTAAAGACTTCTTATAACCTAGTGGGAGCACCACGTTCTCGAGCTCAAAGAAATCGTTTAGGAACGCTCGGTTAGTAGTGACCTCATCCACAAGGGATAGTAGTTCTTCCTCATACTCCCTGTTAGGGTTCTCCCAGGTCGTGTTGACTTTAGCCTCTCTAACTACCTTTATCATGTGTTCTTTTAACCTAGTTTGATATTCCTTGGAGTTCTCGTAACTCCCTACGAGGGTTTGATAGAGTCTATATTCGTCGTTTCTGTCAACTCTAGGCTTTAGGAGATCGTGCCAATAGAAGACCTTCTCCCTCCATAACTTAGGGATTTCAGAGAGGACCGATATTCTGGCCCTCACGTCCTCACTGAACTTGGTATCGTGAGTTGAGGTGGCGTTCATCGACAGCGTGTTCAATCTAGAGGAGTTGAAAGCGTGAAGTTCGTCAACGCTTGCCTTCATTTTAGTTAGGTCACTCCCAACCTCATTTAAGGATATCAGAGCGTTGTATCTGAACAATGCGGTGTCCTCATATCCCTTTGCGAATATTGCAGGCATATATTGTTGTAACCTCGGGACCTTGTCTCTATCTATCTTACCTTCCTTGTCGCATTCAGCTATTTCCTTATCCTCAGGGGAGTAGCTCCTGTATACCTTGAGACAAACCAGGAAGTCGACGAGGTACTCGTAATCCACGTTAAGGATCTTGGACAGCCTCTCAATGTCGCTCTTGAACAGCGTGTTCGCTATCAGCCTCTTAGATTCAACAATTGTTTCTTCTAGGTTAACCTTCTTTCCTAAGAACTCCTCGTAGATCTTCATCATCTCCTCTACGTTGTCTACGAGGATCATGTTTACCCAGTTCAAGAAGTCGTAACCAGTTGTTCCGACAACAGGCCAGCTCTCTCTGACCCTCTCGTGGATCCCTAGTATCTTCTCAACGTAGATTAGCTTACCTTTTTTGGCTAACCTCTTTAGGTAGTCCTCAGGGTCGTAAAGACCGTCTATGTGATCTACCCTAAAGCCGTCAACTGGAAAAGACGTTATGTAATCGTGAGACTCCTTAAAGACGTGCTCCAACTCCACTCTTATAGCTATCAAGTCGTTAACGGCGAAGAACCTCCTATAGTTAGGGCTCTCCCTCCAGGGTCTCAAATCGTAATGTTGTAGTGAGAGTAAAGTCTTTAACTCATCCCTTGATAAACTCCGCCTTTGATTAAGATATTCTAACCCCTTCTGGTTTATTGGTAAACTTAAATCCTGATAAACTATCCTCTTCCCTTCAACTCTGATTTTCCCCTCATCTATAACCTTGTCCAAACTGTCCTCTAGTAACGGAAGGATGAGCTTATCGTCATCGTAGTGGTCGAAGTAATCGTAGTATTTGCTCTCTCTCCACTTCTCTAACAGGTCCATTAACCTTTGATTCTGACTATGAACCGCCATATGATTCGGAACGATGTCTTGTATTATCCCGAGCGACCTCTTCCTAGCCTCTGATATCAATCTGAGATAACCGGATTCACCTCCTAGCTCCTCATTTATTTGTGAGTGGTCTATTACGTCGTAACCGTGAGAGCTCGAAGGTCTAGCCCTCAGGACAGGGGATAAGTAAATGTGAGATATTCCCAAGTCTTTCAAGTAATCAAGTGTTGAAACGGCGTTATCGAAATTGAAGTCCTTGTTCAATTGAAGCCTATAAGTCGCTATCAAAACTCTATCCTCCTGAAAACTAGGGAAAGCCTACCCTCTAACTCAACCTCCTTTCCTCCTTCCAGCGTTCTCTCCTCTTGCCTGGGTTCCCTAGTCAGTGAGGAGAACACCATCTCCCATTTACCGGGCGGAGGTTTGAACTTTACAGGATTTGGATTTGCGTTGAGGACCACAAGGAAAGTGTCGTCTGCTATTCTCTCACCGTACTTGTTTATTTCATCAATAGCGCTTCCCTCTAGAATGAATATCACGGTATTGGTTGGGGAGTTCCAAGCGCTCTGTTCTACCTCCTTTCCTTCAACGTTTAAGAACGTAACGTCCTTCAAAGGTTGACCTCGTAGCTTCCTCCCTTGAAAGTACCTACTCCTCCTGAACACGGGATGGGCTTTGTAGAACTTGATGAGCTTAGTCAAAAACTCTAGGAAAGCTCTCCTCCTATCGTCTAGGTTCCAATCATACCAGCTTATCTCATTGTCTTGATTGAAGGCGTTGTTGTTACCCCTTTGAGTCCTACTCAGTTCGTCTCCTCCTAAAATCATAGGGGTTCCCTGACTCGTGAAAAGCGTGATTGCAAAGTTCCTCTTCTGCCTCTCCCTACAGTTCAGGACGTTAGGGTCCCCCGTGGGTCCTTCATTTCCGCAGTTCCAGCTGTAGTTCTCGTTCATTCCGTCCTGGTTATTAAGACCGTTCGCCTCGTTGTGCTTTTGGTTATAACTCACTAGATCCTCTAGTGTGAACCCATCGTGAGAGGTGATGTAGTTTATGCTAGCGAAAGGCGTCTTGTTATTACCTAAGTAAAGATCAGGAGACCCTAGAAGCCTGTCAGCGATCTCGGAGTAGGGTAGTGCCTCACCTCGCCAGAATCTCCTTATCGCGTCTCTATATTTTCCGTTCCACTCAGCCCACATATAAGGGAAGTTACCCACCTGGTATCCTCCTGGACCCACATCCCAAGGCTCGGCAATCAGCTTAACCTGGGAGAGTACGGGATCCTGTTGTATGGCTATGAAGAACGTGTTTAGCATGTTGACGTTGTAGAGCTCCCTGGCCAAGGCTGCAGCTAGGTCAAACCTGAAACCGTCAACGTGCATCTCTTGAACCCAATATCTTAAGCTATCTAAAACCATTTGTATAACCCTGGGATGACTGAGGTTTAACGTGTTTCCTGTCCCGGTGAAGTCTAAGTAAAATCTCTTGTTGTCTGGCTGAAGAGTGTAATACGCTAGGTTGTCAACCCCTTTGAAACTAAGGGTAGGCCCCAAGTGATTTCCCTCACCTGTGTGGTTGTAAACTACGTCAATTATCACCTCTATCCCGGCGTTGTGCAGTTCGTTAATCATCTCCTTGAACTCGACAACTTGTTCACCCTTACAACCTCTACTAGAGTATCTACAAGCGGGGGAGAAGTAGTTGATAGGATCGTAACCCCAATAGTTCTTCAAACCCTTTTCAATTAAGAATCTCTGGTCCACAAAGTGATGTACTGGCATCAGCTCGAGCGTGGTAACGCCTAAGTCCTTAAGATAATTGATTGTTGTCTGGGATGATAACCCACTGAACGTACCTCTGACGTTATCACTGACGTCCCCTTTCAGCTTGGTCATTCCCCTTACGTGAGCCTCATAGATGATTGCGTCCTTTAACTGAACGTTTTTCCTTCTAGATCTCATCCAAGACTCGTCGTCCCAATCAAAGTAAGGGTCGATCACCACGCTCTTAGGAACGAACTTGGCAGAATCCCTCTCATCGAAAGACATGTCCTCCCCAGGATCTCCGATCTTATAACCGAAGAGAGAATCGTCCCACACAACGTCACCGTCTATCGCCTTAGCGTAAGGATCTATAAGTAGCTTGTTCGCGTTGAACCTATACCCCTGTTCAGGCTTGTAGGGTCCGTGAACCCTGTAGCCGTAGAGCTGACCAGGCCTTAAACCTGGAACGAAGACGTGCCAGACGTCTCCAATCTTGTTTTTGACCTCAATCACCTCCTTAGGTTTGTCTTGGTTTGGAGAGAAGAGAACAAGTTGTACCCTCTCGGCGTTTTCGGAGAACAAGGAGAAGTTTACTCCGTCCTCTTCCTCCATCCAGGTAGCACCTAAAGGAGAGGGTTCCCCAGGCCTCAGAGGTATGTCCCTGGTCCTCAAGAACATAGAGGATTATAATCTCCGAGCATAAAATCCTTTACGCGTTAGATCCCCTTGAAGTCAAATATACGCCGAAGCCTTTCGATAATCTGTATCTACCACTTACCAGTTTAGGAGGGAAGGATGGGTTCGAAGACAAAAGCAGGTCTCCCCGCTGATCCACAGCGATTTCAGAGTTTTTAAACGCGAACATCATGAGCAGTCGTTTCTTTATTAAGATCATCCAATCCTCTCCAACAACCACTTTCAAGTCTCTCTCATGATCTAAGAACCTCTTCCTTATCTCTATCAGCCTCTTGTAAGTATCAAGTATCTCTTGGTCAACCTCAAAACTCAATTTTGAGCTCAAAAAAGTTTCCTCAGATTGAGGGTCTCTAACCTGACCGTTCTCTCTTTTTCTTCCCTCCCTCACCCCTTCAATCAGTTTAGGATCGGAGAAGTCTGAAAAGTATAGGAAGGGATTCCTCTCCCCGTATTCTTCGCCCATAAATATCATGGGTATGAAAGGAGAGAGCAGATACAGAGCGGCAGCTATCATGTACGCGTCCTTATCGATTAACGATATGAGTCTCTCCCCTCCTCCTCTGTTGCCTACCATATCGTGATCTTGAATGTAAATGACGAAGCTTCCACCAGGCAAATTTATAGGTCTTCCGTGGGTTTTACCTCTAAACTTGGAGTACCTCCCATCGTATACGAAGGTGTCAGTCAAAGCCTTGGATATGTCCCTGAGTTCCCCGAAGTCCATGTAAAAACCATCTCTCTCCCCTGTCAGGTAAGCGTGGACCGAGTGATGAAAGTCATCCACCCATTGAGAATCTATTCCGTAACCGCATCTCTCCTTATCGTTCACTATCCTTGGATCGTTCAAATCGCTCTCCGCTATAACGAACCTTCCGCGAGAGTGGGCCACTTCAGCGATCTCCTCCAGGATGTGTTTAGGGGAAGAATCGAATATTGCGTGAACGGCGTCAAGCCTAAACCCGTCTATGTGGAACTCGTCAATCCAATACTTTACGTTCTCGAGCACGAACCTCCTGACCTCGTCGCTCCCTCTATCATCGTAATTGAAGGTTAGACCCCATGGGGTCTTGTATTTCTCTGAGAAGTAGGGACCCAGTTTGATCATGTAATTCCCCTCTGGACCGACGTGATTGTAAACCACGTCGAGTATAACTGAGAGGCCTCTCTTATGCGCTTCGTTAACCAGCCTCTTAAGTCCTTGCGGACCTCCATAGGAGTTTTGTACCGCGTAAAGGTAGACCCCATCGTATCCCCATCCCCTGTTTCCAGGGAATTGTGCAACCGGCATGAGCTCAAGGGCCGTGACACCTAAGTCGGATAGGTAATCTAGTTTACTTATCACGCCATTAAACGTCCCCTCCTTGGAGAAGGTCCCTACGTGAAGCTCGTAGATGATCAGGTTGTTCTTAGAGGGCTTAAATCCTTCATCCTCCCATGGGAACTCCCTCGACGTTAACTGAGATCTCTCATGAACTCCTCCGGGTTGATACCTAGATGCTGGATCTGGAACCTCCCCCAGATCGGTTAAGAACGTATAATTGTCTCCCTCTTTCGCGTTGAGTTCGACTTCGTGATAACCTCTTTCGTCCTTCGCCATTGCGTAAGTTGAGCCGTTTAACCTCAATTTGACCTCATTGCAGTAAGGTGCCCATAGTCTGAACCTCACCTTTCCATCCTCTTGAATGGGTCCGAACATATTTTAGTTTCTAATTTAGTTATATTTTTCCTTATCTATGTTCACAAAACTACCAATTATAGAAAAGTTTAATTATAAAGATCTTATTCGTTTAAAACAAACTTTAAATATAAACTATGTATTTTAATTTCATGTTAGTTCGTGAGGCTGGATGGTGAGATGAGTTGGTTCCCATTTCAATATTACTTAACGTCGTTCACGGCTTCTCCGCGCTGATCTACTTCGGGGCCATCATGATATTCGGTGCCGTTTTCGCCCCCAGATTGGCCAAGCTATCGAGCTCAACCCTCTATGAGCTATTCAAAGAGATCTTTCCTCCTGTGCTAAGTTTCGCTGAGGCTGTAGGCTTGCTAACTATGGTTTTCGGTGCCGGTGAGTTTCTACACTACATGATAGGGTACTATCAACTCGGAGGAACCTCTCTAGTTTACACCGTACTGTTCTCCACACCTTGGGGTGCAAGCGTTCTCTCCGGGGCAATTATTGGATTAGTGGGGTTCTTAGTGGGAGTTAGGATCGCCACTCTTTTCGAGAGGCTTTTCAAGCTTTACAAGTCGACCAACCCCAGTTCCCTTGACGAAATAAGAGTTGTAGAAGCTAAACTCAGAATGTACTCTCTCATAGGGATGGTTCTGTTGAGCGCTACGGTTTTACTCATGGTTTTAGCAGTCTCGTTCCTGCCTCTCCCCACGTGAAAGGTAATTGTCCAAAGCTTAAAGCTCACTTAACTAGAGGATTCCTATGCTAGGAAAGATAAACAGGAAAGTTTTCGATGAGGTCATCTACCCTCAACTTGGGAAAAGACATGAGGAGGTGATCATACCTCCGCAGACTGGCGTAGACACAGGTGCGATAGACCTGGGCGATAAAGTCCTTGTGGTGAAGACTGATCCGGTCTTCATCGTTCCTCAATTCGGAATGAGGAAGGCGTCGTGGTTCGCTGTACACATATTGGCAAGTGACGTTATCACCTCTGGCATCCCCCCTAGGTACGCTCTGCTAGACCTGAATCTCCCTCCTTCAATGACGGACGAGGAATTTAAGGAAATGTGGAGAGGAATTCACGAGGCTCTACTTGAGATAAACGTGATGGTGGTTGGGGGACATACTGGGAGATATGAGGGAGTTGACTACCCTATGCTAGGAGGTTTCACAATGATGGGGATTGGATCGAAGGATAGCTTGGGCAGTCCAGAAAAGGTGAAACCGGGCGATCTAGTTATAGTTACGAAGGGACCCGCCATTGAGGCTACAGGTCTGCTAGTTAACCTCTATCCGGACTTCTTCAAGACTAGAATGAGTCCAGAGCTCTTCAAACAAGCGTTGGAGATCTATTGGAAGATGTCATGTTGGAAGGACGGCCTAATAGCTAGTCAAATAGGTGTTCACATGATGCATGACGCAACTGAAGGAGGTCTCTGGAACGCTCTTGTTGAAGTGGCTGAGGTTACTGGGAAGAGGTTGAGATTATTTGAGGATAGGCTATTCATAAACCCTGCAGTTAATGAGGTAACTAAGCTTGTAGGGATAGATCCCTTCACTTCGATAAGTGAGGGTACTATGATAATCTTGACAGATAAGCAGGAAGTTAAGTCTGAGTTAGAAAGGAACGGTATAGAGGCAGAGGTCGTCGGTGTTGTAGAGGAGGGAGAGGGAGTCCTCCTAGGTAACAAGAGGATAGAGAAGCCTGTAGAGGATCCCTTCTGGAGGGCTTTCTTCGAACTCGCTAAGAGGTAAGTTCAGGGCCTGTGTTTGAACGCGTTTGACTCTTTGGCTTCAAGCGACATCCCCTAAAAGGAAGGAGTCCAGAGCTCATCGTCCGTTCTAAAGGAGGGACACAGTGTCCTGGAGCTCCCTACTTAATTTCGCTCCTCATCGTGCTTCTCCACCTCTCTTTAAAGAAGGCTAGCTAACGGCTTGTACGATCCCTTATCAGTTGACTTGGAGTTCAGAGGCGTTAAAGAGTGGAAGGGGAGAACTCGCCGAGACGTATTTAGCCTAATGTGTTCAGAGAGGAGCGGATCGCGCTCTTGATCTCAGAGTAATTTGACCACCGACAGTAAGGAACGCCTTCTGCTGCCTATCTAGATTTTGAGATGACCTACATCTCTAAGGTAATCCCGACAAGCTTAACGTAGAGTTCCCTCATCTGCTTAGGAAGCGGGAAATCCTTAAGTTCTCCAGAGAACTGAAAGATGTTCTCAACGAAAGGTATTACTCCTCCGATGCGTACATTTAGGTTGTTTATAATATTTGTAACAATGTTTTGATATTTTTGTAACTCATCTGGTCTAACCATGTTTATAATGAACGCTAGTCTCTGATCCACCTTAACGTTTAACTGACTCATGTACTCTAAGTTACTTTTTATGTTCTCATCTATTCCGTCTGATACGAAGATGTAGCTGTGTTTAACTCTTGGGTAAACGTAGTTGAACTCGTTGTGCTCAAATAGATAAATCTCGTCGGAGTCCCTTATGAGAGGCGGATTGTCAATTACGAAAAAGGAGAAAGGCTTACTAGTTATTAATTCCCTGTAGACCTTCGAGTAATAACTTATTAGTTCGCGATTCGCGTGAATCTTAGCAAGGTTAGGTACGTACTCTGGCCCATCTCCGAAGTACTTCAGAACCGTAATGGACCCCTTACCCACCTTTATCTCCTTGATAGAGTGGGCGTCCTGTCCCTCAAATACGGCCTTAACTAAACCAGGTGACGTGATACCTGCCAAATAGGATGAATAACCTATTACGTCTCTGTCGACGAGTAACACGTCGTTCCCTTGCTCAGCTAGAAACTTAGAGAGAGATATAGCTATTGTAGACTTCCCAACACCACCTTTAGAGCTCCTTATCGAAATGCGCATTGATAACGCATAATATCCTAGTTTAAAAGGGTTTGTTTAAGTTAATCTAATGAGTTTATGGGATAAAGAGATCTAAATGCGATAGTCTGGGAATCTCTCGGATCCAAGATATTTATGTGCTCAGTATTATTATCTCGATAAAATGAATAATTATGTCAATGTTATGAAGCGACGTCAAAAAGATAACAAAGAACGTTGCTGAAGCACATCACGCGCGAAACAGGTTTTAATCGAGGGAATTAACTATAAAACGAAAGGTAGTCGGACCAACCGAAATGACGTAAGGCTGGTTGAAAGTAGAGAGCTCGATTTGCGCGACACCCTTTCCATTAAGGGACATCACGTCAACTCAATCTAGAAAGATCCAGCTGATGATTTAGGTTAATCGGTTGATGATTAAACTTTTTATTAATTGATTTAACCTGATCAGCGTGAGGGGAGATTTTGTAGGATGGATCGGAACCTACCTTCAGCTAACGATTAGGCTCAGCTGGGGAGTGTTAGTCTACCCTATATCTAAACTGCTGGGCCTCAACCCTGTTCAGATGGGTTTAGTGGCTACCTTTTTCTACATAGGTTACGTTATATCTTCCGTTCCGTGGGGGTTAATCATAGATAGGTTCGGCCCGATCAGGACGATGTTCGTCTCGTCCGTGTTTTTGGCTGGATTAAACCTCTTCCTTTTCTTCTTCACGAGTTACGTAACCTTACTCATTACGTACCTAATTGAAGGTATAGTTGCGTCATCGATATTCCCTTCAGCTATGAAGATAGTTTCAGTTCTTCATGGTGGCCCAAGGCTTACCTTTTACGTCGCTCTCCTAGAGAGCGCTTCACCCATTACAATAATGTCAATAAGTCTCTTCACTGGGCTCCTTATCAACTTCTGGAGGTTCTTCTTCCTGGTCATGTCAGTTACGTTCCTCTCGTTCGCACTGACCACTTTAACCTCCAATGTTGTCACATCACCAAGTAAAATGAGGAGGTCCGTTAGCGTTTTATTTAAAAGGGAGATATTTCTGGCCACCTTACTTAGGTTTGGAGAGCTCTGGGCCACTTGGGGTACAACGACCTGGATATTCTATCTGCTCGTGATTTACAGAGGGTTCCCAACGTACGTATCTACGATATTCTTAGGACTTTTCGGATTGGGTCAGCTCATAGGCATTATCAGCGTGGAGAAAGCCGTGAACAAACTTAATGACATGAAAGTTATTTTAATAAGTTTGCTCGCCTTCATAATCTTTAGTCTTACGTTAACCTTTTTGCCTGAGAACATAGCGTTAGTTGATGCGGCGCTTTTAGGAGTCTTCTCTTTCGCCTATAGGCCGCCCACCGATTCTCTCATAATGAAGATAGCAGGGAGCTCTAGCGCCGCCACGTCAATAGGTTACGCTAACTCGATATCACAGTTAGGGACGATGATAGTTCCTACATTTGTAGGTTCTATCCTCTTCCTCACGAAGAGTTTCCTCGCTTCCATCATAGGAGTTAACGTAGGTTGCGTCTTAGGTTTGGTCGCTCTCCTAGCTTTACAAAAACTAGTAAGAAATGCTTATAACGTTCAAAAGGATAAAGAAACATGAGTTTAGAATATGAATCTGTCATGTTATTCTATATAAGCTTTTCTATCATCAATTTAATAAAATGATATTTAAATAACCAACTCGTTGTGCTTTACAACCAAGTTTAGTTTTAATGGAGAAAAAGAGCGAAATAGCTTTAGTACTCAACGACGGTATATCATTATGAAACTAATAAATAACCTCAAGGTTAGCAAGGTCTTAATTACGGGACCTGACACTAAGGTTTCAGACTTGCTTAAGACGATGACTGAGAACTCTATTAGTATCGCAATAGTGAGCGATGGGAAAGTTTTGGGTACAGTGTCTAAGGAGAGACTTGAAAAGATCGAGCGACCCGAAGAACCGGTTAGCCAATTTATTAATGAAAATGTCATTACCGTTACCGGTGATGAAGACAGTTTATACTTGCTGTCGCTGCTACTTAAGAATAAGCTGGATTGTCTCGTTCTAACTAAAAGGAATAAAATCTTAGGCGCGCTCACTTTGTCAGACTTGTTGTATTCTATACAAAAGAGGGCGGAGTTGTCTTGAATTTGATGGAAAGGCATCCGTTTACAACTCTACCTGACGTTTCAGATCTCAGAAACTAGAGAGCCTTCGCTTTTGTTAGAGAACTTGGAGACATCTAGGATCTCCTCAAGAGATCTGCTATTGAGGACTGTCACGACAACTTCTTCGGCCTTATCAACCGTAACGTATCTCCACTCTCTCTCCCCCTTGAACTTCACCGCAATTATTGAAAAACCTCTCATTGGGAACATGGCAAGAAAGTTAAGTAACTTCTCCACCTGAAGGGAACTGACCTTCACCTTGTTGTTCCAGGTGCTTTTGACCTCAACGGCTATTAGTACGTTACCCTTAGTCGCAAAAACGTCAGGTAAGGGATTAGGAGAGGAGTTAGAAGTTGGGATCCTCACAGCGTTATAGCCGTTCTTTCTGAAAATGGACACCAACTCTCTCTCAGCGTTTCTGCCTACGTCCTTGTTCATGAGAGTAAACTTAGCTTGGGAAGGATAAAAAGCGATGAACCTCATCACATCAGGGTTTAAAAGACTTGAACTCGTGACACCCTCTCGTAGATCAAAGCTAACGCGTATAAGGAGAGCTTGACATATACAGATTGGTGGGTTCGGTGAAGATGGCAGTTTTAGGGGCTGGAACCATAGGTTCGCTAATAATCAGATCTAGCGTATCTATGGGTTTTCAAGTTATAGGTACGGGAAGATCGGAGAGGACCTTGGAAAGGGTAAGATCCGTTGGGGCCGAACCGACGTCTGATAACCTTAAGGCAGTGAAGTGCGCTGAGCTGGTCGTGATAAGCGTCAAGCCTCAACACTTCTCAGACCTGATAAGGCAAATCCCGAGTGAGTTATGGAAGGGTAAAACTGTGGTGTCAGTTATGGCCGGAGTAAGGATCGAAACCTTAGCCAAGGTGATAAAAGACGCTAACCTCTTCAGAGCCATGCCCAACGTCAACGCAAGGGTCAACATGTCAACTACAGCCTTAACGGGAGGTGAAGAGGGGAGGGATGTGGTCGACACCTTGTTCAAGAACCTAGGAACGAACTACTGGGTAACCGAGGACCTAATGGACGTGTGGACGGCCCTGATCGGGAGCGGACCCGCTTTCGTTTCCGAGATCGTGGACGGTTTAGTTCTTGGGGCGGTCGCCTCTGGAATGCCTAGAGAGATAGCCTATAGTGCGGTGTTAGACATGCTAAGGGGGACAGCTGAGAATCTCAGGCATCACAAAGGGCATCCAATAGAAGTGAGGGATAACGTAACTACCCCAGCGGGGACAACAATAAGGGGTTTAAAGGTTATCGAGGAGAGGGGAGTTAAGGCTGCGCTTATCGAAACTATAGAGAGCTCAACGAGGAGAGCCTCAGAGTTGGGCAAGGTTATTGACGAAAAGATAAGGAAGGAGATAACGGAGGATCACGGGAGCTGACTAACTAGCTGATTAGTCTCCTTACGTGTTTGAATTCATGATCTGACAGTAAAATTTCCCTTAACGCGTTCACCCCTTCTGTTTTAACTTGACTGAGGTTTAACTCAAACCTAGGCGTTCTCCCTTCGCATATCTCCTTTCCAATTCTATCCCTCTCATCGCCCATCTTCGTTACTATCTCCTTTAAGGTTGAGGTATCAAAGCCCAAACTGTCGGCCATTACTCTCGCCCTCCTTAAGGCCTTCCTAACAGAATGGAAGTCGTTGAGGGACGCAAGAGACTTGTACGCTCCAACCAAGTTTTCCATGACGACGAACCTAGAGCCGTAGAGTTTAGGCAATTCGCCTAGGTTATCAGCCTTTGAGCTTACGTACCCAAGCATTGAGTCCCTTTCTATTTTGGGACATCCGTGGACGTCGTAGTCTCTAACCACCCCTAACCTCCTTAAGATTCTCTTCCCCAGGCTAATTAGCTCATATCTCCTGTGAAGCGGGTAGGTCACCTCAACTATAACGTAATACTTCCTCAAATCAACTCTAGCGTCATGAACCGATCTCTCATCGAATTTAAACTCCCCCTTGAAGGAGCGTAGATGCTCGTTCGCGTAATCTTCAGGTCTCAAGTCTTCCCCCAACGATCTTAGCGATCTCATCTTTAACCACCTCGAAGCTTCTTCCCGTATCTACGATCGTTCCGTCCTTCATCACTTCGATCAAGTTAGTTTGAAAGTTCTCTAGGTATTGCCTATATGAAGAGAAAAGCTCACCGTTTATGCAGACGTCTATCCCAGAACTGAATGGATCTAAAGTTCCCTTCTTCCTCAAAATCCTCCTCATTATCTCATCAGGTGAGGAGACGAGGCCTAGGCTGAGGTTGGACTTAGGTAACGCGTTCAACACCTCTTTCATCCAGGACGGCTCCAATCCCCTGGTCATCCCCCAAGCCATCAAGGTCGAAACGTATCCATCAGCTATGGCTACGAAACCTGCCTTTAAAGAGGGTTTCACTACGTTCTCCACCTGATCTGCTAAGTCCGTGACGTAGGCTAAGAAGAGGGTTCTCCTCTGGAAAACTATGTCCCTCTTTTTCCTGGCTATAGGTTCTCCCATAAGCTTTGACAACCCTAAACCAAAGGTGATCACGCCGTATCCCTCCTCCTCTAGGAAGGACTTGAGCGAATTGACGTGAAAGGTCCTACCTGACCCCTCCGCCCCCTCCAAGGCTATTATCATTCCTTCCAAATTATCTCACCTACCTTTCTTCTAATCTCGATTTGGATCTCCCTAGGGGACTTGTTTCCATCAATTATGACGAAGCCCTCCTCGCTCGCCATCTTATCGTACATCTCGAGGACCAACCCTTGATACTTTAGAAAGCCCTCCTCTGGATCGAGATCTGGAAATACGTCACTTCCAGCCTCCTGCGGTTTTATACCCCTCTTGTTTTCCCTGAGCCTAGCTAAGGCAACTTCAGGGGTGACCCTAATGAAGAAGGTCACGTCAGGTTTCATGGCGTAAGAGTAGAGCTGTCTCACCCAATTTATATTAACACCTCGGACCGAATCCCTGGCGAAGGCTGTGTAGAAGTACCTGTCTGAGACTACCGTGAACCCTATCCTGTACATAGGTAGGATCAATCTCTCATACCTGTCAGCGAAATCCGTCGCGTGGATTAGGCTAAAGGTTAGTGGAGTCAGCAAGTTCTTCTTCTTCGCCTCCTTGATCACCTCATGAATCCAATCGCTTGAGTTCCACTCAGTCAAGTAGGTGTCAACTTTGTTCTCTAACCAATCCTTCAGCAGCTTAGCTTGACTGGACTTACCCGACCCGTCTATTCCCTCCATAGCTATGATGTGCCCTCTCATCAGTACACACCTAACGGATAGCTCTTCACAACCTTCTTCATAACCCTAGAGAGCTGATTTATTTTATCGGTTCTCCCCTCAATCCCTAGCCTCTGCAGGTCCTTCTTTTTCACCTTCTCAGTAGCACCCTTACAAATGAGAGCTAAGTAACCTAGTTCCCTCTGAAGAAAACCGGGGAATAGGGACTGGATAACGTATTGATAACACGCGTTGAAGGGATCGCTCCAACCGCTTTCCATAAATACGTGAGCTAAGAAGCCAGCGTCTGCAGCAAGGTCGGAGCCGGTTAACTTTTCCACCTCAAACCTAATTGACTCAGGAGGTTGAACTCCTGAAAACTCAGAGAACGAGTCGAGCCATTTACCTCTCATTTTAGGGACGGAGAGTTCCTCCCCCTTCATCAACTTACCCTCTCGCATTCCCAACTCGGACACAGTTAGGTACGGCACGTCGTAAAGGTTAATCAGCTCCTCTATGACCAAGATCGCAGCCTTTACCGTAACTGATCTCTGCTCGCCTATTCCAGGTAACCTAGATATCTCCTCATCTCTCATAGACCACAGAGTTCTGGCCAGCGATTTAATTGTAGCCGAGCTCACCTGATAACCGTGGACGTGCTTGAACTTCACCTTGTTCACTTTCATTAAGAACTTAGCAATGGCCCTCAAGTTGCCCCCAGATCCTATAAGTGAGGGAGGTAACCAGCTCGGAAGGGAGTAAAGGTAACTCCTGATCTCTTTCCTTATCCTGTCTTCAGTCTTCATTATCTTGATCAGCCTCAGGGCACCTAAAGGGAAGTTATATATCTTTCCTATCTCCCTTCCGCTAACGTAAGTTACCTCAAGCGAGCCTCCACCCAACTCGAAGATGACTCCGTCCGTGATAGGGACGGAGTTTATAGAAGCTAGAGCTGATAACCTTCCCTCCTCTTCCCCTGAGACTATGATAACGTCCCATCCCAGGGATTTGGAGAGCCTCTTTGCGACTTCCTCGCCGTTCCTAGCTAGCCTGAAGGCGCTCGTTCCCAGAGGGAAAACTTCACTAACGCCTCTCTTTTCCAGGACCTTCCTAAACGTTGATAGGACCCTCTCCGCTTCATTAACTCTCCCCTCCTTAATCTCCCCTCCCTCATCCACCCCGTCTCCTAACCTTGTGAAGTCCTTCATGCTTCCGACGCTTCTGAAGTTTCCGTTACTTGACCTCTGGAACAACGATAACCTGATTGAGTTGTAACCTAGGTCTATAACGGAGACCTCCATTTAAATCAGCTTCAGAGCCTTTTGTGTTATCAGCATCTCCAACTTCGAAGAGCCCTCAACTTGGTCAATTTCCACGATTGCTAACCCACCTCTCTTTAGCTCCACCTCTCCAGACGTTAAGGATTTTATCAATTTTGAGAGTTGAGGTTCGTGACCAACAATGAGAACAGTCCCTTGCATCATTTTCAACTTTTCAGCGAGTGGGGAAGGATCCTCATCAGGAAGTAAATCGTTCAGCGTCTCAGCCTTAAGTTTCAACCCCATCTCATCTAGTATCACCTCTGCAGATTGAACGGCCCTAATGAGAGGGCTCGTGAACGCTTGTGTCGGTTCGTAATCCATCTCTTCCAGGAACTCCGCGATCCTCTTCATTTGTTTAACTCCTTTCTTAACTAACTGCCTGTCCTTATCTGACGTACCCTCGTTTTGAGGTTCGCTCTCCCCGTGTCTTACAATTATTAAAGTTGTCATGCGATTGTCTAGAAAACGTGTAATAAAAGATTTGTTATATAGATCTCAATAGATAGATAGAAGATATATAGTTTCTATACCTATTCAGATTTATGGTTAACCTGCACGGGGCGTCCTTAACCGATCTTCACTCTCGAAAGCGTAAACTTAGAGTTGAAGGACTCTCTTAGCGTTGGAGGCCATGATTTTCTCACTCTTAAGCGTTGAGTAGACCTCCCATGCGTGTTTTGCTAGATCTTGTCCTCTAAATGCGGGGAAATCGCTTCCGTACATAACTTTATCCTCGATCTCTAAAAGTCTGGGCAACTTTTTCAATATGTTCTTCGGGGGTATAGACGATATTTCAAGGAAAACGTTAGAGTAATTCCTAGCAAGGTAATAAGCAGTGTCGTACCACAGAGGTCTCCCAGCGTGGGCTAAAATCACCTTAAGGTCGAAGTCCTTTATCACGTCATCAATCAGGATCGGATCACCGTACTTGTTCCTGCTCCCCACGCCTACGCTTGTGCCAGTGTGGAAGAGAATGGGGAGTTTCTTCTCCTCGGCAAACTGATATATCTCCAAGAGCTCTTTGTTCCCACCTTCCTCAGGTCTGTAACCGTTAGGTGAGAAACCGTGATGTACAGGATGGAGCTTAAGCCCAACGATGCCGATCTTATGTTGCCTCTCGAGTTCTTCTCTAACTTTGCACGTTATAGGGTTCACTTCTCCCCATTGTAAGAACATTTGATTTTTTAATCTCTCCTCGTAGTCGAAGTAAAACCCGTCTGAGCAGTCCTCGCTCCAACAGGGATGCGAGGGGACCAATATGATCTTTTCGATCTCTACGTCATTGAAAGAAGTCGTAAACTTTGTATCTTGAACGTTTTTCAAGAAGTGATTGCAGTGCTCTGGAATAGCTCTCTTAAATATGTGGAAATGTACGTGAACGTCTATTACCCTCATGAGAAGTATAAAGGGGAGATCGTTAAAGAAGTTTTAGACGCGTCATACACCTTGAACTGAGACGAAGTTTCGTCTATTAGATTGTGATCTTCCCCTCTCCAGAACCTTTATCCAACGTGGAAGCTAGTCTCCTAACCTGCGACAAGATTGGCATCTTAATTAACTCATCAGAGTACTGATAGATCTCCTCATTAAACTCTATTACCACTCCCAGTTTCAGATTGTACTTCGAGACAACGTCCTCTACGATCTCCTTAGCTTCGTCTTGGTACCCAGGCGGGACCATGTTTATACAAAAGCCTAAGGCCGAGCCTATACTGAAGCTTCTTTCCGCTCTAACCATGTAATTTACCGTGTCTTCAACCGCCCTTATTGAATTTGTTGTAATGTAAATCCTTTTAGGCTCTACGCTTGGGAAAAGCTCAGCATAGAGATTGACCTCAAGTTTAGCGAGCTCGTTATTGTTCGTGATTAAACTCGGGTTATCGATTATAAAGTAGTCATGAGGAGAGGAGGTTATTATAGACCTATAAGTCGAAACGAACTTTCTTTGGAGCTCATCGCTCTCTTTCAGAGCGGATAGATCGTCCTTAAATCTAGGTCCGTCTCCGGTCAACTTAATGACCTTTATTAATCCTTTCTTGTACCTCAAAACCGACATAGCTTTGAAATCGATTCCGTCAACTACAGAACTTAATAAGCCTGGTTTCTCTATCCCGCTCAACTTAGATGAGAAACCTATACTATCTCTATCAAGTAAGATCACCTTCTTACCAATCTCAGCTAGGGCTAAGGAAAGGTTCATCGATATGGTTGACTTTCCTACCCCTCCCTTTGCGGATTGGATTGAGATCCTCAACGCATGACCAACGTTTTTAAAGTTTTTCAATATTTAAAGTTTACATGGCTTAATGTTAAATTAGTTAAATCATAGATTGCACCGCAGATCTAAAACGAGTTTACCTAAGATTTTCGTTCAACTTTTTGACACCTTATATACTCTGACATGAGGTGAAACCTTCGAGTCCCCTCTCGTTGGCGCCTAAAGAGACCATAGCTAACGCTAGAAATCGATTTCCTAAGGGGGCGAAGCTCAAGTCCAAAGACAGCTCAAGATAGACGTTTTGACGAATTGGGCTCTAAAGTTGAAAATGACAGACAGAGCGCTGCGCTTCCCTTTTAGGGCCCTGTCAATAATTTGAGGACTTAGCTCAATCGTGAGCTTCAGCCTGAGCTATTTCGTTTAACGCTAAGATAACGTTGGCCTGCGCGAAAGCTTGAGGGAAGTTTCCGGTGAAACCCTTGCGTTCAGGATCTATGTGCTCTCCCACTAGGTAAGTTCCCTGAGATGCCTCCATGATGTCGGATATTATCCTCTTGGCCTCCGTCAGTCTGTTGAGGCGAACGTAGATCCTCGCCAACCATAACGAGGCTAGAGTGAACGGATATCTAGCCTCTCCCAGGAAATCCTTTCTGTACCTTTTGACCTGACCTTCAACTATTAGGTTCGTCTCAATGTCTTTCAACGTATTGAGGAACGCCTGATCGTTAACGTCGACGAAATCGTAAAGGGGTAGAGTAAGTAATGCCGCGTCCGTCTCGTCACTCCCTGGCTTCTTCCTGAACTTATCCTTATTATTTTCAAGTATCCAGTCCTTCAGCTCGTTTCTGGCTTCCTTCCATCTGTTCTCCCTATCCATAGCCTTCATTAGCCTCCCAGTCCTCTCTAGGGCAACCCACATCATAACCTTGGAGTGAGTGTAGTGAGCTTGTACACCCCTCTCCTCCCAAATTCCTACGTCCTCTAGTTTCCAGTTCTCAGAGACCCAATCAGCTATGTACTCTATCACATCCAAGTGATCCTTTACGTAACTGACGTCCCCCGTCGCTACGTAGTATTTGTACATAGCGTCCATGAAGAAGCCTTCAAGGTCCAACTGAAGTTGAGCTACAGCAGCGTTGCCCACCCTTACGGGTCTGGAGTTCATGAACCCAGATAACCAAGGGATCTCCCTCTCCTTGGGCGGGACAGATCCGTCAACGCTGTACAACGGATAAAGGAAAGGCTTGGTAGTGAACGAGACCATCCTAGAAAGGAACTCTATGATCCTTCTTCCCTCCAGCGTATGACCTGAGGATATGAGGGCCTCAGCCACTATTGACGAATCCCTAACCCAGGCGAAACGGTAGTCCCAATTCCTAGAGCCACCCTCAACTTCGGGCAAGGACGTTGTTGGTGCAGCAACGACTGCCCCAGTAGGGTTGTATAGAAGTCCGAGAAGTATCCCCACTGAAGTATCGTAGGCTTCCGCCAGTTCCTCCCTCGATAGGCCGGGTAAATCTACCTTCATGATCTTACCTCTGCTTTTGCCCCTTTTCATTAAGTTCCTCCAATAGTTTATCGTCCTCTCCACTCCATTATCAACGTTAAATCTCATAGATCTCCCATGTACCCCAAACCTCTCGTCGCTAAAGTGGGCCAGGAACAGGTAACCATAACCTTTGACCACCCAACCGTTCTCAGTCTCCCTGACTTCTGGAAAGATTAAGTGAAGCTCTAAGAACTCCGAATTCTCAGGGTTAGTCATCTTGTATACCCAGTTATCGAGTTTGTACACTCTCGCCCTGACTCTACCGTAATCGAAGGAAGGGTTGACTTTGATTTCCAAAGGGGAAACAGCGTTAATCTTCCTAACTAACGAGTGCTCTCCTCTCAACAGGAGATCCACTATCTCGCTTCCATCCTTTAACGTTGTTCGAAGCACGTTAGGCACTAGGTAACCTTGAGAGGAGATCTCGCCACTCACGTAAAGGGATCCACCTCTGTCATCTAAAATACGGGTAAATATAGGGCTTGAGTCGTATCTAGGAAAGGTTAACCATACGATCTCTGTCCCCCTTATTAGAGCCCCTGTGAACTCGTTATTTATGCAGAACATCTTAGGTAAGGGCATGCGGTTAGGTTCAAATCTAAGGTTAAATGGTTTATTGTATCCTGACATGTTTTTGATCCTTATTTTTTATTTAATATAGTCAAAACCTTATTCCCAGCCTCTCTCATTTTAAAAACTAAGATCGTTGACGGGAGAACTTAGCGGACTTGACTCCTCTCATTTTAGTCTAATCCCTCCTTTATAGATCGGATTAGTAATTTGAAATGAAGTGAGTTTAAACCAATTATCATGTTAGAACCTCATCCGGAGATCTCTTGTTCAAAACTAGACATCTCAACAGATTCTCCTAGCTCTCCTCTTTTGATCGGCCTCTTTTCAATTTCACTTTAGTTAATTTTTAAGAGATTTATTCTAGTAAAATTGAAAATTAAGAAAGATCTTGCGGATTCGTTCACTCTAACCGCTCTAAATGAGCCCAAGAGCTTAAATGGTTGCTCAGCACGTTATAGGTTCTATCTAGTAACGCAAATATAATCTGCCATTCATGAAATCCTCTCAGTTCATCTTCTTAGATTCAACCGATTCAACTCCGTTTGAACTCCATTTACAGGATGAAAAAAAATCCTCGGTTTAAGGGTCATCGGCTGGTCTCTAACCTTCCTTCAACCTTTTCGAGCAATATCGTCTTTGTGACTTTGAAGTACAGGGTGTAGAAGTACCCTCCTAACGTTTCCCTTAACGAGAGCGAGTTGAGCTCATCGTTAACGTAACCTCCGATGTCCACCTCCGCGCTACCCTTCCAAATCTCACCGTATCTGCTCTCATCTCTCTGTCTGCTCACAATCTCGTATACGTCCTCCTCGTTCTCGCCCCTAGATGCGAACCTCCTCACGTTTATTGGAGGCCCGAAGTTCTTAAGCGGTAACGACTCGGATCTATCCTCCAGTTCAAGTCTCAATCTAATCATGTGTCCCCCTCCTCTCGTAACGTAACCTCCCATCTTAAGTCCAGGTTGCGGAGCGTTGTATTTAGGCATGAGAGGATGCAATTTTGTCATCCTTATTAGAGCTAATTTCTTAGGATATCCGTCTAACCAACCTCTCACTAGAGCCCAATCCTTGTCAACCCACATGAAGGGAAAGTACATGTAGTTACCTCCGTTGTACTCTACCTTCAGTCCTATTGCTCCCTCCATGTATTGCACTAGATCAGGTTCTAAATACATGTAGTCCCAATTGCGCTCTGCCGTGGAGACGAACTCCGCTATGTATACCCATCCCTCACCGTCGGTATTAAAGAAAGGAGGTAAGATCCTGTCAGCTCCATCAAACCTCACGTGAGCCGCCACGTATGTGACTCCGTAATACCAAGGCGGCGGGAACACCGTCTGAGAGTTACCAGACCTAGTTATAGGCATAGTGAACTCTTTTTCTTCGCGCATGTGACGAAATGACTTGTGTTGTTAATAAAATGTGTCTAAAACAAGTTTCATTTCCCTAATCAATTCCCATGTTGGTTGCCATGTACTTCATCACTTTCCTTTGAACGTTCCTCCAGTGGTAGAGGAAAGTCACTTTACTCACTCCAAGTACCTTAGCTAACCTCTCGGAGTCTACCTCCCTAGGATATTCCAAATATCCGTTGTCTAATGCCAAATGGAGGACTCTCCTCTCCATCTCAGTTAACGAGGGATAGGAAAGAACGTAATCCTCAGCTCGAAAGTCCGTTATTTTAGCTAAAGAGGAGATCCTACTCCTGATCTCGCTCATGGAGTTCTGCCCGGTCACGAAGGACCAGTGCTCTAACCCTCCCTTGTTGTGATTTCCTATTATTAAGACTTCTAGGGCGTAAAGGGCCCCTGCGATAGAACCCTCGTAGACGTTCAGGAAGTCAATCAACGTCGAGTCCTTTCCCCCATAAACTCTGGTTATCTTCTTAACGGAGGGCTCTCTTCTCATTCTATCCTTGAGCTCCCTTGAGTCGGATATCAGCCAAGATCTGAGGTAACCTTTTTCGGGGTAGACCTCCAAATTTAACGTCACGGTATGAGCGTTCACGTCCTCTGTCCAACAACCCTCATGTTTCACTGTCATAGTTACCTTCTTTAATGTCATTTAACTCGTTATTAATGTTGATTTATATTGTTATAAACTTATACTTAGAATGTTTCAATATAAAACAGGTTTCATATAAACAACTAATTATAGTTTACGTTCTAAAAATTATGACTGAGAAATCTGTAAAGGGTGGAGAGATAATAGCTAGACTGGATAGGATTCCAATTTGGTCTCTCTCATATATTTTTATTGGAATACTTGGTGTAGGATTTCTCTTCACTTTCTTCGATATATTCGATATAAACGTTTCTTTCATTCAGACGGCGGTGACGCTCTTTCACGTGAGCGGACCTTCCTCACCTGAGATCGGGATTTTGTTGGGTCCCGTAGTTCTCCTGAACCTGATAGGGTACATCGTGGGTTCACTTCGTCTCTCTCCGCTTTCCGATAGGATAGGTAGGAGGAACATGCTGATGATAACCATGGCGATAACGGGTCTGGGTAGCCTGTACAACGCCTTATCTAACGATTACCTTAACTACTTGTTAGCCAGGATCGTCACCGGCATAGGAGTAGGAGCTGATCTAGCTATTGTGAACACTTACATTGGTGAGGTCGCTCCCACGAACGGGAGGGCAAAGTACACTAGCTTGGTCTTCCTCTTCTCAACCCTTGGGGCCGGACTAGGTTTGTGGTTAGGTCTGCTCCTGACCACACCCCCCTCTCCCTTCCCGCTTGGATTGCCCTTCGCACTAGGTGGCTCAGGTATCTTCGCTACCGACGGGTGGAGAGTTATGTATGGAATAGGTGCGCTGTTGGCTCTAATAGGACTTCTACTCAGGTTAAACTTGCCTGAGTCCCCTAGGTGGTTAATCTCAAGAGAGAGGTTATCCGAAGCTGAGAAAGTGGTCTCAGAAATGGAAGGGAGAGCTTCAAGGAAGCTTAAGTCTTTACCTCCACTTCCGTCACTGATTCCACCTTACGTGACAGACAAGATCTCTTACGTTGAGTCTCTAAAGGCCGTCCTCTTAGACAAGAGGTACGCAAGGAGGTTGGCCGTCCTCGTTCCTATGTGGTTTTTCGGTTACATGACTGTTTACGTTCTGGCCGCAGGTTTGACTACAATATTAGCTTCCCTTGGGTACCCTCCTCCTGAGGCGGGGATAATCGCCTCGTTCGGAGATATAGGTTTCATTCTATGCGCGGTCACAATAATCTTGGCTGGAGATAAGTTGGAGAGAAGCAGGTGGACCGTGATTTCAGTCCTATTTACCGTGATAGGTGGTATCATCATAGCCTTAGCTAGGACAAATTTTCCTCTGTCCTTCCTAGGGTCCTCAGTCTTATTTTACGGTTTCAACTTGTGGGTACCAGTTTCGTACGCTTGGAGCGCTGAGAGCTTTCCTACCAGGGCCAGAGCTACAGGCTTCGCCCTATCTGATGGGTTGGGTCACATAGGAGGAGGCATAGGAACGGTTGTCATAGCGTCGCTAATAGCCTCTTTAGTATCAAGTGGGGTAACGACAGGTCTTGCGATAGAGGTATTCCTTCTTATAGCGCTGTTTCAGATCGTCTCCGCTGTCATAGCGGTTTCCTTAGGGCATAAGACAACGAATAGGAGGCTGGACGAGATCTCACCTTGAGTGGGAAAATGGAGAGCTCAGAAAGTTTGAGATATTCGATGAGGAGATTCCCCTTAGGGGTTGTCGTTGTGACTACAACCTGGGGGGAGAGACCCGTAGGAATGACCGTCAACACTTTCAACTCAGTTTCCCTGAATCCTCCCACCGTTATGTTTATTGCAGATAAGAGTAAAGGAAACGACGTACCCTTCAGGGAGAGTAAAAAATTCGCTGTCAACTTCGTAGACTCCGAGGAGATACTAAGAGTGTTCTCCATCACACCCGTGCAGAAGAGGTTTGAAGTAGTAAAGTATAGGGAAGAGGAAGGGATCCCAGTGTTGATCGACTCTTACGCTTACATAAAGGCCATGAGGAGGGAGGTTATAGACGTTGAAGATCACGCCATTATCGTCGGTGAAGTCCTTGAGGTCAAGACAATAAGGGAGGCTAAACCTCTGGTTTACTACATGAGTGAATATAGGGAACTCTGTCTTTAATAGCTAGCTTTAACCTGTTTCATGAAAACCTAATAAAATTCGTAAATTAGCATAATTTAATGAACAACTTAAACGTTTTAAGACTATCTCACCTCTGCGTGAGGGTTACTAACCTAGAGGCGGCTGAGGAATTTTACGTTAACGTGCTGGGCTTCTCACTGACTGAGAAAGATGGAGATCACCTCTACCTTAAGGGCATTGAAGAGGGTCAACATCACAGTTTAGTTTTGAAGAAGGCCAGCTCTCCAGGCCTTTGTTACGTAGGGTTTAGAGTTAGAAACGTAGAGGACGTAAAGCTCTTAGACAGGGTACAAAAGTTTAATGAGAAGGGAGTGAACGAGGCCTACCTCACGCAATCCCCAAACGGGATACCTTTACTCTTCTACGAGGAAATGGAGTACGTTGGCGACGTGAGGTTAAAGTTTAACCTTCACAAGGGAAGCTCACCAGTGAGATTAGCTCACGTCAACTTTATGGTCAAGAACTTGGAGAAAGAGGAGAGGTTCTTTAAGGAACAAGGTTTCGTTGAGACCGAGCGTTTCCTCAACAAGGACGGGAAGAAGACGGTCACATGGCTCACAAAGAGAGGTAACTCCCATGAGGTGGCACTCGCCGAGTCTGAAAAGAACGTTCCTGGTTTTCATCATGAGACCTATTACGTTCACGATTTGAGGGACGTAGTAAGAGTTGCCGACTTACTCTCCTCGTTGGGGTACTGGGACAGCATAGAGAGGGGACCGGGAAGGCACGGGGCGAGTGAAGGATACTACATTTACATCAGGGATTTGGATAAGAACAGGCTGGAGTTCTTCAACAGCGACTACGAGGTCCTGGACTTGGACAAGTGGAGGCCTGTTGTGTGGACTCAAGAGCAGTACAGGTTCAGGAGCGACTTCTGGGGTAGACCGATACCTGAGTCCTGGCTTAACGAATGGATGCCAGTAGAGGACCTTAACGGTGAGATGGTGAGGTGGGAAAACGATTAGGCGAGGAAAGGATTACATAGAGAGCATCAGGGCGAACCCACCCGTCACTTACTATGAAGGGGAAGCTGTGACAGACGTTATCAATCACCCCGCGTATAAAATCCCCGTGAAGACGGTTGCCAGCTATTACGATCTTCACTGGAAAGAGGAGTACAAGTCCTTGAGGGCCTACAACAGGGATGTAGGTGAGGAGACTAGCATAACGCTCGTGAGACCTAGAAGTAAGGAGGAGTTGCTAAGGCTTGGAGAGGCCCTAGTGAAGATATACGAATATTATAGAGGCTTCTTCGGAAGGAGCCCGGACTACATGAACTTATGGACTATGGTGTTCTTCGCTCACGCTGAGGATTACTTCGGGAAGAACTTCGGTTCTAAATTCATGGAAAACGCGATGGAGATATATAGAGAGTCAACGAAAAGGGATCACTTTTACACTCACGCCATTGTAGCCCCCATGTATGACAGATCGAGACCCCCTTCGCAATGGGAGGACCCTTACATTCAAATCGGTGTTACGGAGGAGAGGCAGGATGGGGTCGTAGTTAGGGGGGCAGCTATGATTTGCACGGCTGGGCCTTACGCTGAGATGTTATGGTATCTTCCAAACATGAGGAGGGATTCAGATCCCAGATACGCAATCTACTTCTCTATTCCAACTACTAGCAAAGGAGTTAGGTTCATCTCTAGGAGAGGGTTCCAACCAAGAGAGGGAGGAGAGTTCGAGTACCCTATCTCGTCTAAATGGGAGGAGTCAGACTCCATTCTGGTCCTAGATAACGTACTAGTACCTTGGGATAGGATAATATTCTATAAGAAACCTGAACTTATTGAAGACCTGATGTGGCACACAGTGGGCCTGAGAGGGTGGTTCAATTGGCACTTCATGATTCAACACTACGCAAGGCTCAAGTTCCTCGCCGGTTTAGCGATGACCGTGACGGAGGCCGCTAACACCAACACCTTCATCAACGTTCAAGAGAAGATAGGGGAGATTCTCATTTACCTCGCAATGAACGAGGCAGCGCTCTACGGCTCGGTGGCCAGGGCTCAGGAGCTTCCAAACATCGTCAGGCCAGATCCTTACATTTCAATATCCGCCAGTCACTTCAACATGAAGGCAGTGCCTAGAGCGAACGAAATCCTCAGACTAATAACGGCCGGATCGTCTATACCGATTCCAGCAGGAGCGAAGGACTTCACGAACCCTGAGGAGAGGGCCTACCTAGATAAGTATATGGCAATGAAGGGTTTGGATGCCCTAGAGAGAGTGAAGACTTTCAACCTATTGTGGGACGTGATAGGATCTGAGGTTGGAATGAGATACGAGCAATACGATAGGTTCAGTAGGGGCGATCCAACAATTAGGTGGGCCCAGACCTACACTGAGGTATTTAAAGATAGAAAAGGCGAGTTCGTGAGGTTGGTGAAGGAAATATTGGATCAGATGCCCAACCCCCGATCTTGAACGACGTAAGGCTTTCTATGACAACTCAATTCGCTCTAAGTCTTTCTGAGGTCTTGGCGTAAAACAGATCTCAACGCTAAAAATTTAGGGCGTTAAGTCACATATTTTACATATATCTCCAGTTATGATAATGAAAAATAAAGTTTATATCTAAGATGTGAACATGATCCCTATGGCCAACTTTCAAGAGAGACAAGGGTTGAGTGAGCTACAGTCTGGCTTGATCTACGAGATCGTTTCCTCGTTGATTGGGGCTGTAGGTGCCCTATTACTTTCATTTTTCTTTTTAGGAGGATTGCTAGGTATTGCAATAGGCTTTTTAGTTCTACTAGCCGCTTTAGTCTTAGCTATACTAGCTTTAGTGAGGCTCTATGGCGGTTTCTCTAAGCTTGAACCGTACGTCCAAAACATGGAGCTAGGTAAAATAGGCGCGATTTTGGCTGTGATCCCCTTTGTAGATTTCGTAGGGTGGATATTGATAGGGATATCACTATATTTCTTGGGAGAGAAATACGGTAACGATACCCTAAAGATAGGCGGAATAATAACCGCCATACCTATCATAAACTTCATTGGGTTGATCCTCTCATACTCAGCCTTAAATCATATAGCCAATTATTATCCCACTCCGTCAACGTCGGGAGCATCTCAGGGACAGGGCCAATATCAGCAGAGCTATTACCCTCCAAGTCCACCTACCCCTCAAGTCTATCAAGTCGGTCAAGGAACCTTAAGAGGAAACGTTGCTACCTTCACGCTCTACTCGACAGATCAATTGATTATCAGGAGGATAGCTCTCGAGGGGACCGACGTTTATGCGGTCTCTTTCTACCCGTCTCAAATCAATAGAGGTAATAACAACCTGACGGTAACCCTCTCGAGCGTCCCAGTTAACGCTATCCAAGGAGCGCTGTATAAACTGAAGATTGAATTTGACAACAACTTGACACTATTTGTTAACTTAATATACAGTCCAAGTTAAGCCCATTAGGCTATGCTGAACCCACTTGAGACAGAGATCACCTCACTGGGATCCCCTCCTTAATTCTCGTTGCTAAGATCACAACAGATAAGATAGAGAACATAGAGGTAATGAAAGAGAACTGAAACGCTTGAATCGAAGGGATGAAAGTGAAGAGCGGAACGTTACCTACGAAACCTAAGAAAAGTGGAAACTTAAAGGTATCCTGTAAGGACCCGCTGATGATAGGTCCTAAAGTGTTACCCATAAGTCTCATTGAGGTGTTGGTTCCAGTCATTGAGGCCATCCTCTCCCTAGAGGAGGAGGCTAAAAGTAAGGTTATCCTAGTGACGTTCATGCCTGAGATGAAGAAGAGCACCGAAACTAGGACACCCATTAAGAGCGGAATACTAACCTTTCCTACGACGAAAGAAAGAGCCGCCAACGTAGCTGCTGACGAGGTCGAGGAGAACGTTATGACCCTCTTATACCCTACCTTGTTGACTAAACTACCAAAGAGAGGTCCGCCCACTAGGAGAACGAGAGAGATGGGAGCCATGGTCTCCCCGGTTTCAAGTATGTTTAGCCCATACCCTACCGGCTTAGGTAGTTCAAACAGGAAGACAAGCGATTGAAAGGTGAGGAATAGTCCGAAGCCCGTTATGAAGGACGAAATTAAGGGAACAGCTACGTTAGGATTTCTGAGGTCCTCAGGGTTTATCAGCGGACTCCGAACCTTCCTAATGTGAGAGGAGAATATAACGAGGAAAGAGATCCCAGCAAACAGGAGAGAGATGAAACCTGGTGAGGTCCAACCCCAGATAGGAGCTTCTGTGAACCCCACTCCGATAAGCAGGAACCC
Organism: Metallosphaera cuprina Ar-4; assembly: GCF_000204925.1. Classification (NCBI taxonomy): domain Archaea; kingdom Thermoproteati; phylum Thermoproteota; class Thermoprotei; order Sulfolobales; family Sulfolobaceae; genus Metallosphaera; species Metallosphaera cuprina. The sequence continues at coordinate 1,066,662 of NC_015435.1, read as the reverse complement.
TATGGCTAGAAGGACTATTCCTATTGAGTCTATATCCTTCACAACGGAGGGCTTGGAACTAGGGAGGACTATCCAGGCTAAGGCCAAAGCGAGCAGTAGAAACGGGATAGCGGTTACGTAGGCGAACTGCCAGGAAAAGTATTGAGATACGAAGCTACCTATAGGGATTGAGATGGCCGCCCCTACCGCGAACGTAGAGGCTATTATACCCTGAGCCACAGGTAGTTCCTTATCGCTCAACCTCTCCCTTATGATAGTGTAGGCCAACGGGTTTATGCTCAATCCTATTCCCTGAACCGCCCTTGAGATTAGTAAGATAACGAAGTTTGGCGATAGCGAGGTCAACCCAACTGACACGAGGTATACCGCTAAGATCGTGAGGAGAACCTTCTTCCTACCTGCGGAGTCAGCTATCCTTCCAACGAAGGGGGCCAAGGTCATCCCAGAGAGCGTCTCCGAGGAAAGTATCCAGGATCCCTGGGAGGAAGAAACGTTAAATTCGCTCTCTATCTTTGGGAGGGAAGGTAGAACTACCATCTCAACGTACATGGTCATAACGGAGATGAACGCCAATATGGGAACGTACTTCCAGAACTCTCTGTCCATAAAAGATATATCTATAATCAAAGATATATCTATGATCCCAACACGTTAGAGCGTTTCATTTGGTTTGAATCGAGCTAGGATCTTCATACGGTTAGGAAGGTCCACCACATGGCGATGTGAGAACTGCGGTCCTTCATGATAGTAATTTCCTTTAAACGTAGGCCTAGGGTATCCTAGAACATCAGGGACGCGAGTGAAAGTCTCAATTGAGAGCCATATCGTTCAGCCCTTTACGATGGGAGTACCTAAGTCGTTTTTAAATTAGATAGAATCTCTTAAACTAGCTAAACCCTTCACGCTCTCTTGAACCTTTAAGTTTTTAATGAAAAAGGGTCCACTTTACCGAATCTGGGCTCCTTGTGGGCCCCACAGTCCTCCAGAGCTAGCGTTAAACCTCCGCTAGGTCTACAAAACTTATCAACCTCCTCTCATGTTACCTTGATAACTCATCGTGTTGAAAACAGCGCTTAGACTTCACATCTACGCTTCCATTTTTAAAGATGGACTTCTAAGCGTGTTTTGATATGGGGGCGTGTGGGCCTTCGATCAGCACAGTGAGACAGTCCTCATCGCTTCCTCGCGTCTTCGTGTCCATCATGGATCAAGGTTGAACTTTAAACGCTCTAGTTCTACGAAGGGGTTACAGAGGTCCCAGTCACTACACAACCTCCTCCTATTTAGAGGATCCTCTCTTAGACAGATCACTCGCCTTACCCTTTGATTTCCGCGAGCTTAAATCCCTCGTCGAGCTTCATCCGTCAGACGTGCCTTCCTCACCCAGTGGGATCAAGATTTTACTATAATTAAAATTATAAATATTATTTTATTAAATACTCCTTTATACGCTTTTAATAAAACGCTTATTATTTCAAATAAACACGAGAGCGGTCATGGTTTGGAAAAGAACCATAAGTTCAAAAGCCCTTGAGAAGGCAAGGTACGCCTCGGTTAAGGTAGAGGATAAGGTTATTTTCATAGCTAACGTGAACGGCACACTCTACGGTATTGACGCGGTCTGCTCTCACGCGAGGTGTATCTTAGGGGAGTTGAACGCGCAAGACTTGACTGTCAAGTGTTACTGCCATCACGCGGTCTTCGACCTTAGGACAGGTTCCATGATAGAGCCCCCCTACGTCGCAAAGGACGCTCCTAAAGAAAAGCTAGGGTTAAAGACTTACGCCGTTAAGGACAACAACGGTTGGATAGAGGTAGACGTGTGATTCGTTGATCTACCTCCTAAGTAAGGAGTAGAGGTCCTCAAGGAAAGCTTTTTTATTTAAATCTAAGACAACGTTTACGTTGGGTTCCCTTCCTAACACTCCAAGATAATCGATCACCGTCACTCCCCTGGTTGAGCAGTCGCAGTTCTCAACGTCTACGTAGAACTTCTCAACCCTCTTTGCAACCCTTTCATCTAAGGCCACGGCTGTAGTTATCAAGTCCGGGTGAGGGTTTCCTTTCATCTTCTGATAGGTCATAGCGAACTCCCTGTAGTGCTTATAGAACTTAACGTACATCTCGCTCAATTCGGTTTTAAGGCCCTTTATCTCCTCCCACTCCTCATTAATTGTAAACTGAGTTATGAGGTCCCACGCGACCATGGTTACGTCAAACCCAGAGTTGAACACTATCTTGGCCGCGTCAGGGTCTACCCAAACGTTGTACTCCGCCACAGGAGTTATGTTTCCGTGTCCGTTGATCGTACCTCCCATAACCCACACCTTCTTTATCTTCTCGACTACGGTCCTGTCCTTGAGGTAGGCCATGGCCAAGTTAGTCAAAGGTGAGATCGCCAAGAACTCTAACTCTCCAGGATATCTATCCGCAAGCTCGACGATGAGGTCAACAGCGTGTTTCCCCTCAGGTTTCAAGTTAGAGCTCAATGTAAGGTCTCCAATTCCGCCCTTCCCGTGTACGTTCTCCACAGTCTTAAAATCCTTAACTAGAGGTCTCTCCATACCTGGATAGACCTTTACCTCCTCTCCGAAAAATCTTTTAGAGAACTCTGAGGCCCATAAGGCGTTTTGGACCTCAACTGGGAACGAAACGTTACCCTCAACCACGGTTATAGCGTGTACTTTAACCTTGTTGTGAAGTAACATGAAAAGGCTGAATATGTCGTCCTCTGCAGTATCACAATCTATTATGAAGTTTCTCATAGGTTATCTCAAATCCGCACTGGGTTTAAGTTTGTCTGTATAAGAATGGGACAAAGCCCCAGTTCCAAAGAGGTCACAAAATACGTTCGCCTATCCCCTCACCTTTTGTGGTTGGAAGCAGAGCCTTAACTTCTCGTGAAGGAGTTAAGCGTGATCGAATAACCTGGGTTTAGTCATATCTCTTGAGAAGGCTTCAATCAACTCACGAACTTTTGTATCGCCACGGACGATGAACTCAAGAGATCCACAATGTCGCTCCAAAAGCAAGGACTTTAAGTCTCATTTATGGGCAGCCTCATGGATTCAGCCAAGGAGAGCTCTCCTTTATCGTCCTCTCGTGGTTGACAACCAGAAGGTCCCAAGCTAGGAGCTCATCTTAACGGTCCCGTCAAAAGTCTTGGGCTTTACATCCATAATTATTTATCTTAGGAATGACTTAATATTAGGATGAGCCTGAGACACGAGAGGAGATTGGCCCTAGTCACTGGAGGGGCTAGGGGGATAGGATACACCATAGCTCAGATGTTGGGTGAAAGAGGGTACAACGTCGCTATCGGGGACGTAAGAAACTACGATGAGGGAGCGGAGAGCCTAAGGAGGAAAGGGTTGAACGTTGTGGGCCTGCCTTTGGACGTCACTGACTGGGACTCGTGCGCAACGTTCGTCACCGAGTCGCTCAAAGCCTTCAATAGCGATCACGTTGACGTTTTGGTGAACAACGCCGGGGTTATAAGGGACTCGCTTTTCGTGAAGATGTCTAAGGAGGATTGGGATTTCGTAATAAAGGTCAACCTATACGGAGCTTTTAACATGACTAAACAGGTTGTGGAGACGATGATAAGGAGCGGACACGGGAGGATCATTAACATGTCCTCCTTAAGTTGGACGGGTAACATTGGTCAGGCCAACTATTCGGCAGCGAAGGCAGGGCTGATAGGCTTCACCAAGACGCTCTCCAAGGAACTCGGTAGGTACAACATCACGGTTAACGCTATAGCACCAGGTTTCATAGACACCCCCATGACCAGGTCTGTACCCGAAAAGGTAAGGGAGAAGTTCCTTCAGAGACTTTCCATCCCTAGAGTAGGCACGCCTGAAGACGTGGCCGGCCTCGTTGTGTTCTTGGCTTCAGACGAGGCCTCTTACATTACGGGTGAAGTGATAGGTGTGACGGGTGGACTCACTTTCTAGGTGAGAACGTGATCTTAGGTTTCTCGAGTTCAATCCACAAGAGGTACGAAGGGTCGACCTTCCGTCTCATGTCTGATACTGTGGATAAGGCCTTGGAGATGGCAGGACTCCAAAGGGATAACATAGACGGATTGATCGCCACTTTTCTCCCTGGCACTTTCGATGGCAACATAGCCCTTCACTTTTACACAAGTCAATTGGCTCAATATCTGGGTATCAGACCTAGGTTTTTAGACTACGTCGATTTCGGTGGAGCCTCAGCTTTAGCCATGCTCTACAGGGCAGAGAAGGCGATCGCGTCAGGGGACGCCGACAACGTCTTATTAATTGTAGGAGGGAAAGCCTCTCCAGTGAGGGAAAGGAAGGTAACGGCTGACTCTATAGATAGAGCTTATAAAGGGATTACCTTAACTCCCTTTGACGAGTACTTCAGGACATACGAGGACATGAACCCAGTCACGGACTACGCTCTAGTAGCAAAGAGACACTCCCACCTCTTCGGCACGTCTGACGAACAGAGGGCGGAGATAGCAGTGAAGCAGAGGTTCAACGCGTCAGGTAATCCAAGTGCAATTTACAAAGAGAGGATTGAGGTGAAGGACGTTATCTCTTCTAGGATAGTGAGCGATCCGCTGAGACTGCTGGAGATAGTTTACCCAGTTGACGGTTTTCACGTTTTCGTAGTAGGTAAGTCCGGGGGGAAATCTAACTTAAGACCTCTGAGGATAAAACATTTCGGTGAGGCGCACTGGCCAGACATGCCTCCTGAATTGCCGGACATAGTGTCAACGCCGGCGATAGAGAGCGCAAGGGGAGCTCGCCAAATGCTTGATAAGATCGATTGTTTTCAGCTTTACGATTCCTTTACGATTACCGTGCTTCTACAACTCGAAGACGTTGGGTTGACGGAGAAGGGGAAGGGAGGGAAGTTCGCCGAAGAGGTAGATTTCACCTATCAGGGGGAGATCCCCATAAACACTGGAGGAGGATCTCTTAACGTTGGACAGCCGGCATACATGAGCGGAGGGGTGATTTTAGAGGAGGCCTTAATTCAGCTGAACCGCATGGGAGAGGGAAGACAGGTTAAGGACGTGAATCAAGTGTTAATTAACGGAATAGGAGGATGGAACAGGGCACACTCGACCACTATGATCCTTGGTGAGTGAGATGGAGTCCTTTAGAGAGGGTAAAGTTCCTTACCTACACTGCTTAAATTGTAAAAGAAACTTCTTTTACCCGAGGGACAGGTGCCCCAACTGTCACTCATCTAGCCTTGAGGTTAGAGTGAGCTCAGGCAAGGGTAAGGTATTCTCAGTTACCGAATTTCAAGGAAAGGTTTACGCTATAATCGAGATGGAGGAGGGATTCAGGCTTTACGCTAACGTGTTAGATAAGGTCGAAATAGGGGAGGAAGTGATTGCGGTTAAAGGTGACGGCAGACCTAACTTTAAGAGAGTCTCTAAACCTTAGCTCCCTCTGCCTCACCTGAGATCTCGTCAACGCTTACGCCCTTTCCGGTCTCGTAGCCTTTGATGAACCACAGTACGGCAGCCACAGTTCCCACAGCCCACACCAAACCGTTAAACAGAGTGTATTGGGTTATACTTAAGTTACTAGTGAGGTATATAGTGGGGATGTAGGCCCCTATTGAAACGAACCTGGCTACCGCCGTTATGGTACCTCTCCTCAACGTAGGCCAGATCTCACTCTTGAGCGCGTCCTCAGTCAGGTAGGACACTCCAACGAACAGGTTGAGTAAGACCAGAAGGGAGTAAAAGAGCGAAAGACTCGAGCTCCAGAAAGGTATAGTACCCATGATCAGGAACGTCATCCCGGTCGCCCCCAAGAAAGAGACTAGGAGCAAGAGTTTCCTGCTGAGCACGTCAGCTAACAGACCGATCACGAACCCTACTGCCATCTCAGCAGCGTTAGCGACCAATATGATCAAGGCGGTTTGACTAGAGAAGTAGTAAGGTCCTAGGACGTAGGTCATCAACCCGTAACCTATAGTGTTGGCAGCGGCTATCAATATCACTACCATGAGCTTGAACCACATCGGGAGCGCTGGAACCCTAACCTTAGGTCTAAGCTCATCCTGGGATATAACCTTCACGTCGTTGAAGTACTTCCTTATCTCCCTCTCAGCGTCCTTAAACCTCCCCTGCTTCTCCAACCACCTCACCGATTCAGGTAGGTTTATCCTTGTGTAAACGAGAATCGCGAGAACTATGAGCACGGTAGCTCCAATCATCACCCTTTGGAAGAGAACGGATTGGTTCTGAACTAGATATCCTATCAGTCCTAGTACAAAACCTCCTATGTTGATGAAGTTCAGCTCCAGGAAGAACGCCTTGCTTCTATGTTTCCTAGGCATGATCTCGTGCGTTGCCACCATGATGGTGTTCATTTCTCCTCCTGCGGAGAAAAGCATCATAGCCAGGAAGACTAGTAGCATCAAGTAGGTGTAGCTGAACATGAGTCCAATGGCTCCAACGCCGTATAGAGCCATCGTGAGGTAAAACATTGTTTTCCTTCCCAGCTTGTCAGAGAGGGGACCAGTCACTATTATACCTATTATTAACCATAACGGTGCCCAACTTAGGAGAACGCTAGTTAGAAACTTAGGAATGGATACCCAACCGGTGGCAATTGAGGCCATACCGAAAATGTAGGCCTCAAGGAAGAACCCGGCTGAAAAAGCTATAAAGGCATAGGTATGGACCTTGGACCAAGAAAATTTATCCAGGTCTTTACTAAAGGGGTTTGAATCCACAAGTGAATTTTGTGCATACCTATTTAAATCTTAACGCTTCTAAGTTAAAGACTTTCCAGGTTTGAGCCTTGAGGTTTTGTCAAGTCCTTCGATACACTAAGCCATTCGTTTGAACCCTCCTAGCAGGATGTGGGTGAGTGAAGAAAAGGTCCGTTGAGAGACTCACCTTCTTATTTAACCAAGATTAAGCAAGAGATAGGGATCCTCCTCTAACTTCACAGGCGTAGCGGTCACGATTATTCCAGTGAAAGGGTCAAGCTTTTGTTTTGCACATAAATCTCAATTTTAGCTAACGCAGTCGTGAGCGCTTTTTACCCTTCGCCTAGGACTATAAACGAGTTGTAATCAGCGTAGAGCTCCCTCAATCTGTTAAACCACAAGACGAATATCTTTAGCGTAAAGGTCGCGGCTAACAGTACGATTCCTAGAGTTAGGAGAAAAGTCGCAAGGAGAAGGTGAAATTGGTCCGCTGCTATTGTTATTGCCAGGACACCTAGGTTTATTGGTATAGTGCTTATGTATCCCAGGGCTGTGGGGATAAGGACCAGTGTGGTTCCTATCTCTACGTCCTCATGTTTTATGTGACCTATTTCATGGGCTGAAACTGCGGACAGCTCCTCCTTGGTTAACACCTTAAATAACGGTACCGTTATTCAAATTCTTCTCTCACTTACGCTGTTCCCATAGGCGAAGGCATTGGGATAGGGGGCGTCAATCAGGAAAACCCTGGGGGGTATACCTGAAACCCTTGATATATCTGAAACTATATTTGCTACCCATCCGTATTCGGCGTCATATGGGCTAACCTCGTGAGCCTTTTTCCTAATAACGTAAGGGGAAACGAGCCACTGAATCAGCCAAAACGTCACCAGGAGGGGAAGGACGGAAATTAGAGGGATCTTAAAGATAGAGTCCAAAACGATCACTATAATCCCCTACGGATGGTAAGGTGAGGACTAGGGCTAACGTCATGTGAAGAGTAAGTTTCAGTTTTACGTCCATCATAGCCTTCACTCACTTTATGTGTTTAAGTACGGCGTAGCCGTTTACATTCTGACTACGTCAGAGCTCAAACTCTGATATTAAAAACCTTATTATCCATAATGGAGATTGGGATAGTGATGATCCTTTACGAATACAACGATAAGAAGTTTTACATACCCGACAACCTGAAGGTAGTTCAGCTCCCAATAATAAGCGTAAATAAGAGCGTTACTAACATATTAGGAGTGGTGCTGGACTCCCCTGTTATAATCCCAGCGAAATCACAAACTTCCTTCTTCGTTGAGATCCCTCTTGATATAGGTGTGTTCGCGACGGATGGTAAGAACTACAGACTTTTGTTCACAGTGGAGAGGTTTCCTAAGAAGTACTCACTCTACGGTTCGATAAAGAGCGGTTTCGTCTATAGGTATTGGACGTCCAGGGTCTACGATAGGATCACGTCAACTGAGAACGATAGGGCTTTAACGAAGGTTGAGATCGTTAACGATTCGGAGAGCATTGGAGATATAAAGACCATAATATTCAACACCTCCTTTTACTCCCTGTTCAGCAAAGACGGGGCCGTTTATGGAGAACTGATTAAAATGGAAAGGATAAAGAAAGGACTCGCTTTAGTGAAACACACGAATAAGCCCTCAGTTGAGGGGGCTAAACTTTACGATCACACTCCTCTTACGGCTTTCACAAGGCAATTAGAGCTTTCAGAAGGAACTTAATGGTGAGATCAGTGAACTACCTACTTTATCTAGAAGCCCTTGTTATAGTGATCTCCTCTATACTGATCGCTAGGGTCCTATCCGTGCTAGTTAGGAGAAGACTTCACGGAGAGCTACCAGCTCACACCACTCAGAGCATAAGTAAGGCAATATACTACATTGTGATCGCAATAGGCCTAGCCACCGCAGTGGGGATTGCTGGGATAGACGTGACGAGCCTGTTGATAGCGGGTGGAGTGGTGAGCATAATCTTAGGTTTAGCGCTCCAAAGCACGCTCTCAAACTTCTTCGCAGGCTTACTCATAGCCGTAGAGAGACCGTTCAAAGTCGGTGACTGGATAAGGTATCAAGATAATGTGGGGTTGGTCACGGACATAGGAATAATGTCAACTACGATATATACATGGGAGGGACAGTTCATCAGGGTTCCTAACAACCTAGTGTTTACGTCACTATTGACTAACTTCTCTAGATCTATCGTGAGGTTAGTTAGAGTGCAGTTCACTGTCTTTCAAGAGAATGACATTACTAAGGTAGTCCAATCTGTGACAGATAAGCTTAACCAACAGTGGTTCGTCTTGGTTGAGCCAAAGGTAGTCGTTTTCCCAGTATCGTTCTCTGAAAACGGTGTGACGTTGGAGGCGAGAGCCTGGACCTCTCAAAACACCTGGTTCGATTTATTCAGTAACATGCCTAAGCTCATAGATGAGGCGTTGAAGGAGATCAACGTTAAGTACGCGTATAAGAAGCTTATCCTTGAGTCCCAACCTAAAACTTAATTTAATTTCTAAACGTTCCTAAATCGAACTTTTAAGATAAAATAAGTTTTACAGAATCATGAATGAGATATACGTTGCGCTCTTCAACATATCCCTCTTCATCCTGTTGGCGGAAGTAGTTAGAGCGTTCCTGTCTAGGTATAACCTCCCTCAATTAGTGGGAGAGATCCTCGTAGGGATCTTAGTAAGTTTCTTAGCTCTGGTAATAAACCCAGTTCTAGGTTACTCATTAATCGGATTGAACGACTTCGTCATCTTCATTGCCGAATTTTCAATACTTCTTTTAATCTTCACGTCAGGAATGGAGCACGGGATCGCCCCGATAAAGTCTTCTGGGCTCTTTGGCTTCTTGGGAGCTACGTTAGGCGCTCTCTTCCCCTTTTTCGCCGGGTACATGATCTACTCTAAAAGCCTAGGTGAGAGCTCAGCTCTTTTTATAGGTACTTCTTTAGGTGCCACCAGCCTCGCTGCCTTGATCTCGATTATCGAGACGGAGAAGCTTAAGGGAGGGCCAATAGATTTCCTCTTCTCGTCTGCAGCTGTGGACGACGTTGTAGACTTCCTTTTGCTTTCGACCGTTTTGACCGTAGTTCAAGGGGAAAAGCTTACTTTATTTCAGTTTGGGTTTAAGATAGCTACTTTAGTTCTAATCTGGGTTATAATCCTGTTGGCTTCACTTTACTTTGTCCCTAGGATATCAAACAGAGTAAGCGAGAACTATCTGATAGAGTTCTCGTTCGTGGTTCTCTTCGGGTTGGTCCTGTTGATGATCTCGTTAGGTTACGCGCCAATTATAGCGGCGTTCGTTGCTGGAGTGGCCTTTGCGGAGAGTTACAAGACTGAGAAGATAAAGGAAATAAATAACGTTCTGTTAGGAGTTTTCGGTTCTATATTCTTCGTAACTGTCGGGGCTGAGGTAAACCTTCATGAGCTCAACGTGGGGGTCCTTTTGCTGTCACTGGAGCTGACCGCAATAGCCTTCATCTTCAAGTGGTTAGGAGTCTTCCCGTTCGCCTACGCCAAGTTTAAGGACTTCAAGAAGGCCAACTTCGTTGCGATAGGGATGACCCCTAGAGGAGAGACCGGTTTGGTCATAGCGTCCATAGGCATATCGATGGGCGTGATCAACAATGAGGAGTTCGGAAGTCTCGTTTTCATGGCAATACTCACCACTTTGATAGGAAGCGTAGCGTTCAAGTACCTAACGAAGAGGGTAAACCTTAACTGACTGTACCTCACTTAGTTTCATCTTTCAATTACTTTCCTTACGTTCTTCTCGAAGGGAGGGTAGATAACCCCTTTTTCCGTTATCAGGGCAGTAACGTACTTAGGAGGCGTTACGTCAAAGACGGGGTTGTAGACGTTAACTCCTTCAGGGGCTATAGGGACCCCCCTCACTGTTCTGACCTCGTTGGGGTCCCTCTCCTCAATGATCACGTCTTCGGCCCTGCTTTTCAAGTCAAACGTCGTGACGGGGGCCAAAACGTAGAAGGGTATTCCCAACTCGTGAGCTATGACGGCCTCCTTGAAAGTCCCTATCTTGTTGTAAACGTGTCCGTCCTGTAATATCCTGTCAGCTCCTACCATCACGCTGTTAACCATCCTTTGGTACATGACTAACCCGACAGCCGTGTCGGATATCAAAGTAACCGGTACCCCATCCGTCATTAGCTCGTATACGGTTAGCCTGCTCCCTTGAAGCCAAGGCCTAGTTTCAGGAGCTATTACTGAGACTTTTATACCTAAAGCGTGAGCTATCTTAACTGGAGCCAAAGCTGTACCCAAACCGGTTCCCGTAGCTAACCCTCCAGCGTTGCATTGAGTTAAAACCGTATCCCCATCACTTATCTTATCTAACCCGTACAGTCCCATCTGAAGCTCAGCTTCTAGCTCCTCATTGTATATCCTCTTAGCCTCAGCCTCTAGGGAGCTCCATAATTCCCTCGTGTTCCTTACTTCCCCCTTCTCCACGAGAGCTCTCGCTGTGGAGAGCATGTGAGAAGTGGCCCAACTCAAGTTAACGGCGGTCGGCCTGGCGTTATCCAGGATGGGTTTGGCTCTGCTCAAAGCAACTAACGCCTGGTTTAAGTTACTCTCGTTCTTTATCGCTAAGACCATGGCGAAGGATGCGGTTATCCCGATAGCTGGAGCGCCTCTAACCTTCATGGTCCTTATAGCAGCTGCCACCTCATCAGGTGAGCTTAAGGTAACGAAAGCCGTCTCGAACGGCAGGGCTGACTGATCGAGAAGAGTTAGCTTACCCTCTTCGTTCCAAATTATGGGCTTGAGTTTAGGCTTGAAGATCTCCTTGAGGTCCTTAACGGAGGGCTTCATATCATAGAGCTCTTACTGACGATAAAAAGGTTAACTTACAAGCGTCTAGACGAACGTTGATGCGTTCCTTCCGTGTATTTAGACGTTTTCACGACATTGAACGTGAAATTAAACCTTCTCAAATATCTAAAAAGTGAAAAGCTTAAGTTGAACGCTAGCACGCTCAGGTGACCAGCCGTTCGTTTAAGACATTGAACGTGAAATTAAACCTTCTCAAATATCTAAAAAGTGAAAAGCTTAAGTTTAATATTGAAGTTGTTTCAAACTAGGTAACTTTAATAATAGAGAGGGGCTTTCCTACTTATGTCGTCAAAAGATCCCTCAACTACAGAGGAGGAGTTAGATCGGGATGAAAAGATGAAGGCAATAGGTAACGTTCTAGCTACTGAGGTGGAAACGTTAAATTCTCACTTACAGCAAAACGAACTCATTAAGGATCCCCAGCTGAAGAGGATTCATGATAAGATAACCCGAGAGAAGATAACTCAACTTGAAGAGCTCTTAAGGACGCTCGGTAAACTCTCACGGGACTCAAATCAAATTGAGATAAACTTGAGGGAAGAGTATGGATCACGTGAAAGAACTCATAAGAACTTAACGCTTGGACTCCCGACCCCTCTCAAGTTAGTTGAGTATTCAGGTTGGGATTGGGATCCCATAGGACCGCTGATGGAAAGCGTCAATTCGAACCGAGTTGTATTTGAGTTAGGCAGCATAGTTAGCTCAAGCTCCACCACCATCTCCTTATCTGAAGTCTCAATTGGAGAGAGCGTTGTCCAAACCAAGGTCTTGAGCACAGCCGAAATTCCTTACGTATCTCTAGAGGTCAAGTTTAATTCTGGCCATTTATCTGAGATGCGAAGGGTGGCGACCATTGCCGGTAAGACTTTCACCGACCTTGAAAACAACCTACTGTTAAAAGGCCATCCGTTTTCCATATATAAGTTAGGAACTGAGATAACCGGAGTGGACTGGTCACAGCCGGGGAACGTTTTGAACGACGTTGTAAGAGGTTACGAGGTCCTCGCAAGCGGGGGGTTCGAAAAGGATATTTCGATCTTGATGTCTCCATCAACGTTCTCTAAGACGTTCAGGGTGGTCGATAGGACAGGTACTTACGAGATAGAGATGATAAAAGAGATAGGCAAAGTTATAGCAACGAACGCAGTGGGCGATAGGGAGATCGTGCTCCTGAGCAAGAGAGGATTCGAAATCGTGGTGAACACATCTCTGAGTATAGAGCATATCGGTAAGGAAAGGAACTACCATGTCTACTTATTGTCTGAGCAGTTGGCCCCTAGATTGGTTGACAAGTCAGCAGCTTGCGTAATAAGGAGTTAACCGAAGATAGCGGTCAACGCTCCGCTCAAAACGGCCAGCAGTCCTAAAGTCAAGATCAGCGTTAGTATCCTCTTACTTTTAGCGAACTTTAAGAGCCCATCAATCAGCAATAGACTAATTAACGTCGCTACGGCAATCGAGGTTATCAACCCGCCTAAATCGATCAAGTGGAGGGCCTGTATAACCTCACTTTTGCTGAAGAGTATCGTCACAGCTATCGCTCCTAGGGCCGCAGGGATCAAAGAGAGGAAAGAGAGCTTGAACGAGTCGTCAGGCTTTACCCCTAGTAGGAGAAGGGACGAAGTTGTCATCCCTGATCTGCTCACACCCGGTAGGGCAGCCAACCCCTGAGCTATCCCAACTATGATCATGTCCTTTAGCGTTATGTCCCTCAACTCCCTTTGAGGTCTTCCCCTCCTTGAGAAGTAGATAACTACAGCGTCAGCTATCAACACAAGGCCGAGCATCGCCATTGGGATCCCTAAGGCTGGGGAGTTAACTAGCCTCTCGACGGCAACGAATATCGGAACCCCTATGAGACCAGTTATCACGGTGATAACGACCAAAGCCTTCAAAAGGAGGAGGTCCTCTTTAGTTCCTTTCCCGATCAACGCCTTAAGTATTCCCCATATGACTTTCCTAAAGTAAACGATCGCAGCGAATATCGTCCCTATTTCCATGAAGAGTCCGAAAGAGTAAGCTATACTGAACGGTATACCGAGGAGGAAAGTCGAGACTATCAAGATTTGAGTTTTGCTACTTATCGGGAGCCACTCACTTATCCCCTGAACTACGCCCAATATTATTCCTAAGATAAGGTAATCCATAGGGGGTTATAACTACGTCTCTTAGAAAAAGGTATCCTAAATAGATTAAATAGATTATATAGAGTTATATATATGACTAAAACGACTTTACCTTCTCCTCTCCAGGTAGATCCCCACCGCTATTATCACTACAAGTATCGGAATTAGCAAGAGTAGGCTAAACGAACCCGATCCGCCCGCCTCACTGGGAGATGAAATCGATCCGCTCGCCTCGCCGGAGTAGGCGTTAGCCTGAACGAAATATGAAGGGAGGGTGAACTCGCCTAACCCTTTAACCTTATAGATTTCATTGTAAATAGTGTAGTTATTGTTTACTGTAGCCACGTATCCGTAATGAATGGGGTATTGCAGCTTAAGAGGATAGGTCCAATTCTCAGGGGTTAGGATTATGGGTGCCCTAGGCTTGGTGAAGTTGAACGCGTTGATAATGGAGTTCGCTCCAAACTCTTCAACTATAGGGTTAAGATAAGGCAACCTCCAGTTGTAATCTATGAACGCGAGGATTGAGTAGTCCGAAGAGGTGTAGTTATCTACGAAACCTTCCTTAGCGTATGGAGAGATCAAGATAGTGGGTATCCTCTGACCTAACGTGAAGTAACCCGGCATGACCTTAGAGATGGTAGGAGCGTTGGCCAACCCGTAGCCGTAAACTATTGGAGGGATTACCTGATCGAAATATCCTCCACCTTCATCAAAGGTGATGAATATAACCGTCGAGTTCCAATCTGGCCCCGTCATCACGGCGTTAATCACCTTGGTTAGCGCAATCATAGAGATCGTGGTGTTGAAAGGAGGGTGCATGTCAAGCCCAGGGACGTGAGTATCGTAACCGGCAGGACCGGTGAACATTACGAAAGAAACCGAAGGCAGGTCCCCTCTCTCTGCAGAATCTATGAAGTCAGTAAGATCTAGATAGTGAGAGTTCCACTGAGAGGAGTTAGTCAATAAGCTCACAGGTAACGGAGCCGTGTTGTTGTACCCTAGGTATAGATCAGGAGAGATCAGTTGAAAGTCTCTTGAGTAACCGTACTCGTACCAGTCCCAACTCACGTTGTACTTGGAAAGCTGGTACAAGATCGAGGAGTTGTAAGGTATCTCGTTGAATTGCGGTGAGTCGCTCTCCACTTGAGTTGGGTAACCCGTGATCATAGCTATCCTGTTAGGTACGGTTACGCTAAGCGTGGCGGAGAAGTAGTTATCGAAAAGCACGTATTCCTCAGCGTAGTCCCATAGGACAGGCACTTGCTCGTAAGAAACGTAAGCCAAGGACTGTGGACCGGAGCCGTTAACGAACCCGTTCATCTTCCCCCAGTTCCAATCCTCATGATAGTTGACGTAACCCTCAACTGGGTCCTTTAGCACCGTGGAGTTAGCGTAATAGGGATGGAGGACTCCATTTCCGTCAGGTAGTGAGATCCACGAGACGTTCCCCCTATCGTTAATGAGCTCTTGAAGAAGTGAAACGTTGTAGATGTAGTTTACAGGCCTCATTAAGGATAAGGTGATGTTGTTCTCTATTACAGGGTAACCGAACGGGTAGGTTCCGAACAAGCTGTCGAAAGCGTGATTCTCAAGCATTAGGATCACTACGTGCTTTATAGGGGTGGCAGTGTTTGAGCTCTCAGCGCTAAGCTGAACCGTGGATAGGACGGAGAGGATGAAAAGGAACGAAACTAACAAAGCCTTTAAGTTCATTTTTGCTCTGACAAACTCTTAGAATATAATTTTTAAGAATTCTCAATATAATTTTTATAAACTATATAGACTCTATATTAAAACATGATCTGCTTTAGGGTCACAGCTCAAAGGGTCAGCCTCTTGTTGAAGACGTTGAGGAACTTTTCGTACGCCTCCTTCGAATAGAGGACCACGAATACCTTCCTTATGCTCCTGGGCTTGAAATCGAGGAACGTGGACGCCATGACCTCAGCGCAAACCTCTAAAGGGAATCCGTATATCCCGGTTGATATTGCAGGTAGGGCTATAGAGTGGAGCCCCAACTCCTCCCCCTTCTCTAGAGATCTACGAATGGCGGAGGCTAGCTTATCCTCCCCTTCCTCTCCGAACCTAGGTCCCACAGCGTGAATGACGTACCTTGCCCTCAACGAACCCGCCGAGGTCACCGCGACCTCCCCCGTCGGAACCGGACCATGCCTCCTTACGTACTCATCGCTCTCCCTTTGAATGACGTGACCTCCTTTCCTCACTATCGCCAGGGCAACCCCTCCTCCGTGGGAGAGATAAGAGTTTGCGGCGTTCACTATGGCGTCGGCCTCCACCTCGGTTATGTCACCTTGAATCAAATTTACGTAATAGCCTAGGTTGTACGTTTTCACGAGGAGAGATCGATACGAAAAAATATTAACGTTTCGTTAGGTTGCTCAGTAAGTACGACCTCATCAACATCACTATGCCGACCATCTTTACGACGTCCCCAAATATGGATATATCCCCTAAATTGAAAAAGTAGAGAGGTAACCCGAACGTGAAGACCACCGCTCCCCAGAAGAAGAGGGAGGAGTAGAGCTTAGATATCTTGTTGGCCGTGAGGTAGATTGATATCCCAGCGATAGGTTCTAGCGTGTATCCTAGGACTATGATCTCAACTCCGAGGAAGGAGCGTTGGTAAGCTAAGATAAGACCGACGAGAGTTATAACCATTGCAGCGATCCCGAAGAAGTCAAGGATCCACCTTCTCTCCAGCTTGCTCCTGTGATATGACACGAGTGACGGTATCGCTAGTATCCACACCACGGTCATAATCGCTAGGAAGGTTCCAGACAAGGCGAAAGATATACCGTTTATCTCCAGAAGTACAAGTCCTGCTAGGATTATTAAGGACGCTATCAAGCTAACGAGATTACCTTTGAACAGGAACTTGGAGTCCATAATGATATGTCTCTTTAAAAGGAAATAAAGTAAGGTTAAACAGTGGTTTACACGTTTCACCCGAACCGTGAGGGTTTAACGTAAGTGAGGACGTTTCACTTCACGCTAAGTGAACCCTAATACGCTTTTAACCTTAAAGGGGGATTTTAATGTATGGAAAACAAACCGCTTATACTTGAGCTCGAATCCTTGTTCTCGGCGCTGTCTGACTACACTCGCCTGGAGATCGTCCTCCTCCTTTTGGAAAGGGAGGCCTCAGTTCAAGAGATCTCACTTTCCCTAAATAAGTCCCAATCGCTGATCTCGCACCACCTAGCTTGTCTAAGGAACTGCGGGGTGGTTGAGGTTAAGAAAAGGGGGAAGAACTCGATCTACTCGGTCACTAACGACGTTAAGGCCATATTAGATCAAGCTATATCTCACGTCAGTAAGCACAGCAAGCAGATATTGGCCTGCGACATAGTTAAGGAGGATATAAAGGAGAGGGAGGAAAGGGACCTCATGAGGTCACTTTAACGCTCTCCTCAAGGTCTTCCCTGTGTCAGTCCTCGGGATCTCATTTACAAATCTTATCTCTCTAGGTACCTTGTAAGGAGCTAGCTTAGTTCTGCAGAAACCTATTATCTCCTCCACGTTCGTCTTAAACCCCTCTTTCAACTTGACATACGCGATAACTGACTCCCCTCTGTACTCGTCCGGAGCACCAACTACAGCAGCGTCCTCTATCGCGGGGTGAAGAAGGAGGACCTCCTCCACCTCTCTGGGCATGACCTTGAACCCAGAAGTTACGATGACGTCCTTTTTCCTATCCAACACGTACACCCATCCGTTCCTCACCTCACCTACGTCTCCTGTGGGAAGCCACCCGTCCTTAAAGGGTTCCGAGTTGAGGTAACCTTTCACCACTTGCGGTCCTCTGACCAGCAGTTCGTCCTCAACCCTTATTTCGGTGTTATAAACTGGTATCCCTGAGCTCACGATCTCGTCCCCCGGAAGTTTACCGTCGTAGGGGTAGGGCCAAAGAGTTGCCGGGGAGGTCGTTTCGGTTAGTCCCCAGGCTACGTATATCCAAGTTCCGAACCTAGCTCTCCACTGCTCTTCTAAAGACCTGTGGACAGGCATCCCTCCAGAGGACCACAACCTCATGGACGAGAGATCTTGACCCGAGTAGGCCTTCAACATGGCCCTGTAAGCGGTGGCTACGATCATCGTTACTGTGGTTTTGCTCTCCTCGATTGACCTTAAGGCTGAGTTCGGATCGAACCTATAGGTCATAACTACGGTTGAGTTCGCCATAATTGATGACGTTAGGTGAAACACCTGTCCAGTGATGTGAAAGAAAGGAGAGACTCCCAACACTCTATCCTCCTCTGTGAACTTAAACCACCTGTTGTAAATTAACGAGGAGGAGTAGAGGTTAGCGTGAGTGATCGGTACTCCCTTAGGTCTCCCAGTAGTTCCTGAAGTGTACATAAGGACGGCAACGTCATTGGGAGAAGGTCTGCTCACCTCGCCACCTTCGCCCGAGTAGTCTAGCTCGTCCTCGCACTCTTTCACTTTCCACTCTATCGTGCCAAAGGTTTGCGGGTTCGTCCTAATCACGTTCAGACCTACAGGTGAGTTCGATTCGCAAGATAGGATAGCAAGCTTAGCATTAGAGTCCCTAGCAAGGAAAGTTAACTCCGTCTCAGAGTAGGACGGATTGACGGGGAGGACTACCCCTCCTTTACTCCAAATGGAGAGCTCCAAGATGAGGAACTGGGGTACGTTTTGAGTGGAGACCATTACCACATCCCCTTTCTCAATCGGCAACTGGTTTGAGACGCTCCTAGCCATCTCCCATAGTTTAGAGTAAGTCACGTTCGTTCCAAAGTACTCGATCGCCACGTTCTCAGGCTTAGCCCTCTCGATGAGGTCGATCATGGTTTCAGGTTTGAGAAGCTCTGGGAGGAACTGCCCCGAAACGTACATATTAAGCTTTTAAATTTTGGATTATTAAGCGTGTCACAGAATCATTGATCAGATAACGCAAAGTTCTTTTATTTTATATTTAACTTGATATGTTATATAAAAATTTTCCATTATATCTTTATCTACTCTGAACACTTTAAAACAAAAAGTTTAAGTTGTTGCAAATCATTATATTTAGCAGTGATCAAAGCTGTATAGAAAATTATTAGTTGGTTACGATGGGTCAAACCACTCTAAGAGGGCCCTGCATCACGCAATCGAGTTGGCCAAACATCACTCGTCGAAGGTAGTGGTAGTTGAGGCGTTAGATCCTGGAGAGTACGTCATAGAGGCTTACTACAAGGAGGACTTAAGGAAGAAGAGGGAGGTAATATCTTTACACACCGAGGAGATCAAGAGGATGGCTATAGAGTCTGGGATAAGCATTGAGTACAAGGTCGCAACTGGACCTCCGGAGGAGGTGATCACTAAGTTCGCTGAGGAGGAGGACGTTGACCTCATAGTCTTGGGAACAAGGGGTCATAAGGGATTCAAAAAGCTTATTTTGGGGAGCGTTAGCTCAGCCGTGGCTGAGAGGACAAAGAAGCCGGTGCTCGTAGTTAAGTGAGTGAAATCATTTAACGCAACGCTCTCATAGCGTTTAGCTCACATCATGAGATAGCTCAAGCGATCTTTCTAGTTTTCCTTATGCGATCTCTAAAAGCCCAAACGTCTTTTTGGGACTGTGCTACCTATATCTCATCTCACGTCAAGCCTTGAGTTCTCCATCACCTTAACCGCTTTGATGTTTAAAAAGTTTTTAATCTTAAAAACCCTTTGGGCTCACCTTAGCTACAGAACCTTTCTGGCCGCGTAGCTCACTATCTCGTTCGTTGAGGGGTGTTGATCGGCGAACTCAGCCAGTTGCCTAGCTGTCAGCCCGTGAGCGACAGCCTGTCCTATCTCGTTTATTAAATATTGAGAGTGAACTCCCACCATCCATCCTCCTAATAGCCTTAAGCTCCCCCTTTCGAAGAAGAGCTTAAGCACACCATCCATTTCGTTATACATCTGAGACATGACCTCATCTTCCATATTGTAGGTCACCTCAATTGCGTCACTGGGGTTTACGTTTCCCACGTAAGAGGCTGAAGGTATCGAGTAGAGCGTTACGGGTACGCTCCTAACGTCAACGTAATCAATAGGCTCTCCGTTAGCCATTATGTTATAAGCTGCGGCCAAGCTCATCCTAACCGCAGCGTGAAAGTAGGGGGCTAAGCCGTTAACGTCGCCTGCCGCGAAAACGTTCTGTAGACTGGTCCTCATCGCTTCGTCAGTCTTAATGTAACCCTTCTCGTTGGTCAATCCCTCACTCCCCTTAGGTATCACAGCTTTCCTCCCTGTAGCTAACATGACTAGATTCGTCCTGAGGCTTCTCTTCACCCCTCCACTTCCGAAGATAACCTCGTATTCGGAGCCAACTTTCTTTACTTCGAATAGGGGCGAGTTGTACATTATGTCCAGCTTTAAGGACGATAGTAACGTCTTCACCATCTGCTCTGGGAAACCCTTGAGGACCCTATCGCCTCTCACTAAGAGGTGAGTCTTCACCCCAAGCTTGGAGAAGACCGATGCGACCTCAATCGCTATGTAACCTCCACCCACTATTACCATGTCCTGGGGGAGGTCAGAAACCTTGCTCTTGTACTCAAACAAATCGTCGCTCGTTATGCAGTACTCCGATCCGGGAAACTTAGGTTTTACAGGTTCGCTTCCGCTAGCTATCAGAACGTACTTAGCTCTCACCTCAACTTCCTTCCCATCAACGTCAACTATTACGTTCTTGGGGTCCCTTATCCTTGCGATACCCTTCATGAAGGTTACTCCTCCGTGCTCGGAGAGCTCCCTTTCGTGTTGTTTGAACCTGATCTCTTGGACCCTATCCTTTTGTCTCTGGATTTCCTTGAAGTCTACCTTCACTTCCTGGCCAAGCACGTTCTTGATCCTGTAAATCGTGTGGGCTAACTCCCTAACTGTCTTAGAGGGGACGCATCCGCTATAGAGACAGTTTCCTCCGAGCACTCCCTTGGGGTCTACCATCAACACGTTATAACCTGACTTAGCTAACCTGAAGGCCCCGGGATAACCTCCTCCTCCTGCGCCTATAACGACGACATCGAAATCCATGATATTAGAACGTTGAAACATAATATAAAAGTTTAGAAAGGTCTCAACGTGAGCGTGTTTAAGCTAAAGACTCTCTGATCCCTTTTGATCTCCGTTTAAATGCTCCTTCGCAGTTCGATTTTAAATAGTTCTCCAAAGTGGAGCCCCAACGATTGTTACGAACAAAACGAAAAGTAACTCACACCCTAAAGCCACAGTTACGCCTTTAACCCTTCACGGGAAGCTATCAGAGGGGTTCAAACGAACCTTCATGAGCTAAAAGGAATTGGTTCGGTTTTCGTCCATTACAATAGATGAAACGGAAATAATCAAGTCTAAAGCCCGTAATATTTACTTAAATAAAAAATAACTTTATACGATTTTAATTCGAAATAACGATAGCTGAGTTCGAAATTAGAATGGATTCTTTGAGACTAAAGCTAACGGGATGAGGACGTCTCACGGTCACAGGTTCAAAGCGGTTTAAAGGGGGATTCATTCTCTACATATTTAAGTGCATGTGAATATATATATTAAATAATGACTATTTATTACTATGTATCTCTATTTAAACTATATACCTCATACTTATTATGTATTGTGAGTTTTGGAATATTGAGATATTATGGGCTTCAACGGTATAAAAGCAGAGGTAAACGTACCAGGACAGATACCCTGGGAGATAATTCTAATCTACTTCATAGGTGCAGTTCTATTAGCTCTCTACTTTGGTAAGAAGACGGGAGGATTGAAGGCCTTCACTACAGTAGACCTAGTTTACATTGGGATAGCAGGAGCTTTTTCAGTCGTTTGGGAGTTTTACATCGGGAGCTTCATAGGGAGGTTCATCCCGAGCACCCCCTTCGTTAGCGTAGGTTTTTGGGGGAGATTTGTAATTGTTTTAATAGTAGCTGCTCTTGTTAGGAAAGTGGGTACTGGTATGCTAACTTTGTTTATTTTCTCTTTATTGAGTGATATATTTCATTACGGTTTCGGAGGGGAACCTATGTTCTTCATTTACGAGACTTTAACTTACGGTCTCTTCGTAGACTTGATGATAGCTGCCACTGGAGGTCACATCTTCAACATTGGGAAGGAGTTGACGGGTGGAGGGACAGGTAGCGCTACCGCAACTAGGCTCTCGACCGTCCTAGCCTTAATTCAGGGAGCAGTCCTAGGGTTCTCCTGGTCTATCCCAGATCCCATATTTTACAGCGCGTTCTTCTCACCCTTCATTTACGGGTCCTACGTTAATTGGTCTCACATATTGTTTAATCTCGTGGCCTTCATTCCCGGAGACGTTATAATAGGAGCTATAGGGGCGATCCTAGCAGTTAGGATAGCTAAGGCTGTGGGACAGTGAGATGAGAGGTGAGGCCAGTGAAATTCGTGGAGGTGAGTAACCTAAGGGTCACCTACCTAGGGAGGACGCGACCTTCACTCGAGGTAGAGGAGCTAGCAATTGACGAAGGAGAGTCCGTACTAGTCTTGGGCAAGTCGGGCTCCGGAAAGTCCACCCTCGTGAACGTTTTGAATGGAGTCATTCCTCACATGATCTCAGCTAGGGTTGAGGGTGAGATCAGGGTCTTCGGAAAGGATCCCAGAAAGACCCCCGTCCACGAGATGTCCCACCTTGTAGGAACCCTTTTGCAGGACCCTGAAGCGCAAATTTTTCACCACATAGTTAGGGACGAGCTAGCCTTCGCTCCGGAGAACTACTGTTTCCCTAGAGTTGAGATCCTGTCTAGGGTGAACGAAGCCTCAAAGATAGTTGGGGTGACTCACCTGATGGAAAGAGAGACGTCCACGCTGTCCGGAGGTGAGTTGCAAAGGGTAGTCCTGGGATCGGTCCTCACCTTGAAACCAAAGTCGTTGATATTGGACGAGCCTACTTCAAACATAGATCCTGACGGAACGGCTGAGATATTGAGCCTGTTGAGGTCCTTTAAGGAGGGCGGAATTAGCATGATAATAGTTGAGCACAAGTTAGAGAGGGTACTACCCTACGTGGATAGGGTTATTCTCGTCGAGGACGGTAGAGTCACGCTAAACGTCACGAGGGAGGAACTTCCTAAGGAGATGGAGAGGCTAATGAGGGCGGGCGTGGAGGTACCGGAGGTTCGAAGGACGGTGTCGAAGAGAAATGCAACGGGTAGGGCGATACTCAAGGGGAAGGTAAAGGTGAGCTCAGGCAGGAAAGTCCTAGTGGACACGGAGATTGAGGTGAGAGAGAGGGAGATCGTCGCCCTCATGGGAAAGAACGGTGCTGGGAAAACGACTCTCCTTAAGGCGATCATGGGCATCTTGGATAACAGATATCAGGTCGTGGCTCACCTCACTATGATGGATAAGGAGATATCGAAGATGCCATATTACGTGAGGGGTAGGTTCATATCCTACCTTCCTCAGAGCTTCGACGTGATGTTCGTCAAGAGGACGGTGGAGGACGAGATCAAGTTCTCATCGGACGACCCTGAGCAACTGATAAGGTTGTTCTCCCTGGATAAGGTGAGGAAGGACGACCCTCTCACCCTCTCCTTCGGACAGAGGAGGAGAGTCGCGTTGGCTTCAATCTTAGGGAGGAGACAGAGGCTGGCTTTGTTGGACGAGCCTACAAGCGGACAGGACTGGTTTCACAGGCGAAGTTTGGGTGAGGAGTTGCAGAAGATGAGGGAAAATGGAGTCTCTTTCCTGGTAGTGACTCACGACTCGCGCTTCGTAGATAGGTTCTGCGATAGGGTCATGGTTATGAGGGAAGGTAAAATAATATACTCTGGCAGTCCGGAACAGGTTTTCGAGAGCAGGCTAGTCATGCCTCCCGTAGAGTACGAGGGGAGAAAATGAGCGTCTTCCACGAGGTTGTGAGCTGGTTAATATTACTTTACGGGGTGGCCCTCCCTGTAGCCGTGATATTGGGCGTGGTTAGGTTAACCGGGCTGAAGGAAATAACCAGGTTTGAGACTGGGAGCGGTTTCCTTTACAGGCTGAACCCCATCACTAAGGTAGCCTTCGGTGTTGTAGTAATGATAGTAGCGTCTGTCACTATTTGGTGGATCGGAGCCACACTAACGTTGGCAGTGTCCCTCCTCTATCTGACCATGAAGGATGGGTTGAAGAAGTTCGGATACCTCCTAGCGTTAATCTTTACGAGCTTAGTAGGCTCGACCTGGAGCGTCGCCCCTTACGTTCCAGACACAATACTCTCAATGGTTTTCCCGAACCCGTCGAGCTATCAGGTCCTCTGGGTCTGGCCCTCCTATTTCCTCGCTATGGGATACCAGCCTGAGTTGACTCTCCAAGCTCTCATTTACGGAGTTCAGATTGGTTTTAGGGTGACCGCAGTGCTCTCCTCCGCTCTCCTCTTGATATTGACTACCACAACCTCAGACATATTCAGGATGTTCACTAAGTTGAGGGTGCCCTTGGCCATAACCTTCTCCCTACTCGTTGGCGTAAAGACCGTCCCAAAAAT
Organism: Metallosphaera cuprina Ar-4; assembly: GCF_000204925.1. Lineage (NCBI taxonomy): Archaea > Thermoproteati > Thermoproteota > Thermoprotei > Sulfolobales > Sulfolobaceae > Metallosphaera > Metallosphaera cuprina. Next base: position 1,042,454 of record NC_015435.1, on the reverse strand, counting down.
ATTTGAGTTGTTGGACAGCTCCGTAAAGATGCAGTTCCTGAGAGGTCTAGGGGAGGGCAAACCTAGAGTGCTCTACCCCTTCCTTTTCTTCTACGCTGGTTTGCAGGGTATCGTACCTACGATGGTTTACTTACTTAGAGGGGCTAAGACTATGGCCATATCCGCAGACACTAGAGGTTTCAGGGCTTTCAACAGGAGAACCGAGATGAAGGAGTTGGGTTTCGGCAGGGAGGATTACGTAACTTTCGCTGTGATAGTTGGGCTTCTAGCGCTCGCGATCATAGCGAACTACCTAGGCTTCGGTAGGTCAATCCCATACGTGGGGTCGTGAAGAGTTAAGGGTAGAGACAAGGGACGCGACGAAACGTTTAAAACTGCTCTTAAAGCCCTAAATCTCTATTACCTTATCTCTCTCAACCTCGTTCGCGTCCTTACAGCCAGTCTTCACGAGGGATGAGGACATGACGAACCCCTTTCCTGAGTAGAGCTTATAGTACTCCTCAGTCACCTTGTTGTAAGGAGGAAGGAAGTAGTTGTAGTAGAGGAGATGAGATCTCGACATGGGTGATCCAGATCCCCTATCGATCTTGAGGATGATGAGGTTAAGGGCGCTCCTCGTCCAACGCTTAAGTGAGGAGACGTAATTGATCCCCTTTTGAGATATGAACTTAGCTATAAGTTCGGAGTCCACCACGTACTCAGCGTTGAGGTTCAGTTCCTTGGAGAGCGATAGGTCAACGCTCCCGTTGTGAGCCAGGAAGAGTACCTCCCTGTCGTTTGTCTCCAAGTACGGATGAGAATAGATCGAGGATACCAACCTCTTGTCCGATGCCTTCCTGGCGTGAACTACAACCTTCATCTCTCCGGAGAAGCTGTCTATCAACTTGAGCAGGTAGCTCCTCTCTGCAGGATCGAATATGGGGTTTGCGCTCCTGTAGTGTATCAACCTGTCTTGGGTCAGGGCGACAATACCCCATCCGTCTCCATGAGGGCTTCCACTAAGAGGATCGTCCTCTGCAGCCTTCACCAGACACTCAACTAGAGACCTGAGATCGGTCCTGTCCTCTCCGTGGTAGGCGATCATCCTGCACATAAGTTTATTTAAGGAAGTTTGAATTTAAACTTATGCGACCTCTTAAGTAACTCCAAAACCTAATAAACGAGTTCGTCTCATTAATTGTCATGAAGCTCTCAACTTTGGGGTCGAACAAGTACGTGACTACCGTCAACGCTATCCTAACTGAAGTGTTCACTGGGGTCAAACCTGATGAGATCACGGTCTACAGGGAGAGCGAGAGCCTGTCGATGGAGAGAAGGAAAAACGACCTCCTGGACGCGTTACGTCTGCTTGGACTGAAACCTCAGGTTAAGGAAGTCACATTAGAACCGGAAATAACCAAGTGGAGGGACGTCATGTCTAGGGACGAGTCAGACGTCTTTGACCTGACCCCCGGAAGGAAGTACATGGCACTCTCAGCTTACTACTCCAATGCAAAGGAGCTCAGGTACGTTTACCTTAAGAACGAGAGCTACGGTTACAAGGTGTTCGGCTACGTTCCTTTCGAAGATTTATCCGTGATTGACGTTAGGAGTGGAAGAGGGGTAAATTTCGACCCTCCCCCAACTTCTGATGCGCCTGAGAGGTCCAGACTGCTTCCCGAGTCCCTCACGGCGCTAATTAACATACTCTCGCTGAGAGGTAAGGTGGAGACCTTAATCAGCGACAGCGAGTACGAGAGTTTGTGCAAGATGAGGGCAGGAGAGATCGTTTACGAGGAGGAGAACGAGATAAGGGAGGCGGCGAAGGACAGCCTCATCTTAGTTGACACTAACGTTTACATCAACATAGGACCTAGGCTTGAGCGATTGACCAGATCAGAGAGAGGGGTGAGGCTCATCCCCCTCAGATCAGTGTACAACGAGCTCTTGGCTAAGGTCAACGGAGGAAGTAAGGATCGCAACCTTTACAAGTTCATAATGGGTTTGGAAAGCTACAGGGACATACACAAGGTCCCACCCGACAAGGTGCCCAGTTATGGAGACGGAAAGATGCAGCAGAAGGGACCCCCTTATGGGGACAGAGAGATAGTGGAGGAGCTGAAGAGAGTGAAGCAGTCGGTGGAGGATAAGGTGGTTTTCGTAACGGCTGACGTGGAGAACGGGAATAAGGCTCACGGGAACGCGATCCAAACCATCATCCTTCGTAATAAGGTTAAAAGTAAGAGGGACGTGGGAGAGTTGCTTCACTGTCTCGGGAGCACTAGGAACCTAGACAGTCCCAATAAGGACAGGGTGGCGGAGATAACGTTGGACGGAGAGATCGTGGCCGAGGTCATGTACACCCCACCGGACTTAAACGGAGAGAAGTTAACCGAGGTTCGCACTTTGAGGAAGGACCTCAACTACGCCAGCATGCTTGAGAAGCTTCAGAGCTTTTAGAGCTCACGACTGGAGCTTCTCAGTTCTGAATATCAATTCCTTCACCCTAAGTGAGAAACTCCTCATCACAGCGTATCCAGGTGGTGAGGCCTGGAGTAAGTTTGCGTAATCGTCCATGCCTATCTTCTCCAGCGCGTCCTCATCCGCCCTCATCGCCACCTTGGTGTTCGTGAGCGTGAGGATGAGGTCGTTCAAGTCCGTTGGTCTGTGCGTCGCCAGTATAGTTCCCATCCCTCTAACCCTACCTAGCCTAAGTATCTTATTGATTAACCTCTCCAAGCCCTCCTTATCCTCCTCCTTTCTCGCCTGCGGGAAGTACTCGTGGGCCTCGTCAAAAATCAATAGGAACGGGGTCTCTCTACCGTTATTTTTGTACCTCTGGTCTATTATGTTGAACACCTTCGCTATCGTCAGGAAGGCTGACACAGTGGCGCTCGAGACTCCCCTCTCAAGGGCCCACCTCAAGTCCATGACCGACTTTCCAGTCAGAAGCTCTTCGTAGTTAGGTTCGCCGAGTGTGAACCGCCTGGTCCCCTCCCTTATCGTTACGTCTAATATCCCAGTGTCCTCAAGCATCCTGACCGACCTCTTTATGTTGTCCATCGTGGTGGAATGAACGGACATATCCCTCATGACGTCCTCACATTGCTGAATCCACTCGTCCACGGCTGCCATGCAGTTCTCCGTTACGATCCTGAAGAAGTAAGCCCCTTGAGAGGTGAAGAAAGGCGAAACGGACGTCAACTCCTTATAGTTATCGCGTAACCTGAACCCAACTAGGATCATGTTGAAGGAGCCGCTCCCGTCGGAAAGCTTAACCTTCTGTCCGTCAATCCTCTCTATTTTAAACCTCTGCAGGTTAGTTCTCCTCAAGAACTGATTTATGAAATCCGTAACCCCACTTGCGTAGTCCACCGTGACTGGAACTAGCACGTTCCCTCCAAGCTCCGCTATCAACCTTATGTAATCCCCTTGGAGATCGAAGGCCAGCGCAGGCACCTCGCTCCTCGATATGATGAGCTTGAGCAGGTTAGTCTTTCCTGCACCCGTCGTGCCTACAACCAGCACGTGATGTCTCAACATCTCCTCGGTAAGCGGTACATCAACGTCCATCTCCTTGTACCCCTCGATGAGCTTACCTATGCTCAAACCCCTCACGTTAAGCCCTAGCATCTCCTTGACGAACTCCTTGTTAGGGAAGAATAGAGGACTTTGAGGGTCGACCGGGGAGGATGGGGGAACTACCTCATCCCCAACCTTCTCGGAGAGCAACTCAATGGTTAAAGAGAGAGGTGTGGTTATCCCTGTAGGGTCCACGCTCGGAGAGAGGGCCGGCACCTTGGTTATGGAGAGGATGTCTGACCTCTCCAGCGCTATTATCCTCCCGAGCATTAGGGTCCTGGGAACTAGGAGGGATATACCAACGTAAGTTCCTATCACGAACTTCCTCTTCAGGTAGACGTCGTAGGATATCTCAGCCCTGATCTGGTTGTTTTCAATTCCATGAGATATTGTAGACACCCTACTGACCAGGCCCACGACCTCACCGAACCTACTCGCCCTAATCTTAGCCTCCTCCACCATGTTCAAATCTTCCATCTCATCACCTAATCTAATTCGAAACCTCCAAGTTAGCTAAGGTGAACGTGTTCCAGTCATCGTAGGTCACGCCGATTAAGGACTTGGCGTACGAGAAGGAGAGGATGAAGGCGGAGGCGCTCAGCTTCCTCGCCAGCCTGTCCGCCACCTCGATGAAGGTTGGTATACCCCTATACGACACGTCCCTCAAGGCAGTTGATACCCCCCTACAAAGCAGTCCCCTATCTTGGCTCTCAACTCTAAACACCGAGTCCCTGACCTTAACGTAGACCATGAACCTCTCCAACTTAGAATCAGAGAGAGGTAGTTCCTCTCTAAACACTGGGGTGATGTAAGATGTCCTCCCCTTTCCCAACTCCATGACCACTACGTCATCCGTTGGGTTACCTCCCAGTTTCCACAACCCGTCCACTCTCATCAACTTCCTTGAGAAGTTCAACCTCTTCACAATCCCTATCAGAGAGTCCTTCTTTCTCTCCTTAATGAGCCTCTCGAAGGCTGACGCGTAGGGTTCCCCCACAAGGGGTAGGTAGGGACCAGGATAAACCGGTCCATCCACTATGGTGATCCCAGCTCGATTAATGAAGTAGTTCTCCAATGAGATCCTCAGCTCGTCCAATATGTTATCGTCCTTGTAGTTCTCGTCGTAAGGGACACCGTTAACGTTCTCCGTTCTGACTAGGTTTGAGATAGGGGAGCTCTTTATCTCCTTTACAACGTCCTCAGATCCCTTAATCGCAACGAAGGGGAACTCAGCTTGAGCCGGGATGGTGAAGTGTTTCCCCTCCATGTTTCCGTAAAGGGAGGCTATGTAGACGTTAGCTCCCCTTACGCTCACAGTTTTGGCGGACGAATCTAGGTACGAGAACTTGAGTAAAGGATCGCAGGATTCTAGCTCTCCTTCTACGGTTAAAGAGCCGGCCTCACTCGGGCTCTCTTGACTTACTCCCAGAAAGGGACTACGGCCCTTAACCTTAGAGAGGGTAAAGAAAAGCTCCCTTATGAACTCGTGACCCTCCAATTTAAACCCACCATGAGCTGAAATTACTGCCCTGCAAATTTATAGGCTAGTTTTGAGGCAGCCCTGTAAACCTCAAGTTTGTTTTTCTCCTTAAGGTCTTTCGAACTCTCATCCGACTTAGTCACGTTAATAGAGTAAAGCTCCCTGTTAGCGAAGTACAGTAAGTCAGTCTCTCTTTTAGATCCCATGATCACCTCGTACAGAAGGTTGCACACTCTGATGGAGAAAGACCTGGTCTCTGATTTAGGGGACATTGCGTCACTTGTTAACCTCTCTAAATAATTTTGGTCATTGCCTAATTTCCCATTCAATCTGTTTACTATCCTCTCGAGGCTCACCCTGTATCCCTCTTTGACTGTTGCGGGACTCATACCTCCAGCGTCGGACATAGTGTAAATCTGCATCGCGTCAGTTATCAAAGCCCCATTCTTGATCATTTGGTAGGAGAGCCAAAGTAGGAAGGCGGTGGTAGGGTAGAGTCCGGGGATCCTATCTACCTTCTCCATCAATACAGGTAAATTGTGGAATGACTGAGAGACGTCAATGGGGAAGATGTGAACGCCTACCCTACTTCCTTCGCTAGAGGCCTCACCCAACCTACTTAAGACCCATCCGGCTACAGACGTTATCAAGTACAGGGCGTCTATTTTGATCTCGCTTTTCCTACTCTGGTTCTTCCCCTCCTCATAACCCGGCACTCTGCCGTACTCATACATGTCGGGCTTTATGAAAGACATTGCGCTCACCTTTTCACACTTTTCCGCCATATCGACGTTCACTTTACTCAATATCTCGGAGATCGTAGATTGAGTCGGTATGTTTAAACATCTGAGAACCTTTTCGAAGGGTTTCTTGTCGTTACCACTCATTGGGAGTATCATTATAGGCTCCTGCTTTTTCGGGTTTTTCCTCCTCTCTTCCTTCACCTCGGCCACCTCCTTAGCGATCCTGATCACGTCAACGAAATTTTCATCTTCTATCTCTACACCCGTCTCTGTTCTCCGTCCCCCCGCTAGAGTCGCGAAGGTCATTACGTAAAAGTCTCCAAAGATCCCTTGCATGTTTATTTTAATGGTCAACTACTATCACCTTCATGTTCTGAAGTGATTGAATGAACCTTGATTTATTCCTTGAGGTTTCGTCTTTCGACCTGTTCTGTGAGCTGTCCAGGTTATCTCCTATTATTATAGGAAAGAGTAACAGAATGTAAGGCTTTGCCAATGGCTTTGTCGCCATAAATTCGACCCAGTGCTTCATTTCCTGGAAGTTAGATTTATCGTAGTCAACAGGACTCACGTTATCCACCACTCCAGTAACCTTCCTAATTAGGGATGAGATTTGAGGGTCTGAGACCAAAACTGATCCGTAATTCTTTAACTTGAGCATTTCAGGTTTTATCTCGCCTTCATAACCTTTTAAGTTGCTTACCGTTCTAATTGCGTTCAAGTGATTAAGTATGGCCAGGATTGACCAAAGCTTCACTAAGTTGCTATTCCACTTAGCATTGAAGAGAACTAGAGCGCCGCTCACCTCGTGAAGCCTAAAGCTGCTTTTTGAAGCCTCACAGCTATCGTTAAATTTTTTCTGATAATAATCATCAGCCTTACCTATATCGTGTATCGCAGTTAGGAACCTGATTAAGTCCCTCCACCTCTCCCAACTCATTCCCTGGATCGTTCTAACGTCAGCCTCCTCAACTCGACCAGATTTCAAAGAGTGTTGCATGAACCGGTCCATCCTCCTCTTCACGGTCTTGAAGTAGCCGTCTTTAAACACAGCGTCAACGTTCGACAACGAGCCTAAAGAATGATCCCTCAGCGTTTGGTTAACGAACGCACACGGTTTCATGGAGTTTACACCTCTCATATGATCGCACCCTCCTCCTTGTCGTAGCTTTCTATGACAACTCCATCTATCCCTAACTTGAGGAACTGAAGCGGGAGGCAGTCTTTCAAACTTTTTAGTCTAGCTTGAGAAGGGTGCATGAATTGACCGTTCTTTACAATCATATTACCTGCGTTTATCAAATCTTTCGCCTCCTGATCCGTTAATGGAACCGCGCACTCTGGAGACGTACATCCGTGTGGAAAGCCCATGACTAGAGATACATCCCTTGTTAACGAACAGACTTCTTCAAGGAGCTCAGTGGTTGCCCCAGATGTGTAAAGAGCCACATCATCTATCATGTTTAACGAAGTCCTAAGGGAGGGATCTACATCTACATTAACTTTGTAAAATTGCATAAGGCTATGATCTATTACATTATTTTCCTCAATTAACTTCACGGCTTGATCAACCTCACTCCTTTCATAAACCTTCCCCATAAAGGGTATGATTATCACTTCACCTTCCCCTCCATACCTTGCCACTCTACCAGCTCGCTGTATCAAGTTGGGTAGAGGCGCGGCTTCCGTGATCAACGTGTCGAAAGACACGTCCACCCCAGCTTCTATGACCTGAGTTGAGATGACTAGCTTAGCCTGCTCGTTTCTATTGACAATCTTGTTGACCTTTTCTACCCTATCGCGTGAGCTGAACTTTGAGTGTATCAACAGGGGGGAGTAACCTAGACCCTTGAGTTTGCGGTAGGCGTTAATGGCTTCCGTCCTAGTGTTGAACACTATCAAGGTCCTTTTCTCCGTGTCTATCCGAGGTAAATCGCTTTCAAACCTTATGTCGATTGACCTTTTAACTGGGGAGTCAATCACGTTCACTTCGGTTAAGCTCACTCCCTCCTTTATCAAGGACTCCTTTATCAAGGACTTCACGCTATCAGGCATCGTTGCGGTAGCTATGATGAAAGGTACGCCCATGGACCCTAAGGACTTCAAGGACGCAATGGCAGAGGTTAGCGGTTTCCCGTCCTCCGAGAAGAGGTGAAATTCGTCAAACACTACGATCGAGGAGTATATGGCCCCTCGTGGAACCTCGAAGTGCGTCCCCAAACCGTTCAAGCCTCTGTCGATCTCAGCCACTGGAAGTTTGAAAAGGTTTAACACGAAGGTGTCCAAAGTAGTCACGTTAGCCTTAAGTAGGAAGTATGGCGAATCGTGAAAGTCCATGTCCTGTGCTCCTACGAGATCTTGATTTAGACCGATCTTAGCCAAACTGTACCTGAGCTTAGCCGTAAGGTCCTGAACGATGCTCCTATAGGGCAGCACGTGAATCACTCTGTCGAAGTTATCGTTCCCTTGAACGGCAGCGACAGCTAGGGCCTTAGTTATCGAAGTTTTACCGTAACCCGTGGGGGCGGTTAAAATCACGGAGTGCCCGTTCTCGATCTCATCCAGCGTTTCCGTTATCTTATCTCTAGGTTCTACGTTTTCTTTGGAGCATATATCCTTATAAATGTCACTCAACGACGACGTACTCTCCACCCACCTCGTAAGCCCTCTTCGCGTTAACCTCAATTGAGGTACTTGATATTGGAAAGGGATTTAGAGGAATAACGTATCTCACCGATTCAACCTTTTCTCCCCACACGAATCCACCTTTCCAGAAGTTCGCTAAGACCACGGGACCGGTCTTATGCTCCACGGTCTCTGGGAAGTAGTACTTGGTCTCCAGGTTACCGCTCGTCTCCTTCGCCTCTCCCACCTCAACATCCTCAACGCTGACCAACCCTTCTTTAGACCCTAACCTGACTATTGACCAGCTCAACCTGTACAGCTTGTCCGGAGGTATGGTAGTAACGTAAACCAGTCTGAGCGTAGCGTTAGGTCCGTAAACCTTCCCTGTAGGAACTATGTTGAAAATGTACCTCTCATCATTCCTCCTTTCCGGTTTTTGAAAGTAACTTGTTACGTTCCTTATCACATCCTCAGAGTAAGTTACAGCGCTATCGTCATCGAACCTGGCGGCTGCGCAAATCACCTTCTCGGGTTGAGAGGACGCCTTGGACTCGCTATTGAAAGCCTCTGCTGGAGAGGACGGGAAATCCAGCGAGTCTACACCTCTGTACTCCCCGTAGCTGAGCGCTCCGATCAAGGTGGTGGGTGGAGGCAAGATAGTTGATCTCTTTGCCTTAGAGGTGGCTGGGTAAGCGACGGAGAAACCCCAGTGCAGTCTTACCTTCACTTTAGAGAAGGTGAGAGTCAAAATCCCATCTCTAATTACTTGACGTTTTCAAGTGACTTTTTGGCCTCCTCAAGCAATCTCCTTATCATGTCCTCCGGGTCTGAAATCCTCTCGGCGCTCCCCAAGTTAAGTCCCTCCCTGTCAATGGCGTAAGTCAAAACCCTTTTACCTCCCAGAACGTCTTTAGCCTTTTTGACTCTATCTCCGGTCAGGCTTATGTAATCGTTAGAGTGCCCTGGTTCAGTAATGAACGGGAAGTCCGTTACGGTAACCACCGCCGACTTAAGTTCCATGGACGGGAGGAACCTAGATCTCTTACCTCCAAAGTTTCCAGTGAGGACAGTGTAAAGCGATTTGATTGCAGCCTCCACCCTATTCATCTTCTGCTCCTGTAATCTCTTCTCTCCCTCAACTTGAGGACCGGGATTCGAAGGCACCGCAACTTTCTCCTCATCAAGCATGAAACTCAACGTGTAAAGGGCTGAGCCCACCTCAACGTTGAATATGGCTTGATTCTCCATTTTGCTGGAGGAGTACCTAACGTGGAACTGTGCCTCAAGTTGAGCTGGGATGTCCCCATTACCTAAGACCGGGATCATGTAACCAACGGAGAACTTTGAGCTTCTCCTAACTGGATTGCCCCCTGCGTACATGAACCCGCCGACGTCAGCTACTAAGTCTTTAAGCATAACGTCAACTTCAAATCTTCTCGCGTCGTTGAGCGTCTTTCCCTCCTTCTTAGGTGGACTTATGCCCTCCGCTTCTAGCATATCATCATCTGAGAACTTTATGAGCTCCCCCTGTCTGGTCCTAGCTGTCACCGGTAACTTCAACTTGTCTGCCATGTCAACAAGAGCCATCTGATAGGCGTGAGCTATCGATTCCCCTGATATCACCGGCACGTACCTTATTACGTACTCTCCACCAGTCTTAGTCACGATAGGTGCGGTCCTGTGTCTAGTTAAGTTCCCTACAGACTCCACTCCGTTAAGGGACTCCACGTTAACCAAGAACCTAACGCTTCCAGATATCATTGTCCCACCCTGACTAAAGCGTTGTTTACTGTAGCCATGGCCAAGGCCCCAGCCTTTCTGGCTAGGTAGATGTTGTTCTCCACATCGTGTATGAACTGTTCCACATCGTATGGTGTGGGGAGGTCTCCGTATATTATAACCGTTTTCTCACCGTCCTTAGATACCTTTATGGAGATCTGGGGTTTTTCCCCAGGTAGCTTATTTATTTCCTTGTTGTTTAGCCCCACGTTTAATATCCTTTCGCTCTCACCTATTACCTTCACTACGGCCTCCTTAGATAACGCGTTGGATATCCTATCTAAAAAAGTGGGGGACTCCGCGTATATTGACACGGCAGCCAAGAGGTTGGCCACCTTCTTTATTGTGAACTCAAGATTTGAACTCATCAACATAGTAATCTCGACACTACTATTTAAGCGTTATGGTAGGTAAATGTATTTCATAGTTGCGAATTACGTGAGAAATTTAGAAAGATGATTCCCTTGTTCTTGAGCACTAGCCTATCATCAGAAGAGGAAAGGAAACCGTTCTTCTCCAACTCTTTCACCCTCCTCCACACCGTTGCGTTGGGAATTTTCAACTTCTTCGAGATTAAGGCTATCTTATTTTCACCTTTTTGAATAGCGCTCAAGATTTTCAAGTCTGTGCTGTCCACGGCGTAGCCCATCATGTCGCTCACCCTGAAACTCACTACGTCCTGAAGGGATTCGGGCTCCACCTCCACTTCAGCGTCGAGTCTAAGAAGGAGGAACGCCGTCAAAATCTCAATGTTCACGAGCCTCATACCGCTCGATAGGTTGAGAATGTAGTCAACGTAGGAGGATTTCCTCAACCACGTCATGACGTTACTGACCGCGATCGGGAAGTTCATGTGATCAACCTGTAGAACCTCTAGGCTCACGTGAGCCTCATCGAGAAGCCTCCTCAACGAGCTTATCGCCTTCTCCGTCTTCTCGTTCTCAGTGGACGGTTTAACCACGAGGACGTAATCGACCTGCTGCCTTCCCCTCCTCAGGAAGCTCCTAACTAGGAACTTCTCGTCGAACCCAATCGAGGATATTAAACAAGCCACGGAGAACTTTCACAAATGAGAGATAAAAAATAACCTATAATGCGTCTCAATTAGAGCCCTCCTGCTCGACCTTGCTTCTGTCCACCAAGTCCAGCTTAATCTCTCCCAGTCCTATCCCCCTGCTCTTCCCTACCCCCAAATAGGAAGCCACTGACAGGTACTTCGCTACGGCCCTCTTCAGTTTGCCAGTCACGTCAAACATAATCCACCCCTCCACTCCTCTGCTCTTCCTGAGCCTCCCCTTGTCGTCCTCCCCTATTATTACGGTCACAGGCTTGAGCTCGAAGTCGACCACCTTGGATAATCCGTTCACTAATACCGTCAACTTAAAGCTTTTGAGGTCCTCCTCCTCGTTTTCAGTGCTTCCCAACAGCCCCAAGTAGGTCCTGTAGGCTGACGCAACGAGGAGACCAGGGGAGGGTATTAGGGATAGTCCTACCTTCGCCTTCCTGTACCTCTCGAGGAAGGGAGGAAGGTAAATCTTTGATGAGAGGAGGGCGGGAGTCACAATCCTGACCTTTAAGTTTTTACCCTCGACGTCGCTATTGAATCCGTTAAATACGTTTATCGACTCGAGGAGGATCTCGAAATCCCCATAGGGAGTGGAGACCCTACCTCCTCCCATGTTCATTATTTCCCCCATCATCGGAAAGGAAACGGACGCGCTCATTTTGGTGAAAGCCTTAACCTTTATTACATCGCCTCTCCTTATCATCTCTTCGGTAGAGTACAACCTCTTCCCGTTCAACCCTAAGTTGGAAATGAAAAGAGGTTTCTGCTTCCTCTTCGATTCAACAAGGTCCTTTACGAAGGGGAGCACCTTCTCGGATAGGATCAGGTACTTCACGACCTTAGAGGTCATAGGTGGAAGCACAACGTCGCGCAGAGGCCTAACGGAGAAGTTTAACCTGACTATTTGCATCACGTTCAACTCCACATTTGCCATCAGTTCACATTCTCGTTTATCAATTCTTCGCTCCTCACTTTTAAGTTTATGAGAGGACGATCGATTAGTTGACGTGGCGAGTGAGCGTACAGGTGAGAGCCATCTAGATCAAGCGAGCTCCTGTTGAACCGAAGGTTCGCCTCCCTGAGTTGAACTCGTTAGGGTTTCCGCCACAAGATTCGTAAGAGGGTTTGGCGTAGAGTCCCCTTGTGGGGTTTACGCGACGCCCGTGAGGTCATTGAATTTCAAAATTTTATTCATCAATTGATAGATCGTTCTCCTTCCTGAGAGAGAAGCGTTTCACAACGAACGTAAGGGGAGCACGACGCTAGGGTGTAGATCCAGTTCTTGAACTCAGTAACGAACGTAACGTCCACTGTAAGGAGGTTTGGGCTCTAAGGGTATGGAGGACCTCATAGAAGGTTAGGAATCTCCAGGCTCATCAGGAGAGAGACGCTTGGGACCCGACCTCACGATCAATAGGATGCTCTGGGAAGATTACGATACGTTCCCTTCATGAGAGGTCAAGAGGGCTCTCATCCTTTTAAGCGGGAAGTAATGGAGCTCCACCTTTTCGCAAAAGGATGTAGATCGACTCCACAATCCGGAAAGGAAGCTCTCAGATTGAATTGAGTACCTTGAAGACCTCTGAGGGTTCGTGTCCAACGCCTTCGTTAAAAGGGGGGTTCAGCCGTAGCTGAGCCTCAGTCCCTTACCTTCGCGTCCTTACCTGACTTAAGTCCAAGATCTCGCGTCTCACCCTAACGGTAACGCGAGGTCTAAGCGAGCTAACGTTTCAAGATGGGACAGTTAGGGTCGTAACAAGGCGGAGTTCCATTAAGTCATGGAGGTCAACGATCACATCTAGGTGACCGGTTCGAGCTATCGATCAGGGACCACGCATCCGTTCGCTCGAAACCGTGGCGGACCTCTTAGCTGCTCATATTCCCTAGTAGGATGCCACTCAACTAGGCTAAGAGCTCGCTCGGAGGCCTGGAGAAAAAGGGACTCGTTCAAAAGACTCGTTTAGAGAAGGGACTCACTTGGGAGTATCGTAAGGTTAGTTATCGGCTCAACTAGGTTTAGCGGTGGATTCTTATTAGACTAAAAAAGTTAAAGACTCTATCTAGATAAGTTAGATCTAGAGTTGCTTCTTCCAGTCCACCTACTCTAAATGACCTAAGAGGATCGCTACAGCCTTTAGTACCCTTTAGCTAGGCTTCGAGTCTCTGATGAGATGCCCTAAACCTGGAGACGAATAGTTTTAGACCGAATCGTCCGTGAAAGGTTAACGTTCTGTTACTCCGTATCAGGATTATCCCTCTGGTACGTTCAAGCGTTCACCGCCTTTAAGGACCGCTCTAGATCAACGCTTAGGTAATGCGAAATCAAAGGGGATTCGTTACGTTAAGAAAGCGTTCAGAGCGCCCATGAGGAAGACTTCGTTAATTAGGAAATTAAGCGACGTAAAACTCAATTGCTTTCATTAATTCCAAAAGACTTAAAAACTACGCCACGAGATAAATTTTAATGTCCGCTGTAGAAGAGAGTAAGGACTTTGTGGACTTCGCTGTTGAAGTTGCGTGCAATTTAAAGCGATGCTTCAACCGTTCGGTAATTGAATTAATTCTAAACAATGTCGAGAGAAATGGAGATTTGACTCTATTTGAGATACTAATAATTTGGGCAACCGGTAAAAGTAGACAATGTGGCCCTAATTCAAAGGGCATAGGTGCGGTTAGAAGTTTAGTAGAAAAGTTGGAAAAGATAAAAGGTAAAGTAAACGTCAAAGAGTTCGTTAGGGACGTAAAGTGGGCATACCAAAGCATGAGTCAATGTTATAATATTAGAAGTGTCGAATCTCTCGTAAAGGCCACGGTCGGATTGGAAACCTCAAAGAATATTAATAAGAAATAATGATCTAATTATGGTGTTTTTATTTGTCATCCTCGTCAACCCCCGGTTCAAATCCTAACGCTACTTCCACCCCCAAAATGGACGATGACTTCTTACTAAATAGGGGAGCTGTAGTGGCATGTCTGGCCTCACTCGGAAGATTCGAGAGTACTCAGATTAATAATATGCTAACGTTCATTCAGAACAATAGGAATATTAAAGAATTGGAGCTCTTAATCATAAGACAAGCAGGTAGAGGCGTAATTGATCATCAGATAAGAGACGAGATAGTGAAAACTATTCTAGATATAGGAAAATCTTGTCAAAACGAAGACGAAAGAGTTGAGAAAGTAAAGAAATTCTTGGGGTATATAAAGTGGCTCTATGAGAGTTTAAATGTTAAAAAAAGTAATAGAGGAACAGCTCAGCAAGAGCAGAATGCTGAAGGTAATAGAGGAACAGCTCAGCAAGAGCAGAATGCTGAAGGTAATAGAGGAACAGCTCAGCAAGAGCAGAATGCTGAAGGTAATAGAGGAACAGCTCAGCAAGAGCAGAATGCTGAAGGAACACAGGATAGTGAAGAAAAACAGCTAAGGAAAGCTACAGAAGAATGCTACAAATTAACTTTTGATACGTTTGTAGAGAAAATTATAAATCAAAACGATCCTGAACAAAGTCAAGCGAAGGCCACTCAAACAGGTAATGGTTGATCATCATGAGTTCGACTAAACGTGTTTGTTACGATCTGGACTCAATCAGGTCAGTTTACGAGATAACTGGTTATTTAGTGAACGAAACTCGGTTGAGGATAGGATCAGGAAAGGCTTCCTCATCTTTTATGGAGACTTCTGACAATCCAATAATAAGGAGAAACGATAAACCATACATTCCAGGGAGCAGCCTAAAGGGAGCCCTTAGGTCACTTTTGGAAGCTAACGTGGATAACCTTTTTAGTGAAGAAAAGTACAAGAAAGTTTACACTCAACAGGACATTAA
Organism: Metallosphaera cuprina Ar-4; assembly: GCF_000204925.1. Classification (NCBI taxonomy): domain Archaea; kingdom Thermoproteati; phylum Thermoproteota; class Thermoprotei; order Sulfolobales; family Sulfolobaceae; genus Metallosphaera; species Metallosphaera cuprina. Next base: position 1,027,374 of record NC_015435.1, on the reverse strand, counting down.
AAAAGCAGAACACAACAATGACTTACAGGACCTCACCAGCTGTCCTGGACCTGATAAGGATGGCTACTTTTGCATTCCCTGCATAATCTTCGGTTACATAGACGTTTCTGCAAGGATGTATGTATTTGACGCAGAAGTCGAAGGCAACTTTAAGATAGAAAACTACACGTCCGTGGCAATAAACAGGGTGTTTGGAGGCCAGAACCCGGGTAGTCTGTTCACCTTTGACTATATCTCCCCTGGGGCTAAGTTCAAGTTTAAGTCCCTGATTTACAACGTTAACTTGGAGAAAGAAGACGATGATTGGAGGAAACAGGTGAGGAAGGGAATCGTCTTCGTTTTGAGGTCCTTAACTGAGGGGATTTTCATAGGAGGTAGGAAAAGCGTAGGTGCAGGTTTCATTAAGCTAGAGCAGCCCAAGATAAGGTCTTATAAAGCAGATAAAGGAGAGTGGGTTGATATGGAGTTTAAAGAGGTAATTAATAAAGGATAGGAGGAGAAAATTGATGAGCAGCAATAATTTGATGAATTACCTAATAGTTAGAAAGGACATAATAATGAGAATAGTAGAGTTCAAGGCAGAGGTTGTGGCCGATTCTCCGCTACTTATCAGTGAAGGAGGTAAGGGTCGTGTCAAGGAAGTGATTAAGAACGTTGATGGAGTTCCAATAATTCCTGGTAGCTCATGGAAGGGAATGTTTAGATCTGCGGGTGAAATCATAGCTAAGCATAAAGGAATTGAGGTATGTCCCGGTCTGAGTGATGAAAATTGTCTTTCAAAATCTAAAAAATATAATGATCTTAATGAATACTTAGCTAATATGGATATAGAGAACGCCGTGAAATTAGTGTTTCATAACACTTGCTTAAACTGTAAGATATTCGGCACGCAATCCATTATAGGACAAACTAGATTCATGGACTCTCTAGCTAAAAACTACAAACTAGGAACCAGGCCTATGATAGCAATAAACAGGAAAACAGGTTCCGTATCAAGTGGAGCACTAGTTACACTCGAGTACGTAGAGCCGGGATCTACCTTCAACTTCACTCTCTACACATATAACTTGCCCAACTACGCACTGGGTTATCTTCTAGAGGTCATGGAGAGAATAAATAACCACCTGTTTCAGATTGGAGGTAATAAGAGCAGAGGTTTCGGTTTCATCTCTTTTAAGAACTTAACAATGACGTTAAAGAAAGGAAGTTGGGATAGTCCAGTTGACTCAGATATAGGGGTTAATATAAGTGACAAAGTAAGAGCAGAGTGGATTAGATTATTTGAAAAGTACAAGGCTTCAGAACGAGGTAATTAAGGATGAACGGGTTCGATTCCCAAAATGAAAATAGCGGAAAATTTACTCCTAGAAACGAACATTTCCCTGAGATTATAGAATATACAATAACGGTCATGTCAAAATTCCTACACGTGGGGAGAGGTAAGGAAATAGAGATCATAAATAAAAATAAACTCACTGCCGGGAGTAAACTAGCTAATGATATAATAACTGGCTTTTTGAGCAATAATAAAAGGGTATTTAACAATTTAGACAACGCCATTTTAATTAAACAGGCCTTTTCCAGGGCAGGTGATAAGTATGTTATCCCTGGAGGAACGATCAAGGGAGCGGTGAGGGCTAGATTGGAAGAGTCCTTAAACAACACCTGCCATATTGTCACCGACACGTCCTCAGGACAGAATAAAAAATCAGAGTATAGTAAAAAATATAATAGAACATTCAATCCTAATGAACAAGGGAGATCGGAGGACTTCTCTGAAGATTCATTTAATAAAGGTGAAATCTGCCTAGTTTGCGACCTCTTTGGTAACACGGGTTTGGCGAGCAGGGTATCGTTCTCCGACGCCATCCTCACTTCAGACCCTAACTCTTATGTAGTCTCTGAGAAAATCGGTAATGAAGATTTCGAAACGAAGAAAAAAGGGGGAGAGTACGAGTTGGTTAAAAAAGGTGCAGTATTTGAGGGTTTTATTGTAATTCGTGGTAACGGAATAGATAAGGGTGCAGTTTACTACGGTATGGGAATTAGGTGCAAAAACGATGAGGAGGAGTATAGGGACATCCTTCTCGGAAGATTCAAGTACAGAAATCAGAACTTTGGTAGAGTAAGGTTTAAAATAAAAAATAATAGTGACGTTTGTAAGAATATCAAAGATTTCGTTTCAAAGTATAAACCAAAGATATAAGGGAGGACTGGAAGTGAGTAACTTGACGATCTGCTTCTCGAGGTCCCTTTCAATACTCAAGGACGAAGAGTGCAAGAAGGGAGATCACTTGATAAAGAAAAATGGTGAATTGGTCAAAATAGAGAGCGAAGGTGAAAAGCACGGGTGATAGAGGATGAGAGGTATATTCTCTCCAGTTGAAAAAGACGTCATAGTAATAAACGATGAGAAACCGGAGAATATGAACGAAATTGTGGATAAGATAGAAAATATCTTCATCGAGTTAATAAAAAGAGTTGATAAGATACAACTTGACGATAAACCTATAGATCAGAACATTAAGCTAAAGATCCTCTCAGAGCTCGTTGTGGGGATATTCAATTTCCCAATGATGATAGGTTACGTTAACCTGTCTGAGTCAAAAGCTAACGAGAGAGGAAACGAGCCCATCCTCAACAGTTTCAACTATTTGATAACTTACGTCTTAAAGAGACACTTAGATCCTGATCTTAGCGGGAAAATCTATAGCAGACTTAAGAAGACGGACCTAAGTGAGGGCGAGAACTCACTAGAGAACGTTTTGAATTTAATAACAGGTGAGGAAGAGAACTCAAGTGAGAACAGAGCCTTAAACGATATCCTATCCTACATATACTCCAAGGAGTTCAGAGAGAGTCTAGCTGAGATCTACGAGAGCTTGAAGAACGTTCCGGCGGACACAAGGCCTGGGTATAACCTGAGCTCGGTCCTATCTCACATGACCTTGACCTCCCTGATAGCCTGGGGTATTCAAGAGGATAGTTACGATTTACCAGCCATTAGGTTAGCTGCAGTTCTTCACGATATAGGCAAAGTTAAAAACTACAAAGAGCACGTGCAGGGAACCAATGAATTCTTCAATAACATTCTTAATAAGGTTAAAAACGATATCCACAGTGACTTTTTAAATCAGCTAGAACACGCTAGAGGGAAGGCTAGCAGTCATCATCAGGGTGGTGGTTACCTAGACGAAGCTGATGACTTGGCAGCCTCTATAGATAGGTTATCTGATCTTGTGAAAGACATACTAAACAACGATCAAGATGTAAAAAGGTGGCTGGAAGAAAAAGGCAAGTCGGACTTGCCCGAGTGTTACGACAAACCACGTCAATACGATTGCTTCGATGAACTCAAAGAAAATGAGTATAAAGAGCTAACCACTATGTTGTACGATAAACTGTACGATAGGATCTCCTCAAAGTCGGAGAAGACTAAAACGGCTCAACCCAAGGGGAGTCCCGTTTTAACCTTGATGTACATAGACTTCTTGGGAATCCAGAAGTTCATATCATCCTTCCCTAAGCTTAAGGACATGTCCACTGCAAGCTTTCTAGTCGATTTCTTAGTTTCTACACTACCTTTCATTGTAATCGATTACATGATCACCCAGAAGGGAAAGAAGAATTACTTACCCCTTGAGGCACTGCTCTCGGGGTACGGAGGTCACGCAATGATAGCTTTCAGATCGTATGAAAACCTCGCTGAGGAGGTGAAGAAGGAGATCTTGAGTTTAGATCTGCTCTCGACTCTTGACGTTTCGCTCGGCGTTTACCACACGCCCATGATAGTTAAAGATGTGAAATACAAGTCAGTGAGATACGATGAGATATGGGAGCACCTGAAGGAGCAAATGATGGACAGATCCAAAGTGAGGTGGGAGGAGAGAGCGTACAGTTACGAGCCTAAAGAAATTTGTTCAAACTGCGGTCTGAGACCAGCCGTGAAGAGAGATGATAAACTGTGCACCAGATGCGCTGCGGTGAGGAGCATCTCCGACCTTAAGGGATTTCACAACAAGGTGACGGCAACTTACGTTGTGGGAGGGACGGTCTTAACACCACAAAACTGTTTCAGCGGCAAAGTAGATGAGTACGCTATGGAATTCATTTCTGGATACAATAAACCTCCAGAGGATAACTCTAACGAGGACGTCATAAATCCACCTTTCATAGGCGTTCTAAAGTTCGACGCTAACGATGCGTCTAAGGTTTACTCCAGGGTGATAACCTACGGGATGTACTTAGACTTAAGTTACAGCATGGACTACGCGATAAAGCAAGGGTTCTACGAGTCTCTAAAGGACCTGGTCAGCATTGACCCAAGTGATGCAGACGGGTCTCTAAAGGACATGATCTGCGCCGACTCAAATAAGGTAGGAAAGCATTTAGCGGCTAGGATACTGTCGGGAGTGATGTACCTGGGAGGGGACGAAGGTTTGATCTTCATGCCTGGGATGATCTCAGTCCCGTTCTCGTTAAGCTTCATTAAGAAGATCAGTGAGAAGTCTAAATTCAAGTTTAAGGGCGGTCTAGTGCTGATCAAACCCAAACATCCTGTCCAGTTTGCCATCGAATCGGTTGAGGAGGTCATGGAGAAGGCGAAGATCGGGGGAGAGAAGAGCGAAAACAGCCTTGGAATAGCCCTGACCACCTCTATCATCACCCCCGAGAGCTTTGACACCACGCTAAACCTATACAAATCGATATTGAGGGTGAAAAATAAACTTGAGGGAGACGACGAGATCAACTTGAGGAAAGCGGTTAAGCTGATCCTTAACGTAGGGGACCGCAAAACATCCGAGGAAGAAACGAGGGAAATATACAAAGCGGTGGGAGAGCTCTACTCATCTCTCCTTGATAAAGCACCAGCAGAAGGCGTTAACGAAGAGAGGGTTGAACACGTAATGGATGTGATAAGGACTTTAGAGGACTTGGTCTCTCAGTACTTCAGATCTAAGGGAGGAGACCCTAAGTTCCTAATAGTTTACATGATCAGGGAGAGGGCTAGGAACGAGGACGAGAAGGTTCGTTCCTTAATGGAGCTCTTACTGAGAGACGCTAAGGTACGCATTTGCCTCACCAAACAGGAGGAGTGTAACTTCCCGCTTCTGGACATGCTTAACGTTTCCAAATCCTTTAGAGGAGGGTTGAGAAGATGATCCTAAACGTAGAGGTAAAGAACTTGAGCTCCCTCACGATTGGAGGGACGTCGGGGCTCGAAAGCGCGGACATACCTATGACTAAGTTGATCTTTCCAGGATCGACTTTAAAGGGAGTGATGAGGACCTCCTTACACTTGGCCATCAAGGAGTGGGAGGAGGAGCTAAAGGAAGAACTGAGAAAGGAGAACAAAGAGATGTTAACATCCTGTGGGGAGATAGACCCGGCGTTCATAAGCGTAGCTCACGCGAATGATAAGAAAGGGACGTGTGACGTGTGTTCGCTCTTCGGCTTTCCCTCCCCCAACGCGCAGGGTAGAGGAAAGGTCAGCGTTCACCTCGAAGTATCAGATAGGTTGGAGAAAGTTGAGCGCTACACCCTCACTAGAGTTAAGATAAACGACAGTACGCAAACTTCAGAGAAGGGATCCCTATTCACTCAAGAGGTCTACAGACCGGGCACGGTGTTCAAGTTTCGGATAGAACTAAACTCAAATGATGAAAAGGATCTGCTTATGGTTCTCCTATCCCTTTACTACTTGAGGTTATATAGGGTTGGAAGAGGTGGGATGGTGGACTTGAGACTATTGAACGATGAAAATCAACTCTGTACCTCCTGTGGTGAACTAACGAAGAAGCTCATAAAGGCATTGAAATCATGGATGACTGAGGGTGACGGACTATGAAGTTCGACCTGTACAAAATAAAACTGGATTACGCAGCGGTGGGTCTAAGGAAGGCGGGCAACTTCTACAGCTCCGATAAGGACTTCATACCCAGCACTACGATAAGGGGAGCCTTCCTTTACCCTCTAGTGCAAAAAGGGAAAAGCGACGAGGAACTCGAGGAATTCCACTTCTCTCCAGCCTTTCCGATAGGCTCTGCCCCTTCCCATGCGCTCTCCCCAGCGGGGGGTAGAAAGATAAGGTGTTACTTCGAGATCCCTAACGCTTTAGAGAAGTGGAGGAACTCGAGCTACAGTGAGGTTTTGAAGGAGACTAAGGAGGCCCTTGAGAAAATTGAGGATGAGGAGTGTCTGCAGGGAGGCAGCACCGAGCCGAAAAGTGGTAGCAATGAAAGAAGGGTGCCTGACCTCAAACCTAAGGTTGGCGATATCGTAAAGTTCTCCAAGACCTCGTCCGTTCACAAATACGTGAGAGTCAACATGGAGACCTTAGTGCAAACGAACGTAGGGATAAGCAAAGCCTCCGGGTCGAGCAAGACAAACATGTTGTTCGCCTATGAGGTCAAGCGATTCAATGAGCTTTGGGTCCTCTCCAAAGCCGGTTTCCATACCGTTGGAAATGTAGAGCAGATAAAGGTTGGGAGAAACTCGTCGAGGGGCTTAGGACTGGGGAAGGTCCAGTTCGTAAGGGAAGTTGACCTTGAGACACCAGGTGAGGGAGACGTGGGTTACTGTCTGACCCCCTGCCTTCCCTCCTTTATGGGAAAGACCTACATAGAGAGTGAGGAGATAAGGGGTTCCACTGGCGTTTACGTCTCTTGGTACACCTGGGATAAGGGAAAGAGAGGTGGGTTGAAACCCATCTTAAGGGTCTTAAACGAGGGGACGATAATCAAGGTGAAGAGAACGTACGAGTTAAAGGAGCTCTGGCCAGCCGGGCTAAACATGTTGATAAAGATTAAAGACCTTAATGATCTATTAAATAAGGTGAAAACATGAGGGTTTTCGACCTGATCTTCAACGTGGACGAAGTTAGGGTGGGTACACGCTCCTACGGGAACGAGCTGGAGATGCTCAAGTATGGGGATCTGTTCATAATTCCTTACTCCACGTGGAAGGGGGCGTTCAGGAGGACCTCCGAGGTGGTTCAAAGCCTGGCGAGGAAAGAGAAGAGCTTCGATTCAGTTGTTGAGAAGGTGAGGAATGTCCTAAGAGATCCAGATGTGAGTAAAGAGTTCAATGAGAAGACGATCTTCGACCTCACAAACAAGATTGAGGATGAGCTAAAAGAAGTTGGCTTTGCGGAGGAGGCGGAAGGAGTAGGTCCAATAATAAGGGATAAGGTGGTGTTCGACAGATCTTCAAGAGAGGAACTGGAAGAGGCTATAGTGCCTATCGTAATCTCATATCTAGATCCATTAAACAGGCTCTACGGCTCCCCTTACTTCGCTGGAGCTCTCGTTTTCTCAGACAGCGTCATGTCCAACAAGGAAGTTAAGTCAGGGCTAGTAAACAAGGTCTCGATAAACAGGGCGACCAGAAAGTCGGAGGAACAAGCTCTCTTCGTAGAGGAGGTGATCTACCCCAGGCAGGTCAGGGTGAGGGTTAACATGAGGAGAGTCCCAAACTCAGCGATTGAACTCTGGCGTTCTACCCTACGTTTCTCCATCGACGTCGGAGTCCCCATAGGGGCAGGTAAGTCCAAAAGGTCCTGGGCCGTTCTAAATCTAAAAGACAGTTTAGTCACGGAGGTCAAACTTACCGAACAGGAAACGTTAAAGCTTCAGAAATTTTTAGCTTGAAGGGCTATGTTTCTAGATAAGTACCACGAGACCTTATACTCCTTAGCGCTCTCCTTGAGGAAGAACCAGTTCAAGGTTTGGGACTTCACGTACGTTGAGACCTCAGACCCGAGGGTGGATTACGTTATTGGAGAGGACAGGAAAGGTGAGGAGCCCGTCACTTACGTTCTGAGCGTCCCGAAGGGGTGTGAGGACCTGAGGAGGTGCTTGGGTTTCTCCTTCATGTATTACGAGAGCTTTCCCTTCACCTCGGGCGTCTCTATAGGGGTCCTGGACATGGCAGTGAAGGTGATAAAGACCTTCAAGGACGAAGGGGAGATGATGAGTTACTTAAGGGACGAGGAGGTGAAGCAGTTTAAGGCTACGGATTACCTGTTCCTCAAGGACAGATCTAGAGGGGAGGGACTGTACCAGAGGTTCATCTCCTCTCTCAACGACAGGGAGCTAAACGAGCTGAACGATCTGGCTAGAGGTTACCTAGAGGCCTATAAGCTCTACGATAGGAACCCTGAGGCGAGCGGCCTGGACGAGACGGTTAGGGAGATCGAGAGGAGGCTCCTTGCCGTATCCTCAGGTTACGAACGCGTTTGGAACCTGAATGAGGGAGAACACATCTCTGAAGACGAGGAACACATAGAGGGCGAAGTGAGGGAACCTCTGGACGTCTTTCAAATACTCTCCGATGTGAGAGCGGAGAAGTTCAGGGAGAACGTCTCTAAGTTCTTAGACTTCGCTGGGGATGAAGAGAGCAGTTGGGAGTCGGTCAGGTTCAGAGGTTCCCTCCTCAACGTTTTCGAGAGGAGGGCTGCCACGATCTTGATAAGGAGGCCAGGGTTCCTAACGATAGACAAGGCCGGGGGGAGGACCATCCCGGTTCAACCTAGCCTAATAGAGGTGGAGAGGCTAGTTTAAGCGGCGTTCAGGGCCCTCCTCAACGTTTCATTCCAACCTCTATCTAGAGTTTACCTAAACTCGTTAAGATCATCACGCGGTGGAAATCGAGCTCCACTTCCTGTCCCTCAGAGAACTGCGCGGCGTTCGTCCGCGAGACCCCAGGTCTCCCTCAAGAGCGAGTTCCAACCTCACGTGATTTGAGCCAACTCTGAGGACTTGAGGCTCAGGCCATAGAGGGCGATGAGGGGAGCAACTAGAGCTTAAATTCAATCAAGTCCTCACCTTGAAAAAACTGAGAAAACTAGACCATCTCAACTCCATTGGAACCGAGAGGTGAGAAGACCGCAACTCCTTTTTACCCGGTTCATTCATTACTCCTTATGGTAAAGTTAATATCGACCTTGGGTACAACTCCTGGAGGAGTGATCGAGACCTACCTAAACTTGATCAGAGGAAACTACGAAGCTGAGGACCCTCACCCTGTGAAAATAGACCACATCTACGTGATAAGGACTGACGATGAGGCTGTGAACTTCGCCTGGAGCCTAATTAAGGCAATTTCTCCCTGTTGCGAATCCGTCAAAGTTGAACTGGTCGATATCCCTTTGAACATAAAGGACATATACTCCAGGGAGGACTTCGTAACCTTTAAGCAGAAGATTAGCTCCGTCATAAATGATGGAGATTACGTTGACATAACAGGTGGGAGGAAGGCCATGAGCGCCGCAGCAGCCATCTCGGCCATGACTAAGGGGAAAGCCCACGTTGTCACCTCGATCATCCCACAGAGCGAGTACTCAAGGATAAGCAACCTAATCTCCAAGTTTAGGGGTATGGAACGCGAGCTCTCTGAAGCCGGAAGAGGAAACTGTGAGCCGGCCGCAAAGTCAAACCTGAACTTCTGTGAGCTCCTCTCTAAGGACTGCAGGACAGTCGTTCTAACCTAAACACTCAGGTAACCCCTCGTTCATCCTCTTGACTATCCTCCTCACGGCCTCCTCCAACCCTTTAACCTCCCTCATCGCGTTAATAGATATAGGGGATTTAGCCACCTTAATTACCTCCTTCACCTTAAACCTTTCCTTAAGGTTAACCCTCTCGCAGTGCTCCACCCTATCGTAGCTGACCTTATATATCACACACCCACCCTTCACGCAGTGCCTCATGCAGTGAATTAAAACGTCGTTGACCAGAACGTCGTAGAAGGGGTTCCTGCTGACGTATATCCCCTCTCCAACCTTGACGAAAAGCACCTCCTGGGATAGGTCCTCCATGTTCCTCCTAACGACCTCTTCCGAACGGTCTCTCTTGAGCACACCTAACGAATCATCATCTAAGCTTATATACCTTTTGGTTTACCCTAATTTAGGGTGAACCAAAATTTCAAATCAGAAGTCAGTTCCTAGACTTAAGAGAGGAGTAGTTGGCACGTTTGAGGCGGTCGCCCAAGAGATAGCCGCCATGGCTCCAGCCTGTGACACCGTGGCTTTCATAACGTCAGCCGCCGCCTTCGCTTTCGTTCTCACCCCTCTCGCCTTCCTACTGGCAATGCTCACGATGTTCATTGAGGTCAACACCCTCTATCACCTATCGAAGCGTCACGCTAGCGCTGGAGGCTACTACGGTTACGTAGCGACCGCCCTAGGTCCCTTCGCGGCCATAGTGACCGGGTTGATGTACCCTGTCTATCAGATAGTTAGCACCGCGGCGATCCCAGTCTACGTGGCCGGGATAGTCCTGCCTGGAGTGCTCAGCTACTTCTTTGGGATAAACCTACCTGGATGGATATGGATACCTTTCATCCTAACCTTCATCCTGGTGCCCGTCCTCCTGGCCATGATAGGCATAAGGCCTCAGATGAGGTACATCAGGTACGCCGCGATAACTGAGATAGCTTTCCTAGCGGTGACCTCCCTGATCATCATAGCTGAGTCCAAGGACAACACGCTTAACATATTCAACCCGTTCGCTTGGAACTCAGTTTACGGATCTCAGTACTCTCCCATCGGAGGACCGATCGCGGGGTTAGGTCTGGGCATGATATTCGGTTTGACCAGCTTCATAGGTTACGGGGGGTCCGCTCCCCTAGGAGAGGAGGTTAAGAGATCAAGGGACATCACCAAGGCTCTAATGCTAGGCGTCACCGTAGTCGGCGTGGTGCTCACTGAGGTGAGCTACGCGCTGACCGTGGGTTGGGGGGTCAACGACATGGCCAGCTTCGCCAACAACAACATCCCCGGGATAATAGTTTACTCTCGCTTCCTAGGGATAGCGGGAGGTATGCTCCTCGCCCTCTTCGCCTTCAACTCGGCCTTCAGCGACAGCGTAGCCATGCAGTCCAACGCGGGGAGGGTTTACTTCGCTATGGGAAGGGAGGGAATACTACCCAAGTTCTTCTCCTACGTCCACGAGAGGTGGGTCACCCCCAGCAAGTCCCTCCTCTTCATAGGTGTGGTCTCAAGCGCGGTGGCGATACTCTCGGCGTTCATAATAGGTGAGATGTCCGGCGTGTCCGTAAGCGAAATGTTAACCTCGCCCGCAACCTCAAGTCAGGTCTTCACGGCCCTAACCAACGCGTTCGATTTCCTCACGACGATAGCTCTCGTCGGTTTCATACTGGCTCACTTCATGAACAACACCGCGGTCATGGTCCTCTACTACCGCCTCAAGGAGAGGCACACGGGCGTAAACAAGGTCTTACACCCCATACAGCACTACGTTCTCCCCGCCGTGGCGACATTGATATTCGCCTTCGTCCTCTACGAATCGATATGGCCTCCGGTCTTCCCCGTCACTCAGGCGGTGGGAGTGGGAGTGGCAGCCCTAGCCTTCTCGATAGCCTACACCTTCTGGATAAAGAGAAATAAGCCCGATTCATACAGGGTCGCCGGAACCTCAGTGAACATAGTTCAGGAGGAGATGCAGGAGAGATCTAAGTGAGTTAACCCTCCTTAAGGCAATCCTTTTTCCCACAAGTGAACTTAGCTTCAATCGAATTCGCTCTGACCTCACTAAGCGAGATCTTTTTTTCATCTTGAGCCAAAAGGTAGGTCAGCTTTTGGATTAGAGATAAAAAGGGAAACAGCATCATGATCAACAATGAGGATATTAGCTATCGGGAACGTGTTCAACCCCTCGGGTGGGTCGAAACACGTGATAAACGTCTTGAAGGAGTTGGGTAAGATGGGGGATGACGTGACGCTCTACGTTCCCGCAACCTTCGTTAGGCCAGGAGACGAGGTGCTCAAGGACCTCGAGAGGTACGTGAACGTCCATCCCACGGTTTATGACGTGACGGAGAGGAGGAGAGAGGGTAGGATATCTTACTTCCTAAGGTCTCACACGGTCTACCTGAACTGGAACGACCTGGAGGAGGACGCAGAGAGCGTAAGGAAGTTGGAGGACGTGAGGGCGGACGTCGTCTACGACATGCATGAGGACTCCATAACCCTCAGGCTCTCCTACCACGTCGCAAGGAGGATCGGGAAACCTCTGGTTAAGTTGCTTCATGAGGAACCGTTTAGGAACTCCTTCGGTAGAGGGTACAGGAGGATAATGGGGGTCCCCGGCCTCGCCTACGACACCCTGATGTGGGTCTTTTACAAGCTGGACAGGAGGGCCTTCGAGTTGGCCATGAGGGACCACACGCTTAGGGGGATCGCCGCGGTCTCCCAATCCTCTATAACCCTCTCTGGGATAGATAGGATGACCGAGAGGTACGGAGTGAGGTTACACGTTTACAAGGTAGGTAACGCCTTTGACGTCCCGAGCAACTTAAGGAGGGTGAGAGGTAAGGAGAACTACGCCGTCTTCTTCGCTAGGTTGGTCCCACAGAAGGGGACGAGGGAGCTACCTAAAGTGGCGGACCACTTCGACGGCAGGATCCTAGTTTTCGGCAAGCTCTTCAGCGAGAGGGAGAGGAGGGCCCTGTCCCACCCTAAGATAGATTACCTAGGTTACAGGCCCCTACATGAGCTCTACGACGCCGTATCTAGAGCTAAGGTCCTGATTTACCCCTCTCATCAGGACGGGTTCTCCCTGGTCGTCCTGGAGAGCCTGGCACTGGGCACATCGGTCGTAGCGTACGACATCCCAGCCATAAGGTACGTTTACTCCGGGATTAAGCCCGTAAAGACGGTGAGGGAGCACGACGTGTTGGGGATGGCCAGAGCGGCGAACGAGGTTATGAACATGAAAGAGGAGGAGTACGAGAGCGAGCACAACGACGAGAGGGTTAAGGAGTTCCTTAGGGTTCACTCCTCTTGGGGCAACGTCGCGCAGGAGACTCACGATTTCCTCTCCACCTTCGCGAAGGCTTAGATACCACTTTTTCTAACCAACCACGTGTTTGACGCCCGCGTAGGACGTGGAGTGAACGCCTAGACCTTAGTCTCCGTGAAATTCCTGGAGTTGAGGCGCTACATCACCTAAAGTAAAGGAGCGGATCGGGGAGGGCACACGTGAGGAACGCCTCCCGTCAAAAGGTACGTCCTAACCTATCTCTCCGCTCCCTTTGTGGCTTCAATGTAGGATACCTCCCTTCACGGGAGAACCGTTGAGCTCCCCCGCTGAACTGCTCAAAGGGAAACTCCTCAGCTCACCTCCCTCTCTGTCACTTCGAGTTGAACGGAGAGATCTCGAAACTCCCTTGAGTCAAGCGAGGACTTAAGCCCTCCCACTCTCTCAAGTTAACCTCCTATCCCTCAAGGCGTTCACCGCGGCCCGCCTCCGTTAGCCCGACTCTAAGGGCCCTCTCCCTTAACGAGCGAGCTCATCACCTCTTCAATGGAAGGCGTCGCGCGCTAACTCTCGATAAAGGTGTTAGACGCTAAAGAAAGGGTTAAATCATCGTCTCGTCCTCTCAACGGCGGTTCCTAGGGGAGGCCACGTTCAAGGTTTAGACGAAAGTCCCACCTTCACCCCAGCGAAAGCTACAATACCTTCAAAACGTTCAGGAGCGGCCCCTCCTAAGGTGGCACGATGACACTCCCGCCACGCGTGAAGTTCCTCGACTCGTCAAGTGAGCGCGCGTCCTTCCCTCCTAACTAGCCAGCCGATTTCCCAAAACGTCTTCAATTTGTTTAACTCCACTTCCTTAGGGAGGGCGAGAAGGCCGAGGCACGAACGGACTTTCAACTCCATGAAGGATTCTACCTCCCCTCATAGCCTTTCAGTTACCCTTCTTATCTTATCAGGGCCTGTTTACTTGACGATATTTTTTTAACCACTGTAATAGTTTTTCAGTAAAAGTCACTTTGGAATATTCACCATATTCCTCATTTCTTTTTCTCCAATGTACTAATTTATCTTTTAAATAAACATAATTTTTATTATCTCTAATGTAAGAGGCCTCAATTTCCCATAATTTCCCATATCGTGAAAAATATATCCCAACCTTTTCAATTACAGGGAAATCTCTATCATACTCATGTGCAATGTCTGCTAAGATATAATAACCGACCAGTTGTGACCATATGTAATTAGTCAAAAATGGAGACTTAGTGGTTTTGATGTCAATCAGAGTACTGTCGATTATTAGATCGACATCAGCGCCACCAACTAGTTCACTACCTTTAGGGAATGTAGTGTCAGCTAAAACATGACTTGTTTCTTTAACAAGATCTTTTGGAATTATGCTGTAAAGTGCCTTCATATCGGCTATATCTAAAACATCAACTTCTTTTGTGACATCGTAATATTTTCCTGATCTATAAATTTCATCTAATCTGGCATATTTTATAATAGTTTCAATAAATTCATCGGAAAGAACGCCGTCAATTAAGAATTTGTTTTTTAAATTATCATATTTATCGGCTAATTTTTTCATGTAAACTAAATCTTTTTCAGTTATTACATCACCTAGAAGACTTTCCGCCCTAGCTATAGCCTGTCGTCCAATGTTACTCACTTCAACTGTACCGGAGCATCTTCTTTTTATTTCGGCTCTCAGTAAATAATCAAAAGCAGTCCCAATTAATGCGTAATTTGTCGTTAATGGACAAGCAACACAATCTCCAGAAATTTTAATTTTTGGATTTGGAATATGATCTATTACCTCTTTTTGGAACCCTGCTTTTATAATTGATGTTAAGCTCATAGCACTGTAACCTCCATGAACGTTAGCCTTCCCTGGTTCACTAGTTGTTGAACCTCACTAATAGCCAGCATCTTTCCTTTTTAAAGTTGTGTACATAATAGAGCTACGACTACGATGTCGCCTTTTATTATACTTTCAACTCCATGAAGGATTCTACTCTAGGCTACCTCCTAGGTACTGCATTGTACGTAGTGACCTTTCAACTCCATGAAGGATTCTACGTTGAAGGGTTTGGTCTACCACCGATTGAGGCTATGCAACACTTTCAACTCCATGAAGGATTCTACTGATATCCTACCTGAGGGACGAGCTTGCGGACAGGATTACTTTCAACTCCATGAAGGATTCTACAAGTGAGGGTGAAGCATGGATCACTAGTCCAGAGCTTGACTTTCAACTCCATGAAGGATTCTACGTGATTAAGAGGGTAGCTAGAGCTATCTCTATTCCTCTTTCAACTCCATGAAGGATTCTACAAACCATCTCGTAACATTGCTAACTGACGTAAGTAGTGTAACCTTTCAACTCCATGAAGGATTCTACGCGATCTAGAGATGGTAAAGAGGGTTGAGGAGTGTTTTACTTTCAACTCCATGAAGGATTCTACGGCGTAGCTACGCCGTTTTGATACGTTGACATGTCCCTTACTTTCAACTCCATGAAGGATTCTACAATCAAGATCTCAGTATACTTTACCTACCTCTCCTTGTGTTCTTTCAACTCCATGAAGGATTCTACACATAAGGGAAGAGTTCACAAATACTTATCTAAATTATACTTTCAACTCCATGAAGGATTCTACTTTAGCGGGTGAAAGCTTTGAGTTTCAAATTCCTTTTTCTTTCAACTCCATGAAGGATTATACCGGACAAGCTCAAGAGAAACCAAGAACGCAAAGAAGCTTTCAACTCCATGAAGGATTCTACAGTCTGAAGAGGGACAAAGAGGGGAATTATGTGGTGTTCTTTCAACTCCATGAAGGATTCTACATGAAGCTAGTAATAGACACCTCAGTGAACGAGGCCTTTCAACTCCATGAAGGATTCTACAGGATTTACAAGCGGCTAATCAACTTGTGGCTACTGTCTTTCAACTCCATGAAGGATTCTACGTAAGAGCATATTGGGTTTTTCGTATATACATGATAAGATCTTTCAACTCCATGAAGGATTCTACATGTGAGCTAAATGCCGTGCCAACTCATGTTAGCGCACTTTCAACTCCATGAAGGATTCTACAAGAGAGTGTCAGCCATGTAACTCCTCACATGCTTGCTTCCTTTCAACTCCATGAAGGATTCTACAAGGATACGGTGGTAGTGTTACTAGATACATCAGGTTCAACTTTCAACTCCATGAAGGATTCTACGGTACTCAAAAAAATTCCCCTTTTCGTTATATGTTATATTCTTTCAACTCCATGAAGGATTCTACCAGAAGATAAACGACGTAGTGAAGTACTTACTTGATAATCTTTCAACTCCATGAAGGATTCTACTTGAGATACCCCATGTTTTTCACCCCATGGAGTATAAACTTTCAACTCCATGAAGGATTCTACACCTTCTATACAAGATTCTGCCATCAGAAAAGAGTAACTTTCAACTCCATGAAGGATTTTACTCATAACTGTGGAATGGCAATATGGGTATAGTGACAACTTTCAACTCTATGAAGGATTCTACTGCCCCTACAACGTTGCCTTGTGCAAGTTCCTGCCCAGATCTTTCAACTCCATGAAGGATTCTACTCTCTCTTTTCAAACTACCAAGTTGGTCTGATTCAAACTTTCAACTCCATGAAGGATTCTACATAATACTTAAATGGGGGAAGAATCCAGGGTGTTCACTTTCAACTCCATGAAGGATTCTACTAGTGTCTTGAATCTCCCTTTTCTGGGAGAGGATGAGACTTTCAACTCCATGAAGGATTCTACATATAACCATCTACACTTGGAGCTTGAGGTGTGTAGATCCTTTCAACTCCATGAAGGATTCTACTGAGAATATCTCTTGACCCCTCATTTGGTGGAGATCTCTTTCAACTCCATGAAGGATTCTACATGCGTGGAGTGATCGGTAACTTGTTCGCAGTCTTAATCTCATACTTTCAACTCCATGAAGGATTCTACATAATATGTGGTTGATAATTGTTGTGTTATGTCAGTTTGCTTTCAACTCCATGAAGGATTCTACCTTTCAAATAACTAAACAGTATAATGATCAGACATATGACTTTCAACTCCATGAAGGATTCTACCGGAATGAGGTCGTTTGACGCTCACAGGATTATACAATCCTTTCAACTCCATGAAGGATTCTACTAACCGAATGTGTTACCACGTTTGAACTAATGTCTACTTTCAACTCCATGAAGGATTCTACCCTGTTGGTCAGGGCATTGTGTACGGTCTAGGTATAATCTTTCAACTCCATGAAGGATTCTACGCTCCCAGGGCGATAGGTTAATAGTTATGTCCTTCCTCTTTCAACTCCATGAAGGATTCTACTCATCAAAACAATCCTTGACGTGATGCAGAATTACTATCCTTTCAACTCCATGAAGGATTCTACCAATCCTGACCATATCGTTTATGGCTTCAGTTACTATCTCATCTCTTTCAACTCCATGAAGGATTCTACACAGTACTAGAACTTTCAGAAACTCTACATATTTTGACTTTCAACTCCATGAAGGATTCTACGGCTGCCGCCTCTACTAGCGGTAGTTCAAATCCTTCCTCTACTTTCAACTCCATGAAGGATTCTACTTAAATGGTGAAGATAACCGTGTTCGCTACCGTAACACTTTCAACTCCATGAAGGATTCTACATGACGTATTTTTAACGTAGTGTAAAACGTAGTTCATTTTCTTTCAACTCCATGAAGGATTCTACCAAGTAGAAGTTAATCAAAATGAGAGAATATATAGCTTTCAACTCCATGAAGGATTCTACTGGATCGCGGACATTTATGTTAAAAGCGTGTAAAATCTTTCAACTCCATGAAGGATTCTACAAGAGCTTACGAGTGGGTGCAAAGATACGAGGAACAACAGCTTTCAACTCCATGAAGGATTCTACATGACAATCTTAGCGACATAATAACATTTAAAATCAATCTTTCAACTCCATGAAGGATTCTACGATTACTGGTCAAAGCACAACGCAGCTTACAATACCTAATCTTTCAACTCCATGAAGGATTCTACATTAAGAATAGGAAAAAGAGGTATTTAAGCTTTTATATTGACTTTCAACTCCATGAAGGATTCTACCTGACAGTTATTACTACACTATCACCAAATTGTTTATACTTTCAACTCCATGAAGGATTCTACGGGCGAGTGTGGATAAGAGTGATCTCTCTGTTGAGGGGGTCTTTCAACTCCATGAAGGATTCTACCGACCGGGGGCGTACGACGCCCGCGGCCTTTCTCCTAGCTTTCAACTCCATGAAGGATTCTACGTGCTTTTAACTAGAAGTGAGACTGGGACGGTTGTGAGTCTTTCAACTCCATGAAGGATTCTACATTTTATTAGTGAGAAAATGAGCCAAATATCGAAAAAAACTTTCAACTCCATGAAGGATTCTACGAGTGTGAGTTTCAATTTTGGAACTTACACCCACAGATTCTTTCAACTCCATGAAGGATTCTACAAATACTACATCAACACGAACGAAGCGCCTGAGTTCTCACTTTCAACTCCATGAAGGATTCTACCGACTTTCTCCGTCGTTAATGATGGCTTGTCAAAGACTAGTTTCTTTCAACTCCATGAAGGATTCTACACTACTTCTCACTCTAACAGTCTCACCAAAAAATTCTTTCAACTCCATGAAGGATTCTACAGCATACGAACTGAGGGATGAAATGGCAGCGAAAGAGTTCTTTCAACTCCATGAAGGATTCTACACTCAATAACGGTCTGCAGCAAATCATACCAGAAAGTTTCTTTCAACTCCATGAAGGATTCTACCTCGCGCTAGTTCATAAGCGATCCTGTAATGTTTTTGACTCTCTCTTTCAACTCCATGAAGGATTCTACCAAACCGTCCCGGAAACCGTGAGTGTGAGTTTCAATTTCTTTCAACTCCATGAAGGATTCTACGTGTAAGTCCCGAATGAAAAACTCACACTCACGATTTGCTTTCAACTCCATGAAGGATTCTACGGTAACCTGAACGACGTCCTTAACGTGAAAGGAGTCCTCACTTTCAACTCCATGAAGGATTCTACTCGTTAATGTCGAGCTTGTCAACAGTGGCGAAGTCGTTATCTTTCAACTCCATGAAGGATTCTACAAAAATAAGTGAAGGCGAGGAGTTAGCAGGCGTGGTGTCCTTTCAACTCCATGAAGGATTCTACAAATGACTCAGGAAGTGTCTCAAAACCCGCCAGGGGCGGCCTTTCAACTCCATGAAGGATTCTACATTACAGGTAAATAATGTTCAAAAGACTATAATTAATTTCTTTCAACTCCATGAAGGATTCTACGTACAACACGCAGTACACGTTAGGCACGTGGGACGCGTTCTTTCAACTCCATGAAGGATTCTACCTGTCTGCGTAACTCCTTACGAGTAGCATGTTGGAATACACTTTCAACTCCATGAAGGATTCTACCCGCATATTTAATAGGATTCATAGAGCAAATACTAAAACTTTCAACTCCATGAAGGATTCTACTCATCAATCTCATTGAAAGTTATGTACACCAACTTACCCACTTTCAACTCCATGAAGGATTCTACGAAATTATGGTACCACGTTGTATCATACCCCATTTCTACAACTTTCAACTCCATGAAGGATTCTACCCTTTACTACAAACTGTTACTCAACTCAGCTTATGGGAAACTTTCAACTCCATGAAGGATTCTACGTGAAGAGAAAAATGACTTTGTTGAGGGACTAATAAGGAACTTTCAACTCCATGAAGGATTCTACTTTTGTATATCTTTTTCCATAAGATTACTACTAAATCTCTTTCAACTCCATGAAGGATTCTACGCTAAAAGTTTATACTATTGTAATATTAATTGTGATGACTTTCAACTCCATGAAGGATTCTACCGGTAACGCTAAGATAGTAGTGAGTACAACCGCATTAGGTCCTTTCAACTCCATGAAGGATTCTACAATAACTATACAGAATGGAATAATTATATTTATTTGGACTTTCAACTCCATGAAGGATTCTACACCAAATGTATCTAGAGATGGCTATCAGTCTGTTAAACACTTTCAACTCCATGAAGGATTCTACCGTGGAAGCAAGGCGTGGCAACCTTAGGGAGTCAACTTTCAACTCCATGAAGGATTCTACATATCGTTTTCTATCTATTTATTTCTAGTTCTTTATTTTATTAGCTTTCAACTCCATGAAGGATTCTACTCGCTCTCCTTTACTCTGTCCTATCAAAGGAATCAACTCTTTCAACTCCATGAAGGATTCTACCTAAAGCTCTCTGAACTATGTTAACGACTTTTTTTACTATCTTTCAACTCCATGAAGGATTCTACACACTTAACGCAAATCAATCACAGTTACTACCTCAGTTTGACTTTCAACTCCATGAAGGATTCTACGGGGGTAGGGGGGGGGGCTGGGTAGGGGAAAGAAGGGAGACTTTCAACTCCATGAAGGATTCTACGAGAAGAGAGCAAGAGAGAAAGAGAAAAGAGGAAGAACTAACTTTCAACTCCATGAAGGATTCTACTTATATTGTATACAGTGCAACTTATTTTGCCCTTATTTTCTTTCAACTCCATGAAGGATTCTACCTGGTGAGAGTGTGAAGAAACCCAAGATCAAAGGGATAACTTTCAACTCCATGAAGGATTCTACTTGATTGCTTGTACTAGCATTTCCTGAAGCATTCCCACCTTTCAACTCCATGAAGGATTCTACAACGTCTTGCCCTTGTTTTTTAAGGACTATCCGGGGATACTTTCAACTCCATGAAGGATTCTACGGGATATTAAGTTATGACTCTGAGGCTTTTATTGATAAAGACTTTCAACTCCATGAAGGATTCTACTCAGACTTGATCCTCACATACTCCTTAATGTGGTTGCTTTCAACTCCATGAAGGATTCTACACTTCAATTTATATATTTCTCACCTCTACTCTCTCCTTTCTTAATAATAAACTTGACGAGTCTCCCCTCATCTCCCCTCTCGACCTTCTCTCCTAGTATTTTACCTCAGGCTTTTCGGTCGCATGGTCCCACCCTTATTTTGAAAGAGATCTCTAATTTATAAACGTAAAGTTTACGAGATGATTTCGTATCGGTCGCATTGAGACTAGAACCAAGTCAGCGCTAATTTACGCTCGTCTTAACCTATTATTTTTCGATCTCATTGAGTTCGAGTTACTAAGTTAGTAACGTGAGGTGAAATCCTTTTCGACCTTGACGTGGAGGAAACAGCTCACTTTTCACCTCAACGTTTGAGTTATCTATATAAATGAACTTATAAATTCGATCAATCTTCGCGTTGAACGAGCGTTTGAAACTGATAACTTTTTCATCTCGTTTTAAATCCTCCTTAGCGTTTGTCCTGTCGGAGCGATTTTAGACACTTCCACGGTAGTTCAAGAGTTTGGAGATGAATAACTAAAACTTACATAACCTTTTACATTAATTTTGTAAATACAAAGGGTTTGGAAAATAATCAAAGACTTTAAAGCGTTTTCAAAGTTAAGAAATAAGGATACGAACTAGATGATGAGTTAAATAAACGGAGGAATTTGAGAGCACTCTGTCTCATCGTTTCGCCAAGCCTAAGGACCAGTTCTACATTTGAGAGCACACGAAGGTAGTGTACTAGAGAGAATCGTAAATTTCGACAATTTATGAACTATCTAATGGTTGAAGTCAAGCAACACCTAGAACGTAATAACTTGCTAGGATACTTTAAAGATATCAGTGCTGAAAGCGTTAAGGAGTAAGCCCTCACTAAAAGTATGAGCACCACGACGCCATCATTCTAAGCCCTCTCCTCGTGAGTAAGCCCCCACCAAAAGTATGTATGCTTTTTAGACAGTATGGAAGCAGAAGAGGCATTTTTAGTTTCATCTAATCTCCTTGACTTAATAGGCTCGATACCAGTTCCGCCAGGGCACCAGGAAACAACCCACCTAATCCCTTTGACATAATAGGCGCTAAAAACGCAGGGGTGAAGGCAATTTTCGTTAATAGGAAAAGGACAATAATTGATCCTTTAGGCTATGAACTGGATGTTATTGTAAATAATTTTAAAGAATTATATGATTTTCTTAGAAAATATCAGCTCTTGTACTTATTTACTGTTGCTCACAGATTTTAATCATATTACTTGAATTCCAGGCTAATCTGTGAGTAATTTTTATCATTTTCCGACAAAATAATTTTTGACGAACTTTGAGCAGTAAGATTATCAGTAAAACGAGATCCTTTTAGCGTTTCTCTTCATCGTTTAATAAATTTATATATATGGGTTTACAAATAGTACTGTGGAGCATATACTTAGCTTGGACGAAAGGGGAAGAATAACTATACCTAAAGAAATTAGGGAAAAAATCAATTTCAAAAAAGTTAGAATTGTTCTGGAGAATGATAAGTTAATATTAGAGCCGATCAAAGACGATGCGGTAGATAAATATTATGGAATTTTTAAAGCCCAGATAAAGGGCGATATTGACGAGCTAATAGAACAAGGTTCATTTGAAAAGCTTAAGGAGGAAATTAAGGATAAGAAATGAAGAGGTACTTCGATGTTAACGTTTTTGTATACTACCTTATGGGAGATCCCACATATGGTAAGATAGCTTATAATTGGATTAAAGAGACTGAAGAAAGATTAACGTCAATAATTACGCCCTTTGAAGTTTCTATTGTAGTTTCTAAATTGTTGAACACTAATTTAAGAGACGTGATAGGTAAAATTTTTTAAGCGTTTAAGGATCTGGGAATAAGGTTAGTTGAGATTGGGATCATGTCTATTATGTCGCCGTGAAGTATAAATTGGACTTAGAGGACGCAACCCATGTAAGCTGTGGATTAAAGGAGAATGCAGAAGTGATTAGTAACGATGAAGAGCTAAAAAGTAAAGTTAATGCAAAGTTTTAGTTAGTAGCCTTGAAAAGGTATTTAAGAATTTTGCTTTTCGTTGTCCTTCCTCTCTACATTTTTCTAAAATAAAATATGCTTAAGGCGCATCTAAAGGAAAGGATAAACGTTAAGTCTCCCATTACGTCCAGGCCCACAAATGCTAACGCAACGCTCAGTGTAGCCAAGATGATCACTCTAGATGCTATGTATGAAAGCTCGTCAAAACCTAGCTTTCCAATGAAATCTTTTTTGCCAAAAGTTAAAAGCGGATGTTATTAACGAACCCACGTGAAAATCTAGTATGTAAGCCTTAGCCAATATATTTAACAGTCAAATGATCGGAGTCCTCGCCAGTGCAATAGATTTCTCACGGTCACGAGAAGTTAATCCAGAAACTGGAGAGTTTAAGAACTAATATCACAAATTATTGCAATATAAAAAGTAAATCTCACGAAGTGACGTCAAGTTTTTCTCTACCTGGACTTGTTTATTTTCCCAGTGCTATAGGAAATTGGGTAATAGGAAGATAATTGAGTGTTCGAAAAGTCGTGAGAAGATTAGAGACCTAATGAAACCGCATAAGTTCGATACGAAAATAGAGGGACGCAGAGAAATATCATTTTAATTAACATGAACGGTGTATTTAATACGGTAACCATATCATATATAATTTATTTTGACTTGTTGAATTTAAAATTTTTAAAGATAGTGAACGAAAGAGCTTCAATGACCCTTTAGGCTACTTCCCCAATCGTAAAGAGAAGCAGTCCCTTCCCAAACAATTTTAAATATCAAAATTTAACCTCGATGAGCTAACATAATGATATGGTGAAGTTAGTTGCGACCTTAGGCAAGACTCCAGGAGGGGTCGCTGAAACTTACGTAAACTTAACCTCTGGGAACTTCGTATCAAGCTCACCTGGTAAGGTTAACATCTCCGAGGTTGTCGCGGTTATAACTAAGGAGGTGTATCAATCTTTCTACTTCCTTCAAGCGCTTTTCCTCTGCTGTCTCAACGTTAATAAGATAGGCCAGATTGTTCTACCCTTTAACGATGTGACTTCCCCGGATGAATTCATATACGTTAGGGAGAGCGTTAGGAAGGTCCTGAGGGCGAACGATTACTTAGACTTCACGGGAGGTAGGAAGGCCATCAGCGCAGCGGCGGTGCTCGCTGGAAGGGAGGTTGGGGCGAGGCTTGTCTCCACTGTGATAGATCAAGAGGAGTACCTGGAGATGAACAGGAAGTTCCACGAAATGAAAGATAGGGCGAGTAGAGTGTTAAGTAAGGAGGAGTGCTCCCCCGATTTTTGCACCCTGATCTCTGAGAGGTCCAAGACCATCGTTTACTTCGGTTGAGCTCAAGGGAAAGGTAACGTCTCCAGCTGCCCTCGAGGATAACGTTTGCCTCGTGAGAGATCCTAGGTAGCCAGGATGGAGAAAGCGTGTAACTCACGTCACGCGAGAAAGACCAGGGCTCAATGACTGTGAGGCCTCCTTGTACTTCATAAGCCTAATTTAAGGCCTCCTTACGAGGAAAAGGTCACGGGCTAGGTACGGTCGATCACGTTAGAGACGTCCCCTACGTCGTGGAGGACCACTTGTCGCTTTTTTGCCTCATTCAGTTTCTTGAAACACAAAGAAAGAGTTTTCAATCCCGATCGTTCCCTTCATGGCTCTCGCCTTAGCTCTAAAAGCGTGATCGAGGGTCGTGCGTTCACACGTTTGAACGCCTTCAAAGGGTTCCGCTGACTTCGAGATCGTGTGGCGTCTTCGAACCTATCGCTCTTTATCTCAACGCTGCGTTCTCCTTCGGGGGTAAGTAAAAGCCCTCAACTTGAAGCGTTAACGTAATCGCGGCGAGATCGTGTCGAGAACCCTCTCCTAAGATCGAGAGAAGGACTAGTTAAACGAGGTTGATGAACCCCCCGACTCGCTCAGAACGAGTCATGAACTCTAAGCTCAACGCGCTGAGCTCCCTGACGATCTGCGACCCCGTTACCTCCCTGAGGGACGTGACCTGATCTCAAAACTGGACCTCTTAAGGACTGCGATAACCTCCTGATTTGTCTCAAGGTGCTTCTCAGAACTCCCTCTTGAAGAACTTCCCCTCCCTCCTTGGTTTACAATAGGGAAAGTAACCGCAATTCAAGCACTTGTTGGGGGTCTGAATTACCTTCAGGTTACCTCTCTTGGCCTGATTTACACCCCTTATTAATCTCTCTGCCCATTCCCTCTCTCTTTCCGTGTAAGGTATCCTTATCAACCTCTTTATCGGAACGTAGTAGAGGAAACCGTCTTTGACTCTCAGGTTTAACCTATCCATTAGGTAGGCGTAGAAAACAACCTGAGCCTTGTGAGACAAGCTAACGTGACTCGTGTTCTTTATCTCCAACACGGAGAAGTGAAGGGGGAACTTTAGCACGAAATCTGGAACTCCCACCAGGTCCTTGTACCTGAGGTTGGGCTTCCGAATCGCTTCCTTAACTCCCTTCCCGAAGAGGAAGTTAACTAGGCTAACCTTATCTAGCTCTCTACCCTCTATCATGGTTTCCGTAGTCCTCTCCCTGAACCCGAGCTCCTGTAGTCTGATTATCGCTGCACAGAAGAGGTAGTTCTTTACGGAGGTCCCATCTATCACGATAGGAAATAGATCGAGAAACTTTTAACCTTTATTGGATTATCTTCACGAGAGGGAATTAAAGGCGTAACTAGGATAGGCCTTCATCTGAAGTTGATTAAGGAAGTCCTACTCGTTCTCCTCAACTTTCATTACTGAGCGAGGCCTTCATCCCAAGAAGGATGAGAAGTCCATGATCGCCTCCCATCTCCCGCCAAGGAGTGGGTCACTCTAAATCTCCACTACCAGGAGGTGTTTGAGGGACGCTTCGAAGTTAAGGATGAACACCTTAGGTCTCCAACTAGAGGATGTAACGTTTCAAGTTGAATCCTAACAGTTAAGAGTTAATTCAATCGAGCCTTGAGTAACTCTCGACAGGAAATCGAAGAGCTGGACCTCAACGAAACGTTGAGGGTGAGGCGCAGACGTGGAGTCAAGCTCCCCCCGTGCAGTGCTTCAAGAAGGGACAGTCCTGATCGCACCTCTTGGGCAATCCTGGATCAATCCCCTTATCTATCGCCTCTAGGGCCCTGTCCCTCACCTCCAGGAACTCAGATCTGAGTGAGTCGCTTAAGGGTACTACCCTGCAGTTGTTCACCACCTTGTCCCCGTCCACGTTCACGTAACAGAGATATCCGAAGTCTATGGGGATCTCAAACTGACTCTCATACGCTAGGGCGTAACCAATCAGCGCGAGCTCGTGAGCTTTCCTATACTTCCCTGTCTTCATTTCAGCCATCATGGGGATGAGCGGAATGAAGGCGTCCGCCCTTATGGTCTGTTGTAGTCCCACCAGAGAGCCGTCTATTGGAAACTCAACGTAGAAAGGAATCACCATTGAGACAATTGAGTCCTTGGTTAGGAAAGGCTTGCTCTTCACCTTATCTAACTCAGCTGCGTATATGTCAGTGACGTAATTCCAGAGAGCTTTCACCTTGTCAGCCTCCTCAATCCCCTTCGAGAAGGTGTAGAACTCGTCCTCCATCAGAGTCTTCAATCTGTTCCCGCTAGGTTCATCCTCATATATTATCCTCTTTATTGTTTGAATGGAGTATGCGTAGACGTCGTGGATCAGGCTTATCCCCGGTCTGAACTCAGGTTTGAGTCCTTTGCTCTTCAGGTAGATGAACCTTCCGGTCTCACAGAAGCCGTTAGTTAGGTCCGAGACGCTAAGCAGAGTGCTCGAGGAGGGGTAGACAGGGGGTTCGCTCCATTTCCACCCTCTCAGCTCCTCTGAGATCAACCTGGGGAACGACCTCAACCTCTTTGAAAGTAGTAGCACGTCGTTGAGTGTAAAGAACATCTTATTATAATACGTTCGCGTTTTTTATATTTTTTATCTTCTTAACACGAGAGTGGGTTCAGTGCACTTGATCTAGTCGTTTCTTAATCGCCTTTACAGGACCTTAGAGTCCAGGCGGTAACGTAGAGCCAACGTTTGAGTTCACCTGTTCGAGTTCCCTTAGGTTACTCAACACGCCTTGAGGAAGCTCCTTAGTTAGGTCCTCGCGCCCACCCTAATTGATCCCAAAACTGTTGATAACTAAGGCGCGAGAAAGGTGGAGGTTCGCCCCCTTCATTGTAGGCATATCGGGATTCGCTGCGGGAAACGCCATGAAGAGATAGCTATCACGTGTGAAAACGAACTTAGCGAAAGCGGTTGAGCTGAGTGAACTTAGGCTATTAACCACGTTTGCCCTGGTTACCGATTGTATTTGAGCGCTGAGCTAAGTGTACGCTTCTTCCAACTGAAGGCTCTCTTCAATTTACCTTAATCTGACTTAACGTACTCCCCTTTTAACGCTCTTTCAGTCTTTGCACCGGTTCGGGAAATAACATCTAGACCATCAAGGTGCTTTACGTTTCCTTGGTGAAGGTAAAGAACTGAGCGTTGAGGTATCCAACGATGGTGTCGGTTACTTTTCATGGACTACTTCTTTCTAAAACCTCTAAGGACGACGATCTCCTAGACATCACGTGATGGGGCAGCGTTCAACTCTCCAGTACAGGTTAACGCGATTTATCTATTTTCCGAAACTGTAATTAACGCCTCGCTCAACTAATTTCCTCCCACGTCACACCTAGGTAAGTTCTCAAGTTATGAACCATTGGGTTTCACCGAGAGGTCCCGGACTCACGTTACGGTACTATCGTCACCTGAACAGTTAGGTTCCGCGTTTCACTGAGAAGTCCCGGGCTTTATTCATTTCTTTCACGCCCGTCTTTATCTCTTCCCATGTTGCACTGAGAAGTTTGGGCTCCTCGAGTTCACGGCTGTAACGATTTGTGACCCGTTCAAGGACGTCGGGCTCCGAAACTAAGTGGAGTGATGAGCGGGCTCGAAATCCTTCTCTCAGATGCTGATTATCGACAGAAATTTCCCCTATCGCGTCTAGGGAGGTAAGACTGGTTAGGCTCCTCTCAGATTTGAGCTTGTGATAAACACCAAGGAGGGAGGACAACCATCTCGTAACGCGACCATTCTTAGATTTGAGCTTATACGTTAACTTAAATACAACGTCTAACACCTTTGAAGGGAGATCAGTAGGTTCTAAGCGGGAGGAGCTTTCCCAGTTAGTAGGGTAAAGGGATCTTAACGTTGTCCAAGACTTAAAATCAGAGGACTTCGTTGTGTTCGTCACGAAAGTTCACTCTATCAGGCGTGTTCAACTCGAATCATCAGCTCACCTACTTCCTCACTAGACTTTTCACCAGCTTTTCTAGGTTCTGGTACCTCTTTGTCGCGTTTACCTCACGAAACTTCTCACCCGAACTCTCACCCCAAATAGGTGTGTTAACGTCTGGTTTAAATCGCGTTTTAGACAAAACGATTTATTTGCGTTTCTAAAGGATAACTCGAACGCAAGTTTAAATCGCGTTTTAAACATAACTCACCTTCTCAAATGCGTCAAGGGCAGTACACGTCTGGTTTAAATCGCGCTTTAATCCTAACCTAGATCTAAATCACCTAGATCTAGATCCACCCTGTCACCATATCACGTTCTCCTCATCCTTTACGTCCTCTCCTATCACTATCCTCTGTTTGAACTGCACCTCGGTCAAAGGTAGTATCATGACGTTGAAGCGCTCCTTAGCTCCCCTACCTATCAATCTGAGCCCTGACTCCACGTCCCTCAGCTTAGAGCTTGTGAGGTCCCCAAAGAAAACGCTATACTGTACAGGAGTCAGGCCCTTCTTCTTAAGGAAATTATGAACCCTGTTCCTAACCCCGTCCTCAGTTATATCGTAGAATATTACGTAGAACGTTTCCTTCCACCTACTTTGCCAAGAATGGTCTGTACTCCTCCCCATGAAGTAGTGAGTTAGCGAGCCTCCTAGCCTGGGTGTATATCTCCTCCTCCTTAATTTCTATTCCGTACACCGTTTTCTTATCCTGTAAGGCCTTCGGGTTCTCCCTCGCTATCCCGAGCAACTTCCTGTCCACGAACGGAGAGCGAAACTCCTCCATTAAGTCGAAGACTAGGGAGGTCCTCCCTGGCCTAACCTTATGTAGGAAACCCAGGTAAGGGTTCAACCCAGCCGAGATCACAGCTCCCCAAACGGACCTCCTGAGCATCCCGTAACCTATGTTTAAGGAAACGTTGAACAAGTCCTTGGCCTCCCCTCTCTTTCTCCTTGCCTTGAACCCCAACTCCTTAGGTAGGAGGGCCCTTATCCCAGACCAGTAGACCTTAGCGGCCTCAGACTCGGTCTGCATTATTTCCTCCACAGTGCTCTTTAACAGGACCTCCCTCATCAACTTGTCTATTTCGCTTGCGTTGAGCGAGATACCGTACTTCCTTTCGTAATACCTCAGCGTGACCCACTGATTGTGAAGCTTACCGTATATGAACTGCCTCGCGTACCTTTCCTTATCTCTCTTCCAAGCCGCCAGCTGTTTCAACCACACCCTGAGGGAACCTCCATAGGTTGCGGGTATTAGTTTAGCTATAGGTTCGTAGCCCTTAAAGAAAACTAAGTCTATGCCGTACTCGTTGGCCAACCTAATGACCTCAGAGGATATGGAGGATGTAGCTAAAACGACTATGGAGTGAACCTCAACCGGTGAGACGGTCCAGAGCACCCTATCCTTCAGTGAGCAAACTATCATCCCTTCCTTAACTTTCAGGTACGCACCGAAGTCTTTTACGAAGGCGATCTTCTTCATGAGAAATGGTATTACCCAGAGGATTTAAAACGAGATGAAAAAGTTATCAGTTTCAAGCGCTCGTTCAACGCGAAGATTGATCGAATTTATAAGTTCATTTATATAGATAACTCAAACGTTGAGGTGAAAAGTGAGCTGTTTCCTCCACGTCAAGGTCGAAAAGGATTTCACCTCACGTTACTAACTTAGTAACTCGAACTCAATGAGATCGAAAAATAATAGGTTAAGACGAGCGTAAATTAGCGCTGACTTGGTTCTAGTCTCAATGCGACCGATACGAAATCATCTCGTAAACTTTACGTTTATAAATTAGAGATCTCTTTCAAAATAAGGGTGGGACCATGCGACCGAAAAGCCTGAGGTAAAATACTAGGAGAGAAGGTCGAGAGGGGAGATGAGGGGAGACTCGTCAAGTTTATTATTAAGAAAGGAGAGAGTAGAGGTGAGAAATATATAAATTGAAGTGTAGAATCCTTCATGGAGTTGAAAGCAGCTGAAGGCCAAGCGCTGCTTGGGTAGTCCTGATAGTCCTGGTAGAATCCTTCATGGAGTTGAAAGTAACATATGCTTCACTATCATATGCCATTATCCCTTTGAGTAGAATCCTTCATGGAGTTGAAAGACAACATCAGAGAGCACTTTGATGGTAACCCCCTTTATGTAGAATCCTTCATGGAGTTGAAAGGAGATTCCATCATCAGGGGTCAGGTCTAGGCCAGTTCATGTAGAATCCTTCATGGAGTTGAAAGAGGCCTATATGTGAAAGACAATCTTCTCACCTAAACAGTAGAATCCTTCATGGAGTTGAAAGAATTGACTTGTTACATGAATCGACGACGTTTACTGACGAAGGTAGAATCCTTCATGGAGTTGAAAGTTCCAACTTTATAATCAATCTGTTTCTTGAATCCTGGTAGAATCCTTCATGGAGTTGAAAGATTAAATATCATGCTTACCATGTTCGAGGGAGAAGCTGAGTAGAATCCTTCATGGAGTTGAAAGTATAGTCTTTTACCTCTAATGTAGCGAAAACACTTAAAATGTAGAATCCTTCATGGAGTTGAAAGGGACTAGAATCCTATACGTACACTGTTACTGGCAATAGCTCGTAGAATCCTTCATGGAGTTGAAAGAATTTTTCTCTTCTCCATCTACATAAAAATGATCTCGTAGAATCCTTCATGGAGTTGAAAGTCAATAACCAAGTCAACCCTACCCTTTAGATAATGGTGTAGAATCCTTCATGGAGTTGAAAGAGCCCCCCCCTACCCCCCTCTGCCAATAGAAGAATTGAGTAGAATCCTTCATGGAGTTGAAAGTAATCCCGCAACTTTTTCTCACTCACCTTCATCTTCTTGTAGAATCCTTCATGGAGTTGAAAGGAATATATCACTTCTTGTCATAGTCTCATCTCAGATTTATGTAGAATCCTTCATGGAGTTGAAAGTGAAGTAAAGTTGAGGTATGCGGTAGAGAGGTTTTACCAGGTAGAATCCTTCATGGAGTTGAAAGATTACTTCATCCACAGTTTTACCCCCTGTGGTGGGGTTTTGTAGAATCCTTCATGGAGTTGAAAGTTGTACTTAGCGGTTAGGAAACTCAAACAGTTCTATGCACGTAGAATCCTTCATGGAGTTGAAAGCTATTGACTGACGTCTCGGCAGTGACGGGAACGGGTAGCACGTAGAATCCTTCATGGAGTTGAAAGTTTCTCATACTTTTCCATCTGTTTCTCAAGTAATTCCCGTAGAATCCTTCATGGAGTTGAAAGAGCTCCTTTTTACACTGTTCAATCCGTTTGACTAAGTCCTGTAGAATCCTTCATGGAGTTGAAAGACTTATTGAATCTTTTTACTGTATTCATTATTACATTAAGTAGAATCCTTCATGGAGTTGAAAGTTTTTCGGTATCTCAAGATACTCAACGTCATTATAGTAGTAGAATCCTTCATGGAGTTGAAAGCAAGATCTGTTATTGTTTCATCTTTGCATATTATTTGCCCGTAGAATCCTTCATGGAGTTGAAAGCATCTTCTGACATTATCATCTCTTTCTCTGGAATCCATCGTAGAATCCTTCATGGAGTTGAAAGTCGTTGTACGCGTGCCCAGCTACAACGTAGATTACTAAGGTAGAATCCTTCATGGAGTTGAAAGACAAATTTAACATTGAATGGGTTTTTATTCCATTTAACTGTGTAGAATCCTTCATGGAGTTGAAAGTCACGGTTGGGTCTAGTAGTACTAACTACACCTACACGTTCGTAGAATCCTTCATGGAGTTGAAAGTATCTAAAACGTTTGGAGTTATCCTAGTTTTTATAGTGAGTAGAATCCTTCATGGAGTTGAAAGTAGCTTTTACTTCAATATTCACTATTATATCTTTTTCGTAGAATCCTTCATGGAGTTGAAAGGTATGTGATGTTTGGCGTTAAGTCTGCAAAAAATATGTATAGTAGAATCCTTCATGGAGTTGAAAGTAGTAAGTTTTCACAAAATTGGAAAATATTGGAAAAGCTTGTAGAATCCTTCATGGAGTTGAAAGCTCATTATCGTCCACGGGATAGCCTGTACGTTTGTTGAGTAGAATCCTTCATGGAGTTGAAAGGGTTTCCTCCTTGGCCGTTGTTGGTTTGCCCCGCGTTTAAGTAGAATCCTTCATGGAGTTGAAAGTAGCAAGTAGTTTAAACTGTATTCTAGTGGTTTAAATACGTAGAATCCTTCATGGAGTTGAAAGTGATCTCTTCTTGAATTTCTTTATACTCTCTTGAAGTAGAATCCTTCATGGAGTTGAAAGTTAGAGAAAGGCGATTTTGTAGACGGTTACGTTATACCTTTGTAGAATCCTTCATGGAGTTGAAAGAACAATTTTAACCCTTCAGGATTCTTCTATTTTAATTTTTGTAGAATCCTTCATGGAGTTGAAAGCTATACTTTACGTTAGGGAAAAGATAGGTAACATTGATAGTAGAATCCTTCATGGAGTTGAAAGTTTGATTATATTTACACTACTAGTTATATATATCATATCTATGTAGAATCCTTCATGGAGTTGAAAGTTCAGCCACTCGTAGGTCGCCTTCACTCCCTCCTCAGTAGAATCCTTCATGGAGTTGAAAGTGACCAACAGAGGTTATCGCACTCAACAACTCACTTGTAGAATCCTTCATGGAGTTGAAAGATCTGAGGCTTGAAAAACATTACCTAATCACCACTATCATGTAGAATCCTTCATGGAGTTGAAAGTTTTCTTCTATTTGTTTCATTACATCATTAGCCATATCAAGTAGAATCCTTCATGGAGTTGAAAGATCTTGTAGCCATGTAAGTCTTCCCCCAGACCTGGCAAACCTGGTAGAATCCTTCATGGAGTTGAAAGATTTAGTTAGTGCAAGTGGGCATGTTAACGTTGGGTTCGGTAGAATCCTTCATGGAGTTGAAAGTCATCAGAAGATGGTAAAAACACTATCCCCATCCATCTCCGTAGAATCCTTCATGGAGTTGAAAGTAAAAATAAGAGAGACCCACAGTTAAATAGAGAGGAAGGTAGAATCCTTCATGGAGTTGAAAGGATAGTAGTTGTCAATTAGTTGATATTTAAGTCTTTTTTGTAGAATCCTTCATGGAGTTGAAAGGCGCATTACCCGCTAGTTCACTTCCGTTAGTATTAAAACCGTAGAATCCTTCATGGAGTTGAAAGTACCATCCTTTATAGTAGATATGTATTTGATATCCTTTAGGTAGAATCCTTCATGGAGTTGAAAGCTCTTATGTCCCAAAAACCAATAGTTTCAATCAACGTAGTAGAATCCTTCATGGAGTTGAAAGCACGCTCTAAGGCGTGTTGAGGCGCACCCTCTCGCCCAGTAGAATCCTTCATGGAGTTGAAAGTTTCATCAACTTCAAGTCTAACTTTCATGATTTCATTGTAGAATCCTTCATGGAGTTGAAAGAACATAATATAATTCACTTTCACTGAGTTGATGATAGCAAGTAGAATCCTTCATGGAGTTGAAAGTTCCTGTCAGGTGAGTGTGGGGCGGAACAGAAGAGTAGAATCCTTCATGGAGTTGAAAGAACACGGTAAGAACGTTGTGTTCGAGGTGAGCGACACTGAGTAGAATCCTTCATGGAGTTGAAAGACACCTACACGTTCCCTCAGGCTATCACACTACCTATAGCGTAGAATCCTTCATGGAGTTGAAAGATGAATGTTTTGAATGTTATCTTGTTAACAAGTGTGAAAGTAGAATCCTTCATGGAGTTGAAAGCAGTTTACACCCTCAACTAGTGGAGTGTTACCATACGTCATGTAGAATCCTTCATGGAGTTGAAAGGCTGTGGGTATATACTACATATATAACAGAATATATGAGTAGAATCCTTCATGGAGTTGAAAGTCTCTCCTATTCTGCTAAACGTTGTGTAGTAAACGTGAAGTAGAATCCTTCATGGAGTTGAAAGGATTCCAACTAAAGACTTGTCCATCTCTATTTTCAGCATTCCTGTAGAATCCTTCATGGAGTTGAAAGCCAATCCTAACACTACAAAATCCTCACTCTCTTCCTCTTGTAGAATCCTTCATGGAGTTGAAAGAATCAGCCCTAATTGGTACCACATAGAAAAATAAAGAAGTAGAATCCTTCATGGAGTTGAAAGTGTCCTGTCCGTATTGATGACGATAATATCGTTGCCTGTAGAATCCTTCATGGAGTTGAAAGCGTCGTTCGCCTTTACCCACGAAGGTAGAGTTTGATTTGTAGAATCCTTCATGGAGTTGAAAGATGAAGCCATTTATACAATCATAATTAACCACAAGTGGTAGAATCCTTCATGGAGTTGAAAGTTATCTAATCTTAAATAAATACTTTGCTCATCCCAATCTAGTAGAATCCTTCATGGAGTTGAAAGATCATGATGAAAAAAATCTTTCTCATTTAAGTCCCCGTAGAATCCTTCATGGAGTTGAAAGTATTATATATATTATACTTCTTTTCCTTCTCTCCACTCTCTTCTTGTAGAATCCTTCATGGAGTTGAAAGCTGATATTAAACATCTTTTCTTGTCATTAACTAAATCAGTAGAATCCTTCATGGAGTTGAAAGCCATTGCTATGTCTCCAGATCCACCTAACTTTAAGTTTCTCGTAGAATCCTTCATGGAGTTGAAAGGAGAAGGAGGGTATCTATAACTATCGAAGTGTACTTCTGTAGAATCCTTCATGGAGTTGAAAGATGGGAGCTTGACAGTAGCCAGGACAAGAAATATCAATGTAGAATCCTTCATGGAGTTGAAAGTCGTAGAGATCTTGTCTGGTATCCCGTCCGGGTACATGAGTAGAATCCTTCATGGAGTTGAAAGTATTTTATTATTAGATTATAATGCTATCTGTTCAGGTAGAATCCTTCATGGAGTTGAAAGGTATTTAAGATCAAATTCAAAATTGGGTTATCAGTAATTAGGTAGAATCCTTCATGGAGTTGAAAGTAGACGATTTAATTGTGAATAATATATTATTGCATTTGCATGTAGAATCCTTCATGGAGTTGAAAGCGGTGTACCCGAAAATGCGTTAAATTTAGTTCAAGTTAGGTAGAATCCTTCATGGAGTTGAAAGCACAGTCCCCCAATCAAGTAGACACCCAGATCAGGATACCCGTAGAATCCTTCATGGAGTTGAAAGAGAAAAAGCAAGATAGAGGGCTATGAGCTTCAAATGCTTGTAGAATCCTTCATGGAGTTGAAAGGAACGTGATTACGATAGAAAGGGTCATTATTGGGGACATGTGTAGAATCCTTCATGGAGTTGAAAGGTTAACACTTTATCATCACTACTACCCCATGAAGTTGTTAGGTAGAATCCTTCATGGAGTTGAAAGCCAGAAGATGAAGAAGAGGTAGTAGAAGCAGAAGGTGCAGGTAGAATCCTTCATGGAGTTGAAAGCTCTACCCAACTGTTATGCTACTTTTTGAGTATCCCTGTAGAATCCTTCATGGAGTTGAAAGTCGCACTGGCACTAAAGTAAGCGAATAAGTGGCTGTAGAATCCTTCATGGAGTTGAAAGGTTATAGTGTTGTCGTGGTTTTCGGTGTGGTCGAGATAGGTAGAATCCTTCATGGAGTTGAAAGGGGATCATGCCCAGGCTGAAACTGTTCGAGATGTACGTTGTAGAATCCTTCATGGAGTTGAAAGTCTGAAGCAATTATCTCACTCTGCCCCACATCTTCCTCTCGTAGAATCCTTCATGGAGTTGAAAGCAGTACCTTGAGGCTGAAACACGTACTGCAATGGCATTACGTAGAATCCTTCATGGAGTTGAAAGTTATTCCACTCTGTGGAGGGACAGTTATATTAAATCCAGTAGAATCCTTCATGGAGTTGAAAGATCCTCACCTTCTGACTTCTGTGTTAATACTTCATCATCGTAGAATCCTTCATGGAGTTGAAAGTGAAAAAGCCCCATAAGCCATTTTATGAGTTCCATCTTTGTAGAATCCTTCATGGAGTTGAAAGTGCTTTATGAAGATCTCAGAGATGTGGAGTGGATACTTTATGTAGAATCCTTCATGGAGTTGAAAGTTTTAGATGAGGCAGATAGTTACATACCTCTGTCAAATTTTTGTAGAATCCTTCATGGAGTTGAAAGGTCATAGAAAACGTCGACAGTCTCCGGCTCTCCCTCAACGTAGAATCCTTCATGGAGTTGAAAGTCCGGCAATTTCATTGACCTAAACCATACCGCATAGAAGTAGAATCCTTCATGGAGTTGAAAGCTTACACTGAGCTTTTTCACAGTATTATTCACTATCACAGTAGAATCCTTCATGGAGTTGAAAGACTTTCTCAATTCTAGATAACACCCATATCAAAAAATCTCTACCGTAGAATCCTTCATGGAGTTGAAAGTTCAAGTATATATTAGTACAATTGTCTAGGAGAGGTGTCGCGTAGAATCCTTCATGGAGTTGAAAGTGATCCAGGCGTTTTTTGACGCCTTGCCTGGATACCGTAGAATCCTTCATGGAGTTGAAAGATCAACGCGGGAGATACGATCAACGAGATACAACTGCTGTAGAATCCTTCATGGAGTTGAAAGCTTGTTCGCCACTCCCAGTTAGGGATATCTTCCTCAACGTAGAATCCTTCATGGAGTTGAAAGGTACAGTTCACAGTTACCACAGGTGCCTATCCTTCAGTACGTAGAATCCTTCATGGAGTTGAAAGTCGACGTGGTCGGGGTACCGCGAAAGAAATGCTCTGTAGAATCCTTCATGGAGTTGAAAGGGATTATCTATCGAGAGTAGGGGGACAAGCTCCCCTTTACTGTAGAATCCTTCATGGAGTTGAAAGTATACTCCCCCTTATAATTCAAAAATACAAAATCGAAATGTAGAATCCTTCATGGAGTTGAAAGGCGAAGGCTTGTCAAACACAATCTTCGGAATTTTTGAAAGTAGAATCCTTCATGGAGTTGAAAGTACACCTTCAGCCAATTGGTGATAACGGTAGTTAACAAGTAGAATCCTTCATGGAGTTGAAAGGAACTCTATCCAAGAGTGCCGGAACACCTATACCCGGTAGAATCCTTCATGGAGTTGAAAGTTTGTAAGGCCCTCTTGCGGGCCTCGAAAATATCATCTTGTAGAATCCTTCATGGAGTTGAAAGGATTGTTACACTGTTACGCTCACTGACTCACTTACGCACTGGTAGAATCCTTCATGGAGTTGAAAGTTATCTGTCAAAAATGACTTTTTCAACTCTTTCAGAGAAGTAGAATCCTTCATGGAGTTGAAAGTTCCGTTTTTTTGATAAAAGTAGTCTTCAATGACGTCAAGTAGAATCCTTCATGGAGTTGAAAGATAAAGTCCATTATCTCATCAAAATAATGACTATTAAGTAGAATCCTTCATGGAGTTGAAAGATCCATCCGCCTAAACGCCTCTTTCAAATACTTTTCTGCGTAGAATCCTTCATGGAGTTGAAAGCTGACTGACTCGCACTGATTGACTCGCTCTGTCTGAGTAGAATCCTTCATGGAGTTGAAAGTCCCCCCCCTCCTCCTTCAATAGTTCTAGGGCCCACTTTTGGTAGAATCCTTCATGGAGTTGAAAGGCGGGGTTTTGGGTTTGGGGATGGATCTCTTGCATTTTTGTAGAATCCTTCATGGAGTTGAAAGCTGCAGTCCCTTGTGCGACCTACCTCTCACAAAGTTGCGTGTAGAATCCTTCATGGAGTTGAAAGAGCTTGGGAGCGTTTACCCCCGCCCCCTGAGGGGTTTCATGTAGAATCCTTCATGGAGTTGAAAGACTAATTACTTTATTACCATACCTAAACCTCTCTTTTCCAAGTAGAATCCTTCATGGAGTTGAAAGTCAGGGACAGGGGGTTGGTGGAGGTGAAGAGCCTCCCCTGTAGAATCCTTCATGGAGTTGAAAGTAGAGTTGATTAACAAATTCCTCTCTCTCCTTTCTTCTTAGTAGAATCCTTCATGGAGTTGAAAGTAACATCATAGTTATGAGATCTACGTCTTTCACGTTAGTTAGGTAGAATCCTTCATGGAGTTGAAAGAGCCCATTTTAGGGCCTTGATTACTTGTGCCTTTCTAAGGTAGAATCCTTCATGGAGTTGAAAGAGGACAGAACTATCGTCTATATTGGCGACTTTGATGGCGGCGAGTAGAATCCTTCATGGAGTTGAAAGCATAATCGCCCAATAAAATAAGGGCGGTTCTTTTCTGTCGTAGAATCCTTCATGGAGTTGAAAGCAGACGAGGTGAAGAAGTTAAGGAAGGAGTTAGCTTCGCGTAGAATCCTTCATGGAGTTGAAAGTCTGTATCTGACATTTGTGGAGAAACTGGCACTCCTGGTAGAATCCTTCATGGAGTTGAAAGCATTAAGACTTGGCGTTACTAAGATGACGCCCGTTGATGGTAGAATCCTTCATGGAGTTGAAAGATATACATCGTTGTAATGTTTCTGTTATACTTGTTTAAGTGTAGAATCCTTCATGGAGTTGAAAGTTCCCTTTCAATTATATAGTGTTTTCTTATCACATTTTTTGTAGAATCCTTCATGGAGTTGAAAGTTAACACGTTCTTCCTTCTCTGTTCCTTTCCCCGCGGGTAGAATCCTTCATGGAGTTGAAAGTTGCGTCACTCATGCTTTGCGGAACGTCTTCACCGCCAACGTAGAATCCTTCATGGAGTTGAAAGTTATTAGTTTCGTCATCATCATCATAAATTATAGTTCCCGTAGAATCCTTCATGGAGTTGAAAGAAAAAGTATCTAGCTTCCCACTCATTTTTAGCTTCAATTATTGTAGAATCCTTCATGGAGTTGAAAGTAAACAGTAAAGATAATCTTGAACCGCTTCACGTAGCTCAACCGGGTAGAATCCTTCATGGAGTTGAAAGACTTTAGGAATCATATAACTATCGTATTCAGTAAAAAATTGTAGAATCCTTCATGGAGTTGAAAGATTATGTATTTATCTTTACAACAATCGTCAAGATCTTCTTGTAGAATCCTTCATGGAGTTGAAAGATTATGTATTTATCTTTACAACAATCGTCAAGATCTTCTTGTAGAATCCTTCATGGAGTTGAAAGGGTTACAATAAGGCGTCACAGCTTTCCGCAGACCTATCTGTAGAATCCTTCATGGAGTTGAAAGGTACTTGTCTCAAGAGGTCAAGGATCCAAGCCCTGATAAGTAGAATCCTTCATGGAGTTGAAAGAATAACTCACCTTTTATAGAGTACAAAAAATCTTGAAGTAGAATCCTTCATGGAGTTGAAAGTCCCCCCCCTCAAGGGCATTTTAGAGGACAAAAATTTGTAGAATCCTTCATGGAGTTGAAAGTGTACTCAGAAGGACATACCGCCCCGAAAAAATGCGGTAGGTAAAATCCTTCATGGAGTTGAAAGATCTGAGGCTTCATTATCATTTTATCATCACCACTATCAAGTAGAATCCTTCATGGAGTTGAAAGTATGACCACCCAACGCCCTCGTAGACTGGGTCTAGTAATTGTAGAATCCTTCATGGAGTTGAAAGCAAACCCGGGCCGCGGGGGTAAACGCGGTAGACGAGCAAGTAGAATCCTTCATGGAGTTGAAAGCTTATCGCCAGTTTAACGCCATGAGGGCAGTTTTTTCCCTGTAGAATCCTTCATGGAGTTGAAAGTTTCGATATATAGAATTCCTCAAGGGCATACCAGATGGGGGTAGAATCCTTCATGGAGTTGAAAGATTTCAACGTCAAAATACCCAATTTTATTAGGTTTTATTGTAGAATCCTTCATGGAGTTGAAATACTACTACGCTGGTTGGGTTCTAAGGAACTCCGCCCGGTGTAGAATCCTTCATGGAGTTGAAAGACTAGTTGTCCACCTGGGTACTACTACGATTCTGAGCAAGGTAGAATCCTTCATGGAGTTGAAAGAGCAGATAGTTAACCCCGCGGGGGCGGGGGTAAACGCCCGTAGAATCCTTCATGGAGTTGAAAGAACAAAATGTGATAACTCAGGGCAGAGGAAGGTCTTTTTTAGAATCCTTCATGGAGTTGAAAGATATTTCCAATACCATAAGTCCACACTCGTGGATCACCTGTAGAATCCTTCATGGAGTTGAAAGAATGCTTATAAATCTTTCTACAAATCTCATCATGATTTGAAAGTAGAATCCTTCATGGAGTTGAAAGTAGAGCCTCCTTCGCTAGCTTAAGTGCCTCTCTAACAGTGTAGAATCCTTCATGGAGTTGAAAGCTGAGAAAGGGCCTTCTTCGCTAGCTTAAGGGCGTTCTGTAGAATCCTTCATGGAGTTGAAAGATCCCGTCCCCTTCCCTTGAAGGTAGGGTATCACTGTAGAATCCTTCATGGAGTTGAAAGTTATTTCATTCGTTTTGTCATCACATTTTATCTTATTTTTTGTAGAATCCTTCATGGAGTTGAAAGCAGTTCCTTTTTCACTTGCGATATCTGCTACGGTCGAGTAGAATCCTTCATGGAGTTGAAAGTTAAAGATTGTAGTGTTTATCAAGTAAAAGTTGAAGTAGAATCCTTCATGGAGTTGAAAGTTAAAGATTGTAGTGTTTATCAAGTAAAAGTTGAAGTAGAATCCTTCATGGAGTTGAAAGTTAAAGAACGTCACCTTATGCACTCGTCTACTCCCCTTCTCGTAGAATCCTTCATGGAGTTGAAAGGAGAATGAAATGCATAACTCAATTTCCATGTCATGTATGTCGTAGAATCCTTCATGGAGTTGAAAGGTTTCTCAGGGTGTAGATCACCCTCAGTATGTTTTTTCTTGTAGAATCCTTCATGGAGTTGAAAGTGATTGAGAAAGTCAAAGATGATGAGTTTGGATTTACTCAGTAGAATCCTTCATGGAGTTGAAAGTTTTATCATCTTCAAATGGTTGATTGATTTTCACTCCTAAGTAGAATCCTTCATGGAGTTGAAAGTTGTAGACGGATTTGATGATGACGGTCTTTGGCGTTGATGTAGAATCCTTCATGGAGTTGAAAGATATTACCATTCGGTGCAAAGTAAAGCTCTATATCATCTGTAGAATCCTTCATGGAGTTGAAAGCACGGGGGACTTTGTCGAGGAGGCATAAAAATCCTCAAGAGTAGAATCCTTCATGGAGTTGAAAGTCCTCATCATTATCGTGAGAGTAGAGGGGAGCTTGCCCCCGTAGAATCCTTCATGGAGTTGAAAGAATCATAATTTCGTTTCGGTCGTCATTACACACTATTTCGCCGTAGAATCCTTCATGGAGTTGAAAGCAGAGCTTCCCCCAAACTTATTATGGCAATATATAAGTAGAATCCTTCATGGAGTTGAAAGGATGATCTGAGAAAAGTAATCAAGAGGGTAGCTAACCCAAGTAGAATCCTTCATGGAGTTGAAAGTAAACGATGTAACGACTGCCTTGAACACGTCGCTACTACGTAGAATCCTTCATGGAGTTGAAAGTTACAATTTGATAAGAATGTTTAATTATAATGTGTGGTATGGTAGAATCCTTCATGGAGTTGAAAGCATCATAGAAGATCATGTCCTCACCTTTCTTTTGTTCATGTAGAATCCTTCATGGAGTTGAAAGTTTTTTTATTCTAACCCCTGGGACCACTGAGTGCCAATCGTGAACGTGGATGTAGAATCCTTCATGGAGTTGAAAGTTTCTTAGAATGATTTCGCTTTCCCTCTTGTTTTCGTCGCGTAGAATCCTTCATGGAGTTGAAAGTAACATATACGTCAGATCGTACTCAGCTACGATTGGGTCTTGTAGAATCCTTCATGGAGTTGAAAGTTTTAACGAAGAAGAACCCTTCCCGCGCGGTGTAGAACCGTGTAGAATCCTTCATGGAGTTGAAAGATGAGAACAGTAGCCAAGTTCTTTATCATATTATGCCCGTGGTAGAATCCTTCATGGAGTTGAAAGGGCCATATCCCTTCAAGTCCTCATCTGTCAGGTCCTCAGTGTGTAGAATCCTTCATGGAGTTGAAAGCTTGTAAACGTTCAAGGCAGACGACTCACCACTATACCTCCTGTAGAATCCTTCATGGAATTGAAAGATATTTACGTGGGCAGCAGGGTTTACATGAGATATCGTAGAATCCTTCATAAAATTGAAATAAAATTCTAATTTATTCGTACCTTTTGTATTTAACCTTATAAACTATCATGGAGGTCGCCCACGTTAACGTGAAGGTCGCGATGATTATCATACCAATGTTCCCCCACCACGCATCTTGATTGATCACCTCGATTAGGCCCCAGAAGGGTCCTTTAAGACCAAGTTCGGACTGAACCATACCTAACAGCTCCAACGTACCTATCACGTACGCCACCAGAACGGATATGCTGGTCATGGTTAGGTTGTACCACACTTTCCTCAGAGGAGCGCCCAGAAACGCCCACCTGTAGGCGGTGTTCATGAAGAGGCCGTCAGTTGTGTCTATCAGCGTCATCCCTGCCGTAAAGAGGAAGGAAAATATCAAAAGCTCCCACGTTGGGAAGCTGAACTCGGTGGCGGAGGCTGCACTTATCGCCAGGAGGGCGGTCTCTGAAGCGGTGTCGAACCCCAGACCGAACAGGAAACCTATGGGGTAGAGGTAATACTGACTCTTCACGATCTTGAACAAGTTCCTGAAGTACCTGCTCATGAACCCCCTTTTAAGTAATGTCTCGTTTAGCTTTCGTTCGTCGATTTTCTCCTCCTTTATCTTTTTAAATATTTTATAAATCTCTAATAATACAAAAAAGTTTAGAAGTCCTATTACGTACAGGAAGAGTCCGCTCACTAGGGTGCCTACGATAGAGCCCAAGCTCTCCAACGCGGGTACGTTGCTGGCTATCGTCCTAGCAGCTATTATCAAGGATAGGGAGAGGAGGACCACAACGCTGGAGTGTCCCAATGAGAAGAAGAGGCCAGTGAAGCTCGCACCTTTGCCCTCTTGAACGAGCTTCCTGGTGGTGTTGTCTATGGCAGCTAAGTGATCGGCATCAAACGCGTGCCTCAAACCGAAGGTGTAAGCGAGGACTCCCAAAGTGAAGAAGCTGATCCCTTTCTCAACTGAGACTCCTTTACTCAGATCTGTAAGCCATAGAAAAAGGAGTGCCGTGACGATCAACTCTAAAACGTAAAAAGGTACGATCCTGGACTTTAGACCCATAATATTTGGATAGGCTGTCCATATATAAGTTTTTGGATAGGCTATCCAAATATACCCGTTAAAGAGCCAACGATAAGCCGTAAACGGTTACAATGACGTTTGGCTAATTTAGGGAGAGGTTCCCTACCAGCTGGAGTGAACGTTAAACGGGAGAGACGTTGTCGATCAACGCGTCTCTGAGGCCTTGTTTTAGAGGTTAACCTTGAGGAGGCAGGATCTTCAGCGACACAAGGAGGTTCATTGACCGTTAAGGCTTTCACCCTATGAAGACCTCTATGCCTTCCCAGCGTGGAGATCGCGTTTGTGAGACGTGATGGAGTTTACCTAACGTGAGGGGAGTGAGGAGAACCTAACGAGCGGTGTTTACGAACTAGGGGAACTTCATGGGGTTAAAAGGATTTTCTCTTCCGTCTTCTCCCTGGCCTCTTCGTTGGGAGGGTGAAATCCCTCACGGAGTTGAAGGAAAAACTACTCGCTCACCGCTTTCCTCAAAATTGAGCTTTTGTAGAATCCCTCACGGAGTTGAAAAAGCTCTTAGCTAACGCAAGACTTCGCGTGGAATCCTCACGGAGTTGAAAGTCACGTCCTTCAGTGCGTTTCAGGATCCTTCACGGAGCTGTCGCTTAGCTCTACCTCAGGTAGGCCCTTAGCGGCCACCGCCATGACTTTCTCGTGATCCTGTGGAGAAGGTGAGGGTATGACCATGTGCAACACCTCCATGTAGGTCTCGGCCTTGATTCCTTGCTCGGTACGATAACTATGGAGCCCTCCTCTATCTCCTCCCTATAGCCTAAAGTTGCCTTCACCTTTGATCACCTAGAACACCGAATCGGAGAGCGGTGCGTGAACAGGAACGTATTGACCTGGCTCAAGGAAGACTAAGATCACTCCGTACTCCTCTTTCCTAACGACTGGAACTGGGGTATGCGTCTCCGGTCCTTCTGAGCTTGGACACGTGAGATACTAAGGGTCTGGACCCTTTGATTAGCTTAAGTTCGAACGTTCCGTCTCCCCTTTCCTCTATGTCTCTTTATTTTTCCTGATTGACTGTGTAAGTTGTGCGGGGTAATGATCAGCTATCACGGTCAGCTCTTCTCCATCTCTCAGTTCGTCGAATTCGCTCAACGCTAGCGTGTGTCTTTTTGACGGCTCGACTCCTCTCAAATCTAAGGTCTTGCCCATGAGAGAGATGGGGGATTATGATTATAAATCAGACACCTTACTGATGAGGAACTTGAGGAGGAGCTGATCAGATGTGTGTGGAGGAGTCTCCTCCGCGTCTCTCGTATCGTTTGTTGCTTATTTGGTGCGGAACCCTTGTTAAAGTTGATAAAGATTTAGTTGATCGTTGCGTTTTACCTTTCCCTAGTATCCTATCTAGGACCTTCTGAGACCCCCTTTAGGACTTTCAGC
Source organism: Metallosphaera cuprina Ar-4 (assembly GCF_000204925.1). Classification (NCBI taxonomy): domain Archaea; kingdom Thermoproteati; phylum Thermoproteota; class Thermoprotei; order Sulfolobales; family Sulfolobaceae; genus Metallosphaera; species Metallosphaera cuprina. The sequence goes on along the minus strand of NC_015435.1, from coordinate 982,754 downwards.
CTACATGTAAAGCTAGCAGTTGAAGGGAGGCATTAGGTTTAGTACACTAGGGACGATCCTAGGATGGATTTACGTACGTTGAAGGAAGGCATTAGTTAGGTCGATCACCTCACTACCTTAAAGCGTCACTAGATAACGTACGCTAAGCCTCAGTTTGAGGGTCCCCGTTTGGGAGGATGACAAAGGGTTACGATTAACCTGGCCTTATCATCAATTTACTTAAACTCAAGGGAGACACGCTTAGTTGTCAATAAGGTTATTACTTGGTCACCTCAATTGTTGATACGTTTACCTTATGTCCTTCAAGTTCAGTTCCACGTTTTTCGTTTTGAACGTGCACCACATGACTGACTAGTCAGTCATAATATATTAACTTACCGGTCAGTAAGATTAATGTATGACACTTACATAATATTAATAATGTCCAGGAAAATTAGCAAAGATAAGATAATTAAGGCGGCTGTGAGCGTTTTTGCGGAAAAGGGCTTCGATTTAGCAACAATGGATGAGATAGCAAAGAGAAGCGAGTTGAGCAAGGGTACAATCTTCCTTTATTTCGAGAAAAAGGATGAATTAATAAAGCAAATAGCTATGCTCTCAATCCCGTACGATGTAGTTGAGGAAACGTTATCTGGGAAATATGAAAGCGCTGAGGAAATGCTTTACGATTTCGGAAAGAAGTTCATGGATAAATATAAGGATAGCGAAATGAGATCGTTGCTAATGATGACCATTGGTAATAAGAGAAGATATGAGGTAATAAAGTCCAAGTTGAAGTCGGTCTGTATGGACAAAATTGATGAGTTCTTTAAGAAGGTAGAAGAGCTTTCAGGGGTAGAAATACCTTTTACGTTAAGGCGGAGCTTCTTTGGTGCTCTACTTTGTTACCTAATATGGTGGGAGGACAACCCTTTAGATCCCGAGGAGTACGTTAGACAACTCAGTAAGACCGTTCTGATGAGCGTTCGTCGAGAGAGAGGAGACGCGAGGTCTTGATAGAGAATAAAACATAAATCATAACTTTTTAAGGTTTTAAAATTCTATTAAACGCGTACTTTCATTAAAATATATAAATACTTTAGATAATCAATATTATCATTATTTAATTGAAGTATATCATTAACTTTATTGTATTTCAACTAAAAAAGTTTTCTACTATATTTCATTGGATAAATTCTTAAATACCGTTAAAGAAAAACGGTAAACTATGAGTAAGAAAATTGTTATTGTAGGTGGCGGAATAGCGGGGATGGGAATCGTTAACACGTTAGCTGAGAAATTAAAAGATAAGGAAATAACCGTGATAAATAAGGAAGACTTTTATTTTGCAGGGCCGTCTAGACCGTTGATCTTAACGAAGGAGCAGCAATACGATAGGATAATCAGAGGTTATGAGGAAGTTGGAAAAAAGGGAGTTAAAGTAATTATCGGTAACGTATACAAAATAGATCCAGATAATAGGAGGGTGTATTTAGCGGAATCATCCATGGGTAATAAGGTAAAGGAGTTAAGTTATGATTATTTAGTGTTAACACCTGGTATAGTCTACGACGGCTCCTCAATAAACGGATATGATAAATATGCTTGGAAGAACACGACGGTTTACGATCCTGGTAGAGTTAACGTGTTAAGGCAAAGATTATGGACTGAAAACGAGGGAAGTCTTGTTGTTTACGCTCCTAAAGCGCCTTATAGATGTGCTCCAGCTCCTACCGAAACGGCGCTTTTGGCTCACACTGTTCTAAAGAATAGAGGAGTTAGAGAAAAGTTTAAGGTCATTCACATAGACGCTAACGATAAGACACAGCCTCCATTTATTGCAGATGTCGTTAAAGAGACTTATGATAAGGCTGGAATACAATTGGTGACCGGACAAGAGATAGTAGAGATGGGTGAAAGCTACGTTGTTACGAAATCTGGTGAGAAGTTCAATTTCACAGTTTTAGCAATGTTAGAACCAAATAGGGCTCCTAAGTTTATTGAGGAGGCCGGTCTAGGATCTCCTTTCGTTGACGTTAGATCTCCTCAAGATTTAAGACACCCTAAGTACGACGACGTCTTATCAGCTGGAGACGCAGCTAAGTTACCTTTCCCTAAGAACCAAGAAATAGCCTTTGAGAGCTCTATGTTTGCAGCTAATAAGATATTAGAAATGGAAGAGGTTTCAGAAAAGGTTCCAGTTCAGTACGCATTCGTAGGCTGGGCTTACATGGGTAATTTAGAGGGTAAGCTAGAGACTTTAAGCTTACAATTCCAAATGGATTTAACTACTCAACCTCCTAAGCCAGCTAAAGACCCTCAGTTAAAGAGGGACTACACTTTGCAGAAAGATAGATGGGAACAAGCGTATTTAGAAAGGTTATTTGGTTATAAGGTTATTTAATTTTTTAATGAGACAGATTTTTGAAGTAAAAAATCTTATACTTCAACTTAATATCTAGCCTTTGTAGCTGTGAGTTTAGAGAGTTTAACGGGATCAAGAATAAGCTCAACGTTGAAACGTATAATTATCAGGGCGTGTTAGTAACGAGATTAAAAACTTGGACAAAAGTATGTTTATCGCAGTGTCTAATGTCGAACTCAGGAACGTCTCTAGAGGAGATGTCCTCTGCAGCGATCCGATTGCAAAAACCATTTATGCTCCCAATAATAGAGATGACGTTGCTAGCACGTTTCCGAGCAGATTGTTAGTAGACCTACCTCTATTTTGGATTTCTGATAAAACTTGGAACCTATATACTGGTCTAGCAATGACGAATCTCCTGAAGTGGACAAACTGATACGATCAGTGGTCAGTTAAAAGCTACAATACCGATTGAAGTGGTTTATTATACCATTATGCTGGCAAAGATTTTAGTGCTGTAAATGATTTCTAAATTAGTCCTGAATAATATTGTATGGATTGAGTTGAGGTAGCACCCAACTGTTAGCGAATTGATGATTTACGCTATTCTAACTAGGCATATTTCTTTGTATTTTTTCTCTAATTGAAGGTTCTACTAACGCTAATGCCCTATTTATCATGTTCATATCTCTGTCGTGAATGTTCTTAGGCAGTTCAGCGGAAGCTTGTAACCTAATCTTAAGGAAGACCTTCAGCATATCGTCTGACAAAGTCGATGCTAATTTCATGTTTGTCTTACAAAGGTTAATGTATTCTTCATCGTTAGCCTTCTCCCCCATTTCCTTAACTAAACCCTTTAACGTAGATAGTTTCTGATCGTCGTTTAGAGCGAGCAATTGTTGAAATAGGCTCCTCATTGTGGACTCTCTTTCCCTTTCACTTAACCTAGCTATTTGAACGACATCTATTTGCCCTGCCATAACAGATAACTGTGCGAGAAACTTTAAAAAACTTTCTAATGTAAAAACAATATAAATAATTATATCTTTTTCCCCTCCTATTTACCTATACGCTTGTCAATCTTCAATGTTTCTCTTAGCGTTATCCCTTGCTACTTTCTCGTCTTTGATTTCATTATAAACCTGGTAAGCGTGTTCAGCCAAATCTAGTCCATTGAGTGCGGGAAATCGCTTCCGTAAATCACCTTATCTGAAACTTCCTAAGCCTAGGCTTACACTTTAAAATATCTTTAGGAGGTATTGAACATTTCTAGATAAGCGCTGTTTATGAGTCTTGTCATGTGGAGAGCAGTAGAAAATCAAATTGGCCTTACAGCATGGGCACGATTTTAGGAAAATCCTTTGCAACGTCACCTACACAGGTAGGGTCCAGCTCATTCATTCCTGCCTTTAGCTCCAATGCTAGCGTCAGTTTATCATAACTGGCGTGACCTTCTGTTCGTAAATATAAAGTAAATCCTTTGATTCACCTTCCTCGCTATACGCATTGAATGAGATTTACAGGCACGCTCCTTAATCTCATCACACATAACTAGATTTTTTAGCTTCTCATGACTCACGGTCAAGATCAAAGAGGGTCCTCAAGATTACCACTGAATTAATTTAACTCTCATGTTTGTAATAAGGGGCAATCTCTATTATCCCGTTCCTCGAGCCATCTGGTAGATAAAGGTTGTAATAGAAACCAATCTCTATATCATCAATTTTAATGTAGAACTTTCTTTTCTCTACATGTCTTTTACTGTCAGTTCCTAATAGAACGTCTCTTATCTTTATGATGTTTTTCCCTATAGATTTACCTAACTCCAATACTTGATATGTGAATTCGTCCTTTAGATCTCTAAGCATGTATAATTGAGTTTCCCAATATGAGGAACCGTTTACGTATATTATTCCATTCGATTCGCTAACGTACACCATTGGATTACTAGGTATGTCGAAGTAGAACGTTGTGCCTCCTATAGGCACCTCTAAAGTCTTGTCAATTATCACTTTCTCCTTTGCCAATGGGTAAACTTGATGTTGAATCATTTTTGCCACGCAGTTCCTTTATCCTGGGATCAAAAAAGTGGTTAACCTAAGGTGTTAAAGTGCTCAAGATGGGAAGAAATCGCTCACTATACCTAATGTATTAGGCAACTCGTTTGATCGAGAGATCACGCGTCCGGCAGACAAAACGAACGCGTTGGAATTTAGACTAGGTGATGAGAAACGTGAGGGGCCAAAGTTTAAGAACCAAAAATCCATCGAAGGCCTAGGCGTTCACGGTACTGTTTGGTGCAGATCTAGTACGCTCATGCGTTACGTCATTCCAGCTTAAACTACTCTAATATATCCTAAAGAGACGAATCCGTTTAGTGAGCGCACGCGTTGTAGGACACGTACCAACGCTTGCCCTTGTACCAGCGAGGGATCTTAAAGCCTCCATCGTTAAGTTAACTCATTTTCCCCAAAAAGCTGAAGGTTAATGACGATCTTTACTCTTGAACAATTAGTATCGAAGGTGAAAATATTTAGTTTTCATGAAAGGAATGAAACACGTTACGTGTGTCTGTCCAAATAATATTTAACTGATTTTCTTGAGGCCCTACGCAATATCTCCTCTAAAGTCGGAGCGGAAACGCCTAACTTCTCCGCCAACTGAGTTAGAGTTATCTTCCTATCATCATTAAAGTATCCTAATTTATATGCCAATTTTAATATTTCTAATTGTCTTTCAGTTAATTCTGTATCTGATATCTCTGAAACGTTCAGGACCGTTACCTTCAACTTATTCTGTGAAAGGTTATACAACAATTCCTTCAAAGAGGAGTTATTAGGTACTAGCAAGGTGTACAACAAGTTCCTCTCCTTAATCACTTTAACCTTCTCCACGACGACATCAGAGGCGTAAAGTGTCTTACAGACCGCGCAACCGTTAGTTCTTACCCAAACCTTTCTATCGGTTAGTCTTAATACTTTGAGATTATTAGACTTTAATTTCAATATATCGTTCTTCTCAATCTCTTTTTCAAAAACGACTACGTGATCCGTCGTTTGTTCTCTCAACTTAACGTTCTCAACGCTGGCCTTCATACCGGTTTGCGAGATCACCCTCATTGCTTCACAAGGATGATCTTCTATTAGAACTGTGACCTCAAAGGGTGTCTTACGCACATTGTCACGTTGGTAAATCACGGTTTTAATAGCTTCTCAAGGTATTCTTTTAATGCAACTGCGTTGTTGTAAGGTGATTTAGAGGCGTAGACCAAAGTCACGTTAGTATTTTTCCTGATTAATTGTAATAGTATCTCAATTTTAGGATTTTTATCCAACTCGTCAAAGTACCTCCTCTTAAACTCCTCCCATTTGCTTGGATCGTGGTTGAACCACCTCCTCAAGTCCTCACTGGGAGCAACGTCTTTAAGCCACACGTCAACCTTACTCTTACTAACGCCTCTGGGCCATAGCCTGTCCACTAGTACCCTTATCCCATCATCCTTATCGACGGGTTCGTAAACCCTCTTCAGCTTTATCACGATCACCTTTATCATGATCTGTAACCGATGAAACAGCTTAAAAAGGGAGTCGCTAAGACGTTAGCGTAACTAACTTTTAAGTTATTGAGTGACCTCCACTCTAATCGGTTCATTTAAGTGTTGAAGACCTATGTGAGTGATTAGAGTGGGCGTTCGTTTTCTCTTCTCGTGACGTACTGGGCATTCGTAACCGTCTTCCCTTACTAGGTTATATTTAGAATGTTGCAAAACTTTATGCTGGTAATACAACGAATTAACGCTAAAGACCTCCCCACATACTTCGCACTTTAATAAAGTTCTTCTTAACATGATTAAAGTTTGTATAACGCTTTATTTAAACCTAGGCCTTAGCTATTAGGATCAAAGTGGGTTGAGATTGCAGAGGCTCGTGGGGAGTAACAGATAGGAGGAAGGGCTCGGTCCTTGGAACGTGATTAGAACTTCTTCACGATACGAACTATGAAACTCGCCAAGAACGCGACCCCTAAAATCAAAGGGAGGAGGAAGGTGCTCTCATTGGGTGACCCTATGATTGGTCTTGGCGAGCTCACGTTTGTGACGTTTGAGGTTTCAGTCACTCCACCCTTCTGGACGGTTGCGTTCTCGCTCGGTACGCTCTCGTTAGTGCCCTTAGTGGGGACCCCAGTGCTGTTCTCCACTTTAGATACGTTAAAGTTAGATCCGTTCTCTAACACGTTGTTGGAGAAGTAGTTCTGGCTAGAGATCTGCGTGACTGTGAAGTTGCTGTAGATCGAGTTGCCTGATATCTCGTTCTGGTCGCTCCGGTAGAAGTAGAGACCGTAGAAGGTACGATTTATCAAGTTTGTCATCACGTCGTTTAGGTTCGAAAGGTTGAACTTCATGCCGTACGCTCCCTCGTTCAGGACGTTCTTCGTTATGTCGTTAGAGTCTGAGCGGTAGAGGTAGATCTGAGTTAAAGCTACGCTCATCCTGTTTCCAGTCAAGTCGTCGTGATTCGAGTTCGTGAGCGAGATACCGAGCTCGCTTGAAGTCACCGAGTTACCTGATATGACGTCGTAACTGTCTGAGGAGAGGAGAAACGCTAGGTAGGTCTCTCTTATCGTGTTGTCCACGATCTCGTTGTTGTAACCCTGGGAGACGAGCACGCCCACCCCATCTGAACTTTCGTTAAGGTTCAAATCTGAGATCGCCATCGCGTTAGGTTTAATTAAGGTGATCTCGTTTCCCTCCACCACGTTGTTAGAACTTAGGTTGATGTGGATCCCTCCTCTTAACTCGATGAGGCTGTTGTTGACTATCGAGTTAGAACTGGAGTCATTAAGGATAAGACCAGTGTTCCCCATGAAGATCACGTTTCCCTCCACCAAATTGTTTTGCCCTAGGTTCATGAGAAGGCCCACCAGGCTCAAGTTCAGGATCTTGTTGTGCGAAACGTTATTGTAGCTTGAGTCGTAGAGGACCAGTCCCCTTGAGACCGAGCTTATGGAGTTTAGAGATACGTAGTTGTGCGAGCTCGAATTTAGAGATATCCCGTTCGAGTAACTTATCGTGTTGTTTGAGATCCTGTTGTAACTTGAGGAGAGCAGGTTAACCGCAGTGCCGGAGGAGATCAACTCGTTTCCGGTTACGCTGTTGAAGAGAGAGTCCTCGATCGTAATCCCGTTCCTGATCTTGTTCCCTGAGATAGAGTTGTTCCCTCCTTGAAGGATCTCGATCCCGTAGGGTCCCATCCCCTCTATCCCGTTGTGATTAACTGAGTTGAAGTAACTAGAGATCAAGTTGACTGAGGTTAAGAGGTTGCTAAACGTGTTTGAGCTTATCGATGAGTAGTTTGAGTCCATAAGGACTACGCCGTACGTTGAGTTCTGGATGAAGTTGTTTTGAAAGGTGAGGTGAGAGGATCGATAAGCCAGGAAGCTCACGTTGAACCCGTTCATAACAAGGGAATTTATTGTGACGTTATTCACTCCGTTAACCTCTATGCCGTAGTTCCCTCCCGTACCCTCTATCTGAAACCCGCTCCCTGAGAGGGTGATCCCTCCCCTCTCTATGACTATCCCTACTTTCCCCGTGAGCCTCATGTAGCTCTCAACGTAATACACCCCGTTGGAGTCAAAGATGGGGGCTTTCGATGGGGAGACCGTTCCGTTAGGAAGTATGTAGATAGTAGTGAAGGTCTGGGTGGCCCCGATTGATAGAACCGAGGTTAACGGTACGACCAGGGAGATGAGAACGAGTGCCACTAGAGTTAAGCCTTTCATTAGGTCTCTAATTTTAGTGAAAGATCGTGATTTATAAACCTTTTTAGAAAAATTCTTTAAAACAGAAACAACTTTCAACGTGAGCTCCGATACGGTTTAGGTTCAATTCGCCCTAAGTAGGGAGTTGAGGGAGGACTTAAGCTCGCTCGCCGTTGGTCTTACCCTGGGATCTGGGTCAACCGCATCTCTCACCAGCTTACTTAAGGATGGGTTAACGTTTGGTAAGGAGAGGGTCCTGTAGTGATTTGCGTAGATTAGGCGAGCTTTCCTTAAGCTCTCCTTAAAGGGTCGCCCACTAATGTAATTAGACGCGATCTCATCGAAAAGCTTGTACAGCTCAGAGGTGTTGAAGACGTAGCCTGTCAGGAGGGTGTAGCCAGTGGCGCCTAGGGAAAAGACGTCCATCTTGGGATCAGCTCCCCCTCCCGTGACCATGGCCTCGATCTGATCCACAGGGCAGTATCCTGGACTGTACTGGTCTATGCTAGATCCTATCCTCTTTGAGGCGCCGAGATCTCCTAGCTTCACCTTTACCCTCCCAGAGAGCAGGTTCGAGAGCACCTCGTCCCCAGTAGTGCCGGGCTTAGAGGAGAAGAAGACGTTCTGCGGCTTCACGTCCAGGTGGACGTACCCTTCGGAGTGAACTACCTCGAGTGCGCTCGCGAGCTTCAAGAGGATGAAGGTGACTATCCTCTCCCACCTGGAGGAGTAGAACACGTCCTTCACCTTCATGAGGGAGGCCGCGTCACCTCCACCCATGTACTCCATGACGATGGCCGGGGGAGTCCTCAGGTAGATCTCAGCCTTACCTTTTAATATCTCATATATTGAAGTCTTATCTATGAATATCCCGTAAAGGCCAACAGTCTCCTCGGACTTAGTCGAGACCTCTTGGAGTTTGGCCGACTCGTTAGCTACGCTCAGGAACGTGAGCTTAGTCGTTCTGGTCCTCTCGTTACCCTGACTTAGCTCTATTATCGGTACCTTCACGGCGTACTTAGCCCCTTCCCTCTCAGCGAGGAGGACGTAAGATGTACCTCCCTTACCTATCACGGAGCTAACCTTGTAACCGTACAAGTCCTGACCTACCCAGAGGGAGGGGTCCCACTGGGAGAGAGGAGGTAGGTTCAACGCCTTTGCCTTCTCGAGCTCCTGGGTGGAGGACAGGACGTTCCTGGCTATCTCCTTCGACTTGGGGTCTCTGGTCCTCGCCAGGATGAACCCGGCTAGCCTCTCGGCTGCCTCCCTGTCCCTCCTCTCAGTCGCGGTGAGCAGCTTGTAGATCGAGTCCGGGACGTCGTTGGAGCTCACTACGCACTCCACCACCTTCTTCAGGTCAGGGCAGCCGTCGTAGTTGATTGAGTTTACGTTCTTGATCAGCCAGATGACGGCCTCGCAGTTCCCCTCTGAGGAGAACTTGCAGATCAGATCGTCCAAGTTAGAGGGTAGGTAGCGAAGGTACTCAGCGGCCTCCGAGTAGGAGGACCTGGATAGGGCAGAGATCAGGTAGGACTTTACGTTGGAGACGTCGTTGAGACCTCTAGGTAAGACTGAGGCTCCCCCCGCGATGAGAATTAGTGGGAGGAGGTAGTCCTGCCTTATGAGGAAGAGGATTAGGGCTGAAGCTAGGGAGACAGACGAGAGGGTCAGGCTGAACGCTGCGGATCTCCTGAGGACGAGGGAGATGGGGATCAACGTTAGGGAGAGGACGGAGAGGTAGGTGAGGTAGCCGGATTGCTCGAGGCTGAGGAAGTTGACTGGGAAGAGCTGAAGTAGGTAGGCTGAGCCAGCGTAAGCTAAGATCAAAACGGGATAGGTTAGCCCCACCGACCTTAAGGTATCGATGGCTCTCACCCTGCTGTCCCTGAGGGCGAGCGTGAAGCCGACCGAGGAGAGGACGAGAACGGAGAGGTTGGCATAGGTTAAGCTTATCGGACCGAGCGTGTAGATCACGGTGGGATTCAAGTTTACCTCGCTCACGGCGAGCTCAACGAACAGCGTGTAGATAACGAACGCGAGCGCGTAAACTAGAGTCAAGGCTCTCCTCCTGGCCCTGCTCTTGAACCAGAACTTCCCCCTCGGTCTGTAGAGCGAAAGTGAGACGTGAGCGGAGACCCCTAGAGCGAGGATAGAGTAAACCAAGGGGATCACATCTGAGGGAGAGGAGAGTGAGGTTAACAGCGTCCTGAAAAGCAAGAGCAACGGGAGCCAGTTTAGAAGGACTATCCCGTAGACCTTAGGGGCGTTGTTAGCTAGCCCAGCGATGGCCAACATTGTGAGCAGAACGAGAGTGGGACTAATGAAGGAGGGACCTAGATGAAGTATCAGGTAGATCGTGAGTATTAAGGAGAGCTCGATCGCCCCTAGAGCTCTCACTAGGGTGGTCCACTTGGTTAGGGGTGCTCTCACGTTAGCCTTACTCATTAAGCTACTTGATTAACTTCAGTTAAAGAAATTTAAGGGTTGCCACAATAGATGGGTGAAGTTGTGACAAGGGAGAGAAGAGGATCCAGTTCATCGCTTGGGCACACGAGAGCTGAGATTAACTCTAAGGAACCTTAGGTGAGGTCATTTAGGAAATCGATGGGTTAAATACCTCCATCGTGAAAGGACTAGGGATCTTGGACTGGGCCCTAGTTGGAAAGCTGCTTTTCCTCTTTTTCAGGTGTGGTGTAAGCTGCCCTGTAAGCCTCAAGCCACCTTTTTGAGTAGTTACCATCTCTCCTTCTACGATAGGCTTCCTCGTCAGCCTTCTCTGCGAACTCTTTCCAATTACGGACCGGATAGGAGTCCTTGACTATTTCAGGATCAATCCCTAGGAATTCAGCTACCCCCTTAGCGTAACTGTTAGACTTGGCCGCCTCGTGGAGTCCGGAGGACCAGTTTCCTTGTTTCGCAGGGGCGTCTCTCCTCTTGACAGCTTTTCTGTTTTTGCTTGCCATGCATCTCTATTAGAGAACTTCTCATATATATATTAAAGAGTCGGGACGGAGCCAAGCGTTGAGTTGAGTGTCTAGCGAACTCGTGGAACTTCACGATGAGTCGAGAAGAACACAAGCGTTGAGAGGCTAATCCTCTGACCTAGTTCGGCTGAACTTTAAACTGGGTTGTCATGATGAAGGGTTTAGACTCGTGAGGATAATAGGTGAGCTCGATTGCCTTTTGAAGGTTTGACTTCGATGAGGTAGTACGTTAAGCCTCACGTCATCGCGAGTTAGCCACTCTCGTCTGAAAGACCCATCATCTCACGCTTAGATGAAACGCCCTCAAACGCGTCCCTACCCTTGAGTCCCTTATAGTTTAATTTAGTTCAGATAAGAACATGAATTTGTCCAACCTTTAAGTGAGTTCGCCCTTAGGCCAAACTTAAGGTCCTATTGAACTCAAGGTTTTTGATCACGGGACTTGCGAAAGGTAAGGACAAAGAAGACGTTAAGTTATATCTTAAAGTTTTTATCTACTTTTGAACACTTCAACAGATTTGAAGTCGTTTTGAACTTGAGTCCAAGGGTTCCACTTCATCCCTATATGGAAAGGCCACGAACGCGTGCCCGTTATAAAAGTTAACGATAAAAAATTCAAAATCAATTGTCATTGAGGAGGCTTTTGAAGTCTTTAACTCATTCTAATCTTTGAAGATGCTTAAATAATAATAGCAAATCTCTAAATCAAATCTCACTGATCAACGATAGGAGGATAAACTCAAAACCCACATCTTTTTATACTTTATCTTTATTTTCCTTTAGAAAAATAACTTGAAAGAGACTAGAACGTTAGAGAGAACAGCTCGTCCAAACACCTAGCGGTTGCACGATCTCTAAGCTCAATACCTCAATTAGGCCAGGTCTCAGAGTTGTTAACTTACTTCCTCTCCAACCTCAAATTTTTTATCATCAGTCCAATATGAAATATATTTAAGATAAAGTAAAAAAAGTTTAAGTAGTGATTAAAATGATAACTTTCACGGCTCCAGACTGGGTAGGAATATTCATAGGAGCGATAATAGGTGGCTTGGCAGAAATATGGGGAATATCAAACCCGAAAGTTCTCCTTAAATTATCCAAATGGGAAGATAGATTGTTCATAAACTGCATAGCAATAGCGATAGGTGCTGGAGCAGTACTATTGTACGGCTTGTCTTTGTTGGGAGTGGGATTTCACTGGGGAATAAAGCCGTTATACGTTGTAGGAATATTAATGGGTGGACTGCTTTTTGGGTTAGGAATAGCGATTTCTGGCTACGTTCCTGGCACAGTGTGGATGGCCTTGGGTGAAGGACGTAGAGACGCGATATTCGCCCTATTAGGCGGACTATTAGGGGCATCTACATGGACGGTTCTTTATCAGACCTCAGCTGGACAATGGCTTGTAAACACTTTAAACTTCGGTGAGGTATACCTAGGAGGTAAGGTTGCAACTAACTTAGACATAGGCTTTGGAATAGCAATAGCGTGGGCAATTATAATGTTTTTAATATCATATTACTTGCCAAGATATAAGGAAGGGAAGAGCTGCATTTATTATACAAACCCATTCAAACTATAAAATGAGCGATTACGAGTTAGCGATGCATAGGGAGACGAGTGAGATGTTGGTCGAAGGTTCCGCCATGCCCCAAGGACCTGATGACAGATTAGCGAAAAGCGCGAACGAGTATTGGGCTCCCAGCTCTGATTTGAGGGGACTCCTAACGTTCATTGGAGTAATTATTGGAGCTACAGTGGTGTTAGAAATGTTCTTGCACCAAATATTTGGAGAGTCAACAACCTACAGTTGGATAGCTGGCTACTTATGGTTGCCAACCTTTTCATACAGTAAATTAGTGTTTGATACTATTGGTTGGGAACCTTATAGCGACATAGGAACCTTATTGGGAGCGTTCCTAGCTGCTGTATTCGTAACTCGTAGATTCCAAGCGTTTAATAAATGGATGCCAAAAACTTGGACTACTAGATTTGGAGATAGCGAAGTGAAGAGAGCGTTTGGAGCGTTCATAGGTGCTTACCTTGTCCTGTTCGGAGCTAGAATGGCAGGTGGGTGCGCATCTGGCCACATATTAGAGACCTACAAATGGCCGTTAGCAGTATAGAGTTCTTCCTAGCGGTGATGGTTAGCATGTTGATATCTAGTAAGTTAATATATAGCAGAAGGTGAAGAGGTTATGGAGAAAGTAGGGAGAAAGAACGAAAGGGACGTGAAGGCGTTTATCATAGCGATGACAGCATTAATGATCGTTGCGGCAGCCATAACTAACGGTTTCTACAGCGGCTATGATCCTAAGCCCTCATCTGTAGCAATAACCGGGTTCATACTAGTGATAACTTTAGCGATTACTGCGATATGGTATAGATCTAAATATCCGGGGTACGTTAGGAGTAAATAAAATATTTTTTTCTTTTCTAATCTTTATTAGAAATAAATTCTAACTTAAAACGCCTTATAAGGAAATTAAGTGTTTAGATGAACTATTATATGAAATTTTCTTGGTGTAGTTTCATACTCGAGTTCCATAGGTGGAGACGTGATGAGTTCAGCGGCTTCCTCAGTTAAATTCGTAGAGTTTCTTCAACAGCGTTCATGAACCCATTGTGGGACTTAACGACGATGAAAGGTCTTACGTTCTCTTACCTCAATTGAGTTGTTTCGAAGTAGTTCGGATCGAACGGAGGCAGTCCTTCATCTCGAGGGTTTTAAACTTGTGAGTTGTTAGTTTGAGAAATTAACTAATTGAAGCTTAGCCAGGTCGCTAGGCTAGGTTCGTGTAGTCTCAGGTTAAACCAGGAGATCTCTTAGGTCGGAGTTAACTTCAAGTTCTATCGAGTTGAGGATAACATGGTTTCTCAAAGGCGGAATCACGTTTGATTCGAAACCAGATACCTAACGGTTTATGTTAAAAACGTCTTAAGTCTTTTTCATCTTCCCTTCAGGAAGTGATTCACGACCCTTATTACGACGATGAGCACTATCGAGAAGAGGAGGAGGGTCGCTGACGAGGTTATCGACGCGTTAAAGTAAGTTTGATACTGGTTGTAGATGTAAACTGAGGCGTTATAATCCCCGTTGAATATCCACCCAGTGACGTAGGGAGCCACAATGACGATTGAGCCGAACTCGCTTATCGCCCTAGAGATCGAGGTCAAACCCGAGGATACTATCCCCCTTATGGACTCAGGTAACATAACGTAGAGGAACACCGTTCCCTCTGAAGCTCCTAGACCCCTAGCGTACCTCTCGTAAGAGGTGGGAATGGATTCGAAGAAGTTCTGCATTGACCTGATGTAAATCGGTGAGGAAACTATCACCAGTGCCAGAATCATCCCTAGGTAGGTGTAATAGAAGTTTATCCCGTGATAGTAGAGTAGCCTACCAAGAGGATTGGTTGGACTGTCTATGAAGACGAGGGCTATCCCAACTAGAGGATGAGGGATGGAGGCGGGGACGTCAACGAGAGTCTCAATCAGGGGGTTGGAGTGTCTGGCGAGGTAAAACGCTAGGGGAGTGAATATCAAGATTATGATTAGGATAGAGACGGTTGAGGAAAAGAAGGTTAGAGCTATCGAAGAGAGGAGAGATGAGCTGAACGCCTCCGATCTCACGAAGAAGGGACCGTAACCGTAAAAGAGGAGGTAAACTATAGGCACGATCAAGAGAACGATTGAGAAAAAAGAGTATACCTTTAACTTGTCTATCCTAAATTGCCGAGAAGTTTCCCCCATACTTTAGTTCCCCTGAGTTCACGAGGTTCATTATAGGCTTTGGTACGTCATTGGGGTTATTATAGAATATGATAGGAGGACTTACGGGCGTAACGTGGAACATTGAAAGCTCGTTCACGTTTTTGACTAAGAACTCTATGAACTTGTACGCGGCCTGAGTGTCCGATGCGTTCCTGGGTACTGTGACGTAAAGGTATACCGGGTTGCCGCGTATGTTGAGTTGTTGACCGTTTACGCTTATAGTGTAATTAAAGGAGGAGAACCAGCTCGTCTCGTTGGGGTAGTATCCGAAGCTGAGCCAAGGAGGCATTTGGAAGTAATCGAGGTGTTGAGATACCGCGTAGGAGACGTAAGAGAAGGTGAAGTCCAGCTCTCCTGCCTTTAACGGGGCAACGTAATCCGCTGTGGTAGGTTCCACTTTAACGTTAGGGTTGTTCTTAAGTAGGTATGTGAAGTAACTTTCGTTGTGAGCGTAGAGCTTCCCCGCCATTTGGAACATTAGGTTTGCGAATAGGCCCTCTGGATCAGAGCTAGGGTTGGAAATACCTAAAGTGAACTTAGTTGAGAGGAGCTTGAAGAAGTTGAACCAATACGTAGTCTCGTTAGTCTTCATGGCCATGGTGTAGTTAGAGTAGAGCTGAGACCAGTAAGGGGATTGCGTAGTGTAGTTGGAGTAAACTATGGACATCTGATCGGATATGAAAGCTATGGCCCACCCCGGGTTCCTAGATCCCTCGAGCTGTACAGCCTGAATGTAAGCTACCGGTACGAAAACGTTTGCTGGTTCAGGGGTCGTGGTTGCGATCTGAGAGGCCAACGCGAAAGCTCCTCCAGGAACGTTGTGAACCTGTATCCCGGTCTGATTCTCAAACTGCTTGGCTAAATAGTTGAGTATCGCTATGTAAGCGCCCGCAACGTAGACAGTGACGGACTGATTTGTAGGTGTCACGGTAGTGGTTGAGGAGGAGGTAGTGGTTGAGGAATGGGAGGACTTAGCGGAATGTGGGATCAACTCTATGGAGACTATTGCGATAGCTGCTATCACTATGATAACAACTATGAGGACAGCCTGGGTTTTAGTAAGGGCTTTACCAGTCATTATATCCTGTTAGTAATATTTCTATATAAAAAGTTTTCTCTTATTGTTTATAAAGTGTAGAAAAAAGAAAAATACAGGGACGTTAGATCTAAACTAACCCACTGGTGAGAACTACGAAACCCATAACGTAGAGAGTTGAGATCGAAACGACCCTCATTAAGCGCCTGGGGAACTTACGGAATAACAGAGTGGAGGAGGCTAACACCCACGAGAACCCCAAGGTACCCCCTAGGAACGCAAGGGTTAAGTCTCCAGTCATGAGGTAAGAGGAGATCTCGAAGAGGTTCACCTCAACCCCCTCAGCCGCTACACCTAGGGCGGCGGTGAGGAGAGCCCCCTTAGGTGAGGGGTAGTCCCTCCAGAGGAAGACGGTAGCGAAGGTTAAGAGAACCGCCCCCAAGAGGTACCTCATGAGCTGCTCGCTCGTGTCAGTAATGAGAATTGGAAGAGCTAGATAGACCACATAACTCATGAGGAATATCGAGGATATCCCCAGGATGACTCCTACTGTCGCTGACCTAGCGTTAACCGATTTGGCTAGGTAAGTGAACATTGCCATCTCCAGTCCCTCGAAGGAACAGGGCACGAACGATACTATAAAGGGAAGGATCATTAGTGGATCACCTAGAGGACCTCCTCTGAAACGAGGAAGGGTTCGAAGTCACGGTTAAACTGTTCAAGGGAGTTCCAGAACGGGAGAGCTTCATCATCAGATTGGTCATAACCGAGCTAAGGGGCTCACCGTCTCCTGAAAGGGGTAGATCAAGCTGACCTGGCATGTGAGCTAAACCTCCTAGCGAGTAACGCACCGTTGGCTAGGAAACCTATCAGTGAGGCGGTGAGGTAGTACTCACTAACGAAGCTGTAGACGTTGTTAGAGCTGTAGACGTAAGCGGAGATGATAACCGAGATGAGGAAGAGCACCATAGAGTACTTCATAAGGTTTCTCCTTTTGAGAGAGTAAAAGAACAGGCCGAAGGAGATCAAGAGAACAGGTATGAGAGCGAAGGTCTCAGGCATGGGATAGATCTGAGAGTATCCCTTGTAGTTAGGTACGCTGGCTATGTAACCGTAATGTATTTCCTCTTGAAGAGGGATGGGGTAGCTCCAGTTTCCAGGGCTCAGGATAACAGGTGGCCTAGGATAGGAGAAGTTGAAGGACTGAAGGAGACCTTGGACTCCCTCGGAGCTCCACTCTGTGATGTAAGGTAGTTTGAAGTTGTAATCTATGAAACCTAGGAGAGTGTACCCGCTCATGGTGTAGTTATCTATCCAGCCTTCCTTAGCGTAGGGTGAGATGATGAGCAGCGGTACCCTCTGACCTAGACCGAAGTGGTTAATGGCTGGGGGAACCACCTGATCGTAATATCCTCCTCCCTCATCGAAAGTTACGAAGATGACGGTTGAGTTCCAATATCTGCTCTCCATCACGGCGTTTATCACTCTGACGAGCTGAACCTCGCCTGAGGTGACGTTGTAGGGAGGGTGCATGTCGTACTTGTCGCTGGAGCCACCCAGAAACATAACCCAGGAAACGGAGGGGAGATCGCCATCCCTTAGGTTAGAGTAGAAGGTCGATAGGTTCTTGAAGTGAGAAGAGAACTCAGATATGTCCTGGAAGGCGTTCAGCGGATAGGGTATACCCTGAAGTGAGTAAACGTAGTAACCCCAGGACACGTTGTGGCTTGAGAGTTGATACATCACGCTCGCGTTTAGAGGACAGACCTCGTTTGCCTCATCTGTGTAAAAGCTCGGAGGGAAACCAGTAAGGTAAGCTATCCTGTTTGGTTCGGTTAAACCCAAGACCGGGGAAAAGTAATCGTCCGCTAGGACGTACTCCTCAGCGTAGTCCCAAAGGGGGGAGAGCTGTTGATACGAGAAGTACGCTAAGGATTGAGGACCTGAGTAGTAGACGAAACCTGAGGGGGAGCCGAACCAGTAGTCTCCGTGATAGGAGGACCATCCTTCGTAAGGGTCAACGGTTGAGTAAGCGTCTGCGTAATACGGATGGGAGTAAGTTAGAGGCAACCAAGGTACGTCTGGAACCGATATGTAGTTCAGGATCCCGTCCCTCGAGCTCAAGAGCTGAGAGTAATTGCGATAGAGTCCCTCAGGCTCCATTAAAGATAAGGTTACGTTATTTACGATAGGAGGGTAGCCGAAGGGATAGGTTCCGAAGAGGTTGTCAAAAGAGTGGTTCTCCATGATAACGATTATGACGTGCTTAATAGGTGTGGAGGATTGAGAGTGAACCGGTAGAGATACAAGGAAGAGGAGAAGGAGTAGGAAGGTTAACTTTCTCATGAGAGGTGATAACGCTAGTTACATATCAACCTTTCCTATATTGGCTATATACATGTATATAGGAAATGTTTTGAGGAGTAGTTAATCGTTTTAAATGTAATCGTTGAATAATTATTCAATAGGTTTCCTCTAATCTTAAAGCGTGAAGCTTGTGACAGTTCGTCCTCCATGAGGGTAGGATCAAGCGAGATGTGCGATCAAAACTCTTTAAGTATTGATGATAAGCTATCGTAGCACTCATCGCTTCCTTCAGTCCCATCTGGGCAGTAACTCACCGTCACATCCCCCTTATTTATCTTCCCGGCCTCCTTTCCAAGTTTATTTATATCCTCTATTTCCTTCCCGTCTTCTCCTTTTATTTTTATATAAATAACGTTTTTTTCTAACCCGCCGTGAGCTAACATGTTTCTCATGTCGGCTTTACCCCTCTTGTCTTGGCTCTTCATGATATTATTAAGTAAGTCTTTAAGGTAACTCACTTCCGACATTTTGTCTACCTCGTCCTTGATTATGACAGATGTCGTTGTATCACCGTACTCGTCTGCCCACTTATCAAGGAGTTCAAGGGTGACTTCTGGGGCATTAATTTTACTCAAGGCCTTCAACATGGCGTGAACGTAAGCCAGCTCTGAATGTATTGAAAGGATACGCTGTATTGAAAGGTTATCCTTCTCACAAACTGAAGTAGCGTTGTACTCAAGTCTAATCTCGTCACCGTTTTGAGTTACGCTAACGTCAATGTTAGATATGTCAAGTCTCCTATCGATCTCCTTTAACATGCGATCTATCTCACAGGCTAAATGATTAATTAGAACGAAGATACCTCCGTTAGCTGCCCTAGCTAGCCTCTTCAACTCATCTGCACTCTTTAAGACCTTAAAATCTCCCAGACAACTGACGTTAACTGACTTTTTAAAACGGTCAGAGTCCCTCACCAAAACCTCCCTCATTATTTGATTGAAGGCGTAATTCGATTCTATATTGACGCTGTTGACCAGGTTTATTTGATAGCACTCGTTCGTCAAGGTGTTATCTACAAGGACAGGATCCGAGTTGAACACCTTTATGGACACACCCTTTTTTGCATTAGCCATAGCCGCGAGTCTCACCGCCTCCGTTGTCAGATAGGGCATGTAGTTCACTCCATGAGTGAGGTCAACGTAAAGCTCCAACTTGTCCTCGCTGTCCCTTATCGCCTCACTAACTCTCCTGTAGACTTCAATGAAGTAGAGGTTTATTCCCCTCGTCCCGGTCTGTCCCCCCTGACTCTCAGCGTTAACTTTGTTCCTAGTGGGAGGCCAGTAATTCTCAACTAACGTTAGGACCTTTGGTTGGCTCTGACTACCGAGACTAAACTTTCCAACTCCTGGGGCGAACACCATTTCAATCTCCCCTTTTTCAATCCTATCCTTAATTTCAACTATTGCTCCATAGCTATTATCGTTTAATACTAAGTTCCTTAATTTTTTCTCTAAATCACAGTATTTTACAGTCTTATTATTAACAAGCGCGCTCAATTTGTTAACGTATCTAGCGAACAGGGATAGAGAGAGGACTATGATTGTCTTATCAGGTTTATATTTATCTATCAACGCTAAGGTTGAGGAACTACTTTCCGTTTTAGTGTCTTCCACACAGTAATTTACCTTTTTCCAAGTAGGAAGTCCCCAGGCAGCAACTAAAACTCGCATTAAATTAATTCCTTTTTGATTTTTATAAGCTTGTTGTGTTCAAGCTACTCCAAGGAGGACTGTTAGCCCCAGCTAAGCAGGTTCAAAGCCGTGACGTAAGAGAGGTCACTCTCTCCTTAGCCTTAACGTAAAAGGTAAGGTCAACTAACTTCATTAATATTATTAAATTAAGATATATTAAAAAAGTTAGAAAGTTTAAAAGTCACTTCTAAATAAAAGAATTATGGTAAGGCATAAATATATCCTTAAATACATATATAAAGATCTTACATGGTTAAACCTGAGGTCGAGGCCCTAATTCCACTTTTCGTGATTTATTTTGTTGTAGCTGCGGTATTGGCCTTCTTCGTGATGAGGAAAGGAAAGACTAAGCTTAACGCGATAGACTGGGCCATAATTGGAGTTGGAGGGGCACTCATCGCCATTGCGGACCACGTGGTGGGAGACGCCATATTTCTCCCTTCAGGGATCTACCCGATTGTTAATCCTCCCGTATGGTTCAGAATTTTCGTCTTCTTCATTGTGGCTGCAGTAGTTAGAAAGGTGGGGGTAGGAATGGCCTCCATGGCCGTTTACGACATAGTGAGCGACCTAATTCACTTCTCGTTTGCGGGGGAACCTCTCTGGATCATTGAGGACGTGTTAACCTACGGGTTGATGATTGACATAGCCGTTCTTCTAACTAAGGGGAAGCTCTTCGGGATAGGTGTGAAGTCCTTCGCCCTCTTCGCCATAGCTGAGGGCATGATTTTAGGGTTCTTATTCTCCTTCGTTCATCCCTTCTTCACTTACGGTTTCATCGCTCCCATAGTTTTCGGTTTCGTTCCCAATCACGAGAGGGTTACGTACCTACTCTTAACTTACATACCAGGGGACGTGTTCATCGGTGCGGTCTCAGCGATAGTAGCTAACAGGGTAGCTAAGGTGATCAGGTGAGCTTCGTAAGGGTGAGAGACCTTCAGGTTAAGTTTGACAGCCCCGTTCTATCTATAGATAAGTTAGATATTGAGGAAGGAGAGTCGGTCCTCTTAACTGGAAGGTCAGGATCCGGAAAGTCGACCTTCACGAGCGTGATAAACGGCGTAGTGCCTAAGCTGATTCAAGGTGAGGTTTCAGGTGAGGTAAGAGTTTTCTCTAGAGACGCTTCAAGGCTATCAGTGCACGAGATCTCCCTTCTGGTTGGGACGTTACTTCAAGACCCTGAGAGCCAGATCCTAAACTACTACGTCAGGGACGAGATAGCGTTCCCAATGAAGAACCTGGGCTTGAGAAGGGAAGAGATGATCATGAGGATAAACGAGGTTGCGAAGCTGTGCGGCGTATCTCATCTTCTGGAGAGGGACACCATGAGCTTGTCCGGAGGGGAGAAGCAGAGAGTCGTCCTGGCGAGCGTCCTCTCCATGCGTCCTAAAGGTTTCATCCTCGACGAGCCGACCTCAAGTCTCGATTCCCTGGGTACCAAGGAGGTACTTTCCGAGTTGTCCAAGCTGAGAGAGAGGACGAGCTTGATAATAGTTGAACATAAGTTGAGCAAGGTATTAGATTACGTAAGCAGAGTGATTGTCCTTAAGGAGGGAAAGGTTACCTTAGACGTCCCCAGGGAGGAAGTACCTAAGTTCTACGATAAGTTAAACGAGCTGGGAATTGAGACCCCGACCAAGATTCAGAGGGTTAGGAGAAGGAGGGGAGATAACACAATTTTAGAGTCCTACGTCCATGTCAAAAAGGAGAGGACGTTAGTTGAGGCGGAGCTTAACCTGAAGGATGAGGTAACGGTTATGATGGGAGTGAACGGGAGCGGGAAGAGCACTCTCCTGAGGGCGCTCGCTGGACTTCTACCCAACTCGTTCACGTTCGAGGGGTACGTGAAGGTGAACGGAAGGGATCTGACCAACCCTAAGGAGAGGGGTAAGTACATAGCTTACTTACCTCAAGAGGTTGACCTCCTCTTCGTGAGTAGGACGGTGGAGGAGGAGCTGAACTACGTTGCTAAGCTCAGGAAGGCCGACGCTAGCTTGGTTAGGAGATACCTGGAGGAGTTCAGCCTCAAAGGGGAGAAGGACCCTTTACTTCTCTCAGTTGGAGAGAAGAGAAGGTTAGCCCTAGCGTCGGTGCTAATATCAGGGGTCAAGGTCTTGCTCTTGGACGAACCGACCACAGGTCAGGACATGTACCATAAGGAGATTCTGGGCATGGATTTGCTCAAGCTGAAGGGGGTGGCAGTGCTCGTTGTGACTCACGATCCTAGGTTTGCCTACCGTTTCGGTGACAGGTTAATAGTTTTAGATAAGGGGAGGATAAGGCTGGACGGTAGTCCAGAAGACTTGAGGTTCGCAAGCAAGTACGGAGTCGTTACGGAGTCGGAGATCGAGGATGAGCCTAATTAGTGACGTGGTGAGTTGGTACCTATACTTGTTTGGCTTAACCTTCCCTATCTACCTCTTGTTCGCCAAGTTGGGGTTCACCGGATTCAAGAGGCTCACCTCATACGTGGAGAGCAAGACCTTCTTACACGAACTCAATCCCGTCACCAAGTTCGTTATTCTCCTTTTGCTCACCGTAGTGAGCTCCCAATCTATATGGTGGGTCGGAGCCATAACGGGATTGATCACGCTCTCGTTTTTCTTCTTCCTAAGAAGGCTAAGGTTGGTCGCTCTGTTCTCCTTAATGCAGCTCATAGGAACAAGTTGGGGGAGCGCAATATACGCGTCTCCCTCAGTTCTCAACTTGATATTTGGTCCTGATCAGAAGGTTTTATGGGTCTTCCCAAGTTACTTCTCGATCTTTGGTGTCAACCGTGACTTGACGGAGCAGGCGCTCATCTACGGTTTTCAAATATCCATGAGGGTTTGGCCCATGTTCCTCTTCTCCTTCATAATATTAATGACCACTACGGTGACAGAGGTGATAGACGCGTTAAGTGAGCTCAAGGCCCCCCTGGCGCTGACCTTCGCGCTGGGCGTGGCGATCTTAACTATACCTAGGATATTTGACGTGGCTGAGACCGCCTATAAGATCCAGGTGATGAGAGGGGAGAAAAGGGTAATCGCCCTGTTCAGATCTATAGTACCGACGACCGTTTTCCTGTTCAGGAAGGCAGTCGTGATGGGCATATCCGCAGAGACCAGATGTTTCATGGCCACAAAGAGGAGGACGGAACTACAAGACTTGAAGTTCTCTGCTAGGGACAAGGTGGCCCTAGTGATCTCGATCGTTTTCGCCTCAATTGATCTCTACCTGGTCGCAATAGGTTTGATCCCTGCCGTCCCCTTTAGGTGAGCTGAGGGAGTTGGAACGTCCTATACTAACCTCTCGTGTTAACTAGATCACACGGTTTCAGGCAGTGCCTTGTCTCATCTCGAGACCTACCTTTCAAGGAAAACATCCCCTTTACGATAACGTAAGGGTGTATAAAATTAATCAATTTTAAAACTTTTTTAAAAAACTATTTCATATCTTCAGTTTACGAAAGTGAGGACTCATCTCCAGCGTGAGGCTCCTTTAAAGTCTAAAGTTAAAATCACTTCTCCACCTCTTCGAACTCTTTGAAGCTCCTGTCCTCCCCTGTGGCTTCCTCCAGAGGTTTCCTCTTCGTTTCAGGGACTAAAACCAGCGTCGCGATTGCGGCAACGATCCCTAGGAACCCTCCCAAACCCACAGCTAGTCCCAAGCCGAAGTTAGATACTAGAAAAGGAAATATGGCAGAGTTAACTAAGGCACCTGTCCTGTCTATTGCCACCACCAATCCCGAACCTATCCCTCTAATCTTAGTCGGTATTAACTCCACGTTAAAGATCCCCGCAGCGCTAATGTTAGCGGGACCCAGGTTGTGAGTGAAATGGTAAAGCCCAAGAACTATCCCTCCTATCACAGCCAACGTGTCCCCCGAGGAACTCAATATGAAGCTCTTCAAGAGATAGAAGGCTATTAAGGACAGTCCCATCCCTAGGAAACCGATAGCCTCTAGAGGTTTTCTACCCCACCTATCGATCAGAGCTAGGTTCAAAAGGCCTCCCGGTATTGAGGCTAACACGGTCACGAGTAGACTGAAGAGCGCCAAGTTGGTTATCCCTATAGGTTTAGCAACCAAAGCTAGGGAGAACACTCCCCCTGGGTTGACCATGTGATCCAAAAACCAGAGTAGCCCAGCGAGGAAGATGAACCAGGAGTACCTCTTCATGAGTTCAAACCAAGGTGTTCTATCCCTCAGATCAGCGTTAACACTCACGTCAGAGTTTGTAACCTTCTTTATCACGTTCTTCAACTCCTCGTTATCACCCTTTATCCTAGCTAGGTATCTCGGTGACTCGGGCACCTTTCTCCTAAGGTATATTATCGAAGCTGGGATTATGGATCCTAATGCTAGAACTATCCTATAGCTGAGGTCTGTCGGCACGTTAAGGGAGTTCAATGCGAGGATCACAAGGGAGCTGGCTACGCTCCCTAGAGGGCCAGTGACTCCGACGGCGAAAGCTAGGAGCTTCCCTCTATCCCTGGCCTCGGCGAACTCACCTAAGACTATGGGGGACATTACGAAGTCCCCTCCTATCCCTATCCCGAATATGAACTGAGTGAGTATCATCTCAATCGCGTTGTTGGTAAGGGACCCCAAGATCGAACCTATTGACAATAGGAGCGCTTCGTAACCGTAAACCGCTTTCCTCCCCTTAAAGTTAGAGATGAACCCGAAGATGAGCGCTCCTATCACTGCGGCGTAGAGGGAGGAAGTTGCTAAAAGTACAAAAAGTATTCCACTAACGTGAAATATCTTTGAGAGGTTATCTATCTCTATTGCCACAAAAGTTGTGTTGTAACTTATAGTGAACATGCCGAGCGTTGTTATAAGAAGGCTATTGAGATGATAGACGTTGAATTTTGCCTCATCTAAAGGTTTGAAAACGTCTTTAAGGTTCATTTGTCCTGACATATCCTTAATTCCTAATAAAAATGATGAATATAGAAAATATTATCCTATTTATTACTATATAACTTACGTTCTCTATATAGTCCGAGTTAGGGCGACTTTCCCAATCTTGATGACCTTCTTTCGTCTAACTCGTGAACTCAAACCCTCTTCTAACTCTAGATCTTCTCCCTATCCTCAGAGGGCTTCTACTCAAACCAAGAGGGATCATGAAGGGCTCTCCCCTTTGGTAACTGAGGGACGATTTAACTCAAAGTTTCAAAAGGGATCTATTGAACTTGTGAAGCCTAAAAGAGAAGGTCTCTCCTAGAAAACACACGTCTTGATACTCTAAGGAGGTGAACGAAAATCCTAGACCTGCAGGGGGAAAGCTCTGGATTGATGTTAAAACGAATGGAGACTTTGAGACTAGTTTAATCTTCTTACAGTCTACCATGGCCAACAGACCTAACGTTCGCGTTGAGGAGGGAGTAAATCGAAAGTGAGGTGGTTCCTTAGGTCCCCCTTGATCTCCACGGTTACCTTCTTAACTAGACTTTACACCTTCTCAGATCAGCATGAAAGTTAGGACGTGAAACCTCTAAGGGACGCGTTGAAGTCTACGCCTTTAAACTAAATGCGAAAGGGCTCACGAGTTTACCGTGGGGAAAATTTCACACGAAGAAGGAGAGAAGGAACGCAATGAGTTCAATTACTACAATGAATGACGAACCGCCTTCACCTAGGAAAACCGTTCCTAAATATCCAAGGGATCAGCGCAACCCCAAGGTTGGAAATCGATGCACATCGAGGCGGCCAGACCCGATCTGGAGGGATCGTTAACGTATTCTTTCAATCCGGCCAAGGCGGTAGACCAATAGGCGTTCTCAAAGAAACCGTAAAGGAAGTAAGATAAGAGCAGGAACGTCAAGTTCACAGGATAGTTACTTTCAACCCCATGAAGGATTCTAAACGTGATTTCATTATGATTATATTAGCTTTCTTAAATAATAAAGTCAACGAGTCGCTCCTCACAACCTCATGACCTAATTTCCTAATGTTAGCCCTTCCGTTTTTTAAGACGCTCAGGGAATGGGCTGGCCTCACCCTTTCCTTCCCGAGAGGAGGAAAGGCTTATCTCTCCAATTTTAGCGCTCAAGAGATTAGTAAGACCCTCAAGTGAGTAAAGAAGCGAAATTCAAAGATTGAAAGCTAAGCTTATGAGCTATAGCTAACGAGATCTCAACTTGAACACGATATGAGTATCCTTACCTAATGTAAGGCAGTCAGGGAAAAACGGGACGTTAAAGTTTAACTAAGCGGTGAACAACCTCGTGAGAGCTGGGAACGAAAACGTTGAGATCCTCTAGGCCTTTGCCTAGTTACCCTCTTAAGGAGGGTTAGTTTAAACCTAGAGTGATGGATCGCAAGGGTCCACCCTATTGAAGTCATCAAAGTCTCGATCCGCCGTAATCACCTGGGCTCCCAGCCTCTCAGAGATTAAGAGGTGTAGAGCGTCGTAAGGGTTAAGCTCCATCTTTAAGCTCTCAACTACGTCCTCCTTTCTTATCTCTATCACCGAAATGGGTAAAGAGAGGATCGCATTTATCTCGTTCTTCACCTCATCTCTAGGAAACCTAAACTTCATCATTGAGTTACTAACCTCCAGCAACGTTAGGCTGTCGATGAAAGCCTCGATTTCCCTAGAGTATATCTTCTTTATAACTCTACTACAGCACCTTCCGTACCTCTTGTCCCCTATCTTGGCGTAAAAGAAAACGTTGCTGTCTATGAAGTACCTACCTTTCCGCAAGCTCATCAACTACTTCCGGTGGAACCTCTACCTCCTCCTCTTTTCCAATAAGCGTGGAGAGGGGATCCTTAACCTTCTTCACTTTCCTCCTTATGAGTATTTCGTTATCGTTGATCGGGATCACCTCCACGTCCTCCCCTGAGGTCAACCCTATCCTTCTCCTTGCCTCCTCAGGTATCGTAACCTGATATTTCTTTGTGACCTTCACCATAATGTAGTATACGTATACGTATTATTAAAGGTTTACGTCCTGAGCGAACGTAGGGTTTACACAGTATCTTTGCTAAATCTGGTGAGCTCACGAAATCGCTACGCCTTACCCTTGCACCCTCAACGGGACGGGAGTTTGTTAAGCTACCTTTCACCTTTTCGTGAGTGAGGCCATGACTTTTGCTCTACTCTGAGGACTTGCCTTCTCTTCGTGAAGACGTAACGGAAGTGAAGTTTGATCAAGACGGATATTGAAAAGAGGAGGGGGACCTTCGATCTAAAGAGAGCTTAAATCTGACGTGAGCGTTCCGGCGAAATGAGTTTTGATCAGAAAGGTGGGGCGCGAGATGAGAGAACTAAGTCCTACCGTGAAGTTGTTCGCACTAGCTGAGTCACGCTCTAAATTCGCTTAGCTAGGTCTCCCTTTCGCTTCCCTTAGGCTCTCATCCCGGGATAGACATTAGGTTCCTAAGCTCCTAACTTAGAGGCGGCGCCGACTGGCCCTCCGGTCCCTGTGAGCCCAGCTCAGAGATGGTTAAAAACTCTCCGATATTTTTTTGGACACAATCATTGCGGAGAGTGTAACCATAGGTACTCCGATTCCTGGTTGCGTGTACTGTCCCACGTAGAATAGGTTCCTGAATCTCTTGTTCCTCATAGGCATCCTAAAGGGGCCAGTCTGATCCAAGGTGTGAGCTAGACCGAAAGAAGTACCTAGGTAGGCGTTATAGTCTTGAGAGAAGTCCTCCGGTCCGTAAGTCCTCATGTACTTTACCTCAAACTTACTTTCGCTCTTCACAGTTAGGTCCTTCAACGCCGCGTCCACCAGACTGCTCTCTTTCCTAAGTCCTGGAGCCACAGGTATCAGGATTACCAGGTCCTGCCCCATCAGCTTGTCGTCCGTCGCCCTCCTGTAGCTCACGTAATAGGACATGTTCTCAATAGAGGGGAGCCTCCTCTCCTCAATGGAGCTGAAGTGATCCCTCCAGTCTCCGTTTACAATTACGGTGTGATGAGGTAGGTTTACCTCACCCTTAACTCCCAAAAAGGCTAAAATCGAGGAGGGGGCGAGCTTCCTTTCGCTCCACTCTACGGTCGGTTCAGGTAGGAGATTGTCTGCGTAGTGATAGTCCATGTTGAACAAGAAGACGTCCCCTTCAATCCTCTCCTCCCCCGAGTAAACCGCGACAACTTTCTTGTCCTCAACTTTCACCTTATTAACTGGGGAGTTAAACTTGAACTCAACTCCCATCCTCCTGGCTAAGTTATAGAGTCTCTTAACGTATCCCTCAAAACCTCCCTCCGGGTAGTAAACGCCTTGAGCGAATATGGAGTAGTTTATCATAGCGTAGATCGCTGGGATCTTATATGGTGAACCTCCAAGGAAAACGGAGGAGAAGCCCATCGACTTCATCATTATCTCCTCCTTAAAGTACCTAGAGTTGAACCTGTCCAACGTCTCGAATATTGGGAACCTAGAGACGTTACTTAGGATATCCCTGTCCAGGAAGTCCAGAACCGTCATCTCCTTCCTGATGAACTTCTTGGAGAGCTCATACATAAATTTCGTATCCTCCAGGTACCTCTGAAGCTCCTCTCCCCTTTCATCCTTGTAGAACGTTATGGACTCTCCCTTCTCCCCCAACTTACCCTGATCTATCCTAACCTTCGGTTCGACCTTAATTACAGGGTGACCTTCCTCCCCAAGTGAGGAGAAGAAATCCTGAAATACCTCAGGCATGAGGTACCAAGAAGGTCCCATGTCGAACTTGAACTCCCCTTGTTGGAAGTACCTTGCCCTCCCTCCGGGCGTGTCGTTCTTCTCAACTACGACGACTTCGAACCCTCTCTTCTTCAGAAGGAGGGCCGAGGATATCCCTCCTATCCCTGCTCCCACTATAACTACTCTCATGATTTCACTTTGGGAACCTTATCTACACCTTTAATCACGAAGAGGAAACCCCAGTTTCCCTCGCCCTCAGCGTGGTGAACGTCATGAACTAAGATAAGGTCACGGAAGGGTCTGTGCCTCATTCCCCAAGACCTCAAGTGGAGATGCCTATCGTGGATTATCATGTCGTGGACAACGAAGTAGGCAGCACCATACATAGTCATCCCTATTGCTAAGCTCAAATAGTACAGGTCATGGTTCAGTATACCCTCAGCTAAAAGGAGGATCGCTACGCCGGCGAACAACAGGCCGAAAAGGTCGTTCTTCTCAAGCTCAGCCTGTCTTTCCTTATGATGGTCCTCATGAACGCTCCACATGAACCCGTGCATCACGTACTTGTGCATCAACCTAGCTATTATCTCCATGGAAAAGAACATCAGCAAGGCCAGACCTACGAACTGAAGATCTAGTACGCTCATCACGTTTAGATCACCTTCTGACGCATATTAAACCTTAGTTCAAACCTTTCTTTCAGACTAATAAAAGAGTGAGTTAAGCCGGTCCTTACACATTGTTTAATCCTATAAGAGATTCTTTAACATGGTTTAATTGAGGTCAGAACTCAACGAGATATTTAGGAAGGGAAGTACAACTTACTACAACAGCACTCTGTTCTTTCCACCTCACATTAGGGAGGACGTGACTAAGCTCTACGCGTTCGTGAGGGTCTTTGACGACCTAGTTGACAGCGTCCCTCAAAGGGTTCAGGAGTTCTACAACCTCAGGAGGCTATATGAGAGGCAGAGGGACGGAGAGGAGACCGGTAACGTAGTCCTATCTAGCTTCGTGGAGTTAATGAGAAGGAAGAACTTTGAAGAATCGTGGGTTGAAGCGTTCCTAGACTCTATGGAATCCGACATTTACAAGAAAGTGTACTACTCTCTCGATGAGACCCTCAAATACATGTACGGTTCTGCAGAAGTGATAGGTCTCTTCATGATGAGGGTCCTAGACCTGCCTGAGGAGTCCAGAAATTACGCGAGGATGTTAGGTAGGAGCATGCAATACCTAAACTTCATAAGGGACGTAAAGGAAGATCAGTACCTAGGTAGGACTTACCTTCCTAAGGATGAGATGGAGGAGTTCGGAGTGTCATCGCTTGAGTGCACCCCTCAGTTCTCAGAATTCATTAGGTTTCAGGTGAACAGGTACCTCTCCTTTGAGAGGGGGGCAGAGAGAGGATATAAGTACATCCCAAGGAGGTACTTAATACCTATAAAGACGGCGTCGGACATGTACAAGTGGACTGGAATGATGATCAAGGCCTACCCTTGTCTAGTGCTGAGTAGGAAGGTAAAGCCTAGAAGAAGTAGGATAGTGTCCTCAGTTTTTAAGAACTACATAGAGGTGTACTTGTGGACCCTATTTTCCAACCTAAGGTTGCCTATCTTGAGATAGACCTCATGATGTTTTTACCGACGTTAGTGCTCTCTCTGCTTTACGTAAGGAGAGATTACGTAGCTCTAATGAAGTCCATCGCTTTGGTCTCTCCTATCTACTTGATTTGGGATTACTTTGCAACTCTATATCACAGTTGGTCCTTCAACGAGAACTACGTGCTTGGCGTTTACGTGACTGACCTACCCATTGAGGAGGTCATGTTCTTTTTCGTCACACCTTTCGCCACGCTAATGATCTACGACTTCGTAACTAGGTTTGAGGACAGAGAGATCAGGTTCGTCCCTAAGGTTGCCCTCTCACTTAGCTTAACGTCCTTGATACTGGCATTGGTCACGGCTCGCCTTTCTTACACCTCAATAGATCTGATATACCTCTCATTCTCGCTTCTCATAACGTTCGTCTTGGACAGGAGGATGCTCTCCTCACTTAACTTCTGGAGGTTCATAGGTTTGAGTTACGTACCTTTCCTCGTGTTCGATTACCTTTTAACTTCACTACCAATTGTGGAGTACGGAAGGAGTATTACTAACGTTAGAGTCCTTACCATACCTATTGAGGACTTCGTTTACTCCTTCTCGATGCTCACTTTCTACACCCTTTTTTATAGGCGCTTCAAGAGGAGAGAGAGAGTTGAACAGCGATGAGATAGAGCGCCTATTTCAAGGTGACCTCCGGGACCTCTACTACCTCTACTCTAAGGTGAAGGGAGAGGAGGTCATCAAGTGGATGAAGGAGAGACCAAAACAGCAGGTGAGCTTTCATGAGGAGGGAGGGGATCAAGAGATCGTGGTGGTGATACCAACTGCGGACTCCAATGGAGATCTAGCTAGGAGAGCGAGAGAGGTCTACAGGAACGCTCACATAATATTTGTGGAGAGTAGAGGACCCTTCTTCAATTACGCTCACAGCGTTAACGAAGGGATTAAGAGGGCTAAGGAACTCAAACCGTCGTGGATTGTGGTCTCAAACGATGACGTCACGTACGCCGATTCCATAGCTAAGCTGAAGGATGAGCTGAGCGTTGTCTCTAACGCTGAACTCATTATGGCCTCTCCAGGTAAGTATCACACTTACCCAGTTCTGCTTGTTAAGGTGAAGGAAAGCTTCATTAAGGGTATGAGAGTGATGGGTCCTCTTCTCGCTCCTGCTGAAGTTTACGGGAAGGTACTTAGGCATAGGGAGAGGTTAGGGGTGGAGGTTATCACCGTGATAGAGAGTATGGTAGGTCCTTTCAAGCGTTTAGCAGGAGAAGTAGCGGCTAGGGTCATTAACGCGGGGAGCTTCATGATTTTGAAGCCTGAATCCAGGTTAATGGATGAGACGTTCATCAACTCTCACGAGGACTTAGTTTTTTCCTTGGTTTCAAAGAGTGAGATCGTAAATTATAAGGTGAGGGAGATGAGAGGGGCTAGTCTAGGTTTCGGAAGGCTTAGGTTCGCCAGAACGTTCGTTAATGAGATATACTTTAATCATCTAATTCGTTCAGGCTTGTTAAAAGGGAAAATGACATAGGAGTGATCTAGGAGACGTTAAGAGAAAAAGGTGAAATTATTGCTTATGACAGTTTAGAAAGAGGATCAAAAAAGTTTTCTACTCTTTTTACGTAAGTTGGAATTTTCGTTTTAGACAGGAGGTAGCGGTATCGGCGTACTTGACACCAAGTTATCTCCGAGGTTTACAGTAACAGTTTCAATTATAGATTGTGAAGGATTGGGCAGAGGCGTGTTGGGCTGTACGAGGAAGCTTATGTAATAGGTCCCTGGAGTTAGCGTATAGGTGGTTTGCGACGAAATCGGTTTTCCGTTCTGTATTATCTGGATCACGTAAGTTGAAGAGGATGAAGATATTATCAACCACATGTTGTTAATATATGAAGCTGTGGATGGACTTATGGTGACATTAGTGTATAGATTACCAGCTTTGTTAACATTCATCTTAACAGCATTGTAGAAATATGCATACGTCGAGTTGGTTACGTAAATGTTAGCTGTAAATGAGCTGTTACCTTGTGGGACAGTTGTGGAGATGTAATTATTGACGTTGCCGTTAGGTCCCACTGCCAAAGTTATGGGAGATTGAGTGGTGGAAACATTTATTGTACCCTGGTAGAAGTATATTACGTCTGCGCTCACGATGGGTAAGAGGAATGTTAAAAACAATAGCGGAACCAGAAGCTTTCTCTTGCCACGTAACAGAGAACTTAAGCTCATTTTGTTCATTAATTCCTCGAGAATTATCTATTTATAAAATTTTCTAAAAGTCAGAGCTGTCCTTTAGACGGCTTACGTGAGAGGTAATTACGCTAGCTACTAATTTCAAGGAAGGGACTAATACTAGGAAATTAGGTCATGAGGAGGGGCGACTCGTCAAGTTTGTTATTAAGAAAGTCAATGTAAGAAATATAAAATGACGAATATGATCCTTCATGGAGTTGAAAAAGTGATTTTAAACTATAAATTTTTAAGTCCGTTGTACAGAGAGAGGACCTAAAAGTTATCCTCATAGGAGTAAAAATTTTGTATAATTAAACGTTATGCTTAAATTCCAGAAATATATGTACTGCGGACCGCCATACGAATTGATCACACATAACGTGATGTTGGCCTCATAATTTCCTGGAGGTAGCCCTTTAATCATACTCCAAGATACGTTCACCGTGTAAAACGATTGATTAAGCGGAATACTGTAGGTATTATTAATTATAGTTCCGGATTTAACAAGGTAGACGTTCTGATTAAAGTTTTTACCTATTATTGACATCTGAATATTATTAAAAGTTAGGCGATTATTTATTGTATTTATTGAATAATACCTCGGAACAATGATCAACGTAGAAGGAGAATTTACGTTAAACGTTGAAGTATTTATTGTGAAATTTTGTTTAAGAGTAAGCGAAATTGTATAAATTGAAATGGATAGATTATTAGAGTATGATACATGTGAATTTGATGATATGCTATATATCGGAATCCGAATGAAATAGAATTGTAAATATACCAAGTAACCATTCGGGTAACCGTGCGGATTCAACACGCTTACTGTGCCTATCCTAAAGTCATTATGATAGAAGTATACGACGTTTGAGTGATACGTTGAAGGGAGTAGTACAGCGAGCAATAACAGAGCGATTGCAAACCTCTTAATCATAAATTAACTAAAGTCCGTTTAGCAAATCAAAAATATAACCTTAACGTTAGATGGGACTCTCCATATTGGTCTTCCGTCATATCGTTAAATAAACTTCCATCCTCAACGGCGCAGCTTCTTAAGTAAACCTGAATTTAGTGTGAGTTTAACCTTAAAGGTTAAGTGAACGCTTTTGTCAAAACCCTTTAACGGGACTGTCATACGTTATGAGGTGATTACGTCGGAACACGAACTGACTCAAACATTTCATCAAGACGGTTTAACCCAGGGTTCAAAATACGAGTTTACGTACGCTATACAAATTGTGAAATGACGTTCTTATCATTCTTAAGGTTAGGGAGGAAGAAGTGACTGCTTGGGCTAATTTGGTTGAAACGAAGCTAGGCATTGCTCCTCATTAAAGGTTAACCCTTGACCTTAAGCTCACCTTGAAGACCTGTTATCTCATATTATACGTGTTAAAAATCAGGTATCCAATCTAAATTGGATCAAATAAACCTGAAACTGAAAGCTAAAGATCTTATTTGTGATCTCCTCCATCAGATTTGTTGAGAACAGGAGCTCCTCCAGACTCTTGTCGTGTTTAACTCTTCAATATCGCTCAATGCAATATAGATTAAACGTGTAATTACTTGGGGGAGTGGTGTTTAGGGTGGAATAAAGTGAACTCACAATGTAATAAGCGTACCCAGCTCTCAGGTCCTTATCGAACGTCTCAGAACCGTTCACGTGCGTTACGTTGAACACTTCCTTTACGTAGTCTAACCCAGGAGGAAGGCTTTGATCTAAAAATTGAGCTGGCATCCTTACTACTATAGATGATAAGTTGCTATTTACTAAGCTTAAACCTCCAATTTTAACTAATGTGATGTTCACTGGGGTTGAAACCTTAAGGTAAAACGTTAGGGTGTAGTTATAGTAAGTGAAGTTCACAATCTGCGCGCTAATGATTACGTTAAGGTTCACAGGGCTTGAGAAGGAGATGTAAATTGGGTTTCCGTTCATGTATCCCTTTAACACCCCTAAAACCGTTACGGTCCCTAAGTTAACTATTGTCGTCGTTAGAGGAAATGAGACGTTAAACGTTAGTGAGCCTGTAGGACTCACGTTCACCGTTTGCCCCGTGTTATATATCTGAACGTATCCTCCAGTGACGCTCACGTTGTATCCCTCGTTCTTGACAGATATCGTCACCGTAACCTTACCATCGTTTATGACGGCCTCGGTGACCTCCGCGTAAGGAGGGGTAACTCTCCCGGGACTAACTGAGACTCTAGATGCCTCAACGGTTACGATCATTGATACTATTAGCATGATCAGAAGCGAAACGATAAATATCTTGAGTTGATCGTTCATTCATGACTAAGTTCGGTCTATAAAAATATAGTTTACTCATAGCTCTAAGGGGTTCGCTTAGCCAGGACTTCGCCAAGGTAACTAATTTGGTAGGCCCATAAACAACTATGTTACGTCTGACTAAGCTATATTTGAGACCTCGAGTTTAATCTTACTAAAGTCCTTGAAATGAGGAGAGTCGAGGTAAAGAGAACTTAATGCGGTTGTGTGCTTTAAGCCTGATCTTCAATGAAGAGATTATTTAATTAGAGCTGAGCTGGCGCTCGGTCTAACGTGTACAATTAAAGGTCTCCTCATAGTCGTCTTAAACTCAGCAGCTTCAATCAGTTAGGGATGAAAGAGAACTTAAATCGAGAACTTAAATCAATCCAACCTATGATGAGCCAACGCGTTGACATTAGTATTTAAAGCCTGAAATCCCCTATCGAGTTATGACCTCCCCGTTAAACTCGTTGTTCTCAATAGCGATAGCCAACCTCTTAACTATTGGGAGCTCAGTTTTACTATCTTGTCTGACAAGTAGCGAGAAAATTTTAGGTATGAAAGGGATAACCGCCTTTAGGTCAACGTTAAGTTCTCTAACTGCCTTAATGATCTTTGAAAAGTCCGCAGGTAAAGGAGGGACCATGTTAACTATCAGCGCTTTTACCCCACCTATCTTATCTAGATACTTTAACGTAGAAGCCAACGCTAAAACGTCAGATATCACAACGTTTATTATGTCTTGTGAGGGATCCTCTATAACTTTCAACAGGTCAGGGTCATCTATTATAACGTAATCGTATCCGCTCATCTTCCTCAGTTTATCTAGATCTCCTAGCTCCCTTCTTGCCTCTACGTCTTTCAATCGAAGGATCTCTATCAAACTTGATAGATGACCTAAATTGTCCAGATCGATAACTAGGACGTTCCCTCTCTCGCTCAGGTATTTAGCCATGAACGCGGCGACAGTGGACTTACCTACTCCTCCCTTCACGCTTGTGATCCTAATTATTTTACTCATAAAGCTCAGCTACTTCTCCTCTCTTAAGGCTTGATCTTTCAATCAATTTAATCATTGCCAGCTTTAGACCCTCTTCAACGGTTAAATACTGAACGTTCCTATCCTCATCGATGTGTAACGCTCCGTCCTCCCCCATTATTATTACCTCGCCTTGCGGGAAGAAGATAGACAAATCGTTAGGTAGTTCGGTCCTACTGTCAGCTTTCGTGATGATTAGTCCACTTGTTTTAATAGCTCTCTCCTCCACTTTGGCGTCTACCCCTAGGTTATCAACAAATAACGAAAGGCCCTTTATTAACTCGTTGTTTTTTAACTTAAAGTTCATCTTCTCTATGAGGGAAAGTCTCCTCACGGGTAACCATCTAGCCTTGGTTATGGCGTTTACCATTGAAAATCCTGCGCCTATAAAAAGGAGGAAGAGCGGGAGGTTATACGTTGATGATAAGGGAAAAGAGATGTAAAAGTAACCAGTTTCAGTAGGTAGCACTGAGTACCCATTGAAGTGTAGGTACCTCTCTTGAAAGATGAAGGAGTTAACGATCATAGCCACACCCAAAAGCGATGACGCTAAGGACAAGTAAAGGGAGTACCTAGTTGAGGTCCAGATAAAGGGTATTATTGCGGAGAGAGCAAAGAAAACTAAGGCAGTTATAGTTAGGGGCGAAATCAAGATGTAACTTTGGTTAAAGAGCACTGTTTTGAAACCTATGGGCGTGATGCTCAGGTCGTAATTTATGCCCTTAATCTGGAAAACAGGTAGGAAGAGCCAAAGGATCAGGCCGGCTAACGTAACAGCTCCGGACGTTATAACCTCCTCTACTACCGATTTCATCAGTTAGGATCTAATTTTAGCGTTTAAAAGGTTTAATCTCACCTCTGTAACTATCGCATCAATCACGTTGTGTTGCCCTTTGAGATCTTAAATATCGAGAGAGGAATTCCAGAATGAGAGTACTAGAACGGAGAACGATTTAGATCCTATCCGAAGGGCTAATTATGTTTCCCCCCGGGTTATTATCTGACATTGTTGATCTTCAACGAGAGTAACAGCTGTTAGGACATAAGAGGTCTTTTATCCTAAAGCCATGTGATGAAGCTTAGGCGATAAAGAGCGAGAGATATGCAGCTCAAAGTTTTGAGGCTAGTTTACCTTGTAATGAGAGTAAGTTGAATGTCCACGAATTAAGTAATGAAGAGGTCCGCAAGGAAAGGATTGGTTAGATCTAAAACACATAACCAAGCGACGTTAAAAAAGTGAGCGTAACGTGAGGTAGTTGATGGATGAACTACCATAACTAGACGAAATAGCTTCTTGCTAAGCAAACTCTCCGTGATTTTTGCTCTACCTCATACTAAGATAAAAAACAGTTTGATACCACAATTTGGTCTCTCAACCTATAACTCCAACGATATCAACAAATTGACGTCTCACGTTTTCACGTGCCCTGATGGAGAAAACTTACAGTCGTGGATGATAAAGGCGAACGATTAAATTCGTTTTGGATATTAAACAAACGTTTTTCCTACTAAACTTTTTAAAATGATTAAACCATTTAAATCATTTTAAATAAAAATCTCAGATCAGTTCTGGACTTCCTTAGCCTCTAGAAGGTAAACTAAAAATACGTAAACTTTTATGTCTTTACCATTTAAAACTCTAGGGAAGGATATCGCGTGATAGTTGTTCTGCTAAGTTTTATAATAACTGAAAAGAGTATAAATCATGCCTTACACCTTAAAGTGGCTGAGGAACTATTCTGACCTAGTATTCATCCTAGCTACGGACGTGATTGTTTTCAACGAGTTGATCTTCAACGGTTACATAGGTTTTTTAGACATGGAGACCCAACCCCCCTTCGTTCCTCTAAACTTTCCGCTAAACTTGCTGACAGGTATTTCAAACCAACCTCCAATTTTCTCGATAACACTAAACCCTGGATTAAACTTAGTAGAATTTGTATTTTATTCGTTATTTAAAAATTTTGGAACAAACCTTTTCTACTTCTTTTACTTAGCTATGTACTCTATAGGAGTGTGGTACTTAGTTAGAACGTTCACTGATAACAAGTTCCTCGCAGTTCTGTCAACGCTAATGGCCATATTTAACGCTGGCGTACTCTTTGACGTGGAGGACTCACCTACCACCCTCTACGTAGCTCCAATACCTTGGTTCCTTGCGTTCTACTTACGGTATAGATTAAATGGGGATAAGAAGAACCTCATCTACTCGTTCGCTCCGCTTACCGTCCTAGGCATATACGGTCCACCTATACCAGCCCTCATGCTCTCGTTGATTTCCGTTGAGTTCTACGTTTGGTACAGGGCTAAGGGGGCTTTTAAGGTGAGGGAAAGCGTAATCTCGATGAGCTTAGTACTATTAACCTTCACCCTCTTTCACATTAATACTCTTTACTTAGTTTTAACGCGCGGGAAGGAATACTTAGCTATAACCAACACGGTATCTAATTACTTTTCTAACAGTTATTTTATACATAATTTCAACTTAATTGATATAATCTTGATGTATATCACGGCTCTTCACAGCAACCCCTTTGGGAACTCTCTCATGCTTTGGTTCCCACAGGGAACTTACTTGATCTACAACTCAATATTAGTCTTGTTTGTAGCTCTACTTACCTTAGTTCTCGTCATAAAGAGAGAGGTCTTCCCAATATTTTTCCTAGGTCTTTTAATAGCTCTCGCCTCTTACGAAACCAACTACCTAGGTCTCTTCTCTTTGATACGTTCTACTATCACAGTGTTCGCCGGAGTTGATCCAACTGAGTATTCGCCTTTGGTAGGTTTAGCTTTAGCCGTGGGGATAGCTAATATTGGAGGATTGAAAGGAGCGCTCAAGATCGTTGGAAGGATATTAATTTTACTTTCGCTTTTCTTAATAATTGTAGGAGGGATCGTACTTGGCTTAAACTTCTCCATAATTTGGCATCCAATAAAGGTCCCTCAGGACTACGTAGACGCTTACAACGCTCTCTATGACAGACCGGGCGAATTAGTGTTAGTAATACCCCCAGCTTTGCGATTTGGAATGCCTTTCTACGATTACAACGGCTCTTTGGCAAATCCAAACATAATGACACCTCCCGTAAGCTTCTTTTACTTCTCTAAAGGAGGTCAGATAGTCGCTACGGTCGGTGACTACAACGATTACACAAGGTTCTACTACTGTCTTTTGAACCAAAACGTCTCTGAAGCGGAGAACCTATCGAGCTACTTAGACATAGGTAAGGTTTTAATTGTCAAAAACCCTATATCTCCTGTTGGATACATCTTTTTCTATAATTTTAGTAAAATGAATTTCACCTCCTTTCTATATGACCTTGAAGCTGACGTGTTCTTTTATCGCTCTAACTACTTAAACGTTCCAGGTAACGTAACGTTTAACAACTCTAACTTCATGGTTATCACATTTAATCAGAACAAGGACTTCTCGTTCAACCTTACATGGTTTGGACTTGAAGTTTATCCTCACGGTACCAATAAAGTGGTTCTCCCATATCCAGGTGAGTTCGTAATAGATAAAGATTACAACGCGGAGGCAGTCAACGGAACGCTCGTTATTTCATCTAAGTCTCATCTCTCTACCTTCATTATCTATTCGAATTACGTTATA
Organism: Metallosphaera cuprina Ar-4; assembly: GCF_000204925.1. Taxonomy (NCBI): domain Archaea; kingdom Thermoproteati; phylum Thermoproteota; class Thermoprotei; order Sulfolobales; family Sulfolobaceae; genus Metallosphaera; species Metallosphaera cuprina. Next base: position 943,404 of record NC_015435.1, on the reverse strand, counting down.
GCTAACTTGATCTCTGTAGCTATCATATCCACCTACTACGCGCTTTTGTTACTTATTGAAGTCAAGAGGAGGATAAAGAGATCACTGCTCGAACCTTTTGTAAAACGAGTCAATTGATTTCAGGATATATCTTAACCCATCCTTGATGAAGCCACTTAGGACAGTGAAGATGAACGACATCAAAGATATGTATAACCCAAAGATCTCTAAAGAGGCCCCTGGATAGAGCAGTGAGATAACGTTTCTACCTGGAGGCAGGACAAAGTTAGTCGAGTTAGTAAACTGTCCGTTAACCTTTACGTTTAAGCCTAAGGGCTCTATAGTTACGTTTAAAGGTAGGTGTGATTCGATTGTGATGTCCTCTCCATTGAAGATGGATTCAAACCTTACGAACGTAGAGGTGTTAACTGGAAGCTTTCCTACTAAGTAGTAGGTCTTTGTGTAAACTAACTTGAGGAGAGTGAGATTATGAAAACCTGAACTCGAGTTGATTGTTATGTCCTTTACGTCCTTGAGAAAGGAACCGTTACCTACGATCTGGCCGTTAACTTCTACCTTTACGGCTGGGAAGAAGTAGATGGTTCCGCTCAATGGATAAGACGGTATTACTTTAATTGAGGAGGGATAGGGGGAGTACCAAGACACCCAATTATCGGTAAAGTTAATGGGGAAAAAGTAGGAGACCTCGATTGAACTAAGGTTTATCTCATCCCTCAGGGGCATTATGAAACCGAAGGAGTTTAGCTCCCCCGAAGCGAGAGTAGTGTTCTTATTGAGTATGATCTCCCTTCCGTTAATTTCCTCCATGTACAGGAAGGTGTAGTTATCCTTATCCAAGAACGATAACGAGAAGTTCAACGAACCGTTTTCTGGGATGGACCCCAGGTTACCGAGGAACTTAAAGCCGTTATCATATATGAAAAGGGGACCAGATCTTTTCAAATAAAACTCTAAAGCTGTAAAATTTATTGAAGTGGAGAGGCTCTCATTGTGTAACCCTTTAGCTAGGAAAAATATGGAGTTAGCCACTTTAGTAAGAAGGCTCCCTTTGAAGGATATCGTAAAGTTAGAAACGTTCTTGGGGAGGGACCAACCTATGAACTGGTATCCTATCAAGGACTTAATTTCAACGTTATTGTCAACAGTGTAACTGATACCGGCTGACGAGTAATTTAAATAAAAGGATGACGAGTTTATGGTCAGTATGGGAGGGGTGTTTGGTAAGAGAGTGTAGTTAACTTTAGTTAAGTTATAAAGTATCGGTTTAGCCGACACTAATCCCACGTAATCTGGGTTTTCCTCAACCCCTCCGGAGCTCGTAACGTAGTACTGTATGGCCTTACTGGATAAAGGAGTGAGGTTGATAGGAACTGGGGAGAGGTAAGGATAGGAATAGTTCCAAGACACTAGCGTAGCGTTATCTATCTCCTTGTTAATGGCTTGAACTGAAGAAGGTAACGAAAAGGGATGGTATGTAGCGAATTGGAATAACGGAAGTAGGAGAAGGAAAGCTATGGTCACACCAGAAATCAACTTCTTGATCCCACTCCCGCTTATCGCTAGTAAAGTTGAGGCTATGGCAACTGGATAAAACGCCTGAGAGAGAGGCAACCCAGAAACGAGGTAAACCAACGAGATAAGGGAGAGCAAAACCTTATCTCTCTCTCCGAACTTCATGAGTATTGAGACGATGGGTAGTATTAGAACCATAGATAGGAAGTTCGTGGAGGACAGGTGAGGAGACCCCAGAAGTAGATACGGAACGATCCAGAACGCGTTGCTACCTACCATTACTAAACCAAACCAAAGTAAGTTCCTTTTAGAGGTCAAGTAACCTAGGAGGATAGCCGAGATTATGAAGAGGGGAAAGGAAGAACCGATCATCGAGGACAACGCAACTGTGGTGTACTTGATTGGGACTTTCATGGCGGTCGTCATTAAGTAGGCCGTAAGGGGAAGGATAGCGTAGCCGACGAGTAAATATGGATCATAAAAGGGAGAGAGGAGCTGGTACGCCAGGGCGAAAAGAGCAGCTCTCTTCACCCCAAGCCTCTTGAACATTAGGTAGCTGAAGAGACCAGAAAGGTAAGTAAGCAAAAACATGTAGAAGCTGACTCCTGTAGGATAAGGAAGGAAGTGGGAGAGAGGCCACGTCCCAAAGATCTGATTCAACTGTGGAAAGTATCCGTATTGAACCCAGAGCGATAGAGGATTACTTTTAAACAGGAAGGAAGACTCGGTCCACCAGTAGTACTGACTAGGAACTCCTATCGTTAGCATAATCGTGGCGTAAGGGAGGAAGAGCAGAGGGGTTCTCTTTAACGCTTTAGGTAGGTTCCTACCCTGTATTGCGAGCCCTATAACCCCAAAAAATATAGAGTAAAAAGTTATATCTGATAAGATATAAATAATTGAGGACTGTATACCTTGAGATGGAAGGAGTATTGAGGCTATCACCATGAAAAGTATACCGTTAGCTATAGTTCCCCTAAGATCCAACCCAAGGTAGACTAGTATCCCTATGAGGAGGAGGAAGGAGAGTACCTGAAGCTCGGGTCTTAGGGAGAATACAACTAAGGAAGTCGTTAAGGTTGTTAAAAAGGAGGTAGCCTTATCCTTAAGGTAAAAGGAGAGGGCTGAAGAAACGGTTGCGATCAGAAGGAGAGAATAGGAGTGAGCTATAAGAGAGAAGGGGAGCAATGAGATCGGGAGGGTTACCGAAAGGTCACTGGCTACGTAAGAGAATACCGCAGCCACCAAGAGTATTACGCCCAAGTCATCGTAAAGCGGAAGATGAAGAAAGGGAGATGAGCCAGCTATTACATCTAAGAGAACTGCGATGAAGTAGCTTATTATCCTTTCCATAAGGGGCTCTGGCAGTCGTGACTTAAATGTTCTATTATAAGAAGCTTAGTTTAGGTTAAGGCTAAGCCTTGAGGGGTTTCTCTATAATCTATCACGTTGTAATTGAACCGCTAACTCGGGACTAGAGAGAGGAATCGACTGATCTAGTCTTTCGCAAAGCCTTGAAGTTGCGATGAATGAACGGCACCATCGTAAGGTTTCAAGCTATTTTAAAAATTTTACTATATGGCTATAAATAATAGTGATCGTACAACTTCCTCTGAAGGACTTTAGCAAACGTTAATAATTTCTGGATAGACTATCCATATGGATCTTTATGAGGCAATAAAGGGGAGGAGGGACGTCAGAAGTTACTTTAAGCCTGATCCCATACCTGATGAGGTATTAGCGAGGATATTACACGCTGCTCACTTAGCTCCATCAGTGGGGTTCTCGCAGCCCTGGAACTTCATCGTAGTGAAGGATAGAGCCATCAGGGAGAGGATAAAGGAAGAGGCGGAGAGACAAAGAAGGAGATATGAGGAGCTACTAACGGAGGATAGGAAGGCAATCTTCAATAAAATTAAAATAGAGGGGATACTAGAGTCTTCGCTGAACATTGCAGTTACTGCTGATTGCACGAGGTTCGGTCCTCACGTCCTAGGTAGGATAACCATGCCTGAGACCTGTCAGTACAGCGTGGTGTTAGCTATAGCCAACCTATGGTTGGCCGCAAGGGCTGAAAACGTGGGGGTAGGATGGGTTAGTTTTTTAGATAAGGAGTTAGTGAAGAGAATACTCGAGATCCCGGATCACGTTGAGCTCATAGCTTACCTCACCATGGGTTACGTAACTTCCTTCCCTGAGAGACCAGAGCTGGAGGAAAAGGGGTGGAACACCAGGTTGCCTCTTTCCGATCTGGTCTATCAAGATAGGTGGGGGAGGAAGAACGAAGATCTTCGGAGGGCTTTAGAGGAGACTAAGGTTTAACTAGCGTTGTTTAATTGGCTCTCCATTTTGCCGAGACGTTTCAACCCTTCGATTTCATGAAATCGCTTGGAGTACGTTCCGTTCAGTAACCGCAGATCTCCCGTGCTTGCATTTTGAGATGCTACCAAGCTCCAGTCAAATCACAAGTCAATAAACTGGGGGCTCGATTGGGTTTTTAACGCTCTCTTCCTACCCTTTAAATCTCTTGTTTGAACTTCGCTCTCAGGTCAAAAGTTGAACTTTAGTAAGAGGTTAACCTGATCTACCTAACTACTCTCATCTGTTCAGCGGATGAGGAGGACTTGAACAGAACGATAAGTTAGTTCAAATAGACTCCCTTAATCTCCTCTATCCCTAATTTGATCTCAATCCTAGAGTCGAAAGCGTCTCTTCACATCGAGCTTCTAAAGGCATCACATACTCATTCTGCTCCCCATAACTGGTCTCACGATGTCTTTTACGTAGCGGTTGAAGTCCTCTGCCAACTTGAATTCCTTCAGTGACGCTCTCGCAGCCTCGTCTCCCCTTTAGTTCCTCAACGGTAACCTAAAGAGTCCTAAACCTCTACCTGCCTTGAATTTAAAATAGTCAGGACTCAAGCGTTGCTCATCAAGTGAGCTTAATGATCTAGTTCGTCCCACACCTCTATACTCACGAAGCGAATCAATTTAACATCACGTATGAGATCAATTATAATTTTTAATATACGATCAAATATCTTTCCTATTTTAAGAACGAAGTTTTGGATTTAACGACCTCACACGATCTCGAATCAAATCTTAATGATCCTGAAATTAAGACGAAAGTTTAAGTAACAAAATAACAACTTATAAGTAGGTCACGTAGAGAGCTGATTAAATTGAAGGTAAATCCCTTAACTTACTTAACACTTTATGCTTTAAGGTTATAGTTCTTTTTCTTACTAACTTAATTAAAGTAGAAACTTTCGAAGAGGGTCTAACTAAAGCGTAAAAGCATCTAAGTCCGTTATTAAAATATCTGTCATCAAGATCATTATAATTGATGGCGAGTTTAAATATTCCCTTAACTAGAATATACTTGAATAGGAATGCTAAGGGTTTTGGTTTCGATAAAGCAGGTCCCTGACGCCGACGACCTGAGAGTTGACCCGGTCACAAACACGTTGGTCAGGGAGGGAGTTCCCGCCGTGATAAACCCTCCCGACCTTCACGCCATAGAGGAGGCAGTTCGAATTAAAGAGAGGTATGGAGGGAGAGTCACCGTGATAACGATGGGACCCCCTCAAGGTGAACAGGCCCTCAAGGACGCCCTGGCCTTAGGGGCGGACGACGCGTTCTTGATAACGGATAGGGCGATGGCTGGAGCGGACACTTGGGCCACCTCCTATACGTTGTTTAAGGCTATACAAAAGTTAGGAGGAGCTGACCTTTACCTTTTCGGTAGGAGAGCGGTTGACGGAGAGACCGAACAGGTGGGACCTCAGACCGCTAAGTGGCTTGGGATACCGATCTTGGGCTACGTTAAGGAGATCAAGGAGATCAATGAGAGGAGCTTAGTGGCAGTGAGGGCTACGGAGACCGAGGAGGAGATCGTAGAGGTCCCAACCCCCGTAGTTATGACAGTGTTAGAGAGCGCAAACAAACCTAGAGAGCCTGACATAGGCTCGCTGATCAGGGCCAAGACCTCCAAGGTAATTAAGCTATCTAAGGATGACATACAGGCTGAACAGAACAAGATCGGTTTGGCAGGATCTCCAACTAAAGTAATAAAGGTGCACCCTCCCCCCAAGACGAGGAACCCTGAAATTAGGAACTGGAAGGACCCCGGATCATTGGACTGGTTGGTCGAGAAGATAAGGGATTCATTAAGGAGCGAGGAGGCTCTATCCGGCGGATACGTTAAGCCCTCTCCTAAGGTTAAGGTGAGAGGAGAGGTTTGGGTTTACCTAGATCACGTAGGAGGTAAGGCCAACCCAGCCTCATGGGAGATAATGGCTGAGGGAAGGAGGTTAGCGGACCTGATGGGAACTAACCTTTCAGGGGTTGTAATAGGAGAGCACGTGGACTCTGTAAAGGAGGAGGCTTTTAAACACGGTGCTGACAAGGTATACCACGGGTTAACCAAGGGTTTCAACCATTACGATAACGACGTTTTCACTCAAGCGCTCTCCAGGTTGATAAAGAAGTATCAACCCGAGGCGGTTCTGTTCCCCGGCACTAGGAACTCTAGGGAGTTAGCCTCCACCACCGCGATCTCAGTCAACACCGGTCTGATAGCCGATTGTACTAGCTTTGAAGTTGACGAGAAGGGAGTTTTGAACTCAACGAGACCTGACTTTGGAGGGAAGGAGATGTCTACAATAATATGTCCAACCTCCAGGCCCGTCATGGTGACAGTCAGACCTGGGGTGTTCAGGCCGTTATTGATTGAGGGTAAGGGTGAGACGATCAGGGAAGAGGTGGAGGACCTCTTCACTAGGTTCAAGGTCTTGGAGAGGAAGAGCCTCGAGAGGCGGAACGTGTTAGCTGAAGCTGAGGTCGTGGTTGGAGTAGGTAGGGGGATCAGAGACAAATCTAACATCAGGATGGCAGAGGAGTTAGCCACTAAACTAGGTGGTGTGGTTGGCGTGACCAAACCGCTAGCGGATGCTGGATGGTACCCCAAGGACAGGCAGGTTGGACAGACCGGAACTACGATCAGACCTAGACTGTACATAGCCCTCGGTGTGTCCGGGGCGGTTCAGCACCTGGTTGGGATCTCCGGCGCGAAGAGGGTTATCTCAATTAACTTAGATCCGGATGCGCAGATATTCAACAACTCGGACTACGGACTGATAGGGGACATATTTGAGGTCGTTCCTGAGCTAATTAGGAGGTTATGATCATGTATGACGTAGTTGTGGTAGGAGGAGGTCCGGCAGGAAGCGCCGCGGCCTTAAGGGCAGCTAAATTGGGGGCCAAAACGATAGTGATAGAGAGGGGCTCGGAGCCTGGGGCCAAGAACGTATCCGGAGCAATGATAAGGGTGAACGACCTCTCCATGTTCGACGTTAAAAGCTTACCTTACGAGAGAGAGGTGAGTAAGGTTAGACTCTCCTTCGACGGAGTTCAAATAGAGATGAAACCTAAGGATAAGTTGGTGAACGTTGGAAGGTTAAAGTTAGACAGGTGGTTGGCCTCTCAGGCTGAGAGCGCTGGCGCAGTCCTAATCACCAAGACGACGGTACTCAAGGTCGACGGGAGAAGGATCGTAACTGATAGGGGAGAGATTGAGGGGGAGAGAGTCATATTAGCTGAGGGAGCTAACGCTCTCGTCTCGATTAACTCTGGACTGAGGAGGGAGTTAAAGCCCGAGGAGACCGTTCAGACGGTCAAGGAGGTCTACTCTCTTAGCAAAGACGAGGTCAACAAGAGGTTAGGTTTAGGGGAGCAGGAGGGCATCTCAGTTAGGTACCTGTTCTCAAATCCAATACCTGGGGCTGGATTCCTGTACACGTATAAGGATTCCATAGCCTTCGGGATAGGAGTTCACATGCGGTCGCTAATATCTCACAGAGTGAGGCCTCAGGACGTTCTGGAGGAGGTAAAAAGATCCCTTGGAATAAACGAGTTGGTCAAAGGGTTCTCGTTGAGGGAGTACTCAGCTAAGATAATACCAGAGAACGGTTTTCCAGCTTGGAGGGCGTGCTCAGGAAACCTATTCCTAACGGGAGACGCGTTGGGGGTAGTTAACCCAATTACGTTTAACGGAATAGGTCCTGCGGTTATCTCGGGCTACATCGCTGGGGAGTTAGCGGTGAACGATCAATGTGGGAGCTACGAGAGCTCCCTTATGATGGAAAGAACGTTAAGTCAGGCGATTAAGTTGAGGCCTCTCGTTAAGGAACTCTTGAAGGAGGAAAACATAAGGGCTTACATCTCCATGACAAGCGACGCCCTCTCCTCTTGGACTTCTGGAGACCTTTCGTTAGACCTTAAAGCTAACCTCTGGAGGTTAACTAAACACGCCTTACTCCTTTTGGAGGCGATATCATGAAGGTCGAGGAGAAGCTCTACACCTTAAGATATAAGAGAGACGATGAACCTCACCTTAAGATAAAGAACTTCGATGTGTGCTCTAGGTGTGAGAAGGAGTACGGCACGCCTCAGCCCTGCATCTCAGTTTGTCCAGCGAACGTTTACGTATGGGATGGGACGAGAATGGTCATATCTTACGAGAACTGTGTAGAGTGCGGCGCGTGCAAGATAGCTTGCCCTTTCAATAACATAGCGTGGAGCTTCCCCAGGTACGGCTTGGGAATGTCATTAAGGTATGGCTAAGTTTTTTAACTTCATCTCTATATATTATAATTTAATGAACGTTGGTCAACTTGTTTCAAAAAAGATCGTTACGTTATCCGCATCCTCTTCCGTTAGGGAGGCCGCGAAGACGATGAGGGAGAACGATGTTAGCTCCGTTCTCCTCGTTGGCGAGAAAGGTGAGATCAGGGCGATCGTAACGGAGAGAGACGTGACGAGAGCGGTCGCAGAGGGGTTGGACTACTCCATCCCAGCCGTAAAGATTGGGATGTCTCCAGTCATCTCGGTTGATAGGAACTTGAGCGTGTTGGAAGCGTTAGAGATCATGGGGGAGAAGAGGATAAGACACGTGTTGGTCAAAGACGGAGATAAGCCTATCGGCGTTGTCTCCTTGAGGGAGATGGCTAACGCTCTTTCCCTTTTAGCCTTTGCTGAAACTTCATATTGACTAGGAAGGGTCTTAATTATTTAATATGAAGGGTTTTTTAATTATTTAATATAAAGTAATCCCTTTTCTCTAAAGCACTCCTCTAAGGTGAGTCTAACCTTCTCTTGTTTAACCCCCTCACAACTCACGGAAACTACCTTATCTAACCTTACGTCGAACAGGACCTTACACTCCGACTTATAGTTCCTTGATTTCAACGTGATCTCCATAACTGGGGAGAGATTAGATTTAACCTCATAAACGCATCTAACCCCATCAAGCTCTACACTTAGGTCTCCTGTCCTCATGACTTTAACTTCATTGCAGTTAAAGAGTTGCGAGATCATTCCAATATCACCGTTAACTCAGAATTACATGCCAGGTTTTTGTTCCTAAATAAGGGATATAACTTATTTTGAACCTCCCCTGCAATACATCTGATATAGTTTGAGTACTCCTCCGGAACCAAAACGATCTGGATCGTTAACATTCTATTTTTTAGGAACGGAGGTATCTCATAGGAACCTAGCGATCCTTCCTTAACGTAATCTACGAAAAGTACCCTACCTTGGCTTTTGAATATCATAATGACGTTCTTCTCATAGGCCAACCTACCCTTTATCTGGGATGGAAAAACCTCATCTCCCTTAAGTTTTATCTTCACTAACATTCAGCCGAACATCTCCTTCTGCACTCTAGCGTAAAGGGTTAGTACACCGATTTGAATTACGCAGAGTATCATTATGGATACTATGAAGGCCAAGACGTCAAGACCTGGCCTAAAGGCTGCCCAATAGCCTGTATAAATTATTATAGCTAAGATCGACTTAGCCAACCCGTAATATTCTGCGTATTTCAATCCCATGGAGAGCATAGAGAGTATTAACCCGTTGAAGACACCTGAGATAAGTGGCACCGCTATCAAAACGCTCCTAAGGTCCAAGTTACTTACAGGTAAAGAGATCTGGGTCAACAAAGTGTAGAGCGAAATCGAGAGTATCACGTTGATTGAGTAAAGAAATGAGGCTGAGATGAGAATCGTTCTGTTTAATGACTTAATGTCCATTTAGGACACCCAATCATTATATTTAGAAAGAAAGTTTAAATATTTTTCTTTTCCATCGTCTTAATTCTTCTATACTTTAGAATCTTATAAAAAGCTTAACAATTTTTTATGATTTAATTCAAGACTATTTAATAGATTACTTTTATTTAGCTTAAACCTCTTGATAGTTTTAATTAAAAGTCGTAATTTTATACGTTACTTTCTCCCGTAAACTAAGGTGAGAATCAATAAGAACGACACTAGCGACATGGCTGCAGCGAAGACGTAAGCGTGAGTGTAGCTAATCTGATAGAGGAGACCCATTACGCTGTTACCTATGAATATTCCAACACTTCGTCCTACAGATAGGAAACCCATACCCGCCCCGTAGGACTCCTCTCCAACCAACTTCGACATTATAGTGGGCTCGAAAGTCTCAGTCGAGGCAACGCTCACTCCCATGACGAAGGATAGCGGATATAGAGACGAAATACCGATCCCTGAGAGGAAGGCAAATCCAAAGGACGCTATCGCCCCGACTAGATACCCCAAGAAAGCTAAACCTCTATACTCGTTTAACCTTAATCTTCCAAATATGTAACCAAAGAGGGAGGAGGACCCCAGGAAAACACCATACGATAATATTCCCAAATAGTCCTCACCAGTTATTTGCGTTGTGGTTATTATAGGGAAACCGAAGCTGTACTGACTGAACCCGAAGAACATCGTAGAGATAATTAAAGTCCAAAAGACTCTTCCCCTCTTTGCGCTGGAGCCCTTCTTAAACTTGTTCTGACCTGCCTTCACTGTGCTAAGGATTAAAGTTGATACTACTAAAGGAAGGGCAGTGAACAACATGAAAATGAATATCGAGAGGTGAAGGTATAAGGAAATGACCAGAGCAACGATTGAGAGCATGGCCCCCGCTATGTCCAGAGAGTGAAGTATACCGTAAGCCTCTGATCTATCTTCAGGTAATGTGACCTCAGCCATCATCGCCCTCCTTGGGGGAGTCCTCAAGTTCCTAAACCACCACCCTAACATGAAGGCTATCAAGGCCTGAACGTAATCTCTGGATAGCCCCATGAGCGCTATAAGTGTTATAAGGGAGTTACCTAGGATAGCTATCCTCTTCCTTCCTATCCTGTCCCCTAACGTTCCGCCAACGTATGCCAGAAACGTTCCTATCCCGTAGTTTAGGGACTCGGCGAGGCCGTAGAGAGGAATTGGTGCGTGATAGATCACAACGAAAATTATTGGAAAGGCGGCGATCCCAGCTTGATACCCCAAATCAGCGAAAAACGCGGAGAAGGCTATCTTAAGTACTTCATTCCTGTTCTTAATCATATTGAAACTTGAACTAGTTAAAAAATAAATAATTATCCTCTATTAGCACGTCGAGGACTTGAAAAGGATTTAACTCAAGGACAGGAGAATTAATTAGAAGGGCTTAAAATATCACTTCCCGTTTCATCGCAAACCCCTCATTAAGTTAGCTAAACAAAATTTATCTTATTAAAGTTTTATATTTCAACTATTGTTTTGAAACGTTAACGATTATAAAACTTTAGTAAATCTCCGTGAGCTCCACTAGGTGATAAGTGTGGTAATTTTTAGCGCTCTTCGCTTGTAAAGACCGAGTTTAAGGTAACTCTGCCACAGCAGGACGAAAGTCACTAAAAGGTTAATAATCAATAAAAAATATTGATTATCAAGTTTTATTTCTAATATTATATAATATCCTTATCATTAATGGGTAGTAGAACGTCCTTATCACGAAAGTGTCAATTACGATCGAGACGACGAAAGATATACCTAACTCCTGGAGGAAAGCAATTGGTATAAAAGCTAGCGTTCCTAGAGAGATAGCTAAAATTATCCCAAGGGTAGTTACTATAGAACCAGTTCTTCCCATTCCCCTAGAAACGTAATCTCCATCCTTCTCTCTCTCCTCCTCAACAGAGGATATTATAAACACCGAGTAGTCGCTCCCTAAGGAGGTTAGTATCACGAAAATTATAACCGGAACTAGGTAGATTAATTCTATGTGGAGTAGAAATCTAGCTATCAGGTAGAGTATTGCGGTAGCCTCTGTAACGCTTATGAGTACTCCAGAGAGCGAGATCAGAGGGTACTTCCACGTTCTAAATGACAGACCTAGAACTAAACCTACTGCGCTAACTACTAGGAGTTCAAGGAGAGAGTACACAGTAACGTTCTCCCTCTGAAGGGCTAAGATGTCGGAGGTAAGTCCTCCAACGATCAGGTGGTGATTTTCTAGAGTTTTCACGACATTGAGCGTTTCCGTGGAGTACGGGGATCCCTTTACGTAGATAAGATAGTATACGTATCCGTTGTTAACCGTAAACTGAGATACGTTAGAAGTACTGACATAGGGACCCACTACGTTACCGTACTTCTGCAAAAATGAGGCTAAGGAGGCGCTAGCTTGGGTTTTATTGACCAGGACAATGATTGGAAACCCATAGTCTCGCTCAAGAATAGTTAATCCCTTGACGCTGTTTAGGCTAGAAGGCAAACCCGTGTTGAAATTGTAAGTTGTAGGAACGTGAAAGAAGAAATATATTGCAGGGACGGCAACCAAGAGTATCAGGACTAGGTAAACTAAACTGACTCTTGAAGCCTTGGAGAAGATGGACTCTTTTGTTCCGTACTCTGATGTCTTCACTAGTTTTCCGCCAAAAATCGAAATAACCGCAGGTAACAGGGTAATCATGAGAAGAGCGGAGAGTATAACGCTCAAAAGCAAAACTATACCCCAACTTAGAAAGCCCTTCACTAGTGAAAAAGTAGCTAAGCTAAAGCCTACCGTCAAACCTGAGATTAAGATCGCCTTTCTAGACCCATTGATAGATTTCTTATCCCTCTTATATCTGTAGATAAGGAAGATGAAGTAGTCTGTCGTTATCCCTAAGATCACCGCGGTTAAAGTGTAATTTACAACGTAATCTACCCCTCCTAGTATTAACCCGGTCAAGTACACTGAGAAGTAAGACATGTAGAGGGTTAAACCCACGAAGACGAAACCTAGGAGGCCAGCCCTGATAGATCTGAGGGCTACTCCTATGGCTATCGCTAAGACTAAGAAGAGTGATGGGAAGACAAAGGCGTACTTTTGGGTCAACTCCTGAGTTTCGTAATCTATAGCTCCTGTACCAGTTACGTAAGCCTCAGGACCCAAGGGTCTGATCTCAGATTGAACGATAGGAGTTAGGATCTCTGAAGGAGTGGAACCGTTCTTATAGACGAAGTTATTAGAGTAATTTAAGGTCAAAGTTATTAAGAATGAAGAGTTGTCAGAACTCACAAGCTCCCTAACGAATGGAGGAGATCCTTGAAGTCCGTGAGACAGGACGTAATTTCTGGCTAGCGTTGAGTTCCCAGTAACTTGAGTTAAAAAGGACACATATTGAGAGTAAGGAGAGGACACCAAACCGTATTGAGAGAGATTCCCTTCAACCTCAAGTACCGCCTTAGAAAGTTGAGGAGTTGGGCTTTCGTTAACTATCACGTAGATTGTCTGCCTATTGAGGGACGAGTTGGCTAATAGCTTGTCAGCTAAGGTCTGGATGTTGTTCTCGTTTGAGTAAGCGAGATAATGAGTATAAACCATCGCACCTGGGATCATTCCTATCAGAACTACAGACCATATCACAATCCATATCTTTGCGTCCATAAGATACATAATTGGGGGGAATGTTATTATCTCCTAAGAGGTATTTGTAGCAAGATTTAAAAAGCGCTCTTAACTTGGAAGTTCGTAACTATCATGACCTTTGACGAAATATCAGATTTCTTAACTTGCTTCACTAGGCCATCAGCAAGCTTCAGATCATGAACGAAACATATATCCACTACGCCTTCGTCTGATGAAACCTTCAGTACCCTACAGGGGTCCATTAGGTTAAACTCTCCCTTTGAAAATATAGCCAAGATTAGTGCCTTCAATCTAGACAGGTCGACTTGCGGTATCACTCTTACGTCTCCTTTAGAGAGCATGGAGTTCAGAGTGTTAGCAACGAACCTTACGCTTGCTCCCATCCTTCTGGCCAACTCTCCCGGAGAGGCTCTAGGATCTTCTCTAAGGGCTTTGATTAACCTGAGCTCATAAGGTCTCAACTCCCTAACATTTTGTTGTGGAATGTAAGTCATAATGGGCTCTCCAAGCTCATCGAATAAGGAACTTATCAATTGATCGAATTCTTCCCTCTTAGCTTGAACGCCGTAGACGTTAAACTCCTCAAGACATGTGAACTTCATGAAAACGTTCTCTGAATCGAAACTCTTAGTGTTAGGAAAGGCGAGGAAAGCGTAGTGAGAGTTTAATAAGTTGGGATTTACGAATAAACTGAAGCCTTTAATTATCCCTTCCTCCTTTAGGTTGTTAATTCTGTAGCTCAAAGAGGATTCAGTTATTCCAATTAGCTTTGCTAACCTCTTTTGAGATATCCTACCGTCCTTCAGGAGGTGGAAAACTATGGATTTGTCTGTTTCATCTCTCATGGTATCAGATCCTTCTTTTAAGTTATAAAACTCTTAAAATATTAAATCTCTAACCATTAAAGTGGGTAAACTATGAAGGTCATTATTAAGACTATCATGGATGGGGCTCATAAGATCAAGAGTTTAGCTTAAGGTCTGACCTTTACGTGGTATCTCATGTAGTTAGCCTTTAAGCTCTTAACGCTCGCATTAAGCTCTGATCGGTAAAGTTCTCAATTCCGTTCGTTCCGTAAATCTTTTAGTTTTTACAGGCCTCAATGACATCCCTAGTGAATCTCAGTCCGTAGATTAAGCTTAGCTTTCTTGTTTGAGACTTCCGGCCTCACCTTCTGAAGCAAAGACATCACGTTTTTTGGCTGTTCTATCTCTCCAATCTACTCTTAACTTACCCCTTTATAACGAACTCATTAGTTCCAGCGTAGACAGCTATTTCGATCTTATTCTCATTTTAAATCTGGTGAACTCCGTTGTTATTCCGTGATTTTGTGACACTCGTTGAACGAACTTCCTTGTTTCCTCCTCAAGACTAAGCTAAAGTATTTCCCACGCATCACCTTAATTAACTCCTGTGAGTTCCTGATTACCTGCTCTTGTAGTCTCTTTATCGCTATGATGTGTTCGCTACCTGCTCTTGGAGCTTGACTGTAGCTTCCTTGTTCTTTCAGTTCAAGTTTGAAACTCGGCCTCAAGTTTCTTGTCTCTTCGTAGAGTCTTTTTTCAAACTCAACAAATTTCTCGTCAATCAGTGTAGTTAGATCGTTGAGGAGTATCCTCATCTCGCCTTGAGATATTTCATCAGCTAACCCTCTTAATGAACTCCTTCTTTAGTCTATCTGCCGATTCATAACTCATATAATATCAATTCTTAGCTCGATCTAAAAACTTATTCAGGAGATGGCCTACCTTAAGTGATCTTCCGTATTAAAACCATTTAGATAAATCCAGGATCAAGTTTCAGTAAGAGATAGACAACAGATCGTCTAGAGTTGGGTTAAAGGGTAAAAATCTCTAGAAAACGTAAAAAGAAGAGGATGAAAGCTTAGTAGTTGGTTGGCTGATATGTTAAAAGATTCTAAAGCCTCTACCCTTTGTTCTCAGTCTTCTCTTAATCAGCTCGAGCCTCCCTCTATAGTGAACTGTCCTTTACCTACAGTTAAAGAGGTTATTGGTTCCTGCCTCCCTGAGCCTTGCCATTCCTTTTACACTCGTCCTCAATGACTGATATCATAGTTAAAATGACCAAAGTCTGCGGGTCTATGTCCTCATCATACGACTCGTTTTGAAAATACCTTATCCTCCTCTTAGTCTCCTCTATAACCTCTTCTAAGCTACCGGTCCTTTTGGATATCCTCTCTAATACCGAAATGAACGAATCAATAGACGCTGTGTATGAGGGGATCGTTCTTCCCATAGTAACCAATTACGTCCAGGGTTAAAATTTACAGAGAGTAAATCGAAAGTTATCCCTTTCTAGACTCAACGGACCTATTAGCGTGACTAATCTTCTATGGAAAATCATACATTATGATGAGAGAACTCAGGTAATACAAAGGGTTTAAGGGGTTTACGCGAATGTAATCACGTACTAGTTCGTGAATTATACTGACTAAAGGTTAAAACTCAATTTATGAAAATAATCCTTAAGTCTTTGACCAAGCTTGTCTTATAGCTCAAGGTCCGCACTCGCTTCACCGAAATCTAGAAACGGCAATTGACCAGGACCTGTAACTTACGGATCTCTTTGAATTCGGTTTTCCTTATGAGAGAGTTGCGATCGATGCCTCGATGACCAAGTTGAGTTCCCATAGCTTTGTTTTTCAAAGCTAAGGGAATTGATAACTGAAAATCAAACAAGTCGTAGTTGAAATAGTACGTTACCTAACGGCTTAACGTTTAAGTGTATCCCTCTAAAACGTCCCACGTAATTTTATGGGAGTTTTGACTATGACGTTTGTGACAACTCGATTCTCGTCTAGCTCAGATCGCTTTACGGCCTCTTAAAAGCCCTTTATGCGTATCCATCTCCATTGTGCCGATTAGGATAAAGATAATCTCTTATATAACGTCTTTATTCTATAAAGACTAGTAGAAGAAGAAAATTCGTTCTTATATCTAGAAAATAAATACTAAACGCTTTCGTATCTAATGGACATAGTAAGTAAAATTTATATATATAGTTCCCTGAATTTTTATTATGACTCAACAAAATCTTGAGATTGAGGGCATAAAAAATCTGAAATCCGGCGCCCTATTTTACCTAATAACCGTAATACTTTACATTGTTTCTTTAGCGTTTATAATAACTCTAGTTGGAATTTTAATAGGTGTGATAGTTGGAGTGATAGATTTCGTTACATTGTTGTTAGCTTTTCTTAGGACTAGGAGAGGTTTCTCGCAACTGGAAACGGCTGGGAGACATGTGGGTGGGAAAACCGCTACTACGCTAATAATCGCTGGATATGCATTAGTTTTCATAGGATCAATTGTGGCATTAGCTCTCTTTATTTCAGCCGTAGGACTGACCTTCGGCTCGGCGATCTCGGGGAGCTCCGCCTCGGCAGCGGCCGGGATAGGTCTAGGTTTAGGTTCAATACTTGGCGGATTAGCTGTTATTATAATTGGTGCGTTGATCATGTACATAGGTTACATATTGTTGGCTTCAGCATACAAAAATGTGGGATCCCTTTATAACGTAGGAAGCTTAAGAACGGGAGGTACTCTAATGTTAGTGGGTTCTATACTCTATTTTCTAAGTTTAATACCTCTTGTAGGCGTGGTTTTCGATATAATAGGCGGACTACTAGTTTTCATAGGTATTATCATGGTTTACTCTGGATTAGGAACGCTATTGAGTACGCTTCAATCTGGTAGGTACCCTGGTTTCAATCAGCCTTACTATGGTCAACCTTATCAGGGAGCTCCTTTACCACCCCAGTACCCACAACAACCTCTTAACAGGATATACGGAAACGGCGTAGCTGAGGTGAACGTCTACTCCCCTGGACCCGTTCAAGTGACCAGCGCTACGATAATTGGAACCTCTTACTTCTCTGATCAAGTTACCCCTACGAATCTGGCTACAGGGAACAACGTGATAAGGATATCGTTCAACGGTCCGCTCAATCTAGTTCCAGGCAACGTTTACGCCATACAGATTACCCTATCTAACGGACAGCTTATAACGGTTAACGCTACTTATCAACCTTAAATAACATAGGCTCATCTAAAAAAGTCTTAATTAGTATAAGTTCTATTAAAGTTGATATCCAATGTTTAAAAGAGTTATTAATCCAAAAATTTTTTAAACTAGTTAAGTTTATATCTATTATGACATCCACTCAGAATAATCAAGAAATTCTGAATTTAAGAGAGAGTATTAATCAAATGAGAATAGGATTATTTTTTGAGATATTCGCTGCTATAGTAGGATATTTAGCCTCAAATTTATGGCTTAACTTAGTGACAGGTCTCCTAGTCTCTCTCTCCTTCTCCGGTTCCGCTTTGGTAACCCTTAACCAGTTCATTTATCCAATAATAATAACCACAATACAGATAGTGTTAGCTCTCATAGCTTACCTGAAAATGAAGGGGCTTTTCTCAGAACTGGAAATGACCACGAGAGACATGTCCTTAGCGAAAATAGGTTTGTTACTAGCTATCTTCCCGTTAGTGATGTACATTGGCTACATATTGATAGCGGCTGGCCTGTACTCCATAGGTGAGAAATATGGAAGCGACTTTAACAAAAACGTGATGAGGATCGGAAGTTTGATAACGGGTATACCCTTATTAAATTTCGTAGGATTAATATTTAATTACATAGCTATAGGAAGTATAGTTCCTTTCGTTCCACCGGTGAAGCAGTACAGACCACCTATTAACGTGCCTCCATATCAATGGCAACCGGGTTATCAACCAGGGTATCCGTACTACCAATCCTATCAACCCGTTCAGGTCTATCAGATGGGTCAAGGGGTTCTGAAGGGAAACGTTGCGATGTTAAGTCTGTTCTCAACCGGGCAACTGAGGATCAATAGAGCCTCTCTAGAGGGGTTCAACACCTTTGCGATTAGAATTGAACCTCTAGTTGTCGTACCAGGTAAAAACGACATAAAGGTTGAGTTTCCTGAAACCCTCCAAGGGTTGACTAAAGGGTCCACATATAGATTAAAGATTGAGTTAGAAGCTAACGTTACAGTCTACGCGAACCTAATCAACGAATGACACTTTAATTTTACAAAATAGTCTAAATTAAAAAGATCAGAAAAGATTTCAGATATTTCTTAAATTAAAAAATGAGACAGGGTACTCTCCGTCTAGTTTTATTTAATATCTGAATAATTTTATTAATTATCTCTTTTTCTTTTTCATTTCTGAGTTTTACTCCCCTGACTTTCCTCATCTCTCTCACCTAAAACGAAGTATGGTCTAATCCAGGTTAACAAGAGATTCCTAAAGGTTATGGACACACCTCTTTTAATGGCTAACCTCTGGTTAAACGCCTCTAGTAGGGTAGTTTACCTTCACGTTATTGATTTGATTTCCCCAATCATAATATGTGTAGCTTTGATATTGATCTTCAGCGTATGAGGAGTTGTCAGAGGAGTTGGTCTCATGATCTATGGATGAGTTAGAGACGTTTTGATATTGATCTTCAGCGTATGAGGAGTTGTCAGAGGAGTTGGTCTCATGATCTATGGATGAGTTAGAGACTTTTCCTATCCCATTCAGTGGACTTAAAAATTGATAATATAGGCCTAGGGCGTTAGCGATAACTTGAGGTGTTACAGTCTGATTGTTCTCGTAAACCCCTGAAACGAACATTTTAAACTCAAACTCGTGATCAGTTACGACAATTTGAGCTTTTGTGTTATTTAAACTCAACGATGTGGTATTACCGTCGTCCTTGTAAATTAGCACATACAAAGAGCTGAATCCCTTCGGGTCAATTCCTATCAAGTAAGTTCCCAATTTAGACACACTTAACCTCACATCGTACTCATAACTGAAACTCGTTCCATTTAAAGTTCTGATGACTTGAGTCGAGCCCTGATTAGAACTTAGACTAGAACTGTTAAGATATATGGTTTGAGAGGAGGCCGTTTGAGGATGTATTAGACTGTAAATCTGATAACCTAAAAAAGCGTTCGACGCCAATACCACGAGAGTTATCCAGATTAATACGTTTTGTCTCACTTTTCTCACATGACTAATCTTGTTGTACATTTCTTATAAGATACAGGAGCGACACAACTGAAACTCTTAATTACTTCTAACAATTTTGAGATAAAAACGATTGTGCCGTTTCATTGAAACCAATTTATAGAGAAACGCCTAGTAAAACCTATTAAATTTCAATTAAATCTAATTATATTCAGCCTCTTTATGAGGTTTTCACCGAAAATTTGGAAATTCCTTATAAGGTAGAACTATGAACGGCTGATCATGGGTTTAATACAGTTCGTTGGCGAAGCCTCAATATATCTCAGTTTAATTGGAATTTTTATTTATCATCTATCAAGAAGGAAAGTTTTAGAGAAAACCCCCCAGCTCAGTGGTAAAAAATTCATAAGATTCTACTCAGAGAGTCAAATTTTATTCCATTGGATCTCCTTCGTTGTCTTAGCCGCAGCTGGGGCAACGGGTTATTTCATCCTGTTCACTAACAACTTCATCCCCCTTCCCTTCCATGAGTTTACTCTATTTCCTCTCATCTCACTTTTAGCGTATCACGTCGTTAAGGATAGCGGCAATCTCAAATCTATTTCCCTTAATTTTAGCGACTTTAGCAAAATAAAAGTTCATAAATCGTTAGGAAGATATCATCCCTTAAAGAAGGCATATCACTTGACTATATCTTTGGCTATAGTGACCTTAGGGATAACGGGGTTTCTCCTGTGGAACCCCTTTAAAATCACATTTTTATTTCAGTATTTCCAAGATATTCTAATCTTACATTTGATGTCTACCCTCTTATTGACTAGTTTAGGCATGTTCCACATTTACCTCTCACTAATGCCATCAAATAGACCTCTGTTGATAGCAATGATAACAGGCTATTTGGATGAACAATACTATAAGGAAAATTACGTTGAACAGAACTTGATAAGGAGTGTCAGTAAAGGAGTAGATCGAAGTAGGAGAGCCTTCATCAAGAGCCTAGGGGCTTCGATCTTAACGCTAGGAATTATAGCGATCCTGAGCAGAGGTAATGGCACGGGCTCGAACGTTTCCAGACCACAGACTAGCTCACTGCAAGCGCAAAGTCCATATGGTCCGATAGCTAATTCCAATCAAATGAGTCCCAATACGGCTAAAACTTTTTATCTGCCAAACGGATCTCCAGGGATACTAGTGAAGCTCTCTAACGGTCAACTTAAGGCTTATAGCGCTGTTTGTACGCATCAGGGCTGCACTGTGGGATACGTACCAGGGCAGCAAATCTTTCTCTGTCCGTGTCATGGAGCTGAGTTCGCTGCGAGTAACGGAGATGTACTTAGAGGTCCGGCCACCTTACCTTTACCGCAATATCCGATATCGGTAGATAGTTCAGGTAACGTCTTCGTTAACCTCTCCAACTCCTCCAATTCAGGTAACGTCAACAATTACGGGGGATATGGGGATAGTGAGATAGGAGACGATTAGCGTTGTGGGTTAGCGAGACTAATAAGAAACGTTTTCAATTGATCAGGCCTTATCTCCTCTTAATACCCTTTTAATAAAATTTCACTAGTTGTCAACTGAATTTTTTCAATTCATTCGTATCGTTTCACGTTCCTTTCTCGTGCCGTTTCCTTTTCTCAATGGTGTTCCTAATAAGGTAAGCACGACTAAGAGTTATTCAGGTGAAGCAAATGAAAGCGTACGAAACAATAAATGAAGCCAAGTTAACGATGTACATGATAGCTGCAATAGTTTCCTACGTAATAGTCGATATAATGATAATGGGTCAGACTGGTTTCAATATTATGTAAAATACTATCAAAAAATTATTAATAAAGATAATGTTTCTTTTTCTTCTATAATTAAGAATAGATATCCTTTTTATTAAATGCTTTTAAAGTTGATTGGTATTCCTTTGACTATAAGAGGGGACCTGCCTTGAGTTACTTGGCCTACTGAAGAGTAAGTTTAGTGCTAAGATCGGATGAGTTTCGCCTAAATAACGAGATCTTCCTTAGTTTCAAGACGAAGTTTTTTACTCTGGTTAAAACCCTTTCTAAACGTCTCGCTCTGCTACCAAAGTATGGAAATAAATTTAAAAAAAATGATGATAGAATCATTTCAAATGAGATACGTTTTGATGGCTACCTTAGTTCTGCTGATTTCCGCATTGATGACCTCTGGTCAACAATCTGCAACCATATATTATAATGGTACTGTTGTGGTTCAATTAAATAACGTCACTTCGTTTCATCTAATTGGAAACAACGTTTCCAACCTAAAGGTGATAGGGAGTAGGTTTAATTTAACAGGAGACTACTTATACTTTCACAACGGCACCAAAGTGACAATCTCTTATGACACCTACTTTCCTAACGGAGTGATTAATGCCAACGAACCGTATAACCTTACCTTTTACGTTCTGATTCCAAGTTATTATTCTCTAGTCTACGTTTCTCCTACTCCCGTTTCTCTTGAAACCAAGGGATCGACTTATAACCTCACCGTTAAGGGGAACTCCTTAGATGTCCTCTTCTCTACTGCGAAACCCACTTCTGGTGGAGGACTATCTCAAGAGGATCTTACGGTCATAACGATCTTAATAGTTACCGACTCGATTTTAGCTTTCGTCATCTTTGAGTATTTGAGGATGAGGAGAAGTAAAAGCAAGGGGGATATTGAGAACGTGAGAGAGGACAGGGAGGAGGCCGAACTAGCAACGCAGGAGTTGAACGATAGGGATTTACTTGTACTCGAAGCTTTTAAGAAGGGGTCCAAAACTCTCGCTGATGCTGTAAGAGTTACCGGACTGCCTAAATCTACTGTGTATAGGAGGATAAAGAAATTAGTCAAGTTGGGGTACCTGATTGAAAGGAGAGAGGGAGGAAAACTGTGGTATGAAGTAGGGAAGTTACCTGACAAAGATCAGAACACGTGAGCGTTGAAATAAAACTAGTCCCTGTAACTCAATGGAAGCTAAAAATCAGGTACTGATCCATGTACTCTAACGTTTATTCTGGATTTGAAATTATTTTTAGCCTATACTACAAAATCAGTCTCACCTAACTTTCCTCCTATTTGACCTGTTTTAGAACGCCTTAAAACGATATGTTTGATTTGTTTTCTGTGAACTTTGCCATATCGCTCTGTTAGGTACCCTTCCTCACAAGCAAACGTGGTACCGCCGCGAGCTCCACTGTTAAAAGGACTGAACGCCGCGTGCTCAGAAATGACAAAAAGTTAACTTCCCATTACGTCCATGTGATGCGGTTCCTTTAGTGCGAATAGGGACTTATCATGGGAATAGCGACTTGATATGATTAACTGCTCTCCGTGCTGGTCAGCCGGAATGAACGGGATACCCAAAAGGAAATCCTCAAACTCACATGGGTCACCGTGCTACAATATAAGTGAAAATACTTGCGATGTCATGGATTAAATTGACGTTAAAGAGTCCAAGTCTACAAAAACGGGAGACTGATCATGAGCTGTAAGCCGTAACATGTACAATTGCTAGCGACGCTAGACTCACGTTCTATAGCTTACCCCGACTTTTTAGAGACGACTTATATAGAATTTCTGCTGTAATAGGCGTTGGGAAAATCAAAATGTAGGTTAAACAGGTGGACGAACGTGATATCTTCAGCTAAGGGCACATACTGTATTAATAGGTTAATAACAACAAGAAGTAAGAATACAATCAGGTCCATGATACGTGCGTTACAACTTAGGATTACTGCAAACTTTTTTGTGACCGTCGTCCTAAACACTTATGACGACATTTCTATTACAACTGACTCGAACAGGCTAAGAAAATCAAAATCTCCTCCAAAAACATTTTTAAACATAGCAAGTACCTCTTTCATTTCCTATCTGTTTAATGGAAAACGAACAATTTACAAAGACCTCGTATCCGAAAGTCTTTCTAGGGCTGGAACCAGATGAGCGTTCACCATGTGCTCAACTAGATCCGAGAAGCTAAATCCGTTCAACCTGTTCCAAACTCCTAATTTCTCGTTAACGTTGAACACTATTCTAGTTCTTTCATTATTACCAGTTGATAATATTATTTCAAATCCATTATCTTCATCCAGCGTTTTCCCCTTATATGACAAACCTAAGGCTGAGTAACTCGGACCGTTCAGGAAACCTTCCTTAGTCTTAACGCCTCCTCCTAATTTAATCCATGGCCTGCTCTTCCCAAAAATATACGCTACGTGAAACTTGGTGTAATCTGGTGTCTTTGCTTCAGAAGGGATGGCGTAGTCCTGAACGTCAACATCGTAAACTCTCAATATCCCCACGTGGCCTAAACTACCTACAAAGAAAAAAGGATTTGTAATATATGATAGAGCGATTTTGTAATTTAATGAAGGAAGATCTATGTTTTCAATCATTAATGTTAGTTTGATTTTAAATATAAAAGTCTTTTTACATATTTTTCTACAATAACGTCTTTTCTTAGCTAATAATGCGGACAAAAATTTTAACCTTAAATAAATAAAATTAATATATAACTTCTCTAAATGTAAGAACATTATTAACTTCAGGATTTTGATCTAAAATTTAAATCCTATAAACGTATTAGTTTAAGAAATTTTTATATACTCAGCTTTTATAATAATTTATATAATCACTTATAGTAAAAACAAAAAATATATTAAAATATCAAAATAACTAGAAAAATTTTAAATATTAGTATAAACTATGTATATCTTATGAATAATGGCTCGTATCTCCAGGTTATCCTGGATAGGATGGACACCAAGAAGGTCAACAGATTTTACTGGATAATTACTGTCCTAGCTGCAATAGGTGGATTCCTCTTCGGCTACGACACATCAGTAATAGCCATAGCCTCTGTCTTCGTTCCGTTCAAGTATACGGGTCTCGTGTACGGATACGAGATCGCAAGCGCCTCATTGGGTGCAGCGATAGGGGCCTTAATAGCTTACTTCTACACAGACAGGTACGGGAGGAAATCACTACTTATTTTAGATGCGGCAATATACACGATATCTGCTATAGCGGCGGCTCTCTCTTTTAACGGTCTGTGGTTACTCTTCTGGAGGACAGTAATAGGGATAGCTATTGGAGCAGATTCAGCAGTAGCTACCGCATACATAACTGAATACGCCCCTAAGGACAGAAGAGGATCGTTAGGTATCATGCAACAGTGGATGATAACGATTGGTATCTTGGGCTCTTACCTTATCGGATCAGCAGTTTTATTCGTTGCCCCGTCTTTGGCTTACACTCTAGGCTGGAGAGTTATAATGGGAATAGCGGCTATCCCGGCCATAATAGGGTTAATATTTAGGTTCGCGATGCCCGAGTCACCTAGATGGCTTCTCGTAAGTGGCAAGATTGAGAAATTTAAGGAGGTCATTCGTAGGTTCAACGCGGACGCCTCGGACGAAGAGATATACAAAGCTTTCGAGGAGGTTAAGAGGAGCTTATCTTACAAATTGGACACGCCTACCAAGAGGGCGTTAATGGTTGTGGGTTTGTGGATGATATTCCAACAGATAACTGGAATTAACGTACCCTTCTATTACGGACCCACAATAATACTTAATTTAGGAATTTTACCTAAAGCTACTAGCCCGGTTTTCACCGAGGTTAACTCCGTTTTGGCAGCCAGTGTGCTAGCGGTGATAAACACAGCAGCCACATACATAGCCTTTAGGTACATTGATAGGGTGGGAAGGAGAAGGTTAGGCCTTTCCGCCTACCTAGGTATGCTAATCTTTGATTTGTTGGGAGGTTTCCTGGTCATGAACGGCGTTCTCATAGGAGCTCTAATCGCTTTCGCAGGGTTCATAGTGTTCTTCGCTTACGGGGTCGGTGGTACCGGTTGGCTCATTCAAGCCGAGTACTTTAAAACCGAAGTAAGGGGTAAGATGGCCGCAATCATAGCGATAATTGATTGGCTGGCCAACTTCGCCATCACGGAGGTCTTCCCTCTAATGCTCTCCTCAATAGGGCTTGCCGGCTCGATGTTCGTGTTTGCGAGCTTAGACGCGATAGCGTTGATAACGTTTTACTTTATCCTACCTGAAACTAAAAGTGTCTCCCTTGAGGAAGTCGTGGAAATATTCAACAGGACTCCCGTATCAAAATTAAAGGATCTAAGAGTGATGAAAAGAGACAACGTAGGAGAGTGATTTTTTGAAAGTAATGATTTTTTTGATAAACTCTGAAAATATGATAGCGATGACGTAACAAAATAGACGAGAAGTTGCACGTGTCTCCTGCGTTTTAGCAAGTTATTTGCTAAACTGGCTAAATTGGTGAGAACGGCCTTGAGAATTTAACTTGGCCTGACGTGAATCTAATAAAAAGCGATGAGGTTAAAAGGCGTTGTACGTTCTTCATAACCAAGAAATTTAGCCTTTGACGTGAGACTCACCTACTTCCTAGACGTAACGGTTATGAATATCCCACACAGGGTTATAAAGGAACCTAAAGCCTCCCCAAAAGAAGGCACAGCCCCTATGGTGAGGAAGCTGAGTACGTAAGCCGCTATCGGGACCAGAAGAGATCCGGCAGAGGCCTTAATGCTTCCCATCTCCCTTATGGCGTTAAACCAAAATATGTAACCTAACGCTTGCCCTAAGACGCCTAAAGTGATCAATAAGACCAGCGTGATCGGTGTGAACACGAAGTAGAAGTCTAAAGGAGTTATAGCTAAGGTAATAGGGAGGGAGAAGAGGCTCATGAAAGCGTTGAGTTTCGCTATGTCGTCACTCTTCAAGTTTCTTGAGTAATACACAGTACCTATCGCCCAGCTTATTCCTCCCATTAGAGCTATCAAAATCCCAAAGTCCAGGCTAGCTGAAGTTATCGATAAGGTCAGGCCCAGAACGCCTAAGATAACGCCTACTATGGCTCTGGTTGGGACTTTAGCCCCCAGTATCCTCTCGAACAGAATTACGAAAATGGGTTGTGTATAAATCATGACTGCAGCCAATCCCGGATTTGATGATATTGAAGTTCCAACGTTTAAGCAGAGCATGAAGATTGTAAAATTAAAAATGGCGGTGATCACTTGCTTCCTACCTACAGATACCTTGAACCTGGAGAGGGAAAGGAAGAATAGGGATCCAACCGCGAACCTTACCCAGGTTATAACGATAGGGGAGACTTCAGCTGAAACTATCTTAGTCAATGGGTAAGTCAGACCCCAAACTATGGACAGAGGTCCCAACCATTTTAAGCTCCTGAGTAAACCGCTTGACATCGTTATCGTTGTTACTTAGAAGCTTTAAATTTTGTTAGTTTAACATATCATGACAAATTTTATGAATATTAAAATTCAATTGTAGGATGATAAAGAGGCTTTGTGCGTAGTGATTTCCTAGTTTTAACGCTCTTCTTGATTTCTATGGCCTCTTGTGGAGGGCTAACGTTTAATTGATGATTTTGATCAAAACCTCTCGTTCGAGCCTCTCTGGGACAAAATCAAGCTAGAAAATTTTTAGGAAAACATTAAATTACTTTATAACCTTCCGGTTTGTAAGTCAGACAAGCGCTTTACATCTAATTTAATTACAAAATTCTAATTATATTATGATTATGATGGATGATTTCAGTTTCTATTATTATCAGAAGGTATACGTTCACTTTAGACATGAAACGTTTAAACGGAGGATCGAAGCCTCGTAAAGGTCACAAGGTGAGGTTCACCTCTCGATCATTTCCTAGCAGAAACTTAAATTAAGCGAATTTAACTTTCGCAATAGAGTTTAAACTTGGTTTGAATCATTAAGCTTTCCTCCACCTCTCTATCATCTTGAGCTTAACTAAGTGAGCTCCGCTAACGTTCTATGAGATCTTTAATTTAAGCCTCCCAGTAGGGAGGGAAATTTACTTAATTCTTTAATCATAAATTATTTAACCTAAATCGAGACCTTCTATACATGGACAGGGATGTGTATCTCCTCCTAACGTCTAGGATAATGAGGAGTGTGTCCGCTGGAGTTCTAGCTGTGGTGGTTGGACTTTATTACGTTAATGAACTGCACTTAACTTTATTTGAGGTTGGAGTTCTGTTCGGGGTCGGTGCGTTCTTAACCCCTCTACTCACTTTAATATTAGGATTTTACTCTGACAAGTACGGTAGGAAAAGGATACTTTTGATCACGCTCTCTTTTCTACCTATATCAGTCTTAATCCTCCTTTTAACGTCTAACTTCTTCCTCCTTTTATTATCCTCAGCTTTAGGTGGGTTCGGAATAGCAGGAGGCCTAGTGGGAGGAGGCGTAGGAGCTACCGTAGCTCCTATGCAGACAGCCCTCCTTACCGAGAAGATACCTCCAGAGGAGAGGACTAAAGTTTTCTCCATTTTCACTACAATCTCTAGCTATGCAGGAGCTGGGGGAGCTCTCCTATCTCATCTACCCAGCTACAGGACAATTTTCATCATGGCGTTGATAATTTCCGGAATATCTACTCTTTCAGTTATCCCTTTGAGGGAAAGCTTTAAGCCCAGAGTAAAGAAGGTCCCTACCAGCAGCGGTGATAAAGACGTGATTAAAAAGTTCACCATAACGGGCGTTCTTAATGGCGTTTCGCAGGGGTTGATAGTCCCTTTCATTCCTATCATATTTAGCAAAACTTATGGGCTCTCACAGTCAACCATAGGGGATATAGTCTCAATAGGCGGAGTCGTCTCAGCAACACTAATGCTATCAACTCCTAGTTTGACTAAGAGGTTGGGCTTCGTTAGACTCATAATTCTCACAAGGAGCATCTCCGCAGTTTTAGTTCTTCTCTTTCCGTTTCTTAGCCTTTGGTATTTAGCCTCGATAGATTACATTGTTTTTACTCCCCTCAGAGTGCTATCATTGCCGGCTCAACAGGCCCTCATGATGAACCTCATAGGAGAGGGGAGAAGAGCGACGGTCAGTGGAGCTAATCAAGCTGGTAGGCTCATTCCCTCCGCGTTTTCAACCTCATTGTCTGGTTACTTAATGCGAGCGGTCTCTATAGCCATGCCGTTCGAGATAGCTTTCCTGGCGACTTTAATCAACTCGTTTTTGTATTACAGCTTCTTTAGATCTGTAGATAAGTTAGCCAACGGGAGTGTGACGATAGCGGAGGGGTGAACTCATTCTCTTTTAAATCTCAACGCGATTAAAGCGATCCCAAAGAGAATCATAGCGAACCCGACTATACCGACCTCCTCTGGGGACCGGACTAAGTTCATCCTTTGGATAGACAAATGCACGTACACTGGATAAACTAGTTGGGATGAAACGTTCTCGATCTCTTCAGGAATTACTTTTTCAGTTGAGACGTTACCGCAGGAGAGAGACTCATTTAACTTCACAACTTTGTTAACTATCACTTTAGAAACCTCTTCGTATCCCCTTATTGTGTAATTACCTGGAGAAAGAGTGAAGCTATAAGGAAGCTTAACTATCTTTTCCCCTTCATGATATACGATAACGTAAGCTGAGGTGTTTGTAGCGTTCTCGATGAGGGAGACGTGACCCGTGACTGTGGAAGGAACGTAGAAAGTTACAGGATTTCTTGTTAAAACTAAGGTGTAGCTAACGTGAGCGTTTATTGAGGTTGTAGATAACACGAGGAGTGCGACGCCCAAAGAAAGGATTAAAGTCCCGAACTTCATAGTTCTATCACCCTAAACGCTTTGAAGCTCATGAGGAGGAAAATTAGGGCTAGCGAAAGATCAACTGCGACCCCCACGTAGATTTGTGAGATCAAGTTCCTTCCCAGGGAGTAGGCTATCCACAAAACGTACGGGTTGGAAAAGGATGAGAAGAAAAGTGAGCTCAAGTTACCCTCAATCAATTCGTAATAGTTTATTGCACCTCCAAAAACGAAAACGGAACCTAAACTGAAGAAGGAGATCAGCACGACTAGGCCTGGAGTTCTCAAGTAGATCGTCAATAGGAGGACTAAGTTCAAGGAGAAAAGATAGCCTCCTACGTAAGTGAGCAGGAGTAGTGCAGGGACCGGTATTCCAGAGAGCAACGAGTAAGTTGAAGTCGTTAAAATCCAAAACGCCAATGGTAAGACCACGTCTCAGACGTAAAGGAAGAAAAACAAAGTCTCCCTTCTGATCGACATCATGAGGAAAGAGATTATGCTTCCCTGATGTATGTGATCTCCAGAGACGAAAACTACGTTCCTTAAGCCCAGAGCGAAAGCTAAGGTCTCAGAAACGCCTATTATAGGGACGAAAGATAGCACTACACCTAGGAGATTGAAGTCCCCCCTCTCATAAAAAGCTGAGAGGAAAACGTTAGATACTAACATTAGCGGTAGAACCAACTCTAATGTAGGTTCTCTATATCTCTCCTTGAGAACTAACTTAAACACCTGAAAACTTCTTGAATACTTCATCCAACGACGACCTCCTTATGCTAATTATCTGAACGCCCTCCTCATCTAACCTCTCCACTATGTCCCTCACGTTCCCTATGACCTTAATGAAGCCTCCTTCTACCGTTCCTCCAATTATCTTTAACGCCTTATCCACGTCATTGACAAGAACGTAAATTAAATTCCCCTGAACGTCTAAAGCCTCGTTAATCTTTCCTGAGTAGGATATCCTACCTTGATTTATGAAAACTACATGAGTGACCACCTTCTCCAACTCTGACAAAATGTGAGAGGAGATGAAGAAGGTCACACCTCTGCTGTTGAGCCTCTTAACCACGTCATAAAACTCTAACCTAGCTGAGGGATCTAAATTAGCCGTAGGTTCGTCAGCTACAATAAGGAGGGGATCTCTTATTAGAGCCGCGACCAGCTGAACCCTTTGAGCTATTCCTGAGGAGAGTTGAGAGAGCTTCGATCTGCCGTAATGAGTTAGATCGAACTCGGCCATGAGGTCCCTGTAGTCCTTTCCATAAACTTTGCCAAGGTCCCTAAGGTACTCCTCAACCTTGACCTCCTTAGGGTGATATATCGTAGTGAAAATCACTGACATTCTCTCGTATACCCTGGGGTTGTTCCAAGGATCCTCTCCTAGTACCTCCACCTTTCCCGATGTTTTCCTAAGCAGACCTGAAATTATCTTTATCGTTGTGGTCTTTCCTGCTCCGTTAGGACCTATGAAACCAGTCACGCTACCCTTATCTACGTTAAACGAAACTGACCTGAGGACTGGATTCCGATCGTAAATCTTGGAGAGGTTCTCGACCCTTATCAAGTTTCACATCGTTCTCTTATTTTTGAAGCCTTCTTATTACCCTTTTCCCTATTTTGAATTTCAATGAATATATCTTTAGAAAATTAAGAAATAATAAGGAAGGATCCGCGAATAAGATACGTTAAGGTCCCACTCTAGATCGTTTTGATGAAACGTTGAACTGTAAGCTCCTTAATGTGCCGCGAACGTTTAATCGCAAGGTTGAAAACCTTAGTTGAATTGCCGTAAACGCTACGCTCTCATCAAAAAAGTTAAATGAACGGATCGTATTTATGTTTTCTAAAATGTAATCTTTTTCAAATTTTTCTAAGTATTCTTAACGTCTAAAAATCACGTTGATAGAGAGATCCTAAGAACTCTATTAAGTCTTTAAAAAATACAACAGCGCAGAGTAAGAGGAGAACGCCAAGATGAAGCCGACGCTCATCAAGAAGGAGTAAAAGTTATTTGTGAACCCTGACATCATGAACGAAAGCCCTGAAATTCCAGCCACAACGATGAAGAGAAAAGAGATGACGCCCATCATCATGACCTTGAGATCGCCTAACAGAAAGGCCAATATCATTATGATGAAAGAAACTAAGGCTATTAAAAGACCCAACATGAAGTGAGCCATAACCGCACCTCCAAAGGACATCATCCCCCC
Organism: Metallosphaera cuprina Ar-4; assembly: GCF_000204925.1. Taxonomy (NCBI): domain Archaea; kingdom Thermoproteati; phylum Thermoproteota; class Thermoprotei; order Sulfolobales; family Sulfolobaceae; genus Metallosphaera; species Metallosphaera cuprina. The sequence goes on along the minus strand of NC_015435.1, from coordinate 912,300 downwards.
AAAAAACGGACCCATCATAAAGCCGGTTTCCTGATAAGGAGGACGATTAGGGGTACCTGGAGGTAGGCTTACGAAAAGGTTAATCCACATACCAAGGATGAACTCGATGAGGAGAAGCGTAAGCGATCCAAAGGTTAAGGATTTGGCTAGATTCCCGTATAAGGATTTACTCACTATAAATTACCCTTTTTAATAATATGAAAGGTGACCCAATATTTAAGAGTTCACATTGATCGTTTCTATCGTTACGGGGGTTGAGATCTCGATTTAGTCCTCTCGTATCCCCTCTTGAGGAGAGGCAAAACGCCTGAGGTCTCGGCTATTATTGAAATTAGTTTGCTTTTCACTACTTTCCCGTTCTGTAAATCAATTGTTAACTTTCTCATCTGGTTAGTCATTTTAGTGAGGAGAGCTCGGGGGGCCCGATCCTGTCGAGCATACGAATGCGTCAATTAACGTGATTAAGTGCTCCACAACTTACTCATAGGAAAGTAGTGAAGGCTAACGATACTAACTGGGCGGATGCTGATCCGGTTAGCTAAGAGTTTCCCATCCTTTCAAGCTCTCGAGACGACTGCGATGTAGATCCGAAAATCATTAAAATTTGTCAAAAGCGATTAAAAATAAGACGTAACAAAAGCGTTGTTTAGAAGGTTAAGTTACAGATATCTTATTGAGATTAAAAACGGGATTTAGTTCTAGAAATCTAAAAAATAGTTCCTCTTAATCCTCTTGATCAAACCAGGGGTCCTAGACATCGCCTCAACGTTAGCCTTTAAACGTCCCTTTTTTGTATTGCTAATTTTGAGCGCGACTAACCTTGATGTCATGAAGATAGTGGAACGCTTTTCCCGCGTTGACTATCACGTAGACTTACAACCTTTATCTTTAAATCTGGATTTACCTGTAATTAAAACTTTAAAATTTTTAACCAAGAACATAGTGATAGGGTAAACTAACGTGAAAACTGTTATCGATAAAAATTATTGATATGAGTTAAACCTAGATTTAACCAAAATAAGGATATTAACTGATGCATTATTAAATGTTTAACGAAAGTTTTATATTCCTAAACCGTTCCGCCTACTTATGGGAAGGTTATCATTAATATTAGCCATCATTATTATAATTGGAGTAATGATTAACGTACCTCAGGTTAGTCAAACCGTGAGTTATGCAAACGTGGGTGTTAACAAACTAATCTCAGAACACGTGCCTAAGAAAGTTAATGAAATGGCCTTACCTCCAGCCAGAGGTAACATGTCAGCTATTGGAAAGTTCTATCCCAACGGCGTAACTTTACCTTCAAATCCTGAGCCTGCACAGATGGGAATCGCTGACTTCGGTATAGGCCCCAACGGACCTTGTATATTGACGACAACCCAGTTTGAGGGATGCGTCTTAATAAACAACTTACAGTCTGTGACTAGTACTTCTCAAGGAACAAGCCAATGCGTTTCCTTCCAACTTAACGTTGTGTTGAACTATGATAACCAAGGTTCTCAATACGCCTTATGGGTTCAGGACGTCGCGTTTTATAACACTCAAACAAATCAGATAAATTTTGAAAATAACATCTGGAATTTCACGTCTCCTGGGGCAAACGTTACGGCAGTAAGCGGTAACGGTTCTTTATACCCAAGCGGGTCAACAAAGTTTTACGCTTACGGACCGGGCTCCATTCAAGGTAACTTCATTACCCTTTCCTTACCTTCTAAGTTCTATCTCCTAGTAAACGTTTCGACTAACGCTTATGGCCAGCCCGTTATCTACTTTTGGTACAACGACGGTTACGGATGGATTAACTATGATACGGTTACCGTTACTAACGCGTTTAGTTCGTCCAATGTGTATTTCCTTGTAGACGGATATCAATACGCTGGTAATGGGCTCTACTATGACGCTGAACTGGACATGGTGGGACCTGGAGACTTAACCTGCGCAGATATCATCTCCTCCAACGTAGCGCTAAACTTAGCTTACTGGAATGGGAACAATTTCCAGACAGTTATAAACGCCTATAACTCTGGAGGAGACACTGGGGAAACATCAAATAATGTCAGAAGTGGAGCTTATTACTATGTGTATACCGGACAGATGATAGCTGGTTTACATGCTGGATCAGGAACTAGACACTGGCTTTGGCAAGAGAACGGAGTTTCGCTGTTAGACATTAACACAGGAATAACCAACGGTTACTTGGTTGTATACAACTCGTCTCTGCCTTATAGCTTAGGAGTACAATACGGGTTGCAAGTTCCGTTCATCAACGGTAGAGCCGAATTAACTCTGCTTCCTATGAACTACTCTGTGTTAGCTTACACAAACGCGGGCGAATTGATGGGTGAGGCCGAAGTTACAGGCCAGTACGGTCAGTCAGTAACCACTGGTGTTACTCAATTTTCAATATCCTTACCAACTCAATTAACCATATACCAAAACACCTACACTAAGATAGGCGTTAACGTGAACGCCTACGGAAACGTAATCTTTAACGTAATTAGTCCCCCTGGGATTTATGCATATCTTAACCAGAATCCACTTCACGTTTCAGGAACTGGCACGGACGTCTTGACCATCAGTGTGGGTAACGTTCCTCCAGGGACATATCAAGTTATCTTAAACGCAACTTTGTTTAACGGTTTCTACAAAATAGTTCCCATCACCGTAGTAGTTCAATCAAGATTAGTCACTTCTATCTTCTCGTATAAAACTGTTGGTAACGGAGTGCCTCAGTCCCCCATCCTTAATCTGACCTTTCCCAACGGTACAAGCACTACTTTAAGTCTCAACCCGTATACGGTAATTAATGTTCCTCCTGGGACAATTTACACTGTTCAATCAATTATTCAACAAGGAAACGTCAGGTGGGCCACTCCAAACTCATCAACTGGTGTAATAAACAGTGAGCAGACGATTAACTTAGTTTACTTTAATCAATATTTAGTAACGTTCAGTTTCACGGTTCAAGGAGGGACGGGATATGTGGATCCAACTATAACGTTTTACTCCTTTGGACAAAGAGTTAACGAAACGCCAGGAACCTATTGGGTGGATTACGGCTCAACATACTCCTATCCTCAGACTCTAGAGGGATCTAACTCTGAGGAGAGATGGATATCCAATTCAACAAACGGTCAAATAACTTTCCCCCAGACAGTAAACGTGTATTATCAAAATCAATATTTCATAAAACTAGTTTCGCAGGTTCCAATTTACGCGTTGATTAACGGTGAGAACGAGTCCCTCTCGTCAGGGTGGTACGATCAGGGGACTACGATATACGCCGAGAACGTCACGTACTACCCCTCACCTTACGAGAGGTACGTCATAACGTCAATAACGCCTCAATCGTTTGAGGTCAATTCGTATGAGACCGTTGTGGTTCAGAGCAAGGTTCAGTTCTTCGTTAACGTCGTCTCACCCATTCCCGTTCACGCCTCCATCAATGGTGTAAACACTAATCTAACTCCATCATGGATTGACCAAGGAACTCAGATAACTTTACAGAACTACACTTTCTACGAAGGGAAACTTGAGAGATATGTGATACTCAGTTTCTTCCCCGCATCAATAACGTTAAATTCACCTACTACGTTCAAGGTTAACGCTCAGAAACAGTTCCTAGTTAGTATAAATAATGTGTCGACCTGGTACCCTGCTGGGAGCACTCTTGTGTTAAACGCTAGCGTTCCGTTTTATGAGTCAGCGACGTTTAAGGGAAATTACACGCTCTCTCCCGGTTCACAGATTGTGGTTAACGGACCCATAACTGAAAACCTAGTGATAGGTCCTAACTACTTGTTCATACTATCTCTCGTTTCTATAGCAGTGATAGTTGTACTAACGTTAGTTCTCATTAGAAGGAAATAGCTTTTTCCCACATCTCGACCTCACTAAGACAATACGATTTTTATTAAGATTTTCAAGATGACGTGAACGATCTTTTTTAAGTTGTCATTAAATTACTTTAGTAACCCTCCGACGTGAGTTAACCTTGAGACGAGAGTTTCCAGTTTCTTAAGTGGTTAAGAAGAGAACCGTCTCATCTAGTCATCTCATTCCTTAATTTTAAACAATTCTTGACCTTGAAAGATAGGAGATGAGCCAACAACGAAGTTAAAAGAGATGAGCTCATCGTCTCTCCCCCAGGAGAGATCCTTAAGTTGAGACTCCTTAAAGGATGCTAACTTCAAGTTTAGAAACCTTTGATTTAACCTTGACAAGTAAGGTTGTCGCTTATTATTTGAAGGCTACAAGGCCCAGCTCGCGATGGGAGGGAAGACTTGAGATAAATGACGTAAGGCAGAGGTCAACGAGAAGTACGCAACTCACGTGGGATCATCTCAGTTTTTCACTATCAATGAGTTTTAATTAAGTATATTAAAGTTAAACTCAACTTATGAGAGATAAAAATTCAAGGATACAACTTCGGGTGCAAAGTCTAGTTTCTCAACCCATGACTTTAAACGAAGACTGATGGGGAAAAACAAGGAAGGATAAATCGCGACATAAGCTACAAATGAAGAGTGATATAAATCAAGTCAAAATTGAAAGTAGAGGACTTGATCTGCACGTTCCCACGCTTCTCTCATTCTTCGAGGTCTCTGGTAAGCTCTCCCCCTTCACTTTCAATGGAACAAACTTAAGTCGTAACATTTTATAAAAGCTTATTACGTTTGATAGAACATAAAAAACCATGTTCGTTCACAATCCCATAGATTTGCTTAAGTTTGAACACGCGATATTGAGAGTTAGATACTCTTTGGGATTACAAGTTCTGAACAGTGACCCTGATTTAGGCTTCTCTCTGATCGAGGAGACGCATCGATTCGTGATAGACTGGCACGCATACGTTGAGGACAAGTACGTTTTCCCTCTAATTGGTGAGAAAGCGAAGCCGTTCTCTAACGATCATCTACTCATTAAGAACTACGGTAAGGGCGCAATAGAGCAGAGAAGGAAAGACTGGATAGAAAGGTACGTGAAGATCGTGTTGGATCACAACTCTAACGAGGAGAGAGAGCTCTTCTCAATCGAGGCCAACTTCATGAAGAACTGGGAATTAATTATATCGGAAATGAAAAAGTTTAATGACTATTCTAAAATAACAGGCCTTAAAAAGCTCCCTTGAGTCTAACTTAGCTGAGGAGTGAAAAACCCAGTACTTTTGTACACGTTTTCAATCTAAAGTTTGATCCAACTTATAAAAGTCCGTTAATGTATCAGATAAATCATTTTAAATTATAGATTAATACTATCTATTTATTATCTTTAAAAATGAATAAAGAATGGTGAAATGAAATGGTGTTCATAGATGATTTAGCCTTAATGCTCTTTACCTTACCTCTGATTTCAATTTTAATCGCTTATACAACTATTCAGTCTTACTTGGGCTTTAGGAAGGAAGGTTATCAAGCGATAAAGAAGAGCCTTGACGATTCAATAATACCTGCTGGGATTTTAGGGTTGGTCACATTGATCATATCCCTTTGGGGAGAGTTCACCTGGACTCTACCTGGTAGTTACAACATCCTCTTCTATGACGTTTATCTCCTTATGGGGATAATAATCCTTTCCTACTCTATGGCTGTCTACATGGGGAAGAGGTTACAAACTACGGGCATATTCGCCCTTTTTGTAGGCTTAATAACGATATATTACGGAGTAATAGGATTCAACTTAGGATTGACCCAAGAGCCGTTAGCGTTGCTAGGACTTTACGTAACTTATGGGCTGGCTGGCATCTTAGGGTACCCTGTCACCGTTTTCTTGGACAGACTCAAAGAGCAACCGTCAGAAAGGAGGAACCTAGGCTCCTGGATCATAGTGTTCGTTGTGTTCTGGATTATAGTGATAGTTGCAGGAATACTGGGCGCTGTTATAGGAGTAGAGACGATCCCAGCCCACTTAGCTCACGCTCCATAAGTTTTTGTTATTGAGTCGAATAAGCTATTTTAACTAATTTTTTATAATTCTAATTGAGACAAGTTGTAACTTAAAGCCTGAGTTCAACTTCTTTTTTGTAATTTATTACCAATTACGAAATAAAATAGATTTAGACTTTTTTCTTTATATATCATTACTTGTAATAACTTGGAAAAAAGGCTCTTATAGAATGAGTTAGGATATAGTTTTTTAAAAATATAGAAAATAAATTTATAATCCCTTGGCCTACCACCTGCTAAAAACGAGATGTAAGGCATGATGAAATGAAGATAGATTCCCAAGTAAAGCCTTTTGACCTTACTGTCAGGTTTACCCATCGCTATGAACCCCACAAGCCCCTTCGATACTCTAGCCATCTCCTTAACAGCTTTCTCTATATCGTCAGATGCGTGTAAGGCAAAACTGCTCATAACCACGTCAAACACATCGTCTCTGAAGGGGAGGGCATCGAAGGAACCCTGAACCCTCTCTCCATTTATTAAGGAACTCTCAAGCATGTTTTCGGAGTAGTCCAAAAGTATGGGCTCAACGTCTTTTTTAAATTTTTTAAACACGTACGACAGTTCTCCCTTACCTGAGGCGACGTCTAGGACCGTTTTAGGAGACGAGTTAAAGGTTAAAATCGATTTGACTAACTCCGCCCTCCACTTTACGTCTTGATTAAACGACATTAACCTGTTTGCCCTATCGTAACTCTTCGGTATGTCGTCGTAAACGACCTTCAATTCCTCGTCTGTTACCCTAACTTCCATAGGGAAAATTTGAATTGTGACTAAAAACGTTTTCAGTCTTTGAAAGTCACCCCCCCCCCCATTACGTACTTCTTTCTATCCTGTGACGAGATCTTCACAAAGTTTTTAGCACTGCGAGTTGGACCGATTTACTGAGACAAGTTCCTTACCTTTCGAGTCGTTCCCTCAAAGCGCTCGTTCGGAGAGCTCAACAGATGAAACCCTTCGCGACTCCTTATAGCGTAAGTGGGCAACGTTTAACATAGTTGCGTGACCACAAACCCGTCATCTGGCTGTATTCAATAGAGAAGCGCTATCAGTGAAGTCGTCGGGAACAACAGCGCCTTCACCTTTTAAAGTCCTGATGTGCGTTTAGGATACCCGAGGTGTATTTAGGATACTGAAACCTTCTTTCCACTAAACGTAACACCTCTCACGAACTCAAGCTTGACCTCAGTTAGAGGCTGAGGCCTCCCTTCAAACTAACTGACTTATGCCCCTAAGTTTTCCCGTCCTTTTCTCTAACCTCCTCTCGATTCGGGATGTAAATTCCCTTTCAACTCATCGCACTTCTTGTTTTCGAGACCGCCTATATGATCTCCATGTCCATGACTTAAGATAACGTGATCTACCTTACACTCTTAAGTCTGATGAGTTGAAGTGCTAGATCAGAGTTATCCACGTTAAACAAGATTAAATCAAGGCGGATAACTCCCTTCAACTGAGAAAAGTTAGTTGAGGAAAGCCTATCGCTCAGGACTAACATTGTAGGGTGTAGTTTGAATTCGTTAGTCAGCTCGTCATTATTTTCTCTATTACCCTCTCCCAATATCCTCGCGAAAGAAGGAAAGGCACCGATATCAGGAGTTCAAAAGCTGTAACCCCGATCATCACCACAGGCAGAGGAAGAAGTGTCAGGACTATAATTCCAGTTAATGGTATTACCGTAATGAAACCGACGAGGAATCTACTCGGGCTAAAAGTCATAGGATTTTGAAAGTTAACTTGATAGAACCTAGAGTACAGCGACATGATCGTTATTGAGCTTAGCGGAAGTTCGAGGAATAACGAAAGGAAGACTCCAACCTTTCCTACGATAAGGAAGATAAGGGAGATAGGAAGGAGCATGAGGAGAACCGATAGCGCCTTGCTTATAACGTAATATCTAGCGAACTCCAAAGGGTTCATCACGTTCATGTCGAGCCAAATGGGTTCAGAGATGAAGGCGGAGTTTGCGTACGAGATCGTAAATATCCACAATCCGATAACAACGTAAAAGTCTAGTAGGAAGGCTCTAACTCCCAACAGATCTAAGAGTGCTATAACTGCCGCTACACCAATCATAACGCTTAGAATCTTCCACCACTCTATCCTCCTGGAGATGTAGGTGTAACTCCCGAAAAGGTTCATCCTTCCGCCCAACTCGAATATCCTTAAGTTCCTCCCTAACATGAGAATGAACGGATTTCTAGAGTTGAACGTGAACTCGTTTTTAACCTCATCTTTACCTGGAGGAGTGTAAGATAAAGTGGAGAAAGTAGTATAGTTGAACCTCTTTAGGGCCAGCGCTAGCAAGGTGATAGCGAGGGCAGAAAAAAACACGTAGCCTAATTTGAACCCAAAGAACATAGAGAGAGGACTCAAGGGAAACTTGGCAAGCGATGAGAGGAACCAAGCGGTCAGACTGAGACTGACGCCCACCTTAGCCTTAAGGCTTAAGTTATAAACGGCCCCAGACATGGAGGATATGGTTAGAGCCAACAGGGGAAGTATGATCAGGCCTGATAAGCCCAAGGCGTATACGAACCAAGCTACGAAAACCGCTGAAAACAACATACTCACGAAAAAGTAGCCTAGAACCAGAGAAGTTATCAACTCCCTGTCATCGACCGGAATCATAACTAGGAAATCCGAGTCCGACTTAGTTATTAGGTTAAACCTAGAGTTGAAGGGTGAGATCGCGACTAGGAACGTTATGTATAGCGTAGAGAGCAGCGAAAATTCAGGTGAAATGACGGGTGAGAAGTTCCTTCCCGGAAAGCTTATAAGTATCATAACGGCATCCAAGGCTAAAATTACAAGGATGGTGGACTTAGGGAACCTGGATAGGATGATTACCTTCAGGAGTTTAACCAGCATTCGTCATCATCCTAGAAACTACGCTCTCTATAGGCTCGTCTTCCCTTCCCAAAGATCTGAGTTCCGTTATGCTTCCAGTCCAGACGACCTTACCTCTAGATATGACTATCACGTGATCAGTCAGCCTCAAGGCTATGGACATGATGTGAGTTGAAACGAGGAAAGTAGAGTTCAAGCCCTTTAAGATGTCAATCACTCTCTCCTGCGTCGGAATATCAAGGTAGTTTAAGGGCTCGTCCAACAGGAGAATCTCAGGGTTGTGAAGTAGAACGAGAGCCAGAGATAACCTCTGTTGGTTGCCTCTAGACAACTTCCCAGCTTGCACCCTTTCAAACTCGGTCATGTTTAAGAGACTAATCATCTCTTCCGCCCTCTCCTTAGGGTTAGGGATTCCTCTTAACGCTGCGAAATACTCCAGGTTCTCCCTCACTGTAAGTATCCTATAGGGAACCGGATCCTCAGGGAGGTAAGCTAATATCCTCTTAACCTCCTTACTTCCAGGTTTGAGGCCCTTCACCTCTACCCTTCCGTCGTCGGGCTGAATCAGTCCGGCGAGGATCTTCATCGTAGTTGACTTACCTGCACCGTTAGGTCCTAGCAGAGCGTATCTCCCGTTATATGGGACCTCAAACGATATTCCGTTCAATGCAGTTACGCTACCGAACCTCTTAAAGACGTTGCTAAGCTTTATGCAATCCATAAGTTAAATAGGACCTATTATCTAAAAAATTTTTCTAAATATAGTTTAAATTCAGAGCAGAGAGTGAAGCCTAATATTGAATAAAATGTAATGTTTAAAAATTTTATGATAGCTAAGATCTTTAGTTTGTTCTCTTCTGTTCCTTAACCTCAGTCATCCTCTCCTCATAAACAACCATCTTACCTCTTAAAGCTGAAGTGATGGCTGCGGCAAAGGAAAGGATGGCAGCGGATAGAAAGGCGATCCTCAAGGCTTGCATGAATGAGGGGGCTATGACTGAGGGGAACCAGGTGTTAGAGGTTACGACATTGATCACAGAGGGGGGAATAGATCCCGCTACATTAGCGGGAAGTTGAGATATTATAGCGCTTACTGGGTTGTACCCAAGGAAAGCCGCAAATATTGCCGCCGTAGGAGGTATCTTTTCCATGTAAGGGGCTAACTGTGAGGCACCCAGTGAGGTTAAGGCTGAGGAAAACGTTGAGGGTAGCAGTAGGTAAAGGACTTCAATAACTATTGTGAAGAACACTCCTATGCTGAGAGTACTTCCCACGTTGGTGAACATAGCCCTTATCCCTGAGGCTGAGCCCCTATGTTTTGGAGGCGCCGCGTTCATTAGGGCGGCGTTGTTGGGGGATACGAACAGACCGTTTCCCACACCCATTAAAAATATGATCGTTGCGAACTCCACGTAGTTGAAATTGTAACTTAACGTAGTTAAGAAAAGAAGACCTATACCTAATATCACTAGGCCAATAGTGGAGAGGGTCCTGGCCCCATACCTGTCTGAGAGCTTACCGGCTATCGAACCCATCACTCCGAACCCAGCTAAGAGAGGAAGCAAATAGATCCCTGCCCAGAACGGAGTTACGGCGTAGCTGTAACCGTGAAGGGGAAGCCAAATTGCCTGAAGTAACAGAACTAACATCAGTTGCAAACCTCCTAACGCTAATTGAGCTAAAATTATTGAGAAGGAGGCCATGCTGAAAGCCCTTATCTTGAACAGTTCAAGTCTGAACATCGGGTCTGGAACCTTGGTCTCAATGAATAGGAAACCTCCCAACAGAGCTAGCCCAGCTACGATCGAAGATATCACGTAAGGGTTAGACCACCCGGTAACTTGATTACCGTAAGGTAAGATTCCATACGTTATTCCTATTAGGATCAGGATTAAAGATAAGGCGAAAATTACGTTGCCTGGTAGGTCTATCCTTTGGTTCCTATCAGGTTTGGAGAGCTGCTTTAACGACTTCATTGACCATATCGTCCCTAATATACCTATAGGAACGTTAACTAAGAACACGTCCCTCCAATAGATCGACGCTAATATTCCACCGATTATTATTCCAGCCACTCCTCCGAAGATACCTATAACCCCGTTCAGTCCCAAGGCAAACCCCCTTTGTCTTGGAGGGAAGGCCTCTGAAAGTATGGCAGCGCTATTGGCCATAAGGAAGGCTCCTCCTATAGCCTGTATCACTCTATATATTACCAGTTGTAAGGCAGCAACGTCTCCTTTCCCAGGAGTTAAGTAAAGGAGTATTGAAGCTATCGTAAATATCAGGAAGCCTAAATTGTACATCCTCACTCTCCCAAATATGTCAGATATCCTTCCCAGGTTAACAACTAAGACAGCTGAAACTATGCTGTAACCAAAGAGTATCCAGAGAAGGTATTGAAATGAGTTGAAGGGATTTATCCCAATTCCCCTAAAGATTGCAGGAAGTGATATTAAGACGATGTTAGAGTTCATGAAACCCATAAATACTCCCAAGCTTGTGTTGGATAAAGCGACCCATTTGTATTGAACCATACAATTAGATGTCTAATCATCATATTTTAAAATTTCTTTAGGATTTCTTTCTTAAGGTTTAAGCTTAGAACTATCTTTCATTATAGAGCAAGAGTTAGAAGAGTCTAATCTTGGAACGCCCTAGGCTTAAAAATCAGGCAGTCGCGTTGCCAAACGTTAAAGTCCAAGAATAGAGAGAATATCCTAAGTCAGCGGTACCTGAAATGTCGTTAAACTCCATACCTACCTGAATGGCGTCTAAGTAGTACTTCGAAGTGTTATAGATGTTTATCTTTACCTTGCTGAGGTAAGGACTCATATTGTTTAGAACATACGCTATCGGGACTCCAACGCTTCCCTGCAGGTTCCTAGGGGCAAGTAAGTAAACGCCGGTCCATCCGTCCGCGGAACCCGTCCTGGGTAAAACGTACACTGAGAAGTTCATTGGTTCGAAGGTTCCGTTCACCTCCACAGGTATGGTCATCTCTCCCGTGTAGATCATGTACTTGTCTGAAGAGAAGTTCTCGTGCCAATATAACCAAATCATAACCTCAAAGTCTCCATACTTCAGGTAAGTGATATTAGGGTTCTGACTCAGCCATATGTCGTAGGAGAAGTCATCAACTGTTCCTTCGTTAACGAAGATCGAGTAGTTCAATATGGAGTAAAATGAGGGTAAATCATTTACGATCTCAGGTAAGTTCAGCCTGTAAGTTTCAGTTTGAGCAACAAATGGGAACCACATCTCTCTACCGTACATTAACCCAGGATATCCGTCAACTGGAATTGAAGGAGTTATCTTATTAACCTTGCTCATGTTGATTACAACTTTCAAGTAGTTTGAGAAGTTCATTGTTACCTGACCCTCTCCCTCCTTCACGTTCCAAAGGAACGGAGATGCCATCAATGAAGAGCTTTGGCCGTAAAGTTGAGCCATACCGTACCTACTGTCACTCAGGTAACTACCTATTAACGAGAATCCCCTTGATTGAGTCGGAAACAGTTTAACCTCATCAGTTGGTTTCGTATAAGCAACGTTTACTTCATTATGAGATGTTCTAGAATACCAATACGCAGAGAAAGAGACTAGGACTATGATAATTATCGCTATTGCGAACACTATCTTTAGTTTCATTACTTAAAATACAATTAGTCTAATATAAGGATTTTGCATACTTTGGAGGGAAAAACAAAGATCATCACTGAAGCTTATTTGGATTGAAAGTGTTCAAAATTTTTTGGGATTTCATAATAAACTTAATTCTTATTTACCTCTATCTCGGAGGTTCATGAGGATATATTAATATATAGATATATTTTTCGTTGCTCATTTAGATAATGATATATTATAGTCCTTGTTTTTATGATAATTTCTCATTTATTGACGCAGAATAACTGTTCATAATTAATTGGAAAGATTTTAAACTAAAACGTGTTAAACTAAAACGTGTTTTGTTTAGCATCCAGAACGTTTTCCAATAAATTAATTAGTTGTAAACCCTTTATAGAAGTCCAAATAACCGTCGATAATCTACTGTGTAACCCAATAGGTTGAAGATCGCCGTCCCGTAAGATCCTGATTGATGCAATAGCTCTAATTGAAAGTTCTGATCACCTCACGCTTCACGTTATAGAGATCGGATGACCAATAAGCTCACTCTAAAGCACGTGTTCCTCTCCGTTGACTTGGTGAAGCTTTGCGCTCAAAAATGTAATTCGTTACTGAAGCTAATCGAACCTTCCGATCTATTCATAACAAAATCTAGAATTTTATTCGATTTATAGTATTTATATAATCCATAATAATATGGACATTAGTATCCCTAACATAATTCCTATAAACATACCTACCAAGGTTAGACTTACCGCTCCCTTAAACACATCAAGTAGGACTAGCGAGATTATAATTACGATAACCCCATTAAATAGGACGCCGTTAATCTTAATCATCCTGGACATCATCTCTAACTCCTTTGCTATTTTATCAATATGATTTATTAATATTATTTCGTATAATAGTTGCTTTAGTTCCTTTTCATAGAAGATCAACTAATCATTTTCTATACTTTATCGGCCATAACTATTCCAATTGACTTTTCTATATTAACTTAATCTAAATTCATCATCGATCAGACCTGAACACATTTTAGGGAAAAGTCTAACTGTATTGCGCCAAAGTTTTATTAATAAACTAGACCTTCCGATCTTGTTAAATTTATCTAATTTTAACATGATAAAAAAGGAACGAAGATGACGCTCTTTATGTAGAATCACCTTCCATCAAACTATTTAAAAATATAAAAATTATTTTAGATCTGACCTAGCTATCATTGAGCGTCTCTATTAGAAATTAAATCTAGATTCGACTTGTCCTCCAACCTTGTATTAACTATACTGTAGTTTTTACCTCAAATCTCAGACATGTTAGTTCATTAATTTAAGTCGTTACTAGTTGAATAGAACGAATTTGATGGTCCGTGAATTTTAGTTATCATCCATTGATTTTGAAATCAACGAACTCTATTTACCATTTCTCTCTGGTTTTTAGCACGCGAACTATAACGTAGAGTACGAACTTATTTAGCTTTTTCTGCGACTTTGTAAATCCTTTGCTGTAGATTCCTCGGATTAGTCACTCTCTTCACGATACCTTCCTTCACAAGTACAGATAAGGCGTACCTAATGGTTCTCTCAGGTAATCCAGTCCTCTCAAGCAGTTCCTTAATCGAGGCCTCTCCGTATATCTGAAGCATCTTCAACACGAACTTAGCGCTCGGTGGTATGCCCTGCTCTATTGAAAGCTTTGCCTTCCTCTCTATGTTCTCTCCTAACTTCTTAAACAACCTAATGAAGGGAGCTGGGGTCCCCTTCTCTATCAATATCCTATTTTTAACCTTTATCCTAGATATCCCGTCGATTACCGCCTCTATTGAGGTAACGCTTGACGGCTCTATAACCAGTTTTGAGTCGTCGGAGATCACAAGGCTCCTTCTCATTGGATTGAGCGAGTTAACCGGGACAGCAATGAAGACCTTAGCTCCCCTTATGACCATGGGACCTCCTGCGGAGAAAGCGTAAGCGGTTGAACCCGCAGGGGTGGAGACTATAACTCCGTCCGCCCTATCCTTCCAGAGCATCTCATCGTCGACGTAAAGCGAGTACTCCATCAAAGTCGCGCTCCTCGATGGGAATATTGCAACTTCGTTTAAGGAGTAGATTTCCCTGTCTAGGGCTACCTTAAGCCTTGTGAAGTGATCCACGTGATACTCTCCCCTAGATATTTTTCTTACTCCAAGATCTAATTCCTCCCAATCTACTGAGGAGTAAAAGGTGTTATAACTAGGAGGACTGACGTGAAATATAGGCGCCTCAGTCCTCATGTTCTGAAGTATGTGTAAAAGGTAACTGTCCGTTCCTATTATCATAATGGCGTCGTATCCTTCTTCCCTGACCTTAACGTTGTAAGAGCTTAAGACCCTTTCCGCCTTATCCTTCACTTTCTCCCCCACTTCCTCAGCCCTGAGCGAGACGCTTTCGATCCTTGGTTCAGCCATTTTTGCCGCCTCACTCATGAGCTATTGCATAACTTGTTTAAATGTTATAGATTTATCAGATTTAATCATAGTAGTTTCTCTCATGTCCAAGTTCCTTAGGCAATCCTCTGGTTTAGTGAAACACGCAACGTTGAAGGACCTGATCATGCTTAACGTGGCGAACATGGGGGCCGGATTGGCGGTCTTTCAGGGGATCTCCCCTTACATTTTGCCTGGAGCCAACTTATGGGTGGCCTCACTCCTGACTTTCCTTGTTTCTCTCCCTCTCGTTGGGGTGTATACAGCCCTCATGATGAGGATGCCGAGGACAGGGGGAGATTACATCTGGCTCTCTAGGAAACTTCACGGAGGTCTAGGGAGCGTAATGGGAATAGCGATAGCGTTCAACATGCCTCCCTTCTTCGCTCTATCAGCTTTCTTCTCGGTAAGTGCAATAAACTCGGTTCTCTCTGAGATAGGGGTTTTAGATAACGTTCCCTCACTTGTCAACCTCAGCAATAACGTTTTCGTAAACCCGTACGGCAGGTTAACCTTAACGCAGGAACTCTTAATATACGGACTGTCCGCCCTGGCCTTCATAATAATAATTGGTATTAACATCGTGAAGCCCAGATTCGGTTACTCGTTAACGACTTGGTTAGGAATCTTCTCCTCAGCCTCCTTAGCTTTGGGTGTAATAATGTTGATACACTCTGGAATCGCAGGCACCTTTCACTCAGCAATAAACGACTTCATCACGAGAGAGGGAATCAACGAGTCGTCCTATCGAGGACCCGTTTTCAGCCTCCCCTCCACGATCTACATGATACCCTACTTCGCCTCCTTCGCCTACATATGGCTCTATGCTGGACCTGCAGTGGCGTCTGAGGCAAAAGGTTCGATAAAGTTGAACCTCCTCTTTGCCAGCGTTTTAACCGCTATGATGATAACTGTACCATTCTTCGTTATGGACGCGATAGGGGGGTACACCTTCAACGCGTCGTTGTACCCAACTTTCGTTTATAACTTCTGGACGGCTTCGATAGCTGTATCCCCTCCTATAGTTCAGTGGGTATTAGGGATGGGATTGATTGCTTGGAACTTTTTCGTTATAGCGTTCGGTGTGGTGGTGTTCTCAAGATACGTCTTTGCCTTCTCCTTCGACAGGGTTTTCCCCAGCTTCTTCGCGAAATTAAACAGGGCCTCCTCACCCTACTTAGCCCACGTGTTAGACTTAGTTCTGACCTTAATCTTCCTTACCATCCCTCTGATATCGGTTAACGGGGCCGAGTCACTCTACGCTTACACCCCTCTAGCGGCGATCTACCTTTTCCTGGTAGGGTTAACAGGAGTTAAGGTAGGTAGGGAAGAGAGGAACACGGGTCTTCTCATTACGTCGGTCCTCTCCTCAGCTTTCATGGCGTTTCTAGCTTATGAGTCCGTGACGAACCCCTTCTTTGGGGTGATCTCCTCAGGAGGGATCAACCCGATAGGAACCGGATATTTGATCTCCCTAGTAGGATCAGGAGTCATAATATACTTCGTAGCTAGCTGGCTGAGGAGAAGAGAGGGCATAAGATTGAATGATGTATTTCAAGAGATACCTCCAGACTAGAAACTTGTTCGAGATATGCTTTTTATTGTTAACTCTAAGTCTATCGTTATGATGAGAATAAGAGAGCATTTAGATGAGGTAAAGGGAACAGGAAAGTACATAGATGACCTGGAGCTCCCAGGAACAGTTTTTTTGGGAGTAGTGAGGTCTCCGTTCGCCCGAGCTAAAGTTCTAGACGTCTCAAGGAGTGACAGAGTCCTTACCTTTCTAGATTGGAGGACCGTTTCAACTTACATGCCGGTGAGACCAGACCCCAGAAGCAAGAACGTAGTTAAGATGCCTGTGCTCAGCGACGGTAAGGTAAACTTTGTTGGTCAACCTGTGATCGCCTTCGTGGTGAAGGACAGATATGAGGTTGAGGACGTCATCGATGAGGTTGGTGTGGACTACTCTCAAGAGAAACCTGTGATCTCTATCCTTGACTCGATCAAAGAGGAGATCAAGATTCATGAGAAAGGTAACATAGCGATTGATCTAAACCTCTCAGGGGGAGACCTAGATCAACTTGTTAACTCGGATGTGACGGTTGAGAGGGAACTGACCCAGGATAGAGTAGTTCAACATCCTATGGAACCCAAGGGAGTGATAGCGAACTATGACGGCAACGTCCTCACCGTTATAGGTTCCTTCCAATCTGCATTTAGAGTTAGATCTGACCTCCAGGAGGCCTTAGGGATACCTCCAGAGAGGATAGTGGTCTATTCACCACCTAATGTAGGGGGAGGTTTTGGAAACAAGGTTTCGGCTTACGCTGAGTACGTTCTGGCATCCCTCGCATCGATTAAATTAGGAAGGCCTGTGAAGTGGATAGAGACCAGGAGGGAACATTTGACCAACCCTACACAAGGTAGAGGAGTTTACTCTAAGGTGAGACTTCACGCTAAATCGGATGGGACCATCTTAGGTTTGGAAGGGACGATAGCGGTGGATTTGGGAGCTTACGCGTTCACCTTAAACACTTCAACTCCGAGCTTCATAAGTTCCCTCCTAAACGGTCCGTACAGAATGAGGTTCGCTAAAATTAGAGCCCTTGGGGTATACACTAACAAACCGCCGACGGGACCTTATAGGGGGGCCGGGAGACCTGAGGCCGCCCTAATAACTGAGACGTTAATCGAGGACCTAGCGGAGAGGCTGAACGTGAGTCCCGTTGAGACAAGAAAGAGGAACTTCATAGATGGCGAATTCGTGACGCCTCTGGGAGTGAGGATAGATAGGGCTGGGTATAAGGAGTTGTTTGAGAGGGCTGAGAAGGTTTACTACTCCATGAAGGAGAGACACAAAGGGAAGCCCATCTCCTTCATAGCCTTCACTGAGGTGGTGAGGAGCTCCCCCGGAGAGGGGGCTAAAGTGAGGGTAGGAAAGGGAGAGGTTTACGTTGCTGTTGGAAGCGGACCTCACGGACAGGCCCACAAGACAACTTTCGCAGTGTTAGCTAGTGAAGTCCTGGGGGTTAACCCTGAAGTGATAAGGATCGAAGTTAACAACACGTTGCTCATTAAGGAAGGAATAGGAAGTTTCGGGAGCAGATCTGCGGCAGCTGGCGGTTCGGCCGTAATAGAGGCTGCAAGGTTGGTGCTTGAGAAGATAAGGTCTAAGGGCTTGACTGTAGAGCAGGCGATCAACTCTGACGAGACCTTTGAGGCTGAGGTTTTCTCCAAGTCGCCTGATCTCTACACGCCGGGAGTTCACATAGCTGTCCTTGACGTCGATAAGGAAACCGGACAGGCTAAGGTCCTGGAGTATTACGCCATAGATGACGTGGGGAGACCCATAATAGAGTCGGAAGTCGAGGGACAACTGATAGGTGGTATACTTCAGGGAGCGTCCCAGGTCCTCTTCGAGAGGGCCCCATACGATGATTTGGGTAATCCGTTATTTAGCTCAATTGCAGACAACGGAGTGCCTACCGCAGTTGAGGCAGTGAGGAGAGTCTTTACAGAATACGTGAGCACTCCTTCACAAACTTTGAGTGGAGCTAGAGGGGTAGGGGAGGCAGGGACAACTGGCGCCTTACCTGCAGTCTTCATAGCTTTGGAAAAGGCACTAGGGAAGAAATTGAGCGGTACCCCTTACGCTCTCCCTTAAATAGTGTCCGCACTCTAAGAAAAGATTTTTCATAAATCCATAGAACAGTTCTTATGCTGAGGAAAATCCTTTACGAGATCTCAGTTCTCTCTCCTTCTTACTTCGGAATGGTTATGGCAACTGGCGTTCTATCAATACTGTTTAAGGTGTTCGAACAGGAGATACTTTCCTACGTTTTCACGTGGTTAAACCTACTCATCTACTCTGTTCTAGTCTGTTTCACACTGTTGAGGCTGTTGAAATATTCAGATAAATTGAAAGTAGATCTCTTAGATTTCAACAGGGGATTGGGCTTCCTTACTTTCGTTGCAGGAACGGATGTGATAGGAGACGATATGATCTTGATTCTTAACAAACCGTTAGTGGCACTACTCCTTTGGGGGACAAGCCTGGTGTTCTGGATTTCCTTTCAATATCTATTCTTATTCATACTTATGATCAGACAAGATAAGCCTGGATTCAGAGACGTTAACGGGCAGTGGTTGCTCATTCCCGTTTCAACGCTAACTCTCTCCGTGTTGTCCACGGACCTCTCTTCCAGGTTTCAAGGGCTCGTCTATGCCGGACTCATAACTTACCTCATAGGTTGGGTAGTTTACCTAATTATCATCGTTTTTATAGCAATCAGACTCTTCCTGACTCATGTTAGACCTGAAGACGTTATACCGGCTTACTGGATAAACGGTGGCTTTCCTGCGCTGGCTGCGCTATCCTCTTCGCTCCTCTTTCTTCACTCGTCGAGCTTTCCTTACTTGAAGGATTTCCTATTGGGAACAGGACTGTTGATATGGGCCTACGGCACGTGGTGGATGCCGCTGCTTTTTCTTTCCTTCTTCTGGAAACATATCATCAGGAAAATTTCACTACTCAGATATGACTTTCAATTCTGGAGCGCCGTATTCCCCATTGCGGTATACGACTTGGGTACTTACTTCTTAGGGAAGGTGAGCGAGATCCCAGGAATTTCTTTGATAGCTACGGTCTTCTATTACGTAACGATAGCGGTTTGGGTGTATCAATTTTTGGGGTTTGTACGTAACGTGACCTTAAAAATTAGGTAAGCAGAGAAAAAATTATTACCTTTGTTTCTTATCCTCCCTTATGATCGTGAAGGAGTTCTCTAGCTCGATGGATGAGCTAGAATCTGAGATAAAGAAGAGGATAATTGACCTTGGGGCAGAGATATTCGCGGAAATAGATCACGCTGAGAACGCTAAGAAGGTCGGAATGAGGCTAGATCCAACTAAGGTTATCATCTTTGGTAACCCTAAGGTTGGTACGTTGCTCATGCAAGAGAGAAGGGAGATCGCTTACGAGTTGCCTCTGAGGATTGTGATCTGGACTAGTTCAGGGAAAACATACGTTGGTTATAAGAGACCTTCTGAATTAGCAAGCGAGTTCGGAATGAGGAACTTGGAAGTGTTAAAAAGGATGGACGAGTTTATGGAAAAGATCACAAATCTAAATTAAAAATGCTTTATAATACTATTACTCTTTTTGATTGAAACTAGTTCAAGTAAAGTTCCTTGATTAGGTAAGAAACGGTGTGGGTACTTCGCAGACTTTTCAACCTTCTAAACTGAGGATAGGCTGGACACACGGCTAGTTGCCGGCTTTGATCTGTAGCTAATTAAAGAGTCATATCTAGGTTCGACTTAGACTACGATTTAATATAAAAAGTAAAGACGTTAGCGACGTCGCTAACGACCGTTCTTTCGTACCAAGATCTCTACTTTCGTACCAAGATCTTTACTCAGGCCTCGATAAGTGAGGAGCTCGATTTAAGCCTAATGAGAAGTGCCTTCTTCGTTTTCTAAAGTAGAAGGGAATCTCCCGATCAATAAAGGACATCCTACCAGTTCGGAAACCCTATCTTTCGTGTCCTAAGATAAAATTTTCCAAATCCTAAATCGCTTTCCAAAAAGGACAATAAATTCATGAAAAGTAAAGCATTGGGTCGTTATACTTCCTCTTCACTGAGGAGTAATAGTAAGGGTACTCTAACTTTAGGAACTCCTCAGGCATCTTTGCCATGTCATAGTCTAATTTGTTCCTTTTGGTCAGATTTAACATAGTCTCACAATATTGTCTTAGACTGAAAAGTTTAAAAAATTAGTGCCTGGATATAAGCATACCATTATCATCTTAGAAATATAAGATATTATTTAAGAATGGCGCCCGTAATTTAGATAAACTACGAAAATTAAGAAATCGACTGGGATCTCTCTTTCCTTAGCTGTTTTCTTCAGTCCTTAAAGACCTCATAGCGTGGAAGCTCAAGAGACAACCCGCTTTCCTCTCAGCACCGGCAAAAGAGCCAAGACTCCGAGCAGACTGGTCATTAACAAGAACGCGTCGGAGAGCGTCGCGTTAATAACATAGAGGTAGGTGAAGACTAAACTGCCCAACACCCCACCTATCGCCTTTCCAGTATAGAGGATACCACTATTGACGGTAGAGAACCTAGTTCCGAAAACCTCTCCCGCCACGTTAAAGTACAAAGTAATCATTGATCCGCCTGCAAATCCGATGAGCACGGTCGCCACAACGAGTTGACCTAAAGAGACGGTAACCGATCCTATGAGGAGTAAAGTGTTCAGAAGTAAGGTGGTCTTTAATATTCCCATCTTGTCTGCGAACCTGCCAAACGCTGGTCTTAGGCCTCCACTAAGTAGCGGGAACAGGGAGATGAGCGTTACAAGCTCTCCTTGAGGCAGGTTCCTACCTAGTAGAGAGAGTTGAGATGATATAGTTGTCAACGGCACAACGGCCCCAACGAAAGACAGGTAGATCAACCAGAACCTAAGCGTTAGTATAACTTGGCCTGGAGGTCTCCCTGAGCCTGACTTAGGATATTTAACAAACGCCATCAGGGTAGTGAGAACCACGATTTCGGTAAGCCCAATGACGAGCGTGACTATCCTAAAGTTGTTAACTAAAACGATGAGCGGATTAGCTATAACAGATCCTATCCCGAAGCCCATGGAAACCAAACCAGTGGCGAAACCCATCCTGTCCGAGAACCACTTGATCGCTAAGTTAGCTGCTATCCCGTAGAGTATCCCTTCTCCGATGCTCCCGATCGACCAGAAAACGTAGAAGTAGACGATATTTGGAGAGACGTAGGTTCCTAAGAAACCTAATGATGAGAGGATAGACGCTAGTATCCCGATCTCCATAGGTCCTCTCCTATCAGCGTAATGGCCCCCGACGGGTTGGAAAAGGGATGACAAAATGCTAAAAAGAGAGAAACCTAGTGCTACCTGGACTACAGATACGTTAAAGCCATTCTTAAGTAAAGGCTCTAACGCGTTCCAGGAATATTGATAAAGAGAGTTGAAACACATAGTTACGAAACCGATTACGATGTAAAGCTCTCTTCTCATGAATTAGAGAAAACTCATTTCCGTTAAAAAACTAAAGATTAAGTTTTCAATAGTTTAAGGTCTTAAGTTCTCAAATAGTCTGATTTGGTTCGACTCAAACCTCATCGTTAGGCCTCATACCACTTCAAGGTTTCATTATAAATCTATTTCCTATTTATTAGGAATAGAATTTCTAACTCAAAAAAAAGCGATAGCTAAACGTACTTTTGAATACAATCCCTTTAAAGAGGAGAAGTAACGCGCTTAGCCTAAGCTAAAATTACGAGAGAGACTCAAACCTCATGGATTCCAGTGGATGTCTCGACTTCAATTCCTTCAAAACTTTACAATTTACTAGATTTAGGTAGTTTACACGGAATAAAAACTCAGGTTGCCAAACTAGACTGTTAGTTGCGTGTATTCCTTAAAGCCGTTGGTGGCAAATATACTTTGCTCCTTACAATATTCGATAACTTCCCTGGTGAAGCCCAAACCGTAAATAATGGAAACGATCTTCTTATTAGATGTCTCAGGTTTGACCCTCTTTAACGTTGTGATCTTTTTGTTTAGCTCTCTCACCGCTGATATACCAACCCTATTTTTAACTTCTCCGACGATCACGAAGTCCTTGTGTTCTGCATATATATCAATTTCAAGTACATTTTCAATTTCTAACCTCGTAACTTCGAGTTTTATTCCAAGATCCTTTTCGAACTTCCACTCCACATATTCTCGTCCTTCTTCCTCCAAGTTAGATGACATAGTTGCTAAATAGCTCTTGATTTCTGAAAGTTCCTTTTTCACTCCACTAAAGGTCTCGTCAAATTTCTTCTCTAATCTTTCGATGGCCTCTGTGTTCCGGTTGGTCTGCTCCTGTAGTCTCTCTATCGCTTCGGTGTGTTTGGCTACCTGCTCTTGGAGCTTGACGATGGCCTCTGTGTTCCGGTTGGTCTGCTCCTGTAGTCTCTCTATCGCTTCGGTGTGTTTGGCTACCTGCTCTTGGAGCTTGACGATGGCCTCTGTGTTCCGGTTGGTCTGCTCCTGTAGTCTCTCTATCGCTTCGGTGTGTTTGGCTACCTGCTCTTGGAGCTTGACGATCTGAACCTCTACTTTTTCAAGACGATCAAGGATCTTCTTGTTTTGGTCCTGGAAGTCTTGCCTCAAATTCTTTATTTCTTCTATTAGTTTATTATATTTATCCTCAAATAAAGTGAATTTCTCGTTGATAATAGTCGTTAAGTCCTTCATTAGGTTAACAAGTACGTTTTGAGAGACAGAATCAGCTACCTTCTTTATAAATTCCTGGTCGTTTCTCAACTTCTCTAATATGTCTCCACTCATATTTAATTATCAACCGTTATTACATAAAAATTTTATCTAATTCGATCTTATGGAAATCATGATCAAAAATCAAGTTCTACAACTCAAAGAGATTGGAGCTAACGGAACATTAGTATTAAGACGTTAAATTGAAAAGATCTCGACTGCACCTTTGCGTGGATTACAGATCATGAAGTGTGGGAATAGATAACGTAGAGCGGATTGATTTCGTTTTTTAAGACGCTACTTCAAAAGGACAAGGGAATTTTCACACTCAGATAGAGAATGTAAGGCGTGATAGTTATTCCCTAACCGAGGTAAGACTAGCACATGATTCGAGTGCCTCATTTTAGGTTTGTCTTATCGCAAGATCTAGAAGTCTTTTCTATAATGATTATTGAAAATGAAATAATTAGATAAAAAGGAAAATAGGTATTTTATTTCAAAGATTCTTAAGATCTCGTTTAACCGCAAGCTCACCTTTTAATGAGAGAGATAAAGTTCTTTACCTCAAGGTTGTCGTATGGGCATGAGTCGACGCACTTAGCACAACTTACACAGCTAACTCTATTAACGTAACCTTTTGTTAGAACGTCCTGAGATATTGGAATCTTGACAGGACAGGAAGACTCGCAGTCCTTAGATTCACACGTCTCACATGTACTTATGTGCTTTGCCTTTACTTTAAAGACCAACTTGTTGAAGATCCCTACAAAAGTTCCAAATCCGCACCATCCTTGCCTAGCGCAGGCGTAGGTCCCGAAGACCGGCGTTAAAAAGAAGAAGAACCACCAGATGTAGTTCAGCGTAAACATACCGTAAAAGTTTAGAGGGTCTATACTCATCTTCACTATGTGAACTTGAGAGATGACGTAAAGGGAAAAAGCCACCAACATAGGAACAAGGAATGACCACCTCAAGTAATCCCAGATATGACTGCTCCTTTTAGCGTTGAACTGCTCAAAGAAAGTGTTAGAGAACATGTGAGCTGACATACACACTAAATTACAATAAACTCCTCTCCCGAAAAGAGTTGAAGCTAAGGTAATGGCAATCAAAGAAACGATGAAGGAAGTTAACGTAACTGGGAATATCATCCCGCTCATTCCGAACACGTAGAAATTAGTATAGTAAGGTATCAGAACCACGAAGATAGGTATTCCAACTATGATAGCTAATGTCCAGTTCTTTAGGTATGCGGTTCTAGCCCTCTTGAACCTCTCGTAAACAAGGTAGGCCATCTCTCCTCCCATCATTATAACGTAGAAGGGAGCCATTGTAGTTGCCATAACTAACATGTAGGGAGCCATCAAAACAGTTTGGAATAAACTTCCGTGAAGGTACATCTCGAACATGGAAAGGGGATTAATAGGGAAGAGCCACCAGAAAGGATTAGTGAAAGGAGATCGCATATGCATCGAGCTCATAGATCCCGTACTTAATGAACCCATTTTGGACATCGTCTCTTGGTTCATGACGTGCGCGCTTTGGACCACGCCGTATAATGAGTTGGTTAAGTTAAACCCTAAGACGGTCTCCCCAAAACCCATCGTTAGCTCAGCCAGGTTCACCAAAACTAAAAAAGGAAAGGATACCTCAACTTCAGTGATATCCTCCTTGACGGAATCTGATGAATTATCAGTATGAAATACCACGCCATTGAGATTACCATAGAGATTGAAATCAACCATAGGTCTTCCATTGAGGCGAAGAGGGAAAGGCCTAACATCATGATGAAGTCGAATAGAGCCAAAGAGATTGAGACGAGCTGACCTTGAAGCGTTACCCTCTTGATCTCTATGAGATATATCATTACAACGTTAACTATCATTATCAACGATGAGACTAAGGATAGGTAGAGCTCCGCCGTTTTGCTGAACGTGTAGAGGGATGGGATGAAAGCCATGGATAACGCAAACGTAGTTATCGCACCCTCTAAGATGGTCTTATTCCTGGATATCAACAAGAAGTATATTCCGTCTGCAAGCATCATTAATCCGAAGGCAGGGTTCTCAACTGAAAGCAAAAACGGATTCGTAACGTCATGGACGAAAGCGGTCCCATAAAGGTAACCCATGGAGAGCTCGTCATAAACTGTAGTTAGCGATAGGAGAACTCCGATACCTAGGTCTTTCCTTACGTTCAACGTTTCTGACTTAACCGTAAACGAAATTAACGCTGGGATGGAGGATAGGATCAGGATTATCGGCTCAATTAAAAACGTTCCACCGGAAAAGGCTATATACCCTATAGATATGCTCTCTCCAGACATTAGTAAAATGATGGATATTAAGAATAGCACTAAACGTTTATTAACGAACTCCCTCCTTAGTACACTACCTAAAATCCAGAAATCGATCGCCATCATTATTATAATATAAAATATTGAAAAAATCCTAATTAATTCAAGCGATTGATTGATCATACTGGTCTATCTAACGTTATAATTAGAACGAATTTAAACTTTTCATTTATAGGACCTCATCAGAGATAATATCTAATTTAATAATTAAATAAACAAATTTAACTTCATTTTAATTTAGATCTGGATCATCGCTCTTATACCTTAATTGTAGATTAAATGGTGTGACAAGGCACATAATTTTAGGCAATGGAAAGCTCACCGCGCTTTTCGATTCAAGTTACCTTATGAGGGAGCTCTACTATCCCCTTTCCGTGGATAACCACCTTCATGCGGGCAGAATGGGATTCCTCACTAAATCAGGTTTCCACTGGCTTCACGATCTTAGTCCTTCAATAAGTTACGAAACCGATACCTTGATATCTAAGGCCACGGTGGAGCTAGACGGCGAAAAGATTAACGTTCGCGACACTATAGATTTAGCTTACCCTATACTAGTGAGGAAGGTTAACCTAAGGGAAGGAAGGCTTTTCTTCGCTTGGGACCTTCACATCAACGGAACTGAGTATGGTGATACCGCCCTTTATGATCCTTCAACAAGGTCCATCATCCATTACAAGAGGGACAGATGGTTTCTATTCTCCTGCGGAGTAAGACCTTACCAATACGCTACGGGTTACAAGGAGACTGGAAACCTTGTGGGAACATGGAAAGATTGTGAGGATGGAGAACTCTCCAATAACCCGATAGCTCAAGGTAACGTGGATTCTGCAGTCTCGTATGAGGTAAACGAGTCGTTGACGTGTTGGTTGGTAGCCGGGAGAAGCTACAAGGACGTTGTTAAGTTAAACGAGTACGTGCAGGAGAGAGATCCGAACAAGATCATGGATAGGACTAGTAACTACTGGAAAGCTTGGCTTACTAAGGCGAAACACCAGGAGATAAAAAGGAGCTTGTTAATAATTGCCAGCCACTGGCAGGACAACGGAGCTATCCCAGCGTCTCTGGACACCGACATAATGAGGTTCAACAGGGATACGTATAATTACGTCTGGCCTAGAGACGCAGCCTTCACGGTCGTAGCTATGGCGCTGACCGGTTACGAGGACCTCTCTAAGAAGTTCTTCAATTTCGCCAAACCGCTGTTGTTTAGAGGGTTCATGTTCCAGAAATATACTATAGATGGGTACTGGGGAAGTACTTGGCATCCTTGGACTGAAAAGTACCTTCCAATTCAGGAGGACGAGACCGCACTCATGATCTACGCCCTTTGGGTCCACTTCTCAGTTTTCAAAGACGTGGACTTCATTAAGGACCTCTACAGACCCGGAATTAAGGCTGCAGCTGACTTCCTCTGCTCCTACCTAAACGAGGATGGAGTGCACGTTTTGCCGTCTTATGACTTGTGGGAAGAAAGGTTTGGAGTTCACTTCTTCACAACTGCCGCGGTGATTGCAGGGCTAACCTCGGCGTCGCGCTTTGCCTCATTTTTTGGAGAGGACAGCTTAGCACTGAAGTATGAGAGCGTGGCCGAATCGTTAAAGAAGGGTCTCGATCAGATGTGGGTTGGAGATCACTTCGCCAGGAGTGTAATGAACGGAAAGGTTGATCCCACTGTGGACTCCAGCACTGTGATTGGAAGTCTATTAGCTTACCCCATAAGCGACCCTAAGGTTAGGATAAATAGGGAGACTGTGGAGAGGAAACTCACCGTTAATGGAGGCATAGCCAGATATGAGAGTGATTACTACCTGAAGGAGGATGAGAGACCTAACGCTTGGTTCATAACAACGTTATGGGTTGCACAAGAGCTTATAGCGGAAGGCAGGATCGAGGAGGCTAAGAAATACATAGAGTGGGTCGAAAGGAATTCCCTTAAAACTGGAGTGATACCAGAACAGATAACGCCTTCAGGCAACTATCCCTCAGTCTCTCCCCTAGTGTGGAGCCACGCCGAACTGATAAGAACGTATTATTACTTGAAGAACGGTTTCAAAAACTACCTCTGATCAGGCTCTACGTTTATTTTCCCCTTCATGAGCTTCTCTAGGAGCTTATCTAAAAGCTCTATTAACTTTGCCTTATCCTCATCGCTTAGGTCCTTAACCAGGTCAACGGCTAACTCGTTAAACACCTGTATGGCCTCCTCAGTCGCTTTAACCCCTCGCTCTGTAATCTGAACGTTTATGATTCTCCTATCCTCCTTATCTCTCTCCCTTTTCACAAGTCCTTTCTCCTCAAGTCTATCTATGGCGGCGGTTATACCGGCCTGAGTCATCAGCACCTCTTTAGCTAAGTAAACCATTGACTTCGGCGAGTCCCTAACCTGCATGAGTATTAAGAAGTCGACGTATGAAAACCCATGAGATTCCAACCTGTTGTTGAGCTCCCTTTTTGCAGCCCTGTACACCCTAGAGATGCTCGTAAGGACCTCAGTTTCTTGCTTTTTCTGCATCATATTCAACCACCTCCTGAGCGTTTTTAGCTTTACCCCTCAACGCTGACGCTATCGCAGCGACAAAGGACAGAGCAGCCCCAAAGTAGAAAGTCTCCCTCAAGGCTATCATGAAGCTAGGGGCTATCGCGCTTGGGAACCATGTCCTCTGTTCCATTATGGAGATCGCTCCAGCTGGAATTTGAGACGTAAGGGAAGTAGGGAGGGAACTAAGCAGCGCGCTAACCGGGTCATATCCTAGGAAAGCCGCGAATAGAGCGCCCGTGACCGGGACTTTCTGAACGTATGGTGAAAGCTGAGGAGCCCCTGCCTTAGCCAATGCGTGGCCTAATGACGGACCCAACGTTGAGCTCAAGGATAAGATAACTATTGTGAAGAAAATGGCTATACTCACGGTCTGTCCCGTGTTTTGGAGAGTTGATCTCATGCCTGAAGCTGCACCTCTATGCTTTCCTGGGACGCTCCCCATAATAGATGACGTGTTGGGAGATGCGAACATTCCGTTGCCTACTCCCATCATGAATATTATCGCTCCAAAGACGGGATAACTGAAGTTATACGGTAAAGTCGTTAGAGCCAGGAATCCCAATCCCACTATGATCATACCTATTGTAGCCAAACCTCTGGAACCGTACTTGTCAGATAGCCAGCCGCTTATGGGTCCCGTCGATACGAATCCTACCATAAGGGGGACAGTGTAAATTCCAGCCCAAAAGGGCGTCTCAGCGTAGGAGTAACCGTGTAGAGGAAGCCATATCCCCTGAAGGAAAATCACTATCATGATCATTAAACCTCCGTATCCGATCGATCTAAGTAAGCCGGCTATGTTGGCCGCAGCGAAGATCCTGTTCTTAAACAATTCGATTCTAAACATTGGATACTTAACTTTTGTTTCTATAAACGGGAATAAACCTAGTAAAAAGAGGCCTGAGATTAGTGAAGAAATAACGTAAGGGTTTCCCCAACCTGTCTGCGAAGTCCCGTAAGGCATTAGAGCGTAGGTCATTGCTATTAGGATGAGAATTAAACCGGTTCCGAAGATTAAGTTACCTATCCAATCTATCCCCTCCCTGTTCTTATAGCTAGTTTCCCTTAATTTCAGATAGCTCCAGGCAGTTCCGAACACCCCTACGGGCACGCTCACTAAGAACACGTATCTCCAGTTTATAATCGAGAGTATCCCTCCCAAGATCAATCCTATTAAGGAGCCTGCTAAGGCAGCCACCTGGTTTATTCCTAATGCCCTACCTCTTTCGCTGGATGGGAAAACGTCAGTGATGATCGCCGCACTGTTAGCCATTAAGAACGCACCTCCTATACCCTGAACTATCCTGAAGATAACTAGCTCCAACCCAGCTAAGTCCCCCCTACCGAATGTCAAGGAGAGGAGAATTGAACCTATAGTGAAGACAAGGAACCCGAGATTGTAAAGCCTCACTCTCCCGTACATGTCAGAGAGCCTTCCAAACGAAAGGAGTAGAGTGGCTGTCACCACGTTATAGCCCATCAAGATCCAAAGAAGATATTGAAAGGATGACGGGCTAAGAGGGTTTATCCCTATTCCGCGGAATATGGCGGGCAATGAGATTATTGTAATGGTTCCGTTAATTGTTGCCATGAGAACTCCGAGCGTGGTGTTACTTAAGGCTATCCATTTGTAATGCATAATTAGTAAACTAATAATTAACTATTTAATCTTTTTGCTTAACTACTTGATCAAGGTAAGGAAAGGCTTATAATTGAAAGAGGCTAATAATTAATTATGACAAAGGTTTACGTAATACATGAATGGGACGAGTCTAAAAAGGACGAAGCGGTGAAGTTCTTCAACAACTTGACTGACATGGCTAAGGGGAAGAAACTTCCCAAGGGATTCAAACTGGAGAAGTTAAACGTTGACGAGGGTAACAAAACCGCTATATGTGAATGGGACGTACCGAGCATGAACGACTTAGCCAACGTAGCTAGCCAGATGGGGATCACATGGAAAGTTAAGATGATATCCCCAACTGTCAAGTATGAACACAAATTAATTTGATTTTTTTGTAAAAAGGTTTACTTAATTCCAGGCACGCGATGACTTATTTTGAGCCTGGTTAAGCTCTCCATGAAAGCTGCGGAGTTCTCGGAAATTACAGGCATTCCCAAGTCCTCACTCAAGTAACTCAACGCTTCATAAGTTGAGAGCGCGGTACACGCTATGTACACTGCCTGCGCCTGAGAAACTTGATCTAGATGTCTCTTGACAAGTCTGTAGATCGTAAACGTGTTGGTGTTAGATATGTCTAACCCTCTGACCTTACCTAATCCATCGTAACCTGTAACTTGAAATCCCTTAGATCTCCACCAGTTAACCTCCTCTAATGTCCTCTCCTTAGGATAAGGTGTAGCTATCCATATCTTATTGACGCCCATCACTCTAAAGATCTTCTCTACCGCCTCCTCTGGTATAATCAAGTTACCTACTTTACTTATTACGTTTGAGTTCCTGTGAGTCCCGTATGTCCTTCCGTAAACTATAACGTCTGAGATCTCCTTCAGAAGGGAGTAAGAGAACCTCAGCTCCTCCTCGAACTCCTCAACGTTGACAGGTTCGCATCCCTTGCTAGGTCTCATCCTAGTTGAGTGAACTGACACACCTTTAGGGGACATCATCCAAAAATCGTACTCAATCCCAGCGTTGTTAGCAGGGACTATCAGACCTATCCTACCTCTACCTCCTGGCATATCTGATTTTTAATTTACTGGATGAAAAATCCTATCATGAAAAGTAAACTCATAAAGATAACCAACTCGTTCTTTCAGTATAAGAGGAAGGGGGATGACGAAATGTTGGATGAGGCGTTAGATCTTCTAGAGTACAGGGGAGGCTACGTGAGGATAAGGGATGAGAAGATCAAGGTCTCAACTAAGAAGGACCTGATAGGGTTTTACCTAGCTAACGTGCCCTATTTAATTCTAGGCGAGGGGGAAATTCACAACGACCTTCCTAGCAAGGTTTTGAAGGCACAAGATTACGCGATGAAACTGATATCCTGTTCGATGGAGGACTTGGCCACCCTCGAGAGTTATCTAGTCCTAGAGATGGGGCTCAGAAGCCTTTACACAACTTGGCTAGGAGAAAAAGTGATAATAAAATACAAGAAAACTAAGATCAAGGTCAAGGGTCTTGATTACAGAAAGTTGAAGCTTTTTATCAGAAGGCAGGGTTGGAGCAAGTACAGGGTGAAAGTTAATGGTGAAACGTTCCCTTTCTCCCAAGGAATGCTTTTGGCGTGGGCAGATAGGTTCGTAGATGGAAGGGCCAGCTTGGCTTTGAGGTTATCCTTGAACGTTAGGAACCTATTAGCTCACGGCGAGGTGGAGTGGAACTTCCATCCCACCGTTAGTAACGTCAAGACCTCCTCTCACCTTATATGGAACCTGTTTAACAAGCTTTCTAACAACTGAGGCTAACAACTGCAGGTCTCGATGAGAGACTGCATGAACTCAACTTCAAACGTAATCCGAGAGCTTCACCACGTTTTCGCTCTCTCCTTTCTCCAGGTAGTTCTTAAGGTTATTACACGCTTTAATCATCGCCTTCCTCAACGTCTCTCCACTAGCTGAAGCTCCCGCAGTGTGATACGTTCCCATAAAGTTATCCATGTTCCACAGCTCGCTTTCAAAGTTCTCCTTCCCGTCTTTCCTCCAAAAGACGTCCGTGCCGAACCTCACGTCTTTCCTCTCCTTTAAAACCCTCATCACGTCCTCCTCAACTATGGTCTCAGCTCTCCCCACATTAACTAAGATCGCCCTCTCCTTTAATAGCGAGAGCACGGAGTAGTTCAGTACCCCTCTAGTCGATTTGTTAAGAGGTAGCGTATCGAACACAACGTCCCCTCTCCTTATAGCTTCTTTGAGTTGATCCATGGGAAGCATCTCGTCAAAAAACTCAGGTCGCCTGAAGGATCTTGAGACTCCTATCACCCTCATCCTAAATCCTTGCTTGGCGATCCTAGCTATTTCGGATCCAATGCCTCCTGCACCTAAAACTAGAGCCGTCTGATCGGTTATAGAATAGGTAGGTTCCCTCTTCCTGACGTTCACTCCCTTTGCCAAGGCTAAAGCTAGTGCCCAAGCGTGCTCTGCTACAGAAGTTGAGTAAGCTCCCGCATTGGACAACACGACCACGTTTCTTAATAGATCGTAGGGGACGTCGTCGACGCCGGCTGATAAGGTCTGAATGACCTTCAATTTGGGCATTTTGCTAACTAACGATCTCAACTTAGAGGGCCAGGATATGAGGTACTCAGCCTCAGCGAGGTTGGCCTCAGTTGCCTCCCTTAACTCGTACTCCTGAAGGAGAGAATAGCACTCCTCAGGTAGCTTCTCGGTGGAAACTATCATAAGCTATACCTTACTCTAAAGCTATAAAACATCTTTTCAATCCTCATTAGGTCTCTTGATTTAAAAATCCTTGATGGACTGATATTCATAATATTAATCTTTAAATTGCTAAGTAGATAATACATCTTATGTCTGATTGGCAAGTGATCTTGACATCAGACAGAGGGTCCTTCACTAAGTTCGGATCCTCCAGCGTGCTCGGATACGTTGCCTGCATGCCCTCTAGGCTAGTGCCTAGGTTATTCATGGATAAGTTCTTCACCCCACCCATAAAGGAGGTAGACAAGGAGGGGAAGGCCCTTTACGCGCCTTACTCTCTAAGGAAGATAGAGGCTTCCTTAGTGACTAACGGTATAACTGACGTTGCTGTGATCCAACCGGAGAGGTTAGAGAAGGTAGTTTCTGATAAGACGAAGGTTATAGGCGTTTCGGTCCACGACCCTCTCGGACTGGACCCAGTTACGTTTAAGCTTTCGCTTCTTTTTGGAGGAGGCAAGTCTTGGCTTGAGCAGTTCTTTGAGGAACTAGGAGATGTCATATCAAGACTTAAGAAGAGGTATAACTTCAAGGTAATCGCTGGGGGACCCGGCGCTTGGGAGCTCACTAAGAGCAGACCGGACTGGCTTGACGTATTGTTCCTTGGGGAGGCAGAGATAAGACTGCCAGAGGTCGTTAAGTCCTTACTTAAGGGTGAGCCGGTCCCTCCAATAGTTAAAGGTAAGGACCCAAAGGCAGAGCAAATACCTCCTATCCTAGGTCCTACCAGATGGGGTGAAGTGCAAGTAACGAGAGGTTGTCCAAGAGGTTGTAGTTTCTGTTCGATAACCCCAGAGACCTTTAGAAGCGTTCCCCTTGAGACCATAAAGAGGGAAGTTGAGGTCAACCTAAAGGGAGGAATAAAGAACATCGACTTTATAACTGACGATATCCTCTTGTACGGCTCCTCTAAACTTAGGGTAAATCACGACGCGCTAGTTAAACTGTTCACTGAAGTTAAGAGGATGGGGGTCGATGGGATTTTCTGGCCCCACATCTCAGCTCCTGCAGTGAGGGAGAGCCCTAAAACTGTACAAGCCATTGCAGAGGTGGCTGAATACGACTTCGATAGGTCAGTGATGCCTGTAGTTGGGTTGGAGAGCGGAAGTCTAAAGATACTGGAGAAGTACATGCCGGCGAAAGCCTTTCCCTGGACTCCAAGGGAGTGGGGAGAAGTGATAATCGATGCCACTTCCATAATGAACGATAACTACGTTTACCCCTGTTACACTATGACAATAGGATATAAAGAGGAGACCGACGACGACGTTCAAGATAGCATAGACCTAGTTCAGAAAATAATTGATCACGACTTCACGGCCTGGATATTTCCACTACCTGTAATACCAATATTTACAACTAGGATAAAGGATAATCCTTTCCCAGTGTTAGATAGGTTACCCTCAAGGTATTGGGATCTACTATACGTTTCTTGGACATATAACATGAAGACCACTAGGAAGCTAGCCCCAAGGTTAGCTGGTAAGGGTTTGACGGGAAAGTTAGTCAAGTTCATGATAGACAGGGTTTTCTCCTCCATTGAGTGGTTCTTCAGAGATCTCAAGGAGAGTAAAGGGAGGAAAACGTTGGAGTTCTCAACCGTTAACGTTAACAACACGTTGGGAACGATTAGGGCGATCGTTGAACTAAGTAAGCTAAGCTTTAAGAAGGAGAGCTCCTAAGCTTTCATTATAAGTTAAGTTTTTTATTATTAAATATCTAACGAAGATATGAACGAAAGAACCATCAGGTTTCCAAGTTTTGATGGTAAGGAAATAGAAGGGTTCCTAGCTTCAGATGGGGAAAAGGCTGGGATAATAGTGGTTTCAGAGATATGGGGAATAACAGAGTTTATAAAGAACGTTACCCGGAGGCTAGCGTCTTTGGGTTACACTGTCCTAGCTCCTAATCTCTACTCAAGAAACTCTGAACTCTTCAACGAGAGGACCATCTCAGGGGTTATGAGAAGGTTCTTCTCTTTACCCCCTGAGAAGAGAGGCGATCAAAACGCAATATCCAAACTTGTCGAGGGCCTATCGGAGGACGAAAAGAAGATATACCAAGAGCTGGTTGTAAATAGGGCTTCTACTGAGGACAGAATGATAGGTGACCTGGAGGCCTCTTACTCATACCTTAAAGGACTTGGGCTTCAGAAGTTCGGAGGAATTGGGTTCTGCATGGGAGGTGGGTTAATATTTCAGCTCTCTACGATGGTTCCCCTCGATGCCACTGTAGTATATTACGGAAGGAATCCGAGGCAGATAGAGGACATTTCTAAGGTGAGGGGACCCGTACTAGCCCTCTACGCCGGGGAAGACTCAGCGATTAACCAAGGTATCCCTGATATGGTGAAAGCTATGATTCGATACAAGAAGGAGTTAGAGATGAAGATCTACCCTGGGACCTATCATGCGTTCGCAACTGAAGGTGGGCAGGTTTACAACGAAGCTGCGGCGAAAGACGCGTGGGAAAGGACAGTCAGGTTCTTCACTAGGGTTCTAGGGTGAGAACGTGGAACAGAAAGGAAAGGTCATAGAGGACTGTTTCATGACCTGGGTGAAGATCCTGGAGATGAGCGAGAAGGAGAGAGGAGAAAAGGAGGAAAAATCGTCATGACTTGGTTTAAGATTGATGTATTGAACCGTTTTTGAATTTCCTATATTCTACTATCTCAAATTTAACCTCGTCCCCTACGTCGTAATACTCCTCCGACTTGATTGTTATTCCAAATCCCTTGAAGACACAAACCAGATACCTTGAGTCCCCCACAGCTTCAACTGATTCAACAGAACAAGTGA
This sequence comes from Metallosphaera cuprina Ar-4, assembly GCF_000204925.1. Taxonomy (NCBI): domain Archaea; kingdom Thermoproteati; phylum Thermoproteota; class Thermoprotei; order Sulfolobales; family Sulfolobaceae; genus Metallosphaera; species Metallosphaera cuprina. The sequence continues at coordinate 877,028 of NC_015435.1, read as the reverse complement.
AAGATCCCTTTCCTACGCTAACCCACTCGGGTCTGAAACCTATCTCGTCACATCTCTCTCCTAAAATCTCACCTGGGATGAAGTTCATGGGGAAATCTCCAATGAACTCCGCCACCCATTTCGTTTTAGGATACTCGTACAACTCCTTAGGTTTGCTAACTTGCTCAAATTTCCCCGCGTGTAATACCGCCACCCTATCCGCTAGACTCAAGGCCTCCTTCTGGTCATGAGTTACGTAAATGAAAGTTCCTTGTAACTCCTTTTGAATCCTCTTAAGCTCACCTCGTGCAACGGTCCTCATCCTAGCGTCTAAGTTACTCAACGGTTCATCCAAAAGGTAGTAAGATGGGTTCCTCACTATAGCCCTAGCTATCGCTACCCTCTGTTGCTGACCTCCGCTTATCTTTGTCACCTTCTTGTCCATTATGTCTGATATTCCTAAAAGTCCGGCCACCCTATTCACTCGCTCCTCTATTTCTTTCTTGCTCACTCCCCTCATTTTCAATGGGAAGGCTATGTTATCCCTCACCGTCATGTTAGGGTAGAGGGCGTAGTTTTGGAACACCATAGCTACGTTTCTCCTCTCTGGAGGTTTGTTTGTGACGTCAACTCCATCAACAAATATCCTGCCCCCGTCCGGTCTCTCTATCCCAGCCATTATCCTCAACAGAGTGGTCTTGCCCTCCCCGCTGGGACCTAGAATGACGAAGAACTCACCGTTCTCAATCTTCTCTGAGACGCCGTCTAACACCCTCTTTGATCCGTACGCCTTCTTTAAGTCAATCAACTCTACGGTCATCCCTTAATCCCCCCCGCTAAATACTCACCTCTAAGGTACTTCTGAAGTGCGAACGTTAAAACTATTACCGGCAACGTAAAGATCAGTGAGAACGCGACCCCAGCCAATAGGTTACCTCTGGTCACGTCCAGGTAGATGGTTACGGGTAAGGTGGAGTGGAAAGGAATCAGTAAGATCGCGTAGGTGAACTCGTCCCAAGAGAACATCCAAGAGATCAGGAAGGCCGCAGCTATCCCCGGGGCCGCAAGAGGTAAAAGAATGGAGAACAATCTCCTGAACAGACCTGCACCGTCAATCCTAGCCTGATTCTCAAGGTCTACTGGGATTGAAGAGAACGTCCCCTGAATTATGAACGTGGCGATGGGGAGCGTCACTAGGGTTTGAGCCAACGCCAGCCCAATTACGCTCTCAAAGAGGTGAAGCTTAATGAACTCCACAGCTATGGGTATGCCTATTACTATGGCAGGCATCATGTTGGTAACTAGAAGGAGGACAAGAAAAGGGTAGGAAATCGATCTGGGCAATCTGCTTAGCCCGTATCCAGCAGGTACCGCCAGCAAGATAGTTACTAACCCTACTAGAGTGGCAGTCTCCAAGCTTTTCATAAAGGGGTCTAAGAACTCGGACCCCTGAAGCGATGCCTTAAGGTTGTTGAGAGTCAAGGACAAGGGAAGGAGAGAGGGGTATTTGGCTAGAAGAGTTGAGCTGGGCTCGTTGAACGCCAAAAGCACTAGAACGTACAGTGGAAAAAGGAAGTACGCCCCTACTATTAACGCGCCTAGATATACCAACTTCATTGTGAACCACCCCCGGTGAGCTTGATCACTACACCCATGAACACGAGTATGAAGCCTAGAAGGACGGTAGCGGCGGCTAAGGCTAAACCCACTTCTGGAAAAGTCGTCGTGTAAAGGTTGTACACGAGGGTCGTTAGGAGGGGAGGGTGATCCCCTATTAGGATCAAAGGTAAGGCGAATATGTTGAACTCTTGTACTCCTCTGAGGATCAAGGCCACGCCAATGAAGCTCCTCAGGTTAGGTAAGGTTATGTGAATGAACCTCCTTATGGGACCTGCACCGTCTATCGCCGCTGAATAATACAGCTCCTTAGGTATTGAGGATAAACCTGCAAGTAAGATCAGAGACACTATCGGAGTGTTCTTCCAGCTGTCCGCCAACATGACCACAAGGAGGGAGGAGACAGGTGATTGATACCAGTTAACGTTAACGTTGAACAGCGAATGTAAAACCGTGTTGGCGTAACCCCCAGAAGTTTGAAAGATAAAACTGAAAGTCACTGCCGCCACCACCGTGGCTATTCCCATCGGGATTATAGTTATGGTTGAGAGCGCTCGTCTCCCAAAGAACTCTCTACTGAGCACGCTGGCCACTAGAAACCCTAAAGCGAGTTGGATAACCAACGCTCCTACCGTAACTAATATAGTATCCAGAATGGCTCCCTCAACGTTGAAGTAACCTAACTCCTGGTAATTCTTAAGCGATAACCCTCCGTGAGGATCTAAGAAGCTTAAATAAACTGCATCAATGGTAGGAAAAAAAGAAAAGATAGTTATGTAAGCGACCGCTGGGAGTACCAATAAAAAAGGGGTCCACTTCAAGATCTCACCCGTAAAGCGGACCAAAAACTCCCTGCTCGTACTGCTGTGCCACAGTGGAGTTGTAGTTTTGAACCAGGTAGCTGTACATCTCTTGATTGGCCTGGCTTAGTATGCTGGGTATTTCGGAGTAAGGTGCGTGATCTACAATTATGGTGTCAAAAACCTTGTCAGCTATTTGCCCCCATACGGTTATCCAAGGAACAGGTTCCCTGAAGAACACGTTGCTCATCGCCTCCTCCTCAGCCCTGTACAGAGAGCTTATGTTGCTAGGCAGATTGTTGTAAGCCTCTTGATTCACTGCAGGCCACGATATGTAAATTATGAACTCCCTTTGCACCTGAGGAGATAAGAGGAACCTAGCGAAGTCAATTAGTGCAGGGACGTCCGTCGCTCCCTTAGGTATGGCCAGGACGTCTCCCCCTACTAAGTGATCTCCGTTCACTGGACCCACAGGACCGGGGTAGAACCCAATATGGCTCATGTTAACTCCCTCTCCAGCCATCGTGCTGTAAATGTAAGGCCACTGATAGTCTATCATGTAATATTCTCCACTCAACAAACCCTTATAGCTACCCCAGTAACCGTGCACGTATCCGGGGGTAAAGTAGGACGATAAGTTGTACAAGTACTGAAAGGCTAAGACGTCCCCCGAATCGTTAAACAAGAACGGATTTCCTCCAGCCTGGACCATCCATTGATAAAGCTCTGTGTAGGTGCTCGCTCCTCCGTGTCCTTGAAACATTATTGGGTTTACCCCTGTCTTGTCCTTTATTACCTGAGCTACTTGAATGAGTTGCGACCAGTTCTGGGGTGGAGTTAGGTTCAGTTCGTGAAATAGAGTTTCGTTATACCAAACCAAGGGTATGTTTCCCCTTAAGGGTATGAAGAACTCCCCATGGTAGACTGATTGTTCGTAATTCACAAGACTCTTCATTGACGGGATAAGAGATACGTTTTGAAGGATCTGACTTGCGTATGGGGTCAAGTTCATTAGGTAGTTCCCACTTAAGAGCTCTCCTATTACCAGGTTGTCCTCCCCTATTATGACCGAACCTACGTTTCCGCTCAGCTCGAGCTCCTCTACGCTCTTAACGATGTCTGAGGCTCCCTCGTCTACGTAGTTCACGTGTATGTTAGGGTACATTTTTTCGAACTGAGGAATGATCAAGTCTTGCATCACGGAGGCCTCGGAAGGCGAAAGGTCGTCAAAGTAGGTGATGGTAACGTTCTTCGTAACCGGAGGGGTCACAGTTGTGGTGTTAGTCGATGAGGGCACCGCAGTGTGATGCATCCCTATCTCTACGGCAGCTATAGCCCCCGCTACTATGACTATAATTATTATCCCTATTACGACAGATCTGGCCAAGGCACGGCCTATCCCCTTATGATTAGACCTTGAGAACAAGGGTATCACGGTTTGTTACTCTACACCATCTTATTTAAACATATCTGAAATTTTTATACATAAAATTAACTAGAGAAATTCAAGATAGAAAGTTTAAATATAGCTACTATTTTTTAAAGAATAGATCTTATTTTTAAGTAAATGATCTATGAGTGATCCGTTCAAGGCGAGTCTTAATTTAATTAAATGTTAACTAGTTAAATCTAAGAATAAACAATGAAATTAGTTGCTTCCTAGTGCTGTTAGAACCTAAAATTAAAAATTTAAATCTTGGAGATCATCTCGATAAAATGGTAGCGATAGTTGACGCTTCGCTAACCCGGTTCGGCAAGAGGAAGGAGGACGTGTTCCAGTTAGCTAAGGAATCCTCTCTTCCTATAATCAGGAGGTTTAAGGATATAGATTTCGTTTTAATTTCCAACTCTTATTCAGGGGAGTTCAATAACGTATCCGGTATAAACAACCTGATATCCTCCTATCTTTCGCTAGATGAGATACCTTCGATCAGGATTGACAACACGAGCGGGAGCGGTGGTAGTGCCATCTTAGTTGCTAAAAGTCTGATCGACTCGGGTCAGGCTAGGGCCATCCTGGTGATAGGTGTAGAGAAGATGTCAACTATGAAGACTAGAGAGGTCACCTCAGTGATCTCCTCGCTTTTACCTCCGAGGGAGAGGTCCATAGGGATTTCCCTACCCAGTTTAGCCTCAATCATGACGAAGATCTACATGAGGAGATATGGGGCGAGCAGAGAGGCTATAGCTGAGGTCTCGGTTAAGAACCACTGGAATGGGGCCAGGAATCCTTTCGCCCACATTAGGAAGGAGATAACGTTGGAAGAAGTGCTATCCTCCCCAGTCGTTGCCGACCCGCTGAGGCAATACGAGTTCTGTCCGATTAGCGATGGAGCGGCTTCAGTCCTAATTACAAGTGATGAGGAAGCTCTAAGCTACACCTCAAAGCCGGTTTTCATTAAGGGGGTGGCAATGGGATCGGACTCCTCTCACATAACAGATAGGGAGGACATCCTTGAGATGAAAGCGGTTAAAATCGCTGGAGAGTTGGCTATGAAGAGAGCAAAGGTTGAACGCGTAGATTTCGCTGAGCTTCACGATATGGCCACGATCCTTGAGATCGTGGAGGGTGAGGCGTTGGGCCTTTTGGAGAAGGGGAAGGGTTGGACCTACTACCTTAACGGTATGACAGGGGTGGATGGAGAGATCCCAATAAACACAAGCGGAGGGCTGAACTCTAAGGGTCACCCCATAGGGGCGAGCGGCATAGGGCAAGTGATAGAAGGTTTCTTACAAATAAGAGGTGAGGCAGGAGAGAGGCAAGTTAAGGAGGCCAGGGTAGGATTGACCGTCAGCATGGCAGGTTTCGGAAACTCCGCCACGGCAATAGTTTTAGGTGATGAGATTTGATATTAGTGTGCAATAAGTGCGGAAGGAAATATTTCGAACCCAGAGGGGTATGCAAATGCGGGGGAGATGAGTTTCATCAAGAGGATGGAGAACCCTCGAAAGTCGAGTGCGTTAAGCTCTTTGTCACCCCCTCTGGTTTTCCGGAGCAGATTGAGTATTGCCTCTCCTCGATTAATGGCGTGAAGGTCTTTGAAGTGATTAAATAACGCCAAGACGTGCGCTTAGGGGGAGGCCTGGAACGACTTGAAGTTAAGATCGCTCTAAACTGAGCTAACGCTGAGTTATCTTGAATACCAGGTGAGTTTCCAAAAGTTTTTAGCGCTCACTTAGCTACAGCTTCCTTTATCTCATCTATTACCTCAGGGTCCTCCAATATAGTGGGATCTACCTCCTTGTTCATGACCAGATCTCTCAGGACCCTCCTCACGACCTTTCCGCTTCTCGACTTAGGTAACCTCTTAACCCTTATCACCTTCTCCACTAAGTAGATCGGACCCAACTTCGTCTTGACCTCTTCCCTTATCGTCTCTGAACTCACCTCTCCTACGACGAAAAGAATCAGTCTCTCGCCCTTAATCTCATCAGGCACCCCGACTGCAGATACGTCCCTTACTCCAGGGATCTTAGATACGAGGTCCTCAACCTCACCGCTTGTTATCCTGTGACCCGCTATCTTTATCATATCGTCGTTCCTGCCCACTATCTTAAGGAAAGACCCCTCAAATATCGCCACGTCTCCCGTATCGTGTCCTCCGAACCTTTCGTACTCCTTAAACTTCGCCTCGTTCCTCCAAACTCCTACAAACTTGGTTGGAAAGGAACCCTTTAGTATTAGGTAGCCCGGTCTTCCCCTCACTACCTCCCCGTTTTCGTTTACGGTCTCGAGAAGTGCCCCAGGAAACGGTACTCCAGCGAATCCCTTCTTAGGTTCTACTGAGAGGGCGAAAGGGGTTCCAGCGACGTACCCAGTCTCGGACTGTCCGTAAACGTCGGTTACCTTATCCGCGAACTTCATAGCGTAATCCCAAGAGGGTTCGTCAAATATCTCCCCGGCGGTGGCTAGATATTCTATCCTCTCCAACTTCACGTCTGAAGTCCTCAGCATCCTCAGTAGGGTGGGAGAAGTGAAGAACACCTTTGGGCTTTCCTCCCTCATGATGGAGGGTATCCTATCTCTAGGGTGATCAGGAGCTCCCTCCATGAACACGAGAGTACCTCCATGAAGGAGCGTACCGTAAGCTATCCTTGAGAAGGTTATCCAGCCCACGTCAGCCGTAGTGAACACTTTGTCTCCAGGTCTCAGCGAGAACATTATGTCGAACACTACGTAATGCCCTACCATCCAAGATCCGTGAGGTAGGACTATCCCCTTAGGCTTGCCTGTAGTTCCTGACGTGTACATGATCATCATGGGTTCATTCGATTCTATCCTCTCGCTCTCGGTCCGCTCGTCTAACGGTTCCAATCCCCTATTGAGAACCAAGTCCCCACCTAAGAGGAGGATCTTGTTCCCACGCCTCTGTGTGTATTGAGTGCTCACCACTAGCTTTGGGGACAAATCGTCTATCCTAGCTCTTACCGCAGCCGCTCCTAACCCAGCGAATATGACTGAGTACGTTACCCCCATCTTAGCGCAGGCTAACATGGTCGCTATGGTCTCGGGAAGGTTAGGCATGTGTATCGCTACCCTATCTCCCCTCCTTACACCCCTCTCCTTAAGCAGTGAGGAAACCTTCTCCACCAATCCCGAGAGCTCGGAATAGGATAGCTCCCTCCTCTCCCCCTCCCCGTACCAGATCAACGCGATCCCTTGATGCCTCAAAACGTTTTCCGCTAAGTTAGTCTCCCCATTTACGAACCACCTCCCGTTTAACTCAACTTTATCCCAGGTCTTGTACCAAGCGAGTTTAGACGCGAACGGGGACCAGTAAGACTCTGGATTCTCCAAGGCTAGCTTTGAAGCCTCAGCGTAGTCCATAGATCAAATTTAACTCTCAAATTAATAAGGGATTGCATTTGAAGTAATTCTGACGTCAGGAACCTTGATCGAGAGCGTTTCGAACGATCAGGTACATTTATAATCGCTAATAAATTTCTATCTCAATGAATCCATCAATATTTGTGAGGTCCAAAGCCGTTTTGGGAGAGGGACCCGTTTGGGATTCCAGGAACAAAACGTTATATTGGGTGGACATATTAGGTGGGAAACTTCACGTCGTTAGGGAAGGGAAGGACGAGGAGGTTGACTCTCCTTCGATGATCTCAGCCCTAGGGCTCACGAAGGACGAGGGTAAGCTCGTAGTGGCGGCTGGACTCTCGCTCTATCGCTACTCAAACGGGTTTCACTTGATCGGCAAGGTGGAGGAGAGAGGGGTCAGATTTAACGATGGGAAGTGCGGCCCTGACGGGAAATTCTGGGTTGGAACCATGGACTTGGAGGAAAAGAAAAATCTGGGTAAGCTGTTCGTCTTTGACGGTGAGTTCAAGGTCAAGCAAAAGAACTTAACGGTGTCAAACGGGATGGATTGGTACAAGGACATGTATTACCTAGTGGACAGCCCTAAGAGGAGGATTTACGCCTTCAGAGTTAGAGACGATGAGCTTGAGAGCCTTGGGGCCGCAATAGAGACTGAGGACTATCCAGGAGTTCCGGATGGAATGGTGGTCGACTCGGAAGGATTGATCTGGGTAGCTCACTACGGGGGAGGGATGATAACTGTTTGGGAACCTTTCTCTAAGAGGCCCGTTAACGTGATCAAGACTCCCGTGAAGATCGTCACGTCACTCACCTTCGGAGGGGAAGGGTTGAATCAAGTTTTCATAACCTCCTCTTCAAAGGGGGGAGAGGAGTTAGCCGGTTCGGTATTCGTTATGGAAACTGAAAGCAAAGGAAGAGAACATTACATTTGTAAATCTTGGGAAAACATCTAACTAAGATAAAGTGCTACCATGGATTGGAGGATCCCTTTTGTAACCTTCATGGGAACCACTACGTTATGGTTCTCCTTCTTTTCGATAGGTATACTATCCATATATCTTAAGGGACCTCTCGTCCTCAACTCTCTCTTCTACGTCTCAGCCTTCTCTGCCAGGCCCCTGGGAGCACTATTTTTTGGGAGGTTAGGGGACCTTCTGGGCAGGAAGGTGTCCATTAACTTGGTTTTCTTCTTACTGTTCTTGGGGGATCTCCTCGTCGTTTTAAGGATATACGTTGTCTCGCCCTTCCTAATAGGATTGGCCCTGGGAGGATGGTCCAGCTTTTCAGTTTTTCTTGCTGAGAGCGTAGATCAGATGAGAGGATCGTGGACTAGCTTAGTTCAGCTCTCCGTTCCAGCGGGACTCCTGCTCTCGCTAGGCGTGGCTATAACCCCTCTAACCCTTCTGTTTCCTTCTCTTATGTCAGCTTTGTTGTCAATCATTTCAATTTCCCTTCCAGAACCAACTAGGTTTAGGACTGGATTAGAAAGGCATGGAGTGAAAGCCCTGCTTAAGGGCGTGGGGATAAAGGCGGGAGAGAGCTCTAACTTTTACCTCTTCACGTCCTTCTCCATACCTTTCCTTTTAAAGGCTGGACTTAGGGTAGGTCTGTTTCCGATCTTAGTCCTAAGCGTTGAGGAGCTTATCCTTATGATCCCCATAGGAGTCCTCTCGGATCTTGTAGGGAAATCGAAGGTCATGAGGGGCGGAACGATTTTAATGTTCTCCTCCGTTCTCGTCCTTATCGTCTCTGCGCTGTTAAAGGACTTCGCTCTAACGATGTTGTCTTTCCTCGTCTTCGGCCTCGGAGATACCTTGAGTTACGCTCCTCAGGCGGCATACTTAGCTGAGCTTTACAAACCTGAGCACAGGGTGACCATGGTCGGTTTGGCTTATCAGATTTCAGCGCTTTTATCTGGAGGGATGACCGTTTTGTTGACGTCACTTTCTCTTTCTTTACTTGGGGAGAGAATGACGTTTATAGCGCTTCCCTTAATCTCCTTAGTCTTCTCTATGATATCAATGCTCTCCATATAGAGGCCTCAGAGCAAAACCTTGGGAGAGCGCTAGCTACGTATTAATAAGTTTAACGCTCTAGGTGAGCTCTTAACCCGGATGGAGACTTTCTTGAACTCAGCCAGTTCGAAGAGTACATTTAAACTAGGTACCCGTTCTAGCAACGCCCTAGCGAACGTTACGTTCAGTTGGAAATCTGTATCATAACTCCTGTTTTCAACGCAGCAATGGAGGTTAACCTCTTGGAGATGGATCGCGTGAGCTTTCCTTTAGCTCAAGGCCTCGCGAAGCCACTGTAGGTGAGGGAAGGAACCTTAGACCTCAAGGGAGGTCAAGGAACTGTAATCGAAACGGGTCAGGAAAGGTACAACTGACCTTGGCTTGTGGGAAAACAACACTGGCGCTCTCGTCAACGAGAGGTATTGAACTCCTTTTTACCTCCACCTTTTGAGTTTCTCAAGCGTAAGAGCCTTTGAGAGTGCCTCTTAGACCGTTGAATGGGAGTTGACACGCCGTGCTGGTCACGAGTGGTGCAGTACCAAGTTCTGTGAGCAAAGAAAACGAGAGGAAATTTAACGTCTACTGAAAATTAAGGAACTTTTAGATAGAAAACGTTAATAATAACGTTGAGTACCTTAACTCTATGAAATGGAAAACGCTGCGCTTTATATTCTGGTTGTTTAGAAGGTTAAGGAGAAAGTGAGCAACATTTTTTATCCACTTATTCGACCTTTACTTTATGGAGATCATTTTAAGAGAGATAAGCAAACAATTGAACGAGTTAACTAAAGAGTTTTACGAGAGGGTTCTCCCTCCAGCTGACATATACGAGCAAGGTAACACCCTGTTAGTTATTTTAGACATGCCTGGTTTTGAGAAGTCGGACATAAGTATAAGGCTCAGCTCTGATGGACTGTTGAGGGTTGAAGGTAAGAGGAACGTTGAGCAGGGAGGGATAAAACACCTGGCACAAAGGCCATCGAGGATCTATAGGGAGATAAAGCTTCCTGTCAAGGTACCTAAGGACGCCGAGGTTGCAGGGAAGTACGAAAACGGAGTTCTAACTTTGAAGATTCCCATAGAGGGAGCCGCTAAGGTAAAGATAGAGTGATTGTTATTCCTAGTAGAGCGACTAAAATGGACGGAACGTCCCCTAAGAACAGGTAGACAGGAAAGGACGCCAATACGACCGGCAATCCAATCCACCTCTTTTCTCTCCTCCTCTCTTGGATCGGAGTCCTTAACATCCTTTCCTTTACTTGTGTGGTGAAGTAGTTAACGTAATCCATAACCTCATCGATGATGGCCAACCTCATGAGTCCCTCCTCCTCAACCAACCTCACCAGGTTTGGTAGGAAGTCAAAATCCGGATCTATCATCCTACACGTCCCCTCTAAGACGGACGACATTCTGAAGTAGAGAGCGATCTTCTCAGGCAACCTAAGCGGAAACTTGAAGAACGCCTCGCTAGCTAACCTGTTGAACTCCTCCAACTCCAACTGATCAACGGGGACGCCCTTCATCTCCCTTATCATTAGGTCGAAACCCTTAGCTAAAACCTTCCTGTCCGCGTAGGGCTGAATAGCTCCTAACTGATCCAGAACGTTCACCAGCGTTAAGGGGTCTCCCCTACTTATCGTAACGTACATCCTTATCAGCTTAATCCTCGTTTCCCTATCTATGAAACCTGCCATGCCGAAATCGTATAAAATTATGTACCCTTCATCGTCTATAGCTACGTTTCCTGGATGAGGATCCGCGTGAAAGTAATCCGAAGTTAGGACGGGATAAACGAAAGTTTTGAATACCCTCCAAGCTAGAGCCTTCCTATCGAACTTGTTCAATGCCTCCTGAGAGGTGATCTTATAACCCTTAATGTACTCCATGACTAACACGCGTTTTGTAGCCTTAACTGTTCTAGGTATCTTAACTCTGAACCCTTCTAGTTCCTCTCTCAATTTCGAGGTGTAAAACGCCTCCCTCTCGTAGTTGAGCTCCTCGAAGATACGTGAGGAGAACTGCCTAAAGATCATCGAGAGGGTTTCAACCAAACTGGAGTCTAAAATCAACCTTGTCAAAGGTAAGAAGGTCTTGATGACCGAAATGTCCTCCCTTAATATCTCTTCCACACCGGGTCTGTTAACCTTTATGGCCACCTTCCTCCCATCCTTGGACAAACCTACGTGAACCTGACCTAAACTAGCTGCGGCTAGCGGCCTCGGGTCGACCTCCTGTATGACGTCCCCTGCCTCCCTGAAGATCACTTCCTTTACCTCATCGAACTTAGCAGGGGGGACCTCGTCCTGTAACCTCTGAAGCTCCTTCATGTACTCCTGAGGCAAGACGTCCGCCCTCACTGAGAGAACTTGACCAAACTTAATGAAAGTGGGTCCTAACTCTATCATGGTATCTACGAACTTCCTTGCCTCCTCCTCTAACTCCTCCCTCGGTACTTTCTCCCCTTTCAATATCCTTTTCCTAAAGTCCCTGTACTTCAGTACCCTTGGAGTCATCTTCCTTAATATCGTTATTGCCCTAGAGATAGACACAATATAATGTTGAGGATGAGGTAAATAACCTCTATGAGAGTTAAAGGGGGACACCGAGCGAGACCGGTGCAAACTCAACTATCTAGCTTTAAAGTCCCGTCCCAGATTTGCGCATGGTTTTTATTCAGCGTCTGCAATCATTCGTTATGGAAATAGTGGTTCCTATTCTAACGCCTTTCAACCCAGATGGCTCAGTCAATAAGGAGGCGTTGAGGACTCACGCCTCAAACCTCTTGCAGAAAGGGGTGGACCTCATCTTCGTTAACGGCACTACGGGATTGGGCCCTGCGCTATCAAAGGAGGAAAAGAAGGAGAACTTGAAGGCCTTAGCTGACTTCGCGGATAGGATAATATTCCAAGTGGGGGAGCTTAACATAGATAACGTTATGGAACTAGTCAAGTTCTCATCAGATTACGGGATCAAAGCGATAGCCTCATACTCACCTTACTATTTCCCAAGACTGCCAGAGAAGTGGTTGATTAGCTACTTCAAAAGACTGGTTGAGATTTCTCCCCATCCGGTGTACCTTTACAACTACCCGTTAGCTACCGGATACGACATCTCCCCCAAGCTCCTCTCCAAGTTTAACTTGGAGTTGGCTGGCGTCAAGGACACTAACCAGGACCTCGCCCACTCCTTAGAGTACAAGTCCGCTTTCCCTAAAATGAATGTGTACAACGGTTCAGACACCTTAGCCTTCTACTCCCTCCTTACCTTAGATGGGACAGTAGCGTCGATGGCAAACTGCCTACCCACATTGTTCGTTGAGATGAAGAACTCAATAGTTAGAGGAGACCTGAAGAGAGGGATGGTCTATCAGAGGCTCATATCCTCGGTAGTTGACATAGCTAGGAAATACGGTCAACTTTCAGCTTTGTACGTTTTGACTGAGACTACTCAAGGGTATAGCTTAGGAGGCCCCAGAGGCCCTATCTTCCCGTTAGAGGAGGAAGAGAGGAACCAACTAAAGAGGGAGATTGAGCTCTTCCTAAAGAGCCTAGGTGTCTTGAATTGAAAACCATGATAGCCTTAGGGGAGATATTAATAGAGTTGAACGCATTATCGCCTGGTCCCCTCAGGCACGTAAGCTATTTCGAGAAACACGTAGCGGGGAGCGAAGCGAACTACTGCGTCGCATTCGTGAGGCTAGGCAACAACTGCGTTTACTTAGGTAGGGTGGGGGAGGACGAGTTCGGTCACAACGCGATTGAGTGGCTAAGGGGTAAGGGGGTCGACGTAAGTCATATAAAGTTCGATTCGAGTCCAACTGGAATATTTTTCATTCAGAGAGACTATCCAGTTCCTTCTCAGAGCGAGTCCATATATTATAGGAAGGGGAGTGCGGGCAGTAACCTAAATCCAGATGACGTCGACGAGAGCTTAGTGAAGAGTGCTAACCTTGTTCATTCCACCGGGATAACGTTGGCCATATCTGAGACAGCTAAAGAGGCGGTCTTCAAGGCGTTCTCACTTAACGAGGTCAGATCTTTCGATACCAACATAAGGCTCAAGCTCTGGACCCCTGAAAAGGCAAGGGAAACGATAATGAGGTTACTTAAGGTTCACCCGGTCAAGTACTTAATAACGGATAGGGAGGACGCGGAGATTCTCTTAGGGAAGGTGGAGGATCCCGTTAAACCTCTAATGGAGTACACTGACGTTCTGATAATGAAGGAGGGACCTCATGGGGCGTCAGTTTACTACGAGGGGAGGAAACACTTCTCTCACGGCTATTCGGTTCCTGTAAGAGACGTTGTAGGGGCCGGCGACGCGTTAGGGGGGACTTTCCTTTCCCTGGTTACGTCAGGTTTCCCCATTGAGAAGGCGTTGGATTACGCCGTGGTGAGCTCAGCGTTAAACGTCACGATCAGAGGGGACCAAGAGAACTTACCTTCAATCAAGGACATTGAGACGTTCCTTGAGAGAGTCAGGAACAGCTAACTTAACTGAGAAGTTCTTAACAGGGTAAACTGTGCACTGCTCAGGCATTTTAGGAGATTCAAAGGTTGAGATTAGGGATCTAGCCTCCTCACTCACATGAGGTAGCCCTTTTCCCTAGCGCTCATCGTCTAGCTTGAGGAAGTTAGGGACCTCCCTTAATTAAGGTAACGAGCCTGGTTCAGTTACGCGGGATCAATAACTGATATCCTTTGTGACATCTCAATCATCTGAAGCTTTTCTAATCAATGATCCTTAAACAAGAGTCGATGGACGGTTGTCTCACCAACGCGTCAAATTGCGCTTACCTTAGTTAGTCCTGGAAAAACTAACTGAGCAAACCTATGGCAACTTCAACACGATTGTAGTCTATAAGCCTTCTCCTAACGACTTCAACACGATTATGTTGGAGAGTTACTCAAAAAATTTATCTATTAAGATAGTTGAACAAAAGGAGGGAAAGATTGAAGAGGCGGTGAACCTCATTTACTCCAACGCTAAAGGGGAGATTCTAATAACTTTAGATGATGACAACATCCCGTCGGAAACTTGGGTTGAAGATCATTTGAAATCTCACGAGCTGTATCCAAGATTCGGTGCATTAAGAGGAAAAATAACTAAAACGAGGGAAATCAAACATCCTTTAGGACATAAACTAAGAAACCTTCTCAAACAGCTAGTTTACAGACCTTACTCTAAAGACCTCGCTGGATACGTAGGATACCTTACTCAGTATGGAATACCCACAGATATTGGTAGGCCTCCCCACTCGAAAGTTATTAAGACCATAACTTTATCTTCTGAAAACACTAGCATAAAGAGAGAGGTTTATCACGATCTTAAGCTCCCTGGCTACACATTCCGTGGGTTTCATCATGAGGACATATTAGCACTTCACGCTATAAAGAAAGGCTTCTTCACTGGAGAGATCACGGATGGAGCAGTGAACATGAGAGTCGAAAGGGAAGAATATGGTGCCCCTTCGTTAACCTTAAGCAAGCCAAAGGACCTAAAGGGGAAACTCGAATTAACGATTGAACACTTCCTCTTCCCTTACGCTGCAAACCTAATGGGTTACAAACCTAGGGGACTTACCACCTTGAGGTTGATGGTAAGCTTGAGCAGGGTCGGACTCTACAGGAGAGCTGCCCTCGCTGGGATAGATTTGGCGATTGAGGGTATTGAAAACAGGCTCTCCCCATCTGAAATTAGGGAAAGGCTCAGAGACGCCGTCAAAGGTTTGGAACAGCTCTCTCTAAGTTCATAGGATAATTTCTCAACGTTTCAACCCTAGAACACGTTAGCTATCATTTAAAGGCTGAAGACTCAAGGAGGATCGCTGAGAGAGCTACCTCAACGTTACCCTTTACACGGCGGTGAAAATCCGGATGGCTATGAGATCTTTTTATCAACCAGCTTAAGGTAAGAGTGATAAACCTTCCAAAAGCGATGATCTCAACTTAATTGAAAGGTCTACCTTAAACTATGTATATCTATAGAGAATTATTGCTATTACTTTTATCTATATAAAATAAAGTGATTATATTTTTATTTTCTATAAATATCCTAGGTGTATGGAAGAACCTTTAAAAGAATATGAAGAGAAAAAATTGAATTCTTTTCACATAAAGACCATGTTAATAGCTGGTGCGGGACAGATAGTGGATGGATACGACCTTACGGCTGCCGCCTTGGTTACAACTTCCTTAATGGCGTACTTCGGATCCTCATTGTTAACTTTGTCTACATACCTCTTCGCATCAATAATCTCAGGTAACATAGTAGGAGCGTTGATCTTCGGTTACCTAGCAAAACACGGGAGGAAGAGGTTTTACGGTGTGGACGCAGCCCTAATGACCTTGGGAGCGCTACTTCAAGCGTTCGTCTCATCTCCATCTCAACTTGTCTTCTTGAGATTCCTATTGGGATTAGGGATAGGGGCGGACTACGTTCTTTCCCCTCTCGTTGCCGCCGAATATTCCAACAGAAAGGACAGGGGTAAGATGTTAGGGATCTCCGGAGGAGTTATGTGGAACTTAGGAGCCTTAGTCTCGGCCGTTGTCACCCTAACTCTAGGGTATTTTCTACCTTCAGATATCCTATGGAGGGCTGTCTTAGCGTTAGGGTCCGTCCCAGCAATATCTGTGATAATTGCTAGGAGAAGGTATCCTGAGACGCCACATTACCTGCTCTTCATAAAGAGGGACTTGAAGGAGCTTGGGGAGAGATATAACGTGAGGACGTTCCTAGAAAACGTTAAGAGAGTGTCCGGGATATCGTTGTCTGTACTTCTTTTAGCGGCGCTAAGCTGGTACTTGTATGACATAGGGGCTTACTCAGGGGTCTTTTTCGGCCCTAGCGTTATAGCTCAAAAGCTTGGAATAAACGGAGTGCTCTTCGAATTGATCATATTGGCGGCCTTCTCTGTTCCTTGGAACTTCGTAAGCGCGATGACCAACGATAGGCTAGGAAGGAGAAAGTTACAGGCCATAGGGTTCGTCGGAATGGGCTTAACCACGCTACTGTTCGCTTTTCTTTTAGGGAAGGTTAGTGCTATAGTCACGTTGTTAGTTTACGGAATAAGTTCAATTTTCAACTCACTTGGGCCTGGAACAATCGTAGGTTTTTGGGGAGTGGAGCTCTTCCCAGCCGAAATCAGAGGAGTGACACAGGGCATAACGGTTTTAGGTGGGAGACTAGGAGTCCTTACCACCACCTTTCTCTTTCCAATACTCTTGGCCGACTTCGGGATATTCGCGACCATGATAACGCTAGGCGTGATAGCTATAGGTGCTGCCGGAGTATCAATGATGTTACCAGAGCCCGCAAGGGTGAGCCTATCTAAGATAGAGGTGTCCGGGCTAAGCGCGTTAAGGGAGGTAAAGGCTCAAAGCGAGGAAGCGACCAAATAGTTTAGAATTTTTAATCTTACATCTCATTTTTTCCTGATTAAGGTACATGACGTCTTCTTTAACGGCCTCGTCAAAGTGACGGTTGAAGGGGCCCTCCTCGCTTTGTAACAAGCGACTAGTCCCAAACGATGAAAGCTTGAACTTCTGATCCAACCAAGTGAGAACGTAAAAAGTCCTTATAGAACGTTTGAACTCATCAAGCTATATAGTTTAAATAGATGTCTAGTTAATATATAGTAATATATTAATTTTATATGGAATATTTATTTACCGTCTGTACTTATATCCGTTATGATAACACAACCTGATCTAAAGAACGGAATTTTCTCTCTCTCTGAGGAAATTAAGAACGCGATTCAAGGGAGGAGCACCAAGCTCATTGAGAAGGATAGAGTTGTCGTAATACTTGTGGACGGCCTAGGCTACTCACTAGCTCAGAAGATCGGCTTTCAGGCTGAGAGGATACACTCCGTCTTCCCGACAATCACGATCACGGTCATAACGACTTTGCTTACGTCTCAACCTCCAGGAGTTCACGGGATAATGGGTTGGAGGATCTTAGATAAGGAAAACGGGAGGATAGTCAACTTGCTGAAAGAGGACAGCGAAATTAGAGTTAATACCTACCTTGGAGAGAAGGACCTGATAGTCTCCCCCTCTTATAACCTGGCTACGAAGTTCTATAGGAAGCTGGGCAACGTTGTCACCTATTCCTCCCCTTGGGACTCCGTGACGCAAACGTTGGAAACGATTGAAAGGAACGATCCCAAGTTCGTCTTCCTTTATCTACCCTACGTCGATTCGGTGAGTCACAGGTTCGGACCCAACTCCGTACACACGGTGGAAACGGCGAGGGAGACCGTAAACCTAGCCAGTAAGTTAGCTGAGAAGCTAGAGCAGAGATACAGCGTAGTCGTAACCGCCGATCACGGACACGTACCTGTGGAGGGAGTGGTTAAGTTAGATAAGGACCTTTTGAATTACGTAGATCTGCCTCCTTACGGAGATCATAGGAACTTAATGTTCATGTCTAGAAGGGACCCATCCGATTACTTATCCGCAATTGGTCTCATCACGTTGAACAGGGAGGAGTTGACTAAGATAACTGGAGGACCTAACGTTCCAGATTACGCGGCGGTTCCCACTGACAACAGGGTGTACATGTATTGGGAGGACGAGGAGGCAACTTACGTCGGCACTCACGGCGGCATGTCAAAGGATGAGATGGAGATACCTCTAAAGATATATCAAAAATAAAATCCTTTTTATCCACTAATTTCAATGATAGGAGAACGGTTCTCTCCTGACTAACTTAACGCGTTCATTGTTGGGGAACGTGGAATTTGAACTCTTCAAAAAGAGATGACTAGTTAGGACGTTGAGGAAATTCGATAAGGCAGGAGTAAACGCAGGGAAAACGTTGTTATCAGGTGGAACGTCTCAATCGTCAAGTTCCTAAATCGTTTCAACAGCTCAGGTCCAATGAACCTCATCAAACTTAGGTGCTCCCACCACAACCTTCCTCTATGATTTCCAGTTACGAATATATTCCATGCTTACACAATGTTCTTATGGAACTTAAGATATCTCCTGAACTTAAAGAGATAGTGTCATTCGACTCTAAGATCCCGTCGTTTAAGACTTACTTGGTTGGCGATTGGGTCTCAAGTAAGGAGTTTGAAGACGTCATCTCACCTATAGACTTAACAGTTTTCGCCAGGGTCCCGAGGATACCCGACCAAATGATAGACCAGGCGCTCACCAAGATCTATGAGAAGGGAAGGTGGGAAGTAAGGGATATGCCGGGTGAGAAGAGGCTCAAAACGTTTCATGACATGGCGTCGCTTTTAGACAAGTTCAGGGAAGACCTGATCGAAGCGCTGATCGTAGGTAACGGGAAAACTAGAGCTGCGGCAAACGGTGAGGTTAACGCGTCCATTGAAAGACTGATTAGAGCGGACCTGGACGTTAGAAAATTGTACGGAGAATACGTACCGGGAGATTGGAGTTCTGAAAGCTTGGAAACGGAGGCCATAGTGAGGAGGGAACCTGTGGGAGTCGTCCTAGCTATAACTCCCTTTAATTATCCCTTATTTGACGTAGTTAACAAGTTCGTTTACTCAACGGTCGCAGGAAACGCGATACTGATCAAGCCGGCAAGCAGAACTCCCTTGCCTGCGTTGCTTTTCGCCAGGATAGCAGAGATTGCCGGATTCCCTAGACACGGACTCGGAGTTCTCACAGTCCCCGGCAAGGAGATGGACAAGATCATTTCCGACAAGAGGATCGGAGTGATATCCTTCACCGGAAGCACTGAGACTGGAGAGAAGGTTATCAGACTAGGAGGGGTGAAGCAATACGTTATGGAGTTGGGAGGTGGCGACTCCGCGATCGTTTTAGACGACTCTGATCCTACCTATACGGCCCAAAAGATCGCGACCTCAATGACTTCCTACAGCGGTCAACGTTGCGATTCGATAAAGTTCGTGTTCTCAGAGCCTAACGTCTACGATCCGCTTAAGGGGACTTTAATTGAGGAACTAAAGAAGGTTAAGATTGGAGACCCTAGGGAGGAGGTGAACATGGGCCCGGTGATAGAGAAGGGTACAGTTGACGAGTTAGAGTTCGCAATCAAAGACGCGACTGAGAAGGGGGCGAGGATCCTCTTTGGGGGTAAGAGGATAAAGGACAACTACGTTGAGCCAACTCTCTTAGAAATCGAAAAGGAGAGGGTGAAGGAGTTATACCTTTATAAAAAGGAGGTATTCCTCTCGGTAGCGGTGATGGTTAAGGTCGAGAACGTAGACGAAGCGATATCCCTGAGCAACTCAAGGAGATATGGGTTGGACGCGTCCGTTTTCGGCAACGACATAAACAAGATAAGGAAGGCTATAAGGATGTTAGAGGTGGGAGCGATCTACATTAACGACTTCCCTAGGCACGGCATAGGTTACTTCCCTTTTGGAGGGAGGAAGGACTCGGGTTTAGGAAGGGAAGGGATAGGCTACACCATTGAGCACGTAACGACGTACAAAACGGTGGTGTATAATTACAAGGGGAAGGGAGTTTGGGAGTACATGTGAGTTGATTAAATAGTGGTCTGAACGCCTGGTCTGAAAGCTCGGATGAAAATCATGGAAAAGATTTTGGATGTGAAGTGATTTAAACGTGAAGCTAAACTCGCCTTCCTCCAGTGAAGGACATAGTTAAGATCCTCCTTTAGCTTTAAGCCTAGAAGATCTCGTCAGAGTCGTTAAAAGGAGTAGCCCAGACCTAACGTAGTCTTGTAAAATGGCGAGAGCAAAGGAAAGTAGCGAAACGCCTAATCCAACGTACTCCATCGTGGAGTAACTGGGGTAAACTAGCTCAACTACGTTTTTCCCAGGTGGTAGAGTTCCATTATACCCTTTAATGAATATCCCGTTTACCTTAACTGCATATCCCATGTTATAGACTGAGAAGTTTAAAGGGAGCTCAGACTCAGTCACTATCTTCTCTCCGTTGAGGATTGGAGTAACCTTAAAGGAATAACTTGTGTTAACGTTTGGCCTACCCACAACGTAAACTGTCTTAGAGTCAACGGACTTTAACATGGTTATGTTAACGAAACCTTCAGTCAAGAAGTTGATTTCCTTCAGGTCCTGAACTGTGGATCCATTAGTTATAGGGCTCCCGTTAACCTCAAGCTTTATTGGCGTTGAGGTGTAGTAAAGCGTCCCGTTCAATGGAACTGAAGAGGTTAGCCTCACGGTCACAGGGACGGATGAGTACCAGGAAACCCAACTCTCAGTAACCTTAATTGGGAAGAAGTAGGATATCTCCACCAGGCTCAAGTTGAGCTCGTCATGTATCGGTATTAAAAACCCGAAAGCGAGATCCCTATCAGGTAAGGTCGTGTTAACTTCCTCTAAAAACTCTCTACCATTAACGGTCTCGGAGTAGAGTGTAGTCCTATTGCCAGCCTCTATGAACGAGAAGGTTACGTTAAAGGGACCCCTCTGTGGTAAAGGAGCTCCACTCCCTATAGAACGAAACTCACTTGAGCCGTTGAAGAGAACCAGCTCACTATTGCTCTGAAAGGGTATTATGAGAGTGTTGAAGTTAATAGGGTAAGAACTTTGGTTGGACAGATTGTAGGTTAAGAAGAAGTCTTCCGAGTACGACGAGACAACCCAATCTCCAACGATCGATATTGAGAAGTTCGTCAGGTTCGGAACTCTCCATCCGATGAACTGACCTCCCCTTAACGCCTCAAACGTTGATCCCGAAACTGAGATATTGTTTGAGGAGTAGTTAAGGGAGAAGTGAGTAGAGTTCAATATGGTTTCACCCTCGATTTCAGGTTTCCAAGTTGCATAACTTACGCTCAGGTTAGCCGGCAATATGGACCTAAGCTTAATCAACCCTGTATAGTTTTCGTTATACGTAACGTTACCATTACCGTTTACGAAGTATTGAACGAGAGAGCTAGGTAGGACCGAGAAGTTAACCGGGGCGGAAGAGAGTAGGGGAAAGGAGTAGTTCCATGAAACTAGCGTCGCGTTCTCAACCTGTTTGTCAATCTTAGCTATCTCGGAGGGGACCGCTATGGAATGGTAGTTCGCGATCTGCAAAACAGAGGCTAACAACAGCAGGAAGATCGTTATTCCTGTGATCGCCTTTCTTACGTCTTCATTCAACAGGAGCAATAAGGATAGTATAGCAACGGGGTAAAGCGCCTCGTTCCACGGTAAACCTGAGAGAAGGTAAACTAAAGAGCCTACAGCTATCACGACTCTAGTTTTTTCAACCCATTTTGCGAGGATCATAACTGCGGGAATTATGAAGGCTAAGGGAAAGAAATAGTTTGAGATTACAGGAGAGACCGGACCCCCAAAAATTAGATAAGGTATTATCCAGAAGGAGTTCGCACCTAAGATAGCTAAAGATATCCAACCAGCCTCCCTTTTGTAGGTGAGAACTGAGGTAACTATGGCCGAAACCGGAAACAAAACGAATGAGGATCCGATCACTGAGGACAGCATTATAGCTGAATACTTGATGGGATTGCGAACTTTAACTGTGGTTAGGTAAGCTAAGAAAGGGAGAACTGCGTAACCTAAAAGCAGATAAGGGTCTTGAAAGGGAGAGAGCAACTGATAGACCAGTGCGAGAATGGTTGAAATCCTAGAGTTAAACTTTTTGAAAAGTAAAAAAGAGGTGATCCCTGAAACGTAAGTCAATGAGGCTACGTAAACGTTGATTCCGAAAGCTCCGAGGAAGTGAGACGTTAAGTGAGATAGAGCCCAGGTCCCTAACGCTTGGTTGAGCTGAGGGAAGTAGGAAAAGGGAACCCAAAGGGAAAGCGGGCTCTGATTAAAGTAAAATGAGAGCGAGGACCACCAATAGTAACTCTCAGGGGAACCTAAGATGAGAGTAACGAGAGGGTATATCAGGAGCGCTGTGGGAGTCCTTGGGAACCTACTAGGTAACTTCCTATCCTCCACTACAATCCCTAGAACGCTAAATAAAAAGGAGTAAAACATCGTAAGCGAAAGTGGGTTAACAAGGGAGGAACTTACCCCCGGTTTCAGGTTAAGAAGACTTATTACAATTATTAATATTAAACCTGTTATAAGGCCTCCCCTTAAGTCGAGTTTCAGGTAAACCAAGGAGATTATTAATGCAGAGAACGCCGCGACCTGTAAACCAGCCTGAACGTTGAGGACTAAAAGCGAAAGTCCCAGAAAACCTAGGAACGATGTGGACAATTCCTTAAGGTAATAGGATATGAGAGACGCTAAGGCAGAGCTCAAGAGGAGAACGTAAGAGTGGGAGAAGTAAGTGAAGGGAACTAAAGCCACTGGTAGAGTCAGTGATAGGTCGCTGCCGATTAAAGAGAAAATCATGGCGATTAAGAGGACTATTCCTAAGCTTTCGTTAAACGGTAAATTAAAGAACGGAATGACCCCAACGATTGAGTCCATAAGTGCAGCTAACAGATAACGCGTTATCTGATCCATGCTTGATAGAGGTCCAGTGGTATAATATGTTTTTTCAACGTCTTCCTTAATGGGAGGTGAGGCAAAAGGTGGTGCTAAAGCTTCCTCAACCACATTTAAGTCCTCTCAGGAAGAACTGGACCTTTGATTACACATCACTACGTCTTTTCGATTAAGCTTGGACTCTATTTTCACTGTTCTATAGAACGCTTCGGCTCGCCTTGATGAATAGACCTACCAAGACATTTTAAGATCTCATTACCTTTGATCTTAACAAAGCAGTTACGTTAAAGAGACTTAACCTTCAAAAATAAGTGACCTTCAAATCTATCCTTTGATTTATAAAGCTCTTCTCCACGTTTTCTTTAAACCGAAAAGAACTATTTTATCTCTCAGCGGGTTAGGTAAAAACAAAATAAGACCTACAGTTGTACGCCTTATCTTACGCTTCAGAGAATATGGATTTATGCAAGGATTGGAAAAGATCATCTTCTCTTGCGTTGTGAGGTTCACTTCAGGCCTTCTATTTGAAGACAAACTGAGCAAATAGATAGAGACTTTACTGCTTGATAAATATAGCATTAAGGTTTTATCTATTTCTTTACTATGTCCTCTAAATTTATTATAAACTAGATTATAATCGTGGAAGTATCTTGAGGTCAAAGTAATTGATTTAGAATCAAATCGAAAATTGCTAGTGTTTTTAGGATGAACTCTGTATAACGTGAGCTTACCCTTCACGTTATAGAGACCTTCATAAAGTTTATTACAAATTGAGACGAAGGCTAGGTAACTGTCGACCGCTAGCTCTATAGACTTTAGGTCAGGTTCTATTAACTCCCTCCTTAACGCCATAGAGGAACTATTGCCGAGCAACCCGATGTGCTTACGATGATTATAAGTTTTGGGGTTCAGTAAAACGTCCTCCTTGATTCCTCTCTCTCCTACCTTATTACCGGACTGATCTATTAGTATGACTTGATTCCTAAATCCTCCTATCCTCCTCTCTTTGAAGGCCTTGTTAATGACCTGAAGTCTGTTCTCATCATACATGTCGTCATCATCCAGGACGGTTATTATGTCACCCTTAGCCTCTTGTATGGCATTATACGTGAACTCCCCTTGTCTTTTAGAATCGTCATAAATTATCTTAGCCCCATTTTTTCTAGCGTAATCGTCAACCTCTCTATCTTCTTCCTTCTTAGTCAAGATAACCTCATAAAGACCCTTGTCTAGAGTCTGATTGAAGACGCTATTCAAAGCGTGCTTTAAATAACCCCTCTTGTTGTACTCAGTAACGATGACGCTAATCACGATAGAGAATGATTAGAAAAACATTAAAGATTAACTGTGATTAGGTGAAATGATTATCCTTTGTAGCGTACATCATTCCACGTTTTCGGTCAAACGTATTTATGCTTCACACAGAACCCTTTGCTTTTCAACGTGCGCTATTGAAGTTCCTCTATCGCTTGAGTGTTCTTTCTATTTCTTTCTCGTAACTCTTTTATAGCTTTTGCGTGCTCACCATAACGTTGCCGTTCGGTCTCTAAAATCTCATCAAGTCAAGCCTTTGTGTAATGACATCACTCTTTAGCTTATCACAGACCTTAAACGCTAGGTTCCCCAACAGCCCTGGATTGTTAATTATTTCATTTACTGTTTTCCCGGTCATCATCAAATATCATATCAAAAGGTATTAATCTTTGTTAACTCTACACTTAACTAAAAATTACCAATTTGTCTAAAGTACTCCTTTTCTCTTCTTCATTCATTATAAACTGTAAATTATTTAGAATACAGTTAAATTTTAAAACTTTTCTCTTTCATGAGAACATTGACATCGTCTGTAACTCGTTCATTTATTTTGTTAAGTTTACATATAATACACTTATTCTATAGAAACGTTCTATAGAAGCGAAAATGGTGATAAGTTTTATAAATATCATCTTATAAGTAAATCATTATAATTAAAAATTTTAATATAAATGATTGCAAAAATTTCCTCTCGCCTTCAATGGAGAAGTTTTCTCTAGTCTAACTCACTAGAGTACTTGGAATGTCGACTCCTATGTCTTAACTTATAAGCCTCAATGTACTCTTCTTCAGCCTCCTTACCTCTTCCAAGCTTATTAAGTATTTCAGCCTTTAACAAATGATACTTTACACTGTTCCCGTTCAAGTTTATAGCAGCATTAATATCGGCAAGGGCTTGACTAAGTCTGCCAAGCTTGTAAAGTGCTTTACTTTTAGAGAAGTGATACGATGCGTCATCTGGGTTCAGATTTATTGCATTATTGAATTCCTTAATTGAATCATCTGGCCTATCAAGGTAATAGTATGTTAATCCTTTGTAGTAGTGATATTTGGAATTCTTTGGATTCAGTTTTATTGCGTTGTTTAGTTCTTCTAACGCCTCTTCGTATCTATAAAGTTCATACAATAAGTAACCTTTCCCGAATCTATATTCTGGGTTATTGGGATTCAGTTTTATTGCGTTGTTTAGTTCTTCTAACGCCTCTTCAAACCTATTAAGATTTGAGAGAACCTTACCCTTAGCGTAATAATACTCTGGATTATTTGGATTTTCTCTTATTTTCTCATCATAACTCTTAATAATCTTCTCATTATTTTCAACCGTTCTCTTACGCCTACCCTTACTATAAAGCGCATTAACCATAAAATAGAGATATTTTATGTTAAAATGGTCTAGCTGTATTGCGGTCCAAAGCTCTTCAAGAGCCTCATCAATTCTAAAAATCTCATAAAGCGCTTTACCCCTTAGGAAACGATACTCCGAATTGTCGGGATTTAGACTTATAGCTCTATTAAGGACCTCTATCGCATCGTTGTACCTTTTGAGTTCATAAAGCGCTTCGCCCTTAGCCCAATAATAGAATGGATTATCTGGCTTTCGCTTTATCTCCTCTTCAAGCTTTTCAACCGCCTTTATAAGCACTTTATACGCATCGTTGTATCTTTTGAGTTCATAAAGCGCTTCGCCCTTAAAGAAGTAGTACTCTGGTCTCTTATCGTTTAATCTTATAGCGTTATCAAACGCTTCAAGAGCGTCTTCATACTTTTTAACTTCATAAAGCGCTTTACCTTTAAAATAATAATACTCTGGATTATTTGGATTTTGTCTTATCGCTTTATAAAAAGCCTCTATCGCATCTTCATTCTCATGAACGTCATAAAGTATTAATCCCTTAAGGAAGTGATACTCTGGCTTATAAGGGTCTAGCCTCATTGCCTTATCTATCTCTTTGAGAGCCTCATCGTGTTTCCCATTATCAAAGAGTTCCTTACTTTTCTTGTAGTAATCTTCTGCGCTATTCCAAACCGTTTCGATGTTAGATACGTTGTCATTATTCCTCTGACGCTCTGGAAAAATAACGCCCTTCACCGAAGCGTTACTATCTGAAGAGGAGATGGCGCTCTTTAGCTTCTCGTACTCAAGTGGCTTAAGACCAAACCTTCTGAAGACATCAAAATAAGATCGAATAAAATCACGTACCTTATAGGGTGTGATATCAAGAGGAGAGTTCGCGTATTCCATGTAAACCTGGTTCAAATAGTCAAACAATTCCTTCGCTATGACGTCCTGATAAAGGATTCCCTCTTTAGATATCCTACGCAATTCATCAAGCTTACTAACGTACTCGTTGTGTTTTATAACCGAAGCGTAAGAGTTCCCATAACGTATTCTAGTTTCAGCGAAGTTTGTCAGAACTGCCCATTCCGCATTGAGCTCCCGTACGTAAGTGGTAACTTGATCTAAGTAATTATCTAGATTATCATTAAAATTCTTAACTAGTATTACAACTCTAGGTTCACCATTAACGTACAAAACGTAATCAATTTTACCCGCTCTAGTGTTTACCCCTCTCTTCACCTCATTAACGTTCTTCACATCCCAGCCCAAAGCTTCTAAAAGTGGCTCTATATAGATGAATTTAACGTCATCCTCCGTATAGGTATAGAGTTTCTGTTTTATCAAAACGCTTTCTCTATCATACTTACTAACTAACTGATTCATTAAATCCAATGAAGTTACGCCTCCGTTATACTAAGCTTTGGAAGCGTTAGCTAGCACAAGCTTTCCGTCAACATACCTAAACTCCCTTTTAACCTCCCAACCGTTTTCACACCGCGTAATTGCTATATATTTTACTTCTTTATCGTTTTCTCTGAAAGTGAAAAGACATTGATCTTTAACCTTAACGTCTAAGATAATCTTATATTTACTGAGGTCTTTCGTAGAAAAATCCAATTTAACTACAGGAATTTTAGGTTTTACATCAATGTCATTACCTTTGATAGTTGCATTATACCCCATGAAACCTACGAGTCCACCCAATTCGGTCTTAGGATTGACATTTAACTCAGTCAAAGCCTTATTCAGAACCTCCTTAGCGTAGTTATCGTCACGAACTATTATAGCTCCTATACTGTACTTTGAAGGGGTAAATATGTACACGTAATAATCTATAACTGCAAACGCTAAGTAATCATAAGTGTTCTGCTTATGAAGTGATAATAGCTTATTGATCGCAACGTCCTTGCTATCAACTTCAATAGGGTTAGACGTAGAGGGTAAAGCCGCTTGCTCATAATCCCTCTTAGAGTAAGAAATTGCGTTAAATAATTCAGCGTACTGCGACGGCTTCAAATTGAACTTCTTTAAAATCTCAAAATAAGTCAAAACGAAATCATATATCTTATAAATTGGAAGATCTAAAGAAGAGTTGGCATATTCCTTATAAACTTGATTCAAATCTTCAGGTAATTTCCTAAACTTATCCAACAACCTCTTCAACCTAGTTTCATATTCAATGATAACCTCTTTAGATAATAACAATATATCGTCAAGTTTATCAATATATTCACTATACTTCAAAGTTAATAAAGGATCGCTAGAGGACTGTGCATAATACAGTCTAGTCTCAGCAAAATTTGTTAAAATAACCCAATCTACACCCAGCTCTTTAGCGCAGTTGATAGCTTGACTAACCTGATTATCTAGCTTATCATTAAATTTACTAACCTTAATAATAAACTTGGCCTTTCCGTCAACGCTCAACATATAATCTACCTTATTATTGGATTTCGTACTAACCCCTCTCCTCACCTCACGTACATCGTCAACACTCCAACCCAGAGCCTTCAAAAAACGCTCTATAAATATCGCCTTCACATCATCCTCAGAGTAGTCATTAGCTCTTTGTAACGCATTATTTTTATACTCGTTAACTAATTCCTTTATCCTTTCCTTAATATCTTCATTCATTATTAAAAATATATCTCTGCATATTATATATTTTAATGTGGTAAAGCGCGTTTAAACAGAAAGAGTTACGACTATGGGATCAGAAGGAAGAGACCACTTCATAACAAAGGGACACAAAACAATAACTCGCAAATAGATCATCTAGAAGAGAATCTGACAAAGATAAAATATTTGCATTAGAACTTAATCAATTAAATAATAAAAATCATTTTTTAAAATGACGAGACTGCCCTTACGACGCAAAGCAAAATTCATTCAAAAATTTATTTGACAAGAAAGAAGATTAAACCGGGGGGTTGAAAAGAGAGATAGGTAAACTGGAGAGTTAAAGTAGATAAAGAGAATCATCTTAACTAACAAGTTCGTGATACTCTTTATGTAAACGCTTGAGATTATTAAGCCTACTATTAAGCCAAATAAAGGTAGCACAGAGATGTTTGATCCATACGTTAATTTTACAAATTAATAAACTTCTTAAGGAAAGAAGCTAAGTAAATCTCTCATTAAATCAACTTTTTAAAGAAGAGATCTGAGAATTTTTCTTACATAACGTCGAAGAATAAGCACATAGGTCTCTCTTGCGTTATATCCGCCCTTATACCTATGGCAAAAACGCGTTTAAAGGCTTCAATAAAGCACCAATCGTTTACCCTCGTTACTAGTCTTTTTGTAAACTCGTCTTTGTACTCCTTCAAAAAATCTTGAATACTACTATATCTTGTAGGATCATACAGAGCAAATAAGCGTAATGCACCTCTAGTTAAGTATTCTATCTTCTCTACAACGTATGGGTCATGAGAAGCGTAAAGTATTGATAGGTGATTTTCTATTTCCACAAGTTTCTTATCACTTGCTTGACTCCCTATTTCCACAACTTTCTCAGTATCATAAACAAGTAAGTAATCGTCTGCCACAAAGTCCGTGATATTATGAACTAATAACTTATTTAAAGCATCCTTTAGTTCCTCCACTGTAAATATCGTCTCTATCCTCTTTTTTCCTCTTCCTTTAATTTTAGCATAAAACACGTTTACGGGCACATTTACAGCATCTTTCGGTTTAAATGCTCGTTTCTCTTTAACAATCCTGTATTTAGTGTACTTAAATAAATCAGGCAAGTCTGAAGAGATCATAAAATACGTTTCAATGTAATTTTCCAGTTCAGTGTGTAGAGTTTCCATCTCATCCTCAACTTTCTTACTATGAATTTATATATTTTCAAGTGCATTTTAACAATAGTCTTAATGAGAAACGTAGTACGCATCAGGTTAGCTTCAAAGACTTGAAGTTAACAACAGTCTAGTTGAATAAGCTACAAGTTCTTAAACGACTAGGTGAAATTTCAGCGAGTCATGCCTCTAGAACAGTCAAGCTTTTCTTTAATGGTAGAACGTATCACATCACGTTAATTTATCGTCATAATCTTTACTGCCTTATGAGTATTTCCAAAAGACAGTCTTTTGATGAAAGTTTTATGAATAGCTTTAAGGAGTTTGCCTTACCTGATCATGCCATGTGGTGCACTCTGTCGGTAGCGTCAATGTCTACACTATACACTTTTTTACCTGGTGAATATAAATAGATTATCTACTATACACTTCGATAGCTGGTGAATATAAGTAGATTAAAGGTAAATTAGATATATCTCCAGCATTTGACGTAGTCTTTATGCTATCCTTCTTATACTTTACAATATAACCATATAGGTAGAGATCAAATGAGATGATTACATTACGTGCACTATAGTTTCTGCTAAACGAGAAGGTTGGAATAAGATTAGGTGGGAACGCTGCAAATAAAATGTCTGGTGCATATATTTTGTCTCCTACCTCGTGCATTTTGTCTCCTACATATATTATGTCAGTTCGAGTGTAATCTTCTAGGATAGAGTATATATGAGTTAGGAAATACCAATAGGGAGTACCACCAGGGTCATAAGCGGATAAAACTACTGATGGAGAATCCCAAGCAATCCCCATTATAAGCATTACGGTAAAGTGCGATAGTGTGGCTATTGAAGATAGTGGGTTTGGTACACTAACCGGAGTGAGTTTATCAGTTGCAGAATCTTTGACTCCAGCGTTAGGTATGTATTGCGATCTTGAATTTATAGTAAGCGAATCCTCGTTAGATTGTAGAATTATAGGTGCGACTATGCTAAATGGCATTAATTGTAGAACTTCATATATTCCGTAGTTTCCAGGTCCTTCGTAAACAGCAACTTGGCTACCTGGTTTCAGATTTAACGCACTCCTAATCTTAAATAATGCACTCATGAATATAATTATACATAAAAATTTTTTAAGCTTTTTGTAAGAATATTTTCAGCGTAATCTCAATAACCGTCGTAAAAGGGATAAAGTTAGAAAACGTGTAGTCAGAAAGCTAACTTCTATTATGATTAAATCATCAGATCAATTTTTCATCTCTATCAACTTTAAATACAAGATTGACATTATTATACGGGAAAAACATACAAAAGGAAAAAGATATAGTTTCTTTTTCACAAGAAACGCTTAGCTCACATGAACTTGAACTTGGAATTTCTAACCATAAGCTTGATAACTTCCATCTACATCATAAACCCTTACTATGTAACATCCAGGCTTTACGTGATGCGGAATTTGCAAAATTGCTGTAGCGTTTTTGCCCTAATGGCACTTCTAATGCAAAAGGCGTGGTCGTAACTGGATGTAAACTAAGCTCGTTATGTATATCACTCTTTAGGCATATGGGCAAGTTGCGTCATATTCTATTGATAAACTATCGTACCATTAGGATATAGCACTTGAACTAGCGTTATAAATCCTCCATAAATATCTGCAATTCACCATCCTCTGTAAATCTAAATTTCAACACCTAAACTTTCGCTTATTCCTAATAAGCTAGAACCAACTAGTACCTACCGGGGTAGAGGTCCTTATTAAAAAACGTTCAGTCAAAAAGATAAAATAAAAACCATATTAATCCTATTTCTTTAATAAAGATTTATATATGATAATTGAGAAGATAATTATAGCATCTTGGTGATAATCCATTCCAATATGGAATTAATAGATTTATTGATACATTTATTGAAAGGAAGCCTGATGTCGTAATAGGTGAAACTGGGGTTAAAGACTCAAGACCTTATGGTGTGTCGGTAATATGTCTAGCAAGAGAAAATAATACACAATACAAGGGCACTGAGATCCCAGTCAGGATGTATGTTAGTGCGATGAAAATAACAAATGCACACTAATAGCTTGCACGTACGTTAGCAATCTAGCAACACCATTATTAGAATAAAAATTTTTTATTTACTTTTTTATTTATAAAAAATCTCACTTCTACTCCACTAAAATAAACTTCCTCATAACCTCCAAACCCTACAAAAACCTCAGCACGTTATGTGAAATAGTAATCATTCAATTAAACACTCCTTAAACTTCAACCTCATCTAAAAACAAGGTCATCAAAACCAAACAAACAATTTCTCACCAAACTCACCCAATATATATCACGTTTTCCAATTCTAAAGGAGATTAAGCCCTTACTCAAACAAAATTTCCCTTAGTGCAAAAACTCACCGTTTAATCCTACTTACCTCTAGATCAAACTTCATGAACCTTATTAATTAATATCACTTCTTTAAAATCATTGAT
Source organism: Metallosphaera cuprina Ar-4 (assembly GCF_000204925.1). Taxonomy (NCBI): domain Archaea; kingdom Thermoproteati; phylum Thermoproteota; class Thermoprotei; order Sulfolobales; family Sulfolobaceae; genus Metallosphaera; species Metallosphaera cuprina. The sequence goes on along the minus strand of NC_015435.1, from coordinate 845,474 downwards.
AATTTTTTATTATTATTATTGAAAAAACATACAGACGTTACGTTAAACATCTATAAGAAGGGCAATGCAATGGCTATCATAAGAGATTAGAATAACAACTACTAATTTTAAGTATGTCAGTAGTTTGCGATATTACAAAGAACTGAAGCCAATAATAAATATAAGACTATGTAAGGATAGTAGTAGACTGCCATCAACACATTACTTGATTTAGTATAGGCAACATTTTATCATTAGAATTTTAAAAAAATCTTGCACCATAAACAATTATCCTATCTCTTATTGGCCTGGGTAGAAACAGTACAAACCCAGCAATTTTTCTAGCTAATCTACTCTTAAATGATCCTCCACTAGACATAGTTAATAATTCAAGTTTTTCGTCTAATGTAAAATCTATATCTGGGCTCTTCCCATTAGAAAGTAAATAATATCCATAATAAAGTAGCTTAAAATTTAATCTAACAGTTTCTATACGTTTCCTCACTTCTTTACTACAATCTTTAAACTTATTAAGAAATAAATCAAAATCATGAATATATCTAGCGTAACGTAATGTTCGTTGTGATAAGGTTAACGAATTCAGAGTATGAAATCTGTATATTGTTAATTTCTCCTTACTTAAATAATATCCCTCGTAATTTTGATTACAGATTGAAGCGATAGCATAATATGTATCAACTGATAATTCTACTGATTTCAAATCATCACCTATAATATCTCTCCTTAAAGCAATAGAAGAACTATTATTAAAAATATCTGGATAATTCTTACGATAATTATATGTCTTAGAATTTAATAATACATTCTTCTTTAATTCTTCTTCTTTAATTTTATTACCTAATTTATCTATTAGGATCTGCTGATTCTTAAACCCTCCTATTCTCCTCTCTTTGAAAGCATTATAAACTATCCTTAGTCTATTCTCATCATACATGTCATCATCATCTAAAAAGGTTATAATATCACCCTTAGACTTTTCTATGCCTTTATACAGAAACTCTCCTTGCTTTTTAGAATCATCATAAATTATCTTAACCCCATTTTTTCTAGCATAATCATCAACTTCTCTATCCTCTTCCTTTTTTACTACAATAACCTCATATAGACTCTTATCTAGAGTCTGATTGAAAACACTATTCAAAGCGTATTTTAAATAACCCCTCTTAACATACTCACCAACAATAACACTAATCACAATTGATAATGACTAGAACAACACTAAAAAACTAATTGTGATAGGTAAAATTAATTATTCTTTATAGCATACATATTTCCCACCTTAGCATTTCTATCATACTTTACTGAGAATCCCTTACTTTTCAATATTTCCGGCAAGGTTTTAGGTCCATTATGATATTCTAAAACAATACTTTCAATCTTATCATACAATTCATCTGATAAGTAAGGTAAGGTATCGTACTCACAGCCCTCGCAATCCAATTTTAGGAGAGAAATTGATGAAATTTTAAAATCATTAACAATCTTCTGAAGGGAAATGGTCTTAACCCTTAAAACGTTAAATTCAATACCCTCAGTTATCTCACTAATAGGTTTAAATGAGTTCAGGTTGGGATTCTTTTTTGAAGCGTAAAGTTCCATCCCCCCCTCTTCTCTAGCAAATGCGTAGGGTAAGAGTACTATCTTATCTTCTAGGTTGTTTATCTTCACGTTCTCTTTAGCTAATTCAAAGTTTTCTGGAAAGGGCTCAAGTGCTATAACTCTTTCAGCACCGTTCAATGCAAAATAAATTGAAGAATCCCCATTATATGCTCCAACGTCAATTACAGTACCATGAAAGCTTTCACCATAAACCTTATCAATAAAGACCTCTAAAATAAGCCCAGCATCTGCTACAATTTCACGTCTAATTTTGATGCAAGGGCTTTTCGATTGGTAACATGCTGTAATTTTTTCTGAACTATCTGCTATTGTCCAACCAGCATCTAATACTTTAAGAAAATAATATATGAAAACAGAATATGGAAAGCTAATGTATTGTTTTTCCTTCTTTACTATAACTTTAATAGGTCTTTCTTGTTTACCTAACATCTTTAGAATTTCATTCTTAACCATATAAAACACTATTTCATTACTATTGATAGTATAGCGCCTAGCTAATTTGCTTATCACGATAAACTTTCTGAACTTTTCTAATATACTCATGCTTAACTTCTTTCTTTTACTCTTTAATATAAAAGCTTCACTTAACTAATAACATTATCAGAAATTGACTAAAAGATTTTAGAGAAGGATAATCATATGATAGAGATTAAGTTTTGCCTTAAAACTTCATTTGAGATAGTTATAAATCGTTCTAAGTAAAGTTTTATCTATGTTCAACATTGATAGTAGAAGATATTTAGTAGTTTAAAAGAAAATGTTCTTAATGCTTTATCCCTGGTTAACTTTACTTAAATCTAAGATTTTCACAAATAAGAGAAATTAAATTTTAGATTATTTTTATTCAGTAATTTTAAATTAAGTATATTAATAATAATTATAAAATTATAGCTAGTCTTGTTAATATCTTTAAACATTTATCTAACACATCTTGTCTCATTAATAAAGAAAAATCATCAGTTTTATATGGGTAAAAATACTAATATAGATTAATAATAACCTCCATTATTACTACTCAGCTGATAGTCTATTCGTGATAGAGAGTTTATTAAGAAATTTTTAGCGCATATCTTTTATAACATCAGTTTTATTAAAACCTTTATAAAGCTTAATTTATTATTTAAAAAAGAAAACATTATTTCTTTTTCGTCATTCTCAAATAATTTTATTTTCTTAAAAGTGAGAATTAAAAATAACAACAGGACCGAGTCGAACAATAGGGGATAAGGGAGGGGATCAAGAAAAACCTCGTAAATGAAAACCAATGGAATTATCGATAACACGACCAATTCCTTTTTCCCTAACGTAAATACTTGAGTGTATAAAGAATACCATAGGATGAACGAAGAACTAATCATTGAGGATAACAATTGAGAAATGGCCCCTCCTAAAATCCCTAATCTAGGAATTAGAATAAAGGACGTGATAACTACTGTTAGTCCAGTAATTATTGACAAGAAGATGAACGGTCTTAAATTTCTCTTAAAGGCAATAATTAACTGGCTTAGAATATTCATTGGTGTAGAAAGAGTAATTGCTAGTAATAATATTGTAATCACTGGCAAACCGCTCTTATAGTCTGGAAATAGGGTTGAAACCAGATAATAGGCAATCGGTAGAGATAAGATTGAAACTATAAGCGACATTATCGCAGTGGTCTTAAACGCCATTTTGCTCATTTTCACTTCGTCCTTCCCTTTTGCCCTATAGTATGAGGAAGACGTTAATAGAACATGATTTGCACTACTAATTACTGTACTAGGTACTCCGGATAGAAGAGCTGAAAATTGGTAAATTCCTAGATAAGCAGAGCCTAATAGATAGGCGGTAGTTACCCTATCCCCCTGAGAACTCAGAAAGTTAGAGATGTTCGATAAGTAAAACGGGAAGCCTTCCTTAAAGACTTTTTTGAAAATGATATGATCAAAAACTAAGGGCAGTCCTTTAACGTGATTGTAAACAATTAGAAAGGACGATAAGCTAGCTAAAAGCCCACCTAATGTCCAAATTAGGATAAACAAATAGATATCGTGGTAAATAATTGCAATAAGTGAAACTCCCCATCTTATTATGAGGAAAATTATGTTAATTATTGAATTTTCAGTAAATTTATTTAAACCCATTAATACTGAGGACGCAAACGTGAAAAACAAGTAAAGTATTAAGTAGGGTATCGCTAGCTTTACGTAATTTGGGAAGATCAAAAGGATTAGGAAAAACGGTGAAACCAAGAACGGAGTTATTAAGACCGTGCTAAGAAATCTTCTTTCTATGTTATTATGTGCGTACATGTAAGATACTTCTCTTATTATAACGTTTTTATTAAGGATTGCATAAAATGAGGTCATCGCTTCGAGAAGTTGAATAATTGCAATTTCACCAAAGAATGCCGGTTCAGTTATCTTTGCAGTAAATATGAAGAAAACAAAAGCCACGAAAATATTTACAGCAGTTACGCTAAGACTCTTAAGATAATTAATTATTGGATTCATGATTTTCTCAGACCTCCTTCACGTTTTCCTCCCCTTTTTTTCAAGTAATAAACTGTTTTCTATATCTATAGTGTGACAAATTGTGAGTTATAGCAATCGTTATCGCGTTACTTTCTACGCTCAACATCTTACCTCACTTAATTTTTAGGATTAAAAAGGTTGTCATGGCTATCTCTTTGTCATCAAAGATGGTGTACTAATCACTGATAGCTAGTTTACTCACAAGATTTATGTTCATCTAATAATAATAAAGAATAACTGAATTATAGAAAATATTGCTAGGTTTCCGTTATCTAGTGCATATAAGAGTTTGTTTTTGATCACAAATAGATTTTACCTGATAAGGGGCTAAGGAAAAGCTATAATTTTATAGCACAAACTCTTTTTATTTGGAATAACACGTGTATGAGTATTCAAAGTTGTCTTATTTACTCTTGATTGAAATCTTCTTCATATTACAATATTAAAAGTATTCAGTTTTGTTTAACTATCTTTTAAAATCTCTGCTAAATAGTTTACGAATTAATTTCAAGCTCTCATTTAATTTATTTCTTAAAATTAGATAAATTACTAGAACGATTAATAGTAAAGGATATGATAGTACGTAAATATACGCATAAACGTTTGTATAATTAAAATTAATAGTGGTAAACGAAGATGAGGGTTTTACGAGTAGCAAGTACGTTTGATTACCATATAACGGAATTATTATCAAATTAGAATAATTCCCACTATAATAATTAACATACTCAGGATAGTAATAATATCTTACAATTAGAGGGACATAGCTGTAATTTTGTTTATCCTCCACTGACAGTTTGACTTTAAACTCATTCGGAGAATCACCATATACTGTAGTTTTTGCGTTAACATTGTTAATCATTATCACCGTAATGTTGTCATTGATATTTGCAATATTTATGCTTTCTTTACCAACATATTTAAGTAAGTAACCTTCATACGATTTGGGAATTATTATTGCATTGGAGTAATTAACAAAATTAATGTCCAAGGCTTCTTGTAATAATGTTAACCTATAGGGAATATAACTTGGCGAGGAAGACGGCCAAAGAGGTCCAGTAATGTTTACTAAGATTATATATTTCACTGGTGAAACAGCTTGTTCATTTGAAAAATGATAAAGTGTCATTTGACTGTTATTAAAAAGAACTGGATAATCTTTCAAATAATTTTCAAATCTTTGAATTATTGTTTGATCATAGAGCCCATAATAGTAGCTAGGTATAAAATTTTTAGTTAAAACAACGTAATTTATACCTAGGATTTTCATAGTATTTATCATGGGTTCTAAATCTGTTAGGTTCTTTAATGGATAAAAGAGCATAAAAAACTCTAAGGAATAACCAGGTTTATTTGAGAAATAACAGGACGAATACTCATCACCCTTGAGTAGGGAATACCAGAAACCAAAACCAACATATACACTTTTGGAAAAATTGTATGCGACGTAGGCAGGGCCTAATGGGTAAATTAGTATTCGTGGATTATATACGTTTGTAGAACTAATAATATTTGATATTTCATATAAATAACTGGGAAGTTGAGTTTGGGTAGGATATCGAGTTAGCCCGGGAAAGGAGTAAGAAGCTGAGAAATTAGCACCAACTGAAATAATCAGTAATAAAATAATTAAGACTTCCGCTATTATTTTCCTAAAATTGAGAAAGCTAAGCCCGGTTCCTAGAATAAGGGAAAAAGAGAGAGATAAGAAATACGTAAAACTGAGCGATGGAATATCAAGGCTCCAAAGATAAGGTATATTCTTATATAAGTTTAAATAAAAGCTGGTAAAGACAAAAGGAGCTGCTAACCATCCGCTTAAAAAGAGAAAAGTGATAAGAAATGGTAAGGCTTGTGGTAATTTCTTCTTTACAATAAATGGTATTATAATTAAAATTGTATTTAAAGAGAAAAGTAATAAGACGATGGAGTTAATTTTTACAAAAATCGAGTTTTGATAATAAGACAAAGTAAGAACATTACCTATGCTTCCTTGTCTGGTAACAATACAATATTCTAATATACTAAGAAAACTATTTTGAGAATTAGTAAAAGCTTCTGGATTTGTATATGAATGATAAAAGCTTAAGTATAATTTTAAAATGATAATATTAAATATTACAACTGAACTAAAGGCTAAAACGAGAATTTTTATTTTTTGTTTAATTGGTTCTTTGCTAATAGCTAGAAAAGATAAAAACAATACAGCTAACATGCTATAGACAACAAGTATTAAAGTAGGAATAGAGTTTATAAATATAATAATTAATAATGCAGTTATGATAACTTTTATTATCTTAATAAATATTTTTTCACTGTCATTAACTATAGAGTCTATAAAATAAATAATCCAAGGAAAAGATAGGAAAATAGGAAAAAATGTAGATGTGAATATTTTTATAATATAATGAAGATTTATTGAAGTATATAATAAAATTTCTGATAATATAGTGACAAAATAGATATATATATTAACTTTAGTAAAATCTTGCCTAATTAGATTCTTATAAATTAGAAGAGATATTGCTAAATTTCCTACAAATGCAACTAAAGGAAAATCAATGATTTGTGAATATTGATTAAAAAAGGGTAATAGAAGTATAAAAGCAATAATATTATTCACTGGCGGATAATTCACTATCGCTGGAGAACCTCCGTTTATGTTCGTAAAGAATAGATTATAATTGTAGAATACGTTTGGTGACAATGGATAAACATTATCTGCACCCGTAAAAATTGAACCAGAATGATAAACTAAAATTGTTGTTATAATAGAAGATAGAAATGAGGTAATTAAAGTGAATGTAAGTTTATTATTTGCATTGTTTGCTAATGCACTCTTCACAGATTTGCTACTCAAAAAGCTTATATAAAAATTTTATTAGAACTAGGATATGAAGGATTTAGTAGGTTGTATTGTTACGTATAAACCTAATGTTGGTCATCTGAAATTATTGATAGATAAATTAAATAAAAAAGATATTTACGCTACTCTATTTGATAATATTCCCGTAAATGGCTTAAATAGCCAAATTGTAAACGCTGACAGAAGAATATCTTTTGGGTAAAACATGGAAAATGAAATATATCTCCTAATTAAGAGGCAACATGATTTATATTATATAAAATGTATGTTAGTTATAATTTCAATTCTTTATAATAAACTTAGATTTTTAGAACTTCCAAAATATTATTGAAAGTCCTATATCATAGTATCATTGAAGATTTAGAGATGGATAATGAGAACATTGTTAAAAACCTTAAGGCGAATTAAATGACAAATGTAAATATATTATTCTTTAACATTCCACATTTAAGTGTAGGAAGAGGAGGAGAAGTTTGGGTAAGAGAGGTGATAGACTTTTTAAATAAAAAACACTTTAAGTTAAGCTAATTACTACAGATTGTTGTAATCAGCGCAAAGTAAAGGTTGATTTTGAATATAAAGTAATAAAATTAAAAAGAAAGTTTGGTCTATATTTATATGATTTTAATGAAATAGAAGAGGATATAAAATGGGCCGACGTTGTGTATTATTTTAACACTTTTATAGGATCTCACATACCATTGATCCTGCATAAAAAGGAACTTTACAAAAAGATAATCTTTGGATATCATGCTAAAAATGATTGGAATTTAACCCAAAAGATATATTATTCTATAACTAATAAATTTTTGAAGGACTTTGGTTATCATCACGTTCTTACTAAGTACTATTACGATAAGCTTATACGTAAAGGTTTCAAGAGAGCGTTCGTTATACCAAATTTTATTGATATAGAAAAATTTAGACCTAAGGAAAAGAAACCAGAATTTACTGTAGTTGCACCTGGAGCTGTAAGTATAGAAAAGGGTCTTGATACTTTACAAGTAGTTGCCGATAAATTGGGTGATGTTAATGTATATTTAACTGGAAAAGGCCTACCTAAAGGTATTATTTTGCCTAAAAATGTGAAATATTTAGGTTATATAGATGATAATAGTAAGGTAGAACTTCTCTCCTCCTGTCACGTATGCTTATTACCAACTAAAGGAGAAACGTTTTCTATTACGTTATTAGAGTGTTTAGCTACTGGAAATTTGGTAGTAACACGAGATTTGCCAGAACTGAGAGAAGTTTCTGGTAACATTCCTAGCGTATTTTTTGCAAGAAACGATCAAGAGTTTATAGATAATATTTTAAAAGTTAAAGAAATTTATGAGAAAAATAGGGGAAGATTTGATGAACTTTCTTTAATGTCAGCTAAAAGAGCCTCTAACTTCGAAAAGAATAAGGTGCTTAACGATTTCGAGAATAAACTAGTGGAAATTTATAATACATCATTAAATTTAGACTAAAAGAGAAAATTTTACTTATAATCAACTTCCTTTTTAAGATTCTTTCATCTAAATCGAAAAAATATTATCTTAAATTCAGGTAAAAATAATAAATATCTATAATAATTAAAAAATCCTTCGCGTAAATTTTATTTCCCCGGCAATTTAATTACATTCAGCATGAAGGTTAGTGTAGCCATTCCAACATATAATAGAAAAGAGAAGTTGAAAAGGCTCTTGTATTCCGTGAAGAATTCCTCCTTTAACGATTTTGAAATAATAGTCGTGGACGACGCCTCTACTGATGGAACTGAAGAAATGATAAAGGATGAATTTCCAGATGTGATCTACATAAAACACGATAAGCCGACGTTAGTGGCGAAATCTAGAAACGATGCGATCGAAGCTAGTCAAGGCGAATTCATTTTCTTCATAGATGACGATAACGTGGTGGAAAGAGACACAATACAGAAACTGTATGATTATGTAATAAAACATGAAGAAGTTGGTGTAATAGCTCCAGTTACCTGTTACTACAAAAAACCAGAAACGGTGATGTACGCTGGTGCAGTTTATTCAAGAATTATGAGAAGAACAATCTTTTTAGATCATAATTGTAAATGTAAGGATTTAGAGGACAAGGTAATAGAAGCTGATACTTTTGCTAATAGTTACATGATTCGTAAAGAGGCGATTAGAAAGGCTGGCCTAATTCCTTGGAAGAGAATACCTTGGAATGGAGAAGATGGGTATTTGCAATATAGGATAAAAAAGCAAGGATATAAGAACTTGACCCTAGGCTCAGCTAGAGTTTATCATGACGTTGATTTGTCGGAAGGTATAAAGAGGTACAATGAAATGAGAGTTTATTACGCTGTAAGGTCTAAAATATTTCATGAAATGGATTTAGAGATCTCTCCTCATAAGGTTACATTTCTAATCTCTCTTCCGATATATGTTGGATATTATGCATATGTTGGATTTAATAGTAAAGGATTACGAGGTTTAAAGGCCGCTCTTGAAGGCTTTATTGATGGTATAAGAGGGAACGAAGAGCTTAAATACGTTATATAAAGAAAAGAAATAACATACGTACACAGTTTTGGCTAATTGGTTGTTTGATTATGTCTTTAAATATACTTATATATGATATATATATAAATAAATTACTTCACTCATAGTTATTTTATAATAATAAATATCCTATTAAAAATGGAATCCCCCTAGCTAAATATAGTAAGTAAAGAAGGATCTTGTTCCCTAGGCAAATATTCCTTTTAGTCCTGTTTATCGAAACGAGATTATGATAGGGTGTACCTTTTAACATTTTTGTGTTTTTGCCATATCTATGATATTTCTTAATAATTTGAAATAATGTAGCGTCTCCGTAATGAAATATTAATTTATCTTTAAGCAGAAAAACGTCGTCGCTCTCTTTTCTTGCCTCATAATATCGTAAAAAATCTTCTCGAAAAATTACTTTATCAAATTTATCTTTTAGATTTTCTTTCAGTCTATTGAAAGCCTTATCTAATATTTCTCTTCTGAAAAACCTAGGAATTAAAAATCCTTTTACAGTATCTATACTATTACATTCTAAAATATTTTCTTTATCTAAATTAGCTAATTTTAACCAAAACGTATTCCCTATCTCCTGCTCTCCTATTATCACCATGTCGTGGTTTAATGCAGACAATACGCTTAATGCATCTCTTCTCAGTGTCCTAGTTTCGTCTAATATTAAAGAGAATTCCCCCTTTGACTCTAAATGCGCCAAATACCTAGCATTAAGTAACCGAGTTATAGCCTTAACTTCCTTGAAGCCATATTGTTTTATTAGGTCAGAAATTTCCTCACCTCCAGAGCTGGTTATTATTACCTCAAAGTCTTGATAGGTTTGACTCCTTATCGACTCGAACACTTCATTCAAATATTTTCCATGAACAACTGGTATTTCAATGGATATCATATTTTAACAAAAGTTTAGCTTTGATAAAAAGGTTATTGGCAACAAGATCTACGTATTACTTACCTAGTTTCTAGCAATGTTTTAAAACATTTGTCAAATGACAGCATGAAAAATTCTATAATTATATATTTAAGAGTGTACAATTGCAAGAAAAATGAATTTATACATTCACTTTGTTACTATACTATCAGAAAGTATATTATATACCGGACAATTTTTATATTATGATATAGCATTAGGTGCAGACACGTTCTTTTCCATTTTTGCATCTTTTTCCTTGGTCATTTACTTTACAGATTATGCAATTTATCTTCTTCTAAGAAACAGATTAGGTGTGTTAATAAAAATGATTTCTTCTAATTTAGATAATTTTAGAAAAGACCTCTTAAATAATGTATTTATACGATGAGGTCTTCCTTGATAACTATCATTTCTACGTGTTTTTAGATCGCTACATAGCCATAAGTCTTAAATTTTTTTATTATTAGTTATACTAATGATCTTAGTCACGGGAGGAGCTGGCTTCATAGGCTCAGCATTCGTTAGGGTAGTAGACAATCCAGTAGTATATGATGCTTTAACCTACTCAGGAAGGTTAGAGAACCTGCAAGGTGTTCCTCATACCTTCATTAAGGGAGATATTAGGGATAAGGAGAAGTTGGAGAAAGCAATCAAGGATTACAGTATAGACGTGATAGTTAATTTCGCTGCTGAATCTCACGTCGATAGATCAATAAGTGATCCGGGAGCGTTTTTAGTTAACGTTGAGGGAGTTGTTAATTTATTAAATATTTGTAGAAAATACAAGATAAAGCTAGTTCACGTTTCGACTGATGAGGTTTATGGAGAAATGGAAGATTCCAATGAAGACTCCCCATTAAATCCCTCCTCTCCTTACGCTGCATCTAAGGCCTCTGGGGATCTCTTCATTAAAGCTTACGTTAGGACTTATGGCGTTGATGCGATAATCATTAGGCCCTCTAATAATTACGGCCCTAGGCAACACCCTGAGAAGTTGATCCCAAAGACGATCATAAGGACTCTTTTAGGGTTGGAGATTCCAATATATGGTGACGGAAGCCAAGTGAGAGATTGGATATACGTTGAAGATACCGTTAAAATAATAAAGGATTTGATGAAGAATGGGAAGAGTGGAGAGATATATAATATACCAGGCAATACTCATATTACAAATTTAGAATTAGTTAAATTGATTGGTAAAATAATGAGTAAGGAAGTTAAGGTTAGATTCGTTAAGGATAGGCCTGGACACGATAGGTTATATTCAATGAAGTCTAAGCTAAAGTACGAGGTGACGCCTTTGGAGGAGGGATTAAGGAAAACGGTTGAGTGGTATGTTAAGAACGAGTGGTGGTGGAAAGGATTAATAAATGATAAGTACTTCGAGTTGGACGAGCCGTGGTAAATGTTTAACGTTTTAAAAAAATTTATTTAGATAATACATAACTTTAAGGTGTGAAGTTAAAGGGCTTATTGTTAGGAGGAGGTTTAGGAACAAGACTAAGACCATTAACTTACACTGGAAATAAGCATACCTTACCAATAGCGAATAAGCCAATGATTATTTACGCGTTAGACAATTTAGTTAACGCTGGAATTAATGACATATTAGTAATAATTGGCCCCTTAAAGGAGGGCATAACGGAGATAATAGATAATGAGATAAAAAATAATGAAAAGTACAATTCGGTTAAAGTTAATTACGTCGAGCAGAAGGATCCTTTAGGAATAGCCCACGCAATAACTGTTTCCGAAAACTTGTTAGGGGACGATTATTTCGTTGTGCATCTAGGTGATAATCTATTCCAATATGGAATTAATAGATTTATTGACACATTGATTGAAAGGAAGCCTGATGTCGTAATAGGTGTAACTGAGGTTAAAGACCCAAGACCTTATGGTGTGTTGGTAATGAAAGATGGAAAGCCAGTAAAACTAGTTGAAAAGCCTAAAGAGCCAATCTCTAATTTAGCAGTAGTTGGAGTTTATGCTTTCTCTCCAGAAGTTCATAAATATACTAAAAAACTGAAGCCTAGTTGGAGAGGAGAGTATGAGATAACCGATTTAATACAATTAATGTTAGATGATGGGAGGAGGGTGGAGGTAGTCAAGGTAGAAGGATGGTGGAAGGATACTGGAAAAATCGATGACTTGTTGGACGCTAATCAATTAATTTTAGACTCAACAATAAGACAAAGTGTTAATACTGATAAAATTCACGAAAGTGCTAAAATTGAGGGAAGGGTTTTCGTAGATGAAGGGACTACGATAAAGGAGAACGTTAGGGTAAGAGGACCAGCCATTATAGGTAAAAATTGCGTTATAGGACCAAATGTGTACATAGGACCTTACACTTCAATAGGTGACGAGTGCAAATTAGCTAACGTTGATATAGAGAATTCGATAGTAATGAGGAATACTAATATAGAAAATATTACCCACAGAATAAGTGACAGTATTATCGGCAATTACTGTACAATAACTAACTCTTCAGGTAAGCCAAACTCAATAAGAATAATAGTAGGGGATAGGTCACAAATAAAACTGTGATGAGATTGAGGGTTCTGTTAACTGGAGCTGGAGGCCTTCTGGGAAAGAAAATTTCACAAATTTTCTCTACTTCTCACGAGGTGATAGGAGTTTATAATACTAGTAAGCCTGAGGGAAATTACGTAATGTCTGACCTATCTAAACTTGATAACGTGAGGAAAATTGTAAGTGAGATTAAACCAGATGTAGTGATTCATGCTGCTGCGTTAACAAACGTTGATAAGTGCGAAGAGGACAAGGGACTTGCTAAATTGTTAAATGTGGATGTTACCAGAGAAATCGCTAAATCGTCTAATCAACACGGTTCTCTACTAGTTTACGTTTCAACGGACTACGTATTCGATGGGGTAAAGGGGAACTATAGGGAGGAGGATGAACCAAATCCAATCAACTTTTACGGTTTAACTAAACTTCAAGGTGAAAGGGAGGTAATGGAAAATTCAAGCTCTTTTATCATTGCTAGAACTAGTACTCCCTATGGTAGTAATCCAGCTAGCGAAAAAGATAATTTCGCTCTATGGCTTATTAAGAAGTTAAAAAATAACGAGAAAGTTAACGTGGTAACAGATCAGATAACTTCACCTACTCTAAATACTAGTTTCGCTCTAATGTTAAAGGAGCTAATAGAAAGTTACAAGCGTTATAATTTTATAATTCATTTAACCGACGCTTCTCAAGTAAGTAGGTATGAATTTTCAGTTAAGTTGGCTGAGGTTTTTGAATCAAATAAAGAACTCATAACTCCAACAACTATGAGTGAGATTAAGTGGAAGGCTAAAAGGCCTAAAAACTCCTCATTAAACGTGGAGAAAGCCAACAACGTTTTAAAGGTGAATAGGCCATTGAATTTAATTGAAGCATTAAAGATCCTAAAGAGTGAAATAATAGATCTTAACGTTTAAAGGTCTAAGATTGCCAAGTAGCTTACCTAAATAACTTTTAATTCATCTTAAAGTAATTTAGGCATGCCATTTGAATTCAAAAGGATGGAAATACCTGAAGTTGTTTTAATAATTTCTAAGCAATTTTCAGACAGTAGGGGATATTTTGAGGAACTATACAAGGAAAGCGATTTTAAAAACTACGTTCCTTGCAATTTCCCACAGATTAATCATTCTTTTTCCAAAAAGGGAGTTTTGAGGGGTTTACACTTTCAATTAAATCCCTACGCTCAAGGTAAACTAGTTACTGTAATATTTGGTAAGATATTTGATGTTGGAGTTGACTTAAGGGTGGGCTCCCCTACTTATAAAAAGTGGGTTAGTGTAGAGTTAACGCCAGGTAAACTATTATGGATTCCAGCTGGTTTCACTCATGGTTTTTATGCGTTAGAGGAATCTCACGTAATTTACATGGTTACTAAGGAGTTTTCTAAGGATCATGATTCTGGAATAATATGGAATGATGATGAAATAAATGTCAAATGGCCAGCTAACGATCCTATGCTCTCTGATAAGGATAGGAATTTGCCTAGACTAAGGGAATCTAAGGCCAATTTTAAGTATAATGATAGTTTATGTTGATGTAAGAAGCTGATAATTAGTAATATATTTATTATGGGATAAATATTGGGTATGAAATGATAGTAGGTTATAACTAAATTAGGATATAAGCAATATTTTTATATTATTTTATATTAAAAATCTTTTTTGTCCTATATGTAATAATCTTATCTCTTATTGGCTTAGGTAAAAACAATACAAGTCCAGTAAGTTTTATAGCTAAATTAAGCTTAGATGACCATGCGTCAGAGGCAGGAATAGTTAATAACTGAAGTTTTTCGCCTAATGTGAAATCCATATCTGGTGAACTCTTTCTATTTAAAAGTAAATACGATCTATAATAGTTTAGCTTGCTACTAATCCTATAAAATTCAAGGCTTTTTTTTACTTCTTTACTACAATCCTTAAACTTATTAAAAAATAAGTCATAATCGTGAAGGAATCTACCAAAATTTGATACTCGTTGTGATAAGGTTGATGGATTACCTGTATTAAGAGAGTGAAGCCTATAAATCGTTAGCTTATCCTTCACGTGATAGAGCCCTTCGTAGAGTTTGTTACAGATCGAGGTGAAGACGAAGTAAGTGTCGACCACTAGATCTATAGACTTTAGGTCAGGATCTATTAAGTCCCTCTTTAAGGCTATAGAAGAATTATTAACGAGTGGCATGAAATGTTTACGATGATTGTATGTTTTAGGGTTGAGTATTTCATCCTCCTTTAGTTCTTCTTTAGTTTTATTGCCAAACTGATCTATTAGAATAACTTGGTTCCTAAATCCTCCTATTTTCCTCTCTTTGAAAGCATCGTTAATGACCTGAAGTCTGTTCTCATCATACATGTCGTCATCTTCTAGGAAGGTTATGATGTTACCTTTAGACTCTTGCATAGCGTTATAAATTCTTTCACCTAAGCGCGGGGTTTCCTCATAAACCACTTTAGCCCCATTTTTTCTAGCGTAGTCGTCAACTTCTCTATCTTCCTTCTTCTTAGTCAAGATAACCTCATAAAGGCCCTTGTCTAAAGTCTGATTGAAGACGCTATTCAAAGCGTGCTTTAAATAACCTCTCTTGTTGTAATCAGTAACTGTGACGCTAATCACGATAGATAATGATTAGAATCACATTAAAAATTAATTGTCACGCTAGAATAAATCAACTATTCTTCATAGCATACATTATTCCTTTTCTGTATTTATGCATTACTTTACAGGGATCCCTTACTTTTCAAAAAGATTTTCTAAATAAGGGTCTCAGCACGAGTTTTTAAGAGTCTTCTGATATTCTTATGATGAAATTATGTCAGAGATATAAATTTTTAATTTAATGCTTTACAAATATCAGGTGATTACGCTTTCAAAGATTTGTTTAAGTGTGTTGATGCTTTGTTGTTAAAGTTACCGATATCACAGTTAATAAATTAAGTTCAACATTTTAGATAAAGAGACTTTTCATGACTAAAATTGGAACTACACATATCATTAAGAACAATTTTCTCATCTGGCGATATTAAAATTGCAGTATCATAGGGATTTTTATTATTATCTTCATTAGTCTCTCCAGTTAGTACTGTAACTATCCATGTATTGTTTTCAACAGCCGCTTGTAAAAGAATGTGTATAGGCCTAGAATTTACGTCTAAGCTAACCACTTCTTAGGGTTAAATCCTTGTAGGCTATATTCAGGAAATATCATTAGGTCCAGGCCAGGAACCCCTCTCTTAGCACCTTCTAACATAGAGGACATCTTTCTTGCGTTTTGAACCACGTCTTCCATCGAAGACAAGATGGGAGCTGGATAGTTAACTACAGCTACACTGTTATTTCTTCAGTTGAAGATATATTTCCTAATCATTAGTTTAACCCTTCTGATATATATTATTTTTTGATTATAAGAATCTTATTGCGTCTAAAATAACGTGAAGCTTTAATTAAAATGATAAAAATTCTTTAAATTCAACGTTGTATAGACCGTGGAATACATTAAAATATTTCAAACTAACTTCGACGACTACAAAATAGTTTTCATTAATTCTAGTTAAAGACTTATATACAAACTAATTTTTTAAATATCATCGAAAAGGAATGAAAGAGGAGAACACCTCAAGTAGGAGGAAATATAATTCGTTAGTTTCAAATCCTGCTGTTGAAGATTACTCCCTTAGGTACGTTCCAAAAAGTTTTAGGAAATGGAGTGAATTTACTGTAGCCAATTCGGCTTTAGGTGGAATAGCTTATTTAGCGGACTTCGCCATAGGAGGATCCCTTGTGGTTACCTATGGTTTCACTAACGCTATTTGGGGAATAATAATTGCTTCTATAATAATATTTTCAACTGGTTTACCAATTGCATACTATTCCGCAAAGCACAACATAGATATGGATTTGTTGACTAGGGGAGCAGGATTTGGATATTTAGGTTCCACGATAACTTCAATTATATACGCGTCTTTTACGTTCATATATTTCTCTTTAGAAGGTTCAGTTATGGCTCAAGCAATAAGTCTATATTTTGGAATAAATATAAGAATAGCCTACGCTATTGCTGCGTTGATAATCATACCTCTTGTAATTTATGGGATGACGTTCCTATCTAGGTTACAACTGTATACACAACCGTTATGGTTTATACTAATGCTAACACCACTTATTGTAATATTAAATAAGGATCCTTCTAGCTTATCTGTTTGGACTTCGTTTGATGGTGAGGCTAAAACAATACAGTTTAATCCACTATTGGCTGGTTTGGCGGCAGGCGTAGTGCTCTCTCTAATCGCGCAAATAGGTGAACAAGCTGATTACTTGAGATTTATGCCTGAAAAAAGCTCTAGAAACTCTAAAAAATGGTGGTTATTTGTGATACTAGCCGGTCCAGGTTGGATATTTCTTGGCATGTTTAAGCAAATATATGCCACTTTCTTAGCGTCTAATATAGTCTCCACCCTAGGAGCGGTCAAAGCAACTGAACCTATATATCAATTTCTATTTGGATATAACCTATTATTTGGATTGCCTATCATTTCACTAACTATTGCGACTCTATTTATATTAATATCTCAAATAAAAATAAATGTGACAAACGCTTATTCTGGATCTCTCTCTTGGTCCAATTTCTTCTCTAGAGTTTTCCATGTACACCCAGGTCGTGTGATGTGGGTCATGTTCAACGTTTTAATCGCGTTAACGCTCATGGAGTTGGGCGTATTTTATGAGTTAAACTTCGTTCTTGGATTTTACTCCAATGTGGCAATAGCTTGGATAGGTGCAGTGGTAGCAGATCTTATTATTAATAAGAAATTATTGAAAATAAGTCCAGATTATATAGAGTTCAAAAGAGGTCACTTATATAAAATCAATCCGGTGGGCTTTGTTCCGATGGTATTGGCGTCGGTAATATCTATTGTGGCGTTCTTCGGTTTATTAGGTCCTATTGCGCAAGCTTTCTCTCCGTTCATCTCCTTGGCTATAGCGTTTTTGTTGACCCCTGTTATGGCAATATTAACTGGTGGGAAGTACTATATAGCAAGGAAAAGCGATATAGTAAACGAGGAACACGAGTGCGTTTCATGTGGTTTCACATATGAGAAATCTGACATGCTTTACTGTTCATATCATAAAGGATCTATCTGCTCTTTATGCTGTACTTTGGAAAGAAGCTGTCATGAAAGTTGCAAAGATGGACTTAAACCTTTTAGGTTAACTCGATAACGAAAGGTCATTTAAGATCTTTTTTTGGAAAATTAACTAACATAAACATAATGTTTTTGTAGTTGCTTTACTCTGCGTGAAATCCATTTTATACCCTTAACGACTCTGTCTTTAGGTAATACATGTGGTGAATCATGCGTAATTCTTCCAATTTTAAGTTTAGGTTGATGCGACATTTATAATAAATATATTTAAAATAAATTTAACGTGGACAGAAAATCCCCTCATATCTCACGTTCACATCGCTGTTCCCATTTTAGGTTTTCAACGCCACTGTTAGGGAAGGTTGCCTCCACTTCCATGATTTCAATTGAAAGGTACTCCGTTTGAGGAGCAGATGACTCCCTTTTACATCAACGTTTTGTATTACACACAACGAAGTTTTGATTCGCTTACAGCCCAAAGCGATACCGCTCACGTTTTAATTGTTAGCGTTTTAAGGAGGAGCTTAAATCAGTCATTTCAATTCAACTTGATGATGAGCGTTATTAAAGTCTGTTTATGGGTAAAATATGACCTTATATGTTATTTTAAAGCTAATAATCTCTAAATTTTGCATATTTGTTATAAAACCTAAACTATTTAAAAACTTAATGGTCTATTCTTGTGATAAACAGTTAAGGAATCATAAACTCAATTTACAAATTTCTATATTAAATACTTTCAATTTGATAGAAGGGTTGGCAATGTTTAATCCGCAAATGTTTTCCTCAACAAATCTAAAGAGATTAACGCTTATATTATCACGCGATGAATTTTATCACATGCTGTTTACTCCTAGGGAGCAGGAGAAGTTACTAATTTCTTGGGCAGCTGAGTTGGCTAGAAGGAGGAGATCTAAAGGTTTGAAATTGAATTATGAAGAGGCTTTAGCAATTATTGTTGACTTCGTTCTGGAGAACGCGAGGGAAGGGAAGAGGATGAGCGAGATAATTTCCGGGGCTCAACAACTGTTAACAGAAGACGACGTTATGGAAGGTGTTCCAGAGCTTTTAGATTTGGTTCAAGTTGAAGCAACTTTCACCGATGGGACTAAGCTGGTTACTATAAGGAACCCAATAAAGGGTAAAAGGAAAGTATTAAACACTTATGTAATACAGCCTGGAGAGATAGAATTGAAAGAAGACGAGGCTAAATTAGAAGTGATTAATACCGGAGATAGGCCAATTCAAGTTGGTTCCCATTTTCACTTCTTCGAAGTTAATAGGAGTTTGAAGTTCGATAGGGAAAAAGCCTTCGGAACTAGATTAAACGTTCCCTCTGGGACCTCAGTTAGGTTCGAGCCCGGACAAAGGAGGTTAGTTAACTTAACTAAAATTGGGGGAAATAGGAGGGTAACTGGATTAAACGGACTCACTGAAGGTTCATTGGATCACAATAAAAGCGAGGCAATAAACAGGGCTAAGCAAAAGGGATTCCTATGAGGATAAGTAAGGAGAGATATTTCGAACTTTATGGTCCTACGGTGGGAGACAAGATAAGATTGGGAGACACGAACCTTTACGTTACAGTTGAAAGGGATCTCATTTCACATGGGGACGAACTGGTTTTCGGAGCTGGAAAGACTGCTAGGGACGGTTTGGGAATGTTACCCAACGCTAAGGGAGAAGGAGTTATGGATTTAATTATAACCAATGTAGTGATCCTGGACCCGGTGTTGGGTGTCATTAAGGCTGACATAGGAGTTAAGGATGGGTTGATTGTTGGGATAGGCCACGGTGGGAACCCCTTTACGATGGATAACGTGGATTTCGTTTTAGGCTCTAGAACTGAGATAATTTCTGGAGAGGGATTGATAGCCACTCCTGGCTTTATAGATTCCCATGTTCATTGGATAGCTTTGCAACAAATTTATGACGCGTTGTCCGCAGGATTCACTACCATAATAGGGGGTGGAACTGGGCCGGCAGAGGGGACTAAGGCTACCACTGTCACTCCTGGCAAATCTTTAAGGGTGATAATGGCGGCGTTAGATAACTTCCCTATAAATTTCGCCTTAACTGCTAAGGGTTCCTCCTCAAGAACATCAATGGAAGAGGACGTTAAGGAAGGCGCTTCGGGCTTTAAAATCCATGAAGATTGGGGAGCTATGCCAAGGGTGATAGATGAGACCTTAAACGTTGCAGACGAGTATGACGTGCAAGTTACAATACATACCGACACTTCCAACGAGAGTGGATATCTAGAAGACACTTTGAACGCAATAGGGGGAAGGACCATTCACGCATATCACGTAGAAGGTGCAGGAGGGGGTCACGCTCCAGACATAATAAAAATTTCCGGCGAACCCTACGTGTTACCGTCTTCAACGAACCCAACAAAGCCATTTACTATACACACTTACGATGAGCACTTAGAGATGTTAATGGCTGTACATCACTTGAATCCTAAGGTTCCAGAGGACATAGCTTACGCTGAGTCGAGAATAAGGGAAGAGACAATGGCTGCGGAAGATTATTTACACGATGTGGGAGCGATAAGCATGATGTCCTCAGACTCTCAAGCTATGGGTAGAGTAGGTGAAACTGGAATAAGGACTTTCCAGTTAGCTCATAAGATGAAGGAGATGATAGAGATGGATGACAATTCTAGGGTTCTGAGATATTTGGCTAAGATAACCGTAAATCCGGCAATAACCCACGGGATATTTGACTACGTTGGCTCATTACAGCCCGGTAAAATTGCTGATATAGTGTTATGGGATCCTAGATTCTTCCCAGCTAAACCTTATATGGTGATTAAAGGTGGAATGATAGCCTGGGCCATGATGGGGGATACCAATGCCTCAATAGCGTACGCGCAACCCTTATCTTATAAGCCGATGTTCGGATACTACGCTCCACAATTTACCTCATACGCGTTCTCATCTCAAGAGGGTGTAAAAGAGGTTGAGAAGGTTGTTAAGAGGAGAGTATTACCAATAAAGAACACTAGAAAGTTAGGGAAAAAGGATATGATTAGAAATAACACGTTGCCCAAAATTGAGGTAGATCCAGATACCTATGAGGTCAAAATCGATGGAAAGGTTCCGAAGGTGAAACCATCGGAGACTCTGCCCTTAACCAGGTTATATTTCATGTTTTAGAGGGAGAAAATGTTTATTTTCCAATTGTTTGATTCTTCGCTTCCAATAGGTTCCTTTAATTTCTCCAATGGTATCGAAGAGGCATTCCATAGGAAGTTAGATATGACGAGCGTCATAAAAACGTACTACCACGAGGTTATATTAAGAGGAGATGCGGTAGCTGTGAAAATGGCATTTGACGATCCCACAGCTACAGATGAGTTAGTTTACGCCTCAAAGCTTACAAAGGAGCTAAAGTCTTCTTCAGTTTATTTAGGCAGATCCTTAGCTAATTTGGATTTATGTGAGAATGAGTATTTAAAGGAAGTTAAGGAAGGCAGACGCTTGGGAACTTATCCAGTAGTGTTAGCTCAAACTTGTAAATGTCTAAATATAGATAAATATACTTGTAGTAAAGGTTTAGCTTATTCTGAAGTTTCTCAACTAATTTTATCGGCTGTGAGACTAGGGGCTATGGATTTTAAGACTGGACAAAGGTTGCTTTTAGGGCTAGAGTTCGAAGATCA
Source organism: Metallosphaera cuprina Ar-4 (assembly GCF_000204925.1). Classification (NCBI taxonomy): domain Archaea; kingdom Thermoproteati; phylum Thermoproteota; class Thermoprotei; order Sulfolobales; family Sulfolobaceae; genus Metallosphaera; species Metallosphaera cuprina. The sequence goes on along the minus strand of NC_015435.1, from coordinate 823,685 downwards.
TGACGATTTTGAACCGTCTTTTCCATTAATAGACATATTATCTAAAGCTCACGAGAGGAGAGAGGTAAGGGTGTTCGAATCTTGAAAATAGGTGTCCTAGGTCCAGTGGGCTCCGGCAAGACGAGTTTGATAATAAACTTGACTGAATATTTAGTTAAAAGAGGTTTAAAAGTTGGAATAATCACCAACGACGTAGTGTCACATAATGATGCTATAACAATTTATAATACATTAGTAGACCAAAAGAAAATATTGAACAAGGAAAACGTTTTAGGAATAGTGACAGGCGGTTGTCCTCACACTGCAATAAGGGAAGATCCCTCATTGAACTTGAGGGCGTTGGAAATACTAAACAATAGAGACAAATTTGACGTAATTTTCATAGAAAGTGGGGGAGATAACGTGATGTCGTCTTTCAGTCCACTTTTAGCAGATTATACTATCTTCGTACTGGACACTTCAGCTGGAGATAAGTACCCTGGTAAAGGGGGATTGGGGATCTTCGAAAGTGATCTTTTAGTGATAAACAAGATAGATTTAGCACCTTATGTCAACGCAGATCTTGAGAAAATGAGGAGAGATGCGACGAAGGTGAGGAAAAATAAACCTTTCGTTTTCGTAAGTCTCAAAACTGGGGAAGGATTGAAAGAGTTGCATAGCGTTTTGGAAGGTGAGATAAAGAGTGAAAGCGTGGCTAGAGATTAACGGAGATATAGTGAAAAAAAGCGGTAGCTTGAACGCCTTCATTTCACACGACAACGTTATCATAGCTAATCCATCAGAGGTTTTAGCACACGATGATGAGCTGAGGGTGTTCATAAAGACAAATAATAAAAAGATAACTGATCAAGCGTACACAAAAATATTATCTAACTCTGACGTTAGACTAGAATACGTTATAGAGGGAAGTTTTCTAACGTTTAAAACCCATCCCATATTGTTTTATAATAGGGCTAAGGCAGAAATAGAAAACGTCTTCTTCGTAAAAGATAAAGCAATAATAATTGAAAGTTACGCCTTAGGTAGGGAAGCCCACGGGGAGAAGTTTAAAGAGGGTAAAATAAGGGCTAAAACCTTAATATATTATAATTCCAAGCTCCTAGTTTTTGATGTGTATAGGGTTACAGGCTTGAGTTACTTAAATACCATAGGATCCTCTGGCCTCATAGGGGTATATAGGGTAGGTGATTACGAGGTTGATATTGAAAAAATTTCTATAAGTTCCGAAGATATTTATGAGAGGTGGAGTCGAATTGTCGAATGAGATAGTCGTCGAGATTGATAGGGCCTGTATGGAGAGACAAAGATGCAAGATAATCGTGGACGGTAAGGAATACGTAATTAAGGGAAAGATTAATGACGGGGATATCATTAAGTTGGGTGAAAAGAGCGTTAAAATAGTTCAAAAGGAGGAGACTGTACTAGAGTTCTCCTTATCAGAAATTAGCAATGACTTCGTTCTGGGTTACATGATAGGGAACTATCATTTAAAAGTGATGATAAATGGAGATAAAGTTTACGTACCTATGGAATTTGAATATTTACTAGAAAAGTTCAAAGCGTACGATCCTAAGGTAAAGAAGATTAAATTTCAACCAAATGTGGAATTGCCTGTATCAGATAGCATGATAAAGGACTTTAAATGACCGATTCTAGATAAGAAGGGGAAAAACATTTATTGATTTCATATAATCATAAATTTAAGAAGAGATAAAAAGACATAATAAAGTTCTAAAAGTTATACCTTGTGATCTCAAGGACGATGCTAAATTTGCTCAGACTACGTTAGACGATATAAGCAGTTACGTTTAATGCTGGTTACGACGTGTTAGGACGTATTAAGTTTTTACTTAAAGACGTTTTAACTAAGTTAGGGTAGGAAATTTAACTTCTGCTAATGGCCATGTGTTTAGAAAAGAGGCCATTAAAAAGGCTTGATGCCTTAGATGAAGATATCTTGGAAATGAATATTTACAATACAAATTAAGCAAACTAGGTTACGAAAGCGTAGCTCTTGACTCGGCAAGGATTTATCATGATCCCGAGAAGGTACAACTAGATGAGGAATTAACGCTCCAGTGTTCAAGGTTACACGTGAGGTGATCTCAGAACCTTAATCCGTAAGCTTTCCTCGCTGTGCACGCTTCACACTGCTGATATTTAGAATTGAAGTTCAATAGGATTGAAAGGTTTTAAGGTGGTTGTAGTCTAGGCGATAGACGGTTTAAGAGATGGTAACGAACCCGAATGCGTTTGAGTTGCTCGTGTTAAATAAATCTTTTCAGGTCCGTACTAATTAAATTTGAAATATAATTTACAATAAGCTTAATAATCTCTCCTACCGAGAGATCTGAAAGTTCTTTAGGACTTCACAACGATAAAGAGGTTCTTTAAATCAAATCTGTGTTTTTCCCTTTTTAACCAGAGTTAAAATTATATAAAAGCTAACACAAGGGATGTCACGTTTATATCACCTTTCAATCCCCGTTCTGAAATACGTTTCCGTTGCGTTTCAAAGGTGATCCTTAATTTTATTCTATTTTATTAACACAGAATAATATATGATAAATCCGTTTAGATAAATCCTTCGTAAACTCGTTCAAGTTATCCTGAGCGATTGCTCTAGTTTACCTCAATGTTTTTGATTAAGTCCACTTCGTCATCACATAACTTCAGTTAATTAAGCGTGAAGCCGACATGCAAGATTTTTCACTTCAACTACATTGTTGACCTCTACTTCCTCTGCGTCCTTAGCTACAATGGATCCAGGAAGACTTCTTTAATAGGTAGAGGAGAGCCACCTCTTCAAATATTGGGAGGATTAGACTTAAGTTGAACGTACTACCTCACTGAGGGGCCACCTAAGATGACACACGTTTTCTTTATAATGTAATTGAAACGCGAACGGGTAGTTTATCTTGACGTTCAATTCAATATAAATTCGTTTTCCTGAGAACGTTATCATCAACCTTGATTTGCTTAGAGACGTTAGCATTTGACTTTCCAAGATTGACCTTTAAGTTTGTTCTTTGAAAGCCTACAAGTCGAAATACCTTTCCATATGTTCCCTAATTTTCTCAGCGTGAGTTCTCCATGTTAAGCTCTTAGCTATTTCCCAAGAGTTCAACGACATATCCTTTCTAAGCCTTTCGTCCTCTAGGATGTCGTTTATCCTGTCAGCAGCTTCGTTGAGATCGTTTACAACATATCCATTATCTTTTATCAGCTCCTTACTTCCTAAACCGTCGTTTACTATAACCGGAAGGCCGTGACCCATAGCCTCTAAAACGCCTAAACCTGGACCTTTCTCATGAAATCCGAACCGAATGAAAACGGAAGCTTTATCATACAACCTAATTAACTCCTCCTCTGAAAGGGCTCCCGTCACGTGTACCCAAGGGTGTCTCCTCTTGAACTCCTCTCTGTCCTCGTCTTTGGCCCAGGAACCCGCCATTATTATTTTTCCTTTTATTCTTTTCCCTATTTCGGCATAAACTTCGGGTCTCCTCCCTTTATCCCAAAGCGAGACGGTCAAAACTACCTTTTCCCTCTCTAAGTTGACTTTAGCTTTTGGATTACACCCTGGGTAGACCACCTTAGCGTCGAACCCATGGCTTGACAAGATCTCCCTGTTCCAATTGCTATTCGTTAGTATTAACCTGCTTTTACTCAAGACCTTCTTCTCAATTAATTGGAAAACCCTCCACTTAACTCCTTGATTGTCGAGAGAGGTCTCATGAATGTAAACAGCGTAATCCTCATGGTATTTACTCTTCCTTAAGTACCCTGTAATTCCAGCGAACTGATCGTGAAAGAGCGAGACGCCCTTTATTAATTTCCTCGCTTTGACTATCCTATCAAGATCCACGGTAGCGTCCTTACTTCTGTGCCCAGCATAGAGCGACGTTATGAACTGGAAAATTAGATTCGATTTGTTTTCTTTAAATAAAAAAGAGGAGTTTATTCCAGTCAAATCGTAATGACTATCCGCCCTTCTGTAGACTATTAGGTTAGCTGGTATTAATCTGGCCTCCTCTATTGCTACCCTCGTGACTCCTTACTTCCACAGCACCCTCAGGATAACGTTCATAACAGTGATTTACCCTTACGCTTATAAAATTCCCTTTAATTCATTCAAAGTGAAATTAGTTGTTCATAGCTCCTTATCCTGTACCCTTTACTAATACGAAATTTTACAGAACGCTTTAGTGATCTCCAGCTTAGATCCTTACGTCAAAACTTGCAACGGCATCTAATCCTTTGAATTCACTTAAGCTAAAGCTCAACGTATAGGTTAAAACCTAAAGTGGATGACGAACGTAGACAGTAACGACGCTAGGGTGATCTTGATAGCTATCATCCTGTCGTAAGGTTTTCAGATCGAGAGGACGTTTTCGCTACAGTTTAACCTTATCGTACGTCGTTGATTAAAACGAGGAAGTTTTAAACCAGGGCCTCAACGTGCTGGGAACGACGAGTGATTGCACATCGTTTCAGAACTCATCTTAATACCTTCAAAATGAAGTCTTGCACCCTCCTATAGAGCCTGGTATCAAGTATAGATTTGAAAGGCGAGTAGTATACCCTTAATTTAATCAAGGAAAGGAATATCAATAAGACTACCTTAATTAACCTCCCACTTATCTTGCTTCCCTTCTCGTCATGAATGTAGGATATCTCGACCTCCTTTATTACGTATCCTCTCCTCCTGAAAGCGTAGATCAGATTAACATCAAACAACAGATCGTTCATAATCAGTTCGTTCATTACGCTCAGCGCCTTATCTCTCCTTATCAGCTTTACTCCTGATTGGAAATCTTGGAATTTTAGACTGGGGAACAGGAGTTTAGTGAGACGAATGAAGGAGAAATGAAGGAACCTCCTAGTTAGCGGCATGCCGAGTATCTTACGCTTAGGTAAAACAAGGTCTGCGTCAGTGTCTAACAACTTCTTAAGATCCTCCTCACTAACTGGAAAATCTGCATCCATAGTCAGGATCCTATCTCCCCTCGATAACGAGATCCCAGTTTTCAGCGCACCTCCTTTTCCCAGCCTTTCCTTGCTTATGAAGAGCCTTACGGGGAACTTCCTGACGACGTTAGGCGTGTCGTCGTTTCCATCAAATATCACGATCACGTCATCGAACTTAGAGAGCTTTTTTAAAGTTCGTTGTATTCTATGACTCTCATTGTATGCTGGGACGATAACTGTTAGCATGAAAGACGATTTCAATTAATGTATAAAAGAATTTCTATTATCTTACAACACTTAAGTCACAGGCTTTACACGTAAGTTCGAAAACGTAAAGGCGCGCTGTTACGTTTAATAACAATCCTTGAGAGATGAACTTTAATATTCACTACTTTCTCCGATTTGAAATTTAAGAGCGAATCTTGTCTCTAATAAGATTGGGAGTAGTAGCATTCAATTTCTTCTTTGATTTAGGATCAACCTCATATCCTCAAACGCGACGTTACCGTATTGAACAAAAGCTTAAGTTTAAAGCACAGTCGATTATTTAAAAGTCTAGTGTTCTAAATAATCAAGTTTCTCACGAACGTTGAAAGGTACTTTTTACTGAAGCCCCAGGATTAACTTAACATTAAGTTAAAAAATCTCCTTAAAAAGTCTCATCTAAACCTGTTTAATTAGAATCGAGAGTTATTAATCCTCTAATAATTTGATAAAAAAATTAACTTAAATTAGATAAAACGTCAAGCATTTGCTGTTGCGTAGCCGTCATGTTGAGCTCAACGTTCACTATCGTGTTCCCTTTAATCGCGAGCAGGTAAGTCCTTGGGAAGATATTATTGGAGAAGTAAACTACCTCGTATCCGTTAAAGTTTGTTATGTTAAAGTTACTGAACAAAAACCTGTGATGCATTAGATGACCTAAGGGTCTCAAGAAATTGAAGAAAGTTACGTTGCTAGTGTAAGTTATCTCCTGGATCCTCATCACAACGGTGGTCCCGTTAACGTCTCCAACTAAGACTTCCTTATCTAAGGTTTTAACTTGATGAGGTAACGGGGTGGTCACGTTAGTCCCGTTAGCGAAGTATACCGAAACTGTTTGAGTTGGGTAAACCTTCAAGTAAGTCTCGTTGGTGAACACTTTCCAACTACCTCCGAAAATTGACTGCGCGGTGCTAGCCTGCAAAAGGACCGGACTGTGGTTCCCTAAAGTCAAGGCTAACGCGACGGAGGCAACTAAAAAGATCGCAACTAATCCAACGATAAGGAACTTATTCATATGAATGACTTGAATCTGGAGTTTTTATTATTTATCCGTATAAACCCTTCCCTTTTTTAACTGCGCCTTGAACTCTAACGGCTCTAAGATGACCTTGACTTCATAAGTTCTAAGTAGTTACTCAGGTTGTGGTCTCCTCCATGGCGATTAGTTAACTTTCTGCGTTACGTTTAGAGGTCACTCAAATTATAATTTGATTATCTTTCTAGATGATAAGGCATTAAATAGTTACTTCGTTGAACTCATGAACGCTTTAACGACTTCCGTTCATCAAATTTGATTTATTATATCATCATGATAATTATTAGTTGTGGAAGTGTCTTACGATTTTGAAACGACCAGTCCTCCTGATAAAGTGAAAGGTTACCTCATGGATCCTAATAACCTTATGAAATACGTACCTAGTTTCAAGAGCCTCAAGGAAATGGAGGGAGGGAACTGCAGATCTCATGGCTCATCAAGATAAACTTACAGATAACAAGAGAGGTCAAGAAGGACGAGATAACTTACCTAATAAGGAAAGTTGACGGGCTGATAAAAATCGACTCTTACTTAAGGTTCGTCATATTGCCCACAGCTGGGAGGACTGTCGTTAGGTTAACCTTCTTTTACCATGGACCTTTCGAGAGGATAGCGAAAAGGCAAACTGAGGAGTTCTATAAGAGAGGTGTAGAAATATTCAAAAGGGATTTAGAGTCCTCTCCAAAGCTAACTTACGGGACCGGAGGATCTCAGCAAAGGAGGTCTGATAGCGACCTGCTGGAGATGAAAACCTTGTTGGCAAAGAAGGTAGATAAGTCAGAGCTCGACGACGTCCTCGAGGAGGCCATGATATGGAGTGTTAACTCCCCGGTTAAAGTAATATTAACGGATGGAGTCAATAAAGTTGAACTTATTTTAAGGGACGGGGACCTAGAGGAGAGCAAGGGAGAGATCTCCTCTTTAGGAGAAAAGCTAACGGTACTAGTGAAGGGAAAGGTAATGGAGAGCTAACCTGTTTACATTTAAACCTAGATGTTTAGACACCTTATGGATCCCTTAGAGTACTTAGAGGACCTAGACGATCCCAGAACAAAGGACTTCATAGCTAGAAGCAACGAGGAGTCCTCCTTTCTGAGGACAAGGGCTAAAGATCACTTCGGCTCAATCCTAGAAAAACTAACTCAAGAGATGCCGTTGGACCTCATTGCAACTAGATATGGGATAGCGCTCCTGATCAGATCTAGGGAGGGGGTAGTGCTAGAGGTGAACGGAAACAAGTTCAAGTCTAAGAACAAGGATGAGACTTTTAACTCCTTATCAAGGGTGTGGAACTCAGATCAAGTGAAATTAGGCGTTGGTATCAGGGGCTCTGACGAAGGCTACTCGTTGTTGATGGAGGGCGTAAATGTCGTTAAGAGGATTGACGGGTTGATAGGTGACGTGTTCTATTATAGAGGAGAGCTATGTTACGTTAAGGAGTTTCGGACGGAAAGTTCACCTGACGGTGTGGAACCAGTGGTGGAGAGAGTTTTTTGCGGAGGGAAGATGTTTCCTTTCTACCCATCAAGAGGGGAGTGGGTCTCTGTAAAAGCTGAGGGAGATCGTCTTCTCCTCGTAAAGGGTGTTGGCTGGAGTCATAAAGTTCTATACGATCAGGATCTCAACGTGATGGATGAGGGGAACATAACGTCCGTAGACATGAAAGGCGGAAAAGTCTATTACGTTAAGGACAACTTCTTGTACGTAAACGGAGAGAGGAGGTTTAAACTAAACTACCCTGTGCTAGACATGAAGGTTCATGATAGAGGAGTTATAGTGGAGGAGATAAGAGATTACAGAACGAGCTTAGTTGAGTACTCTCTAGAAAGTACAGAGGTCTGGGTTTATCCTGGTGAGAACGTGATGTCCTTTGATCTCTCTAGGGAGGACGTATACGCTTTGGAGACGTCTTTCACTTATTCCTATCGCCTGTTGAGGGTGAGGAACGGAAGGGCCGAGATCCTAAGGGAAGGCCTAAAGGACGAAGTTGATGTGAAGGACATCTTCGTGAAGGGAGAGGAGACGCTTCACGGATTCTTAATTAGTAAAGGAGGTAACAAAGGTGTGATAGTTTATGGCTATGGAGGTTTTGCCGTCCCGTTACTGCCAAACTTCAATACGTTATTTAGAGAACTTCTGAACTCCGGGTTCTCGGTCCTAGTGACGAACCTTAGAGGTGGGTTCGAGAGAGGCGAGGAGTGGCACAAGATGGGAATGCTCAGAAACAAGATGAACGTTTTCAAGGACTTCTCAGAGTTCCTTAAGGTAGTGAAAATGATGGGAGGGAAGACGATAGCGATGGGCGCCAGCAACGGTGGACTGCTCGTAGGGGCAACCGTTAACTTCTACCCAAACTTGGTCGACTGTGGAGTGATAGGGTACCCAGTTTTGGACATGTTGAGGTTTCATAAGTTCTTGGCAGGAATGTATTGGATTCACGAATATGGTAACCCCGAGACTGAAAGCGATCTGCTTCTAAGCTACAGTCCCTATCACAACCTTAGAAGGGGCCTCCCTCCTGTCCTAGTTTACACCGGACTGAACGATGACAGGGTGCACCCAATGCACGCGCTCAAGTACGTCGCGAAATCGAAGGAACTGGGAAACTTGGTCTACCTCTTCGTTAACGATAAGTCGGGACATAACGTAAATTATCCTGAGTACACCGCAGAGGAGATGTCCATGATAGTTGGGTTCATTGAACAGTGCGTTGAGAGGAGATGAGCCCTACTCCTCCTTCCAGAACTTTATCATGAACGCATACATCGAGATTGCCCAGACCAACGAGATGATAGTTAAAAATATTCCAACTTCTAAATCGCTAAGGGTCAGGTAGACTCCGAAGACTGTGAGGAACAAGATCCCAGATATGACGTAAAACAACTCTGTCTTATCCATAGAGCTCACTTCGACCGTTACTTCCACTCTATAACCGTCTTTATCTCTCCTGGTAACTTCCTGGTTAGAACATCTGGGGCTTCCTCCACCTTCACCCTTTTCGTAATCAATTTCTCTAACAGGTTTGAGTACTTCGCTTTCCAGTTGAGGAGGAAATTCACTCCCGCCTCAAAATCCGACTTAGAGGCGTTAACGCTCCCCACGATCAAGATGTTGTTCTCGACTAAGGTAGTTACGTCCTCGGCGGTCATTCCGTAGCTCTCGTTCCCGGTCGTCCCGAAAAGGATTAGCGCCCCGTTCTTCTTCATTTTGGGTAAGACCGGAATGAAAGCAGATGGATGACCTGAAGTGTCCACTAGGAGATCGGGCCTTATGTCTACCTTCTCTGAAGTGTTGACGAACTTCGCATCTATTCCCTCCACAATCTCGCTCTCCACCTCAGACGGTGGTCTTCTGTTAGCTACTATAACGTTGAAGCCCATAGTCTTTAGGGCTAAAGAGAAGAGGAGGCCTATGGGTCCGCTTCCTAGAACAGCTGCCGTCATACAGGAGTAAGTGGAGTCCCCACACCTCCACCACATTCTCCTCTGAACGTATTCCACTTCGTTCAGGGCCTTCACCACATTAGAGAGCGGCTCTAGAAGAACTCCTAGTTCTCCCAGTGAGTTAGGTACCTTGACTAGATACCTCTCCTCATCGAGGAACTCCTCCCTCATAGTTCCGTGCGCCCCCCTTATCCCTATCTCAGTGAAGTTGCCCGTCTCACAGAAGTCCTGTCGGCCTAGATTGCAGTTCAAACACGAGCCGCATCCTCTCCTGACAACTGGGACAACTAGGTCTCCCTTCCTCAACCTCCCATTTCCCTCAACTACCTCTCCTAGGGTCTCGTGACCAAGAATCAAGTAATTGTAACCTAATGGAGGCCTTGAGAAGGTTAGCTTTCCAGAAACTATTCCTCGATCAGTTCCGCAGAGACCGTTCAACCTCGTCCTTATCAAGACCTTACCTTGTGAAGGAGGTTCACTCGGTACGTCCCTTACCTCAACCCCCGCATTAGGAGGGTTGACAACAACAGCCTTCATAATGATATGATGTTAGCCCCATATTAATGCTTTTACGCTCCCCTTCCACTAGGCTCTTCCAGTGAACGCCCACTTGCTCATCTCCCTGACGTAGTCTGCCAAATCTCTAATGTTGTTGAAAGAAGCTGTCTGCAGGTGTAAGTACTCGTATCTGGCACTGTTCTCTAACATCTTCTCTCTTAAGTACTGAGCCCTCTTGGAGTTAAGAAGGTCCTCCAACCTGTTTCTAGATAAGTTACCTATTATCTCCCCATTTATGTCGTCTGGATAAGGTAAGTCTCCGTTAGGGTAAACCGTGATGGCGTAACTAGTCAACTTCTTAGGGAGTTCCCCTCCCAAGGCCTTAATGAAACCCCAGGAGTTGTTTAAGGTTGAACCGTACTTTCTCTTGAGGTAAGAGAGGGTTCTAAAGTATAACTCCCTGTCAGGAGCCAGCTTAACCTTGGAGTCAGGGTAATCCACCGCGGGCATCAACAATATCTTATACCCGCACTCCCTCACCTTCCTAACCTTTTCCTCTAGGGTGTGTATGTTATATCTCGTCACCACAGTCTGTACGTTCACCTTAAGCCCGTACTCCCTGAACTTACACAGTGAATCCAACGCCTTAACGTTCCAATGATATTCGTCGATAGAGTAGTGAAGGAAGTCAATCCTTTCAGCTAACTTAGATAAGAATTCAGCGTCGTTCAACTTGTAACCGTTTGTGGTGAGCATAACGTAAAACGAACCGTCATGAGCGTACTTTAAAAGTTCTAGAATATCAGGTCTTGTGGTGGGCTCGCCGCCTTCAAAGGAGAGGACTATTACAGAGGACCTGAGGTTATCTATAACCTTCTTTAGCTGCTCTGTGCTCCCCTCCTCCAACGTTCCTGAGTAATATGATGGGTTGCAGAACGTACACCTTAGGTTACAGCGAGACGTGACCTTGAAGGTTGCGTAGGCAACGTTATACCACTTCCCTAAAAGTTGAGTGTTTATGAACCACCTTATTGCCTTAACGTTCCTGTTCACGATTTGCATGTGTAGACTAATTAGGAGACAGAAAATTTAAACACTTACTGTCTGATATATATCAATTAAAAATCTAATTAATGAAATGCCCCGTCTCCAACTCAAGGAGATAGAACAGATCACAACTGTTATAACTTAGATCGGTTAAAACATATCATGCGAATTCAAGAGATCACACCGATTGTTCTATCCTCTAAGGAAAAGGGGTCAGCCACTTGGGCCTCATTGATGATTTTGGTAAAGGTAACCACCTCGAACGGGCTCGTGGGATACGGTGAGGCCGTCCCTACCTTAAGGGTAAAGCCGGTTTTTAGTTCAATTCAACAGGTGAGCAAAGGCTTCATAGGTAAGGACATATCGGTTGAGAGGAACTACCACGAGTGGTACAAACAGGACTTCTACTTAACTAGGTCGTTTGAGTCGGCCACCGCAACGAGCGCGATAGACATAGCCCTATGGGATATTTTAGGGAAGGAACTAGGGGCTCCCATCCACAAACTGTTAGGAGGTAAGTTCAGAGATTACGTCCCCGTTTACGCTAACGGATGGTATAAGGGTTGCGTCACGCCGGAGGACTTCGCAAGGGAAGCCAAAGCGGTAGTTAACAAGGGGTACAAAGGTCTCAAGTTCGATCCGTTCGGTCCTTACTTCGACTGGATAGACCAGCGTGGCCTTATGGAAGCTGAGGAGAGAGTTAAGGCGGTCAGAGAGGCGGTGGGAGACGAAGTTGAGATCATGATCGAGCACCACGGAAGGTTCAACGCTAACTCCTCAATTGAGATAGCTAAGAGGCTAGAAAAGTACAGGCCTCTGTTCATGGAGGAGCCCTTGCATCACGAAGACCTAGAAGGGTATAGAAGGTACAGGGCCAATACGTCTCTAAAGGTAGCTCTCGGGGAGAGATTGATAAGCCTTAAGGAAACCCTTGTCTACCTAAGAGAGGGAATTGTGGACGTCCTCCAACCGGATCTCACTAACGTCGGTGGAGTTACCATAGGTAAGAAGGTCGTTTCTTTAGCTGAGGCGTTTGACGTGGAGATAGCTTTCCACAACGCGTTCGGCTCAATTCAGAACGCGGTTTCTATACAACTGGCTTCGGTAGTACCCAACTTACTCCTCCTGGAGAACTTCTACGATTGGTTCCCCTCATGGAAGAGAGACGTAGTCTTTAATGAGACTCCCGTAGAGGGGGGAAGGGTAAAGGTTCCAGATAAACCAGGAATAGGAGTAGGGGTTAACGAGAGGTTAATAGAGGAGCTTAAGGTAGATCCAATAGCGTTAGATGTTGTTGAAGAACCGGTTTGGGTAGTTAACGGGACGTGGAGAAGGTTCAGTTAGCTTGAGACGAGGAGTCGCACTCACCGTCTAAGTGCGCTTAAAGGCCTTCTATAAAACCTCTCGTGATCTGCTGTGAGTCTCCTAAGGAAGTCTCCGGAGAAGCCGCCCAACTGACTTTTGTACTCCTCCAGAGCCCTCAACTTAACTTCCCTGAACTTCTCAATATCTTTCTCTATCCTTTCCCAGTTCCTGAGCTTAATGAGTCCAACTCTCCTCGAGTGAGCTTTCAACCCGCTTGGGATCCAGATCAAATAAAACAGGGAGGTAGGAGCTAACTTAGTCATAATCCTTCCAAGGCTAGCATGATCCTGATGTCCGTCCATCGGTAAAGGCGAGTAAATTAGGTCCTGCCCTTCCCCAATTACGGACGCTATCTTTTTAATTATTTTGTCCTGATTAATCATAACCTTAGAGTCCTCAAAGTTCAGGAACCTGACGTCCTCAACTCCTAACTTAGAGGTGGCCATTAGCGCCTCCTTTTTCCTGAGCTCAACTAGTTCTTCAGTACCTCTGAGCTCTGGCGAAGGTGATCCGTACCTCCCGTCTGTAACTATAACTACAGTTACTTTATCTCCCCTTCTCACGTGATTCAGGATCGATCCTCCGCAACATAGAGTTTCATCGTCCGGATGAGGAGAGATTACAAGAACTTTCACATGTGAAATGGCGCCTAAACGTTTTATAGTTTGCTTTTCCTAGGCCCCTTAATCTACAAGGTCACAGAATCGTTTAATAATGTTAACCGGGGTTCAGGAAAATCTTGAACCGCGTCCCTCACCTCTCAACTTAGACGTCAAGGCTTATCAATCGTTTAACGATCCTCCACTCAAGGAGATCTATTACGATGTCACATAATTAAGACCTAACGGTCGTGGCTCACATAGTGTCCGCCTTGTTTAACGCGTTAGAGGCGAGCCTAACGTCCCGCCATGATCTTTTGTGAGCCGCCTTTTTCCTGGATCTCACGTTCAAGTACTTCTTTGGCTTACTCTTGACGTTCTCTCGCATTGGAGGTGAGTTAGATAGGTCTCTCGTGAGTGCACATCGAGTCAAGTTCATTAAACCTTCTAGTTTGCAACGTTGGACTTTCCTTAAAGGAGGAGTTGAAAGAAAACCTCTATAGACTAGCAAGGATCGGCATCAATTCAAAGGCGAGTAACAAAAAATTTAAAATCAATTTTATCTAAATAAAATTTTCCTAGGATTAGTTAAATTAAAGTCAGAAAGGTCCAAATTAACTCTCCACATGGCTTGAACTGAAGAGGTTAACAGATAGCGTAAAGGACTTTTTAAGTCTTACTTCTTAACAACCTTTAACATGGACTCTAGCTCCGCCCTAGCCACTTTATCCCAGGATGAGTAAATCTCAGGAAATCTTACCTCCAAGTCCTTAAAGCAAAGGTTCGCCATCTCCTGGATGTTGTCCTCTTTTACGGAGTAAACTCCCTTGACCCCGCTATAGATCTCCCTTATGGCTGGCGTGTCGTAGGTTATAACTGGAGTGTTTAAAGCCAGAGACTCTAAGACAACCAATGAGAAGCTATCGTAATGAGATGGATATAGCGTAAAGAGGGCACTTGCAACCCTCTCGTAAAGTTCCCTACCCTCAAGGAAGCCTAAGTATTCCAAGTTCACGTTAAGTCTCCTGCTCATCCTCAAGAAGTCCTCCTCGTCCTGAGGGTCTATGAATTGTCCTATAACGTAGAGCTTCAGGTCCTTCCTATCGTTAACTTTCCTCCAAATGAGAGGGACCTCAAACAGCCCCTTTTCTGGCATGAGCCTGGTGAAGTAAACCGCGTAATCTTCCTTCTCCCTTCTATACTTAAATATATCTTCGTCTATAGAGTTGGCTGGAAAAGTTACGTCATAATCGAGTAGCCTGTCTAACCCGGAGTTCACCAACGGGACGTGACTCACTGAAATTACAAAGTTAAGGTGACCTCCTCTTATTAAGGAGAGCCATTCCTCCTCGCTTCTCCGAGACTCCTCTAAAGCCTCCTTAAACTTCATTGCTGCCCTCCCTGTAGGACCTCTAAACTTTATCCTTAACAGGGTGGATGGGTTAGCGTAAAATGGTTCCAATTGCAACTGCACTCCAATCATCGATTTAGAAACTCTCCTAGCTAGCCTCACGTTCTCGGAGGAGTTGCTATAAACTACGGCAAGGTCATACTTGTTTTGCCTGAGTGACTCTAAGTACTCATCGACCGAATCAACCCTCTCAATCAAGTCTAAAACGTAACTCGGGCTAGCGTTCAAACTCTCAAGGAGAGAGACTAGTTCCCTTCTGTTTCCATCAATCGCTAATCTCACGTTTCTCACTGAAGGAAGTATATCAAGGTTTATGAGGTTCCTCAACCTTCTCATCATCTCGAAGTTCCTCTTGTACCCTCCAGTCCTCTCCGTTAACCCGAAATCAACTATTGCAAGGACGTTCAACAAATTGATTAGAAGCCTCTAGCTTAAATCTTAACGTTAAGGAATGAGTAAAGTTTCTAATCCGGAAAGGTGAGTTAACATTATGCCAAAGATATATGACCTTTCAGTAACCCTTTATCCTCACATGCCTGTCTGGCCTACTAACCCATTAGTGGAGATTAAACCGATAGGGATTGCGAGCAGGGACGGATACAACGTTGAGTCAATATCTTTCGTAACGCACACTGGGACTCACATAGACGCTCCTTATCACTTTGTCGAGAACGGATTAACTGTGGATAAACTTGACCTAAGCTTGCTTATCAACAAAGGATACTGCGTGACCCCAAAGGTTAAGGGAAAGGAAATAGACTCTCAGGCGCTAAATGAGGTGTGGAAAAGCGAGTACAACGGTAAAACAATATTGATAAGAACGGGATGGGACAAAAAGAGGGGATACACAAGGGAGTTCCTTTACGAATTCCCTGGACTTTCATTGGACGGCGCTGAATTCCTCCTGTCTAAGGGTGTCAAGGTAATAGGTATAGACACGCTAGGTATAGAGCCTTACTATCACAACGACTTTCAAGTTCATAAGAGACTTCTGGGAGAAGGTGTGATAGTTATAGAGGACTTGGCAAACTTAGAACAGCTGGAGGAAGGAAAGGAGTACCTTATAATAGCTTTACCAATAAAGGTTGGAAACGGAAGCGGGGCCATGGCGAGGGTAGTAGCTGTGGAGTCATAGATTTGATTCACTTTTTTGAGAGGACATTTAGGACCTCCTTAACGTGAGAAGTGGGGTTCATCTGAGAAGAGTAGATCAACACTATTCTACCCTCTGGATTAATGACGAAGGTAACCCTAGCTGGAATTAATAGGCCTTTCGCCCCATACGTTTCCCTTATCTTATCGTTTTCGTCGCTTATTAGAGTGAACGGAAGTTGGTACTTCTCCTTAAACTTCTTATGTGACTCCTGGGAGTCTCCGCTAACTCCTATAACTACAGCCCCTCTCTTAATTATCTCATCCCAGTTCTCCTTAAAGCTTAGAGCCTCCGCCCTACAACCAGGTGTGTCGTCTTTAGGATAAAAGTAAAGGACAACGTACTTACCTTTAAAGTCTGAGAGGCTGACCTTCTCTCCTGCCTCATTAATTCCTTCAAAGTTAGGAGCCAAGTCCCCTACTTTTAACTTCATATTATTGAATCGTCTAGAAAAATAATAAACTTATGTTAAAAACTAACCTTTGGCTGAGCTAATCAAGTGCTAACTCTCCTAACGTATCCGTATATGACTCCCGCTATCATCCATACGACAAAGGTGCTCACCCCTATCAGAACGAAACTGTTTATTGCTGTTGTCACTACGTTTGCGAAAATCACGAAGCTGAGAATGGAGTTTATGACAACGGTCAATAAGACGTTCCACCAATTCAATGAGTTAAATCTCCTTAAAATGAAGAGAAGACTTACGTTGGCTGTGAATAGAGCAATTAGGAATCCGAAAGTTGTAGTTATCCCGACCGCAAGGAACACGTTCTCTGGACCAATAACTGCTGAAAACGCTAAGGCGTAGACGAGCGAGAAAATGAGAGAGAACATAACGGCCACATGAGGGGTTCTGCGATCCTCGTGTACTCCTTCCAACCTCTTATCTAAAACTCCGTCTTTGGCCATAGCGTAGACGACTCTAGACACGGTATTGAAAAAGGTTACGGAGTCGGTCAAACCGCTATTTATAAGGAGAACGGTGAGGATTAAAGCTAGAACGAACCCTCCAAACCTCATTCCCAACACTACTCCTGGAACGAGCTCGTTAAAGAAAGATGACATGTCGTTAACTCCCCATCCCACAGTGAAGGCCTCACTGGCAACCAAGTATGTTATCCCTACTAGGAAGGCACTGGTAAAGACGCCCTTAGTTATTGTATTTTTAGGATCTACTGCCTCCTCTCCCAGTACGGAAGTGGTTTCATATCCGGCGAAGGCCAGGAAAACGAACGCCATCCCCACACCCACGTTGAACATCGAATGAGACGGGGCGTACTCTAAAGTGAACGTAGAGGGGTCTGGTGGAACCTTTGTGAATATCAGAAGCGAAGTTCCCAAAATGAAGGCGATCTCTAAGATACTCATTATCAGGGTGAACCTAAGGGAGGGTCTTATTCCCAGATACGAAAGTACGCCTCCAAAGAGCGCAACGAAAATAACCAGTGGAGCCCATATCCATGAAGGGGCGTTAACTCCTAGCACCTCTAGGGCACCGGGCAGGAAAACTCCTACTGAGAGGAAAATGAAAACTAACGCGGTCAAAGCGTACAAGACGTAAGCCCATCCTATTAGATAACCCCACCTCTTCCCCAGTCCCTCAGATATGAACGCGTATATTCCTCCTGCGCTTTGAATGTACCTACTAGTTATGGAGAGCCTAGTGGCGTCCAACAGCACGGCTACTGTGGCTAGAGCTACCGCGAGAGGAAGCGCTCCGTACGAATACGCTGCGGCTCCAGTTAATGTAACGAGGCTCGCCATAGCAGGGGCCGCTCCACCAATACCTTGAGCTACAACTTCTCTGTATGAAATTGATCCCTTGGCTAACTCTTTCTTATCCATTTAAAGTTATTTAACAAATGATTTAAGTATTTAAGCGTTTTTCGTTTAAGATTAAAAATAATTAAGTTACCTTATATCACAAACTTGACAGCGTTAGAGGCTATCGTCAGGACCAAAAGCGTCTTTACAGACACTTCCACTTTCTGTTCTCCTCATGACGTAGAACTTAGCGTAATGAGGATTAAAGCAAGTTTTGACACGTTCTCAGATCTTCCGTAGGTTCGATTCCCTAGCCCTCTTCAACTCATCCATCATTTTCATTATGTCTTCAAACGGCGTTAAAGCGGAGAGGTAAGCCTCACCGTCTTTCACTATTTTAATGGCCTCCGGGTAGAGCTCATCTAACCTCCTTAAGGCAAAATCCCTATCTCTTATCAACGATATTCCGAAGTTAATATGCCTCGCCTCGTCCTCTATTATGTGCTTAATCCCGGATGAGAACTCCCTCAGGTTATATCTCTCCCCCACTGTTCTGAGCACGTTGAGTCCCGTAGTAGCCAATATCCCTTCCGTTACGAGGTGAAACCTCGTTGCTATAGCCTGCACGTCTCCGCTCTCGAAGTCCTTGACTAAGTTATCAAAGAACTCTATGTAAGAGTTCGGCAACTTTATCTCTGAAAGCGGTTCCCTCATGAAGTACCTCTCAAAGAAGTCGAAGTGATCCAGCTCCTCTTGATACTGTCTAGGGGAGTATTCCCTTACCTTATCGACGAAACTTAAAGAGAGGGGCTTAAGCGCGCTCCATCTGGACATGTAGGCCTTAGGATAAAAATGAGCTGATAAATACCTTATACCGAATCTGACCTCTTCGGGGGTTTGATACCAGTTCGAGTCCATATTCTCTACGTAAAATAGTGACTTAAAACCTTTTTTATAAAAACTATAAAAACATAACTCATTTATTGACGTTATGAGCCTCTCTACGTCGCTTTCACTTCGAATTTTTAGGTTTTAATCATCATAAATAACAAAAATTTAAGTGATTTTAAATGCATAAAAAAGGATCTTTATAAGCCAAATATTATAGATTATGGGGAAATGCCCCGCGTAAACGGCATGGAATATGAGAGCAGAGAAGGGGAGACAATACTATCGCTATTGATGAGGAATGGGCTCTACGTACCTCACGTATGCTTCAATGAGGGACTAGTTCCGCTCAACAGTTGCGATACGTGCGTTGTCTCAGCTAACGGAAGGCTCGTTAGAGCATGCAGCACGAAAGTGGAGGAAGGGATGATAATAACAACGGACGACCAGAGAGCGGTTGAAAAGAGGAGAGAAGCTTTGTCTAGGATATTGAGATACCACAAGCTGTACTGCACCGTCTGTGAAAACAACAACGGAGATTGCGATTTGCACAACGCCGTAGTTAAGGAGAGAACGTTCCGTCAAGATTACTTGAACAAGCCTTATTCTCAGGACAGCTCTGGCCCCTTCTACGTTTATGATCCGAACCAGTGTATACTTTGCGGTAGATGCGTAGAAGCTTGTCAAGACTTCGCAGTGAACGAGGTTATATGGATCAACTGGGACCTGGATCCTCCTAGAGTCGTATGGGACAAAGGATCTAACATAGGTGACTCATCGTGTGTTAACTGTGGAACGTGCGTAACGGTTTGCCCAGTTAACGCCTTGATGGAAAAGTCAATGCTGGGAGAGGCCGGTCTCTTCACATGGATCAACCCGAAGGTTAAGGAGAAGATGATAAAGACGATAGGTGATAGAGAAGATAACTTCAGCCTACTCATGACGATGAGCGAGATTGAGTCTAAAGCTAGGAGGTCCCAAATAAGGAGGACTAAGACCGTGTGCACCTACTGTGGAGTGGGATGCTCATTTGAGATATGGACTAAAAATAGGAAAATATTAAAGGTGGAACCGAAACCTGAGTCCCCTGCGAACGGGATATTAACGTGTGTTAAAGGTAAGTTCGGATGGGATTTCGTTAATAGCAAGGATAGGTTAACTAAGCCCTTGATAAGGGAAGGAGATCACTTCAGGGAAGCTAGCTGGGAGGAGGCGATAAGACTTATCGCTTCGAAGTTCAAGCAGATAAAAGAGAGATACGGACCCGACGCATTAGGTTTCATAGCGTCAGACAAGATGAGTAATGAGGAGGCATATCTTCTTCAGAAGTTAGCGAGAGGCGTCATAGGGACCAATAACGTAGATAACTCTTCCAGGTACTGCCAATCCCCTGCCACAATTGGACTTTGGAGGACGGTCGGAATAGGTGCCGACTCAGGAACTATAAAGGATATAGAGATGGCCGACTTGATCTTGATAGTGGGTCACAACACGACGGAGAGCCATCCTGTGATTGGAAGCAAGGTGAAGAGGGCCCAAAAGGTTAATGGAGCTAAGATCGTGGTCATAGACGTTAGGAAACACGAGATTGCGGAGAGGGCCGATCTGTTCATTAGACCTAAGCCGGGGAACGACGCTTTAATCTTGGCCGGCGTCGTGAAGTACATCTTAGATAACGACTGGGTTAATCACGAGTTCTTGAAAAGAGTAGAAGGGCTTGAAAACCTTAAGCGGTCTCTGAAGGACTTAACTCTGGAGTACGTAGAGTCAACGTCTGGAGTTCCCAAGGAGGACATAATCAAACTAGCCAAAATGATCCATGAAGCGAAGGGGGTCGTAGTTTTATGGGGAATGGGAGTGACTCAACACCTGGGGGGAGCAGATACCTCAACGATGATATCAAACTTGCTTCTTCTCACTGGAAATTACGGTAGACCCGGAGCTGGGGCTTTCCCAATGAGAGGACACAACAACGTCCAAGGAGTGAGCGACTTCGGGTGTTTACCTAACTATTTACCCGGTTATCAGCCCATGGAAGAAAACGTGTTTTCAAAGTTTGAGGACGCATGGAGAACCAAACTAAACAGGAGGCCTGGACTTCAGATTCCTCAAATGATAGAGGGTATCCTAGAGGGGAAAGTTCATGGACTTTACATAGTTGGGGAGGACACAGTGATGGTGGACTGTGGAACTCCTCTGACCAGAAAGGCGCTCGAGGGCTTGGAATTCTTAGTTGTGCAGGATATGTTCCTTACTGAGACCGCTAAGCTAGCTGACGTAGTGCTACCTGCCTGTTCAAACTTAGAGAAGGATGGTACTTTCGTGAACACTGAAAGGAGAATACAGAGATTCTATAAGGCTATGGATCCCTTAGGCGAGTCTAAACCTGATTGGGAGATAATTCAGCTGTTGGCTAGGGAGCTAGGGGAGAGCTGGAACTACCTTCATCCCTCCGAGATAATGGATGAGATAGCTAAACTCGTCCCGATCTTCTCAGGAGTTAGATATGATAGGTTAGAGGGTTTCAACAGTCTCGTCTGGCCAGTTGAGGAGGACGGAAGGGACACTCCAATCCTATACGTTAACTCCTTCGCTCTGGAAGGAGGTAAGGCAAAGCTATACCCAATAGTATGGAAGCGCAAGTCGGTTGAGGAAAAAGTTTACTCGATAACCGTCAACTCAGGCAGGGTTTTAGAGCACTTTCACGAAGGTACAATGACTGGAAGGGTGGAGGGTTTAGCTAGGAAGTTCCCTGAAACGTACGTAGAGATTTCAAGCGAGCTTGCCAAAAAGCACTCAATTAAGACTGGCGATATGGTTTTAGTTCGATCTAAGTTCGGAGGTGAGATTAGAGCTAAGGCTTTAGTCTCTGACAGGGTTTTTGGGGAGGAGATATTCGTTCCGCTTTTCGCTTCTAATCCCTCTAAGGCCGTAAACAACTTAACGGGAAGGGAGATAGATCGTGACTCAGGAACACCGGGGTACAAGGATACGCTAGCTTCAATAGAGAAGCTCTCCGCTGAGGCTAGTCCTCCCTTACCTAAAGACAATTGGAGGTTTCACGTACAGGATAGGAGAAGGCAACTTGGAATAGAGGTGACAAAGAAATGGAAGAGAGAGGAGTTCAAACCTTTGATAGATTGATCTCTCAACTCCCTGAGGCAGCGGAGGTCATAGAGGACCTTCTCAGGCTTTTGAAGGCTCTACGTAAGAGTGGTGTCCTCGATTTCCTCATTGGACTTCTTGAGAACCTAGACTCAACTTTAGAGAGCACAGTTGACAGGAACGCTAACGCGTTGAGGAGCTTGGGTCAGATTTACGCAACGCTCAACGGAGATGAGGAGATAAAGGACGTAACGCTTAGCGACATCCTTAGAGAATTGAACGATCCAGACGTGAAGAGAGGGTTAATGGCGATCATAAAAGTGTTAAAAGTGATAGGAAGTGCAAGTAGAGAAGGTAAACCTGGTCAAGATTAGAGAAGGGGAGTGGACGAGGAACGAGGACTTCGTTGCCATAGAAGAGCCTTTGGAGATCTCCACGTGCTTCCGAGAGTGTAAAACCTTTGCCATAGTGATGAGAACTCCAGGTGACGACCTGGAGCTCTCTCTGGGGTTCCTCTACTCTGAAGGGATAATAGACAGATACGATGACGTCGTCTCCGTTGAGGTGAGATCAGGTACTTCTCAAATTTTCTTAAAAAATGAAAATAAAGTGAAATCTAGAGAGATAGTCGTTAACTCGAGCTGCGGAGTTTGCGGAAGAGCCCTCCTTTACGCTCTCGAGGTGTTGAGATCAGACGTTAGGATCAAAAGCGACGTAATCTTCTCACTGCCTAAGAAGTTGAGGGATGGACAGAGCGCATTCAACGTCACTGGAGGTCTCCACGCTGCTGGCCTGTTTTCAACTGAAGGAGAGATGCTTTACCTTTACGAGGACGTCGGAAGACACAACGCTGTAGATAAGATAGTAGGAAGGTTGTTGATGAGGAACGAACTGCCAGCTAGCTCCACGATTTTACAGGTGAGCGGAAGAATAGGTTATGAGATAGTAAGTAAGGCTATCATGGCTGGAATACCTGTGGTGAGCGGAATCTCCGCTCCGACCAGCTACGCCATTAAAATAGCTGAAGATTCGGGAATAACCTTAATCGGGTTCTCCAGAGGAGAGAGCTTTAACGTTTACGCCCACCCTGAGAGAATTAAGGCTTAAGTCCGGCCTCCTTAGCCTCGGTCTCGGACTGGCTTTCCCTCCAGGGTTCCGCCTTAGGAGTGAACTTAACGCTGCTCTTCCTTCCTGCCAGGCTCTTAGCCACCTCCTGTGCGAAGTTCAGATCGTAAAGCCTCGAGAACATTATCCTCTGAGCTGCTGGACTTCCGGCGCCGTGCACCGACTCGATTTGGAAAGCTACTCCCATACTAACGTTCTCAACTAGTCTGACCATCCTCAGCCTATCCTCTGCAGTGAAGTCCTCAGCTCCCTGTAAGTATCTCGAAATGTACTCCTTTAATTTTGGATTCTTTAAGTCCCATTCGCTAGGCGCCGTACCCACAATGCCTCCAGCTAAGTCTATTGAGAGCTGAGCTATCTGAGACGGGAACCTGGCTACCAAATGTTTTGTAACGTTGGCGTGCATTGGGTTAACCCACCAACAATTATCGCACATCTTCACCGCGTTCAAACTAGCAGCAATCCCAGCGGAGTACATGGTCTCAGTTAGGAAAATCATCTCCGTTAACTTGTCCTGCACGTGAGAAGCTTTCTCCACACCTATTTGTTTAGCTAGATCCGCACTAGCTCCAATTATCACGTCTCCTAACCCCGCCTTACATCCTCCATAACCTTGTCTATGATAGGCAGAAAATATCTCAACCAAAGTTCCAGTGTACTCCCATTCACCCGCGAGGAAAACCCTATTCATTGGGACGAACACGTTGTCGAATATAACCAATCCCTCGTGGTTATAAAAGTAAGGAAGACCATCTATTTCTCCCTCCTCCATCCTCCTTGCGTCGTTCAACTGTCTTCCTACAACTATCTTAACCCCCTCAGTGTCAGTGGGAATTGCGAACGCTACGGCATAGTCCTTATCTTCAGGTCCCATCGCCCTGGTAGGTAAAACTACCATCTCCTCCGTTGCCGCAACTCCAGTTATGTTGGCTTTAGCCCCTGAGACGTATATCCCGTCCTTAGTCACTTCGGTTATCCTTAGGTAAGCGTTCTTGTTAGGTTGTTGGCTGGGTTTTAGGTTCCTAACGCCCTTGGCATCAGTCATAGCGCCGGCTAAGGCTAGGTCGTTCTTCTGAACGTATTTTAGATATTCCACAAATCTTTCCCTTGGTTCCGTCTTGCCCTTTTTCGCCATTAAAGTCGTTACAATATGGAGAGTGTTCAGGGAGTCCCAACCTACACATCTTTGAAAACAGGCACCTGTCTTGTGACTTAGTTTCCTGAGAAGCTTCACCTTGGCAGCTAGATCCTCTGGAGACCTGTGGATGTGGTTGAACCTGTTTATCTCGTCCTCTAGATAGGGGCTCCACGCCCTACCTAGCTCCTTTGTGTCCTCCTGCCAGGCAGCGTCAAAGGTAGCCTTAAACGACATAACTGAGGGCTTGAGGAAAGGATGCTTAGTTACGTCCTTTACTTCCCTCCCCATTACGTATATCTCTACCTTGGAACGCTGACTTATAGATTGAAGGTACTGTTCACCTGTCCTAACAACCATGGTTTCCTATTGGGTTTAAAGTTTTTAAAGTTTAGTATAATATTCTTTATCGTGAAATACAATATAGTTAACTCTTGGCCTGTCTAAGCTCGTTCAAGGCTTGAATTACTTGAGCGTGAACGAAAACCTGAGGGAAGTTACCAGTGAAAGTTGAGTTGAGCAAATCGTAGTGCTCACCTAAGAGGTAAAGGGGCTTTGATATCTCCTCCAACTTCCTCAGTATCTCTTCAGCTTTATCTGTCTCTCCTAATCTAATGTAAACTCTAGCCAACCATAAGGTTGTGAGAAGGAAGGGATGTTTAGCTTCCCCCATCGAATCAGAAGCGTACCTTTTAACGAAACCGTCAGTGACTAGCTCCCGCTCTATCCTCTCTAAGGTTCTCATGAAGAGCGGATCATCAACGTTTACGAAACCGTAAAGGGGTGCCGACAAAATCGATGCGTCGACTTCATCGCTGCCCACACATCTCGGAAAGTATCCTTTAGCCCTCTCTAAGATCCAAGATCTAAGTTCGTTCTTGACTGATGTCCAATTCCCGTTCAAACCTAGAGCCTCTGAAAGCTTCTCTGCCCTATCTAGGGCTACCCACATCATTATCTTGGAGTGAACGTAGTGTCTTGGCTCTCCTCTATCCTCCCATATTCCTGAATCCTTGAGCTTCCAATTCTCGGCCTCCCAGTCAGCAATGTATTTTATTCTATCGTATATATCACTAATAAATATTTTATCTTTTGTAATTTCAAAATATTTATAGAGGGCGTTTAAAAAGAACCCTTCAACGTCAAGCTGAACTTGGGTGGAAGCGGCGTTACCTATCCTTACGGGTCTTGAACTCTTGTATCCTCTCAGCCACCTCAAATTCACTTCAGGGGGAGGGCTGGTACCCTCTACGGTATAGAGAGGAAACAAGAAAGGTTTAGAGGAGAAGTTAACTAGGGAGAGGAGAAACCTTATGATTGACCTAGCCTTAACGACTTGCCCTGCACTGAGAAGCGCCTCAGCAGTTATTGAAGAGTCTCTGACCCAGGCGAACCTGTAGTCCCAATTCCTCGACCCACCTACGACTTCTGGAAGGGACGTTGTAGGCGCAGCTACGACCGCACCGGACGGATAGTAGATAGACCCTAGGATGACTGACATGGACGTTTCATAGAGCTTAGGGAAAGGTACACCTTGGCCCCTCTCCGTGGAACTCTTCCAATAATCATATGTCTTATTAAAAGACCTGGACAGATCGAGAGACAACTTAGAGGCTCTATAACTTAGAGGGCCGTGTTTGTAGTTCGAAGAGTAGACCGCAGCTAAGTATCCTTGACCGGAAGAGAAGGACCAGACGTTATCGCTTACCTTCTTGACCTCTCCTTCATAGCTATAAAGTAAACCTACACAATCTCTCCCTTTCGGATTGATCCTCCTCTTATCGTCAATTATCGGTTTGTACAATCCGTAATAAAAAACAGGGCTGAAGTTTACTTCAAAGGGAACGTCTGATACGATCTTTCTAATTAGGGTAGGCTCCCCAATTGATAATAAGTCTGTTATTACGATCGTTCCGTTTTTGGTTACAAGTTGTGTGTTGAGGACCATAGGGACGTCGTAACTTTGAGATATCGATTGAACACCTTCTGCCGATATGGAGAACTCCCCTCCGTCCTGGTCCAAAAGCTTGGAAAACATTGACGGTGAGTCGAACTTAGGTGCTGGGAACCACACCACTGAGGAACCTTGGATCAGGGCTGAGGTCATCTGATTTGAAATGAAGCCTAACATGGGAGTATATTGTAGCTATGGATATAAGTCGATTTGGCTCAGCCCCTCAACCAACGCCCTCAATTATCTTTGGGCGTTTTAACGATTCCAATCTCTCCGAAAGTCGATGGGGAATCAGACCTTCAATTGATAGTTCAGCTTCCTGGTCCAGAGAGGAGGATCCATGACCAAAAGACGATCTTCTTGACCTTAGGCCTTCGACACAAAAGTTATCCGATTTCAATAGAGCGTTTTCCTCATCTTGAGTTCTCAAAGTTGATTAATCCAGTTAAAGATTAATTTTAGTTTGCTTAATCACAACTAATGAAATTTCTTATACTGGGGGCAGGTTACGCAGGGTTAACGGTAGCTCACAAGCTCAGGAGGTTCGTGAGGGACGACATAACGGTTATTTCTCAATCGAGGTTGATCAGGGAGAACACCATCTTCCCTCTCCTTCTGACCGACGAGATTAAGGTTGAGGAGACGGAATTCGACGCAAAGGAAGCCATGAACATGAAAAACGTTTCGTTTGAGGAGGCCGAAGTTAAAGAGATACTACCTGAGAGCAGAGAAGTTGAGACTAGTAAAGGTAAGTTCGATTACGATTATCTTTTCCTGGCCATGGGAGGTGGATACGATGAGAACTTCAGGAAGATAAAGGGTTACGAGAACGCTGTCATGCATCACACGTTAGAAGGCTTCCTTAAGTTGAAGGAGCAGCTCTGGAAGACCGATGGAGATGTGTTTGTGGGTAACGTTAAAGGTAGTCCCATTGAAGGACCGTCCTATCAGATCGCCCTGATTGCTGAATACATCATGAGGAGGAGAGGAGTTAAAGCTAAAGTCTACCTAGCGACCCAGAGCCCAAAAGGGGTCTTCGGACCCATACCGATCGATTGGGTTCACGAGAAGGCAAACTCATATTTTGAGAGGAGAGGTATAACGATATTAAAAGGGAGGACGGTCAAAGAGGTTAAGAGAGGTAAGGTAGTACTAGACGACGATAGGGAAGTGGAAGCTGAGGTCATCTCGATACTTCCTAAGCTGTCCGCCCCTGAGGTGGTCAAGAGATCTGGAATAACTTTAAACTCGGACTTCGTAGACGTTAAGCTCCCAAGCTTCAGAGCACAGGAGAGGATTTTCGGCTTGGGCGACTTGGCCTTCACTCCCTTTCCAAGGACAGCTAGAGCAGCGATGATCTCCGCTGAGAACGCGGTTAGTACTTTAATTAAGGAATTGAAAGGAATTGAGCTACCCATGTACTCGTTAGGCGTGCTTTGTATTATGGAAGGTGGAGACGATGCCGGCATATTGAGGTTTGATACTGACGGGAAAAACACGTTCTCAACCTTAAATTTTAACAAGAATTATGTACTAATAAAAAAGATGTACAGTAGACTACTGGTGAAGAGGGCCTTCGACGTACCCTATCATGGAGCCTTAGCTGTAAGGCCCCAAGTTTAGAGACCTGTTGATATTCATAAAAGAACCCGATTGAATCGTAGCTAACTCCTTGACGTTGAGACGCATGAGGTAGTAAGGGGAGCTAGAGATAAAAACCTAACTAGTTGTAAGATACGTTATGACAATTGAGTTTGTTTTTGAGGACGTTGTGAGAATATATGACACGGACGCGCAAGGAATAGCTCACTACGCCTCGTACTATAGGTTCTTCACTAACACTATCGAGAAGTTTATGAGGGATAAAGTAGGTATACCCTATCCCAACGTTAGTGATGATCTGTGGTTCGTTATGGTTGAGACTCACGCAACGTACAAGGAGCCTGTTAGGTTAGGAGATAACCTAACGATAACAATATCTCCGTCTTCACTCTCTAAGAAAACAATTAAGTTTGATATGAAAATAATTTCTAAAGGAAGATTAACAACTCAAGGATACGTTATACAGGTGGCGATAAATCCTAAGATCTGGAAGGCCACGGAGATCCCTGACAACATACTGAAGAGCATAGTAGAAGCTTGATGAAGTTAATAGGTGCCTTATGAAATCGAGCGGAGAGATGAATCGTTAACCATTTTCTTGGATGTTTAATATATTAAAATAAAGATATTTACGATTGAAGTACTAACACTTAGTGATGACAAAGGATAGATTGATTTCACCGTTTATTCTTGACAACCCGATAAGAAGGGTCTTCATGCCTCCTACTAAGGTCGTGGATAGGTTCAGAGACTACTTGAGGCCAGGGATGACCTTACTTGATGTAGGATCAGGCCCTGGATTCTTCCTACCCATCCTTTCGAAACTTGTAGGTGAGGAAGGGAAGGTGTGGGCCGTGGATCCTGATCCTAGGGCTATCGAAAGGATAAGGAAGAGAGGTCTTAGTAACGTGGAGCCGAGGATCGGGACCGCAAGTTCACTGGACTTCTTACCTGATAAGTCCGTCGA
The DNA here is from genome assembly GCF_000204925.1 of Metallosphaera cuprina Ar-4. Taxonomy (NCBI): domain Archaea; kingdom Thermoproteati; phylum Thermoproteota; class Thermoprotei; order Sulfolobales; family Sulfolobaceae; genus Metallosphaera; species Metallosphaera cuprina. The sequence continues at coordinate 795,355 of NC_015435.1, read as the reverse complement.
CTTCGTTTTCTCTAACCTAGTCTTATGCTGTTTACTGGATCATGAAGGCGCCGTAAAGGAGATGTTGAGAGTAATGAAGGACGGTAGCAAGGCTTACATTAGCGTGACGAGAAGTAGAGGAAAGGACCCTAGGAACTTCAGAACGGAGGAGTGGAGAGATTTAGAGTCTAAGTTAAAGATAATCAGGAGGGGCTCCTCCATTATGGAGTTGTGGATGTTAGCTGAGAAACCAGGTATAAAACAGTGAACAACTCCTCTTCCCTAGCGGACTTTGGTTAACTTTGTGAACTAGGAAAAGAGACAGTTAAAATTGATCAGTTCTAGTCTAAACCCTTCCTCTTTTTATTGTGCTAGTTTTAAATCTTCTAATAGAAAAGTTCAAATTTCTTATAGAAATTAAAGGCACGTGTTTCTAACCATATTAAACCATCCCGTGGAGGGACCAGGCTCTATTAAAGAGGTGCTTGAGGAGAGAGGGTTCAAAGTCCTAGAGAGGTTAGCGACCGAAATCAAGGGAAATGAGACTTTTGATGGCCTGATAGTTATGGGAGGTCCGATGGGCGTATATGAGAGCGATAGATATCCTTACCTTAACGTCGAAATGACTCTCATTAGGAGAGCCATCACCTCGGGTAAACCTGTATTAGGGGTCTGCCTAGGATCTCAGCTCATTTCCGCAGCCTTAGGAGGATCTGTAAGTAGGGGAGAGTTCGGAGAGGAACTGGGAGTTTACAAGGTCTATTTACTCGAAGATCTTAGGGAGGTCTTAGGACCTTCAATAGAGGTTTTTCAAATGCACGGTGATACGTTTACCCTTCCGAAGGGAGGTAAACTTCTAGCTTACAGTGAGAAATACTTTCAAGCGTTCCGTGTGGGAACCGCACTAGGTTTACAATTTCATCTGGAGGTTAATAGAAAGATTGTTTCACAATGGATAGAATATTATAAAATTAATCGACAATTTGACAGAGAGGTAGACGACGAGAGGTTAAGGAGATCGTCTGAGAAAGTCATAAGCTACTGGCTATCGTCCGTAAGCTGAAACGGTCTCGATTAGCGTTGACCCATTAATTAAGGACCGCACTTAAAAACGGTGAGCTATAACTGAGGAACGGCTTATTATTGCCTAATTTTAACTTTATCACATGACCAGAAAGGAGATCTTTTGGTCCAATGTTCAAGACGTGATCAAAGGCATTGAAAAACATCCTTTCATAACTGGATTGATAGACGGCTCTCTACCCATGCGAAACTTCCAGTTCTACATTGTTCAGGACGCGCTTTACCTTAGAGAGTTTTCGAAAGTTTTACTTATGGCATCGACTAAGGCGGAGAGCGAGGAGCAGAAGATAAACTTCTTGACACACGTAATGGACGCATCTAGGGTGGAAGAGGGACTTCACTACACCTTTCTAAGGAATTGGAAAATAGATTTGAGCTCACAGGAGATGTCACCAGCTAACAGAGCTTACACTTCGTTTCTGTTAAGCGTGGGATACAGTTCTAGCTTCCCTGAGATCCTAGCAGCTGTTCTCCCGTGCTACTGGATCTACATGCACGTTGGAAAATCCCTTAAGGAGAAGGGATCTCCCGTTGAGGAGTACTCGACTTGGATAAATACATATGGAGGTGAGGAGTACGAAAAGGGGGTTAGATGGGCTATAGATCAACTTGATAAGGTAGACGTCTCAAGGACGGAAGAGGTCAGGATGTTAAAGAACTTTAGGTTAGCCTCCATTTACGAATACATGTTCTGGGATTCAGCATACAAGGCTGAACGCTTTCCCTTCCCCATCAACGTGAACCTCTAGCGTCTTGATCGAGAAGAACCCCTACGTGTTCGCAGAGGCGCGTCATTTAACATATTGAGTTTAATATATATATTTTTTTATGATTATTAGATGATATTTATTGATATAAATCGTTTGAATCCCTTTAAGTTTCAATAACAACGTCAAGTTTATAATGTAACTTTTCGCGATTTCTCTTATGTCAAATCAGGAAAGTGAACTTAACCTTCCGGTTAAAGAGAAAATAGTTCCTGAATCCCTAAAGACGAAAACTATAGATCCTAAGGATTACTTGACTTTTCACAAGTTAACGTTAGACAACAACCTTGAGTTCTGGGAGTCGATAGCTAAGGAATTGGAATGGTTCAAGCCCTGGGAAAGGACGTTGGACAGTTCGAACCCTCCTTTCTACAAATGGTTCGTTGGTGGTGAGCTCAACGCGTCCTACCTTGCGGTAGACAGACACTTTAGATCCTGGAGGAGGAACAAAGTAGCCCTAATATGGGAAGGAGAGCCATGGGATTCTAGCCCTAGGGAAGTTAGGAAGCTGACTTACTTGGATCTATTTAGGGAAGTGAACAAGACTGCGTACCTGCTCAAGAGCTACGGACTAAAGAGGGGAGATAAGATAGGGATATACCTTCCTATGATACCAGAGTTACCTATCTTTATGCTAGCGGCTGCGAGGTTAGGTCTGATCTTCTCAGTTGTATTCTCGGGGTTCAGCGCTCAGGCTCTCGCGGATAGAATGAACGATGCTGGAGCTAAGCTTCTGATAACTGCAGACGGAGGGTGGAGAAGAGGTAAGGTGGTTCAACTCAAGGAGATAGTTGACAAGGCTCTGGAGATGAACAAGTCCATAAAGGACGTTATAGTGGTGAGGAGGACCGGCTCTGAAGTGAGGATGGAGAAGGGTAGGGACTCTTTCCTTCACGATCTTATGTCCCAGGTTCCAAATAACGCCTACGTAGAGCCAGAGAGGGTTAAAAGCGAGGACCCGCTCTACATTCTTTACACCTCAGGGACTACGGGAAAGCCAAAGGGGATAGTACACGACACTGGAGGTTACATGACGTTACTTCACCTCACAATGAGGCAAGTCTTCGACCTAAGGGATGAGGACGTTTACTGGTGCACGGCAGATGTGGGCTGGGTCACCGGACATTCCTACATAGTGTTCGGACCTTTACTTGAGGGGGCAACTGAGGTAATGTATGAGGGGGCGTTAGACTATCCAGAGCCGGACAGATGGGTCTCAATAATAGAGAGGCATCAGGTTTCGATACTTTACACTTCCCCTACAGCAATAAGGACGTTCATGAGGCAAGGTGAGAGATGGATTACGAAGCACGACGTGAGCAGCATAAGGTTGATACACTCTGTTGGGGAACCAATAAATCCGGAGGCGTGGAGGTGGTTCTTTAAACTGGTCGGAAGGGAGCAGGTGCCTTTCGGAAGCACTTGGTGGATGACCGAGACCGGTGGGATAATGATATCCCACACCCCTGGAGGCTACCTAGTCCCGATGAAGCCTGGGACCAACGCCCTGCCCTTACCTGGGATAGGAGCTGAGGTTGTAAACGAAGAGGGTAAGGTGAAGTCTGGAGAGAAGGGTTACCTTGTTTTGACCAAACCTTGGCCCGGAATGCCTCTGACCATATACGGAGACCCTGACAGATACGTTAAGGTTTACTGGGAGAAGTTCCCTGGCGCGTTCTACGCTGGAGACTACGCCATAAAGGATCAAGACGGATACTTCTGGATCTTAGGGAGGGCGGATGAGGTACTCAAGATAGCTGGCCATAGGATTGGAACTTACGAACTTGAGTCAGCCCTGATCCAACACCCGTCAATAGCGGAGGCCGCTGTGGTTGGTGTTCCTGACCAGGTTAGAGGAGAGGTGGCCGAGGCCTTCGTGATACTGAGATCGGGAGTAGAGCCCAATCAAGGGTTGAAGGATGAGATAAACAGGTTTGTCAGGGATAACTTCGGTCCCATAGCAGTATTCAAGGACATCCACTTCGTCTCCAAGTTACCTAAAACCAGGAGCGGTAAGATAATGAGGAGAGTTATAAGGGCGGTAGCTAGCAATTCGCCCATAGGCGACGTTACAACGCTTGAGGACGAGGCCTCAGTAGATGAGATAAGGAACGCGTACAAGGAATTCATGAGGGAGGTCAAGAAGTGAAATACGAGAAGAACTTTTTCCCAGCCTCCTCACAAATCGCCCTCACGTTGTTTTTCAGAAAATCTGTCATGGACTTGTCTACGTTATAAAAGGCAATGCTTACCATAGGATAAACGGTTATACCGTTAATCGATGCGTCAAGTTCTACCCTAAAGTTAACTGATTTGTTCCTTTCATTAACGTTAGTTTGTATCATGTACCTGAAATTTGGATTATTATATTTTTTAGAAACTAAATTATTTTCAACTTCAGTAATTTTTTCTTTTGTGAATAGAACCATAAAGAACCTGAGGAGCTCCTTCTTCATAAGCTTATACTGTTTCTGCCTTCCCAACTTTATCAGCTCTTCGTTGCAGAGTCCCCTACACTGGTCACCGTAACAGAGTTGGCAGTACTTGGAGAGCATTATCTTAGCTATCACCTCACCCGCGCTATCAGGCCGGTAATAGTAAAACAGTTCGCCTTCTGAAAGGGACCTATCAATGAAATCCGCATAAGGACTACCGTCCTCAGGAGACGTGAGATTTAGCAAGTTAAAGCCCTTAAGCAGAATGTAGTCTTTGAGCTCATAATTGAGCTCAAGCAGTTTAGTTAGAGGGACCTCACCTCCGCCATCTTTGACCTGATCAACTATCCTCGATGTCGTTCCCTTACCGGTTTTGGACTCTATTATGTAGCTTACGTCTACTCCTTCTCTACTTAAGGAAAAGAGAGCTTCGTCGAGATCGTCGTATTCAGGCGTCTTAGGGGTGAGCGTCACAACTAGGTACTTCACGGTCTCGTTAGTTTTCCTTATCAGTCTGCCTAGTCTTTGGTAGAACCTCAAGGGACTCTTCGGGACGTCAGTCATAATCAGGAGCTTAGCCTCCGGAATGTCAATACCCTCCTCTCCGACATGGGTAGAAATTATCACGTCCACTAGACCCCTCTTCGCCTCATCCACTATCTTCAACCTCTCCTCCTTCTTGAGCTCTCCAGTTAGGGTCTTCACTCTCTTCACTCCTAAGTTATGTAACACTATTTCAAACTCGTGAGCAGTGGACCTCCTTGACGTGAAGATTAGGATAGGTTTGTGCTCCTCTATATCGTATGAGTTTAAAATGTCCTTTAGGCTCCTAGCTTTATGTCCTAAGTCGGTAGAACTGCAAAGGTTTGAGAAGGGAAGGTTGTCTGAGACTCTGTCCTTTAAGTTCTCCAGACTTTCGCAAAAGGCTTCCTTCCCGTTACTGTAGAGCGTATACCTAAGGAAACCTAATGCCTGATAGTCGCCTCTAACCTTGTTCTTAAGTAAAGCCTCGTAGGCTACGTTTTCCACGCCGTTCATGTCAGCGTCAAAGACGTCCGCAATCGCCTTTGGAAGAACGAAGGTGGGATCTATTTCTGAAAGCTTTCTGAAATCGTAAGTTAGAAACGAGGGAGCACCAAGGGTCTGAATAAGTTTCGAATCCACTCTATACCTCTTGTTGCTCGGCAAGAGAGCTGTGAATCCTATCACTAACTTAGGGCTCATTGAAACTATGGCCGAGATGTATCTGGGATCTCCGAAAGCGTGATGAACCTCGTCTATAATAACCGCATCTACCTTGGGGGTGCACTTAGCTGAAGTGATTGGCGTAGAAACTATGACGCGTTTTCCCCTCTCGAAACTTTCGCAGTTACCCTCGTACTCCTCACCAACGTCGTCAAAGACCTTGCTCCAGAAGTTATGGTACATTTGATCACAAAGAAGCCTAGTAGGTTCGAGAACCAGTACCCTCATCCCTTCACTAGCTAATTGACTTGCTACGAACAACTCAATCAAAGTCTTTCCAGATCCCGTGGGCATTGAGACGACTAGAAACTTTGATTGCCCCAACGCTCTCAGTATGTCATTTATTACTGTTTTCTGATACGGATAAGGAGAGAATCCCAGTCTCTCCTTTATCTCCTCGGAAAACGTCTCTAAAAAGCTCACGTAAGAAACGATAAATCGCTTATTAATATTATTTACCTATGGTGCTTCTGGGGCTCGAGAACTCTATCGTAAGGGCAAATATGCTCAAGGACGTAAAAGACATAAAGATCCGCTTAAAAACAGATGGAGCCCGAATTCACTTAAACGTAATTTAGTTTAACTATCTTATACATAATGTTAGAAATTCCATGTTAAGATTTCAAGAAGGCAAGGAAGACTAAGCGACAAATAGCCAGACGTTATGACCTTTCTTTCAATTTCAGATACCAGAAAGACGTTAGGAACCTCAGTAACGCTGAGGTGATAAGGAGTAGCTTCAAGCTGCTTATTAGGCCTAAATATGACAGCTGATTCAGAATGAAACTAGAAAGCACGGATCCCGATAAAGCCCCTATACCCTGTAGTAGGGCGTAAAATCCCAGAGCCACCTTCATGTCCTCCTTGGAGGAGTTGTCATAGAGGTAACTTAAGTAGGCTGAGGTTCCTATCATGTTAGTTAGTCCTGCGACGATTTCACTTGCGTAAATGTAGTACACGTTTGGAGCGAGAGCGTAAGAGAGAGGAAAGACTGTAAGTAGAGCCCTCCCTAAAAACATGGCTGTAGTCCTTCTCTTAGTTACAAGTCTAGCTACAAATCTTCTGAAAGCGAGTGAGGAGAGACCTGAGATCACTGCTATAATAGCAATGTTAGTGTAGTCCATGTGAAAGATGTAAATCTGAGCTAACGGGAAGAGAGGCCACGCGAACGACCAGAAGAACGTAAATATCGTAGTGAGCAAGAGGAAACTCGACATTCCCTCAGGCAGGTGAAACTTCCTCCTAGGATCCTCATAATCCACGTCCGATTTCCTTATAATCGGAATGGCGAAGAGAAAGATGATCCCACTCAATATGAAGGGGACCTTTATAAGTTGTAAAGACGATCCCACAAACAGTCCGGCTCCTAAAGTAGCGATCAGTCCTCCTACGTTAGCGTAGGCGTTATACTGAGTAAGAATCTCGCCCCTGGAGGTTGAGCTAACTCTCTCCATGATGAGGTTCCAGCCCATCACAGACATACCGAGACCAAGCTCCGCAGAACAATAGCTTATGGTTAAGTAAAAGTCGTTGAATGGTAGTAGGGAGAGAACAATCCACGATAGTCCCGAAATCAGGTTTCCCAACGTCAACAACGTCAACGCTCTAACCCTGAACAGAGCTACGATGAATTCTGAGACCGAAGTAAGCACGGTAGAGGCCGAACTTATAACGCCTAAGTACTCGTTTACTATCCCGGATGAAGCGGCGGTGAAAGTAATGAACGGCTGAGAGATCTCGTATGCTATGTTCCTCAACAAGATGTATGTTCTTAAAGGCCTCAAGGTAGAGATCTTTCTATTCTTTGGTATAAATTTCCTTTTCTACTTGTAAAGAATTTCAACACTTAACGCTGCCCTCATTCATGTCACATGTAGCTTAATGGCTTCCCATGTTTCCAAGAGTTGATCAACGTAACGTCTCTAGGATCGGCTAGGCTCATTGACAACCTGTGAGCGTAACTGTCCTCGCCGAACTTCTCACTCACCATTTCCACAGTCATCCTCCTCACTTCCCTTTCGTCTGCTATACCTAACACATGAAAGTACTCGTGAAGTATCACAACGTAAAGGTACTCTTTAACTTTATCTGAACCGATAGATTTCAGAGGTATCGTGTTAACGTAAATTACGTTCTGACCAGCCTTCACGAAACCCAATACTCTAGGATCGAAAGGCATGAGCTGAATCTCTGCGCTAGTCGATCTCCCGCTTTTAGCTAAAACGTCCCGCACAATCTCATTTAATATAGAGTATGGCGTTTCCAGAGTTGGCATAAGATTAATCTCTAAACGGAAGCTTTTATAACAATGTTAAATACCTTGGTCTTATCAGCTCTACCACTTAAACTGCTTTAGAACCTTTATCAAAGCCTATCACGAAAATTTATTTAAGATCATTTTTTATTATTTCAATTCTAAATCATTAATGATAACAATGACTTGTGAAGGTCTCTCATCTATTCCCTACTTTGACGGATTGAAGTTTCGTGGATGCCCGCTGTGTAGAATGATAAACGATTTAGAACGTAAAACAATAAAGGACATCTTGTATGAGTTAACCCTTGAGTACTCGGTCAGGATAAAATTTATAAACAGTCAAGGCCTCTGTCCGTATCACGCTTGGTTGCTACTAGACATAGCCAAAGAGACCGGGGAGAAGTTAGGGGCGTCAATGATATACGAATCTGTATTAAAGGCATACGTCGATAAGATCGATAAAGTGATTGAAGGTGACGAAACGAAGTGCTTCATTTGTGAGAACGTAAGGGGATTTGAAAAGTATTATATTGAGATTTTCTCTAATTGTATTAATCAAAGAGGTTTGCAAGATTACGAGAAAAGCGAGGGTATTTTCTGTGTTAAACACTTCAACTCGCTCATCAATTCGCCTAATTTTAAATTAAGGAAGGAGTTTTTGAAGATCCAAAAAGATAAACTTAACTCTTTACATAAAAAGCTAAAGAGTTACATAGATAAACATGACTACAGAAATGAAGACCCTATAACGGAGGACGAGGAGAGCGCTATCGACTTAACGATTGAGGCACTTAAAGGGTATAAAACCTCGTTAAGTTTTAATACAATTATTCCAGAAAAGAGAAGAAAGTTCAGTTTAAAATAATATAAAGATAAATCTAAATTAATAGTTAACAATAATTTTCGATTAACTCTTATTAAATTGTTTTATATTGTTCTGCCACTAAACTTCGTTTTTAATTAATCTTTAAAGTCTCATGTTTTCGTAATAATATAACTGGTGAGTAAGGGATGATCGTTTGGACTAAAACGTCTAAGGGGTGCAACAAGACCTTCACCGAGACTCATTCCCTCTTAATTAGCTTTGTCGTGTCAACCTATTGTAACTTTACTTGTGCCCCTATAGAAATAGCTCAGATAGAAGAAAAATACTAAATTCTGTAAGTCTTGAAATATTAAAATCTTACGGTTTAAACGTACTAGATTAAACCATGTTAAAGTAAATTATAGCTAAAGGACTCTCGTTTATTATGGACTGTTTTTATTCGTGTTTCTTTCATAATTAAAAATATTTAATCATAAATCTTATATATTTGATTTCAACATTATAAATTAGATAAACATGTCCGAAGGAGAAAAGCTCGAAAGGTTAATGAAACTAAAGGGAGCCGTAGCGGCAGGTAAGTTCACAATGGATGGTAAGTTAGTGGAACACAAGGGAAATTTGCCAAAGGACATAGCCGAGATGGTCGCTATGATGTGTGCGGCGAACACCATGATGGGGACTATGCAAGCCAACGGATTCACAAAGCTAACGGGAATGAAATGGACGCCATTCCACGGATGGGCGGTAGCAGCGGGCGATTACGCAGTGTGCGTCATGGGTACGTATGGAGTTTTCGTAGAAATGAATAAGGCAGACTTCAACGAGATATTCAAGACTTTAATGGAAGTAGCTAAGTAAGACTTTTTTTGCTTTTTATGGACTATCATTTATGAGGATTTTTAGTTTCATTAAGCAAGGTAAAGAGAGGGTTGGAATAGAGAAGGATTCTAAAAGACTTGACCTGTATGAGGGCTATAGACTAAAGTACGGAACTGATAGCGCACCTGATTTCTTGACCGACATGAAGAAGTTGATTAGCCTAGGAGTACCTGCCCTAAACATCGTGAGCGAGATCCAAACTAGTTGGCCCAAAGAGGCCGAGCTCACTGAAGTGGATTGGCTTCCTCCAGTAACTAACCCGGATAAGGTACTATGTCCTGCTGTGAATTATAAAGCGCATGGACAGGAGGCTGGAACTCCTCCACCTGCTAAGCCCTACTTCTTCACTAAGTTCCCTTCGTCCTTGATTGGTAACGAGAAACCTATCGTGAAACCTAGGGTGACGGAAAAGCTAGATTGGGAAGTGGAGCTGGGAGTTATTATAGGGAAGAGTTGTAAATACGTTAGGCCGGATCAGGCTATGAACTGCGTATTTGGGTTCACAGTGTTCAATGACGTCTCAGTAAGAGATTGGCAATTCCCTGAGGGTTGGCCTAAAGTGCTCAACCCTTATGGGCAGAACTGGGTCTGGGGGAAGGCAATGGATAGAACGACCCCCGTTGGCCCAATCATAGTCACTAAGGATGAAATCAGAGATCCTAGCTCCTTATCCATGTGGTTAAAGGTGAACGGCGAAAAGGAACAGGAGGGTAACACCAAGGATTTGGTGTTTAGTGTACAGGAGCTGGTAAGCTGGGCGTCTATGGGTATCACTCTCTCCCCTGGAGACATAATTTCCACGGGTACCCCTCCAGGTGTGGGATTTGCAAAGAACAAATACTTGAAGGCAGGAGATGTGGTAGAGGCCCACGTTGAAGGTATAGGTACGCTAAGAAATAAAGTGGAACAAGAGTAAAGCTAAATTGGTGTTTAGACCTTTGGACTCTTTTTCTTGGCTTCTCCTTTCGAGAGCGACAAGAAGCGTTGGCATCATGTTCGTCACAATCTCAAGCTCACTCTATTTATCAGCTCTAGGCCTCTCCCCTCTATTGATAGGCCTAGTTTACCTGGGAATCACAGCTTACATAGCTGGGTTCTCCCTAAGTTTAGGCATGCTAGGAGATAGAGTAGGTTACAAGAAGGGATTGATTCTAGGGGATTTGATACCAGCGCTAGCTATAATATTATTGATATCCACCCGCAACCTTCTAGTTGTGATACCGGCTATGATAGTCACAGGTTTAGGAGGGACGGCTGGAGGAGCGAGAGGTGCCTTCTCTCCTGGCTTGACCGCGCTGATTGCCAGGAATTATAGAGATGAGCAAGAAAGGATTTCCAGGTTAGGCAGGCTAACTTCTGTGGCCGCTCTGGCCGGATCAGGTGGTGGAATTTTGTTATCGTTTCATGACTATTTGCCGTTCGGCAGTTTAAACAACTTTAGGTTCCTTTTTGGGGTCGCGTCTATTTTACTGTTTATCTCTATATTTTGTGTTTTAATGGTTGAAGAGAAAGGTAAGGAGAAGAAGACCACCAGGTTCATGAAGAGGTCCAGTTTAGGTTACATTTCTAGGGTGATTGCGTCCAATGTCCTTTCAGGTGTAGGAATAGGTTTGGCAATACCTCTACTTCCTTTGTGGTTCCATCTGAGGTTTGGGATGACGTCTTCAACTATCGGCATAATCTTCACACTGTCATCAATTGCAACCTCCCTAGGTTCTTACGTAGCCACTAGGATTAGTAAAGAGCCTTTGAGAATGGCCTCGGTGACTAGAGCACTGAACGGAGCTTTCCTAATAGCCATGGCTTTCTCACCTGTTTCTGCATTAGCTGGTGCCCTTTACGTAGCCAGAGGATTAAACGCTGGATTAGGCATGCCCAACAGGACAGCGGTGAACGTGAGAGGTGTATCGGGTGATGATTTTGGAACCGCGTCAAGTTTACAGGGTGTCGCCACACGTATCTCTCAAATGAGCTCTGGACTTGGAGGATACTTATTGGAGGAGAGCCTCATCCTACCGTTGGAGATAGGGGGTGTGGCACAATTGATAGGTGGAGTCCTCTATTACGCGCTCCTTAAGGAAAAGGGTAAAGTGAAAAGGGAAGCTAAATCAGAATTGAGATGAGTCCGTCTTTCAACACGACCATGTAATACGTTTGTCCCGAATTAAAGTTATTTCATATTAAACCCATTTAAATAACGTATGGAGAAAATATGGATAGTTAGTTACTCTTACTTGCTCTACCTTTTCCTCGCTACCCTTCCCTCTCTTACCAACCTACCAGGCTTCGGTAATGGCGTCCCCGTCATCGCCCTAATAGCCCTCTACTTCTTTCACTCCTATTTAACACTTGGCAAGAGGGCCATTAACTTTTTCCTGGTCAGTTTCTCCATAGGCCTCATAGCCGAGATAATAGGTGTGAACACGGGGCTATTGTTCGGACGATATTATTATACACCATACCTAGGCTTTGAAGTGTTTAACGTACCGATACTGATCCCCTTCTTGTGGTCCACACTGGGTTACTTTTCATACGTTCCAACCAGGAACTATCTGATCTCCCCGTTGTTCATGGTTATAATAGATCTCGCAATAGATCCGCTGTTCTCAAAGTTCGATTGGCACTGGATACATCCAGGACCTTACTTTGGGGTACCAATTTACAACTTCGTTTCTTGGTACGTTGTTTCTATGTTGATCTATCTGTCTTTCCACCTGACGTGTAAAGAGAAGAGCTTTCAATTTGATCCTAAGGCTGCGATTTTCGTTTACGGACTGGTGTTGAACTTAGCTCTCCAAGACTACTTCACTGGTTTGATCCTAGCCTTAATCGCTCCGATCGTATTGTCCTCTCTACTCCTGTTATCGTTACATGTACTTGTTGGTAGGTTGAGGAACTCCAAACCTATCAGCGAACATAAAGATAGTTAGCATACCTGCGTTCCTCACCTTATACATAGCGTTCAACACATCGTTTTCTGTCAGCTCCTCGTCATAAAGAATCCTGCTCACGAACACGATTTGGGGGATCTCCTTCTCTGGGGGAGAGGTGCCAACGTCCACCTTCATCTTGAGGAGTTGATATCTCAATTTGGCTAGGAATTCTCTCCTATCTTCGGCTACCATTGATCTAAGCTGCTCCTGGTGGAACTCATGAACACCTATAACCATTCCTAAAATAAAGAACTTTGAGTCCCGCTGAGGTTTCACCAGCTCTAGCTGAGGACCGCCCTGTTGCGGGGAAATCGTCACGTGAATGTACTCCTTTGCCTGAGGAACCTCCTTAACGTTAAACCCCAACGACTTAAAGACTTCTAGTGGATCCAAAGCGATTTCACCCGTACTTGGTGTCCACCTTTTCCGCTTGATTCCCGAAGCTTTCAGCGAACCTCATCAAGACGTAAGCGCCACCATTTTTTACAGCGTAATACGCTTCTAAAAACTTATTCGCCTTAAGTCCGTTCATCATAACTATCTTGCTCACGTTTATGACTTGTGGGATCTCTTGGTTAAGAGGAAAGAAGGCCACGTCCAACTCCATCTCCAGAAGGAAATACTTTATTTCGTTTATGAACGATTTGCGTTCTGAGGTGCTCATCTTCCTAAGCGAGTCCTGATGAGATTGATGAATACCGATCCCCATTCCAACAATGTAAAAAGGTGTCAAATTGGTTGGCCTGATCACATCTATGACAGGACCGCCCTGTTGTGGGGTCGAACTGAGATGAAGATGTTCTTTAGCTCCCGCAGGGGTCCATACCTTCAATCCTAAGTCACCTAGCCACCCCCTCAGCTTATCGTCTAGAACCTTTTCACTATCATTCATGTTAAGATGAAACGATCAAGAGCTTATAAACCCTGTCTAAGGTCCTCCTTCACCGCAAGCGCAACGTTGTAGCCAGGGAGTCCAGTCACCTGACCTCCAGGATAAGTTCCTGCTCCAGTTAGGTAAAGCCCTTTTATAGGAGTTCTGTATCCCCATCCCTTGACTGGTCTACCGTCGAAGAGATAGGGACATCTCATTGGTAGATGGTTAAGGTTTCCTCCAGGTAAGAAGTAGTATTTTGTTGCAAAATCAGCGTTTAACTTCTCCTCATACTCTATCTTTCCATTAAACAGTGAGAGCACTTCCTCTCTGTTACCCATAAACTCCAGTACGGACTTTCCTCTGGTTTTGTCCACTATTGAGGGCATCACTATCTCTCCCACCTCCAGATCTAAAATGCCATCTAGGTAAGGCCTTATCTGCTCATCAACCTTGGGCGTCTCCTTAAACACCACGTTATATTTTACCCATCCCCCTCCACCCGAATCTAGCCTTATGGATTTGAACTGATCTACCATAGAGAGAGTACTTATGGGACTGATAGCGGAAACCACAATATCTGCCTCAACAACGCTATTACCTATCCTGACTCCCTTTACCTTATCGTCTCTGACCAAGATCTCATCCACTTTGGTGCTCGTTTTTATCCTCACTCCTAGAGATTGAGCTCTCTCAGCTATCTTTGAGGCTACGCTCCCCATACCTCCCTCAACGAAAGACCATTCGTTAAAGAAGTAAGCCACCATGTACGACGGTGCTTCCTCCATGGAGGGGTAAATGAAATATCTGTGAACCTCTTGAGGAAAGTATTCAGATAAGAACTTGATGGAGTTTAACTCTAAGATCTCTGGAACCCCTAGGGATCTTGCCTCGTTCATTATGCTCTCCTTTGATGGTGGGGACGAAACGAAACTGAACTTCTTCATTATTTTCTTCATCTTCTGGACCTTATCTTCGAATTCCTCGTATTTTGGAAAGAATGAACTCAGAGTCTTTAGTCTCTTCTCCCGATCCCTATAAAAGGGTATCAACTTATCATCGTACTGAATAGTTTGGATTTTCTCCGTATAGATTACTGGGATGTGGAATTCGTTTATGAGCTCTTCGGGCATTAGACCGAGCACATAGGAAGCCCTGCTAATTACAGCGTGATTCACTGTCAAGCTTTCCGTCATACCTCCTACCTTGTCTCTAGCCTCTAAAACCTGAACTTCTAAACCCAATTTCCTAAGGTAATAGGACGCGATCAATCCGTTATGTCCAGCTCCAATAACCAGAGCCTTCATTCGCTCAATTCCGAGGTATCTATAAAATCGTTTTTGGATAATCTTTATAGAAATTAGGCCTCTTAACCAGAGTCGTACCTCGGGAAATGCCAACGAACTAAAGCATTTTTAAAGTAATTGATTTTTATGTTAGGTAATGAAAGTAGGACTTATATACTTCGGAGGGCAGTACAATCACCTCATACTTAAGAACGTGAAATACTTAGGAGTAGATATAGAGGTTGTGGATCCCTCCCTTCCCGTAGAGAAGCTAAACGCCTACGATTGCCTTATTTTTAGTGGAGGTCCACAGTCGGTTAAGGAGGAAATAAACTCCATAGGTAACTCAGTTAATTACGTTAGAGAACTAAGCTCTCCGAAGCTAGGAATTTGCTTAGGTCATCAACTTATAGCCTACGCTCTGGGAGGGGTGGTTGACAAGGCTAGCAATCCTGAGTTTGGGCTAGTTAAAGTAACGATCCACGATCACGATACTATTTTAAAAGATATGCCTTCCGTCTTTAACGCTTGGGAAAGTCACAACGATGAGGTGAAGGCTCCGCCCTTGGGATTCAGAGTTTTAGCCAGTAGTGAGACCACTAAGATTCAGTCAATGGTAAACAAAGACAACACGATTTTCACTGTACAGTTTCACCCAGAAGTTAAACACACTCAACAAGGATTGCTAGTATTTAAAAACTTCTTAGAGGTATGTAAGAGGTGAATGAAGAACAGCGGATCAACTGAGAGGTCTATCTCATGTATTGGGTGAGGAGGAACAGGTTAGGCGGATCTCACTTACCCTCTCATCTGGAGGAGATACGTGACTGGAAAAGGAAAGGTGTAGAGAAGGTCTTGATTTTAGCTGAGGATTGGGAGATAGAGGAAACTTGGGGGGATTCGAACTATTACTTTCAACAACTTAAAAATGAGGGACTGAATTTCCTCCATGTACCCATTCCGGACGGACAACCTCCATCGATGGGCGATCTAGACAAGATCATGAACTGGTTAAAGGATGGGACGAACGTCGTTCACTGCGTAGCTGGTAAGGGAAGGACGGGCACAGTCTTGGCCGCCTATCTAATTATGAACGAAGGGCTAAGTCCAGATCAGGCTGTAGATGAGGTAAGAAGGTACCAATCCGGGGCTATAGCTACCATGCAACAACTAATTTTCCTATATGAGCTGAGGAAAATTGAAGATTGAGCAAGACTACCTAGTTAAATTCCTCTACCTTGTTCAAAACTTAATCTCAAAGGAAGTAAAGTTCGAAAAGGTAGAGAAGGTAAACGAGATGTGCGGGGTAGATGTGGCCTATCAAGGTGAGATTGGAGTTGCAGCAGCCGTTTGCAACGGTAGAGAGAGGAGGGAGAACGTGGTGATTGGAAAGGTTTCCTTCCCTTACGTTCCAGGTCTACTCTTCATGAGGGAGGCACCTATCATGATTAAGGCCTTGGAGAACTTAGATTATGACCTGCTTTTAGTGGACGGTCACGGAATAGCTCATCCTAGGAGGAGTGGAATTGCGACGGTGATAGGTGTTCTCTTAAACAAACCTACTATAGGAGTTGCTAAGTCTAGATTGATTGGGGAGGAGGTGGTTGAGGGAGGTATTACCTACATAGTTGATAAAGGAGAGAAACTAGGAGTTAAGGTAGGGAAATATTACTACAGCCCTGGGAATCTCGTGACGCTTCAGGACGTTTTGAACTTAAGTGAGGGAGGGTATCCGTCTGTTTTAAGGGAAGCAGACAAGTTGTCAAAGAAGTATAAGAAAGGAGTTAATCAGTAAAACCCTCGTCTTCATCAATCCGTCGGGCAAGTTCTCATCCCAAAAGGATTAAAGTCCCGTCAATATTAATTCTTATTTATGAAGCGAGTTCTAAGGATACCGAGGTTCACGAAGGAGGGAAAACCTAAGACTCTTGAGCTCCTAGTGGATTCCCCAGTCGTTAACGAGAAAGGTTTCCCACAGGAGGGTAAACTTCTTTTAGTTATAGATGACGGGAAAAACAGAGTTGGGTTTCAGCTCAGCACAGCTGAGGCTGCCCTATTGTTTCAGAGATTAGACTATGTGCTTAACGAGTCAGCGAAAGAGTACATTCAAATTGAAGAAAAAAGTAGAAAGAGTTATCAATCCAAGAGGGGGAAGAGTGAGGTCTCTGAGGAAGATAACGAAGGTGGTGAGGAAATTCCACCTGAGTACCTTGACGATATACCAACTGATGAGTTCCAGTAGGAGCAGATGACGTCAGAGGAGATAGGACCGTAAATATCCTTTCGATTTTCAGGTAGTATCCAGTCAAATTAACAGAGCTGTTCTGCCCTGACGTGGCTAGGAATCGCTCTTCAAAGCCTTGCTGACCGGAGGTCTGATAGGAGAAATTAAGTTGTTTTTGCGTCAGCGCATTGTTAGAGGTTAACTTGACTAACACAGCACCTCCGTAACTATTTATGACCTCGATGATACCTGAGAAACCTCCCACGGAGGTGAGCGTTTCATTCAAGCTTTGATTTAAGATATGTCCGTTAAATGAAGAAACGTAAGTGTAGCGAACCCCAAGGTTAATCGATCCGTTCTGCGAATAGGACAAATTGTAGGGTATGACGTCAGTGGGAGTTATAGGAGAGGAGAAGGAGGAGATTTGTAAAGTGACGGGGAAGTTTCCACTTAAGTCTAAGTACGAGGAGTACAATCCGCTTTCTATAGCTAACTCATTGAATTTTTCATCTAGATATGCGAACTCATATATGTTATTGAAAGACTGAGATGAGTAGAAGTTCCCCTCTTGAACCACCGTACTTGTCACCTCTCCGTTTTGATATTGAAGCGTTGAAGAGTACTTAAGCAGGTAACTTCCTCCCTCTTGATAATGAACGCCCGAAAACCCTGCTTCAAATATCGGAGATGAGTCTAAGAACCTAGAGTACGCCATCGTAAGGTTCCCGCTAAGCAACGGGTCGGATTTGTTAACCCAAAGCATTAGAAATCCAGATAAGTCCCAGTCGAAAGAGGGACTGTGATTTATCTGTAAGGCCGTATTAAGGTTACTGACGGAAACGGTTAAGTTGGCTCTATCTCCCAGGGCTAGGAAAGGAGTCAAGTCTGCCTGATAAGGTGTGTGAAAGACCAAAGTGTTTATGCTAGGCATGGGCTTCCACCAGAACAGATCTATCCCACCCGTATATACGGTCTCGTAGGGTGGGATGACTGATGCCAGGAGACCGTTGTAATACAAGAGTATATCTCTAGTTGCTGGTTCGTTTGCGTACCAGAACTCGTCCAAGCCTCCCCCCTCCTCGAAAATCTGGGCCAGAACCCTGTAAGTACCATTAGGTAAGTTCACATGAGAGGTGAAACTGTCTACCTGAGGGTTAAGGATTACGTAAGAGTAATTGTAGTCAAAAGACCCGTTTACAAACAGTGGAATGAAGACGTTGGGAAGGCCAGAAGGCTCATTTCCGGGATAGAGAGAGAGCGTTATGTTAACCAGATACACTCCAGTTATGTTAACTTTAGCGTCATAGAAGTTCACTAACACAGGCTCAAACGTAACGTTTCCCTTTAACAGGTTCTCAAACTCGGTTAAATCTACAGAGGCCGAGGAGTTAAGAATCTCCTGAGTTGAACCCCAGAAAACCGGTATCCCATTTACAAACACGTAAAGGGGTCTGTCATATTGCGTCCCGTTCTCCTCCTTTACAGATACGTTCATTAGGATGAAAGAGTAGGACTGATCTGGTATCTTAACTTTAAGGTAATATGGCTTCCAAGCAGTGTTATTAAACTCCAAGTTTTTGGCTACAATGATAGTTATTGGCGTTACGTTTGGTGGTATGTAGGAGAGAGCCTCGAAGGAGTAGTATTTGGGATCCAAACCGTTCATTGCGGTCACGTTAAATAGCGTGAAGGTAGTATCTCGATTGGCCTGAGTTAGTCCGTTAGATAGCAGTCCTGACCACATCATAGGGAAAAGTCCTAAAATTAGGATAACTATCAGGAGCCAAGACTTCATTTTCTCACCCTCATAAATATTATTGCTATGACTAAGATGATGAAGAGGACTACAACCACTATTTCCAAGTCCGTGATCTGACTATGCAACACCGCCTCCGGGTAGTAGTTATTGACTTGGAACGAAACGTTATACTCCAATCCGTTTCTCAAAACTAAATTGTAGGTATAGGTTCCAGAGGGCAGAGAGGAAGCGTTAAAAGGTATGTGGAGCACTAGGGATTTGTTAACCTCATTAAACGTAAAGCTCTGAGGTTGGCCGTTAAGGTACAATGAAACTGGAGGTATGTATGGACTGATCGTCACGTTTATCAGTTGGTAGCTAGAGTATATGTTGGGATTCAACTCGGGTTTAGATATCGCTTGCGATAGAGTTGACAGCTCTGGGGACAAAACTGAGGTCCCTTTAATAGATATCAGTCCTCCTGAGGCGTTGAAGCCGTACTCCGTTGAATTGACCACGGAGTTAATCAAGCTCACGTTAGAGTTATAAGACTGAAGAGCTATGGTAGAGCCCCTTATAGTGGAGCCTACAATGACTAAAGTTGAGTTAATGGAGTTTATTCTCGACATAGAGGACGAAGAGACGAATATTGTTGAGTCTATTGCAGTTAAATTGCCTAATACTGAATCGTATATGCTAACGTTCACTCCCTTAATAGTTATATTCGGTGCGTAAACCTGATACAGAGAGTAGATCCCGTTATTCTCAACAGCGGATTGTGGAATTTCCTTCTCGCTCACAGTTAAGTCGCCTACGTACGTTTGGATTCCAACTTGCAAGTTAGTTGATGCGAAGGCAGGATTACCCAAAGGAGATGTCCCTACAACTATGCCCTGCCAAGGTCCTGCGATCGTTCCTGGTTGACTTCCTCTGAACTGTTCGTTTCCAAGGTAAAACGGCACCGTATAGTTACCTACCCAGAGTCCAAGTGTCGAGTTGTACTGCAGGGGAATCTCGTATTCGCTCTCCTCTATTAAGGACTGATAGGCGGTTCCAGCGGGAATTAACGTCAGAGAGAACTCCCCCTGCGTTACTGGTGTACCGTTACTATACGATATCTTCACCTTGATCGGAACGTTCTCCCCTTGATATAGCTGTGGTAGGCTCTGTATAACTGCCTCTAGGGATGGAGAGACGTAAAACCACGTTGTGAAATTACCGAACTCCAGGCCTACTGAGGTGTTGGTCACCGAATGAAAGACTACCTTATATAAACCCGGAGTGAAGTTGAAAGGTATGGTGAAGTTGGCTTCCTTAAGCCCGAAGAGGTTGAAGACGCCATACTGCACAACGTCAGGAGCTGAAACCATTGGAACTTGGGCCACTAGTTTGTCACCTTGATAGATGTAAGCTGTCACGTTAGACGAAAACAGGCCCAAACCAAAGGTGTCAATAACCTCCGCAAATAAAGAGACGTTCTCGCCATTAGCTACGCCTGGAAATCCGTCGTTTATGGGAGGATATACCGTTCCATAAACTGCGCTTCCTACGTATAGGTAAGTGTAAACTGATCCCTCCGTAGAGTTGATCTCCAGCAAGTAGGTTCCTTGAGGCATGTTAGGCAATATAGTGAATTGCCCGCTGTAAAGTCCTGTGCTAGACGGAAGTAAAGTGACGTTCAAGAGGACCTTATTGTCCTTAATCAAGTATGCGAATACGCTCTCATTGACTAATGGAGTCCCGTTAGGCGATGAGACCTGAACTGAAATGGGTATGGGTTCATTTATAGGTAAAGGCGAGTTGTATGGGAATGGAGTGGGTTGAATTATGACCAGTGAGTTGCCCACATCGATATCAACTTGCGCGACTCCGGTTAGATTATTAGAAGTTCCATTAACTATAATAGACCAAACGTTACTCGGCTGACCTCGTAATATTTCAAACTCTCCAGTCCAATACGTGCCGTTAAACTTTAGAGGAATTTCCTCAAGGAAACCTTCAAGAGTATAAACATAAGCGTTGAAGTTACCTTCCTTAACTACGTCACCTTTTTGCGTAGTTATGTACGCCACGACATTAACTGACGATCCGTAACTATACCAAGGATAGGTTGTGTTTGGAGATGTTGTGGTAACCGATATCGTCAGCTCCTTTTGTGAGAGATATTGCTTCACTGCCATTAACAGTCCTGGATAATTTGGTGACCCTAATCCTGTAACCATATTGTATCCGGTCTTAGCTGAATACACTCCGTTAAAGCCCAATTCTATTTGATGGAAAGCCTCAGAGTACAACGACTTATTAGAGTATATCCAATACAGTATGGGGTTTATCAGACCTAAAGATTCGTTAAGCTGAGAGTCTAGATCAGCTGTAACTCCTGCCCAGATCGGCGAAGCGAGACTTGTCCCACCTATGACTTCTTGAGCTCCTTCAGACACTATAACCATCCCCGTGTAGGGATTTGCGTCAGCGCTTACGTCTGGGACCTCCCTGTATGTCGCATTGAGGTACTTCATTTGATACCAAGGGGCTGGGAATAACGTACTTTCTCCTCCACCCGAAGAAACGCTTGTAATCCCCGGCTCAAAGTACTGGGGCAGTACGCCCCATGCAGTTTCGTAGCCATAACTGACTGACGCGTTCTTCGTTTGCAAAGACCCGGCCTTAACGTTAAGGTAGAGAGACGTTCCTCCAACCGCAGTTACAAAGGGAGAAGAGGCTGGAAAGTTAACCCCTCCATAGCTACTCAAAGTTCCTCCGAAGGCTCCATTATCGCCTGAGGAAGCGAAAAAGGATATGCCCTCAGCGCTACCTAGTGCAAAGTAATAGTCAAGGTAAGGATAGTTCGGAGTACTTCCTAGATAATATGCGTAGAACCCTGATGAACCTATCACGTTCTCCGGCAAGCCCCAACTCATTGACACAACGTTAGCTAAATCCTGTGAGACGATCAAATCGATGCCCTCATATAGCGCTGAACCAGCATTCGAGGTAACAACGGCTAGCACGTGAGCGTAAGGTGCCATGCTATGTACAGTCTCCACGTCTAACGCAGTTTCAGTGTCCCACCCTGTGAGAAAACCGTATATAGGATGATAAGGACCTATAGGTAGGACAGTTAAGTTTACTGGAGGGAGGTCATTCAGCTTGTCAAACGCTTGCAGGTCCTGTACCAACTCCGGATCACCGTACGCGTCCACTACGGCCACCGTTACGTTTTTACCACCTGGAGTAACGTTGTAAGCCTGTTGAATTTCCTTACCGGTATAGTAGTTAGCTGAGAATTGAAATCCGTAATAATTTCCTGAAGACATTATGCCATTTGAAGTTAAGTTACCTAGGACCTGGAGATCCGGTCTTATCAACGTGTAGTTTGTCAACCCCATGATCATGGTGTTCTGCAATTGTTGCGGAATGATTGGTGCTGAACTAGGACGATAATAAACCATATCGTTCGTCTTGTACAAAGAAAGAGACGTTTGAAATACGTTCTCCACAAGTGAAGCGTTACTAAGAGCCATAACGGAAAAAGGACTTTTGTAAACTATCGTGAACCCTCTCCCTGAGAGGAAATTAACTACTTGTCTCTCAAGCTCTAGGTTACCGAAAAGAGAGACTAATTCTGATCTGTTTAAGGGCCTCATCTGATGATTATATATTTCTTGTACTATCAAATATAAATAATTCATATTTTTTGGCGGAATAAATACAGAGATGCACACCTCGCTACCTGAAGGCAGCTCTCCTTGAAATCGACCCTGAAACTCGGGGCCGTAATACGATGCGTAAGAGACCTCGTGCACAGTTACGAATAAAGAAAAAATAATAACTAATAGCAAAATTATACTGTACTTCATATGTATTTATAAGCTATAGTGTATAATAAACCTTATAATAATATCAAATAGTCTGATGATCACACACAATATAAAAAATTATAGTTGACTTAATAGGCCTTGTAGGTAGTTCAACAGCAGGGATTGACTCGCTACCTTAGCGTAGTTTGTCTCGGATATTAAGTAGGATCCTGAATTTGCAACAAGGATCAGAGTGTTGTTATTGAACGGGTTGGGATTGACGATGAAGTAAGGTGCGTTGTTCTCAACTCCCTGAGAAACAACGTAGTTCTGACCTGTGAGATTATGTAAGCTCTGGTAGAACCTTAGAGTTGAGTTATATTGATTCATAGCTTGGGACTGCGTGTTGTATTGAGTGACCTCGATGAGCAAAAGAGAGGAGTCGTTTGCGTACAACGTTAAGTATCCAGTGCTTACGTTCATTAAAATCCTCGTGTTGTTATACTCCCTCATAAGACCCGCGTTTAAACCATTCATGTTTGCGAAATTATTGTAATTAAGATGAGTTGAATAAGCTGATATGTTAACGCTTCTAAGCGCCGTGAAGTTAACGTAAGCCCAAAGAACCTGTTTCATGTTACTGACAGCCTGGAATATAGATGGCGGTTGAACTAATGGAAGTTGGGAACTAACTGCGGTCTGATATTGATTAAGCAATAAGGATAGGGCAGACTGGTCAAGGTTATTTGACCCTGTAACTACACTAGCCACAAAATATTTACCGTCGTAACCTAAGGCTAGGCCCGTATTAGATATGTTTCCGTAAACGTACTCAAAGTTACCAGATTTGTTAACGTTAAAGTTGTAACCTGCAACTAAAACCAAGGCAAGTCTCCTAAAATCGTTTGTTACGTTCTGAGAAGATATCTTAGATACGAGCAACGTAGCCGTAGAAGTACTGTTATGGATTAACACTTCGGCGTATGTTATACCTACAATCTTTGATAAATTATTAAAAAATAAACTCAACTGAGGTTGATTTGACGTGGCCGATTGAGTTGGGAACAAACCTGAAAGGTTGCTAACTTCTATCCATGAACCCACGACATAGGAGGATAATCCTGTAGAAGCTTGAACTTGGACAGGTGATAATAGGACCTGACTGCTTGGCGCCGTTTGCAAGTTTACCCTCGCGTACTGAACATTGCTGCTACGATTTACGTTCAAGCTCATAAAGCCTAGTAAAGATATTAAGATGACAGCTATTGCAATTATGCCTATTACTATAACTTTATTCATACTCATCATAACTTCCGTACGTTTAAAAACATTGTCAAAACAGTTTAGAACTTGAGAAACTAAGAGGCTTAGCTAGATTACGTTAGCGAAGTTCCCCTTTGTTTTTCTTTAAATAGACCGAAAAGCTTTATATCTATAAATCGATATCGATATTTAGATATACATGTTTCACGGTTTCGGACACGGTAAACACAGAAGAGGGTTGAGGTTCATAATACTTTTCACCTTGAGCGAATCTCCGAAGAACGGAATCGAAATCATGAAAGAGATGGAAAACGTAACTAAAGGTATGTGGAGACCTTCTCCTGGTTCTCTCTATCCTATGTTGGCCAAAATGTCTCAAGAGGGATACATCAAAAAGAGAGAGGACGGTAGATATGAATTGACGGCCACAGGAAAAGAGGAAATTGAGATTATTAAACAAAGGATGTCGATGATGTCAGGTTTAGATGTGAGACTCTCAACTCCTTCCTCGCCCGAAGAGGTAATTGAGGAGATGGAGTCCTATGTGGAATACATAGAGGATGTGAAAAGGAATGATCCTTCCAAGATCGACCAGATGAAAGATAGAATTAAAAGACTGATTGAGAAACTAAATAACGTGGTATCATGACCAAAGTGGCGGTTCCAGTTACTAACGGGTACGTTGATGGACCGGGAGAGGGTGAGAAAGTTAGAATATATGAGGTTAGTGGTAACGGTCCAGCCCTAGTTGAAGAATATGATAACCCTGCACTGAAGGCTTCATTTGCTAGGGGAATTCACATGCTAAAGTCAGCACTCGAAAAGGGAGCCACTGCGTTCATTGTCGCGGAGATAGGACCTCCAGGAGTGAGATTCTTAGAGGGGAAAGCCAAGATATTGCTAGCGCCAGGTGAAAGGGTGGAGGATGCCTTAGAGAAATTCATGAAAGGGGCTCTTCTAGAGACCCATCAACCTACACATGAAAGCCGTCATGGGCATCATTAAGTGGCCTTCTCCTGTTTTTCGTCTTCTGAACGAAGTCTCCTCTTCATTGACCTATCGTTCCTGTCCTCTTCCATATCTTCAGTCTCTTTACTCATCTCTATAACTTCAGCCGCTAGGAAACCTAAAATTATGGTTCCCATAAAGAAGTAAACTATTACTGGGGGAGACGTTCTTATGGACTGAAGTAACTCGTAGCTTGAGAAGGCTATTGCGAACAACGATAGCAGAAACCAGCTTAACCTTTTCCTTATTTTGATTATTGATAGCTTTAATAATGAAAAATCTGACGCTAGGTGAACGAAAATGTTAGCTAACAATGATACCAGACCCGCTATCGTGAACGCTAAAAACGCGTTAAACCCTGCTATCAAAATGCCTCCTACAACTATCATTGCATAAGTAACGATGGTAACTAGCACTGAATTAAAGGGGCCTCTAACTGACTCTAGCTTCCCCAAAAGCTCAGGTAAAAATCCTCCCCTTGACATGGCGAACATAGTTCTGGATGTCGCTGTCATAAAGCTTAACGTAGCTAAGATCCCGTCGTTCGCCGCAGCAAAAAGCACAAACGCTAACGTAATTATTCCGAATCTATCCTCAATTAACTGAATTAAATTCAGTTGATTTGCAGTCAAATTAAAGTATATTACGTGATCGGTGATCCCATAGATGTCAAAAGCAGATAACAAGCCTCCTATAAGTATCACGGTGATTATTGCCTTAGGAACGTTCCTCTCTGGGTTCTTAACTTCACCTGAAAGGGGAGTTATAGATCCGTAACCTGTTGGAATTGATGAGCCGAAAAGAATAGCTAAAGCAAACGTCGTCACGCTAATGTTTGAGGGTATAGGGTTGTAGATATAAAACCTGGTCGAGTACATGAATAGTATAGCTAAAGCCGTCATCATGCCTATTTCTATAAGACTCGCGATGATAGCGTACTTAGCAGTAGGCTTGATCCCTAGTAGGGCAAATATGCTTGATATTAAAAGTATTACAACAGCAATTATAACTGCAGAAATATGAAGTATTGTAGAGAGAATGTACGAAGCGCCTAACACGTATGCCGAGCCGTACATAGAGGAGTAAAGCAAGTATAGCCAA
Source organism: Metallosphaera cuprina Ar-4 (assembly GCF_000204925.1). Taxonomy (NCBI): domain Archaea; kingdom Thermoproteati; phylum Thermoproteota; class Thermoprotei; order Sulfolobales; family Sulfolobaceae; genus Metallosphaera; species Metallosphaera cuprina. Next base: position 769,660 of record NC_015435.1, on the reverse strand, counting down.
CCTGTCTCAAATCCTAGCCTCTTAGTTAAGGTGTAATAAGCGTAAGTAAAATACCCTCCTGTTTTAGTAAATTTTCTAGATAGTATGTAAACAACCATCCCGTTAAGTAAAACTAACACTGTACCAAGGATAATCGCCAGAGCCGCCCCACGACCAACAAGTAAATACGCCTCCACCCCGTACGTCAACACGCTAAGGAATGGCGATTGCCCCCCAAGGGATATGAAAATTAGGTCCGTGACTCCTATCACTCTCTTAGGCTCACCGTGGTGTTCATAAGAGTCTCTGTTCATCTAAAAGACCGCTATTCATTTAGTTATTAAATCTTTCTGAACTTTTGGAAAAAATCTATGATTAGTTATTAAATTTAATGAAAATAGACCATAAAGTACCTAAGAATATTGAGAAAAAGTTCATATGTTAATATTTTCATTTTTGTTAGATCCTAACTAGTGGAGTTACTGTGACTTAAGGTTTTAACCGAGAATGACATGATGTGGATTATAATGAAAATCGTTAGCGTTGACGATCTACCGCTTGATGGGAAAGTTATCCAAGTGCTAAGGAATAGAGGGATCGTGAGCCTGAACCCTGTACAGTCCGAGGCGATAGAGAAAGGTCTACTAGAAGGTAAAAGGATGTTGCTTACCTCGCCTACTGGATCTGGGAAGACACTTATTGCGGAGCTAGGCATGATATCTCACTTATTGAAAGGAGGCAAAAGAGCAGTTTACGTCACTCCTTTACGAGCTCTCACAGCAGAAAAGTATTCAACGTTTGGCGACTGGGAGACCTTAGGTATTAAGGTTGGCGTTACGTCTGGAGACTACGACGCCGAGGACGCCTTCCTGAGTAAATACGACTTAGTGGTTACTACTTACGAGAAGTTGGACTCCCTTTGGAGGCATGGTCCAGAGTGGTTGTTAGAAACTGACTACTTCGTACTTGACGAGCTTCACTATATGAATGACGGTAAGAGGGGACCAATAGTTGAAAGCGTTGCTGTGAGAGCTAAGAGGAGGAAGATATTGGCTCTCAGCGCCACGGTGAGTAACGGCGAAGCCATAGCTAAATGGTTGAATGCGGAGCTAGTGAACACTAACTGGAGACCGGTTCCGTTGAGAGAAGGGATACTTATAAACGATAGGAAAATAACCTTATCTTTCTCTGATGGGACTACATTAACTCTCAAGGGGAGTGATGGGATTCTCTCTTACACTGAGAAAGTTGTTGAAGAAGGGGGACAGGTCCTAATATTTCGAAGCTCTAGAAAGATGGCAGAGACGACTGCCAAGAAGGTTGCCAGCCTCAACTTAAAACTACGGAGAGGAGAGGTGGACTCTTTGGCTTCAAGGCTTGAGGAGGTTGAAGATGCGGGCTCTGAAGAGAAGAACACGTTGCTGGAACTTATCAAGAAGGGTGTAGCGTTTCATCACGCAGGTCTATCCAAGGGACTAAGGGACTTAATTGAAGAGGGATTTAGAAAAAGGATAATAAAAGTGATAACCGCGACTCCTACCTTAGCCGCTGGCGTAAATTTGCCGGCCAGATCTGTAATTATAGGAGACATCCACAGGTTTAACAGGAGGATTCTAGGGTTTCAGGAGGAAATATCTGTAATGGAGTATAAACAGATGAGTGGGAGAGCGGGAAGACCCGGTTATGACAGCGAAGGGGAGGCAGTCATCGTAGTTAGGAACAGAAGGGAGGCGGAGAGAATTGCTAGAAAATACATCTTCTCTCCTCCTGAACCTTTAGAGTCAAAGTTGGGCAACGAATCTGCCTTCTATTCCTTCCTTTTGGGATTGTTTGCAGAGAAAGGCTCGTCTGAGGAGAGAGTTAGGAACTTGGTTTATGAGGCTTTCCTTGATAGGAATGTAACGGAGTCTTACTTAGAGCAAGGCTTCAGCTGGCTAAAGGAAAACGAATTTTTGACTAATGATTACAAACTAACAGTTTTTGGTAGACGAGTAGCAGATATTTATATTAATCCATTTTCAGCAAAGATCATCAAGGACGTCTTAACCTCATCACAATCAGAGGATTGTGACATACCTTATTTGCATATGTTAGCTATGACTCCGGACGGACCTATAGCTAACGTAAGTAAGCAAGAGGAGGATGATCTAGTTTACGTCTCTCCTTGCCCAACCTTTATGGAGGAGCCAGACGATGAGGACGAACTGTATGAGTACCTCTCGGCATTGAAGATCGCATTGATTGTACACGACTGGGTTGAAGAGACTGAAGAGGATACAATACTCAGTAAATATAACATTGGTTCAGGAGATTTGAGATCGATCGTTGAGACCATGGATTGGCTCACCTACTCTGGTTATCAGGTCGCTAAGGCTCTAAAACTGGAGTCTCATGCAGAAATACTGCATAAGTTGAATAGAAGAGTTTACGATGGAGTAAAAGAGGAGCTACTCGACTTGATTAGAGTGCCAGGAATAGGCAGAAAGAGGGGCAGGTTACTTTATCAGAACGGTCTAACTAAGCCTGAGGACCTGCTAATGAATCAAGAGAAAGTTAAATCTATTCTAGGAGAGAAGTTAGGTGAGAAGGTTGTCAAAGAAGCTGCAAGAGTTGTTGGAGGAGTTCTTTAGGGCTGGAGAGGGGCAGGAAATAACGTTTGAAGCTGATGAGGATACGATCAGGAAATTAGATCTAATACTAACGTCTTTAGCACAGAAGACTGAGATTGGAAACAAAACATTAAGAGTTAAGAAAAGAAGACCTTAAAGTGGAATATTTCCATGTTTCTTAGGATATCTGAACTCTCTCTTGTTCTTTAACATCCTCAACGCGGAGACTATCACCTTCCTAGTATCTTTAGGTTCTATCACGTCATCTATTAACCCTTTCTCGGCCGCCCAATACGGGTTAGCGAATAGCTTCTTATACTCGGCTATCCTCTCCTTTATGAAATCGTCAGGCGATTTACTGTTTTGTATTTCCCTCCTATATAATATCCTCACCGCCCCTTCAGGACCTGTAACTGCTATCTCAGCTGATGGCCAGGCGTAAATTAAGTCTGCCCCTAGACTCTTTATACTCATAGCTATGTGAGCTCCCCCGTAAGATCTTCTGACCACTACAGTGACTTTGGGCACGGTTGCTTCAGAGAAGGCGTACAGCATCTTCGCTCCATGCCTGATTATACCCTTATACTCCTGATCAGTACCTGGCATATATCCAGGTGTGTCGACGAGGCTTACGAGTGGAATGTTAAACGCATCGCAGAACCTTATGAACCTAGCAGCCTTATCTGAAGCGTCTATATCTATGGCAGCCCCCAAATGAGCGGAGTTGTTAGCTACGATACCCACGACGTTACCGGCCATCCTGGCGAAACCAACTACCATGTTCTGAGCCCAATGCTTCTGAACTTCCATGAACTCGCCGTTATCCACAGTCCTATAGATCACTTCTCTAATATCGAAGGGCTTAACTGTGTCTGTGGGTACGATAGTCTCCACATCTTTCATCTCCCTATCCATAGGATCTCCTGTGTCTACGAAGGGCGGTTCCTCCATGTTATTTGATGGTAAGTACGAGAGGAGCCTCTTCGCAATATTAATCGAATCCTGTTCGTTCTCGGCTACGAAGTGGACTACTCCGGACTTAGTAGCGTGAATCACTGCCCCGCCTAAATCTTGGAAAGAGACTTCCTCACCTAGAACCACCTTGGTGATCTCTGGCCCCGTAACGAACATGTAATAAGCTTCTCCCTTAATCATGATAATGAAATCGGTTAAAGCTGGCGAGTAGACAGCACCTCCTGCTGCCGGTCCGGCCATAATGGTTATCTGCGGGATAACCCCTGACGCCATAACGTTGGCTTTAAAGACCGTGCCGTACCCTTCTAGCGCAACGGCTCCCTCTTGAATCCTAGCTCCTCCTGAGTCGTTTATACCAATTACCGGGGCTCCTGTCTTTAGGGCTAGCTCGTAAACCTTAGCTATCTTCGAGGCGTGAGTCTCGCCCAACGTTCCCCCAATGGAGGTGAAATCTTGAGCAAAGGCGAAGACGGTCCTTCCCTCAACTTGACCCCACCCGGTTACTACGCCGTCGCCGTAAACTCTGTTCTTATCCAAGTTAAACTCAGTAGCTTTTGTTGTGGCGAATGTCAAAACTTCGTTGAACGTTCCCTCATCAAAGAGGAGGTTAAGCCTCTCCCTTGCGGTCAGCTTACCCTTGTTATGCTGGAATTGAATCCTCTCTTCCCCTCCTCCCTTATACGCCTTTGCTTTGAGGTTCCTCAACTCCTCAATCAGTTTTGACATATCCTGCTTTTCAAAAGTTGCAGTCATGTACAATCAGGTATAATTGGTGACTCTTTCTTAAATTTTTACTGTTTAAATATTAGGAATAGTCTAGCTATAGTTTTATTATAATTATACCTCAGCGTTCGCGTAAGGCCCTCACAGATCGGATCCCGGATTCCTCATCACTGGTGTAATCAGATGGAGGCACAAGGATATTATCTCTATCTAAGTTAGGCCGCGTAAATTCCTTCCTCAGCTACGTACTTCTCTCTTGAGAGATCGAGAAGTTTCCTCGTGAATAGAATTGAGTATATCACGACCACTATCGCAAACAGTATGGAAAGCCAACCTATCAGAGCTAGATTTCCTTGACTATCGGCTAGGGCTAACTCCTTCATCAATCCTTCATGAACCTGAAGTGTCCTTCCGTCGTAGATATCAGGCCAATATTCGCCTATGGCCAACCCTCCCCAGGCGCTGTTGACCGTGCTAGTAAGTCCCGTAATTACGTAAGGGAAAGACGAGGGGAAAACTACCTTCTTCAGTTTTTGCCAGAATGATAAATTAAGGTTGTTCATTACCTCCCAATATTCACTGGGCATGTTCTTTATCCCCATCCAATAGCTGTAGAAAACGTAATAGAACGTAGAGATGAAGCCTAGCAACAAGACGTAGAACTCGTTAGTAAATGGTCCAAGGATCTTATACAACATGGTATAAGTGGCGCCGTAAACTAACGGAAAGTATGCAGGGGCTGGAAAAGCCGCAAAGGTTTGAATCACGGGAATAGCCACCCTATCTATCCTGTGATGAAGAGATAACCAGTAACCAAGGAAGATGGCGATAACAAGCGATGTTATCGATATTAACGCGACCCTAGCGTAGTCTGTAACAATTAGATAAAGATCAAAGGGCGTAGAGGAGACTAAGCTGACCCATGTCGACTTGGGTATCGTCTCTATTACAGTGAAGATTGAGTACGAAATGCCGAATAAAAATAGCGCAGCTATTACCTTGCCTACATTGCTCCAGGATCTCCTCTTTTCGTCCTCCTCTTCATCTAACGACACTGGTTTACTCCTTATGACGTACTTAGCCAACTTAGTTACTGGAGCTACGGCATTGCTTATTTTGGCCGAGTATCTGATCCTGAACCTCCCTCTCCTCACGCTCATGTTACTTACCTCAGTGTCTAATCCATACCTTTGGACAGCAAATGAAGAGAACTCTCTCAAAGCGAACGTTATAAGAGCTACAAAGACCCCAAGGACAGCTAAGGCATATAAGGCTTCCGTATATTTCGCGTTTGCAGTTAGGTTCGCTATAAGCGATCCTATGCCGAACACGGCGTAATTCGTGTTGCCTACACTGAACACTTCACTTACTGTTATGTAAAACATAGCGTCGGCGAAGCTAGGGATCAGATTGGCAGCTATCCTAGGTACGGAAAACGGAATGTAAAGTTTTGATAGCTTACCCAAAAACCCTAGCCTGAGGTTCTCCGCCACCTCCCTTAAGTTCTCTGGAGCAGTCTTGAACGCTTGGTATATTCCCATCCAGATGTTCCAAACTACTGCAGTAAAGACTAGGAAAATCACAGCGAGCTCTATACCTATGCTCCCTCCTATATCAGTCGCGAAGAATATCAGAACTACGGGAAAGAAGGAGATAACTGGAACGGACTCCAACACTTCAGAGACTGACACGAAGATGTCTTCAAATATCCTATTCTTAATTGCAAAATACGCTAAGAACCATCCTGTTACTATCGAAAGGATTAGAGTTAGAAACACTCTACTTATGGTAACTATAACCGCCAGGAAGGCTAGTATAAGAAACATCGTGTCACTCCTTTACCTTCTTTTTAACTGGAGTAAGCAATTTATATAATAAATCTAAATATTCCTGAAATTTTGGATCTTTGGAACTTCTCGGTCTTTCCATATCTATAACTACCTCTCCTACCACTGTTGCCGGACTTCCGTTGATGACGTACACCTTATCGGATAACTCAATAACCTCATTCATGTTGTGAGATACTAGGACTGCAGCCTTGAGCGAAGTCTCATCGTTAAATATGGTTGAATATATCTCCTGTCTAAGCCCCTCTGCCGTCAACTCGTCTAAGTGAGCGAATGGCTCGTCCATCAATAGCACATAAGGATCTGCAGCCAACGCTCTGGCTATGGCGACCCTCTGTCTCATGCCCCCGCTCATTTGCTTAGGATAGAACTCCTCAAAGCCTTGTAGACCCACGATCTCTAGCATCTTCCTTGCTATTTTATCCTCCTCATCCTTAGGTAACTTTCTGTACTTTAGCCCAAGCTTTACGTTCTCAACTGCAGTCAACCAAGGGAAAGTAGCTATAGACTGATGGATTAGTGCAATTCGTGGGGTAGGGCGTGTTACCTTTTTACCAAGTAACCTAACCTCCCCTTCATTAGGTTTTATGAACCCTCCTAAAATCCTTAAAAGAGTGGACTTGCCTACTCCTGACGGACCTACTATAGCTGTTAGCTTTGAGTCCTCTGCGCTCAAATTCACCTTCTCAAAGACTTTATAAGTAGAGAACTGGAATCCTAGGTTTATGCCCTCCAAGACCTTTTCGCTACTCGTTAGGATTGTTCCATCTGACCATCCCCTGTTAACGTAAAATTTAATTCTTAAAAGCTTATTTCATAAAAGTTCATTTTGAATTACATCTCGTTGATTTTCAATGAAAATTCTTTAACGCTTATTGGAAGGTTTCCTCAGAATAAATTTATTTCCATTTCTCATCAACAATCCCATGCTTATGAGTTCGGGGAGCGATCTCCTGCCGTACTTTCGTATTAAATCGCTAACTTGAAACTCCCTCCCCTCAAACTCTTGTATAGCTCTCCTAACGTCAAAAACCAACAAGTCGGAGGAGTAAACCTTTCTACACAATAGCTCAGCCTGCACTCCTGCGTCCCTGACCTTTTCTCTTATCTCTTTAAACCCAATCTGTACGCATAGGGATCTCAAGCTTTGTATTCCTATCTTTAATAGATGAACTGCTAGCTCTCTTGGAATTCCGTTCCTCACTAGATTAATCCCCTCCTTAGGGACTCCGTATTTCAGCCTCACGTATGTGTCGAAAGCGATCTCTGATCTTTTGTCGTTCAGAGCTTTCATAACCCTATACATGGCGAAAGATATCCATCTCGCGTTGGAGATGACATCGTTTATGTCCTTAGCGGATAGTTTTTTGCACACCTCATTAATGGATTCCCCGTTCATCCACCTAGTTAGAAGATCCTTTCCCTCTTTACAACCTCTAAGAGAGGGAGCCACCTCATGAGAGCTCAAAATTACGGAAACTAAGTCGATGTCATTATTGTCCAGTGGAAAACCAACGAAGGCCTTGACGTCTATGTAACTTAACGCAACTGCCTTCCCTAAAGAGGTTGTTCTTACACCTTTCTTATTTTCAATTAATTTTAAGTTTTCAAGATTTTTTATAGTTTTAGTAAATTCTTCAAGTTCAATTTGACTGTAATTGTATGAAGAGCGTAGGGAGTTCTCGATCTCTTCTGTACCTATCCCCTGATTCCAAGAAATGAAAGCTAAAGTTAGAGTTGATAGATCAGGCTTCACATACTGTGATGATATCTGCCCGTGAAAGTATCTGTTCTCGAGTTCTATTGCAGACCTCTCTGAGTTGGTTATGATTACTGCCATTCCTTCTGAGTCATAGCCAGGCCTCCCAGCCCTTCCTGCCATCTGCCTAAACTGTGCAGTTGAGATATCTTTCCATCCCTTAAACTCCCCCCTCTCGTTCACGTCAGGAAGTTTGAGCTCATAAAAAATTACAGCGTATACCGGTAGGTTAACTCCCTGACTTAGCGCAGTAGTAGAAACCATAACGTTCAGCTCTCCATTTATGAGCATCTCCAACGCTCTCCTTCTATCGACTTGAGTCATCCCGCTATGGTAATGTTGGGCTCTGAACCCGTCTCTTCTAAGTTCAATAGCCAAAGATTCGGCTGATCTTCTGCTCTTAACGAAAACCAATGCGTTTCTATCTTGAGAAACGATCTTCTTTAAAAGCAAGGTTAACAGCTCGTATCTGGGACGCGAGAGCCTGGAGGGCTTCAGATCCTCCTCCCATTTCCCGCATTTGATCGTGTAGGGATAGGCTACGCACTCATGTAGTGGAACCGTCCTTTTGTCCTGTGAGATCAACTTGGCGTTAAGCCACTTAAGGTACTTTGCTGGGGAGTGAAGAGTGGCGCTGAGGGAAATGATTGGGAGATCTCTAGACTTGGTCCAAAGAACCACGTTTTCTATCGCTAATCCCCTATCGGTCTCCACGTTATGAACTTCGTCTATAACGACCCTCCTTACTTTACTTAGCCAACGGTAGTTATGTCTTATGGCACTATCAAACTTCTCGTAAGTGGTTAAAATAACGTTTCCCTTTACGTTATGTAGATCGTCCTCATAAACGTCTGACTCTATCAATGTAGAGTCGATCTTAGATCTTATCGAGTTGTAAACTTCCGCAGAGAGAGCCTTCAACGGTGAAACGTAAACGGATATCGGCTCGCTCTCGACTAACACCTTCTTAGCTATATGAGTTTTACCACTACCAGTTGGAGCTGTAATAAGGTAATTTTCGTCTGGATTTGCGTAGTATTCGGCGAAGAAGGTATCGAAGAGGGGGAAAGACATTCAAGGTAGATGGTTAGAATCGAAAATAAATTCAGCTATAGCTTACTCGTTGATACCTGGAAAGAAGTTCCAACACCTCACCTCACCACGTTCTATAGCCAACATAGGAGGCTTTTCCAACCTGCATTTCCTTTGTAGGGTTTTCTCGCTTTTCATTATCTCACAGTAATCGTGGAACCTGCATCCACTTAAACTTCCTTTTCCCACCTCTGTCACTTTGACTTTATCCCAGAGCTTGCCTACCTTTATAGCCGAGTTCAAAATCGTCTTTGAGTAAGGGTGAAGAAACGTCTTTCCTATTTCAACGACTTCGTCTTCGTACATTACGTAGACGCTCTCACATGGGTTGACTAGGTCTGCGTAACCCAGGAAGAGCAAAGAATCTAGACCCCTGCTCCTAATTATCTTTACCATAAGTTTCAAGACCTTTAATCTACTTTGCTCCTCTATTTCCTGGAGGAAGTCCTCAGCTATCGTGAACTTAACGTCTTCCCTAAATAGAGGGGAGAGGTAGACCTTAGCTAAGTTCAAATCGCTTAGTTGGTCTAGGGGCCTATCAGGAACGTTAAGAAGGAACATGATTTCATTAACTCTTACCTCAGACTTAAACCAGCCCGATAGCAGTTCCCTTGATGTGATTCTCCCCCTAACTAAGGACTTGGGAATGAAGTACGTTGATCTCCTTCCATCTCGCTTGCTCATGTACTCTCCAGAAAATGGGTCTATGTACTGAACTATCAACTCACCGTCCTTAATTGCTCTTGCCATGGTCTCTTTGTAGTCGTCCCACTCACCTAGGATACACGTGAGGTCTTTTATCTCCCTGATGATCTGGTGATTTAGTCTAATCAATCTAGCTTCACCCTAGAGTCCACAAACGTGAGCTAAGCATCTAACTCTCCTTGATCCTCTTTCTATCCAAGGAACTTCTTGCTCACATTTAGATGTGGAGTACCTGCAGTGAGTGGAGTAAGGGCATCCTTTCCCTTCAATCTTCTCGTCGGGTACATCTCCTCTTATGAGGTCGATCGTGTAGGGATGAAGAGGGTTTAGAAGTACGTTTTTTCCCTCCTCCACAATTTCCCCCTTATACAGGACTATCACGTTATCGGTTAACCTTGAAAGGATACCTGGGTTATTCTCCAAAAAAATAAATGAGCTACTTACTGAGTTCATCAAATCGATTAAAGAATTCATTACAGCCGCCCTACCTATGTCTCCTAAACCGAACTCTATGTCGTCGACAATGACATAACTTGGTTCTAAGAAGGTGGCCAACGCTATCGAAGCCTTCTTAAGTTGTATAGGGGTCAGTTGGTGAGGAAGTTTATCCAATAAGTCTCTCTCAAGACCTAAAATTTTCATGTATTCTAATCCAGTTTCTATCCCGTACTCATAGTCGCCTATACCGTGAGAGATAACGATCTCAGCGAAATGAGAACCTATAGAATATAAAGGATCGAACATGGTCCTAGGATCGTAAAACACCGCGGAGATCTTTGTCCACCTTATCGTGAAAAGGAGGTCCCTCGATTTGATCATATCAACGCCATCGAGGAGTATTTCCCCAGTTACGTTTCTGATAAGTCCCAAAGTTATGGGAATCACGCTCTCCTTACCGCTATCTCTCTCCCCTAGTATACCTATAGATCCCTTATCAATAGACAGGTTAAAGCATTTTAGAGAGTTGGGAACTGACACGCACTTGTACTCTAACATTTACTTCACCACGTAGTCTGAGACTAAGAAAATGAGGATTAAGAGAAGTGCTCTGAAACCTGCAGGTGGTAGGAATAGCCACCAGTATGAAAATAACCTTGAGCTGTTAAGGAGGGTGGTGAGCGTGGGGAAGTTAGGATCTCCTACACCTGCTATAACACCTAGCGCTGTGTATACGGCTATTCCATCAACGATAGACGGTATAACGTACCTTTTGGTTATACTCTTGACTGTCCTAAAAGAAGTGTATACCCTCTGAGTGAACTCTATCTCCTCTATCTTTGTTAAAGGGTTTTCTCTACATACGGCCTCGGATATTTGTCTAGACATGCTAGACCAACCCGTCAGTCCTACAACTAAAGCGGTTAGGAAGAAATTAGCCCTTATGAACGTTATTTCAGGAGTAGAAAAAAGTATTATCACGGCCATCAGAAGAGGAACCCTTGGAAGAGAAGTTACACTATCCGATATCCTCATCATTAAAGATCTCGCTTTCCCGCATGAGCTCCCCGCTATCACGCCATAGGAGAGACCTAAACCTACCTCTATCCATGAGACCATTAAGCCAAACAATATTGTGTCCAGGATAGCCCTAGCGTTCACGTTGATCATGTTACTCCCGTTAATGTAAGTTCCTAAAGGGAAGCTGTAAGAAGGAGCGGTAAGAGGAGATCCGCTTGGAAGTTTGTAGAACGTGAATAACACTGCCCAGGCTAAGTAAATTGAAAAAGCTACGGTCACCTTGTTCATCTTCTCACCCTCGGATCAACGAATCCATAAAATGCGTCCCCTATCAGACCTGAGAGCAAAACTACAGTGGAGTAGAATATCAACACTCCTTCCACCAACTTAAAATCGCCATAGACTGCAGCCACTCGCAGTAGGAAACCCAGACCAGGCCAGTAGAAAATTGACTCGACTAGAAACTCTGCAATCAACATGTCAACGAAAGCGGCTGAAATGGTAGATAACGCCACCACCGAAGCTCCTCCCAAGACGTGTCTATACACTAATATCGACTTTGTAAGACCTCTTGCCTTGAACGTGTCGTTAACTGTATAAGGTAGGAAAAGTCTGTTAGCGAAAGTCCCTATAAAGGGGAAGAACAGGGAAATTAAAGGAAAGACTATGTTGACCCCATTCTCAACTTTTAAATGAAAGGTGTAAATTAAGGATAGAGCGATCACCCAGGAAGCTAACGCGTTCCCTATATACTTCCACTTGCTTATTAACTTGGTCAATAAACCGCCCTGAGCTATACCGCGGACGGCCAGAAACGAACCTAGATATACGGAAGTGGCAAAGGAGAGGCCTGAAAGGACGCTAGTGAAAGGTAGAGCTGTCAAAAGTAAGGAGTCGACGGTTAAATTGAAATGTGAGCTGAGGCCGAAATTAAACGTGATTAGCTCCTCTATAACCTTCAAATAGCTCTCTCCGTGAATGATCTCTAAAGCACCTGTTATTGACGCTACAACAAGAAGAGAAATAATGAAGGAGGCTACTCTCTTCATAATATAAGAGGAAAGTGACCCTTTACCTATAGAACTTGACAACTTACCTATAGCTCTCTCTTGGACGAAGAGAACCGTTCCTCTGAAACCCACGGCCGTCCCTATGAAAACTAAAAGGATACCAAGGAGGGAAAGCGGCGCCAAACTTTCAACGTAACCGGAGACCGTATAGACGTAGAATGATGTAGAGTTAAGAGGAACGTTCTCCACCTGAGGCGGAACTATCCTCTCAGTACCGTTAACTATCACTCTAGCTGAAGGCATCCCATATGCTAAAACTGACCAATACTGCGATTGCCAACCCTGTGGGGGATAAGCACAATTTCCCTCTCCGAAGGAAACTAGAGTTACGTACGTGCTTTCTGACGCCAAGACGGATAGAAGTACACCCACAATGATAAGAAGGATTGAGATAATCACTAGAACCCAGGGTCTCATTTTTACGTTAATGGGTTGACGGCTTTAAAAGATTTTCTCAATGAAATCATTTTTTATAAATAATCTCTTTTTACTTTTAATTTTCATAAAATACTATCTCATGTTTCTAGATATTATGCTTTATAATTTTAACCTGAGTTAGAATACCAAATCAGTTAGCAAGACTTAAACGCTATTAGTATATTTATAGAATTATGACAATATCAATAACGTTCAATGCGAGTCACTTAAAGAGCTTCAACCTGGACGTAAGCGCTAAGTTTAGGATCTTACTAGTTCCTGAGTCTAGGTTCGAACCCAAGGACTTTCACTACATAATACTCTTAGACAAAAGCTTATCAATGAAGGGAGAGAAGCTTCAGATGGCTAAGGAAGGGGCTAACGAACTCGTTTCTAGCCTTCCTCAAGAAAGTTACTTTTCGCTGTTAGCTTTTGACGAGAAGGTGTCAATTCTAAAGGAGCACTCTCAGTCCCACTTAATTGATATCGACGAAATAAAAGCTGGAAGTGGCACGTCTCTCTATAAGGCGTTAGAGGAGGCGTCCAAACTAGCAGAGAGATATCGTCAACCTTCCTATTTCATACTCCTCACTGATGGCGTGCCAACCGATAGAGGGTGTACGCACGGGTTATCTCGAAAGTTTGATCTGGAAAGATGCCTCCCAGTCTACCAAGGGTTGAGTCTCCCGCACAACGTCCAAGTCATATCCTTTGGGATAGGTCAGGACTACAACGAGAAGATCCTATCCTTAATTTCAGAAAAGGGTAATGGGTTTTTCTACCATATAAAGGACCCTAAGGAGATAGTGGAAAAAATGCCGAAGCTAGCGAAATCTTCAGTCGCCGCAAAAAACGTAACGGTAGACATTATCTCAGAGTCCGCCGTGAAGCTGTTAAACTACAACGATGTTCCTATAAAGATAAACGCAGTGGAAGGTATAGTTAAAATCTTAGGAGAGACAGTGATACCTAAGGGATATCAAGGTAAATTCATGACTATAAAAGTGAGCTACGAGGATGAGAACGGAAGCAATTCGAAAACCATAGAGTACTCTCTAACTACGGCAAAGGATCAGGAGGATTTCTTTAATGGGGTAAATAAGGACATAATAATGGAATACGAGTACCTTAAAACGTTGAGAGATTACTCTAGGGATGTAGGTGAGCTTAATCTAGTTGAAGCTACTAAGAAACTTGAGAAGCTTAGACAAATTGCCGAGCAAACCAGGAGAACGGATCTATTAGAGGCTACTGAGGAATTGACGAGGAGGAAGTCCGGTGATCCTAAGGAAATAGAGAGTGAGGTGACAAGGAAGATGAGAGATCAGAGCTGACCACTTAACGCCTATCATCGAAAGTTAGTTCAACCTCACGTAAGGGTAGGAATTTTCATATTTAAATAATTGCTTCATTTATATATCCCATGATCAAGTTCTCCATAACTAAAGGCTTTCAACCCGAAATTCACGATCTGGTACTTGACATAGTTAAGGATGTAAATTCCATGCCTAAGTATTGGAAAGGTATTCGTGAGCTGAACCTTACTAAAGTATCTGATAACTTATACGAGGGGAAGATCAGGTTCGCTTTCCCGTCAACCTCAACGGTTAGGATTGAAGTGAACGATGACTCGGTAAAGCTTCGTTTCTTACGCGGGATACTGCAGGGTCAAAACGAGATCAGAGTACTTAAAGACAAGGTAACCTCAACGTGGGAAGTCAAAATGCCGTTCTATATGAGACCTTTTGATGGAAGAAACAAGGAACATTTCGAGCAAGGAACCACCCACGCCCTTGAGAGAATAATCGAGGAGGCTAAGGTAAGGTTGACCTCTAAAGGATAGCGTATCCTTTTGTCATGAATTTATAACTTCGTGTGAAGTAATGAATTTGTGAGCTCCTTGGACGTTCTCATTTTCTCATCAAGCAGAGAGGCTGAGATGGAGGAGCCAGTGTTCTGTGATAGAAACACCGTGAACGTAGACTCGAGCAAGTGCAAGGGTAAGTCGTTAGGCATAGCTCCAATAGTAGCTAGGCTTCTAAAGATGCTTGGTTATAAGGTCATAGTGGTAGACCCGTTTGCTGAGGATGGAGATTATGAGGCTGATCAGATAATTAGGGGGAACTCCTTTCAAGTACCAGATGAGTTAGTGAAAGACAAATACGTACTCGTGGCCACGAAACACGTTTATGACACTTGGGCTTTAATGAAGGCGATCCTGAGTGGAGCCAGGGAAGTCTCGGCTGTTATGAGCCTGAAGAGGGCCAGAGTTATCCTAAAGAGACTTATTGAGGCCGGGATAACTAAAGATAAACTCCTCAATCTGAGGATACCGGCGGGTTTAGATCTTAACGCTGAGGAGGAGAACGAGATAGCTCTTAGCATTGTAGCGGAGATAGTGGCGGTATCAAGGGGAGGTACGGGGATACCCTTAAGAGACAAGAAAGGGTTAGTTAAAGTAGTAGAAGAGCTTTGATAAACTACAAACCCATAGGTTACGTAGAAGTTAATGGCCAACCTTCCAGGAAGACAGAATCCACTATAGTAGTGTTTGACGAATACTCCGAAGGCCTACTAGGTTTGGAGCAGTTCTCTCACGCTATAGTTATTTATCATCTGCATTTAGCTAAGTTCGAATCCCTCGTGAAGGATAAAGGGGAAAGGGTTGGAGTCTTTGCTACTCGAAGCCCAAACAGACCGAATCCAATAGGGATATCAGTTGTTGAGCTAATCGAAATTCAAGGAAATAGATTAAAGGTAACTGGAATTAACGCGTTAGATGGGACTCCTGTGTTAGATATAAAACCATATGATAAGTGGGACTCAATACCTAACCCTAGAGTTCCGAAGTGGCATAACGTTCAATAGAGGAACCTCGCCTTAATCCTTACAAATGGGGCGACCGCTCCGTGATCTTCGTCTAGGTAAACCGATCTAGAATCTGAAGTTATGGCATCAAGTGTGCTAAGCTCAGCCAAGGGTATGGCCAACTCTCTGACCATAATCTCTCCTCCTCCTAAACTAATTACCTTCCTAGGTTTTAGCCTAATTCCCTTCTTCACTATCTCCGCACCTGTTGAACCTAAAACCAGGAAACCGTTCTTAGTTTCCTCCATAAGTTCCTGAACTTTCCAGTCTCCTGGCTTTAACACCACGTTAAAGAAATCTGGCTTAGGATAAAAGCCTCTTCCGTTCCCGTGGTGTCCTAGATAGAGTGTTCCTAAATAATCTTGAACTTGACCGTTTCCGATGAGTTCCTTTCTCCTGGTTTTCACACCTTCATCATCAAAGGTGTAAAACACGTGAGAGTAGGGGATTAAAGGATCGTCGTAGACAGTTATGTCAGGTAGGCCTCTCTCCTCATTAGTTAGTAGCTTATTGTTAGCTTTCAACATACTAGCAAGGGTGGATATTAGGCGACCAGTTGCCTCTGGATCTAATATGACTGTCCCGTGATCCAAGAAGAGTGGAACTTGTTTAAACCCTGCATCCTGCTTTAGGAACTCTATGACGCTAGGAATGTCGCTTGGATTTCCAGTGAATCCAAAGCGCCTGTCATTTAAGGTAATGAAGTTCACGACCTTTTGCTCTACACATGCGTAGTTTTCCCAAGACATTTGTCTTATTACCTTTCTTATTTCAATTTTTTCCCCATCACCAATCTTTTTCAAGATTTCGCCTCTCTTATTCCAATACTCGAAAGATGGATGCGTGAAGGATTGACACAGATCCTCAGGCTTCCTATCCTCACCTATAGAGGACCAGCCTGTACTAGTCATGAATCGCTCAATTTCAACTTTCTCAGTCCTTTCGTAGGTTATCCAGTTTGAGGCGTCCCTCTCCTTTATAACTGATTCCTTAATCAACACGTATTTCATGGCGGAAACTTTAGTTAAATGATCTAGACTTAATTCCTAAAATACGTTATGGATCTATCTCCTTACTACCTTTAATAATAAAGTATGCTTTTCTAAAAAGTTTAAACCTTTGTAATGCCTATTCACCTCATGATAGTTGTAGGGATAGACGGTGGAGGCACGAAAACAAAGGGTACCGCTGTAGAATGTACTAACGGGAAAGGTAAAATAATCTCAACTTATGAAACCGAAGGGTCCAATTTTCACAACGTTGGATTGAAGAGAGCAAGAGAGAGGATCCTTAAGACCATTCGCGCTATCACGAGAGGCAACTTTCCGGATCTAGTCGTTTTAGGGCTGGCCGGCTTAGATTCCAGGTATGATTACAAGGTACTCTATGAAGGACTTAACGATCTAGGGATGAAAGTGATAATAGACAACGATTCGTACTTCCTTCTCTATAGCCAAACAAGAGGTGGGAAAGGAGTGTTAACTATTTCAGGAACCGGGAGCGTTGTCTTGGGCGTTGATGGTGAGAGAAGGATAAAAGCCGAAGGGGTGGGTTGGTTTCTCTCAGATACTGGTTCGGCTTACTGGGCTGGGAGGAAAGCTTTAAGACACTTAACTAGGGTGCTACAAGGTCTTGAAAAACCATCCCCTATGTCTAACATGATCATGAAGTACTTGAGGGTGAAAGACGTAGACGACTTAGTTTATTGGATTTACCACAAAGGGCATAGGGTTGAGAAGATAGCCTCCATCGCCAAGATCATAGATAAAGCCATTAAGGACGGGGACGAGGTTGCGAGATCAATCATGCTAACAGGGTCACAGGAGCTAGCGACGTCCGCTGTGAGGGTAGCTAAGATGGTTGGAGTGGACCGAGTGTTCGTCGTTGGAGGAATGTTCAACTCTAAGCTTTATATGGAGAATTTCAATGAAGTGCTCCTCGAAACGGATATGAGAGCGATCAAAATTAATCACGATCCGTCCTATGGAGCCCTCATGTACGCTCTGGATAAAATAAACTGTGAGGTGACACTATAACGCGCACGTTCATTTAGATCCTTTGATCCTGCCCTTTAATTTCTCCACACTAAACCTCATGTTATCTATAATTTTACCTAGATCCCCTACATCGTCTAGATAAGGAATTGATTTGAGGAAAGCGCTCTCTATTGCTTCCATCAGGTCGAGAGCTGTAGATTTTATATCTATCTCGAGGTCACCTCTCATCTCTATAGCTGATAGTACGTAAGCTACAGATATCGTTTTGAACTTCTCCTCCAACTCGTTCAAGTTATCAATTAATTCGATTAATTCAGACACCTCCTCGGCCTTTGCGTATTCCTCGTTCTGAATAAACGTCTGCATTTTACTAGTTAAAGCGTTAGAGAGAGTCCCCTTAGCCAACGCAAAGGACTGTAACACCTCCTCAGCCTCAGGTATTTTTAAAAAAATGACAGTACCTAACACGTCATCACCGTTGTTTAATGGTATGTCATCGACGTACTTTCTATTGATGAGATAGTATTGAGCTCTTTTCTTATACATTGATAAATCTCTAAATAATGTTACGCTCATTAAATATAATTAATATCCTCACGCTTATAAAGATAATGAAAGCTTGCCTTACTTCTCAGTTCAGTTAGTTCACCCTTTATCTTTGGTTTTCCTGAACTTACTAGTTAGGTTTTCTATGTCCGGTACTATCGCGTTCTCCCTTGAATCGCCTAAGTAACCGCTCTGTTTCGCTATACTCATAAACTCTGCATCAAGACTGTCTTTAGATCTTGAGTCCAATTCGATTAAGGTCCTCGTTAAGCTGCTCTTGAGCTGGCCCAAATACTCCTCATCTCCCGGAACGGGGAGGTCCTCATCTGAATGATAAACTGGGATCATATCATCGTTGTAAAGTACCATACCTGGAATTCCTCTCTGAACGAATGAGAAGTGATCAGAGAAAGGTGTAGGCATTTCAACTCTCTTCAAATTGAAGTTCTTGGAAAGGAACCATAAGTCTGGAGTTGCGGAAAACACTACCCTGAAAGGATATATCGCATCGAGAGAGATAATCGCGAAGAGGTCCTTTATGTGATATTGTGTGGACCCTGTGCAACATCTAGGCCCTTCTTCTGATGAGAAGAAGACAAGCTTAATGCCGTGTTTTGTTCTTACCTTCTGTAACTCAGCGTAAAGGTCCACTAGAAGTTGAACAGAGAGCAAATTGTCATGAAAACCTGTCAACCAGTGATCTACATGGGCGCCAATTACGACGTATGAATCTCCCTCTCTTACCGTAACTTCAACGTTCCTTGATTTGGTCTCAACCAACCTTGTATCAGAGCACAGATCCACATCTCCTTCTAACCTCTCCGTTGTGAAGAACGTAGGTGGAGAACCTTGGGGGAGGGAGACTCTCCTCAACTTGTCGCCGTGTATCACTACAGCTTCGTATTGGTCCAAGTGGATTTTCTTCAAATCGAACGGGTGAAATGGCATTTCAAACGTTCCAATCTCCCTCCCTATCTTTCCGTGAAGACAGCCAGAAGTGTAGGGTAGGGCTACTGACCTTATCCTCTCCCCGTTCATAATGATCTCCTCTTGTCTAACTTCCCAATATTTTGTACTCACTTCATAGGAAACGTGGTCTGGAAACAAATCCTCAATCGTGGAAAGGATCCTAGATTCCACGGGCCCACCGTGAATGGCCTCACCTAGATCAAGAAGCGATCTAGCTAACTTCATATTATAGCCTAGATAAGCTTTGGATATAAGACTCTTCACTTAACTCTTTCTAAATATTTTAAGAATCTCCTCACGGTCCAATATGACACAGGCTCCCTCTTGATTCTCATCTCTTTTACCTTAAAGAAAAGGTCGCAAACTTCTGGGTCCAAACTTTCCTTACAACACTCTAAAACCTCGACGTCTGAAAGAGGTATCTTGCCTCGCTTACAGCAGGATCCGCGTATGTAGGACCTTATTCCCCTATATAAATTATTAATAGACGAAATCTCATCGCTTCTAGCTATCCCTTCAAGACTTAGTTTGAGTTGAGCCCTTGACAACCTATCTAATTCGTTACAAGTTAGCTCAGATGATACGAACTTTACGTTGGGAAGAGAGCCACAAACAACTTTAGAATCGTATAAGGCGTAGTAACATAAGGGTTCTCCTCTTTCGCAGATGATCTTAAACTGATCCTCAGTCATGACCACTGAGGAGAAGCCCATCGAACCTAGTTCTAAAAGGAGTCTCTTGTTCTGCGTTATGGCCAATACGTTAACGTCCGAAATGCCTTCAACGTAATCTTCCCTAGTATATGAACCAAATATTAAAATAACGCTTGCCTCTTCGCATAGGTCTTTTAACGCAGATTCCAGCGTAAATCACTTGTAATAAACTAGTAACGTGTCCTTATCTAACTTATGGCTAAACATAACTGTAACGACTACGTCTTGATATGCACTCTTGACTGAGGAAGAAATGGATTGGTCTGAGCCTATATGTTCTCTAGAAATCACGATTACAACCTTAGTTACCGATTTAGGCAGTAAAAGTTTCAACAACTTTCCTATGTCAGACACAGCCTTGAGGGGGAGCTTCTTTGGTACAGAACTAATGCCGTAGCTAGATACTATTAGCTCTTCCAACTCCGGCTCAACGTTCTCAAAATTCGCCTTTACCACCTGTGTCGACATTGCTCACACTTCTCCATGAATCCAATCCGAAGTTTTATTGAACCTTTACAATAAAGGTTATACATGTCACATTTTAAACATTACGGTACTAATGTAACTAATAACGTAGGAAAGTTGAGAATAAGTATTTTCATCAACAAGGTTCACAAACGCTTCTACACCGCTAAATCTGAAATTTTTCAACGTCTTTCCTTACTTTAAATACATAGTTAAAATCTATCCCTTTATTAAGCCTAACACAAGTCCTATTATAAACGCTATAGAATTGTAAGGTAGTAAGTTCAAGTAGGTAGAAAACTTAGACTCGGCCTGGGAGGCAGATTGACCCAGGTGAATCAATGCGTTCTCCACGGTAGTTGGGGACAAAGCGCCTATGGCTATTAGTATTATTATTATTGCCAAAATAATGATCCCCACCTTAACTACGTTCTTTAAAAGGAACCCAATCAAAAGACCTAAAACAAACGCTATTATCAAGGATATTATTCCAGATTCAGTTATTCCTGTAAACGCTACCATAAATTCATTAGGAAGAGGTGACTTTTAATTTTTGCTACATTACTTTACCTTATGAAAACCGTTAAATATGAAGTCACGGGAAGAATTGAGGATAATGGTAAAACTACTACATTAAAACGAAAATATAGACACCTTAAAAACGCGAGGGAATTCGTTAGAGCTCTGTTGGGAAGAGAGGTAAATTGGAGCGAAGAGAAGGAAAAGATAGTGGCGGAGTATAAGTCACAGGGAATTAGCTATCGCTTCGAAATAGTTAAACAAAGAATAGAGAGGCCTAAGAGCGAAACTAAAGGAGGTAAAGGAAAGGAGAAAACTGAAGCTAAACCAAAGGAGGAAGAAAAGAAAACAAATGAAACTGAAAAAGCTGAGCAGGGCAAAAACTAGTTTTATGCAGGGATTACAGCCAATTGAACGTGGGTTTTGAAGTCGTTTTTCATTGTCTGATATAACTTCTCTACATCCGCTACGACTCTTTCATACAGTTCTTCCTTATTTACCCAATAAACGTAGGCTGGTCTTCCCTTCCTCTTCTCGTCATCAGCTACCTTCTCCCTATTTATCAGACCCTTATACAATAAGTTGTTAATTGATTTACTTATCGACGCCTTCGTGACGTTTAAGGTTTCCGCCAAGTCCTCTGTGGAGATCTTACCTCCCTTGCACATTATAGTATGTAAAACCTCTACATCGCTCCTAGACAGCCCATATAGGAAAGATATTACTTCTTGAACGTCTACTTCCCTTCCGTCTGGAAATCTGATCCTATTTATTGTCTTGTTCATTTTCTTTTTCACTATAGTTGACATAGCTTTACTTGATTAAAAAATGTATATATATTAAAGTTCAGGACAATACGAAAATATATACTTATAAACAAAAAGATATAAAAATGTTTGTCCGACAAAACAAAAATAGATAAGTAAGTTAAAGAACACATAAAAAAGAAGCCGCATAATTCATTAACTAGGTTAAAACATGAAACCTTCTCTCTTTTTACGATATTAATATTTTTGAGTAGACCTAATTTAAGACCATGAAATGGTTAACGCCATGCGAAGAGGCCTTCAACACTGTGGTGCCCTACATCAGAGTTGCTATAATGCGAAAACTGGTTGAAAGAGGAGTTCCTGTAAAGAGGGCATCAAAGATAGTTGGCCTTTCTGCAACGTCCTACGAGAAAAGAATTAAAGAGGAGAAGTTAAATCTACTGTTCACCGATAGAGAGATCATGGATATGATCGAAGGCCTCGTTACCAGAATAATTTCTGGAGACAGTGTTGAAGAAACCTCCCTCTGTATCTTATGCTCTAAGTCCAGGAAAACTTTCGGTTTACCTGGTTGTTTCATATGAAATAAACCCTCAAAAGACAACTCTAACATCGACCGCAAACGCTCCCTTATCGTTTACTATTAGCGGATTTATATCCATCTCCTTTACGTTTAAGTCCAGGATCAATCTCGATACGTTAGATACGGTTCGAATCAACGATCCCTGATCGTATCCCCTTTTCCTTGCAGTTATCATATCTAGAAGTTTACTCTCTTTCACCATCTCTACGGCTTCATCTTCATAAACGGGGGCTATCCCATAGCTAACGCTCTTTAGAACTTCTAAATATATACCTCCAACTCCGACAACGACGGTATGTCCGAAAACTGGATCCTTTATACCGCCAACGTAAGCCTCCAATCCGGTAAGTTGTTCCTGGATCATCACTCTCTTAGATATTTTAGTTAGCTTACTGAACGTGTCCTTAATCGCGTCCCTCTCAACGTTCATGTAAACTCCTTTGAGTTCTGTCTTATGAACGGGTTGATCGGTAGAGATCTTCATTACTACTGGGTAACCTATAGAATCGGCTATCCTTTGAGCGTCTTCATAGCTCTCTGCGAGACCCCATTTTGGAGTCCTGATTCCATATAACTCCATTAGTTTCAACCCATCATAGTCACTAAGAACAGACTTCCCATTTGTCAGCTCTAATGCGGAGTTTATAGGCTGGGAAATCCTAACTTTCCTTCTTGGAGTTGGTTTATTAACCATAGTTGATATCGCCCTAACTGCTTCCTCCGGAAAAGTGAAGACTGGGATTGAGGCGGACTCCAATATTCTCGATGCAGAGTCCTCATCGTAGCCCATTGTGACGCCTATTATCCCCTTTCCCTTGAAGTTCAGAAGAACTTTAGCTACCTCTGTGCAACTTATGAAGGGGAGGGATTGAACTATGACAAGCTTGGTGCAGTCTAGATCTGAAACTATCTTCAGGGCTGATAAGTACCTATCTCGACCAGCGTCTCCCGATAAATCCAGAGGATTTTTAGCTAAGCTCTGAGGCGGAAGGACGTTCCTTAGTTCGAGGTTCAGCCTCTCAGGGATTTTAACTAGAGATAAGCCTGACCTATATATAGCGTCTGATGTCAACACGCCGTGACCTCCTGAGTTAGTTACTACAAGAATCTCGTTCCTGATTGGCTCTGAGGAATTAACTAACTTGGAGAGGTCAAGGAAATCCCTTAGATTCTCCACAAAGATTCCACCCACTGTCCTTATAGCCGCTTTGAAAATTTCATAAGAACCTGCTAAGCTACCTGTATGTGTCTTGACTGCCTCAGCGCTTTGAGCCGTCGCTCCTCCCTTTATGAAGATAACTGGTTTCCTTGATGTCGCGTCTGGCATAGTTTGGAGGAACTTCTCTCCGTCGGATATTCCCTCTATGTAAACGAAGATGGCCTTAGTCTCCGGATCTCTTGACAAATAGTCTATAATCTCATACTCTCTAACGTCTGATTGATTCCCAAGGCTAACTAGGAAGGATATTCCAGTCCTTGACCTCTGGGCCCAGTTCAACATGTAAGCCCCGATTCCTCCACTTTGAACCACTAGGGCTATCTCACCTCTCCTAACGTCAGCGAAGGCAAAGGTTCCGTTATAGTCAGGGGTCAATAACCCCATTGTGTTTGGACCTAGAAATCTTATCCCGTGTTTGTGAGCTACTTCAACGAGCTCTTTCTCCAGTCTTTCTCCATCCTCTCCTACTTCCCTAAACCCTGAGGTAATAACTATTGCGGACTTTACGTTCTTTTCCCCGGCCTCCTCCATAACCTCCTTAACTGATTCCCTTGGCACGGAGACAACTACCAAATCTATGTCGTCTTGAATGTCCTTTAGTGATTTGAAAGACTTCACCCCCTCAATAACTTCTGACTTGTTGTTGACTGGATAGACCTTTCCTCTGAAGGTTGAGGAGATGTTTCTAAACAATACGTTGCCGACCTTCTCTCTGTTCCTTGACGCGCCCACTACGGCTATCGATCTAGGCCTAAAGAGATAATCTAAAGCCATATAACAATATATACTAAGAAGTTAAAAAAATAATGGATAACTTTCGATAAAAATATTAGATTAAAGGAAATAAAAGTGATTATAATAAATAACTTTTTAATCTTTTATTTCACTCTAATTTATCTAGTTAAAGCCTCATCAAGAAGAGATCCGAATATCAAATGTTAGATCCTTGAAACCGCTACTAGTTGATGGGAACAAAGATAAATCGTTGCATTTCATGGAATTTTTATGAAAGCCTTATGTATGAAGTGTGGAAGGGAAAGAGAAGGGATGGAAATAAGGTGTAAGTGTGGGGGAGCCTTTAAGATAGACGTGGATATCCCGTTTTACAAAAACGTTAGAGATAACTTTCCGTACGTAAAAAAGTGGGTAAGCTTAGGAGAGTGGAACACGCCTTTGATAAGGATAGAGAAGTTTTGGTATAAGCTTGATCTTCTTAACCCGACAGGTTCTTATAAGGATAGAGGCTCTGTTACATTAATATCACGACTCTATCAAGAGGGAGTTAAGGAGATATCCGAGGACTCCTCAGGCAACGCAGGAGCCTCGATTGCGGCATACGGAGCGCTAGCAGGAATGAAAGTAAAGATATTCGTACCTTCGACAGCCAGAGGAGGGAAGTTAAAGCAAATACAATCCTACGGAGCTGAGGTAGTGAAGGTTGAAGGTAGTAGAGAGGAAGTTGCCATATCAGCAGAAAGATCTGGAGCTTACTACGCCTCTCACGTGCTACAACCCGAATTTAGAGACGGAATAAGATCCTTGGCCTACGAAATTGTAATGAATAGACAAGGGAAACCTCCGTCACAGGTTTTCCTACCTACATCGGCTGGAACTCTTCTCCTAGGAGTTTATGAAGGGTTTAATCACATGCTCAGAGAAGGGATAATAGACGAAATGCCTAAGATTATTGCAGTGCAAACGGAAGAGGTATCTCCAGTATGTTCGAAGTTGAAAGGAAAGGTATACAATCCGCCAGTAAAATTTTCCTCCATCGCCGACGCTCTAGTTTCTACCAACCCAGTGCTACTAGACGAGATGGTAAATGTGCTCAAAGAGACTGGAGATTGCGTAATAGTAAACGAGAGGGAAATCATTGATTCCTGGAATTACCTTAGAGGGAAAGGATTATTAGTCGAGTACAGCTCCGCAGTAGGTTTAGCGGGAGCAAGGAAATTAGGAGATGAGGAGTCGGTAATAGTTATTACGGGCAACGGACTCAAAGTACTATAAAAACTTAATTATTCTTAAATATACTTTTTTCCCAAAAATAATTATGAGTTCTAAGTATATACTCAAGAAATTAAAATAGTAAAATTCAATCTATGATATCGTTTTAAACAATTAACTCTATAGGTTAAAAACTATGCTATTAACGTAAAGTAAATCTAGTTTCCTCCATGATGTATCTTACGTCTTAAACTATAGAATAATTTAAAATTGAATATGCATTAGAATATAATACAGAAAAAGGCAATAGATGAGATCACATGATTAGGTTCTCTATTTTAGGATTTAAAGGAGGAGTAGGGAAGTCCACAATCGCTTTGTTGTTATCCATGGAGTTAGCTAAGAGGTATAAGGTGACTCTAGTAGATAGGGATAACCTGAGCACAATTAGTAAACTTTTCGGTTTAAAAAATGGATTAATAAATTGGATCCAGGATAGGGGAGAGGAAAACTTTGTTGCGGCTCGTGGAAATCTCAAGGTTTTAAACATGATAAATTTCTCGTCTGGAGTAAAGTTACCTGACTTATCTGAAATGGCCTCAGTGTACAAGAAAATATTAGACGATACAGAGATTATGATAACCGATAACCCTCCTAGTCTAGACGAGTTTTGCGAACTTGAGTTCAAGGCCTACAGGATGGCGACTGGGGAAGCTCACTGTAACAGCATTTTCGTAACTACACCGGGACTACCGTTGAAGATAACCCTACAGCATATGAATGAGGTCCCTAAAGTGTTAAAGAGCTGGGTTCCAGATATAAAGTACTTCAAAATGGTTGCGTTCATAATAAACATGGTTAGAGGGGAGGTTGAGGACGTTCCCGTTTCCAAAAAGGTAATGATTCCGTTTCACCCTGAACTTCTCTACAGTGGCCTTCGCTTGGACTCCAAACTAGACGAAATAAAACAATTAGTAGAATTAGTTGAAAGACAGATAGAGCTAAGTCTATCTTAGAGCTAATGAAGATGTAGAACAAAAAAGCTTAAAAGTGACAGTTTACTATGATACTTTTTAAGTGGTAAGAGTGCTATACAGAAAAGTCTTTGAAGGACTCGCCTACTCCATTGTGGAGGACGATGAAGCGTCTCTGGTCCTACTTGAGGGGAAGCCTATTGCTGGTTCCTGTATAGAACATGGGAACCACGATCTATTCGACGTTAGTTGTCCCCACGTGGAGCAACTGTTAAAAAAAGTTTTTTCTTAAAACCTATATGCGATTGCTGCTATTTCTATCAAAGCTCCCCTAGGTAATTCTGATACTTGAACTGTTACCCTAGAGGGAGGTCTATCCTTGAAATATCTGGAGTAGACTTCATTGAATTTAGGGAAATCTCCCATGTTCTTCAGGTAAACGAAGCTCATGGTAACGTTGTCGTACGTCATCCCCGCAGAGGAAAGGACGCCGCCTAGGTTCTCCATGACTCTAATTGTTTGTTCTTCTATACCTCCCTTGACTATCTCATTGGTTGACGGATCTATTGGAATTTGACCTGAAATGAACAGGATTTGACCCGCTAAAATGGCCTGAGAGTAAGGACCTATGGGCTTAGGAGATCTCTCCGAATAAATCACTTCCTTCATAGTGAGTAATATCTAAGCTAAGGATTAATGAGTTCTTTCCTCTTTATTTAGCTCTATAACTTAAAAATATTCACTAAAACTTGTCATGTGCAGTTAAAAATATCTTGGGCGGATCTACCCTCAGAGGTCATCCCTCATTACCCTAACGATAGCGCACAGGACTTAGATGTTATCTCCCTAGGAGTGACGGAGACCTTAGTCGAAAACATGCCTATGGAGATCCTTAACCTGGATCCCGCTAAAATATTAATTTCTTCCTTGTTAAGTAGTAAATTACTGGGAAGAGGGATCGATCAACTGGATGATATGAGATGGGGAGGGAAGTATCATTCAGGTGATCTCTCTTCGAACGTTAGTGAGACCTTGACTTATGCGATGCTTGAGAGAAAGTTTGGTGTGAACTTGTTAGATGTTATTCCCCTTAGGTCGGTGAAATACCTATCTTACTCACCAGATGCGGTAATAGAGATAGATCGTTATCCTAAACTCGTCTCCTTCTTAAACGGAAAGGGGTTCCTGTTTCTGAACTCCAGAGGAACTCACAAGTGGTCATTGAACTGGTTGGTTAGAAATCTAAAAAGAGATATCATTAGGATTGAAAAAGTTAGATTTCCTGACAACTTTGCGATCTTAACCTACCTTGTGAGGGAGAAGGAGTGGGAAATGATGGCGGTGGTGATAAGACCGTGAACTGCATTGAAGAAGTTAAAAAGGCGTTCTTTCTCTCCTGGATAGGAGATAAGGATTACGCCGAGAGAATCAAAAGGGAATGTCAAGGTGAGTTGAAAGAACCAGAACTTAAGGAGAGGATCAGAGAGGTTAGTGAACTCTCTAGATCAGAATGGGAGATCCCTAGTTTATTACGAGAGAATGGAATTAACACAGGTGATTTGTTAAGAGGTTCTATCTTAGAGCTCTTAGAAAGGATAGCAAGGACGTCAGAGAGAAGGGAAATAGAGGAGATCGATGGAGTGAGATATTCTGTTACTGACCTCGAACTAATGAAGATAGTCAGAGGTTATTGCGAGAGATGTTACGGATACCAAGTTCATTTCTTTCAGAGCGGATTCGCAATAAGATATGAAAAACTTATTTATATGGAGACGCGAGGTGATCCTAAGGAAGACATGAGAAATATTATAAAAAGTCTCGAAATTTAATAGCGTAACTAAAGATAAGTTCAAATTATTATCGTATAACTTAAAACTAATCAAATTATTGCTTAGTTAAGAAGGTTCAAATTATGTAGACTCTCTAGCCCTAGCCTTATGAAAGGCTCTTGATTTAAGCATCCTCTTGTAACCTTTCAAGACGTCCACTACGTGATTCTAGGTAATTCAGTTCTTGCAACCTTTCACATCACAGCTCATTGAGCCTGGAAGGTCATCACGTTTACATCAAAGTACCTTATATAATGTCTAGCCCTCTTTTTATATTATGAAGTTGGCAGAACTTACCAAGGAAAGCCTTAAAGCGTCAATAGGATTGTTACCGATTGGAAGCGTAGAGCAGCACGGCCCTCATTTACCTATGGGAACCGATTCGATAGTTGCAGAGTCGGTGGCGCAAGAGGTTGATAAACTTGAAAGGGATACATTACTGTTCCCGACAGTTTACTATGGCTGCTCAATAGAACATGGAAATTTACCCCACGTTTCAGTTAACGACCTAAATTTCATGAGCTTCGTATACGATCTTCTAGACTCAACGAAGAGGTTGGGCATCAAAGGCGTGATCCTCATTAACGGTCATGGGGGTAACTCGGAGTTGCTTCAAGTTGTCTCTAGGAAGGTCAACTTCACATTGATGAGGCCTAAGGTGAAAGTTGTTAACCTTCTCAGCCTAGAGGAGTTCAAGAGGTTCGATGACCTACATGCAGGTACCGTGGAGACCTCACTCATGAAATTTTTGAGACCTGAACTCGTTAAGGAAGATAAGATCCCAGTTACAACTGATTACTCTGAGCATACGTTCTCTTTGCTAACCTCAGAGAAAGGAGGAACTGATGGAATAGTGACAAAAGGAACTATTGAGGTTAACGTTGAGATTGGGAAAAGAGTTTTTGAAGAAATGATATCTTTGGTGAGGAAAGAGATATCTACTCTAAGATCAATCATTAACGAGTAATCTGATTCCCGGCTAGAATTTTCGAGCATTCAGTGATCCGTGGCCTTAGCTTCAGCTCGAGGATTCCGCTATAGGAAACTCCTATAATGCTACCCTTCGTTATTTCTATTTTACCGTTACCGTTAGGTTCAAAGAACTTAAGCTCCACAAGGGTGACTATTCCTGGATTCACTCTCAAATTTCCTTGAAGCATGACAGCGTCTCTTAATTTAAACCTCCACTCTAAATCGGATATCTTAGTTATTTCAATGAGTCTTCCCAGGCAATTTAAAAAGGACTCTATCTCCATTACAGTTCCACCAATATGTCTTTACAAGCGTACTTCCTGGTTATCAGTGGTTTAAGTTTGGTCTGCAAAGCTCCCGCTATGCATTCTAAAAATTTTACGTTTTCATCATCTACCTGCCCTATCCTGTAGGTGTATTTGAAGATGGATACCTGAGGTGGTGGAGCGTATTTACTAAGTTGTTCCCTGAAAGCGTCTACCACAAATACCTTGGTTGGATTATGGAGAACAATCAGCGTATCTCTCCAGTATATGTAAGGGGCTTTCAGAGAGGTAGTCTCATGCCACTCTAGTTTAGGTTTTATTATCATCCATACATCTTCCTCTCTAAGTTTCTAGCAACGAGAGAAGTCAGCATAGCCAGTCCGTTAAAAACTATCGCTACTACGCCGCTTCCCACAAAGGCTAATTCGGTAGCGCTACTAAATGGATTATTAGGTTTTTGAGCAAGTTCAACTGCCAAAATCGTTACCATTAAAACTATAACTACAGATGACTTCAATACGTTCATTATATAAATTCTATTTAACATTAATTGTATTCCAAGTATTACTACCGCGTCAAACATCACGGAAAATATTGGTGTTCCAACCTCTAGAGCTAAGAGCGCCACGTTAGGCACTTGAAAGGCCCCAGAAACGTCATAAACGTAGGCGGCTTCAAACGTTGATCTAATGATAGCAAGCGTCATGAAAACAATGGCAGCTATTGAGGAGAAGAAATACAACATCATAGTTGCATATCTTAAGTAATTAAATCGAGGATCAGGATTTTGAGACATTCGAACCTCAAGAATACTAATGCGAAATGTAAATAAGCTTTTCTTTCTAACTGCTAAGGTGTATTTAGCATTTCGACTTTATGTTAAACTCTTTTTATAGAATGAATCTCACATAGTGTAATTCGTTTAGCTAAAAATATCGTATCTTTTTCTAGAATATGAACATGTTTTAAATGATTAAAGATATGACTAAATAAAATAATTTCTTAACTTTGGTTAGACGAATAGGAAACCTTTAAATCCTGTTAACGAAGATTTTCTTAATGGAAAGAGATAGTAGGAAATTAATCATACCGTGCGAATCGGCTATGCGTGACGTAATTCCCGCAATAAAGGCTATATTAGTTGATCAGTTAGTTAAAGACGGGATCTCACAATCTAAGGCAGCTGCACTTCTTGGGATAACTCCCGCGGAAGTGAGTTACTACCTAAAAGGAAAGAGAGCTGATGGAAAGTATAAACAGGTGCTCGAGAAGGATGAGGAGTTTATGGAAATGATAGCCCAGTACGCCACAAGACTTACGGACGCTGATCAAATTAACATTTGTCCTATATGTAGCTTAGCAAGGAAGAAACTTGGCATAATGGATTACACTTGTCCTTATGATTGGTAAATAACAGGAGGACTCAACGTTCTATCTCTAAAGTTCCCACTACTTCATCTTCATGAAATTCGAGTTTGAAACCTAACTTTTTACCTATCCTTATCATGGGATAGTTTTCCGGGAGAGTGTAAAACTTAATCTTCTTTATTGTCTTAGAACGCGCTCTCTTGATTAGTTCAGAAACTAGTGCGGTACCTATACCTCCCCTCCTCTGCCTCGGATCGACCGCTACAGAAAACTCTCCGTCATCGTACAAAGTAGCCTCTCCTATAACCTCTCCATCGCTCTCAGCCAATAAAGTAACGTGATCCTGTCTACTGAAGAGTTGTTCTATCTCTTCGTAAGATACCCTATGAAACGTGAAGAAACGCATGTACAGATCCTCTGGAGTTAACGATTGGTACAACTTATAAACCCCTTCTATGTCGCCCTTCTTGGCTTCCCTTATTACGAGAGGCAAGTTTATACTCTCCGCCATATGTTTATGCATAACTACTATAATTTAAACTCTTCCCATTTGTGATTAAGACGTTAGTCTATATGATGTAACTTAAGCAGGTTTGTCCTTCCGGATTCCATTTTAGGATCTCCTGCAACTATTACTAAGTTACCTCTAACGCCCAGTTCCCTGCACTTTTTATCTAGAGTTGTGACCAACTCGTTTAGATCGCCAGGGTTCTCATTAAGAGTGAAAGGGTAGACCCCCCAACACAGCTTTACCCTCCTTGCGACAACAGGATCGGGAGTGAAAGCCAGAATTGAGGCTTTGGGCCTTAGCCTAGATACTCTAATCACTGACAAACCGCTTCTACTATGAACTGCAATGACCTCTGATTTGGAAAGCTCTGAGAGAGAGACTGAAGAGAAGGCAACGGCGTCATCAGTGCTCTTCATTGGAGAAGGTCTCATGGGCTTCACCTTGTCCTCAGAGGACTTGATTATATTGTTCAGATATTGAATTGCCTCAAAGGGATACTGACCTACAGCCGTTTCATCGCTCAACATTATGGCATCCACTCCTTGGTAAACTGAGTTGGCCACATCTATGACCTCAGCCCTGGACGGTAAAGGATTGCTAACCATTGACTCTAAAACCTGCGTAGCCAATATAACTGGCTTTCCCAACAACTTAGAGACCTTTATGATCTTTCGTTGAACGTAAGGTAGGTTCTCCAATCCTATTTCTACCCCTAAGTCTCCTCTAGCTACCATTACCCCGTCGCTCTCTTCTACTATCTTAAAGAGCCTGTTCACAGCCTGATTTTTCTCAATCTTTGAGATAACCCACGCTCTATTGTTAATTTTTTCCTTAGCCTTGATAACGTCGTTTTCACTTAACACGAAGGAGAGGCCAATGTAGTCCGCACCCAAAGATAAAGCCTCGTCTAGAAGCCTAAAGTCGTTATCCGTTAAACCATAATCCAATGTCATGTCCGGGATGTTAATTCCCTTCCTTGATGTGAGAACACCAGGAGTCAGAACCTCCCCAACTGCGCTATCCTTATCTACTGTCTTTATCCTGATTCTGATCAATCCGTCTGAAAGGAGTATTGTACTTCCTGGTTTTATACTCTTATAGAAGAGGGCCTCCTGGACTATTATCCCGTGATCTGGAGAAAAAACCACCTCTTGACCTCTCTTCAGCTCAACTTTACCGATATCCCCTACTCTAAGTTTAGGCCCAGGCAGATCTGCCAAAATCGATGAGTCAGGAGCTTGTGTTTTGATCAACTCAAAATACCTTTTATGTGAATCACTATCTCCGTGGGCCAAATTAATTCTAAAAACGTCTACGTAATCCTTAACCTTATCAACGAGTTTCTCTAAGGAGGGGCCTAATGTTGCAACGATTCTCGTCTTTCGGCTCATGTAACTCTTGAGAAAACCTGGTTAATATTTCTACAAGCCTCCTTGAGACCCTTCTCACAGGCTCTTTTCAGTAATTCCTCCTCCATTTTCTTGTTACCTAACTTAGCGTAGGCTGACGCTAACTTTACCAAGAGACTAGGTAGCGAATCGTTGAGACCTAAAATTACCTTATCTAATTGATCTAACTTTCTCTTTTCTACTAACGATGTTAGAGCCAAATCTACAAATTCCGAATCTAAACTCCTCTTAGCGTAGCACTCCACCACCCTCTTTAAGTTCCCACAGACCGTTATATCGAAAATCTTTCCTATTGATTCTAAAGTTTCTACTACGTATTGGCAATCTGCAGCGTCTATCACGTTACATATTACCCAATTTGACTCCTTTATATTTGAGGAATTGACGTTCTTACCTATGATCTCCACGCCTTGTTTAACGTCTCCTGAAAGAATCCTCTCCTTAGCTTCCATCAGAGACTTGAGTAATTCCCTGCTCTGAGATCCCATGAGTAATATAATGCTAAAGACGATTAAATAGGTTCATACAAATCTCTCAGCCTGATCTGCGATCTTGTACTACATCTAATTTATCTACGTATTTCGATATATAACCAAACGTGTTTACCTTACCCAACACCAACTCAGATATCTTCTCCCCCATGGCGGGAGCGTAACTCCACCCTAATCTGCACGCCCCAGTTCCAACTGTTACGTCGTCTTTTTTACCTATTATAGGGAAACCGTCAGGCGAGCATGGCCTGAATCCGAGACTTTTAGAGACAACTTCCTCCACTTCGACAAGTCTCTTAGTCTTCTCAAACATGTAATCTCCTCTCCATTCAGAAGAAAAGTCCGCCGAGAATCCGCCGGTTAACTTAATATGATCGCTTAGGGGAGAGATGGCGATCCCTTCATTTACAGTAACTATAGCGTTACTTAATCTCGTTTTGCCCTTCACCCATATGCCGTACCCCTTAAACGCGGTTACTGGAAGGTTTAAGAACCTTGTTATCCATACCCCATTAGTTAACACGACTTTATCAAATTTTTTTCCATTTACGTTTTTCTTTTCAAGGTTTACTTTAGCCTCGTTTCGAATCAGCTTAACGTTAAACTCTTTCAAATCCTTTAACAGTCTGTCGACAAGTTTTTCCGTGGATATCCTGCTCAACTCAGGGAAAAATATACCGCCAGCAAATCCCTCAACATCAACAGTCTCAAACTTAGGGGAGAAAGGACTCGCCTTCTCCTCCTTCACACCTCTCTCTAGCTCTTCCTCACTAGCGTAAACCTCTAGGAGGCCATCGTTTTTGTAATCAAAATCGTTCCTTTCCTCTGATAATTTAGCATAAAATTCTAGCGAAAACTTGGCCATATCCCTCATGAGACTCCACGCCTCAGCTGGCGGTTCTTTGTTTAGAGATTTTAATAGCTCTATTAACCAAGCCCTGTTTACCTGCCTGACTTCGGTTATACCGTGTCTCATATATCTTAACATTTTAGCTATCATGCCTGTACTGTTCAGTTTGTCGAACCTATAGGGCTCGATCAAGCCCGCGGCATGAATGGAGTATTTTCCGGGATTTTCGTCATATATGGCTACGTTAGCCCCTTCCCTCGCCAAAAAATATGCTGAGAAAAGACCTACTATCCCCCCTCCCACAATTGCAACGTTCATTCTAACCTCACGACTCCAAGCTTTTCAATATTCTTTTCGCCTTCCTAGATATGTTTGACTCAAAGTTTGTCAAGTCTCTCAAATAGGTTAGGCTATCTTCCAGTTGTTCACGTGATAATACTCTTCTTTCTAACAGGTAACTAGAGTAATACCACGCCATTATCCTTACGTTAGCCCTCCCATATCTAAGGAAGTTGATTATTCTTTCGCTATCTCTGGACGTTATTATTTCATGATCAACTAAGGAAGGGATTAACCTCCAAGCCCTCTTCTTCACTGTAGGATAGTATGATCTCAGTAACCTCCAGAAATGTTGCTTTAGCCTCAATAGTTGAGCCTTATTAACGATCCCTAATTCTAGGCAGACGGTGTAATTCTGCCATGCCGTAAGTCTAACTCGCTCTGATCTGTGCGAGAAAGTCCTCTCTATTCCCTTCACGCTCAAGCGTTTATAGAGAGGTAAATGTTCCCAAGCTTGCTCCCTAACGCCCTGAACGTTGCTCCAAAGAAGAGATCTGAGGAAGAGCCTGTATTTCAGTAAAGGTCTATAATCGCTAGCTAGCTGAGCCTCTAGGGTCCTCCAAGCCTCCTCTCTTTTCGTTTTATCCAAACTCTTTAGGTCGGCTAGATTCAGTTTACCCACCCGAGGCAGTCTGGACTAGAGTTAGATTGTCTCCCTCTTTTAACTTCTCGTCATCTAGAACAGGTTGACCATTCCTTAACACAACCACGCCTTGTACAGTGAAACCCAATTTTCTCACCAGGTCCCTTACAGTGGAGTTGAAATCAAGTTCGACTTCCTTCTCTTTCCTTTCCCTAGCAAGATATACTGTGACCTTCAATCCTCTCACCTATAGGTATGCCATAGCCCTATACTTTGCCATAACTATTGCCTTGGAGTAACAATCTGAAGCTCTCTCAGCTATCTTATCCCATCTGAACGTGGAGTCCACTTTCCTTATAGCGTTTTCTCTAACTTTATTCCAGTTTTTCTCCTTTATGCTCTGAGTGACGTTGTTGAGCCAACTAGGGTCTCCGGTCTCGCTGAAAATAGATAAGTAGAGCGAGTCAAGTATAGATGATGTGATCGAGTTTATGTTCTCCCTTTCCACAAGGAAACCGTTCCCGTTCTCACTTCCTCTCAGATCGTCAACGATCTCTACCAAACCCCCAACAGCTGAAGCGACGACTGGGGTTCCAGACGCCATAGCCTCTATAGCGGTTATACCGAACGGTTCCCATCTCGACGGCATGGCCAAGATAGAGGCTGAGTAATGCCACAGTTTAAATAAGTTTTGATCCATAGAGCTAACTGCCATTAACCTCACGTTATCTTTAAGTTCTGATGCCTTTTCGATTATGTCTTGCAGTAGACCGAAATCGTCAGACGGGATGCCCAGAATGACCAGCCTAGCGTCAGGGATCTTGTTTATCACTCCTCTAAAAGCCCTAAGGAGGAGATCCACTCCCTTCTGATAGACCAATCTACCGGCAAAAAGCACTAGTTGACCTCTCTCGAGAGGTTCGTACGTCCAATCGTCTCTGATTCCGAGTCTAGTTCGGTGAGACCACAGCACGTTCCCAACGTTGTAATCAGATGGAACGAATCTATAATCCTTTAAGGAAGAGAGCAATCTCTCCCTAATCACGTCTCTCCTATCCGAGCCAGCTATCGAAACGCCGTAACCCTTGATTTGGTTCACGTCCCAATCAGTACCGTTATAAATAACGCAAGATTTGTTCTCGGCGAAGCCTCCTACGAATGGGAGGACGTCGTTCAAAAGGTAACTTTTACTAACTGACGTTATTAGATCGGCTTCATAAAGCCCGAACTTCTCAATCTTACCTTCACAGAGATCCCAAACGTCTTTGGTTCTCCTTAATTCGTGTTTAGAGACCATCCAAATGTAGTGATTGCAGTTCTCCAGTCCGGACCAATCCTCTGAGGCGTAGTGCCAAGGAGCTCCAACCTTGTTGAGAAGGTGGACAGTGTACACCAAAGGTACAACCACCCTCCTCTCCTCTAAGCTCATCTTAGCCTTAACCCCTGGGACCACTGAGTGCCAATCGTGAACGTGGATGAGTGAGGGCACTTCTCCTAAATTAAGTCTTGAGATCAGGTGCTCAACTCCTCTGGTTAACAGTGCAGACTTCTCCATAGAGAACTCGTAAACGCTCCACGAATCCATTAACCTCCCAGTATCGTAGTCAAGTCCCTTAACTAGAACTATCTCAACCCCGTCCAACTCTCCCCTTTCGAAACCAAGCTTAAACGGATAGCTCATACCGTCAAGACCTTTCCTGACACCTGATACTGACGTAGCTATCTCCTGTAGCTTCAATTTACTCCTAAACAGCCCGTCCATATGTCTTCCATGACTAGGCATGATTACGGTGACCTTCGTCCCCCTTTTAACTAAAGAAGTGCTTATCGCGTGAACTGCGGCACCCAATCCTCCGGAGCTAGTTACGCCCCTAAATTCAAACGATATCATCCAGACCCTTTCAAGAGAATCTGGCACCCAGAGCGATTCTATCCTCTTCACTTTAACCACTCTCTCAAATACTTAACGTTCTCTTTAAGCGATTCGTCTCTTTTCAAGACCTCCATGAATTCGGACTCGTTCCATGCTATGCCTACCTTCTTTCCTCCCTTATAGAAGAAGAAGGGTTCGTTGTTAATCCCTAACTTGCTCAATTCCTCATGGAGGAATGCGTTAACGGCGTAGAACTCGTTTAGGAAACCATCAATGGGTGAGTTGTATGCGTTAAAGTAAGAGTGCACCTCACCGGGCCCACCGCCTTCCGTGAAAAGGTAATAATAGTTGTCACTTGTGGTGAAGCGTTTCCACGCTTTAAGGTAATCCCCACCTAACTCCCTTGATGGCATCTCCGCCCTCCTCACAGCTTCGTCATAGGCCCACTGCATTATGTTGCCTAACCAACTAGAGTGATCCTTCCTAACGTCAGCCCAGGACGATATGCCCTCTATTTCCAGGTCATAATATGGACTGTTTATCACCTCCCTTGGAAGACTCATCGTGACCCCAACCTTGTTCAGTTCCCTAGGTAACCATCTTAGAAATTCTAAGATACCGCTCTCCTTCCAATTGTGCTCTCCAAAAGTCTCATAATCCACGAACACAGTAACGAGTTGACCTGGTGTTGATCTAATCCACTCAGAGTACTTCTGTGCTGTTAATGGATATTGATCCCATTTGGTGTTGGAGAACCTGAAAGCAATATCGTCGCTTAACACGTAGTTCCTTGGAAGGATTGATATGTTCCCATCTTTTCTCCTGAACACAAAGTTGGGTGACTTTCCATTAAGGACGCTCTCCTTTCCCTCCATGATTAGACCCTTGAAACCCAATTCCTCAGCCTCTTGAACTATTGAGGGGTCAGTCAGCAGCTCTGTGTTCTCAAAAGTAACAGGGTTTTGACCAAGGAGAGACTTCAAAGCCTCCAAATGGGACTTAACTTGCTCTCTCCATTCCGTCTTATCCTCCCATAAGGAGGTGACTGAGTGATAGTAGGTCTGAGCTAGAAACTCCACCTTTTTCGTTGATGAAAGTAACTGAAGAAGGTCTAGGAAGTCTTTTCCCCATCTTTCAGCTTGTTCCAACAACGTCCCGGACACAGAGTAGAAGAACTTAACTTCCCTTCCCTCGTCTTCTCCCGCCTCAATCTCCTCCATTACTATGCTAGTGGCTGGTATGTAACACTTAGCCTTAACTCTTTCAAATATTTGCCTGTTTAATTCGTTATCAAAGTACTTCTCCTCAATCGAACCTCTAAATCTTGGGTTCCAAAAAGCGTCCTTCCTAATTCTGAACGGCTGATGAACTTCAAAGCCTAACACTATCTTGTTGGTCATAATATACTTAAGAGGGATTCAACAGATAAATATACATGCAATGGACTCCAGAGGATATAAGAGTAATTATCCCTATCGGTGGCGAAGCTACCAGGATGAGACCTCTTACAGTAGAGACCTCTAAGGCTACGGTTAGGCTCCTCAACAGACCCCTTTTGGAGTTCCCCATACTAGAGCTTGCTAGACAAGGGGTAAAGGAGTTCATTTTCGGTGTTAAGGGTTACGTTAACTACAAGTCCATCTTCGACACGTTCAAAGAGGGCATAGGTTTCTCTGCTAGATATAGAATAAAACCGCGAGTTCATTTTAAATATCAACCTAGAGTCGATAGCATTGGAAACGCCGACTCTGTTAGGATAAATATGGATTATTATAGAATAAATGATATCACTGTTGTCATACAAGGTGATAATTTAATAAAGCTTGACTTAGCAAAACTAATTGAATATCACATTTCAAAAAAAGCGTTAATGACAATTGTCCTGAAGAAATGGAAAGACGTTAAAGAGTTTGGTGTAGCCGACGTAGATGAGGACTTGAGGATAAAAAGGTTCGTGGAGAAACCAAAGGAGGGAGAGGCCCCTTCAAACCTCATAAACACTGGAGTTTACGTTCTATCTCCTAAGATTAGAGACGTATTTTCGAGCGAGGAGGTGTCGTTAATGAGAGAGGAGGGGAAGATGGACTTCGGGAAGGACATAATACCCTTCTTGATAGAGAGAGGTTATCCAGTTTACGGCTACGTCACCGATTCGCTGTGGTTTGACGTTGGCACTCCGGAGAGATACCTTGAGGCTATGAAGGTTCTGTTAGGAACTCTGGACGAGAGGGAGATAGGCGGAAAAAGGGTCGACAGCGATAAGAGAGTGTTCGTCCAAGGAACGAGCCCCGACTCCATAAGGAGAAGGAACGTAATAGCTATGAAGTATAGAAAGGGGAAGCTCAAAATTGAAGGAAGCGTTATAATCGGAAGGCATTGTCAGATTGGTAACAACGTGTACATCGAGACCTCAACTATAGATAACTTTTCAATAATTAAGAATAACGTTAAAATAATAAGGAGTTCAGTGATGGATAGAGCATATATCGGTGAGGGAGTCGTGATAGAGGATTCCGTCATAGCTAGACACGTTGAGATCAGGGGTGGTGCGAAGATCGTTAGAAGCGTAATAGGGGACGACGTAATGATAGACTCTAATACGGAGATAGTGAACTCTAGGATATATCCTCACAAGGTAATTAATACCGGAAGTAAAATACATGATACGGTACTGACTTGATGCGACTATGAGGATAGCCGGAGTAGGAAACGGAAAAATTTTAGTTAACTTCGACGAGCTCGGAAGGATAGTGGATTTGTATTACCCATATGTTGGAATGGAAAACCAGAGCTCGGGAAACCCAGTCAGAATAGCTATTTGGGATGGGAAGTCTCTGTCATTAGATGAGAACTGGAAGGCGGAAGTTCATTACGAGGAGGAGTCTAATCTAGTCGAGATAAAATGGAACGTTGAGAGTTTGGGACTAGAAATAACCTCCTATAACTTTGTAGATATTGACGAACCGGTCTTAACTTCAATAATAAAGGTACTCTCTAAAAACGGAGTCGATGATAAGCTTAAGTTGTTCTTTATTCATGATTTCAATATTTATTCCAACCCTTTTGGAGATACGGCCTTCTTTGATCCCAAAACGTGGTCTCTAATACACTACAAATCCAAGCGATACCTGGGGATCAAGTTGATGTCGACCGAACTGAACAACATGGAGTTTTCAGCAACTAAAGATGATCCGCTTGAAGACGTTAAGGACGGAAGCCTAAACGGAAGTCCAATAGCTCACGGAAACGTGAGGTCTGCCGTAGGAATAGAACTGAACCTAAGAGCAAAGAATTTTGTAAAGGCGTACTACACTATTGCTCTGGCTAGATCACTGGAGGAGCTTTGGAAAACAATGGAGGTAATGAGCCCAGCTAAAATTGAGAGCAACTTCGTTTCCGTTTTCCAGTTTTGGAAGAGTTGGTTATCTAAGGGAAACTGGTCGTCGGATCACGAGAACAGGCTTTACAACGTGAGCTTGATCACAATAAAGAATCACATGGACATCAACGGTTCTATTATAGCGTCATCCGACTTCTCTTTTGTTAACATATACGGTGATTCGTATCAATACTTTTGGCCTAGGGACGGCGCCATTGCTGCCCACGCACTTGATATAGCAGGTTACGGAGAACTAGCAATGAGGCATTTCAACTTCGTGAAGGAGATAGCTAACCCGGAGGGGTTTCTATATCACAAGTACAACCCTAACAGAACTTTAGCTAGCTCCTGGCATCCTTGGATATTTAATTCGAAGAGGATATTGCCAATCCAAGAGGATGAGACTGCCCTTGAAGTCTGGGCTATAGGGGACCACTTCAGGAGATACAAGGATCTAGATGAGCTCACGGACATTTACAGGAAGTTCGTTAAGCCCGCTATGCAGTTCATGATGAGGTTCACAGAAGACGGTTTACCCAAACCCAGTTTCGATCTGTGGGAGGAAAGATATGGCGTGCACATATACACAGTTTCGACGGTTTACGCAGGACTCTTAAAAGGTGCCCTACTGGCGAGAGGAATGGGAGATCAGAGCTTATCTGAGGACGCGTTAGACGTGGCTAAAACGATGAAAGAGCAGGCCCTATCTAGAATGGTATATAACGGGAGGTTCTTGAGGAGACTGGACGAAAACTATCAACCTGACAGAACTGTTGATGCGAGTATGTACGCACCTTACTTCTTCGGTATGGTAGAACCTAACGATCCAATCATGATATCAACTATGGAGGCCGTGGAGAACAAGTTAATGATAAACGGAGGTGTAGCTAGATATGAGAACGATATGTATCAGAAGAGAGGGTCTAAACCAAACCCGTGGATCATTACGACGTTATGGCTTGCACAATATTTCATAGATACCTCAAAAATGAACAAAGCCAAGGAATTGATAAATTGGGTTATGAGTAAGGCGGCGCCCTCAGGCTTCCTACCGGAACAAGTTAATCCTGACACGTTTGAATCCACTTCTGTTATGCCGCTGGTTTGGTCCCACGCTGAATTAATAATCACATTAAATAAATACCACGGTAAATACTAGGTGCATGATAGATCCTGCCGAGTGTGAGGAGCTTGAATGGATAATACCGACCGGTACAGGAGGATATTCGTCCTCCACTGTTTGCGGTATAAACTCTAGGACATATCATGGCCTATTGATAGTTCCTCAGGATCCTCCTCATAGGAGATACGTTGTCCTTTCTAAGGTGGAGGATTTCCTCATAACTGACGGCCAGGAATATCCTTTATCGACAAACCATTACACAAACAACGTGTTCTATCCGGCCGGATACAAATTCCTTTATCAAATTGAAAGAGGAGAAAATTACATAACTTGGGAATTCACGTTCGGGAGCTCGAAAGTTATAAAGACGCTTTTAGTTCACAGAGGTTATAATGCGATAACCCTATCTTATACCTCCAATAGGGGAGTGTTGAATATATGCCCCCTCGTTACTTTTAGGAGCCATCACGTTACGTTAAAGGATAGAAGGCCAGTGTTTTCCTACAAAATTGGTCAGGAGACGTCTCTTATGGCTAACGGGATTCCCTTCCTAAATATGAGGGTGAGAGGTGATCATTCGATTGAAAGAACAGAGTATTGGTACTATAACTTCTTTTACAGATTGGACTATGAGAGAGGTACCAATTACTTAGACGATTTATACAACCCGTTCTGTATATCCACTAAAGGGAATAGGGTTGAGCTGGACTTCTACAGTGGTAATTTCATGGAAGAGATTCCGAAAAGGAAGCCCAGAGATGTGATAGAGTTGCTATCTTATGGGGCTAGGAGCTTCGTCGTTAAGACGGGAGACTCATACGCAATAATAGCTGGATACCATTGGTTTGATGAGTGGGGAAGGGACACAATGATATCCCTAGAAGGGATACTTCTCCTCAACGGACTATTTGATCAGGCTAAAAACATCCTCACTAGATACTTTGACGTTTTATATAAAGGCATGATGCCCAACAACTTCCTAGGCAACAGTGAGATCGCTTACAAGGGGGTTGATGTGTCCCTTTGGGGAATAAATGCAGTATACAAATACTTTGAGTATACTAATGACATCGAGTTTCTAAAGAAGATATTTCCAAGGATGTTAGAAGTGGTAGACTGGTATTGGAAAGGAAACGGTACGGTATTAAATAAGGGTAACCTTCTTTACCACACAGGAGCCCCTAGAACGTGGATGGACGCTCAGTTTAACGGTACCGTTGTAACGCCTAGGGAGGGAGCGGCAGTCGAGATAAACGCCCTCTGGTATAACGCCCTCATGATCATGAACTACTTTTCAAAGAAACTTGGAATTAACGATCCTGAGTTCTGGGATAAGGCTGAGAAGGTTAGATCGGCTTTCATGGAAAAGTTCCCCTCAGAGAAAGGCCTTTATGATTTCATTGGACTGGACGATAAGCCTGGAACGGAAACAAGACCTAACCAGCTCTTTGCTGTAGGGCTTCCTTTTCCCGTTGTAAGCAAAGAAGTTGGTAGAAGGGTAATTGAAGTGGTTGAATCTGAGCTTCTGAGACCGTATGGACTCAGCACTTTATCGAGGAAGGATAAAGGATACACACCCTACTATAGAGGTTCAAGGGACTCTAGGGATAGAGCGTATCATAACGGACCTATTTGGCCTTGGTTAATAGGTATTTACGTTGACGCGAAATTAAACTTTGAATACGATTCACTAAAGTTAAAGAACATAATTAATCAGTTCAGTCCTCTTTTGACTTTGGCTGCAAAAGAAGGGGGATTTATCCCAGAGCTCTTTGAGGACATAGCTCCATTTAAGAAAGGCGGTTGTATAGCTCAGGCTTGGAGCGTTGCGGAGACGTTAAGGGCTTTAAAAAACGTGATCAACTACTCTTAAATGTCACTTCTTCCTCTGATCAAGGAAGACCTGAAGCTTATATCCAGTCCACACCGTCTTCCCGGGCTCAACCCACTCTATCTCCACGTCATCCTTGTTAAGACCTATCCTTTCCGCCAGAGTTTCCCTAGCGCTTGAGTCGTAAGAGGAGTCCACCAGAGTTCTCCTAGTTTCTACTCTTATCCTCAGCTTATCCATTTCGTTACCGTATATGAGGACGTTAAACATCCCAGTAGTCTCAGGTATCTCATTGACGGCGTCCTCCACGTATATGGGCAGAAGAAGTTTACCCTTGACCTTGAACATCCACTCCACTCTCCCCGGTATAGGTTCTACGAATCTGGCGTGGGTTATCCCGTACTTTTCGTCCGGTTCAGTTATGAACTCGTTCTTAACGTAATCGCCTAAACTATACCTTATGAGCGGCATGGTGAAGTGGTTCAGAAGAGTGGCTACGAGCTCGCCTCTCTCCCCTTGCGAGGCAGGTTCGTCTGTTTTAGGATCAACTATATCGAATATCTCCATGTCCTCCCAAATCACGAGCTGACCTTCGTGTCCAGGAACTTCTACGGCCATGTGACCGTCAGTAGTACCCCACACGCTTATTGCCAACCTGGCGTTAGGATGTACTTGGAACAGCTTCTTCTTAGTGTTTTCCGCAGCGGCCCCACCGTGTAATAACAGTACCTTGAACGGTGACTCCCAACCTTCAGCCCTGGCCTCCTCTCCTATTAACCTGTGTAGCCATGGGGTGGTAGCCATAACGTCAACTTTCCATAGCCTAAATATCAAGTTGTGCCTGTTCTTCCAAGAGAAATATGTTTCGCCTCCTCCTGCTATAGCCGTAGCTCCACACCTCCACATAGCCGTCTCCACTAACGGGGGTCCCCAACTGTAAAATCCGCTCATGTTGAGATAGTTGGCATATACAGTGGTAGGTTTAACTTCCGCGAAAGTCCATAGGTACCTAGCCTGAGCCTCCTCAAAGT
Source organism: Metallosphaera cuprina Ar-4 (assembly GCF_000204925.1). Lineage (NCBI taxonomy): Archaea > Thermoproteati > Thermoproteota > Thermoprotei > Sulfolobales > Sulfolobaceae > Metallosphaera > Metallosphaera cuprina. The sequence continues at coordinate 725,601 of NC_015435.1, read as the reverse complement.
AGTCTAACTCCAAAGCCCCCCATCCCTGAAAGGTCGGAAGGCCAGTTGAACCCGAAGTTGCTCCTACGAATCTAATCCTCTTAGCTAAGTCTTGGACCATAATTGATCCGAATGGAGGGTTGGCTGAGAGGTCTTTTCTCAACTCATCCTTCCTCAATATAGGTATCTTGATCACATCTTTCCAATCTCTGATCTGGTCTGGCTCGAACCCCTTAGATTTCCAGTAATTCCTGTAGAACGGGACGTTCTCCCACGCCCACTTCACTATCCTCTTCAGCCTGAACGACTTCAACTTTTCTAACTCGTCTCTGCTCATGGTCATTACTTTCCTATTCCATAGCCTTTCTGACGGATTTGGTGGATATTGAGAGTTGATGTATCCTTCCTTTCTAAGCTCCTCGTGAATCCTTTCATACTCTTGAAGAACGGTCATGAATAGAATCTGTTTAAACAATTTAAAAACTTTAAGCCTTGTAGAACTTAGCCCCTGACGAGACCATATTTAGGAGAATCGGGTTGGGTTCGTAAGCTTTGTAGCCTAAATTATAAATTCCTTTAAGATTATTTACTATGTTTTCTAAGCCTAGGCTGTCAGCCATTTCCATAATGCCTTTTGGGAAGTTGAAACCTAACTTCATTACAGTATCTATTTCATGAGCGTTTACGATGTCGTTCTCTATGAGCCAAGCTCCCTCATTCACTGCAAGAGATATCAGCCGCTCTGGCTTAAGTCTACTTTCCTGAGGTAACTTGACCTTAGAGTACTTACCAGGTGAAGGGTAAGTATAAAATCCCTTCCCAGTCTTAACCCCCAACTCTTTCGCCTCTACCTTTCTCTTAAAGCTGGAGCACTTGACATCTGAAGCTCCCCTCTCAACTATAACCTTCCAAAGGTCTACCACTACGTCCAAACCAACGTAGTCCGCCAGTTCAAAAATTCCCATCGGTAGATTGAGCTTATTTCTGGCTGTGGAGTCCACTTCCTCAATCGTAGCCTCGCCAGCTTCAACCTCTCTACATGCTTCTTGAAGTAACCTCAAGAAGATCCTATTGCTTACGAAACCGGGTACCTCGACCCTAAGCCTTACAGGAGTTTTGCCCATCTTCTTAGATAGATCGACAGTGAAATCTACAGTCTCTTCAGAGGTATATTTGCTAGGAATAACTTCAACTAGCTTCATTAGTGGTGGGGGATTGAAGAAATGCATTCCGATTACCTTCTGCTTCCTTGAGGTGGTCTCTGCAACGTCACTGATCGGTATGGAACTGGTGTTTGTAGCCAAAATGGACTCTTTCGGAACTACCTTGTCTAGCTCGTTGAAAACCTTTCTCTTCAGATCTAGTATCTCCGGTACGGCCTCGATGGCAAAGTCGACGCTTTTAGCGACGTCGTAGCTCACAGACATCTCTATTAAGCTCATTATTGAATCGGGTGAATCCTTTATAACGCCTCTCTCGTATAACCTCTTCAAGGAATCGGTCATCCTCTCCTTTGCCCTGTTGAGAATGTCCCATGACACGTCAATTAACTTAACCTCCATTCCTGATATAGCAGCCACTTCTGCTATCCCGTGACCCATCGTTCCAGAACCAACTACCGCGATTTGCATATGAACTCTAAGGCGGGGGGATTTAAAAGACTGTTACTTTTATTCTTTAAACAATTTAAACCTCGGATCACTATAAAGCACTATGAGAGCTGCAGTTCTTAACGCGTATAAGGAGCCTCTATCCGTTGAGGATGTAAAGATAGCCGAGCCTAAATCCGGTGAGGTTAAAATTAAAGTAAGGGCTACGGGTCTTTGCCACTCAGATGTAAATGTTTTTGAAGGGAAAACTCCGGTCCCGCCTCCTGTCATTGCTGGTCATGAGATATCCGGTATTGTGGAGGAGACAGGCCCAGGGGTAACTAGAGTGAAGCCCGGAGATAGAGTGATCTCAGCGTTTATTCACCCTTGTGGAAAGTGCAGTAATTGTATTGAAGGGAAGGAGAACCTATGTGAGACCTTCTCACAGGTGAGACTTAAGGGCGTCATGCCTGATGGAACTTCTAGGATAACAAAAGAAGGGAAGGAGATCAGGACGTTCTTAGGAGGTGGATTTGCAGAATATGCTATCGTTGGAGAGAACGCCTTAACTAAGGTCCCAGATGAGTTAGATCTGGAGAAGGTTGCAGTTTTGGGATGTGCAGGGCTGACAGGATACGGAGCTATCACGTCTTCAAACATAGAGCCAGGTGATACGGTAGCTGTGATAGGAGTGGGTGGAGTGGGACTCTCTACAATTCAGCTTTTAAGGGCATCAGGAGCGGGGAGGATAATCGCTGTTGGAACGAAGAAGTGGAAACTTGACAGGGCCATGGAACTAGGGGCTACAGACACGATAAACTCTAAGGAGACTGATCCGGTAAAGGCAATAAGAGACATGACTGGTGGAGGACCCAAGGTAGTTATTGAGGCTGGTGGAAACGAGGAGACGATTCACATGGCCTTAGATATGGTCAAGATAGGAGGAAGGGTAGTCCTAATAGGATTGCCCCCAGCGAGCTCTATGATACCGCTGAGGATCGCATCGGTCGTAAGAGGTGGGATTCAGATCGTTGGAAACTATGGAGGGAGACCTAGAGTAGACATGCCCAAACTTATAGAGCTCGTGAGGGAAGGTAGATATGACCCCTCTAGATTGGTAACCGGGAGGTTCAGACTAGAGGAAATAAACGAAGCTGTAAAACTCTTAGAGTCTGGTGAGGCTATAAGAAGTCTTATAATTCCTTAATTTTTCAAAAAAGAGCATTACCAAATGCTCAAGTCCGTAGTTATTAACCCTAGGCTCTTAGCTATATCCCTTAACGATATCACGCCTAACACTCTACCTTTGTCCGTTATAACAAGGTGTCTTATTCCCTTCCCTACCATAAGTATAGCCGCTTCCCCAACGTCAGTTTTAGGATCGGCGGTAACTAAGTTAGTGCTCATGACACGTGATAGCTCCGTATTTAGCGGTAGGTCAGAAGCTATAGCATAGACTATGTCCCTCTCAGAGACTATCCCTTTGGGTTGTCCACTCTCCATCACTAAGAGGGATCCGACTCCCTCCCTTTTCATGAGCTTGGCTGCGTCGACTAAATTAGCCTTGGGTTCTATGGTTACAGGTTCCCTCGCGATGAGTTCTTTCACAATCATTATAATATAATCGTTAAACTGGGATAATAAACTCTCGAATCTTCAAGAGCTCAAGGAGGAACGACTCAGTCGCTTTTCGAAATGTATTGAAATCGAATGCATTAGCTGAGCTTAATTTCGTGATAGCAACTTCCAACTGCTAGAAACCTACCGATATCTAACCAACTAATTTTTAAGTTATTTAAATTGTTTTAAAATCATGAAAGCTGTTATCGTTAAGGGAGCCAAACAAGGTTATGAAGTCAGAGACGTTCAAGATCCGAAACCTCAACCTGATGAGGTAGTAATAAAGGTTAACAGAGCTGCCCTATGTTACAGAGATCTCCTTCAACTTCAGGGGTTTTACCCCAGGATGAAATACCCAGTGGTTCTGGGACACGAAGTGATAGGCGAAATCGTTGACGTAGGTAGAGACGTGAAGGGGTTCGCCATAGGGGATAGAGTCATATCCTTACTTTACGCTCCTGACGGTAGCTGTCACTACTGTAAAAGGGGAGAGGAGGCATACTGTCACTCTAGACTGGGCTATTCTGAGGAGCTTGATGGATTCTTCGCGGAGATGGCAAGGGTTAAAGTAAGTAGCCTCGTTAAGGTACCTCCTGGAGTTTCCGATGAGGGGGGAGTCATGGTACCTTGCGTAACCGGGATGATATATAGAGGTTTAAGAAGAGCTAACTTAAGCGAAGGGGAGACCGTTTTAGTGACAGGGGCCAGTGGAGGAGTCGGAATACACGCCCTGCAAGTCGCGAAAGGAATGGGGGCCAGAGTGATTGGGGTGACGACTTCAGAGGAGAAGAGTTCGATTATAGCGAAGTACTCTGACAGGGTAATAGTAGGTTCCAAGTTCTCGGAAGAGGCCAAGAAAGAGGACGTCAACGTGATCATTGATACCGTTGGAACTCCTACGTTTGAGGAAAGCCTCAGATCGTTATGGATGGGAGGTAGAATAGTCCAGATTGGTAACGTAGATCCTACACAGGCTTACCAATTGAGATTAGGCTACACGATTCTCAAAGATATTGCCATAATTGGGCATGCCTCAGCTACCAAACGCGATGCTGAAGCCGCTTTAAAACTAACTTCAGAAGGCAAGGTAAGGCCGATAGTAGCTGGAACCGTCAGCTTAGAGGAGATAGATAAGGGTTACGAAATCCTCAAGGACAAACACAAAGTAGGGAAGGTATTGCTAAAGCCTTAGACTGCCCTTTATTAAAGGATCTGCTCATCTAAAATGATGAATTGTAAGAAAGCTTTATTAATACTGTTCGTTGTCTATCAGCTGGGGATGGCGTCCCCCTGGGTATGAGACCCGAATTGCCAGAATAATGAAGGCTGATGACGCCTATCTCTAGAAAGGTGAGATAGGATGATTGGCCTATACGTAATAGCAGGGTTAACATTAATCCCGCTAGTGAGTAGCGCGTTCGTTTTCAAAGAAAGGTACGCATCAGTGGTATCTTCCTCGCTAACTTTGTTACTAGCTCTTCTGCTTAGGTTCAACTTACCTTTCATAAATTCAGAGTTCTATGTAACTAACTTCAGCTGGTATTTTATAGTCATGGTTACATCTATCTATTTACTCTCTACGATTTACTCCTTATTTTACTTTAATTTCAAAAACAAAATTGAAGAAAGAAATTATTTCTACTTTATGAACATGTTCGCCGCCTCCATGCTGTTCACTTTAACAGTTAACAACTTAGGTTTGATGTGGGTTGGTCTCGAAGCCACTACAGTCTCATCTGTGCTTTTAGTAACGATTGAGGGTACGCCTTCCGCGTTGGAAGCGGGTTGGAGGTACCTGATTCTTGTGTCGTCTGGAGTTACCTTCGCCTTCATTTCAATAATTCTGTTCTATTATGGCCTTCACAACTTAACTTTATCATCTATCCTTTATCCTCACTACTCCCCGCTCTTTACGTTAGCCTCAGCCGTGGCGTTAATAGGTTTTGGAACCAAGGCGGGGGTTTTCCCCGTGAACACCTGGTTACCGGACGCCCACTCAGAGGCCCCTGCGCCTGTAAGCGCTCTGTTCTCGGGAGTGTTATTGCCAGTAGCTGTTTACATACTTCACGACGTTTTCATCATAGCGCCCTTACCCGAGCTTTACAGTTGGCTTGCAGTAGTTTCGATTCTGATCGCGTCTATAATGATATCAAGCCAACGTTACTACAAAAGGATGTTCGCATACTCGACTATAGAGAACATGAACTTAGCCATCTTGGGAATAGCGACTGGGTCAGAGACAGGTATCCTAATTCTTCTTTTCACTCACGCCTTCGCCAAGGCAGGAGCGTTCTACTCCTCTGGAGTTATACTTAAATCGATAGGAAGTAAGGAGATAAACGAATACGGTCTACTCGGAAACCCAATCATGGCGGCGTCTCTTCTCCTATCATCACTTGGCGTGACGGGAGCTCCTCCTTTTGGAAATTTCATAGGAGAGTTCATCATATTGACCTCTACTATTAAGGCTGGTTTAATAGCTCAATTCGTTGTTGTTATTATATCGCTCGCCATCGCCTTCATTTCGATCAACTATCACGTATCTAGAATAATATTCAAAGAGGGTGAGAAACTTAATGAAGACAAGGGTCTCTCAACGATCGCGTTAATCTCATCGCTCATCCCTCTATCAATAGGAGTTGCGTTGGTGATATTATGAGGATAATTGGCGATATTGGAAACTACTGTTTAACTTCTGAAGGGCTAAAGGAGGGACCCTGTCCATACGACGAACTACAAGTCCCGAGCTTAGGTTACGGCTCTTTCGAGTTCGTTTACGGCCCCTCCGCAGGAGGTTTACTAGAGTCTACAGCTTTCATTATATCAACGTACGGTGAGGACATAGAGGCAGTAAAGAACGCCGGGTACAAATTGAGACAGATAAAGGTAACTAATATGCCTTTGAACGAGTCAATCATAAGAGTTGAGAGGATTAACGCCAATTTCGCAGCATCTCACACCATCTCTTTACTCTCCGCTATAGAGAAGGCGACTGAAACTGAAGTACCTCAAAAGGTGATTGAGGCTAGGATAGCTCAACTTGAGCTTGAAAGAATTAGGAATCACCTTCTCGTTATTCAAAGGGAGTTAGAAACCGCATCCTTTTTAGTTCCAAATTACTTACTCCTTCAGCAGATAGAAGAAACTAATAGGGCGATATCAAAGTCTTGCGGCCATAGGTACTTCTTTGGAGCTAACTCTTTAGGTGAGATTAGATGCGAACTGGTCCTACCTCGCCTAAAGCTTAAGGAAATCAATGACATACTAGAAAATAGGATATTCATAGATAGATTGCAAGGAAACGGGAAAATAATTGAGAGTTACGCCATCGGACCTGCTGCACGTGCTGCGGGTTTAGAATACGATGCTAGATTAGAAGTGGAGGAGTTAGGTTATAAGGACCTTGACCTGAAGTTGGTTAAGGAAGAGGAAGGAGATGCGTTCGCTAGGATCCTAGTCAGATTGAGAGAGATAGAGGAGAGTTACAGACTACTCCAGGAAATCAAGGTCAGTCCTGTTAAGTATGAAGTTAAGTCTAAAGACGGATGCGCTATTGGGAGAGTTGAGAGCCCATCAGGAGATCTGGCTTACTATCTAAAGATGAGAAGCGGGGTCATAGAGCAAGTTCACCTTCTACCACCCTCAAAGATAAACATGAGATTGTTTTTAAAATCAATGCCTGGAAATATTTTTACAGATTTTGCATTTAATTGGGAGAGCTTTGGAATTTGGCTCTCTGAGATAGAGGTCGATTTGAAATGAATTGGTTCTTAAGGGGATTAAAGGGAGGGATTTACACGGAAAAGGATTACCATACTAACGATAAGTGGCCGTCAGCGTTAATGAGGGGAGAAAATGGAGACGTGAAGTGCCCAACAGACGCCATTAAAGGAGAGAACTGGGATGCCGGAAAGTGCGTGTTCTGTAGGCTATGTGAGCCTATATTTTACCCTACAGGAAAGCCCTTACAGGCCAAGATTGAGGGCACTGAGGGGACTTTCAAGAGGTCATTCTTTGTCTATCCAATAGATACGGGGAGCTGTGGAGGATGCAATTTAGAGTTCAGACTGATCTCCGCTCCTCAATATGACATGACGAGATTCGGTATATTTTTCGTAAACACGCCTAAACACGCTGACGCTCTGATAGTTATGGGAAACCTAAGCGAAAAGATGAGCAAAGTGCTTAGGAAGGCTTACGACGTGATGCCAGAACCCAAGTTAGTTATCTTAATTGGAACCTGTGCCATTTCTGGAGGTGTGACAGGAATACCACCGGACATCAAGGGGAACGTTATAGTACCAGGCTGTCCACCTACACCTTCCTCCATACTTGATGCCCTCATAGCTGCTAAAGGTGATAAGAGATGAACGAGGCGGCTTACATCGTATTAGCCCTAATTTTCGCCTCCCTATTAGTTGCTCCGTTTAAGGTTAAGGCTTCCATGATTCTGCTCGCACTCATGTCTCTAATATTCATAGCCTTAGGCGTGATTAACTATCCTTTAGGACTGTTCATGATAGCTGCAGGTATATCCTGGTTCTTAACGTCCGTCTACTCTTTTACCCATTATAATGAGAAAAATTTGGGTGTAGCCCTAGCTGGGACCATGTTAGGCATAGCGATAGTCCTGCTTAGCAGTAGTTACCTAGAACTTCTTGCAGGATGGGAGACGATGACCATATTCTCCTATGTAGGGATAGGCATATACAAGAAGGAGTGGAGACCGGGTTTCGTATTCATGGCGTTCGGAGAGGTGAGCACGGCGCTTCTACTTGCTGGTTTCATAATAGCAACTAGCGTTTCCGGTAGTTTCTACTTCACTAAGCTCAACTCAGTTATCCCGTTTGTGCTTACCACCTTTGGCTTCTTCGTGAAGATGGGTATATTCCCGTTCCTTGTAGTTGAGTGGTTACCAATAGCTCATGGTAGCGCTAGGTCCGACTTGTCAGCGGTGCTCAGCGCCACCATGACAATGGCCGGAGTCTATGGTATATTTAAAATGGAGTCCTTAAGTCCGCTCTCTTTAACCTTTGGTGTAGTGCTTGTCCTGATTGGGGCTTTTTCAACTCTATTTGGTGCTCTTTACTCTTACGTCTCAGATCACGTCAAAGGTATGCTGGCTTTCAGCACTGTAGAGAATAACGGGGCTATGTTAGCTCTCTTAGGTAGCTTAGAGTTGATTCAAGACCCAGCCTTGAAGGCTTTCGCCACTTTCAGCCTGTTCGTGTTAGTTTTGGCTCACTCTCTTTCTAAGACAGGGCTGTTCATATCAACGGGTTACCTACATGGAGAATCTATGTCTACACTTAAGGCACATAGGGACAAGATAGCTACGTTCGGTTTGGTTCTAATGACTGCCTCTTTATCAGGCCTACTGCCTACGGTTGGAGGAATCGCTGTGTGGTCACTACTAGAGACCCTATTCATGGAGTCAATAACTTTGCCCCATCTGATCAATTTAACTCCAATAGTTGCTGGCATAATGATAGGTATGGGAGAGGGCTTCGCAACGGGGGCTTTAACTAGATTTGCGTCTTTTACTCAGCTAGTTTGGCCTGAAAAGGTGGATCACAAATGGATATTAGCTTCAATCGGAGCGTTAACTTTAGTTGTAGTAGCTATAGCTTACTTTATTTCACCGTTTAATACCCAGGTTCCCCAACTAGCTATGTTCTTTAATTCGGTAATAGCGTCTAAGTACGAAAACAACGGATTTGGAGGGATTTCTCCACTTTACATCATTGTTGCCTTACCACTGATATCGTTAGTCGTCTATTCTCTATCTGGGAAAAAGAGAATAAGGAGAGTGGAAGCGTGGGATAACGGGACGGAGGAGGGCCTGCGATACACCTCATTCGGAATGGCCAATAACTTGAGGCTCATGCTAAAAACTATTCTGAGGACCAGCATGGGTTCGATAGAGACGAGCGCTGACATATTTTGGAGAGCTATGGTTTTCTCGATAAGGAAATACAGCGCCTTCTCTAGGCTCGTTTCGAGAACCTATATGAACAGCTCTTTGAAGTGGTACGTGATCTATATGATCGTGGCCTTCATCATGATCATGTTGGTGGTGCTCTTATGATAGACGTTCTTTTTGAGACGATTATTCAAGTTTTAGGGGTCATCTTGTTGTCTCCCCTCTACGTTGGAATACTAGAGAGAATCAAAGCGTTGATCGAGGGGAGGAGAGGGCCTAGTATTTTCCAACCGTACTTTGACCTTCTAAAACTATCAAAGAAGGAGATGTCCATTCCTAGAAACGCTGGATGGCTTTTCATTAACGGACCGTTCATAGTGTTCTCTACATACGTGCTGATATCTTTCGTAATTCCTGTAGTTTATCCAAAGCCCGTGCTTCTAACTCCTACCGTGGACTTCTTAGGTGGAGGACTCCTGTTCTCTCTTGCAGGGTTCCTGAAGGTGTATGAAGCCATGGAAAGCTCAAGCAATTTGGTTACGCTAGGTATATCGAGGAACCTATCGTTCGCCTATCTCAGCGAGGCCACGTTATTAACCGTGTTTATTGCGGTAGCTTTAGTTACAGGAACCAACAACCCGTACGTCACGATGCAGTTCATCCAGGCTCCTGTAGAGTATCTCTTCCTTCCACACTTCTTAGCAATGGCTTCCTTCTTTATGCTATGGATGTTTGAGACCGGCAAGTTACCCCTTGAAAGCTCTGGGATGTCGGAACTAGGGATGATAGATGACTCTATGCTCTATGAGTACAGCGGAAAGGGACTTATGCTCCTCAAATGGGGAAGTTACATTAAGTCTTATCTCCTAGGCTCTGTCCTACTCAACGTATTCCTCATACCATGGGGAATGCAAACAGGTGTTTTGGGCGCTGTGGCCGACCTAGGGATTATGTTCTTGAAATGGCTATTACTCCTCTTTATAGTCCTTGTAATAGAGACAAGCCTAGCTAAGTTCAGGCTCTTTAAGGTCCAGGACTTCCTCATGGTCGCCTTAGTTCTCTCTACCCTTTCAATAGTACTTACGGTGACCCTAAATGGATGAACTGTCTCAAGAGATCATATTAGTTATATCTTCCCTGTTGCCATTAACTGCGCTATACATTCAGGGACAGGCCTATTTCGTACCTGCCGTAAAGATGATAGGGATACAATCTGGTGTGATCGCGTCTTTAGCAATATTTTATTACTTCCTAACAGGAGATCCAGATCTCCTCATATTAGGTGGGATTCTGATCTTCACTAGGGTGTTTCTAACTCCTTACATACTTCTAAGGGTGATAAAGTACAGGACGTGGGACAGAGAGAGAGTCAAGGTCTTATCTAGTTTCCTTATAAACGTGACGTTCTTCCTTTCAATCACCCTAGTATTATTATACGCGGTTCTCATCAGAGTGATACCAGAACAATATCTGGTCCTTCTGCCGTTAATACTTTTCTTCCAAGGAATGTTCCTCATCGCTTCTAGAAAATCTACTACTGCTCACATCTTAGGTTACGTAGAGCTAGAGAACTCACTAGTTGTAATGGGTATAATCCTAATACCTCCACCGCTCATCATTGACGCAACTGTATTTTTAGATGTACTTGGTTTAGTAGTCATCTCCTCGGTAATCATTGTTGAGAAGAGGGATCACGAACCTGAAGAGGAACTGGTGGGATGAATGTGTGAAAGTAAGGAAAGCATAAGCAGAAGGATTATTGAGGAAATGAAAGAGGTGGAGAAATTGAAAAGAGAACTTGATGAGAAAACTAGAGATTTGGCCGAGGTTCAAGAACTGCAAAAGAGGGCTGAACAATGCATCAAGATGAATGTGTAAAGTTGTTAAGAGAGCTGGCCGAAATAGAGTCGCAAAAGGCCTCATTGGAGTTCAAACTGTACCAAGTGGAACAGTCTCTAAAAATTGAGACAATTAGACTTATGGGACAAATAAGCATGTGTGAACACTATTCGCCGCAAGAAGCTAAGAGACTCAAATCGTCTGCAATAAACTATTTTAAGAAATATGTCATACCAGACTAGCGTCATGTCACTATCTAAAGAGAAACCTAACATTGAAGCCCTTTAGAACACGTTTTGAATAGAGTGTACATCTCTAATTGGTTTTTACTCTATCAATGACCTTAATAGTTTTATTTGAGAGTTTATTCTAAATGAGGTCTTTCTAAGACACCTCAGATTCTGGCAGAGCGCATGAAAAAGCTAAACTTTAGGTAGAACCTTAATTGCAGGTCCTGAAATAAGTAATGTCGAGTTCATGTTCTTGATCCTCCTCTTGGTTAATCTGAAGGCTAATAGAGCTCCTTTCAAGACGCTGCGTAACAGATCGTAAGCGCTACATTCAGCTACGGCGTTCAATGACACTCTTAGGTTTTTGTATCTGGAGGACTTTGGTTAAATACTAAAATTTTTTCCATAATTAATAAATATTCTTATATTGAAACTTAAGCTCATGATATGAGAGGTTTTTAGACGCGCTTTACGAAACCAGTCCTAAAGTTATAGTAGCTTCACCCTAAATGTCCTCCAACCCATGAAAGGTCAGAAAATGAGTAATGCGATTAGGAAAGGAGACGTTCTCATGAGGATGATTATCTTAAGGCTGGTAGAGGAGATCGGTTCGAAATATGAGACTCAGAATTGTAAAAACCCCCCATGTTTCTTACTAAAACTGAGTTAAGAAACGTTCACATCAGTTCCAGTTATAAAGAACGAAAAGTTTCTTCAAGTCTGGACGGCTGATATCCATATTGGCTCTATAGACTCAAATCTAACATCTTACCTTGATTCTAGTGTAAAGCCGATGACAGAGAGGTGGACATCACTCAGGGTCATATAGTGTTTGTTATGAAGGGACGTAAAGGAGATGTTGCGGAGACCTAGATGGAGGCTTCATACATAGTACCGTTTTCCACAGACATTTAGAGGGCAGGATCGATGGGATAACTAGGCGAGATTGGTTTATTGGCTGGGATCATCATCTCTTTATCAGATAAAGTCTTAAAATCTTTAATACTATTTGACGTAATTAACCCTAAAATATGAGGGTTGATAGTTAAAAATACTTTCCATGAAAATAAATTGTGAACCAAAAAATTGGAATAAAAGATGAGTTAGCTAGTAGAAACGCGTTGCGATTAGTGAGATGCATATATGGGCTCTCCCCTAGCTCAGTAGATGTGTTATGGACGTTAATTTCGTCGGAGAGGCCGATGATTGCAAACGAAATCGCCCAGCATTTGCAGATGCCTAAAGTGTCAATTAGTCTCTCTCTGAAGAGGCTTTACGAATTTGGGCTTATAGAGAGAAGACATAGAAGGGATAACGGAGTAAAGAGAGGGAAAGGGCGCTTTCAATTCGAGTATTATGTAGATAAATTGAGGTTCATGCAAAAACTGTGGAATGACATGGAGAGCAAATATAGAGAAATGTATACGTCTGATTTTTAAATTTATTTTATATAATTACACTTAATTACTCAAAGAAAGAGTAAAGGCTATCCTCATCTAACGAAAGTCTAACGAAAGAGACCCTTATATTTTAGGGTATTAACTTTTTTCCCATAGTGAAAATGAGAGTTTAGTGAGCGCGTTGGGTATCGACCCGAACTACAGATTAAGACCTGTTTCAGGAGAACATGGCGGCCATAAGGTATATGGTAAAGTAGATCCTCCGAAGGTCTTGGGAGTGCATGGCACGATAGTAGGCGTTGACTTCGACATATGTATAGCAGACGGCTCATGCATAACTGCCTGTCCAGTAAACGTCTTTCAATGGTATGAAACACCCGGTAACCCCGTATCGGAGAAGAAGGCAGATCCTATAAACGAGAACGCGTGCATATTCTGTATGGCTTGCGTTAACGTTTGTCCAGTGGCTGCGATCGACGTTAAACCTCCATGAGTGGGAATCATGTCGAACTCAATATCGCTATACATGACTAACGATCACGTCAAGGGCGATGAGGAGCTGGAGACTAGCTTAGTAGAGATGAGACAGGGAGATTTGGAAACGGCTTCCAAGAATTTTGAGTCGGCGAGAAAGAGGATAAAACTTCACATATACATCGAGGAGGAAATACTTTTCCCTGAACTGAAGGATGCGGACCTAAGCGGGTGGATAAGCGAGTTGATGATGCAACACGTCGCGATATGGAATTTACTAGATCAGATACACGTGGGAATGTTAGGGAGAGACAAGGAGATTGAAACGAAATTAGTGTTACTCATTCAATTGCTGAAGGCTCACAACTCGATTAAGGAGCATAGCATCTATAAGGAGTTTCCTGATATCGATGTGATCCACAAGTTAAGTGGAGCGATGATACCTGAAGATTGGAAACCTAAGTTCATGTGATGAGTATGAACCATGCCTCACTTACAGCGTTCCTTTACTTGGCCTTTCTAATGATTTTTATTCATCTTTTGGTTTCATCTCTTTCCTTTTTAGGTCGTATGGTGCCCAAGAGGATCGGTAACGTAGTCGCTGTATATGAAATGTTATTTTATTTACTTCTTATATTTTTGAATTTTACTAATAATATCATGCTATATATAGGATATTTGTATTTTATGATACATTTGGTTGGTGGGATCTATTACATTCGAGGAGGGTTATCTAAGCTTAAGCTCAATCGAGGTCTGACTTATTATGCGTTCTACGAGACGCTTGAGACTTTATATTTAATATTTCTAACTTATTTTTATCTAATTATCTAGACTTTATTACTTAAGGTTTAAGTTTAGCCTTAAATGCTAAAGCGCTTCAAACAAGGTAGGTTAGTTCTTGGGGGATGGCAAACTAGTCCTAAAATTTGGTTTTGTGACACTAAACTCATAAGAGAGCCATGTTAAACACGTAGCTTAGATTAGATCCGCCTTTCATAACATAAAAAAGGAAACCTTTAGTTCCTGTTAAGTCGTTACTCAGATATTTCGACCGTAACGGGTGCGTGATCTGAACCCATAACTTTCTCTAGTATTTCAGCCTTCTTCACTTTACTCTCAAGTTCTTTAGAGACAACGCAATAGTCTATCCTCCAACCTATGTTTTTCTCCCTGGCATGAAACCTGTATGACCACCATGAGTAGTGACCAGGTTCTTTCACGAAGAGCCTGAAGGTGTCCACAAATCCCGAAAGGAGAAACTCGTGAAACCACTTCCTCTCCTCAGGCGTGAATCCTGCGTGATTAACGTTATCCTTTGGCCTTGCGATGTCTATCTCTTCGTGAGCCACGTTGAAGTCACCGCATATGACTGATGGCTTTCCTAGAGAGGCCACATATTCCTGAAAGGCCCTATTAAATCTCAGTTTGAAGTCCAATCTCTTCAATCCCTCGCCTGCGTTAGGGAAGTAAACGTTTATGACAAACATTGACTTGAACTCGGTTGATATTACTCTACCCTCTACGTCAAACTCTTCCTTCCCTATACCGTATGTCACTGAGATAGGTTCTATCCTGGTTAAGGTTAGCGTACCGCTATAACCTCTCTTCTGTTTTGAGGGATTTATGTAAGCCCTATAAGGTAGGGACTGGAAGTCTAAAGGTAACTGGTTGGTCTTTATCTCCTGGAACATTAACACGTCGTATTCCTCTGATTTTATGATTTCCATTAACCCCTTAGCAATAGCGGACTTGAGACTGTTTACGTTCCATGAGAGTATTTTCAACCTGAGAAATAGTTGATTCAAAACAAATTTAAGGGATCACCCTATAGGGTGAGATACCTTTCTCTTTCAACCGTTATAGTCAAGTCTTGTAGATGTCTTTTTATCACTTTCGCTTTACTCTCAGTATACTTTCACAAAAAAATAGAGATGTATTAGTCTTAACCTTGTTTAATAACATCATGGAAGGATATGTCATAGATGCGATCCCATATCAGGGTAAGTTAAAACTAGTGCTTGACGGATTTAAGGAGGCGTGGGTTAAGACCACTTATCCAATTTACGTAGTGACAGAAAACCCTGAGAGGATAATGGAACATCCATCTGTGCTATCTCATGAAGAGGAGGAGTGGAGAACTGTAACCGGGGAAAGGACTGTAATTCACAGATTTGAGCTCAGAGATCTAGATGCCTACATCTACATTTCTAAAAGGGAAAGGACTGTGAACAAGCTTCCCACTGTGCTCTCTCAGACCCTGGACAGGTTGGGAGCTCTACCGTTCAGAAGGATAAGGGTGAACCATGATAAGGTCGAAAGTTCCGAGGATCCTGGACTGAGATTCCCTGACGTTAGATACGCTAGCGTCATAACCTTGGATTGGTACGGGCCATCCGAAGAGGGAAACATGTACGAAGCTAACGTTAATGGCTTCACGTATCGAGGTCTTCTCAAAGACCTAGATATAGAAGCGGATGTGATTGGATGTATGGGTAGAGCATGCGATCACGTTAAGGCCCCTGTTAAATTAAATCTTAAAAGAAAGAGATCACCAGTCTCGATAAAGGGACTAATAGAGTGGTCTTACACTTGCAAGACCTTGATTAGAGAGCTGGCTAACTCAACGATAGGAAAGGCGTTAACTACTAACGAAGCGTGGGTTGCAATTAAAAGGAGAGTGGTAGTACCTGACGTAGTGCCCAGAGTGGAGAAATTAAGGAAGATGGAAGACCTGTCGAAGGCAGATAAGGGCGGCCTAGTGCTTTTCCCTAGGACAGGCTGCTTTAACGAAGCGTGGCAGGTAGACTTCTCCTCTATGTACCCTTCCCTAATCATTAAGTATAACATCTCGGCTGAGACTGTGGACGAGTGCGAGGATTTAGTTACGGAAATAGGGCACAGCCTATGCATGAAAAAGAGAGGAATAGTTCCTGAGGCTCTTTCTTGGTTAGTCGAAAGAAAGGAGAACCTAAAGAAGATAGATGAGGAGAGGGCTGAGGCCATTAAGTGGATATTAGTGGCCTCTTTCGGATATCTAGGATATAGGAACTCGAAGTTCGGTAAGATAGAAGCGTATGAGTTAGTTACATATTTCGCCAGGAAAACTCTAAGGAGGGCCATAGAGACAGCCAGAGCGCTAAACGTTGAAGTTTTACACGGGATCGTTGATTCTCTAATAGTCAGAGGGAACGTCAAGGAGTTCGTTGATGCGGTTAGAGAGTTCACGGGCCTCAAGCTACACTGGAACAGATTCGATTGGGTCGTTCTAGGAACGAGGAGAGATGGCCTCCCTTATCCTATGAGATACTTCGGACTAACGGAAGGTGTGATGAAACATAAAGGGATAGTTAGGAGAAATATGCCAAATCTAGTTAAGGACTTCATTTCAGAGTCTATGCGTGTGCTATCTAAAGCTAAGACGTGTGAAGAGGTGAAGGAACTCAGGTCAGAGTTAATCGAGACTCTTAGAGAGTATGAAAGGAGAGCTTTGAACGGAGAACCCGAGGATTATGTCATGTGGATTAATGGGACTCCTTACGTTAGAGGGATTAGAGGGTTCTACGACGCCAGGGCAGGTTACTTTGGACGTGACCCTCTCTACTATCTTGACTATTTGAGGAGGACCTACACACAGGTGTTAGGTATTGAATAAGAGGCTAACTACAGGTTTCCCCGAGATAGATAGAGCTGTTCAGGACGACGAATTTGTGGAGTTCTTCTCCCTAGATTGGGATCTACTTAGGCTTCTCTACCATAGAGCCATAGCTCTCTCTTCTCCAAGTACGGTTGTAATAGTGTCGGAGAGAGGAGGGTTAGATCCAACTCTAGTGAAGAGGTTCCAGAGGATCTTCGGCACGGAGGGGGAGGTAAGTCTTAGACGAGCGTTCAAAGCAGAGGACGTTGCGCCAACCATAAAGGCAATGGTGGGTGACGAGCTTATAGTTATAGACCCCTATCATCATAGAAAGACTTCGGAATATCAAAAGATCGTTGGCGCTTTAAGAGGAAAGAAGGTGTTCATGTTCAGTTATATGAACAGAGAAAGGGAAGGTTCACTCTTCGGTCTTCATTCCGCACATAGCGTTATAAAACTAGAGAAGACCAGAACCGGATTCGTCGCTAGGTTAGTGAAGAGCGTAACGCTTGACAACATCAGTGTATCCTATGGCTTTTGGAGTCTGTTTGGTAAAATAGAGGAAGGACTAACCAAGTGGATGACTTAATGGGAAAAACTAATAGACTAGGTAACATACATTACTATCATGGATCACATTAAGATGCTTCTAGACCCTAAGAGGAAGGAGTTTGAGAACCCTGAGGTTTTCATCCCTTCCCTGTTGAGCGGGAACGAAGTGGTCGCTGATATTGGCTGTGGTCCTGGGTTTTACTGTACCGTACTAGAGCTGTACTCGAGTAAGCTATATTGCGTTGATGTAAATGACGAGGCGTTAAAATTGGCTAAGGCTAACTCTAGGAAAAGCTCAACTACGTTCTTAAGGGAGCCGTCCGATCAAACGTCAATTCCAGCTAATAGCGTTGACGTGATCGTGTTCGCTAACTCCTTTCACGATATGAACAGGGAGAGCACATACAGAGAGACGCTCAGGATCCTGAAACCGTCCGGTAGAGTGATCATAGTGGACTGGAAGAGGGATGCGCCGTTTGGACCTCCTTTGAGACTTAGGATGGATCCTGAACATTACCTAGAGATCTTCAAAGATTTCACGCTTGAAAAAACCTTCTCTCCAGGACCATACCACTTCGGTTTAGTGCTAAGAAGAAAGTGAGAAAGTTAAGAGAACTTACAAGATTTGCATTGAGGAAAGATTTTGTTCAGCAAAATGGAAAGGCATTGTTCTTCATCCTGAACGCAAGGGAATATCTTAATGCCCCTACCGGAGTACTCCCGAATCTTCTCCGTCGTCAGTTCCCTCACGATCACTACTTCTGGATCAAGACATTGTTCTGCGATTTTTATTGTTCCGTCTTCATAAAGCAAAAAAGCCTTTCCATCCTCGAATGAGACGAGCTTGGCGTTCATGCTATCATGGTACAAATGCTGATATAGCAAATAGAGCTAACGCTATGCCTATCAACACTGAGCCTATCATCATAGATTCTCTCTTTGGAATGAATGGAATGTCAAAGCGACCTATTATAACGTAGCTCACACCGTACACGGTTGAAACTACACCAATGATAGTTAAGATAAGCCTAATGAGCGTAATTGGTTCTATCATTATAAATAGAAATGGACATAGAAGATTATTAACTTTTTTCTATATTATGTGTCCAGTGACTGACTCAGATAAGACCTGAAATAATACAGCGTCTAGTGAACCTCCCGGAAATCAAAGACTTAGATTTGACCGTTTCTATTTATTGAATTTATAATGTACGCTAGAGATATATCATAACGAAAGGACGTGTTCATATGGCCTCCCTGAAACTCCTCATAGAGATGCTGGATATGCCAGGAACTCAACATTTTGTGAACCATTCTAGTCCCATACTGCAAATGAAACTCGTCCTTAGTGCCAACGTCGATGTAAATGTGTTTCCCCCTCAATTTGTCCTTCCTTTCAGGGAGGAATCTCACCGGATCTAAAGAGAGCCAATGATTCCAAACCTCATCATCTATTTTCCCTGTCTCTAGGTCGAAAGGTAACATTAAGTCCTCCCCAGGAGAGTAAAAGGCAGATAGGCCAACTATCATAAGGGCGTCCATCAGATCCCTCTTTTTTCTATCTTGTTGAGACCAATAGAACTCAACGTATTGTCTGGGGTTACCCACTCTCCTGAGCGTTTGGATAACCTTAGGGAAAAGAGGAAGATACGCATATTCAAAATAGACGTCTGGAGAATGAACTGCAAGACCCTTAAAGTCGTATTTGCTGCCCAACTGCAAAGCGCCGTAACCTCCAGACGATTTGCCCATTACGGCGAAGTCTGAAATCTGAAATCTGTCCCTCATCTCAGGTATCAACTCCCTCATGATGAAGGATTCGTAAAGACCAGCTATCTTGGAGTCCAGATACTGATTACCTCCAAATATTGTGAACGTATCTGGAAGTATTAGATAGACCCCCCTTATACTTCCATTCCTCACTAGCCTCTCTATTCTCTCCTTCATGTTTTCCGAAATCGGGTCTACATTTAGTTGAGCTAGAGATGTCGAAAAGTAACCGCTTAGATAAAGTAGGCCTGGCGCCTGGTCAACCTCCCCTGCCTTTAAGACGACTACTTTCCTTCTGTAAGGATCTTTCCAAGGATTATCCCTCAGATAACTGCTTTCAATCTCTAAGGAAAAGACTTCCATAAGGATCCCTGTGTTTTACATGTAAAATTAAATTTTCCTTAAACGTTTCCCTCTTTTCAAGTTAAACGTGCGTTCCGAGGAACTGACTTCACGTCACAGCCTCACTCATCTTCGCCCATCATCTCTAAGCTCTCCGCTATAAGAAACCCCAAAATTATCCATCCGAGGAAGAAGTACACAACGTATTTCTCTAACTGAATCATTGAGATTAAAAGAATCCAGGAAGAAAAGATCAAAGAGCCAATCGAGAAAACCATTTCGTGGATGTGTTTGACTATCTTCTTCCTCCCTATCCTTGCTAACGAGACGCCAGCTGCCATATGAATGTAGAGGTTGCTCATTCCAGATATTCCACCTATGAGTTCTAGTACAACGAACGGAGAAAATCTAGAGCTTAGAAATGCCAGGACCGATATAGCTACTAACGAGACAGCTATCTCGGCTATCTTAGGCTGACCTTTAAACTCTACTGAGAGGAACTTAACTAAGTGACCGTTCTTGGACATATTATACACAGTCCTAGACGACGCCAGAATGTAGGCTATACCACCTAACATCGCGTCGCTTACAGCTACCATCGAAACTACGATCGCCCCTATAATTCCAAAGTCTGAAAGAATTAGACCAACCAAACTTCCTGATATCTTCATTTCACCCAGAGAGTAAAAGAAAAGAGAGGAGAGCCCTCCCCCTAGTAAGGGTACTAATATGGAGGTCCTACTTATGTTCTTGGCAGCGTTTTCGATCTCCTCTGGATAGCTAACGACGGTAGAGTATCCGGAGGGGATTCCGATTCCAAAGAGTATAGCCTCAGCTAAATTTACAGGAACGTGAGATGGAACCGGATTATAAAAAGTGAAGGCTGACCTATATAGAAAGTAGAGGGACAATCCAACTATCAATAATATCTCGAGAACACCAACCACAACTGCGTACTTTGCTGATATTTTTATTCCTCCTATTACAAGAGCCGCGGCTAAAATAGATATTATCAAAGTTAAATAAAAGGAATTAAAACCTGTCAACAAGTTTAAAAGGTACACTCCTCCTATCATTAACGTTCCTCCGTAACTCAAGGAATAGAGAATATAGATCCATCCTGTAGTTATTCCCAGATTATCTGTAAGGGAGTGCAAAGCGTAAGTGTAATAGCCGCTTCCTTTCTTGAACCTTCTTGATAGAGAATAAACTACTGAGGCGTTGATCATAACAAGTAAAGTCGTCATCAGCATAGAAAAACCGGCATATCTTCCAACATAAGATATCATTATTGTACCGAAAGCTATTAGCGATATGAAAGGAGATTGGCCTCCGAACGATAGGAAGAACGCTTCAACGGCTGTTATCCTAGGTTTCTCACTCATGTTCCCTTATAATAAATGCTCTTCCCCTTATATAGGGCGATATAGTCCTTCTCTGAGCAAAGTATCAATTCTCTAAATTGCTCAGCCAAGCATTAGGCTGTCCTAACGATAGACTAATTATATAAATTTGAGAAAATGCTCCCATGCCCCTCGTAGGAATTATAATGGGAAGTAAGAACGATTGGGAAACTATGAAAGAGGCCGCAGATATATTAGAGAGGTTTAACGTTCCCTATGAAGCGAAGGTGGTATCTGCCCATAGAACCCCAGAGTACATGGTGGAATACGCTAAGAAAGCTCACGAAAGGGGAATTGAGGTGATAATAGCTGGAGCTGGTGGAGCTGCACATCTGCCCGGTATGATAGCTTCGCTCACTCATTTACCCGTAATTGGAGTTCCCGTAGCTTCAAGAAACCTTAACGGACTGGACTCGCTACTCTCAATAGTCCAAATGCCTTATGGAGTTCCCGTAGCCACAGTTGCTATCGGCGGAGCCAAAAACGCTGGACTGTTAGCAGTTAGAATCTTAAGTTTGAAACATGTAGACCTCGTCGAGAAGTTGAGGAAGTTTATGGAGGATATGAAAAATGAAGTCCTCTCATCTACGTTATCCTAGACTATGCATTCTCGGTGGAGGCCAACTGGGTTGGATGATGATTTTAGATGGAAGTAAGTTGCCAATATCGTTTAGCGTTTATGCAGATAAGGAAGACCCGGCCTGTAGGATAGCATCCTGTTTTAAGGAAAATTACAAAAAAGAAATAGAAGAGTGTGACGTAGTAACCTTTGAGTTTGAACACGTTGATGACGAACCGTTAATGCTTGCCAACGAACTAGACAAACTCAAGCCTGGACTTGACGTGATTAAACTGAAAAGAGCTAGGCATCTGGAGAAGGAATACTTGAGAAGAGAAGGGTTTCCCACACCTAGATTTGTAACTGTAGAAGGTGGGAATGAGGCCCTTAGAACATTAAGGGACGAGTTTAACGGAGTTGGAGTGATAAAGAGATCAGAAGGAGGTTATGACGGAAGAGGACAATTCTTCATAAAAGGTGATTTGTCAAGCTATAACTTCCTTAAAGAGGAGAAAGGATACTTTGTCGTAGAGGAGTATGTCAACTATGATTATGAGGCTTCGATAATCGCCGTGAGGAGCGAAAGGGAGTTCAAGACCTATCAACCCACTTTTAACTATAACGAGAAGGGGATCTTAGTTTACAACTACGGTCCTTTCGGTAACGAGGAAATGATAAAGGTAGCCGAAGATCTTACCCAGAAGCTTGGGTACGTAGGCACTATGGGGATAGAGTTCTTCGTTAAGGAGGGAAAGGTCTTAATCAACGAGTTTTCCCCAAGAGTTCATAATACAGGTCACTACACCCTGGATGCGGCTGAGGTATCTCAATTTGAGCAACACGTTCGAGCCGTCCTTAACCTTGATCTAGGTCCCACTAAAGTCCTGGTTTATGCTGGTACGGTGAACTTGTTAGGGATTAGTGAGCCTCCTTTAAACTTAGTTAAACTTGGTAATTTGTACTGGTATGGGAAGAGAGAAGCTAAGAAGAGGAGGAAAATGGGACACATAAACGTAATTGGAGACGACCTGAATGAAGTTAGGGAAAAAATTGATAATGTTATGCAAATATTATATCCTAATGGGCCTGATCTATGAAATTTAATTTTAAGATCTGGATAGAGGATGAAGAAGGTAAACCTGTAATAGGAAAGGGAGGTGTGGCCTTAGTCAAAGCTATAATAGACTCTGGTTCGATCGCTAAGGCTTCAGAAGAGATGAACGTTTCATATAAGTTCGCTTGGCAATACGTCAGGAGGATAAATAGTGAGATAGGAGGAATAGAGATGAGAAAGGGAGGCAAAAACGCTGGTGGAACCAACATAAATCCTAGAGTTTTAAAAGCGATAAGAGTTTTTGAGCAAGCTCAGGAAGAAATCAAAAGAGTTCTTGATAAGTATTCCAAGCTTCTAGAGGAAGAGATGAATGAAAAAACTTGATTACCTTTCATCCAAGGCTCTCTGAGCGTTTCTCACGAAATCTTCTACTACTTTCTGTGGATCCTTAGCCTTCATCACCGCACTGGCTACGCCTACACCGTCGGACCCAAGCTTTATTGCAACGTATACGTCCTCACCCAAAGTTATCCCGGCTCCAGCAATGAGGTATACGTTATCTACCTTCCTTATCTCCTGAACTGCGTTCGTGATGACTTCGGGCCTTGCCTTAGAGACAGATACTCCACTCCCTATCAGCTCAGGAGGTTCAATTAAAACTGCTGTAGGTTTGAGCATTCCAATCGGCACTACCAGCTCGTATCTGTCCACACATATCACAGACTCTAGTCCCAGTTTCTTCATTCTCCTTAAAGCGTCATCCATCTCATCTAATCTGACTCTTCTCTCACTGTGATTAAGCAAGCTGCCTCTCGCCCCAGCGTCCTTAATAAGCTCAGGAGTGATTGCCCCCGTGTGAGGTCCTTCAGGAAGACCGTCCACGTGCTGAGCGTAAACCGGAATGCTAACCTGCTCACTGATTCTAGTTATCATGGTAGAGGGAACAGCTATTATGATTTCAGTTGAGGTATCAATAGATACCTTTTCAATCATTTTAGCTAACTGAACGGCTTTCCTTCCATAGGAAGTTTCATAGGCCTTGAAGTTTATGAGGATTATTGGAACTCTCATGAATATACGCACGAAAATCTTTAATTAAGTTTGACTTACTGAAGGCTTCTTTTTAACTTTTAGGTCATTGAAAGTCGTTTTTGATCTGTTTCGCATATGTTGATTCCAATGGGGACGTTCATGCAATCTCGTGATTACAAGATTTTTAAACGTTAAAATATCACATTATAGCAATGAGAGATGAACTGCTTTTATTTTTGCTCTCTCATGGAGAAACCAAATTATCAAGATTATGTAAAGAATTAAATAGTGAGAAGGACGAACTCCTCTCGCTGTTGAGGCCTATGGAACTAGAAGGTTTGATTAAGAAGGAAAGTAAGGGCATATTTAGGAAAGATATTTACTATAGCTTAACGGAAAAAGGTCTTTTTGAAGCAAGAAAAATAAAAGATTCTACTTAGACTCACATCTCCTTAACTATTTCGTCCTCCTTTATCTTTTCAGATGGCCTCCAACCGATCCCGTAAGCTATTATCGAACCTACTACAGCGATCACAACGTTAACTGCAAGAGCTATCAACGAGATGTAGATGGGACCTAATGGAGTTGAGTACAAGCTAGTTTTTATAACCCCGAATTTCGCGTTGGCTTCGTACACCAAGGCTAGACTTAAAGCTATCCCAGATGCCCATCCGGCAAAAGTTGCCCAACCGTTCAACCTCTTAGTGTAAAGACCTAAGAATACGGAGGGAAGGGTTTGAGTTATTAATATACCTCCTAACAGTTGAAGTTGAATCGCGTAAGTTGCCGGAACAACGAATACGAAGCCTAACGCGACGAACTTGAACACTGTTGACGTTATTTTAGCTAACGTCGCCTCAGTCTTAGGCTGAAGAGTTCTGAACTCCTTAATTACGTTTCTAACAAGAAGATTCGCTACCCCTATAGCCATTATCGCTGCTGGGACTAAACCTCCAATAAATATGGCGAGGAAGGCTAGGCCCACGAACCAATCAGGCATGGTGTAGGCTATCAACGAGGGAACTACAAATGTCCCAGCCCCTAGACTGATCACAGCTTTAAGGGCGTTAGGCACAGCATAAATTAAGACTCCAAATAAGGCTAATAGTGCCAATCCTATGCCGTATAACGGAAGAAGCGAAGTCCCTAACTTCAGCTTCCCCTTATCTTCTGAACTTAAAGATCCGTTTATAGCGTGAGGATATAGATACAGAGCTAAGGCAGAACCTAATGAGAGTGAGAAGTAAGCTGGAATTAGTTTGGGTGAGAGATAACTGTACAGTATAGAGCCTTTGGCGTTGTTTAAAGCGTGGTTCACATTAGCCGAGTTGAGGGCTGCGTTGTGAAAGGCCGTCGCGAATCCGCCATAGCTTAATGGAACGATCACTATAACGGCGATCACTGTGATCCAGATTAAGATGTCCTTGAAGACTCCAGTGACGGCTGCTCCTCTTAGGCCACTAGTAAACGTGAAAGATGCCAATATTATGAAAGCTATTAAGAGAGCGATATCCGATACAGTCTTAGAAACTACGCCTGTCAGTCCTGCTAACATAGCTGCAAGAACCGCTTGCATCCCAACAATCTGCAGTGCTATATATGGTAACTCGGCAACAACTCCCGTTAGGGCTACAGCAATGGCCAGCGTCCTATTGTTAAACCTTTCCTTCACGAAATCTGAGGCGGTTACGTATCCTTTATTGCGTGATACAGTCCATAATCTGGGCATAGTAAGCAGAGCCACACCAAATCCCCAGGCCACGTAAGGAACTGCAAAGAAGTAAAGAGATCCTGACGCTAGAACTCCTGATGGAACAGCTATAAACGTATAAGCCGTAAACAGGTCGGCCCCCATTAAAAACCATACCAATAGCCAACCCAATCTTCGGCCTCCCAATCCCCACTCATCTATCTTTGAGAGGTCCCCTCTCCTCCACCTAGAAGCCCAAAAACCTAGTATAGTGAAAATAGCGAAAAGTGCAATAAACACACCAAGCGTTATGTAATCTATATTTCCCAATGCCATATTCCTCACCTACTTCTCCTTGACTGCAAGGACAACTCCCAAGAACAGTATAGTGGACACCACAAGTAGTACTATCTGGTAGGAGTAGAACGTTGTCAATCCTCCTATAGATAAAGCAGAATTGTTAAAAATTGGATATAAGGAGTATATTATTATATCAACTAAGAAAGCTATCCCCATTATCAAATAGAATCTATTCATAACATTTCCTAAACTCATTAGAGATGAAGAAGCTTATAAATTTTATAATTTATAAAGCAACTATCATTCGGAATTTTTTAAACCATAGGTCGCATAGCAAATATAAAGAAAGTAATCTTTATAGAAACATGCTAGAATTTATATCAAATATAGGATTATAATTAATTATTTTTTACCAAAAATTACTCATTAATCAATGGGGATTTCAGCAGGTTCTTAATCCTAGAGACCATCTCTTCCTCCCTTCTGGTATAATATGAAATTGCTCTACCGGTCCGTCCCAACCTACCCGTCCTTCCAACCCTATGTATATAGGTGTCTAAATCTCTGGGTAAATCGAAGTTTATAACCTGTTCCACATCAATTACGTCTATTCCCCTAGCCGCTAGATCTGTTGAAATCAGTACGTCGCTGTAGCCCTTCCTAAAGTTCATAAGGTTCCTTCTTCTAGCGCCCTGAGACATATCGCCGTGAAGAAGGGATACAGTTAACCTATCTGAAACTCTGTCGTACAACGCCTCTGCTCTACTTTTGGTGTTTGTAAATACGATTGTTTTGGATTTAGCGTCTTTGAGCACGTTGTAAACTTTCTCGTTCCAGTTATCACGAACAGGGTAAAACTCGTGCTCTATCTCCACAGGTTTATACTCATCTACTTTAAGGAAGCTTGCGTCTCTGGCAAACCCCTCCGCCAACTTCTTTACCTCAGACGGAACAGTGGCAGAGAAGAAGCCGAACAGATCCGCGTCAGTCTTCGAAAGTATCATCCTGACGTCTTCGATGAAACCCATGTCTAGCATCCTATCTACCTCGTCCACCACGGCTACCTTAAACCTTGCTAGGTCTAGAACGCCTTTACCCCAAAGGTCCAATATCCTTCCAGGAGTTCCAACTATGATATCGCTATTAGACTCCCTTTCTTGCTTCTCGTACCCTACCCCTCCAATAATCACGCCTATTGACATCCTCTTGTACTTCCCTAATCTCTTAGCTTCATAAGCGACTTGATCCGCCAACTCCCTTGTCGGGGTCAAGATAAGGGTGTCTTCCTCTCTTTCTAAGACAGGAATTAGGTAAGAGGCCGTTTTTCCAGAACCTGTCTTTGCCTGTACTATAACGCTCTTACCGCTCATTAAGACCGGAATCGTTAGTTCCTGTACTTTAGTTGGACGCTGGTAATCAATTTCCTCCAGTGCCCTCTTCAGTTGATCGCTTAGTTGATCAAACATAAGCCTTCACTAAATTTCTAAGTTAATAAATTCACTTGGAAAATGTTTGCCTTCAGAAACTTTCTTTACAACGATAAGGAGTTTATATAATTATTATAGATATTATGAATACTACTAATCTCAATTGAGATCAAGTCACATGGCGTTAAAATTAGATGAACGTTAGACCTTGAGACTAACTCTCTCCTCTTAACTTTCTCGTTACTTCGCTTGAAACCTCCTTAGATAGTTTCCTAGTTTGCTCTGAGGCGTTTGAAGATCTTTTTGTGGTTTCTAAACTGTCA
Organism: Metallosphaera cuprina Ar-4; assembly: GCF_000204925.1. NCBI lineage: Archaea > Thermoproteati > Thermoproteota > Thermoprotei > Sulfolobales > Sulfolobaceae > Metallosphaera > Metallosphaera cuprina. The sequence continues at coordinate 698,458 of NC_015435.1, read as the reverse complement.
GAAAGTCTCCTAGTTGTTTCCATTAGTTCAATCTTCCTAGTTTGACCTGCAATCTCCTCCATTCTCTTCAACGTTCTAGTAGCTTCGACCAGGTTGCCCGCTTCAACCTCAGTAGATACCTTTTGCAGGTTATTGAAGTACTCGTATTCTAAAAGCACGTCCTTATTAACCCCGTTCACGAACATAGCCTGATTTTGAGCTGAGGAGATGTTTATTACACTCAACAACGCCTGGTTCCTCTCATCGGTAGGTTCTTGGTAATTAACTTTCACCGTCATGAAATTGCCGTTATAGTTTGGAGGTATAACGGCCTCGCCTAATATCTTGATCACTCCTTCAACCGCATTGATCTTCACTGGAGGTCCAGAATAGTTTAACAACCTCACGTTTGACTCTGCTACTATATCAACGGTTACGTTTTTAGCAGCTATCTTAGTCTTAGCGGCCTTAGGAAGTCTCTCGGGTATTTCCATCGCATCGCTAACATGATAGAACACGCCTCCAGACTTATCCGCTAAAGACTTCAAGATACTCTCGTTGTAGTCATCTCCCAAGCCAAAGGACACAGCTTGTACGCTAGAAGGGATTTGAAGTCTCCTATAAGTTTCTATGTTGGTGTCATCCGTGGGGTTACCGTCAGTAAGGAGAATAACGTAGCTCGGAACACCGTGCTTGTTATGAAGATTGAAAGCCGTAAGAAGAGCGGTGAAGAGCGCTGTTTGTCCTCCCGCATTTAGGTTAACTATCTCATTAGTAAGATCCTCTGGGTCTACGAATTCCCTCACAACGTTTACCCTGCTTGAAAAAGTTATAAATGACACCTTGTTTCCTTGAGGTATTCTCTTTAATAGCTCGATCGCCCCTTTCTTGGCGCTCTCTATTTTCAGCCCTTCCATTGAACCGCTAGTGTCTAGCAACACGATGTAATGGAAACCAGTAGCTGTGGAAGTTCTCTCTGGCACCAACAATATTTTGAAGACCATTTTTATCTCGCTGGTGAAGGAATACTTATGGCTATATTCCACTTTCATGGATAAAGTCAAGACCTTTCACCGTCAAATAGAAACTTTTCATCTAGAAAGACTTGTTTGAACTCGCCGTTCTCTTGAATTAAGATTCCAGCTCTCATCTTGTGGTATCTACTTGAGAACACCGTAATAATCCTTTCATTCATTTCCAATCTAAATCCGTCGGCCACCTCATGCCCCCTTATGATCCCTTTTAGGGAATTATTCTTTAGGAAGTCCAGAGTTACGTCGTTACCGTAAAAGTACGTGCCCTCGCCTCTTATATTTGGTACAAAACCTTCAAGCTCCTCCCTAGGATCGTTCCAGAGTAATTCAAACGCTATTTCGTTCTCTGGCATGACGTCAGGTTTAGGAAGTTCCTCTATCTGCTGTAAACTCTTGAGCTCCCTAGCTATACCTCCATGAACGCATAGATAATCGTTTATCACAGCTGCGTAGGGCATAACTGCAAACATGTCAACGAAACTGTTGTAGCTCTGTTCGTCAAGTTTCTCTTCAACCTCTTCTTTGAATCCATAGTAGTCGTTAGTTAGAGGACTCTCATGATTTCCCCTAAGCACTATAACCTTGTCTGGGTTCTCAAGGAATTTGTCAAGTATGATCTCTAAGTTCTCAAGTCCGTAAGGTTCTCTATCAACGTAATCACCTAGGAACACTATGCTATCGAAATCTGAGAAGTTGTCAAAGACGTATTTAGTAACGTTGTAAGCCCCGTGAGTGTCGCCTATATACGCTACTTTAGTTTTGTTGCCTAACCTCAAGAGAGGCTTCATTGAGGAAAACTTCTCTTGAGACTTAAACACTAGTTCAAGGATGTGACTCTTCCTCTCCTGAGGCCAATTACTCATTCTCTCACTATCTTGACTATTGTAGTGTTACCCAACTTCACGACGGCGTTATTTGGAAGTTGAACTTTCCCTTTAACTGCTTGAAACATTTTTCCGTCATAAACATACGTCCCATTAGTGCTATTAAGATCCTCAATGAAAAGAGAGCTACCCTCTTTATAAAGGATCGCATGCCTCCTTGATATCTCGCTATCTGGGATCATGATGACGTTCTCCGGGCTCCTACCTAGTGAGATGCTCTCAAAGACTTCAAAGTCTAGAGGAACTTTGGTTTTATTTAGAGAAGAAACGGGCGTTGCAATAAATTGTATATAAAACTTCTCAGTAACAATAGGCTGGCCTAGAGCCTCCTGTTTCTCAGCTTGAGGGCTTCCTGCGTTCTGAACAACTTGTTGTTGACTCTCAGGCTGTTCCTCAGCCTGCTTGTTCTCTGGTTGAGCTTCCTGCGTTTGCAAGACCTGAGGTTGTTGTTCTGTGGGATTTGACTCCTGTGGCGTAACTGATTCCTGTAAACCGCTCGGCTGTTGGTTAAGCTCTTGTTTTAATTCTTGTCCCTGTTCCTCTGGCTTCTTTAATCCACAGGAAGTACAAAACATCACGTCATCAGGATTTTCAGTTCCGCAACCAACACACTTCCATGTCATGCTTTTATTGTAGATCCAAAACCTAATTAAGTATTTCCGCCCATGAAAATCACTAGTTAATTTACACTAACATTACAGTTAACTATTTAACAATGAGTCAACTTCGTTTGTTACTTGATTTTAACGTAAAGTTGCTGTTATCTTAACTAATCCTTAAACCGGACCTTATCAAGCTTGTTTAACCTTCAACGTAATTACTTTTAGCCTTTCCTTAACGTAAAAATCAGCTGGATGCCCTAAAGAGTGACGTGTTGATCTGAAGATATCGTCTAGATCTTCGCTATAAAGTTTACCAAGAAATTAAGATCTGCAGGCGATGAGATTAGAACAGCCCTAACTCCAACACCCTCCAGTTCTCTTACAACATGAAGTACTCTATTCTCATCAAAAGTTGGTTGAGATATTGTCTTAATTATTTCCCTGTTTTTGTCAGTGCTAACTATTAAGTACGGGATGATCTTATCTAGCTCTAGGCCTTCAATGGAACTAAGACCAGCGAAGTGGAGAGCTAAGAAGAAATCGGCCTTCATGTCAAGCCTCCTCATTATCTCATCTCTACCTTTCCTCAAGCTTAACATCGCTCCCGATTTGACTCCGTACTCTCTAGTTATCTCAATTGCTCTCTCCGTAGTTACTTGATTTACCTCTTTCCCAAACGTAGGCCTATCGCCTTTTGTATAAGCTACTTCAAAGTTCATCATTCTGGCCGTAATTGATAAAGACCTAACATAGAGCTCATTAACGTCAGCCAGCCGTTGATTAATAAGTACCCTCTTCTCCTCACCTAAAATTTCCCTAACTAACGTTCCAGTAACTGATGGTATAACAGACGGTTGACCTAGAGCCGCATCCGGTATGTCAAAGCCGTCGTATCCCTCTAATAGTTTAATCTCCCTTCTTAGTTTCTCGTTTTTGTGTTTAGCATGAAGCTCTGCTAGTATCTCCATTTCCCTTACCACTTTATAATCCCTAAGGCTATATAAGAATGTGCGAGAACGTGTACTGTAAGAAGTGCGGCTCAAAGGCTGTTATAAGGTTACCTTACGCTAACCTTACGTTATGCGCCAAGCATTTCTCAGAATGGTTAGAGACCAGAGTGGAGAAAGTGATCAAGGAATACAAAATGATATCAGAAAAGGATGTGGTGGCTGTTGCTGTGTCCGGAGGTAAGGATAGCACAACTTTACTTCATATCCTTAAAGGACTGTCAGAGAGAAACGGGTTTGATTTAGTCGGAATAAACATTGATCTGGGTATAGATAACGGAACTAAGTACTCAGCACTAAGTACGGAGTTGGCAGTAAAGAACTTTGAACTTACACACGTGAGGTACAAAGTTATAGAGCTGAAGAGAGAGTACGGATTTGGAATAGATGAGGCTAAACTTAAGGCGAGAAGACCGGTCTGCAGTACGTGCGGACTGGTGAAGAGATACGTCCTTGAGGAAGCTGCAGAGAGCGTAGGGGCTAACGTACTAGCTACTGGACACAACCTAAATGATATGGCCGTATTTGTCATGTCTGGATATCACACTGGAGATTTACAAAACTTAGCTAGATTGAGGGCCGTGTCACCTGCAGAAAACGGATACATAAAGAAAGTGAAGCCTCTGTTCTTGACCTCAGAGAAGGAGACTGCTACTTACGCCATAGTTAATAAGATACCTTTTATAATGGACTCATGTCCAAACAATCCAAGCGTAGGCGGACCAACTTCAGATAAACTGAGAAGGTTAATTGAGAACACTGAAGATGAGATTCCAGGTTTTATGGTTAGGTTAGTAGAGAACTTTGAAAACAAGATAAGGCCTTTCTTCGAGGACTTGCCTAAATTCAATCTAGGAAAGTGTAAGATGTGTGGTAAACCCACTAATAACGATAGAGAAATCTGCTCCTTCTGTGCTCTTAAGATTAAGATGGGCGGTGACTCAAAGGATGTCGTCGCGAAATGAATTTAAGATAGTCTTGAGGTATCCTGACGGTAGCGTGGCTGGATACTCGAAGTACAATAATGGCATATCCACTGTCTTAGATGAGAGAGGAGAGTTCCTATTTGAAGTGGAGGGAGTGTTCCCCCCAAGGCCTAGACGCACTTCAATGGATTGGATAGAAAAGGTCCTTGAGAGAGGTTTACCAGACTGTAGGAAAAGGTTTATACTCTACGTAGGTTCCCGTTATCTAGTTAACGTTAAGAGATTGCCTGAGGAGGAGGCGGTCCAAAGGTTAAGGGATTTTTACTATAAAGGAGGCGGGAAAATTTATGACACTTGGATAAGATCAGTTGTCAGAGGCGTGAAAAACAAGGGTATAATGCCGCCTTCGCTCGAGTCTTTGAAAAATAAGGACAGGGAGATGTATCAGGTTATAAAAAACGTTTTAGAAAGAAAATAGTATATCAACTTTATAACAACTTAACGAACTAATACATATGGTGTCCGAGAAAAGATGGGACGCATTTACGTGGCTAGCTGTAGTCACTCCATTAGTGGTTTTCTTTACGATATCTTTTCTCCTCTCTGAGTATCTCTACGGTTTCCAACAATGGAGGGAGGTAGCCCCTGTAATCTTAGGGTTCGCACTGTTCTTCCTTATCGTAGGCGTTTTCCTAAGATCGAAGTTCGGAAGGTTAGCCCTTTAGATCAAACTAGTTTAGCCTCTCCTCCGCTTTGTCGAGGAAGGCGTCTACGTAGTTTTTCTCTCCAAACACTACTAAATCGTCTATCTCCTTTTGATAATACTTCTCTATTATCCTTAGCAGATGTTCTGTAGTATTTGGGAAGACATCAACAATCTCTCCACCTTGAAGTTTATCGTCCTCATATATCGCCACGGCCATGTTCTTATAAACGTTGACTCTAAATGTTGATATTATCTTACCATCTTCGACCTTCTTGTAAACGTAAATGAGTAACAGAGGTTCAGTCATTGAGTGCCTGACGTACTCCGAGTACTTTATCATGGTTTATTTAACTGATTACATGATTTAAAAACATGAACCAATTAGAGGACCTACTTGAGTTCGTAAGAATCGACACAACGTCTGCCAAAGGTAAGGGTGAAGAAGGCGCCAAGTTCATTAAGGACTACATGGAGAGACACGGAATAGAAGCGAGGCTGATAAGGCATCAATCCAAGAACCCTTACGTTTATGGAGAGATAAACGTTAAGGCAAAAAGGACCCTCTTGGTCTACAATCACTATGACGTTCAACCAGTAGAGCCTTTAGACAGGTGGGAGAGTGATCCTTTCACGCCAGTTATGAAGGAAGGTAAGATTGTAGGGAGAGGGGTTGGAGACGATAAGGGATCGCTTATGGCTAGACTGCAAGGAATTCTGGAAATGGAGAAGTTACCATCCCTGAATCTGAAGTTCATTTACGAGGGGGAGGAAGAGATAGGTAGTCCCAACATTGATTCCTTCCTGAAGGACTATAAGGACCTACTTAAAGCTGACTACGTGTTGTGGGAAGGTGCAGGAAAAGGTTCTAGCGGGGCTCCTGAGATCGTGCTGGGAGTTAAAGGATTACTTTACGTGGAGATCTCCACTAGGACAGCTAAGGACTTACACTCCATGTACGCCCCAGTAGCTAAGAACCCTGCTTGGAAGTTGGTAGAGGTCTTGTCATCACTAAAGAGAGACGGAAAGGTAGCAGTACCTGGGTTTTACGATAAGGTGAAGTGGTTGACTAAAGAGGAGGTATCATTCTTAAAAGGAGATAAAAAATCGATGGAGGAAGCCATAAGTCAAGAGGTACCAGAAGATTTTCAGAGGAGGTTGGTAGAAGAACCCACCTGTAACATTGCAGGCCTCTATTCAGGTTATACAGGGGAAGGATCAAAGACCGTTATACCTTCTTATGCAATGGCGAAACTAGACTTTAGGTTGGTACCCGAACAAGATCCCGACGAGATACTTAACTCTTTAAAGAGTTACCTTCGTGATGTGGACATCAGAGTATTAGGGAGGGTTAGACCCTATAGGACGTCAATAAATAGTGAAGTCGCTCGGTGCCTAATAGATTCGGCCAAAGAGGTCTATGGCATGGATCCAGAAGTTTTACCTAACAGTTATGGCACCGGACCTATGGAATCGTTCGCTAGAATCTTGGAAAACAATCAAATAGCTGATGGTATTGGCGTAGATTATCCAGGATCTAACATACACTCGTTCAACGAAAACATTTTCGTACAGGACTACCTCAAGGCTAAGGAATGGATGAGATCCTTCGTTAAGCGCCTAGCTCAGCTTTAGTTTTGCTGTCACCTATCCAGACTCGGCAAACTCATCACGAAATATCTCGACTCACTTAATTAAGTTAGGCGTTGATAACTTTAGCGGCGTCGTATTAAATCATGAATTCGGTTTTTATTCGTTTAAATCCTTCTTAATTCGTCCACTTTTGCTCTGTAGAGGTGACCCTTGTGCTTATTACAATCAGACGCCCCGAACCCGATAACTTCGTCGGTGAATGAGTCTGCTATTTCCTCCTCATCTTTGTCTAAAATAAACGCAGCTAAAGGTTTACAAATGTCCTTTAGGTAGTCAACGTGCCAATGCCTTTTCTCAACTCTCTCGTTCAAATGCCTAGATATCCTTTTACTGCAATTGACTCCACATGAACCAACGTAGGCGTACGTGCCTCTCTCAATGGAGAATCTCCTTTTACCTTTCGTTATCACACCATCATTACATTCGAATATTATAACGTATCCCTTAACATGTTTCATTTATTTCATGTATTCTATTTTTGGAAAGATTTTTAGATTAGTTTATCCAATCAGAAAAACCAGTGATAAAATGGTAGTCGAATCGAACTGTGAGATTCCTGAAAATCTGTTCTATTATATCGATGGGAAGAACACAGTTTGGGCTAAACAAGAATCACCCGATACGATTCTTGTAGGGATTACAGATATAGCCCAAACCATGGCAGGTAAAGTTGTGAAGGTTAGAATAAAGAAGAAGGGAACTAAAGTAGAGAAAGGTAAGCCTGTAGCAACGATGGAGAGTGGAAAGTGGGCGGGTCCGGTTCCAGCTCCTGTATCCGGAGAGGTAGTTGACGTTAACGGTGAGGTTGAGAAGAGCCCGGTATTAGTTAACAGGGATCCTTATGGGAACGGCTGGCTAGTTAGAATGAAGATAACCAACCCTGAGGAGATCAAGCAGCTCTATACGGGAGCCCAAGCAGTACAGAAGCTTAAGGAACTCGTAGCAGCGGAAAAGATTTCTTGTAAGAGGCTATGACATGTCCTGGAGGTTCGTCTCCCTCCCCCCTCAAGATGGCTATCACATGATAACTTCTTTCGTCGCGGTAGCTGAATACGTTACGAAGGGGGGTAAGGACACTTTTTTGGTTTTTTCCGTAAAGGAACCGTTCGTCAATGTGGGTGTTCATCAGGAAGTTTGGCTTGAGGTTGACCTTGAGTACACTAAAAAGATGAAGATACCTGTAGTTAGAAGGGATTTGGGAGGTGGTACTGTAGTCATAACCCAAGGAGAGCATGACTACTTCCTCGTTTTAAGACAGGAGGAGGCACCCTCGGATCCTAAAGCTCTCTACGAGAAGTTTCTAACCCCTGTAGTAAACGTTCTTAAAGATTACGGTCTTAACGCATCGCTTAGAGACCAAGACATTGTAGTAAATGGAAAGAAGATCAGCGGGAACGGAGCTATGACTCACGGGAAGGCCGTTGTGATAGCGGGTAACATTCTAATGAATGTAGATACTGAACTCATGAGTAAATGCATCAAAGTTCCATCAGAGAAGTTTAGAGATAAACTGGCTAAAGATATGTCAGAGTGGATAACTTCATTAGAGAGGGAATTAGGTTACGTCCCACCTAGGGAGGAGTTAGACAAGAAACTGAAAGAAAGTTTTGAAAATAGCCTGGGCATTAAGTTTGAAGAGGCCAGGTTAACTCCTGAAGAGATTGAGCGATGGGAGCAACTCTCAAACGAGAAGAAGAAAGAGGAGTGGATATTCTACAAGGATAACAGACATCCAGAACTTAAAACTGAAAGGTGCGTCAAGATATCATCGGCGGTAGTGGTTTGTCACTTCGACTACAAGGCGAGGAAACTAGTGAGACTAACTACCAAGTTTGTGAACAAACGTTTACATGAGGTTTCCATATCCGGAGACTTCTTCGTTATGTCACCTCAAGGGTTTGTAGAGAAACTCGAAGATAGACTGAGCGGAGTTCCTCCAGATAAGATTCCAGAAGTGATAGACTTGACCTTCAACGAGATGAAACCTGTTATCTTCGGTTTCACCGCTGACGATCTTAAGAAGGCTTTCCAAGAGATAATAAACAAACCGGAAGTTCAGGAGGTTATCTAAAAAATTATATTGAAATGATTGTGAGTATATCCCTCTCTTCTACGCTCCCTAATAGAGCCCTAGCGTCTACCACAGGAATTAGGCCTAAGTTCTCTTTCGCCATAATAGTTCTAGCGGTCTCCAGAGTAGAGTCCGGAGTTACTCTAAAGACAGGACTCTTCATTATTTCTTGTGACTTATGGTTGTATCTCTCCGTGAGTATAGCGTTAGCGACATCCCTTATTGAGATAACACCTGCGGGCAGATTGTTTTCAACAACTATCGCGTGCCTCTCCCAGTTTTCCCTCATCGCCTTAGCGATCTCCAAGATTGAGGTTTCCAAAGACGCTACTACTGGATCTACCTTCATCACGTCTCCAACCTTCACGCTCTCATCGACTTTTATATTCCTAATTAGATCTCTTTCGGTTACAATACCTATAACTCTCTCACCTTCTGTCACTAGAAGGGATCCAACCCCCTTTCCCGTCATGATCTTTGATGCCTGCCTCAAGTCAATATCTTTAGATACCATCAAGAGATCGCTCGTCATTACCTCTTCCACAAGCTTTGCCCCCTGAAGCCATCCATACACTAAATCCCTAATGGTAACTATACCGTCAATATCTCCCACAATAAGTCGTCTAATGCCATGTTCTAGCATTATTTTCATTCCATAGGTTATGCTGACTTGACCATCTACGGCCACTAAATCCCTTGTCATCACTTCACTAACTTTCATGAGATCACGGTTTAGTTATTTTAAGGGATGAACACCTTGATATGCATTCACTTATGTTTGTAAATTTCCACTCTCCTCTGGGCTTGAAGCATTCCTCTACACACGGGTCCGATACCTGAGCCTGCATTTTTTACACCAATATGATATTTCAGATAAAAGGAAAAAACCTTTACGGGAGTAGTTTCCTATTATCAACAGTGGAAATTTGATAGAAAAGGTTGGTAACCTAGAACTGGAGATTGAGGCAATAATAGAGATAGATGGAAACGAGTACAAGGTAGTAAACGTACCCTCCGCAGATGAATATAAGGGATTTCCACCGTCGTGGGAGTTCGTAAAATCCAACATGTTAAGCTGGAGACCGTATTTTAAGGGGAAGATGATCGAGTTTAACGGACAGCAAATACCTTCGATAGGTCAATATCTGTTAAACGTTGATGAGGAGATGTACAAGTTCATTATGGATATTTATCTAATGTTCAAGGTAAATAAACCGTCTATTGAAACTAACATTAGCGTAGTTATATCGAAACAGATCGATGAGCTAGAAAGGGAAAGAGGTAGAACGCTCAGCGAAAACGAAAGAACTCAGCTCTACTTAAGGTATGCAGTCGAGGCCGCCATACTTAAGGATATTGGACTGATCAACTAGGTGATATTGATGATTACGTTCACCGCTGAGGGGAGATTAGATAAGGATACCGCTGTCATAAACATTAACGACAACGAGTTCAAGATAGGACTCATGGGTTCGGATAACCCTACTCCGGAGGAGTTCCTTTTAGGTGCTGCTCTCTCATGTATGATGCTAACCGTTTATTACGTATCCAAAGAACTAAACGTAAAAATAGAAGGTGTCGAAGGTTACATCGAAGGTACTTTAGACCCAAAGGGGTTTCAAGGCGAACCTGGAGTACCTCCCGGTTTACTCCAGGTTAAATACGAATTAACAGTGTTGTCTAATGACGAGAGAATAGAGGAGGTAATGAAACTGTCTTTGAGAAGGTGCCCATTAAAGGATACTCTCGTTAGGAGCGTAAACGTCGAAGTGTCATGGAAGATCAGAAAGGTTTAAAATCGATTAATTTAAGTTTTTTTGATAAATAATGTCTGAGGAACTCATGAAACCGGGAGAGAAGGAACTAGAGGAGATAAGAGGATACCTTTTTGATCTCCTAGATAATTTAAATAACATAGCGGCTAAACATGAGAGGATCTTGGTGTCTAAAGGGATAATGCCAAGATTGACAGTCTTGTTGGGAACGATAACAATGCAGAGATATCAAATTGACCTAGTTGTAAAATATTACTGGAGACAATTAGAGGAAGTTATTAACTCGATGTCACAAATTGAAGAAATGAAATCGGATATGAAGGACGTGTTAGACGACCTTCAGAAGATCAAGGAGCTCTTGACGTTGGCCAATGTGAAGACGTAGGTTTTTTTACGTTTCCCTATACGATCATTTTAAAAGCCACACGTCCGTAAAAGTAAAGAGGAACCTTGATGCAGATAACCTTCTTCCATGATGTACTTTGCCCCTTCTGTTACGTCACCAACAAAAGGTTAAAAAAGGTCCTCTCTGAGTATAAGGGCGTTCACGTAAAACATAAGGCTTTCATGATAATTTCTTCACTAGATGACCTCTTGGCTGCGGCCCCTACAGAAGAGGACGCTAGGGAGCTATTCAAGAGCGAGTTCTCGATTTTAACCAGATATTTTCCAGATTATGATCCCAAGAAGGTATTGGAGAAAGGAAATATCGGGCACGTTTGGTCCCTTCCACCTTTAATGGCGTGCAAGGCTGCTGAGTTCCAAAAGGGAGATGAAGGCCATTGGGAGTACTTCTCATTAGCACAGGAGAAGTTCTTCATGGGAGGAGAGAACGTTAATGACGACAAAGTTTTGATCTCAGTGGCGGAGGAGATAGGATTGGATGTTGAGAAGTTCAAAAGGGATTTCAAGTCAAAGGAAGCTAAGCTAGCGGTTATTCAAGATGAGGAGGAGGCCAAAGCAATGGGAATAAAGGGAGTTCCAGCACTGGTTGTAAACGAAAAGTGGCTGATAAGAGGAGTACAGAGCGAAGAATATCTAAAACAGGTCATAGACGATGTATTAACTTACGGCGAACCGAAGAAGATCGAGTTAAAGGCCTATTGGGAGCAGTGAGTTAAGTCTGAGCTTAGAGTTCTCTAGGCGAAATAAGGGAATTGAAGACGAAGGTCAATGAAGATCACGGAACCGGCGCCGTCTATCTCCTTTCACTTGAAAAAGCGTTAAGATCAAGGAACTCGTTGAGATCATTACTCTAATCAGTACAACTTGATGGATGTGGCTCAAAATTTCCAGTACGTTGAAGTTCGTAACGCTAAAGCTTATTTACGGAAAGAGGCTATCTTTACTTATGAAGAGAGTCAAAGACGTAATGAACGTACCAGTTTTCCAAGTAGAGGCAAATACAACTCTTCAGGAAACTTGCAAGCTGATGATGGAGAAGGGTGTGGGATCTGTAGTAGTAACCGATAAGGGAGTACCTAGAGGAATCTTCACAGATAGAGACGCAGTTAAGGCAATAGCTAATGGCGCGTCTGCGCTGGACGAGCTGAGAACTGTGGCTACAATGGGGGATTTAGTGACTGTTGATGAGGACTTGGAGATAACAAAAGCTGCTAAACTGATGTCGGACCGGAAAATACGTCATTTGCCAGTGAAGAACAAGGAAGGGGAGATTGTAGGTATGGTATCAGTAACAGATCTTTCGGCCGAGCTCAAAGAATAGACTTATGTGTTTTATTGACCGTGCTTAGAGTTATTACGCGCTAATAAGTATGTGTGAAAATATTTATTTCGCTATAGATATCTTCCCCTATGAGTATAGCAATACTTAAGGACGCTAAAGGAGAGGTAGCGCCCCTATGGAAGGCTATCTCTATTGAAACTGTGAACGGGTCAACAGAACTAGTTAACGCAGGGATGGGTAGATCTTCAGTACTACCACAAGTTGATGTTTTGATGGGTAAGGACATGTTGGCAGGTGAGATGAATTTGCTCTCCTCGGTTTACTCTATCGTTGTAAACCATAACAAGATTGTTAGATACGACAAGATGATCTTAAACTACCCGAAGATGCCATTTGAAGCTAAATCGTTAAGCATAGGCTATTGTGACGAAGGGTTCAGCGCGTGTATGTCGGCGGCGGGATCTAATTCGGTTCACGCCATATACCCTTTTCCTTTTAGAGACGAGTCGTTCAAAAGCGTATTGAGCTATGAAGTGTTAGATTATGACATAGTAAGAGAATCGTATAGAGTTTTAAGGAAGGGTGGAAAGTTCTTCTTGATCTTTAGAGATGAGATATTCGGAGGGGTTAGACCCAACACTGCCTTAAAATTTTTAATAAAGTTTAGTCTATCCTCAGCCTATCTTAGAGACGGTTTTTGGATAATCGAAGCGAGAAAAATAAAATAATATGCAATAAACCAATGTACATGTAGAAAAGTTAAAAATATGTACTAGCGAAATTTTAAAGAGATGTCTAAACTAGTTCCGCTTGAGAAAGCGGTCTCGCTTGTGAAGAGAGGAGATACGATAACCGTGAGCGGAATCTCAATTCATAGAAACCCTATGGCTTTCATAAGGTTACTCGTTGATTACGAATATGAGGAACTCGGTTTTGTAGACAGAGAACCTGGAATAGCGTTGGAGGTATTACTTAAACATAACGTAGTTAACAAAGTTAGAGTGGCAATGGCTACGTTAGAGTGGTTCGGTATGCTACCCACGTTCAGGTACAAGATAGAAAATGGGGAAATAGATTACTTGGAAGACACGTGTGGAGCGTTCATAGCTGGCATTAGAGCTGGAGCTAGCGGTGTGCCGTTTATGCCCGTAAAGGGTGTCTTGGGAAGCGACCTGGTGGAAATCCATGAAAAGAGAGGTACATGGAAGGTATCAAGTGATCCTTTTACAGGAGAGGAGATCCTCTTAGTTAGAGCCATAACTCCGGACGTAGCGATAATTCACGTCAATAAGGCTGATCAGAACGGGAACTCAGAGATTTTAGGACCGCTGTACGAAGATGAGTATAAGGCTAAGGCTGCAAAGAAACTGATCGTAACGGCAGAGGAGATAGTAGATGAAAGCTATTTCTACGGGAGGAGGCCTACGATCAATTCGGTTTACGTTGATGCCGTAGTCCACGCGCCTAGAGGCGCTGAACCCTCAAGTATGTATCCTCTTTACGACTCTGATTACGAAGGGATCTTGAAGCTATTAGATCAAGCTTAGTTTCTGGTAGATCAAAATAAGTTATCAAAATTCAGTAAGGGTGATCACTCCAACGCCGATCTAAGGTTATAGGGATCTAACGTGTTTATGTACGCACTCTCCTCTGGACTTACCGTGATCATCTTGTCTGACTTCAGTTCAACGTGAAAACCGGTGTTATTCACTATGTCTTCGAGTTCAGACCAAGGATAAATCGAGACGATTGTCCACGTTCTTTTCTCCCTATCGAACTTAAAAACTGCAAGATTGGTAACCAAGAACACTTCGTTGTCAGAGTTTCTAGCAGTACCAGTTACAAAGTCCACCCTTTTCACAATTGAGTTTTTAGAGTGCTTTAAATTCCATAAGATGACCTTTTTTGCTAACGGCATCAAATACGCTGTTGCAGCTCCCCCCGGCAGCTTCACTTTTGGCCTTTCGTATCTACCAATTGCGGTCAAGTTAATATTGGTCTCTTGATCTACTTGAACTGGACCTAAAAACATGACGTCAAGTCTTCCCTTTTGGGCTAAATCAAAAGAATCTGCGGTTATCATTACTGGAGAGTCTTTGATAAAGAATGGATCTCCAGTAGATGGAGACAATATTATGTCCTTAGGATTGTAAGCCTCCGCCACACCTACAATTTGTATATTTTTCTTTTGAAAATCTCTAGCAAGAAAGGAGGCCAATAGGGCGGGTCCCGAGTTCAATCCGACGTAAACTAGTTCGCCGTCATCTATGAGCTCCGCTATAGCTTTAATCACATAGTCTATCTTCATAACAGAAGCTTCTTAAGTCATAAATTTAAATTCCTATTATGTACTACGTTTACAAGTTTAGAGATCACTTCATAGCAGGTGTTAACCACGTAGTTCCAAATTATTTTCAGGACATAGTGTTCATACGCCAAGAGGGAAATAAATGGAACGTCATCAGCGCGGAAAGGTTCAGACATCAAGATCCTGAACTCCTTAAGATTAGAGACCTTGTTAAGTTTTCTACCCATGTAGAGGACCTGAAGAAAGCTGTAAGCGACCTCATGAAGGAGGGGATAAAACTAGAGGAAATAAGAAATCCTCCTTTTCCCAAGTCCTTTATTGATGGGAAGAAAAAGATTCAGGCCGAGTTCGACTAGTGATTCTCCTAACCCTCTGCTTTACCTTCTCTCCTGCCCTTAACCACTGAGCGTTTCTTTCTAGATCACCGTTTAGCGTCGTGTCCCTAAGGAGTCTCAAGAACTTGTCAGCGTTTGATTGTTCGTTAAGGATACTATCCTCTAGAGTCTCACCTTCCTTAACCCTCAATATTATAGAAGCTATTTTGTTCAGTCTATCTGGGACTCCTAGCCTAGATCCTCTTAGCGCAATCTTTACATGCCTGAAGGAGTAACCAGCCTCTTTAGCCATTTCTTTAGTAGCGTATTTCCAACCGGAGTCGTCCACTATTCCACCCAAAACGAAGCAGTCCGTACTCCTTATTTGCTCTTCGGTAACTTGATCCTCGGCGTAAGGATCTAGTATGAGAGTATTACTAGGAGGCATTACGTCTCTCCTCACCTTGTTAGGGAAACCCATAACCTTTATGAGATGCTCTAGCTCTTGGGATGTATGATTAAGTGAAAGGTTGTAATCCCACAAATGTTTTCTAATGGTGGATATCAGCATTAATGTCTGACTCGCAAGTTTACGCTTTTCGCTTTCTGAGTGCCTATTCCAAAGAGAGAAATCCACTATAAACAATGGGAACGGTGGAAAATCAATCTCTACCTTCTCTCCGTTAGGGTGAGGAGATTCAGTTGCTAACTCGTTTCCCCTGCCGGTGATAAACGATATGCCGAACTCTTCTCCAACTCGCTTACCGTAGTATATTCCTCTCTTTATACCCCAATCGTAGAGAAGGAACTTGAGACCCAGATGTTGTAAAAAAGGCCTCTCTATTCCTCTCAAATATAACGTGTCTATGCCCATTTCCAGGAGTTGTTTACCAATAACCTTCCCCAAAATCAACTAGATCCTGGGAATATTATACCGTTTCGGCATATAAGCCATAAGTAGCGTTTCAGGAGTGAACGCCATGTTCTTAAAACTTTCATTAGAGCTGGATTTCGCACTTATGAACCCTCTTATTCAGAGACTTGAAATGTCTTTCCTGAACTTACTAGTAAATGTATCGTAAATTTATTTAGATACTCAATTTGAGAAAGTTTGAACAACTGATCGACGTCCTCTACATACGAAAGGTATCTAATAGTATTCTACTACGTTTTTTAAGCTGAAAGTTGCAGAACGATGGGTCTGTGACCCTAAGATAAAGATCATAGACAAAAACGAACTTGCTCTTTACTAGTTCTACTTTAGGCCTAAACACGTAGGCCTAAGGTTAGAGTTAAGTTTATATTATTTTGGGTAACCCTAATACTTATGGATATACTGAACTTAGTGTTAAATCCACCTTCAAACCTAACTGTGGCTGAGATCCTGGGGATCTCATTCATTTTGGGCCTAATGCACGGAGCCACTCCTGATGAACATACATGGCCTATTACCTTTAGTTATGCGATTGGAAAATACAGTACTAAAGGAGGAATGAAAGCAGGTTTTCTTTTTTCACTCGGTTTTACCCTTCAGAGGGCTTTACTAACTACTTTGGGCTTTATAGGATTAGCTGCGATTTACAAGGAATATAACCTAGACGGTCCCGTTTATTTCGTTGTAGGTTTAGTGATGGCTATAGCCGGATCTTACATTCTAAAAGGTAGATACGTTCATCTACCTATAGATAGACTTCTTCACAGTGAACATCACGATCCGCGAGCTGAGAGAAACGAGATCAGAGATCCTCCTATAAAAATGACTATAGTACATGGTTTAGTAGCTGGTTTCGGCTTCGGAGCTTACGCCTCAATAATAACCTTCGTTTTGGCTCCAGAGATGCCTAGTTTACTCTTCGCCCCATTACCTGGAGTAATGTTTGGTCTTGGAACTATGAGTATGCAGATAATCTTTGGAGCTTTATTCGCTAACATAATGAAAGTGAAGAAGCTTACAGAGGATGACATACGCTATGTTGGTACCAAAACCGCAGGGAGGGTGCTCTATTATGGTGGTATCACGTTTTCTGCTGTAGGGCTCTTTATCTTACTGTTCCCTAGCATAGATAACTGGGGGATCTCAACGGGCTTTGTAATACCCAATTTAAATGCCATAGACGTAGGGTTCCTACTTGTGGTATCAACAGTAGGCATTTTGGGAGTGTTAAGCATGATTATGAGTTATAGAGAAGTAACTAAGATGAGAGTATCGAAGGAAAAGAAAATTAAAGCTTGATTTTTTAGATTGTTAAACCTCATTAGGGTATGGAAGGAGTTAGATCCCTTCTTGTTGAGAGCTTAAAGAAGTATGGAATGCCTTTCCCCGTTGATAGCAACGTGTGTACGGGCTGGACTAGGGATCTGCCTAAAAGGAGGGAAACTATAATTTTCACATCGTGTATGTATCAAATAGAACCTATAGTTCCCAGATTAACTAAGTTTTCATCTGTTGCAGGATCACTAAAGGGCTTATCACCTTTAGCCAAACTAATTAAACCTTCCAAGACTGAGCTAGAAAGGGCATATAATATACTCAATAACATAGTTTCGGCGCTGAAGAGAAAAGGAATTGATTTGGGGTACCTATACGAAGATGAGCCGTACAGCGGCGCTATACTCCTAGAACTAGGGTTGTTAGAGGAGTTTGCGAACCACGCGAAAGCTGTATATAATAAGTTGAAGGAGTATGGAGTAAAAAGGGTAATCACTGTAGATCCACATACGCACAACGCGCTAACTAGATACAAGGAATTCATAAGTTTTGACGTTGATGTTATGAATTACTTGGAGGTTGTCAGCTCTAATAAAAAAGTAGAGGATGAGTACACGATTCACGACTCATGTCTCTACTCTAGGTTCTTGAACTTGAGAGAGAGGTACAGGTCAATAATTAGTGATTCCGGGATCAAATTAAAGGAGGACTTACTTATAACAGGAAAGGAGACCTCAAGTTGCTGTGGAGGACCCATAGCGGGAGTAAATAGGGACTTAAGCGAAGAGATAGCTAAGAGGAGAGCAAGCGATCTCAACTCACTTTCAAGTAAGTTATTGGTACTATGCCCTATCTGCTACGTTACCCTTTCCCCTTACTTTAAGGGAGAAATTAAGGATTTGGCTGAGGTTATACTATGACGTGGGAAATAGCTATAAACAGGACGATAAGGAACAACGTACCGAGAGTATATAACGTCCTGGAGAGACACCCATACATCAAAGACCTAGCTTTAGAACTAAGAAAGGCTAAGCTAGATGTAATAAACAACCTTGAGAAATACGTTGAGGAGACCGTTGAATCTGTAAAGAGGATTGGAGGAATCCCTCATGTAGTGAGCGATAGTCATGAGGCTAGAGAGGTTGTTACTAAGATCATAGGAGAGAGAAAGAGAATCATAATGGGAAAGTCAATGGTCGCTTATGAAATAGGCTTAAGAGAGCACCTGAAAAGGTTAGGCAAGGACGTTTGGGAGACCGACCTGGGGGAGTTCCTTATACAGTTAGCAAATGAACCTCCTTCACACATTATAGCTCCGGCGGTCCACATGTCAAAAGAGAGAGCTGAGGAGTTAGTTAGGGAGGCCCTAGGAGGATTGTCTGAGGACGCCACTCACGAGCAAATAGTGGCTAGAGTCAGAGAGTTCCTTAGGGATAAGTTCATAAATGCGGAAGTTGGAATTACTGGAGCTAACGCTATATCCGCTGATACAGGTTCAGTTATCCTGGTTGAAAATGAAGGTAACATAAGGTTTACGACCGTTTCCCCATCAGTACATATCGCTATAGCCGGGTTCGAGAAGATAGTTCCTACTCTCCCCTATGCTATGATGGAAGCATTGGTTCAGGCCGCATATGCCGGACTCTACCCTCCTACATACGTTAACCTAACTTCTGGACCCAGCTCTACCGGCGATATAGAGATGAAGAGAGTTAGTCCCGCTCACGGTCCCAAGGAGTTTCACTTGATCCTCTTAGATAACGGTAGGGTAAAGGCGTCAAAGGACTCAGAGCTCAGTGAGGCTCTGCTTTGCATAAGATGTGGAAGATGTCACCTCCACTGCCCTGTGTACAGGGTTTTAGATGGAAAATGGGGTACCCCACCGTACTCCGGTCCTATGGGAGCCATGTGGTCTTATATCGTGTACGGAAACGCAAATCATTCACTCCTATGTACTCACTCAGGAGGGTGCAAAGAAGTTTGTCCAATGAAGATAAACATCCCTAAAGTGTTGGAGAGGATTAAAAGTAGAGCTTGGATGCAGGGTAAAGAGGTGCTTTAACCACTATTGCTTTTTGTTTCTAAGAAAACCTCTTATTGTCTGTGTATTAATGAATGCGTATGAAAGTTGAAAAATCCAGGCTAGGAGAGGTTTACTACTATCCTCTTTCTCAACTCCAGGAAATAGGATTTGAAATAGAAAAATATCCTTATTCTATAAAGATCTTAATTGAAAATGTTCTAAGGAACATAGATGGAGAAAGGATAACTGAAGAGGATCTCGAAACTATTGCCGGATGGAAAACAGGCAAGGATTTCGCGTTTATCCCAACTAGAGTTATAATGCAGGACTACACAGGAGTTCCACTACTCGTGGACTTGGCAGCTATGAGATCCGAGCTCGAGAGAAGAGGAAAGGACCCTTCTAGAGTCAACCCTAAAATTCCCTCAGATTTGATAATAGATCATTCGGTTCAAGTGGATTACTTTGGAACAGAATATTCGTTGCAGATGAACATGAGACTAGAGTTCGAAAGAAATAAAGAAAGGTACCAATTCCTTAAGTGGGCTCAAGGAGAGTTCTCAAACCTAAGGATAGTCCCTCCAGGAAACGGGATAATACACCAAGTTAACTTAGAATTTCTAAGCAAAGTGATCGATGTAAGAGAACACGAAGGGAAAATTACAGCGTTTCCCGAGATAGTTATAGGGACTGACTCCCATACAACTATGGCTGACGGAATAGGTGTTCTAGCTTGGGGAGTTGGCGGACTAGAGGCCGAGGCAGTTATGTTAGGTGAACCTTATTTTATGTCCGTTCCAGAAGTCATAGGAGTTAAACTGATCGGTGAGGTTAGAGAGGGCGTAACGCCAACTGATGTCGTCCTTTACATTACTGAGAAATTGAGGAGAAAGGGCGTGGTCGGGAAGTTCGTTGAGTTTTTCGGGCCCGCCTTGTCTAATCTTTCGGTTCCAGATAGAGCCACAATAGGAAATATGTCCCCTGAATATGGGGCAACCGTGGGTTACTTCCCAATAGATGAGAACACTTTATCTTACCTCAAGGGAACAGGCAGGGATGAAAAGATCGTTGAAGAATATACTAAGGCTCAGGGATTATTTTATTCAGTCGAACCAAAATATAGCGATGTTATAGAAATTAACTTGAGTGACGTAGAGCCTTCTTTAGCCGGTCCCAGGAATCCAGACGAACTAGTCCCCTTAAAAAAGATGCCTGAGATCAAAGTAGGCAACAGGAAAGGGAAAAGAGTAAGCGACGGAAGCGTTGTAATAGCCTCAATTACGAGTTGTACTAACACCTCTAATCCTACTGTGATGTTAGGAGCTGGCATTCTAGCAAGGAAGGCGGTGGCGAGAGGACTTAGATCTATGAACTACGTGAAGACCAGCATGGCGCCTGGATCGCCAATTGTGGTAAAATACCTAAATGAAGCAGGGTTGACTCCCTACCTTGAGGCTCTTGGGTTCCACGTAGTAGGTTTCGGATGCACTACGTGTATAGGAAACGCGGGACCGTTACCAAATGAAATAGAGAACGATCTAAAACAAGGTATAGAGGGATATGCGGTGATAAGTGGAAACAGGAACTTCGAAGGGAGAATTAATCCTTTATTGAAAGGTACTTATCTAGCCTCTCCAATATTAGTTGTAGCATATGCGCTAGCAGGTCGGATTAACATTGATTTTGAGAGAGAACCTCTAGCACTGGATCCTAACGGTAATCCGGTCTATTTGAGAGACGTCTGGCCCACGACGAAAGAGATCTCCACGTATATGAACTTAGCTTTAAACCCTGAATATTACAAGGAGAAGAAGGATAAGATATTTACTGGGGATGGCAATTGGGAGAGCCTCAAGATAGAAGGAGGTTTAACCTACTCATGGGATGAGAAGTCGACGTATATAGTTGAACCTCCCTGGTTCAGAGAAGTTTATGAATTTAAACCGATAAGGAACGCAAGGATTCTACTAGTTTTAGGGGATAAGGTGACCACTGATCACATCTCTCCAGCGGGGCCTATAGCCAAAGACTCTGACGCAGGCAGATACCTTGAGAGTAAGGGTGTAAAGGAGTTCAACACTTATGGGGCTAGAAGAGGCAATCATGAGATTATGTTAAGGGGAGGTTTCGCAAATCCCAAGGTTAAGAACCTTATGATAGATCGAGAGGGAGGATACACGGTACACTATCCGGATAAAACTGTTGATACGATATATAATGTGGCGATGAGGTACAAAAATGAAGGTGTACCAGTAGTTATATTTGCAGGAAAGCAGTACGGATCCGGTAGCTCTAGAGATTGGGCAGCTAAGGTCACGTACCTGCTAGGTGTCCGCGCAGTGATAGCCGAAAGCTTTGAGAGAATCCATAGAAGCAACTTAGTGGCTATGGGAGTGATCCCAATAGAAGCAAACTGGAAGGATATAGACCTTAATGGAAACGAATTAGTTAGCATTGAGTTAGATGAGATTAAACCTCGTACAACAGTTACCATAACGATAACTGGAGAGAAAACTAGAACTATCAAAGGATTGGCTAGAATTGATATAGGTAGAGAAGTAGAGTATATTAAACATGGTAACATATTAAATTATGTATTTAATAAATTTTTATAAATTAAAATAAAGAAAAAGAACTCAAGAAAAATTTAATTTATTGTTTCATCGGCATTATCTTAACGGAATTATCGTTCTCGTCAAACACTACCCTGACTAGGTCTCCTTCCTTTATTTGAAATTTCTGCCTTATCCTAGCAGGTATTGTAACTTGATAATTTCTGCTCACTTTAACTATATCCTCTACTGCCATTTTTTATCCATATCCATTACTTACTTGAGGTTTATAATATTTTCTATATACTCTCAACGGAGACAGCAGGCGATATATAATTTTTTGGTGAAAAAGTTCTATTAAAATTTTTGTTATAGAATTCTAAGCATGGTAACAATTTCTTGATTCAATGTTCTAGAACTGAACCGAGATCGCAAACTAAACTTTTGCATAGATAACGATTCTTTTTTACAAAATTTCTGAAAGGGGCTTGATCCTTATAAAGGATTCTATGACAAACGTAATAACATGGAGATTGGCAAGGTTATTGACGAACGTGAAATGCTTGAGACCTTAAGGATTGCAAGTAAAAACGGAAAGAAGGTCGCAATAATAGGGACTGGTAACCACTCTAAAAAAGTGGCTGACCTAATAATTTCTACTGCTAGAATGTCTGACTTCACTATTAGGGACTCTGAGGTAATCGCACAGGCCGGTTGCCCAATATCCAAAATAAGGGAGGAAGCTATGAGCATGGACTTACTCTTTCCTTCGCTTTATGATGGAACTGTGGGAGGTTTACTTGCCACTAATGAAGCTTATCCTATTTCAACAGCCTACGGTACTCCATACTCCTTCACACAATGGACTAGGATAGTAACTAATTCAGGAGTATTAAAATGGAAGGGTCTGATAGGATCTAAAGGATTGTTGGGCGGTTTCACTGAGGCTTCAATGAGGCTTTATCCAAGACCTAGCAGAGTTGAAACCTTTACAACCAAATTAGAGGAAAAGGACTTGATTCAGGTTTATAACAAAGTGATTAACCTTAATCCTCTTGCCTTCTTGATAGAGTACGACAACGGGTTTACGATTCACGTCTCCCTAACTGAGGGTAAAATTGACGGCATGGACTCATACGAAGGTGTACCCTTAGTGGAAGAGAGTGACAAGGGTAGCTATATGGTAAAGGTGGATGATATAAGTTCGTTTATTGAACTAGTTAACAAGGTTAGACCAATTTACGCGTACTACATACAGGGAGTTAAGTGGAGTAAAGTGTATACTTCCGAAGAATCAGAGCTCGATGGCTGGGAACACTTCAATAGCACCGAAGTCCCTAAAGTGGTCTGGAAGCTAAAAACTATCTTAGATCATTGGAACACACTGGTCTAATAAGAGTATTTCAATTAAATCCATCTTAATACGCTCAGGAAAGCCTATATTTTAGATTTCTCCTCTTATTTCATGAAATACACTGAAACTGCACCTAAACTTTTTATGAATACGGGAACAAAATTTCATAGATCGCTAATTTTTGCAATGGGAGTTATAAAATACTCTTGTGCAAGAACTAACGTTTCTCTAGGACTTTTGGACCAAAAGATTGGAAAGGCAATTGAGGAAGCGTCTGTGGAGCTCATGGAAGGGAGGAACGACGATAAGATAATCCTTGACGTCTTCCAAACTGGCTCAGGAACTGGTCTAAACATGAACGTTAACGAGGTTATAGCTGAGAGGGCTTCGCAAATTTCAGGAGTTAAAGTTCATCCTAACGATCACGTTAACTTAGGTCAGTCATCTAACGACACGGTTTCAACTGCAATAAGAATAGCAGCCGTAAAGCAAGTAAAGGATAGGCTGATCCCAGCCTTGACAGAGATCGTTCAAGCGTTTAGGGAAATAGGAGAGAAATACAACCATGTTATAAAGGCCGGCAGAACTCACCTTAGGGACGCTACACCTGTGACTTTTGGACAAGAGATGCTCGCATACGCTGATGCGTTTGAGCACGACATCTACTTGCTCAATTCAGTTCTTAGCTACGTTAGAGAGTTACCGATTGGTGGTACTGCTGTAGGAACTGGAATGAACTCTCATCCCATGTTCAGAGAGAACGTAATACGCGTTATAAATGAGGTCACTGGAGACAACTTCACACTAGCTTATCCCTTCAGGGCCATGAGATTCCTCACCGATTTGCTTACTCTGAGCGGGGTCATGAGAACTATTGCAGTGGAGTTATACAGGGTCTCTCAAGATTTCAGACTTATGTTCTCTGGACCGTTCACAGCAATTGGAGAGATAGATCTCCCAACCCAGGAGGAGATAGCCGGTAGTAGCATAATGCCAGGTAAAACCAACCCAGTGAGTGCTGAGGCCTCTATGTTGATATCAGCCCAAGTTGTGGGCTTAGATCAAGCTAATCAGTTCGCCTCCAACCTAGGGGAGTTTGAATTGGCCATGGGCGTTCCCCTTATCGGAAATAACGTAGCCGTTCAATGTGATTTGCTCTCTGAGGGACTAAGTAAGTTCGCTAGATTAGTAGTTAAAGGAGTTGTACCGAACGAGGAGAGGATGAGGATATACGCAGAGAGCAGTCCAGCACTTATAACAGCCATATCCCCTATAGTAGGATATGATAAGGCCTCAAAAATAGGAAAGATGCTTGCTAAAGGGATGTCAATAAGAGAAGCGTTGAAGGAACTAGGGTTTAACGATAGTTCTATAGATCAAATCTTAGACCTCAATAAACTAACTAAACCCGGGATTCAGAAGTAGTGCTTTTACATCTAAAGAGAAGGGTAATCTTTAAATAGATTAAGACGATCTTGAGCCCAAATGAAAGGGAATAACATTCCTTCATATAAAAGGGCAGCTTTGATCATAATCGCGTTGGCTTTTTTGTCATGTTTCATACCTTTATCCTCAGCTTTCTCAGCACAAAGCCAGTTAACCATCTCTTACGAGAGATATGTTAGCGTATTTTATAGCAATCAACTTCACAGGTTCCACAATGACTTAGTCGACGCTTCCGTCTATTATTACATTAGCAACTCCACTTACACCTCAAGTTATTTAGGGCATGCCACTGACGTCGCTTCGGATATTTATTTATATCAAGTTGTTCCCTCAAACGAGTTATTAACATATAACGGAACAATTAAGCTCGATCTAAATCAGAACGGTTCACTCACTGTTGTTTCACAAATACCTCAACTAATTAGACTAGTTGTTAATTCCTCTAGCATTGAGGAGCTTGCGTGGGCCGGCCTTCTCATGAACAATCAGACTATCAAAACTAACGTCTACGTTAACGGCACCGGATCAATCACCTTAGTATTTATCAACGGATCGTCTCTGACCAACGTTACCTTCCCCTTAAAGGTTGGAGAGCAGACATTCTCAGATAGCTTGAAGCTCGTTAAGATCTACCCCTCGCTGATTTCGCATTCTAGCGAGAAAATTGAAGTCCAGCAAAACTTTCCCAGAAGATACGTTCCTGAGCATGAGGAGTTCGCAATAAGTAACAACATGATAACCTCTTCAGCTAATTACAATACAACGTTAGCCTACTTGAACGGTTCTCTTGTGCCTGCCTTAGTTTGGAAGGGAGAGGGTTTAGAAATGATGAGTCTAGGATTTGATAGATTTAGCGTTGAAGGAAACTCAAACTACCAGTTTACCACAATAGAGTTCTTTGGAGTGAATGGGACTTCTATAGGTTATATCCACGTCACGTTCATATCAAAATCTGGATCTAGGGAGTTCTTATTCAATAACTCTTCTTCGAACCTTATGGCTGGAGAAATAAAGTGGGTTTTAGGGAAGACCTCTATACCAAGTTCTTCTATAAAGGCAAACATAAAGGTAAAAGATCTACCTGTAATAATAACTATTACCGATAACGATTCCATTGAGTCTACAGCGTTCGTTAATGTTAGCCATGTTGTCTTTGCGAACGAACATAACTATCATAATAAAGCATACTTGGTGGAAGTTTCAATCAACGGAACGTATAGATTTGTCCTAATAACAAAAGACGGCAACATATACAACGTCAGTTTAGCTGAACCTGAGGCAATTACAATAACTAACGTAACGATAGACAATAGAGCTCATGTTGCTCAAAAGGTGTTAATAAACGGTAGCCAGAACGTAGTTTTTAACGTCTCTCCTTTGTATAATCAATCCTTTGTCGTCTATAAGCAAGTTAACGGTACAATTGAACCGCTCAATTCCACAAATTATTTCATTATTCAAAATAAGATATTTATATATGACGATCCATCAAACGTATATTATATAGTTTACGGAGTTACACCAACTAGCTCCACTAACTCAACCGGCCCACAATCGGTTTCCTCTAATAACTCACAACAAGGAACGCCATTAAATTCCGATTTAGTAATATACGGCATTATTATATTGATCGTAGCCGTTATCGTCATTCTAGTCCTCATTAGAAGAAAGTAGATATTTCTTTTAGTTTTTAATAAGCTAAATTATTTTTACTTAATAACTTTTCACGTAGTTTAACGTCTGAGTTCTTCTATTCACGTTTTATCTCTTGAGATCTCCACGTGGAAACTTAGATTTTTATAGCGTTATTAAATCCCACGATGAAATCCACGTTCATTACAACTCAATTTTCCATCGCAGTCAGATGAACGTTCATCTGTGGAGTTTTCTGTATTAGTTCACACGTAGTTAGACGCAATAAGGTAGGCTTGAGGAATACTCCATTAACCTTTCTTCTCTCTGACCTAGAGACTCCTCTAATTAAAAACTTGGCATTATAGAACCTAGCATAACAGCCCTTTTTAGCGATTAAGATAAATGTTATTGATGAACCTTTCGCAAGTCAAGATCCTAACGTTGTTATTAGAAGGAGAACTGAGCTTATCTGAAATAGCTGAGTATCTGGGATTGTCAAAGGAAAAAGTTAAGAGAGAGACAAACCGGCTTTTGAAATCCGAGTTAATAGAGATGAAAGCCGTTATAGGAGACGAACCCATATTTTCCATTACGAGAGCCGGAATAGATAAGTTAATTGTTCAGTACTATTTATTAAAAAGTATAATAAAGGAGATGGAAGAGATAATCTGTTCCACATTTGAATGTTCGTAGCCGTACTACGATGAGGGAAGTGTTGAAACTAAGGCTAGTAAAGCAATTCATCTAAATGACAAACAAGGTGAGTTATAAATAGGGGATCTTAGAAACGTTATAGAAGAGATGATCAATAGATTCATCATACCCTTCCAGTTCTTTAGATCTGTAATACCTTAACCTGGAAACTGAACTCCTTCGTTTGGCTTGGTAGGAGTTTGATCAGTCCGATCCCGTTATTAAAAGCGTCGGGAGCTCCGCTCATTGGCTCTATGGCCAGGGCTCCAGGTACTCCGGTATAAATTTGAACAAAATCCATACCAGGCTTTGATATTGCTATCTTAGAATATTGTGATGATAACAAGATTTCTCCTGGAAGAAAGAAGCAGTCATCGTAATCTGTATTTATGATTTCGGTGTTAACCATCTCCCCCGTTGGTATCTTACCTCGAGTCAAACATTTCTTAGCTTTATTTGGAATTATTTTCCAGTCTTCCGTAACAATGAAGTACGGATGGGCACCTATTACCAGAGGCGCATCTTGTTCTCCAACATTCTTTATAACTATCTTACAAGTGAGTCCACCACCCACCTCATACTCGATACGAATTCCTAGAGTTGTGGGATAGCCTACATGATTTAGCTCTGTATAAAGAGCTACACCCCTATCATGACTGCTCTCAACGCTGAAGTCCCTATCCAGTATCAGACCATGAATGGAGTTTCCCTCTCTGTTTAATGGGAGCCTGTATAGTTTCCCGTTCCACACATACTCACCTTTATTGACCCTGTTTGCGAAGGGTATCAGAAGTGCCATTCCCCCTCTCGTTTTCCTCTCCTTACCTTGGAGAACGACATGCTTGCCCTTGAATTTATAGGAGTTGAGATAAGCTCCTTCAGATACGATAGAGGCCTCCTCCTCTCCTGACTTAATCTCGACTATCATAAATATAAGAGAGTAAGGAGGGGATTAATCAATTAACCTTGTTTAACACTTAATCAACCCGCTTAGTATAGCACGTTTTTATTAAAGCGACAAAAGATCATAATCATGACAGAGTCGAGAAGTATATGTCCTTATTGTGGAGTCGGTTGCGGATTGATCCTAGATACGATAAACAACGTTGTTATTAGAACTTCACCTGACCCTTCTCACGTTGTGAGCAAGGGCCACATTTGCGGAAAGGGAAGCACAGCTCACGAACCTGGTAATAGCTGGGATAGGCTACTCTATCCGTTAAAAAGAGAGAGAGGAATCCTTGTTAGAACTACTTGGGAATCGGCAATAAATGAAATATCATCTAAACTTATTGAAATAAAAGAGAAATATGGACCCAGTTCCATTGGTTTCTATGGCGGTTGTCAAAATACATTGGAGGAAGGATATACTATGATGAAATTAGCTAGAGCTCTTGGAACAAATAATGTGGACTCGTGTGCTAGGTTATGTCACGACCCCTCCGCCACAGCATTAAAGGAAATGGTAGGACTGGGAGCCAGTTCTGTCTCAGTGACCGAGATCCCTAAGAGTAAAGTCCTAGTGATTGTTGGAGAATCTCTGACCGAAAGTCACCCTGTTCTAGTTCAATACATAACACAACTTAAATCAAGGGGTGGGAAACTAATAGTCATAGATCCTAGATTAACTGGCACCGCTAGGTTAGCCGACGTCCACGCTAGGATCAGACCTGGGACTGACATATATCTATTCAATGCGATAGCTAATTATATTATTTCCAATAATCTTCAGGATAAAAAATTCATTGAAGATAGAGTAGAAGGATTTGAAGAGTTCAAAGAATCAGTAAAGAAATATTCCATTAATAGTGCGGAAATAACTGGAGTTAATCAAGATGAGATAAAGAAAATAGCTGAACTAATAGTGCAGAAACCAGTGATCTTTTCCTGGGGACTTGGATTAACTCAAACTAATGGGACCAAAGCGGTGAGAAGTTTAATCAACCTAGCATTAATAACAGGGAATGTAGGATTGGACGGTGCGGGATTACTCGTTTACAGGGGGCAGTCTAACGTTCAAGGTTCAGGAGACCTCATAAAACCTAACTTATTTCCTAACGGCCAAATTGCTCAGGAAAACGCCAGAGAGTTAGAAGGTATATGGGGGTTCGCTCCTCCCTTATCGGAAGGAAGAACTGTAACTGAAGCGTTGTTAGAATCGGACATGAAGGCTATAATACTAATGAACTTCAACCCGGCACTCAGTTTTCCCAACCGTTATAAGGTAGAGAGAACCCTCAAATCTTTAGAGCTATTAGTAGTAATAGATCCTTTCATGACCTCCACAGCTGCACTAGCTCATTACGTTCTACCGTCCGCAATGTGGAGTGAGAAAGAAGGATCCTTAACTAGCCTAGATAGGATAGTAAAGTGGAGATTCAAGGCGAGTTCTCCTCCTGGAGAAGCTAAGGCGGAGTTAGAGATCTTCTCTCTTTTAGCTAAAAAACTACATCTAAATGGCTTTCAGGAGGATCCAAAATTGATTTTTGAGGAAATGAAACGAGTCTCTAGAATTTACTCTAATCTTACTTTGAACCAAGTTATGGATTTCTCCGCCCCGTCCCGTTACCCAGAAAACGAAACTGTGCTTTATAGAGAAAGGTTCAGAACTGCCAACGGAAAAGCCAAGCTCATGTTCGAAGATCAACCAACCATTAAAAAAGGAATGATACTTTCAACTGGGAGAGCAGTAACAAGGTATAACACGGACGAGATGATAAATAGGACACCCGGTTTTGGTCGGATCCCTCAAGTCATTTATATGAATCCTAGTGATGCAGAGAGACTAGAAATCAAAGACCAGGATATTGTGAAGATAACCTCTAGGTGCGGAACCGCTATCCTCAGCGTAAAACTTTCACCCGAAGTAAGGGAAGGATCGGTGTTCGCCTACATGCACGTGCCGAGCATAAATAACGTAGTCTGTGATGAGTTAGACGAAGATACAAAAACGCCAAAATATAAATACACTGAGATAAGTATTACAAAAGTTAATCTAGGATAGATAAAAATCAAGATTTGAGATCTTTGTTAAGCTCATCAATGGCCTTCTTTATCTCATCCATTGATGCTTCGTCCTCTATTGTGGTCAAATCTCCAGCAGTGGATCCCATCATTACTGCCTTTATTACTCTCCTCATAACCTTCCCGGATCTGGTTTTTGGAAGCTTGTCCACGAAGTGGATTTGAGGCGATACGATTGGTCCCATCACTTTTCTGACATGAGATTGAATATCTTTGGCTAGCTCTGACGATGCTATATACCCCTGTTTTAAGACAACGAAGGCATGAACTTCCTCTCCCTTAACTGGATCAGGGACACCTATAACAGCAGCCTCAGCCACCGCTTTATGGGAAGTTATAGCGGATTCTACTTCCCCAGCTCCTATCCTGTGGGCTGCTATCTTTAACGTTTCGTCCGCTCTCCCTAGAACCCACACGTAGCCGTCCTCATCGATCATAGCGAAATCGCCAGGATAATAGAGCGAACCAAACTTACTAAAATAGGTCTTCTTTAATCTCTCCCCGTTATCGTTCCACATGCCAATCATCATGTTTGGAGGGAAAGGAGGCCTCATCACCAAGTAACCTCTAGTCCTGGGCTTTGACGGGTCGCCCTTATCGTCTAGAACTTCCACAAAGTTTCCAGGTAAAGGAAATCCAGAAGCCGGTCCTGACTTCATGGGCATGTAAATGAGACCTGGTAGATAGCCTAAGTTTGGTGCTCCAGTCTCGGTCTGCCACCATTGATGAGACATGAAAACTTTTCCTCCACCTAACACTTCTAGACCCCACTTCCACGGGGAGTAATTTAAGACTTCACCATTAGTTACTATAATTTTAACGGATGATAGATCGTGTTCCTTTACGTACTGATCTCCATATTTCATAAAATATCTTAGGGCCGTAGCGGAGGTACCAAACGTTGTAGCCCTGTATCTCTCAATGATTTCAGCCCATTTGTCTGGATAGGGATAGTCAGGAGCGCTCTCATAAATCACTACTGTTCTTCCCATGACAAGGGGAGAGTAAGTTATGTAAGAGTGGCCAACGATCCAGCCGATATCTGAGGTATTAAACAGCACATCGTTCTCTTGACTTAAACCATAACTCCATAAAAGCATAACGGACGTTCCTAACAGATAACCTCCTGTCGAATGAACTATACCCTTTGGCTTTCCTGTTGTTCCAGACGTATAGAGAATGAACAAAGGATCGGTTGAATCCATCCTGGCCGGTTCTACATATTTATATTTTCCTACCTCGTCAAGGAAAAAGTCTCGACCTTCCTTCATTTCCACATCTGTTTTCAACCGCTTATACACTAAAACGTGTTCAACTGGGCTTCTATCTCCTAGAGATTTCAGAGCCTCGTCCACTGTCTTCTTGAGCTCTACTGTCTTACCTCTCCTAGGATAAGCGTCAGCAGTAACTATAACCTTAGCTTTAGCGTCTTCTACTCTATCAGCTATTGCCTGAGATCCAAATCCCGCAAATATAACGCTGTGAATTGCTCCTAATCTAGCGGAGGCGAGCATTGCAGCAATGCCTTCTGGGGTTAGAGGCATGTATATGGTAACCCTATCTCCCCTT
This sequence comes from Metallosphaera cuprina Ar-4, assembly GCF_000204925.1. Lineage (NCBI taxonomy): Archaea > Thermoproteati > Thermoproteota > Thermoprotei > Sulfolobales > Sulfolobaceae > Metallosphaera > Metallosphaera cuprina. Next base: position 667,010 of record NC_015435.1, on the reverse strand, counting down.
TTAACACCTAGATTTCTCAAGGCGTTTGCCCATCTATTTACCTCGTAAAACATGTCCTGATATGTTACAATCTTTCTTTCCCCAAGCTCGCTCTCCCAAATCACAGCTGCCTTGAATTTCCTAGGGCCATTAAGATGCCTATCTATAGCGTTATAGCTTGCGTTAATTTTACCGCCTATGAACCACTTCGTCATCGGATCCTCTTGTTTCATAGTTTCCTTCCACGGCTCGTACCAGTCTAGAAGTTCCTCAGCTAAAGACCCCCAAAACTCAGCTGGTTTATCCTTACTCAACTTCATGAGATGCAAATAATATCTCATGTTATAATCGGCCTTCTCCTCAAGTTCCTGAACTCCTGTCTTCAGAGACTGCTCTTCAGTCATAATAAATCGCTTTAATTTGCTTATACAATATTAAAAAGGATTACCCTTCATAGTGCTCTTTCTAGATTTAAATTACCGCCTTACGATATTGCCTATCAGACTAACGTTAGCTCCACATACGTTTTATTTTATACAAAAATAAAAATAAGGATATTTAATTGAAAAATTTTTATTGAGACCTAAGAATATCTCCATGTTTCTACCATGTTAGAATGAAAAGATTCATTGGTAATCCATTACTATCTTAAAAAAAGGAAAACACTAAGTGATAGTTTATAGAAAGATTTTTAATAATTAATCTCGTGTAAACAATCTGATATGTCTGGGGAAAAATCTCAAAAGGCGGGAGATCTAGGTTTAAACTCCGATAAGCAGCTTAGGAGATCTCTCGGAAAATTGGAGCTCCTCTATCTCTCGCTAGGAGGGATAATAGGTTCAGGATGGCTCTTCGGCGCGCTCTACACCGCTGAGGACGCTGGAGGCTCTGCAATATTATCATGGATTATCGCTGGGATCCTGGTTATGTTTGTTGGTTTGGCGTATTCGGAGCTAGGTTCCTCCATTCCCAAATCTGGAGGAATAGTTAGGTATCCACACTATTCTCACGGAGGTATTGCAGGATACATCATTACTTGGACGTATTTTCTTTCTGCGGCTTCCGTTCCGGCTATTGAGGCAACAGCAACGGTAACCTATCTTTCCAGCTTGGTTCCTCCTTTGACAGTTAAAGGAGTATTGACTCCGCTTGGAATAATTGTTGCTTACCTCTTTCTTCTCTTCTTCTTTTTCCTAAACTACGTAGGAGTTAACGTACTTGGAAAGGTAACCCATGGAGCTGGGTGGTGGAAACTCCTCATACCTTCTATTACAGTTGTTATCCTACTAGCGTTCTATTTCCATCCGTTTAACTTGACTATGGGTGGTGGATTCTTCCCATCTCCCTCAAACGTGGCTCAAGGTTCGGCAGGAATTTACGGCATGTCCGCTGTGCTTTACGCTATACCAACTACCGGTGTGATTTTCTCATATCTAGGTTTCAGACAGGCCGTGGAATATGGAGGAGAGGGAAGAAATCCTAAGAAGGATATACCCTTTGCGGTTATGGGTTCACTAATAATAGCTGTCATACTTTATACGTTGCTCCAGGTAGCCTTCATAGGGGGGATAAACTGGAACGTTTTAAGCGTTACTTCAGGGAACGTGACGAAACCGGTAACTCCAGGGAATTGGACTGAACTCGGGAGTTCTAACTTATCATCTGGTCCATTCTATCAGATATTCAGCCTAGCCGCTCCTCTAGGTTTACTGGCTCTGATATTTAGCGGTTGGTCTTACATCCTCCTTTTAGATGCTGTAATATCTCCGAGCGGAACCGGCTGGATATATACTGGAACAAGTGCCAGGACAATATACGGTTTCGCCACCAACGGATATCTGCCTGGTGTTTTCTTAAAGGTCGGCAAAACTAGGATTCCAGTAGCTTCGTTAATAGCTGGGACTATTATAGCTGCAATATTCATGCTGCCTTTCCCATCCTGGCAATCCCTTGTAGGATTCATTAGCTCTGCAACAGTCTTCACTTACATTATGGGTGGAATAGGCCTAGAAACTTTACGGAAAACAGCTCCTGATTTAAATAGACCTTTTAGATTACCATTGGCTAAGATTATAGCTCCCATAGCTACCCTGGCTGCGGGACTGATAGTTTACTGGTCTGGATTTGCCACTTTATTTTACGTAGTTACAGGAATATTTCTTGGACTAGCCCTATTTTTTGCTTATTATGCTAATAAGGTTATGGGAATCAATAGACTTCTGTCCGCTATCATAAGCGTTGTAAACATTGTAGTTACGCTGATCGTGGCGTTCGAGTTCTATGGGGCAACAGCATCACTCAGCGCGGCTAATAACATTGCTTTCCTGATTTACATTGTTGTAATGGCTGGCTTGGTTGCCTCCGACATCGTGATATTAAACGAGTTAGGAAAGGCCTCTGATGTGAAGTCTGAGGTCAGGGCGAGTTATTGGCTTCTAGCGTTCATCTTTGTAATGCTAGTAATTTCCTACTTTGGAGGATTCGGTCTTAACCCAGTGATCCCATTCCCTGAAGACACTATAGTCGCAGCCGTTGTGACTTTAGCAGCCCACTATGGAGCAGTATATAGCGGATTCAGAACTCAGGCAATTCAAGATATAATAGAGGAGACGAGAGAGGCTCCTTAATAGATTTTTTATCTCCTAAGCTATCTTTTCTTTTATGTGCTCAGGTATACACGCTATACCTTCAGGACCTGGAGAGTTCCCGGAAGCTGTTTACTCGTTTGTAATATGTGATAAACTTAACGTCATGATAGATGCTGGAGTGGCCAACTCCGTAATGGATGTAGGATTTTTAGATAAACTGGATTATGTAGTTGTTACTCATTTGCATGTAGATCACGTAGGCGCTCTGTCTGAAATTGTGCAAAGATATAAGTCCAAGGTGATAGTTTACAATGGGTACTCAAAGTATCTTAAGGATCCGAGAAAGATAAACTCAGATGCCAGGAGTGTATTGGGTGAGCTAGTAGACATATATGGAGAGGTCCAACCTACAGAAGCAACATTCCTAGAAGTAAATGGCGGAGAGACTATAGACCTAGGTGAAAAGAAAATGGAGATACTTTATACTCCAGGCCACGCTAAGCACCACATTTCAGCTCTGATCGACAACATTGTTTACACGGGGGACTCCGCAGGAGGAAGATATAATGGAGTTCCAATACCTACTACTCCTCCTCCTTTGGAACTAAACAAATACATTAAAAGCCTTAAACTACAAATCGGTCTGAAGCCTAGGGCAGTCGGATTAGCTCACGGTGGACTAACTAGCCCGCTTCATCTTGAGGAACACCTAAATCAAATACTTTCTAAAAGGTTCAAGGCTAACCTTGATATTGGAGGTATGGCGGAAGAGATACTAAACAAGCACCTTGAAGTTAATTATAAGGCCCTCGAGGAAGCACTAGCCAAGGAAAATATAGAGCTCGATTAAGACTTAATCGTATGAAACGTGACATTCTATCTAGGATAACGCACCGAGAGAGATCGATGATAAGTTTCCAGCCCCCGTGATTCCGCTTTACCTCAACTTTCAACGAGAACAAAGTTAATAGGAGTTTTAAAACGATTAATTATGAATTTCTAAACTAGGAAAGTTGAAATGGAGAGACCTTTTCTCCGAACCTGTTGATATACTCGTTTAAGTCAGAGATTTGCTTATTGAAAATCTCTATTACGGTATCTGGTACGTCATCTATACCTGCGTATACGCTACGTACTCTCTCGAACTTCTCTTTATAAGCCTTTAACCTTATTGTGAATTGAGCTTCATATTCTTCCTTCTTATACGTTTTACTTAGAACCTTATAGAACAAGCTTGATAGGTCATCGTATGTAGGGATAAACCCTATAGGTGTTCTTATAGCGCTAGCCTTTCCTTCTATACGTTCCACAATCCAGCGTAACCACACTTTCTTGTCCTCCTTGCTATTAAGGTAGCCGTTTTCGTTCTTTAAGAAATAATTAGCACTGAAGATCTTAGGAAGCTTTGATAACCGCTTGCCGAAGCTGAGGTAATTATCTAGATATTTACCTAGGGATACTGAAATGAAATCCAGTAGCGCCATCGGATTGAACTCCATCTCGTCTGACTTACCGATAACTGCACTCGTTCTAGACGATTCCATGGAAGCTCCCATAGTTATCACTCCGTGTTCCCAGCTGAAGGACTCAGCTATGGGTACTAGCGTATAGTAGTCCTTTACCCCAAAGATGATCCCTTCTATTTCAACTCCTTCAGGATCTTCATATTTTAGATCTAAATTTTTAAAGGAGTTCAATCTTACTGTAAACCTTGCATTAGGATGGCTAGGAGGGATCGGCTTTCCAGAGCCATCTCTCTTTCCTTTCCACCATTCCCCCGCAAAATTAACGCCCTTCTCAGGCTCGTGATCTCCGCTCCCTTCCCAATATACCGTTCCATCCGGCAGAAGGAGAACGTTGGAAAATATCACTTCGTCATTGCTATGAAGAACGTCCCAGACTATTGGGTCGTCCTTAGGATTGACTCCGTGAATAATGCCAAATACTCCTGATTCAGGGTTCCAAGCTCTCGCTATACCGTTAACGTTCCTTATGAAAGCCAGATCGTCACTTATGAGTTTACCCAACATTGAAGTGCTAGTCTTACCTGAACCTGACGGAAAAGAGGCAGTTATGTAATGTGTTCTCTCCCCTTCTAGGCCAATTATGGCCATGTGTTCAGATAACCATCCCTCATTTACAGCTTTATTTAGAGTTAACCTGAGTGCGAGCTTCTTGAGACCTACGCTGTTACCTGCATACGTTGTGTTTACGCTGTAGACTACGCCTTCAAGATCTATCATTATTCTCCTCTTCTTTATGTCTAAACTGCCCTTAGAATGAACGAACTTGAGGAAATCTTCGTTGTTGGTGAACTCTCTAAACGCGTTCCTGTAAAGCATGTTCTCGCTATGTATAACGTATGGGGAGTCTGTAACCTGTACGGCCAACATCTTATACTTGGAGGCGATTGGTCCTAACGAGTAGAACCCTACGAACATTTCTCTACCTTTCATAGAGCCTTTTAGTATCGAAATGACTTCCTGAAGACCTTCTTCTCTAGATTTAGTGTTCACATACGGTATCTTTGAACCCAAAATGAAAGTATCTTCCCTTGCCCTAGCTTGGTCAAGTGGAGGGTCAAAGTGTATTGTATGATTCTCGTTTTTTAACCTTATCTCCTCTCCTGTCTCGATAGCTTTTCTCTTAACGTATTCTAGGTCCTTACGAGTGCCTTCTACAATATAGACGCTTTCAGGATCGCAAAGTCCTACGACAGAGTTTAAGAAGTTTACGAGTTGGTGGTTCTGTAGCTTAGATAACTTTTCTATCTCAGAGGAAGAGAGTCTTTCCTTGAGGATCCCTGGAATCAAATCCATAATAAGATAGTGCGTGTCTAAATTAAAATCTTTAAACATTATCTAAGATCGCTTATGGCAAGCAATTAAAAGATTATATATCACATTAAAATTTTTTCTTAATTTTATCTAGGAAGGGGAGTTAATCAGATAATTTCTCTCAGATGTTGGAATGATAATTTAAATAAAACAGTTTGATGTATGTTAAAGAGAGTGTTTTTAATAACAGTTAAATAAAACCTTGGAACCGGCTAATTATATGTGGAACTTAAAGTAGAGTCCCCAGAAGATGTGATATTCCCACCTCTACCAGAGCTGTCTTACGTTTGCTCGGGCAAGATATCCGATGTAAAATGTTCGGGCCCGTCGATTTATAGAGATCAAGACCTAGTCACAGCGACAGCAGCGGATCTCATCTCGTCTATGAGTGTGTCAACCCTAATAAGGACAAAACTAAGAGGGAGGAAAAGGGATAGATGGTTGGGCTACCTTTCAAAATACGGAATTGAAATCGAACCTAGAGAGTTCACCACGATACTTAAGACAGGGTCACTTATTACGATATATGCTGATGGTATAGACTTTGAAGATGTTCCAGGGAACGTGGTCTTCAAGGAATTTAGAGTCACTGGAACAGGTAGCATGAACAACGTAATAGAAAAGCTCATGGAAATTGAGCCTAGACTAATAGTAGCGGAGAGCAGAGGTAACCTCTGGTATTTGGTGAGCGCGTTCAAGCTAGTTGCTATGGATCCCGCAATTAGGAAGGCGTTGGAGAAATTAATCAATGTAACGAGGCTTGAATGCGATGAGATTTCTTTTCTCAAAAATGGTAAAACATGTTTCAAAAGAAACTAATTATTTCTCTCTGAATTTCAGTTTAATTTCAATTTAATACACGTCCTACTGAATTGGATTGAGATTATCATGAAAGTCGTGAAAAGATTTAAAACTAGACTGAATGATTATGATAAAGATGGCGAAAGGGAAAAAGAAGAATGAAAGCAGGTTAGTGTACATACCTTTTGTCGCACTGATTATCGTTATCGTCATCTTTTTCGCGATAGGATTTAGATCATCCTCTCCTACAGTTTCCGCGGAGAGCGCATTTACAAACATAGTTAAGGTGTCCTCGGTAGATTACGCACCTAACGGAACGACGCAGGTCTATTTTATAAGCTGGTATGGCTGTCCTTATGGCGCTACGCTTTCCTGGCCTCTCTATCTTGCATTAACTCACTACGGTAATGTTTCTGTAGAGCCCCACTTGTCACTGGCGGAGCCTGATTTAGGAGGGGCGATACCTGGATTGCTATTCGAAAACTTTCAGCCTAATAGCTCGGTTCAATTTCATTTCTATTATATATACAACCAGTACTTAAATGCTACGCCTTCCGGACAACCTTTAAATGGTGAAGCGATTCAAATTGGACTTCAAGAGTTGCAGACCTCGGCACCGAACTGGGTCTTTAATTTGGTTAAAGAATATCAACTAAATAAGACAACGGTACTTTATAACAATAACCAACTACCCATAGCTCTGGGGAGTCCAATACCCCATCTAGTTACAACCCTAATAGTTACTGGCCCTGGCGGAACGTGGATATTATTAGGATACCCTAAGTCACTTCCTCCTAGCCAGGTAATATCAATATCTCACGATCCTAGCCAAATTTTAAGTGAAATAAAAAGCGGAAACGTACCATCTCCGATAGAGGCAACATCTCAAACTATTTATCAGGTCATCCAGAAGGCTTCAGAATCTTAACGAAATCGGTCTCTTTCTCTACCTTAAATCTTTTTAACCATTTTAAATGATCGAGTCTATCGATGGCAGGTACCTTCTGATCCGTGAGAACTATTAACTTTTCCGCAGAGAACCCATAAGTCTCAACCAGTGAATTTATTGTATCAACGTTATACACTACAGGCCCGACCTCCATTTCATGATATTGAGCCTGTCTAAGAAGAGTAGCGAAACTCTCGTTAGAGTTCCAAGCCTCCATGATAGAGATATTTCCTACTATTTTACCTTTAGGATATATGAAGAGAGGGAGGATTATTACGTCTTTATCTTTAGAGTTATTTGCAACCTTTGGAGAAGTAACAGATTTAATTATTGAGAAAAGTCTCCTCATGTAGGTCCTTCCCAGTTCAACATCATATTCCTTGTCTTTATCGTACTTTTCGTGAAAGTTTTTGTTAAGCCATAAGTAGGACTCTATTATCTCATCCTCCCTAGATGAAACTATATCTAGAAACTCCACTGCTGACGAATTAGAAAATACGGACTTGGTGTTTACAACCTGACCTGCTAGTGCAGAGGATAGAATGAGTACCTTTTTACCCCTCACCTCGTCTCCTATTTCGTTTAATTTGAACGAGTCCTGATCTAACGAAGCCAATGGGTTAGCTGCTATTCCTACCTTCATTCCATCCTCTATGGTCATAGAGTAGAAAGTGAACCTGAAGTGATTTATCTCCTCAGCCGTTGGATACCAAGTCTTATAAGTTTGCATCCCCTCATCTTTAATCTTGTCAACCTCCTCTAATATCCTCTCAAAGGCTTCGTGAGTATCCTTGAAATCGTCATCTAGTCTTCCATACGGAATAAATATGGGTTCTCTCAATCGTGGGAAGAGATACCTAAAGCCATAAAGTTTAGCAACCTCAGGAACACCAGAGTCTATTAAAGTCTTTATAGCTTTTTTCATTTGAGGATTGATGTGATCTATGTGAAGTATGTTCTTCTCTTCCTTCTTTCTGAATATTGACATGAGGAAGATTAATGTTTATACTTATAAAAGTCAATGTTCTCTATGACCTCCGACCAAGTCTACCTAGCGCTCTTGGAGATATTTCTTCTCATCACTGTAGCACAAGGTCTTAAGATATCATCCAATAAGGCCAGAATACCTCCCCTTATCATGGAATTAATTACCGGGCTAGTACTTAGCCCTTTTGCGTTAGGTGAGGTTATAAATGCCTTTGTTGGTTATCAAATATTCACAATAAATTCGTACTTATTGCTTTTCTCAGAGTTCTCTGTCATCTTGCTCATATTCGCATCTGGTCTTGAACACGGGTTTAAGTCCTTACGGACATCAGGATACCTGGCTTCTTTAGCCGCCACTTTTGGAGCGGTGCTTCCATTCGTGGGAGTCTTCTTTTACATGAACTTTTTTGTTTCCTTCCCGGTTGCCATTCTTATGGGCGCCGCCACCGCGGCGACTAGCCTCGCTGCGGTAGCCTCTATAATAGAGAGCGAGAGGCTTGAGAACGAACATTACATAAAGATCACTTTGTCTGCAGCCGCAATAGACGACGTTGTAGCTTTCATAATACTTTCCATATCGTTGGCTATAATAGACACTGGAGGACTTTCCTTCTTTGAGCTAGTGAAGTTGACCCTTAAGGTTGTCGTCTCGTGGGTTATCATATTTTTAGCCTCAGTTTTTATAATTCCTAGAATAATCTCTGTTGTCTCTGACTCACTTGTCGTAGATATGTCACTATTGATCCTGTTCATCCTTGTTACAGTAATGATAACCCTAGGCTTCTCACCTATTATCGCAGCTTTCATAGCGGGGGTAGCCATTGCTGAAAGCAGGAAGGCAGAGAGGATCCGCGGTATGGTAAAAACTATGATCGCTATATTCGGTTCCTTGTTCTTCATTACAATAGGAGCTCAAACTAACGTGTTCACGTTCGTTTCCACGGATGTCCTAGTTCAAGGTAGCATAATCACAGTCTTAGCTATTGTCCTGAAGTTTGCCGGAATCTTTCCCTTCGCGTACGTTTACAATAAAGATATAAGGAAGGCCATAGCGTCATCTCTAGGTATGATACCTCGTGGAGAAATGGGTTTAGTGATATCTTCAATAGCCTTTTCGAGCGGCGTTTTTAATCAGAGCGACCTTTCAGAGGTAATTTTTATGAGCTTAACCACTACGGCGATAGGCGCGATAGCCTTTGAGAGACTTACTAGAAAAATTGCAAAAAATGAAACCTAATTTTTATATTTTAAATACGGATCTTAGCATTGTGAAGATAACATATACAAAAACTACTGTCATAATCCCAAACATGACTAGTCCAGTAATCAACTCCTGGGAAATGGGATAAGGAGAAAACGAGTAAATAGAGTTAGAGTAGTAGGGCCATCCAACTATAAGGATAACGGATAGGACGCTGTCAGCACCCATCCATGCTATAAATAAAAGAATTTTTACAGAGAAAGATAGACTATTAGAGGCGCCTCCAGCTAACATTCCTGCAACTAGCATCGTAACGTCATTAATTGTTCTGAACGCTGGTTCTCCTGCAGCTAATGCATAGAACAGTGGAAGGTGCCAGAAAACTACACCTAAAATTGATAAAACAACGAGGAGAGGAGGTAGCTTAAGTCTCCTAGTGAGTAAGAATCCACCTATAAATAAAGCGTAGTGTGATGCCATAAAAAGTGACTCCTGCGAAAATTCCAAGAGTTCAGTAATAGGATTTATAGCAAACGCTATCAGAATCAGCCCAAAGATTACACTAGTGGAACGAAAATAGGAGAAAGAAAATCTCATAAATTAGTTATTTGCAAAAAAACATTATAAATCTACTCCGGTGGAATCTCCTTAAATACAAGAGAGATGTCTATCCCTCTCTTCTTATTATGATACTTAGAGACCAGATATATTACCGCTCCTACCAAAACTACTCCTATAACAAAAATCAGCGTTGTGATGTTAATTTGGCCTGACGTCGTGCTAAATCCGAAAAGAGGATTTGTAGCAGCCTCGTAAGTGAGGAAGGCGAAATAAATTGCAGAAATTGAACCCGCCGCCACTAACGAATTCACTCTGTTTCTAAGTCCGTAAAATATACCCGCAACGCTGGCTATCAGAAAGTACAACGAACCTAGGATCGTGGCACCGTATAAAGATAATGCAGCGTTTAATGAGAAAACCGGGACTAGGAGAAACAGGAGAGTTATAGTGAGGTCCAATATGTGAGCGTATACAGGAGATCCGTACTTGTTCACTTGAGCTAACCTCTCAGGCAGGATCCTGTCAAAGGAGAGGGCAAAGACGTACCTTGAGAAAACCACAACTCCGTAAGCTAGAACGAAAAAGTTCCACGCTATGGCTCCGAGTCCAATCAACCATTGAATTACGGGATTACCAGCTATAGCTATCGCTACAGTCCAGAAGTTATAAACGAAGTAAGGATAGGCTTGGACGTTAAATGAGTAACCAGCTACTAAGTCCATCTCTAGGAAACCACCAGTTACTAGAGCCGCAGTTAACAAAACCGCGAACAGAAGGTTAAACTTGGCTACTCTGTCGCTCTGCTTAAACTCGGCAGATACAGCCGGACCTGCTTGCATCCAAGGATAAGTGTAAAGCGCGAAGAGCGGAAGTAAAAGTAAGGTTGAGATTAAACTGAAGTTAGCTGGGAGAACACTGTGAGGCGAATTTTGATATGTTGTTACTAAACTTGAATTGATTGAATTAAGGAAAGGTTGTATTGCTGAGCCAAATCTACCTGCAGATATCCCGATCACTATTATAGCCATTAATAACGTTATCAATGAAAAAGATCCTAACGCCGTCACAATAGAGTAGCCCCACCTCGCTCTAAATACGTTTAAGGCTATCACAATAACGAAGAAGGCAGCTGCAATTCCATAAAATAGAGCTTTCTGTTCAAAAGTAAGTCCACCGTTAAAAGGGTTAACAAATACGTTATTGGCTAACGAGTTAAGAGTCTGCGAGTCATCTACGCTCCCAATTGTATAAAGTACTGCGTTTATGCTGGACGCTGAAAAGAACGCTATAAGTGCGAAATACGCTACGGACTCAAGCATGATAGCAATGGCCATAGTAGAGCCTATGCCTCCGTTAAGATTTCTACTAATCCATACGTAATCTCCACCTGTCCTCCCCATCCTCCTAGTCATATAGGTATAAAGGTAAAGTTGAGGAAATGCGAAGAGCAGGCCTATTAGGGAAGCTATCCATAATACGCCTCCCGGGTAATTCCCTACATAAGGCGATATGGACTCAAAAAGGGTTACCCCTGCAGACATGTTACCTATATTAAGCATTACTGCATCAAGAAGATTAACCTGTTTCAAAAGACCAGAACTTTCCCTTACGAACACATTTCTCTTATTGCTCACGTCTCACTATACTTTAACTGGGTTTATATTTTTTACTCAGGCAAGTATATCCTTCTACCGCTCTTCCGATAAAGATTTACATGGCTAAGTAAATTAAATAGGTCTGCTTTGAAGGATTAGAGCCAGGTAAATCAAACCGCCTCCTATTAGTATAGCTAAACCGTTAACTAATGGATTGTTATAAGAAAAGTGAGCTAAAGCGAATCTGATCCACCTGCCGTTTTTCTTCCTGTATATACCTTTCTCAGTGAACACATCAAGCAGAAGATGAGAGGGACCGGATATCCCTCCCATCACTAAGTAGAGTGGGTTAAGAAAAATAATAAAGAGTGGGATTGAGGGGAGAACTCCCCATAATAGGCTTCTGAACAACGTGTGTGTCCTTGGGGTCCTTCTTATGTAACCACCCTTTAGCTCGTGACCCAACCTATCGATGAGCGTATTACCAGTCCAGGATATGAAGAATGAGATAGTAACGGCTTCATAAAATCCTAAAATAGGAGATGATAATAAAGCTAGGACACCGGTAGTGAAGACGTAGTGCGCCACCAGTTTCATAGTTCTCACTATAGTTAGCTATATTTATACTCACTTAGATAACAGGAAAGGCTTTTTAGTTAATTGATATAAAAACGATTATGACCTTTTGGCTAGTACCAATACAGGAAGACATGTGGGATGATATCCAAACAAAGGGAATCTATGGATATAAATCAAACTTAAGTAAATATATCAAAAAAAATGATGATATAATATTCTATGTTAGTAAATACTATGCAAGCCGTTACGGTGGAAAGATAGTTGGTATAGGTAAGGTAGTATCTGATTGGTACTATGATGAAACTCCGTTGTACCCTGAAGAGAAAGTTAGGAATAGGGCAGTCTTCCCACATCGCGTTAAGGTGGAAATTTGGGTCACTGGAGCATGCGACGTGAAGAGTCTAATAGGAAAGATAAGTCTAGTCGAGGACGCCGTTCAACTTCCTAAATATCTTAGGAACGCCCCCGCTAACCTTGGCAGGCCTATATTAGACTCTGACGCTAAAGTCATGGAAGAGTGCCTCAGACAGACTGCTTACGATTGACGCATTCCTTTACCTTCTCAAGGAGCTCTACACTATCCACACCTAGAATAGATACGTCACTTAAACTAAGTCTCTCTAAGTCTCTCTCTAATTTTGCTAAGTCCTCCTCGTCACCAAAGAAATCTCCCGTAACCTCAACACGAATTCCCACATCCTGGAATACTCTAAGGATTATGGTTTTACCCGCTTTGGATCGAAAGATCTTCTCACAGATCATATCATCTCACGAAAGTCCATATATTATTTGAATATTTATAAATTAATTGATTTGAAATCTCCAATTCTAGAGGCGTTAGATCGTCCTCTCTCAATTGAAATACAGAGGAGAAACCCATTAGAAGAGCTTCTAAAGCCTCGTCTCTGGATACCTCCCTTCCCAGTAATGTAGAGAGATTTGAAACCCTTGATGTTGGAGACCCTCTAATTTCCTCCTTCGGCTTAGGTACCTTAATTAAAGACATGAGTGAGAGATCAGTATTGAACATAAAGGTCCCGTGGACTAAAACGGCTTTACCCTTCTTAGCTCCAGCCATACCTACCACCTTCTTTCCATTAACTACAACGTCGTTTATTGGTACAAACTTGCCTTCCAAACCTAATTTTTCCAGCGCTATGACTAAGGCCTTTGCGATCCTTTCATATGCGCTCATCATTTCCATATCCTTTAAGGCTACGCTCCACGTTATCTCTCCTGACTCGTCGTGAAGCGCTGGACCACCTCCCGTGAACCTCCGTATTAGGGGAACCCGCTTCTCTTGTAATACTTCCAGGTTCACCCAGTCACGAACTGATAAAAACCTACCTATTGTTAACGTTGTTGGGGAGAAGTTCCATAACCTGACCGTTTCATCTACTAGTCCGTGGCTGAGTAACAGTAGCATTGTTTCGTCAAGTGCCATCTGTCTCTCCCCAGAATTTCCAGTCTCTACGAGGAGCCTCATCTAAACTCCTCCAGATACTTCTCTGGTAGACTGCAACAAGCGTCATAAACAGGAAGTTTGAATTCCTTTATGACCTTATGATGGGGGTTTGCTATCCTCTCAACTAGACCTCTTTCTATTACTATCCTATCTAGGCTTTCTTTTATAGAGTAAGGTCTCATACATCCTAGACTGACTTTACCTTTCATTTGTAGCGAACCGTATTGGATAAGTGGAATAAGACCTTTCAAGTCGATCCTAACCGCCTTAGAAGGTGTTCCAGAGGTAGGGATCAACACTAAGAAATTAAGGAGGTAGGGTTTCAACTGGGAAATGAGATCAATTTCGTCCTTGATGTCCTCCTCGTTATCCCTAGGGATACCAAGCATTATATGCGGAACGATGTATTCAGGACCGTAATTAATGAAGTCCTCTAACGTCTCCAAATAACGTTCTCTATCTTCCCTAATCCCTTTTGCGGAGTAAGCCCCTGGAGAATATGCAAATTCAAAGTCCACTATATCTACCACGTCCTTCATGCTCTCAATCGTTTCTCTACTCTGCAACCCTGGATGAACGTTGATTATGATATCTAATTCCTTCTTTAACTTCTTCATGGTGGAAAGAAAAGGCTCTATCCTTAACTTGCCGTGTTCGTCAAAGCCTCCACTCACTAGGAAACCTTTCACACCTTGGGAAAATAGTCGCCTCAAACTCTTTTCAAAGTGCTCTGGAGTAGTCGCTCCCTCCATACTCGAGATGTACTTCGTACCACAGTAGAAGCAGTTCAATGAGCACGAGTTTCCCGTCAGACTTATTGTAGTGAACTTAAATTTTGGCGTGAAACCACCAATCATTTTTCCCTCACCGTGAAAGGAACGTTGTATAACTCTCCCCTGGGGTCCTCATTATAAAAAGGCCTATCACATGAAGGACACCCAGAGGTGAGAACTGACTTCTCATCGCTTTCAAAACCATGTGATAGCTTAAACCTTATCTTTTGAATTCTCCTATAGTCTTCAAGCTTAGGAGGTTTCATTGAACCCATTGGTGTACCCTTAATTGGAGTGAACGCAAATAAGGCCACCTCTGCACCGATAGAATAAAGATATTCCATTAAGGATACGAACTCGTCCTCCCTTTCGCCGAGACCATAGATCAGATGGACAAACACCCTCCTTTTTCCAAATATGGACACTGCCCTCTTAATAAAATCAATATAATCACTAAATTTGCCAGGTTTGCTTACTCTCTCCCAGTTACTCTCAGTAGTGTCCATCCCTGTACCCAAGTAATCAACTCCTCTTTCCTTTAACGTTCTAAGATAATCTGAGGATATTGGTACTGTAGTAATCGATTTCCTAATTTGAATTTCACCTGCTATCTTTACCAACTCCTCTTCAAAGCCAGGCTTTACCACTGTCTGAAGACAAAATCTTTTGAAAATAGAGAGTTTCTCTTTAACTATTTCTAAGTCTACTGGAAACCATTTAACTCTAGAGAGGTAAGTCTTATCCGCAGGATTGGAGAGCGACTGAGAACAGAAAGCACATTTGTTAATACATCCGCCTGTCATTAGGCCGTAAGCGGTTTGGCTGTACATCATCCCCTTTTTAATTCCATAGTATGTTCCTGCCGAAAGAAGAACCTCCACAACACCATTAGGACAGGTGAGTAATAAACTTCAAGTCGTTTGATGAATACGCTAAATTAAATGGTTTTAGCTTAAATCTTGATATTAAATGTATAGTTTAGAACTGCTTTGTCTAATACGTTTAAACTATAATAGTGAGTTATGAGGTTTAATTTAAAGTTCGCGAGACATAATATATACTCGATATTACATGAGAGTAGTGGTGCTTGGAGGAGGATTTGCCGGTTTATCTGCACTAAACACTTATCGTGACGCAATAGTCGTTGACTCTAAAGAGTATTTCCTTCTGACTCATAGACTAACTGATGTAATAGAAACCGGTGACCCTTCACTGGCCACAATACCTTACCCAAAAGCGGTTGTTCAAGCAAAGGTAGTTACGGTAGATTTCAAGGATAAGATAGTTAAAACGTCTAAAGGTAACATAAAATACGATAAACTAATAATTTCATTAGGATATGAACAGGATACAGGGAGAGTTAAAGGAACAATACAGAAATTGGAAAATCTTAACGATGCGCTTGAGATTAGATCTAAGCTACCTCGAGTCAAGAACGTCGCAATACTAGGAGGGGGGACTCTTGGTGTGGAACTTGCCGGTTCCCTTAGAGAAATGGGGAAGAACGTTTACTTAATAGAACAACAGGATAGACTGCTATCGTTTATGAGTAAGGATTCGTCTAACTTCGCCATACAGAGGCTTACAGAGCTAGGCGTTAACGTATTTCTGGGAACTAAAGTAGATGAGATCAGCGGAGAGGTTTTGAAAACTAACAAAGACGAAATAAAGGTAGACTTGATGATCTTGGCAGCAGGGTTTAGAGGACCTTCAATTATTAATGACCTGGGACTATCTAACAGAAACGGAAGGATGTTAGTTGACGAATACTTGAAGTCTATAGATAAAGACGATGTTTATGGAGCCGGCGATTCTATGACGACCAAAGGTTTCGTACCTATGTCCGCTCAAGTGGCAGTTCAGTCTGGGGCAATCGCGGTCCAAAATGCGATTGGGAGAGATGTGAAGTTCACTTACAAACAGGTAGCGATAGTCCTTAGGATTGGCTCCGAGTACTTTGGAGACATGATGGGGAAGTTCGTAAGAGGACCTATGGCTGAACTGGCCAAAAGAGTAGGGATATACAGAGCGATCAGAATGGTAGAGTCTATCTAGTTATTTTGTACAGTCTATAATGAAATTTCCATTTTCCTCCCTTATAGTATAGGTGACTTTGAAGGACTCAATCAGAGGAATTAAGTCCCTCTCCAGTACTATCCTGTCATCAGTTATTATTCTAATCTCAGATCCAGGTCTAACCCTCTTCAGGGCTTTATAGACAGTGAGTTGGGGTGTCGAACAGCATAGACCTACTAAATTTAGTTCCATACAATAAAATA
This sequence comes from Metallosphaera cuprina Ar-4, assembly GCF_000204925.1. Classification (NCBI taxonomy): domain Archaea; kingdom Thermoproteati; phylum Thermoproteota; class Thermoprotei; order Sulfolobales; family Sulfolobaceae; genus Metallosphaera; species Metallosphaera cuprina. Next base: position 650,416 of record NC_015435.1, on the reverse strand, counting down.
GCAATCATAATTTTAAACTATCATGCTTTTTCTCTCTAGGTAAGTCATAGCTTCCTTCAGGTTGTAAACTTTATCAACGTTTAGATCGTCATAAAACCCGAATCTATCCAAAAGAAGCGCTTCAAAGCCTGCCCTTTTCGCACCTAAATAGTCCAGCTCATAGATATCTCCTATATGTATCGCTGGAGGGGAAGAGTACTTTAGAGCGTAAGCGAACATCCTAGGATTGGGTTTCACTAAACCAACATCGCATGAAGCGATAACTCCTTTGACGTATTTCCTTATCTCTAGCTCATCTATTATGTCATGCATCCTCCTTGTCGCATTAGTTACCAGCACAATATCTATATTTTTTGAATATAAATATTCTAAAAACTCCTTTGCGTCTTCATATAGGAAATAGTCTTGGCTCGGAACGTAATCTCCAGCTAACTTGTCCTTCAATTCCTTGCTAGGATATATTCCGAGCTCATACAAGAGGTCTCTTACGTCGACGGGGTTAAGTCCAACCTTATTTGGAAAATTGTGCTTTGCCATAACCTTAGATATCGCTCTAAACGTTTTCTTGGCAGATACGAAATAGCCTGCCGATCTAAGTCTAGCCATCATCTTTTCAAATGATAAAGGTCTAAAACCTACCAAAGTCTCTCCTACATCCAATAGAACAGACCTTATTTTCATGAAATAATAGGATTTTTATGTAGTTATAAAAATGTTGCATCTTAAACTATATTGACTATATAGTTTATTTTGAGTTCTGAGCCTGTGACTCAACAATTACAGTGTCCTGAGAGACCTCCTCTAAACTCCTGTGTTTTGGTTCTTTGATTGCTATTATCGTTAACGCCGCTCCAATAACGCTCAGCACAGCTAACAACTCAAGAATCCCTTTTATCCCTATTGAACTCAACAGTGAACCAAAGTAAAACGTTGATATTGCTGCACCCGTCTTTCCTGCTGCTGCAGAAATGCCATGGCCAGTAGTTCTATAGCCTGTTGGATACACTTCAGATGGAATCACAAACGTAGTCGTGTTAGGACCAAAGTCGATAAAGAAGTATGATAGGGCATAGAGTGCAAAAGCAGAAGTTGCAGGAATTAGGAAGCCTGTAACTTTAGCCCCAGCCGTTACTAAAACTAAGGAGATAACGCTGTAGAGTAAAGCCATCATCACGAAGCCTAAAGTCTGGATTGGTTTCCTCCCTAACCTATCCATTAGAGCAACAGCCGTGAAGTATCCAAAGAACCCTACCATAAAAGGTATCCCGGCTTCCACGATCTCAAGACCTACAGATGAGGGCTTTCCTAGTATCGAAGTCACTATAGGACCAGAATAGATTCCAGTTCCATAGAAAGCGATGTCTAGTAGGAACCAAGTTCCTGCAGTCCCTAAAAGTAATAACCAGTACTTTGATAAGAATTCCGTAATTCTAGGCCTTACTATTTTCACGTTAGCTACGTTGTTTACGTTATCTTTGACGACTTCCACTCCGCTTTCATTCTTATCCTTAAAACCGTTCTCCGAGCTCTTAGATACAAACTCAAGAGATTTTTGAATACCTTGCTTATCTCCCTTTAGAGCCGAATATCTAGGTGTCTCAGGTACCTTCCTTCTTAAATATATCACAGTTGCAGCTGGTATCGCTCCAATGAAAGCCATCACCCTCCAAGCTAGATCGGGAGGAAGCGTAAAAGCAGATATGGCTCCCACGGCTACAGCTACGACACTTCCTATCCCTTGGTTCGCAAAGACTAGAGCCACTAGTTTCCCTCTGTCTTTCACATTAGCGTACTCACTCATTATAGTTGCAGATATTGGATAGTCACCCCCTATACCAATTCCCATTATTGATCTGAAAATGATCAACCAAATTATATTTGGAGAAATAGCGGAAAGTGCAGCACCAGCGGTAAGTAGTGACGCCTCTACTCCATAAACAGTTTTCCTTCCTATCAAATCTCCAAGAGTACCAAAGATCAACTGGCCGAAAATCGCTGTAAATATCGCAGACGAAGCTAGAAGCCCGGTATAAAGAGGAGTTAGCTCAAATCCAGGTAAGTGGTTTGCACTAAATATATCCAAAATAGCGCCTATGATGAAAAGATCGTAAGCGTCTGTAAAAAATCCCATCCCTGCAGTGTACCACACCTTTATGTGATTGAAACTTAGTTTCATACTGTCAATCGGTTTAAATGGCTCCATAACTATCTGACTTGAGTACGTACCATGAACTTATATTAATGACCCATATATATTATGTACTCTATATAGTTCTATATAGTTAATATGAAGCGGTGCCGAAACAGACCAGTAGACCTGATATTAACGATAAAATAAAAGGATTTTTAATATGGTCTGATGATCTCATTGAACGATGAATTTAGGCGTATTCTTAGCTGCTCTAGCAATGGGCACACTTGAGCTCTCCGAGGCTGGTGCGGTCGCTGCAATATATGCCGGAGCTTATAGATCATGGTTGCCTTACAGTATTGCCGCACTAGGAGTTGGATTGGTTCTCTTACCCACTTTCGTTCTTGGTAAGTTTCTAACGATTTTCCCTTTACATTATATTCTAATAGCTGGAGCAATCATATTGACTTACTTTGGGTACAGATTACTAAGGAGTGCAAGGAGATATTTTAAGAAAAGGACAGGTTCTCATAAAGAGAAAGAGGGGATAGGAGTGGTGTTTGTGGTAGCGCTCACTGAGGCCTTTGAAGATGCTCTTGTAGTGCTTGCTCTAATTCCTCAAAGTTACACATCTACACTAGCCGGTACTGCAATCTCAGCGATACTGGTCCTCAGCCTTACAGCGCTTCTCAAAAGTCAGATCTCTAGGATAAGGCTACCTCAATTAAAGTTCTTCCTTTCCTCACTTCTTTTTTCTCTAGCTACTTTGTGGATTCTTGAGGTGTTCGTTAACATAACTGACCTAGTCGTAATACCTTTATTTGCGGTCTACGTTATCGTGAATTACGTTTTAATCCGTATCTAGCTTTATCCTATAAGAGATCGTAGTAGAAAGATGTAACACGATAGGGAGAATTGTTTTTATAATAAAAATAAAATCGTCGTAACATGATATAACTAATACTAAAACTTGATCAGAATTTTTAAGCTAAACATCTAGATCAATTCGAATGAAATGGGATAGAGGATTTTACAACCTAATCGGGGCTTCAGTGCTTTGGGGAACAATCGGTGTTATAGTCCAGGAATCCTATAAAGTAGGCGCAACTTCTTTAGGTATCGTGTTATTTAGAACCGTCTTTTCATCAATAATAACCATACCTTACTTCACCAGAAGGATCTTCTCTTGGAAATCAATAATCATGGGATTAATATCTGGTATTTTCTATGAAATATATACTTATACTATAATTTTAGACGGTGCTCCTCTGTCCTCTTTTCTTCTTTATACATCTCCCCTGTTTGTAATAATTTTCTCTTATCTTTTATTTAAGGAGAAAATTACCTTAGTGAAGTTTATTGGATCGGCCTTAGTGATCGTTGCGCTCTATCTGAACTACCTAGGAACTCCCACACTCTTAGAACTAGTGTGGGGAATCTTATCAGGGATTACCTACGCCATCTTGATCTCCTTCTCAAAGTACCTACAGATGCACGGATTCTCAGGTTGGGAAGTTCTATCGTCACAGTCTCTCTGGTCTATGCTTCCAACGTCGATGTCAATTTTATTTCTTAATAAGGTCCATTTGTTACCATCGGCTTTAGGTGGAGTGTACATGGCAATCTTTGGGACGATAATCCCTTACTATCTGTTTTATAAGGGAATAAAAACCTTTGATTCGACAGTAGCTACGATAATCTCATCCTTAGAACCTGTTACAACCACAATTCTAGCGTACTTTTTCCTCAACCAAACCTTAACCACGTTTCAAATTATTGGAGCTACAATTATTATTATTAGCTCATTGTGGTTGGGTATATTAACCTGATTAGAGTCTATCCCTAAAATTTTAGCCTCTCTCCTTTTAATCAATATGTTCCGTGAGATTAGAGATGAAGAACGCTATAGAGCCTTGGGGTGTAAACGTACCTTTCATCTATTCAGCTTTACTTTATTGGACTTTAGGCGCAGTCCAGATCTTATTGAAGGGAGCTCTTCATCCGTTGTTTATGATGGATGGTAGCTATCTATTCTACGTTGGAATGCTGTACAGACTTTTCTCGCCCGCAAAAAGATACGTTCCCGGTCACTTGACAAGCTTGATTTTACTTCTAACTCTCAATACGATCTTGATAGGAATTGGAATGCTAGTTGTATCAATTACCCTCACCCTAGCTATTTTTGATGTTAAGAGATATGGGTCGAAGTTTCCGGTTAACTACCTTGTTATCTTATCTCCTTTTTCAGGAGCGTTCTCCTGGTTACTGTTTTATCTCACTAATGATTACTATTACCTGGAGATCCCTCTTTTACTTTACATACTTGGAGTCAATGTAGGCGTTTTCATGGCAACTCTAAACGGAAGGCCTTTATTTGGAATGAAACAACTTGCCATAATCCTACCGATTTTTCTAGGATATGTATATCCAATCCTAATTAATATAATCACCATTATCTATCCGCTGTTTATAATCAGGGTTAGGACATTCAGATCTAAGGGAAGCTTAACAACTCTTTCAGCGACGCTGGCACTAGTTTCAATCGTTGTATCTGCGTCTCTAGGCTTGATTTTAGGAGGACTCTACTTTTTACACTCTTTCACAGTAGGCGTAATGAGCGTACTCCTCTTCAGTTGCTCCACATATGCCCTAGCCAGATATAATTATAGATTTGAATGGATTATTTCTATCCTTCTTTTATTGGATCTGATCTCATTTTCCGGTATACCGTGGATATTGGCAGTGGGAATTTACGTTTTCCTTATAAGGGAATCTCTAGGCATCTTCGGTATAAAGCACGGTATATCATCTAGGTTCGTCAAAGACCAAGGAGGCTCTTTATGATCCCAAAAGCTGCGAGAGATGCAACTATTGCGAGTATAGGAGACGTTAACCAGCCTTTGGCCACTTGCGTTAACTGATTCTTTACATCGTGTCCGAAACTCCTAAAGCTGAGACCTAAAACCCCGCCCATTATAGTTTGAGTTATGGAGATTGGAACCCCTAACAGTGTGAACACCTCGGAGATTATGTCCCCTCCGATGAGAGCTGAAGTTGCACTGAGGTAGCCCATTCTAGTTAATCTAAAACCTACTACTATCGAAGCCTTTTTTGAACTGAAATATATTCCAAGAGATGCTGCTAACCCGTATAGAGGATACACAATGTATACTGGTTCAGATAGCAATCCAGCAGACGCTATTATACCCACAGCGTTGGCTCCCGTTACGAAAGATGTAAAGACAGCCGAAGAAATTATTAAATATTTATATATTTTCATTTCCTTTATTATCTTCTTTTCTTTAGAAGTTATTTTAATTAAAGCATAATAGAATATTATTGCTGAGATTATGGCCAGAAATGGAGAGAAAAACCATGAGGAAACTGTAAACCAGAACTTACTCCAATCTAGCGTTAACTTACTAGATGAGATTAGGACAAGGATTGCTAAAGAGGGATAAATCATTTGACTTAACGATGAAGGAATACCAGACTTATTCAGATAATAAAACGATATGACTGAGGCGAATAAAACTGAGAGAACTGCAACACTTAAATAGGTTTGGTTACCGTTAATCGTCCCGTGAATACTTCCCTGAAGGGATAAACCACCTATAGATACCCCCAGAAACATGCTTAACGAGCTAATTAAATAAGAGAACTTCCTCCTCAAAGCATTAGTAGAAACTAGAATTCCTAGAGAAGTTGCAGAGTTATTCCCACCTACTACAAAAGAAGAAATCAGACCAATAAGAAAAAGCGTAATATCTAACAAGCTCATTTATTACTCTGTCCTTGCTGATTTTTGAGTCTGAGGATATTATAAGTTATTATCCATCTCAAATAGTCACTTCTAGACCGGATATTCCTCCTTTTCATATCTTGATCAATCTTCTCTAGCAGATCAGGATCTATCTTGAAGGTGACCGTTTTCGTCTCTTTTCTCTCATCGATGTCTAGAACAATTTCATCCGCTGAATTTAGGTCCCTTAAAACCCCCATTGCAATCATTAATTCATGTAACGATCAATACATAAACCTTTCTAGTCACTTGTCTTTTGTATAATTTAAATAGTACTAGGTTCTCATTGATAGATACATTTCATCTTCAATCGATAGTAACCTGAATGATGTTCATATAGAATACTCTATTATACGGATAAAAATTAAAATCAGATATGTTAATGACAGTTCTTTTCTAATTTAGACCGTGAGCTAGCTTACGATAAGGTCCTACTGTCATAGGGAACGTATAAAATTGTTGTAAGTCACTTATAAAATAATGATACTATATTTGAGGGATGAATTTCATCAAAGATACACATCGAGTATGCGTTAGGTCTTATTCTAGATAGGACATCCTTAATCTTTTCGCAGTAGGGTGAGTTCTGGCTTGTAACCGCTATAACTCTAGATATTGAAACAGGTAACGCTACGTTTAGAGTAGCCTCTATACTGGACAACATCTTTACAGGCAGGACTAGTCTTTTGTCGTAACCTTGTTTCTCAATGGTCTCCCTAACGTATTCGGTGACCTGAGCTCTGGTCATGATTATCACATAATTACTTTATGAAGTATTACTTTTAAACTTTTCTTAGATAGGAGATCTAAATTCTAGAAGAATAACATGCCATTTTCTATTATGTGGCATGATATTTTGTCTATATAACTCTTAATGAGAATCATCATATGAATTGTTAATCTCTCAGAGAAGACTTAACGTGATCCTGGGATAAGACCACGTTGCAGGTTAATTAGATATGAGAAAAAGACTTAAATGTTTACAAGAAAACATGTAATCATGCCTAATGAAAACAATGAAGATAAAGTGAAGGATGACAAACAAAACAGAACCGTAACAATAAGAGGAGTGGACTCCAAGCTTTATGAAAGACTAGTAAACGTGGCTAGGGACACAGGAAGAACGGTTGGAGAGATAACTAACCAGGCTATTAGTAATTTCTTAACTCTGGTTTCGGAAGCCGAGATGATAACCTATAACGTAAAGGACGGCATAAAAAGTACTGGGAAAGCCTTCTTAGAGGGGATCAACGAGAGCAAAAAAGATGTAATAGTTGTTTCAAACATAGGAGAGGTGACCGTCTTCAAGTTGGAGATGATCTCTGCCAAGAAACCTGTTTCTTTTAGAAATATAGGGAAGCTAATCCTTCCTGACTTGGATGAGGAGACTTTAGAGCACTACGTTGACTCCATAATATCTGTGGATGAACTAGTTATACCACCTTCAATAAATAAACTTACGCTAATGAGGAAAACAAAGTTTGTAAAAAGGATATCTACACCTAGCTAATCAAAATCTTGATTTTTTTAAGCTTTAAGTGTTGCGTATAGGGTTTCTATGCTCAACGTTGCCTCTTCCATGTAGTCTAGTATATCGTCCATAAAGATTATCACATCCTTTATCTGAAGGACACTAATCACATCTGCAACGCTCTCGGAATCGTAAAGCCTTTGAATCAACATGTCCTTTACGTCATCTCCGTTTCTCTCCATTAACTGAATTTCCTTACCTATCCTTATAGCCTCTTTCATATCTGTCTTCATCAGCGACACCATACTTATTAACCTCTCCCCAGCCTCAGTTATTGTAGTAAGATATGTCAGCAAACCGTCGCCCAAGGTCTTAGTCAGAACCTCGTTTGGCTTTCTGGAAGATATTGCCCTACTCGAATCCTTAACTGCCTTCATCGTGTTATAGAGGGCCTGATTTAGCATCATCATGGACTCTTTAAAGTCTGGGAGGAACGCCTCACCGTAAAGCATTGAGACTATTTCCTCTCTAATCATTGCTACCCTTTCGTAGATAGACTTTATCCTTATGGTTTCTGCTGTCACTCCCTCTCTATCTCCTTTAATCTGCTTCTTAACTAGTTCATCTAGCCTGGATATAGCCTCGTTTATAGCTTTAGCTATTTCTACTATCTTGCTAAAAATAATATCTTCTTTATTTATAGTGAGCTTGAACATCTAGCTAACTATCTGACTTAAGCAGTATAAAAATAATTATCTCTCATCTATAGGAACGTATTTTTTCCCTAAATCGCCTACATAGATTGCCTTAGGCCTTATGAGCTTGTTATCCTTGAGGTACTCGTCTACATGAGCGGACCAGCCTATCACTCTAGCCGAGGCAAATATGGTAGGGAACAAATCTAGATCAAAGCCCAGGAAGTGAAACAGAAGTCCCGAGTAAAAGTCCACGTTGGGATATATTCCTCTCTTACCTAGGATTCGGATCCCTATTTCCTCCACCTTTGTTGCTATATCGAACAGTCTCTGAGTTTCTTCATCCTTAGAAACTTTGGATAAGTAATCCTTGATTATCTTGGCCCTAGGGTCTAAACTCTTATATATCCTGTGCCCAAAACCCATGAGCCTCTGGCCTGAACTGAGCCTATTCAACACGTATTTTTCAACGTTTTCCTGGCTTCCAATTTCCATGAATTGCCTCAAAGCCTCAGAGTTAGCTCCTCCGTGAAGAGGGCCCTTCAAAGCTGATATTCCTGCTACTATAGAGGAGTAAATATCTGAGAGAGTTGATGCCACTACTAGACAAGCCATAGTTGAAGCGTTCATCTCGTGATCTATGTGAAGCATCAAGCCTACGTCAAGCATTCTAGATCTTTCACGACTGGGCTTTGAGCCATGAAGCATGTAAAGGAAATTCTCCGAATGTGATAAGGAGGGATCCGGTTCTATCACATCTAGGTTTGCTCTAGTTCTCTGTATACTCGATATTATTGTAGGTATCTTAGCCGTTATCTTCATTGATTTGGTTATTAGCTCTCCATCATCTTTATCTTCAAGGCCCATCATGCTAACTGACGTTCTAAGGACGTCCATAGGGTTCGCAGTCTTAGCCGTCCTCTTAACTAGAGAGGCTATCTCATCGGAGATGGACCTTTCCTCTGCTAGCCTAGACTTAAAATCGTCCAACTCATGTCTAGTCGGAAGCTTACCATACCAAATTAAGTAAGCCACCTCTTCAAAGTTAGAGAAACTGGCCAAATCGAATATTGAATATCCTCTATAGTATAGCCTTCCTAACTCACCGTCGATGAAAGTTATGGACGTTTCCTTAATGGCTATGTCCTCAAGCCCCTTCCTTAACTCCAAGTCTTAGATCCCTTAATTTATTCAGAGCTAAGGCTTTATCTTTTTTCTCTAGCTTGGCTATTGTAACAAAGTCCTCTAACGTTTGGATCACCTCAAAGGCTATCTCTCTATTCACGGGGAACGGTATCCCATCCTTTCCGCCTATAGCGTAAGCGTATTTGAAAGGATCATAAGGGGCGTTTACTGGATCCTCATAAGAGGGAGGTTCTCTATAGATCAGATCAGATATGAGACTTAGGGCCCTCATAGTTGAGGGACCTACTCCTAGAAGGAGGGCATCCTCTAGATCTGACGGAGACCCCTGTTGGACCTCATAAATCACCTTGACTATTCTCTTCACATCTACTGGTCTCATGTAAACGAGCTTAGCTTCTGATGAAATGGCCCCTATAGTTCCAGTGCCCATCCAAGACTCCAAGGACTGTCCTTTCAGGATAGCCATAGAACGTAAATAGTCCCTTTCGAGCTTCTGTGGATTCTCCCTTAATAAGTCCATTATAGTTCTCTTCGCATTCACTGATGCGTGAACATTAAGTACCGCTTTACTTTTGACCCCTGCTAAAGCCTCCCGTTCTTGATTTACCGGATCGTTCACAGATTTCCAATGATACCTCCTAGCGAACCTGGTTTGCGGATTCATGCCTTGCTGAATCACGATCCATCTACCGCTTTCGGAAACTAGAAGGGAGTGATGATATAGCTCGTGACCGTCTTGAAGTAACGTCGTATCAACTTTTGCTATCAACTTACTTATCCTAGCCAGCCTCTTTACGTTCAAGTCAAACCTGGAAGGTAAGCTCTCAAGTTCTTTAGGAACGTTTAAAGAACTCTTACCCTTCCCACCAGTGATGGCCAGTCCGTCGTCCTTAGGATTAACTACCTCCTTAAGGATGCCCAAAGTCACTGTAGTTGAACCTGATGAGTCCCAGTCCATACCTATAACGTTGTTAAAGCCCTGAAACCATAGAGGATTTGATAATTTCTCAAGTATTTTATCTGGACCCCACTCTAAAATCATCACGTCTAAGATAGCCCTAGATAACCTCCTCATTATGGGGATCAGCCAATTTGGGACCTTTCCGTAGTGTAGCGGTAGGTCGCTTATCCCTATTATTTCCATAGAAATATTTACCTCATAATATAGTTAAAAATTATGATCATAGGCGCAGTATCAGATATCCATTCACCTAGATATCTTAACGATTTCCTTAGAGCAGTCAGATACGTCCCGGAGCTTCCTCTTTTCATCATAGCTGGAGATTCCGTTGATAAGGGGAAGGTGATTCATTTCGATCCTATCTATAAGCTGTTAGCCACTAAGAGGACTGTCGCGGTCTTTGGGAACGAAGACTTCAGAGAAGTTAGAGAAGACTTCAAAAGATTATATCCAAAAGTAGAATGGCTTGAAGATAACTTCACGTTAATCAAACTAAACGAAATTAGTCTCCACATTGTGGGTAGCGAGGGATTGATATCCAGACCTACCAAGTGGCAACTTAAATCTGGTATCAATATGCAATATTATATGGAAAGAAAACAAAATCTAGAAAAGCTATTATGTGAAAGTGAGGGCGATGTCACAGTACTCGTTACTCATTACTCCCCTACATACGAAACGCTCAGGGGTGAGAGGAGTTGGGCCTATCCTGAACTAGGTTATCCCTTTCTAGAGGAGGCTAAGTGCAAACCCGATATCGCGATCCATGGACACGCCCATAAATCAGTTGTTACTTTTGCTGAGATTAGTGGTGTTAGAGTTTACAACGTTGCACTCCCGGCTAACAAGGCCATAACACTGATTAAAATTGATAAGAAATGAGGGGAAGAGACTAGTTACTAAAAAAAATTAAACTCTTTGGTCTGAGGGTAGCTCCTCGTACTTCTTGAACATCAAATACCATGCTTTAGAGTTAGGAAGTTTCATCCTCATCTCGGCTTCCATTAGTGTAGTTGGAGCCCCAACGACCACTTCCTTACCTGGTTCCCAGTTAACTGGAGTGGATACCTTTGCCTTATAGGACACTATAAGTGCCTTAGTTATTCTAATTAACTCTTGCATGTTCCTTCCAGCTTCTATCGGATATAATGCCATGAATCTAATTGTGCCCTGTGGATCTACTATGAAAACGCCTCTTACGGTAAGTCCAGAGCCTTCTTCTATTAAGTCAAGGAGCCTAGCGATCTTCTTATCAGGATCTGCTATTACAGGGAAAGGTATCTTGACACCGTACCTCTGTTCAATGTCAGTTAGCCAAGCTATATGAGAATAAATGCTGTCCACGCTGAGGCCAACTAGCTGAACCCCAAGCTTCTCGAACTCTGAATAGTTCTTTGCAAACTCTACAAACTCAGTCGTACAAACTGGGGTGAAGTCCGCAGGATGAGCGAATAGAAACAACCACTTGCCTTTTCCAAACACGTCCTTGTAGAAGTCTATCGGACCTGCTGTAGTCATAACCTGAACGTCTGGGAACTTCTGATACGTTTTCACCACTTTTTGACACCTGTTTACTCATGAGCTTGGTAAGTTATAGTGTTATCGCTACTATTTGAGAATTATAACTTTTATTAAGTACTAGTTGTCTTAGATCTTTGATAAGTTACTATTCCCTCTTTCTTAATCACCTGGACAACCACCTTTGAGACCCATTCTATAACCGGTCCTCTAACACCCAACCAACGTAAAAACCTGTAGAACAAAGGTATCTTTAAAGCAGCACCGGCAGCGAGAGGATGGCCTCCCCCTCCTAAACTAACTGCAAACCTCCTAATATCTATCCTGTTACTCCTGAAAGATATTGCCTTACCGTTAGCAGAGACGAATATGTCAGCTCCAGTCCTGGTCATAAGGTACTGAGATGCGTAGCTAATGTCAGGGGGACCTTTCCACCTTATTGCCACCACGATCTTCACGCCATCCAGTTCTGTAACCTTAACGTACTTCCATATCCTCTGATACCCCTTGAGTTCCTCGTTTATCTTAGCCTCTAGTATCTTCTGAAACTCATCGTTCCAAAGAACACCTGCAAAGAAAGTCTCTAAAATCCTTTTTTTCCATTCGTAACTTCTTTCGTTCTCCACAACTCGTCTTAGTTTCTCACCTAGAGGATCGTCATGGAGCCAAATGTCTACGGAACAGTCTGCGGATGCCAGCTTTGCGGACACTTCGTCATTTGGATTCATCACTTTATGGACTACACCAGCTCCACAGGTGGATACGTCATGATGGACCTCAACGCCAACTTCTCTAAGCTTAGTTTCCCACTCATCTTTCCATACGTGATGATCGAACCACTGTATTGTGGCCCCCTCCTCTTTGAGACGCTTTAGAGATTGCAAAAGGGTTTGAAGAGTCGATTCGTTAAGCCCTAGGTCAGCTATCATAATCCTTGTCACTCCCCTTAGCTCCAATTTACTTAAAAGTTCGTGAACTCTAGTGGGTTCCGTAAACCAAATCTTTGTGGGTAGAGACCCTATTGCTCTTGCGTAGACTGCAGCTGATGCAGTTCCATCAAAGTCGTTATGGACAATAGCGTAATAATCCAAGTTCCTATCAGGATAGTTTTAATTGAAACTCATTTAAAAGCAATACTTTCAGACTTTACTATCTTCCCCTTATATAGAAAGTCAACTTGTCTTAGGGTAGCGTAGTAGTCAAACTCTGTAAGGGTAGATATACCATCCATGGGGAGAACTACATTATACCATCTTAATGCGGCGCTGCCCGCTGTATGCAGGACGCAAACGTTTCCAACAGTCCCTACAATAACTAAAGTATGTATTCCTTTGACGTTGAGATAATAGTCTAAAGACGTACCAAAAAAGCCGTCATACCTTAACTTCTTCACCACATAGTCGTCTCTCTCTGGAGCTAATTCCTCAACTATCTCGGCCCCCCACGTACCTGCAACGGCGTGTTCTCCCCAGATCTTGAACTCTGGATCGTCCTTAAGGTGCCAATCCTGCGTATATATGACTTCACCCCCTTCCTTTCGGGTCAAATCAATTAGCCTCCTTATTGAAGGGATAGTAGATTTAGCTTGAGGTACGTAAAGCTTACCTCTCTCATCTACGAAATCGTTCTGCATATCGATAATTAGTAAGGCAGTTGTCCTAGGATCAAGACGCACTTCCTCGGATATGTTGATTTCAGGCGTTACAAGCTCCTTCTTCATGAGGAAAAGAATCCAAAAATTAGCATATATTTCTTTCACTTAAAGGGGGGCAAAGATTATGACTAAGCTTTGTGTAACTAAACTTCATATCTTAGCGCCACTGCGGGCTCTATCTTTGAGGCTCTGTAAGCCGGAATTAGTCCTGCTAATACGCTAAAGGCTATCGTTATTAGAACCACTTCCACCATGAAATTGGGATCGAACACTGGGGTAATATGAGTACCTGGCCCGAAAGCAGATCCTCCTCCTGATCCCCCACCTCTTGGAGATCCCGCAACCGAGGTCAGCAAGAACCCCATGCCAACTCCCGCTCCAATTCCTGCTATACCCCCTAGAAGCCCCATTAGCACCGCTTCGCCTAAAAATATCGCCATGATTCCTCTCCTTGTGAACCCTATCGCCCTCAAAACCCCTATCTCTCTAGTTCTCTCGACTACGGTAGTAAACATAGTGCTCAAAATCCCTACAAACGCCACAATGAAAGAAGAGGCACCGGCTATGAAAAGAAGACTGCTTACTGCTGAGAGGGAGTTGTTAATCAGGGTCACGAACTGTTCTACTGAGGTTACACTCACTGATCTTCCCAAAGTATTATGAATTTCGTTTACAACAGAGTTAACTTGAGAAACGCTGCTGGCCTCCACTATAAGTCCGCTGTAGTCGTCTCCATAGTATTGAGAGCCAACAATGTTCTGTACAACTAAAGATCTGTCTATATCCGCAAATGCGCTACTAAACTCGTTGAAGCTACCAGTAATTAAGAAGGTCTTCGTGACCTTACCATTCGGAGTGTTAATTTGTACTTCAACGGTCTGACCTGGACCATAAGTAGGCTGACCAGGATATTGAGGATGAGTTATATAATATCCTGCTACAGCTCCATATGAGGAATAAGGTGATGGGTACTGTCCAGTTTCAAGGGTAAGACCTGGGAAGGCCTTCTGAGCCTGAGCAGTATCTATAGACAGAATTACTGTTGGTTCAGGACCGCTCGGGGTTTCTAATGTTGCAGACAACGTATAGAAAGGAACTACAGCCTTCACACCCGGTAATTTAGATATCTGCTGAACAGTGTACGAGGTCACTTGATTTGTACCTGGAGTAACGAAGATATCAGTTGGCGATAAACTTGAGAAGAGCTGATGAGTTAAAACGGCTGAGAAACCTAGCGTAAGCCCAGTGAGTCCTACAACTATAGCGGGACCGATAAGTATGCCAAGTATGGTTAGACTAGTCCTCAACCTCTTAGAGGTGAGCGCTCCAAATGAAAGCCTTAGAGTGTCTTGCAATTTCATCTTCTGAACCTCCTTGACACCAGTAGGACAATTAGAATTATTATAACTATAATCAATATTACAATAATTATTGTAGGAATTAAGAGGACATTTCTATGAAAACTATGTCTAAAATTAGTGAAATTCAAATGTTGAACTGTTGGAACGTAATGTAGAGTGTAACTGATATTATGAGGTTGATAAACTGAGTCGTAATAGGTTATATCTATCCTTATTTCCTGTGAGCTGTTAGCGTGTGAGAAAGGTATAAATATCGTTGAAGAGAAAGGAGTCGGACTGTTGGGCGGGACGCTGCCTATATATGTTGAGTTCCCGTTTACGTACACTGTAACGAAGTTAGCTGTGGCCGTACCTAAATTATTCAAAACCCCGGTGACAGTTAATGTTCCGTTAGAAAAGGTCACAGTAGGCTGTTCGAGTTGTAGATTGATCAACCCTGTAGCTATTAGAGAGAAGTTATACCCTTCTGTTACTACACCTCCCTGAGGTAGTAGATATTGGACCTCAACGCTAAGAGGAATAGGAGTGGTTGACGTTACGGTGGGCAGTATACTTAAAGTAACGCTCTCGGTTTCTCCCGGCTTAAGAGTTCCTATGTTTATGCTGTTCTGTGAAAGCGAGTAGAGAGAAGGGTTACCTATTAACTTCAACTCCAGATTATACAACGGTTCTTGTAAGTTATTTACTAAGTTTATAGTAACGTTATTTAAAGTACTGTAAAATAACTCCTCTGGTTCAACAGAGACGCTAACTATGTCCTGTGAAGGGACGACATTAATGGGAAAAGTGTAGCTAGAGGACTTAGGAAATCCCTCGTAACTATAAGATAGCAGAAGCGTGGCTGGGTAAGTCCCAGGCCCCACTCCTTGTGATGAAATCGAGAAGACCAAAGTTGTGTTCTCTCCAGGCCCCAGATAATTAATGGTCTGGTTAGTGAAGCCAACAACCGTTAAGCCTGTCACTTTGAGTTGAGCCGAAATTGAAGTAAGAGGCTGTGATCCAGGGTTAGTTACTGTTATTGGTAAGCCGATTTGCGTGCCTTGATATATTGTAGGAGTGTCGAATGAAGCTATGAGTTGACTTTGAGGATAGATGTAAACAGGTATGTCAGAGGCTGTCCTAAAAATACCGTAACTTGTGGTGTAAGTGATGATGTATTTTACGTAATGATAGCCCGGAGTTACGTTCGAGGCTAAATTTAAAGTTAAAGAGACCTGGGCGGAGTTTCCTGATGTCCCAGCCGGTCCTATTATTGGGACTATGTAAGAGTTGTATGGGGAGCTCATACCTTGAGGCAAGACAAAGGTAACGTTAACGTTGGAAAGGGAGTAAGGTAAGGGGTTAGTTAGGACGAACGATAGAGGAATCCCAGTCTCACCGGGAGTTGGGAGGACCTGATCGCTTTGAGTTCCCCAACTTGGGTCAGATAGGACTGGAGTTGTGTTATAATAATTTACGTTTACATAAGTTGTCAATACCGTCTGCTGGGTCTGACCAAATATTTGATAAGTCGTTGTGAAGGTTACGGGATAAACACCGGGCGAGATCGATGGCGCCACTTGGAATGTAAAGTTAAACACGCTCACACTCCTAAAGGTATTAGACGTAAAATTAGAGTGTATCAGGTTTAGCTGAGATTGCGGCGTTATAGATAAGACCTGGTAATTATATGTCGAATTTGCTTTAATTAAAATTGAGACTTGAGAGTTTGGCGTCGCCGATGCTGAACTCACATAAAACAAAACGGGTGATTTGGGGTAGATCGTTAACGTCAGAGGTAAATTTAGCAAGGTAACGTTAGCGTTTCCTGTCGTGATGTTGGAGTTAGTTGCATAGTAAGTGTAGCCAAGGTAGTTGGTAAACCTCTCATTATAGTTTAACGAGTAGGTACCCGGGATAGCCTCTTGGGTTACGTTCACCATTTGAGTATCTTGCGAAGATTGCTGAGGGGCTATTGAGGGAACGTTGAACGTCAGGTAGCCCTTTCCGGTACTGCTAAACACTCCAGGTGGGAGAGTTAAATTAACTATCACGTTGTCCATTACGTTATTTGATGGATTTGATACTGTCAGAGTTAAGGGTACCATACCCTGACCAACTATGATTTGACTGGTTGTACCAGACGTTCCCCCCTCAACGTTTATCGGGACAGGGAAGTTGACAGCTGACACGGGCACCTCAAGGGTGAAGCTCTTGCTGAAAGTACATATAAGTCCGTTTATAGTTTCAGAGTAATCGACTGTTAGGGTAACAGGATAATATCCAGGAGATGCAGAGCTAGATACTGAAATATAAAATGATGTCAGATAATATCCGTTCTGTTGTGCCATACCTGCCTGGTTAGTTCCAACTACTTGCAATGGAGAGTTTGACGAGGTCGTGATGGACGCTTCGTAAGGGGTGGCTGAGCCTGTAGCAACAACCTCAACGTAAAATGGAAACTCGGTGTAACCTGGATAAGCGGTAGTGGGAGCAGTTGGACTTCCCCAGCCATATCCATATAGATAAACGTTAGGGCCTGAAGAGCCCATAAAAATCAACGGTGATGAAGTTACCAAGAAGGCAACGATCAAAACAAGTATTTTAGCGTAAATGTTCATACTCGGTTATCCGATATCCGGTTTATAAGACTATTCCATATAAACGATTAACACTATTGCACTAAAAAATTAAAAACTTTCATAGTATAAAAATAAGTAATTCAAAGTATGATTCCTGTAAAGAGCTAATAGAAAACTAACTTTAGTTTTGGAATATCTTTTTAAATACTGGATTAAAGCTGGAACTCATGGAAGTAATAAAGCTTGAAAACGTGAGTAAAATTTACGGGACGAAGGTAAAGGTAGTGGCTCTGGATAACATTAGCTTTAGCATTGAGGAGGGAGAATTCACATCGATCATAGGCCCCTCAGGAAGCGGTAAGACTACATTGCTAACGCTTATGGGTACTCTAGCGAAACCCACTTATGGAAAGATTTACGTTTACGGAAAGGATGTAACTACGCTTAACGATGATGAGTTATCTAAGATAAGGAACTCGTACATAGGTTTCGTATTTCAAAGCTACAACCTGATAGAAAGGTTACCTGCGATAGAGAACGTAGAGCTCCCATTAGTCGCCAGGGGTTTATCAAAGAGGGAGAGGAGGGAGAAAGCTCTAGACGTACTTACTAGGCTGGGGCTAGGCGAGCTAGCTTATAAGAAGCCTACCGAACTCTCAGGAGGGCAGCAGCAGAGGGTCGCCATAGCAAGGGCGTTGGTTCAGGAACCTAAGCTCATCCTAGCTGATGAGCCTACTGCGAACCTGGATACTAAAAGCGGCGAAGTAGTTTTAGAGACGTTTATGCGTGCTAATAAGGATTTTGGGACCACAGTGGTCATCATTACACATGACCCTGACGTCGCCTCTCTTGCTAGAAAGAAAATCCACATAAGGGACGGTAAGATCGAAAAGATAGAGTGAGATTTTAATACCATATGGAGCGATACTCCTTTTACCTTAAGGTGAAGTAAGGCTTTAGACTTGAACAAATACTACTTGATACTTGTAATAGGGGGCATCACTTTCGGAACCGCCGCTATCTTCATCAGGCTTTCTGACCTTACGCCAGGGATGATAGCTTTCTTCAGGTTTTTCATAGCAGGGATTATACTTTCCAGAGGTAGAATTAACCTAAGGAAAGTTCTTACCCAATGGAAAACTGGAGCCCTTTTGTCCGCTCACATGATCCTTTTCATAGCTAGCGTCTATCGCACTACCATCATAGACTCCACGGTGCTGGTCTCAACGTCTCCGCTCTTCTCTTTGGTCTTAGCGCCTTTAGCCGGTATAAAGAACTCGAGGAAGGACGTAATAGCGGGTGTTGTAGCTTTTGTAGGGGTGTTAATAATGAACTTCCCACTTAATGAGGGTTACCTGATAGGGAACGTCTTGGCAATACTTTCAGCCCTAACTATTTCAATGTATACTATTTTGCTATCGAGGGTTAAGGATGAGGACCCGTTGACCCCAGCAGCTTACATTTACCTAATGTCCAGTGTGTTCAGCCTTCCCATAATGATACTTCAAGGTGTTGGGAAAATCAACTTTTACTCTCTACTTTCGCTTGTAGGTCTCATAGTTTTTCCCACTTTAATAGGGCACACATCGGTCGTGTATTCCTCAGGCCACGTAAAACCTCAACACATCGAGGTTATCGGGCTTCTCGAACCCGTAGTGGCGACCGTTCTAGCGTTTCCTATATTTGATCAGATACCTACATTGTTTGAGATGTTAGGAGGTATTGTAATTATACTTTCGATCCTAACCTTATTATGGAACAGGTGGTAGGATCTCGTAGCTGACTGCCTTAAAGGAATCAGTTAGTTTCAGATATATAATCCCTTTAAGACAAGTTAATATTATGGATCCATTAAGTCTAATGTCAACAGGTAACCTAAACCTCGCTTTGATCAAAATTAGAGAACTCATAGCTCAGAATCCGTCTAAGGAGAACTATCAACTCCTAGGGAGGATTTTACTAGAACTTGGGAGAGATGAGGAGGCGATTGAGGCCTTCTTGAAAGGAGACGATTACCTTAACGCCTCAAGGATACTCCTCTTAAGAGACCCTGTTTCTGCCCTTAACGTGTTGAAAGGAAAGGAAGGTGAAGGGTTCAGAGTGTTAAGAGCCATCCTCAACTTTAGGGCAGAAAACTACGAAGAGGCGTTGAAGGAACTGGAGGGAGTCAGGGAAGATCCTATCGTACTTAAAATAAGAGGGATCTCTGAGTACCACACTAAGAGGTTCTATGAAGCGTTAAGGGACCTAAGCAAAGCCATGCTGAGCTATCCTCTAGATGCAGACATTTTTTATTATAGGGGACTAACAAAAATTGCATTAGGTGATGAACAGAACGCCGAGAAGGACTTGGACGTGGCAATAAACCTTAACCCCTATTATGCAGAGGCCTATTTGAACAAAGGGATCCTGACGGAAAATAGGGGAGACATTAACAGAGCGATCGAGCTTTACAGCAAGAGTATAGATCTTAGACCTAACTATAAGGAAGCTTACATAAGGAGATCAAAGGCCTACATGAAAATAGGAAAGGAGAGCGAGGCACGATCAGATATCGAATCCTCAGAGAGGTTATAGCTTAATTTACAACTTTCGCGTAAGTGAAAATTGTGGGTTCCAGCTGAGAGGAGATCGTAATAACAACTTGTACTACGGAACCGTTGATGAAAGTCTCTGAACCGGAAAGTTGAATGGACAACGTTTCGATAGAACCTCCAGACAGTACAAAAACCGAGTCATTATGAAGTCCACCTATTTCCACCCCTTCTATCCTGACTTCTGAAGTCCCCAAATTCTTTAACGTAACGTTAAGAACTGGCTTACCGTCTTGATGATATAACGTTGGAACGCCACTGACAACTACGTTTTGAGACCCGTATTGCTTGAATAGAGTAAAACCCAGGAGAGCTACAGTTAAAGTCAACGTTACAGCCACAACTAGTATGATCAATGCTGTTATAGAGTCAGATAAGGCCCTCCTGTCCCTCATTAGGATGATATGAGGCTTTTTTTCTATATAAGCTTTTCTTTAAAACCGGTCTCATCTTCCCTTCTCGTCAAATTGACTTGGAGGTAAGCGAATAGATAAAGGACCCGTTGGTAAATTGTATGCGAACCCTATTATAGACTATAAAGAGTCGAGTTTCTAATTGGAAAAAGATTGATCTATAAATACTAATCACAAAATTTAAGACAGATCCTTAGTCGATTGATACAACAATGTACTCATATAGCTACGTCGTCAAAAAGGCAAAATTTGCTACAATTTTTTGCCTGATTTCATGATCCCCTTTGCGCTCGCCAAAAATCAACCAAAATATTAGCTTAGCAAACAACAAATTAAAAATGTAAAACCGATAATAGCAATGGAAAATAAAAGCAAAAAATAGTGATGCAATCTACAATCTCTCCCTTCACAGTTATCTATGCACTCTGAATGAAAATTTACTGACTTTAATAGACTTTGAAGGCATGGCAATAGCGTTTCTGGACCGACCGCATATCATAAAAATCTTCTATCTGTAATGTAGCATGACTCGTTCTACATGAAAAATATTCACCGAGAGGGGAAGGGGTATTCCGCAAGGGACATGTTGTTTTAAGGGCTGACCAACGTTCATTTTCGCAGTAAGTAAAGACTCCTTTCTGAACTGGGCTGATATACAGACAAGGTTTGAAGTACGTGAGCCTGTCATGGCCTCAGAGAAATAATAAGCCGCGATAAATCTAAAAGTAAAGGAGATGTATACGTGTTCATTAAAGAACATGATAGTGAATTGTAATTAATAAAGGATGAAATCGCGAAATTAATTGCAAAGGTTAGAGACCGATCTCTCGTCTAAAAAAGCCCCAATTCTGCTTCCGATAGACCTGTTGATATAATAAAAACGTTATTTCCCAACGGCTTTCAGCACGGTGATTATATAAGAAAGATTCCCCGAGTGCTCTCTCACTGGAAGGGCATCTCGTCTCTGGAACTATGAAAAAGGGTTTATCATCAAAGACGGCACGTTGTATGTTGTAATTTCCGCAGATGATGTTAGGTGTATAACCTCTATTTATGACGATCTGGAGCTGAATTCAATTCTGTTCGGAATTCCGTCATCCTCTTATGAGCTCCAGTCTAATGTTCTTGCTCCGATGTTTCAGCTCGACGAGGGTGACAAATACGAACACGTGAGACATAATGATATATAAACTAATGGAAAAATCTTGCAGTTATAGTAAAAACAAAAAATCGAGGCCTGATAAACTAGTTGTTTCAAGAGTCCTCACCGCGCTCAAAGACAGAGGCATCATTAAAAAATTCCTAATGAAGAAGATGAGAGAGGCCAGAAAATCATCATATTAAGCGACTCGGCAGAGTTTGTCTCTTCAATAGATACAAAAATTGAAGTCATAATTTCGAAAATTAGTCCAACCTCGGAAAAATCGCGGTGATACATAGGTCAGTTGCCGAGCGAGAATTATTTGGCTTTTTTCCGAAAACGAAGAAATAATCCACGAAAAATGGTCGTGTTTCAGGAACCTCAGAAAATCGAGGATATTGAGAAGGGATACCAGCTATTTCAGGATACGGTAGCAGCATTTCCCCATCTTGTGAGACTAATTTCGAGACCTAATTCAAGACGTTATTTTGTTAGTGGACTTTACGTCTAGATTGTTAAATTTAACTACACGTTGGCAAGCAACGGATTTCTATCAAAGTGGTGCAGAGGACTGATAACATTGTCGGTATTTACGTTGTCGAGCTAGCCCCTAAGGATGTTGCTACCTTACCAGAAAGCATCTTTTAGCAATTGGGAGAAAAAATAGGGAGATGCTGAACGGAAGCCCTGAATTAAGCGAATCAGTACTGAAAGGGGATGTAGAGTATGATCCCAGAAGTTGTCCACTATACAAAACCACTATACGATAAGTGCGAGTGTCCTATGTGGACTCTTGAAGAGAGCGCAGTCTCAGTATGGTATTCAGAGGATCGTATCTGTAAGAGCCCTCAATTCCGGGCAATAACCAATTTCATGAAGAAGCCCAAGGATATTTTACTCTCAAAGTGCTGAACCGAGACTTCATAGTCCGGAGAGGAACTGAAGGATTAGATTCTGATCTCCCTGAGTCAATTAGGGACCCGGGAAAAATACAAGATAAAGGAAGGGATTTGGATCACTAAGGAAAGAAAGCGATGAGGAAAGGAGGAACGAGAGCAATGAGATCGATTCAAAAATCCCTTCTCGTCCGTCAATTTTTAAAACGACTGACCCTCGAGGTGATAACTTCATCTAAGTGCTTAAACGTATTAAAAATTGAGAAAAGGGATTATTGAGAAATGAGAATGAATCAAATGAAGGCTACACCCCACAGGAATATGATGGTTCACATATCAACGGCGCTCAAATAGGGCACGGAACTATGGGTTCTAAACTATCTATCTAGGACTGACCACTTTGGAATAAAGAAATCCAAAATGACAGGTGAAATTTCCTTAAAAAATAGAGTCGATGTTGTTTTATACCATTCGATCTTCTTTTTGATATTCCTTTATCCCTTACATCCTTAGGCTTCAACTTCAAGATGCATTCATAGAACTCTTTCAAGTTCTTGTATTCAAGATATTGAATACTTGCCAATCTGCTACTCCTTCCACTTTGCTAGTTGCGTGGGAAATATTCCTGTCTCCTGCATATCTCTGCCTGAGTGGTGTTTTCTGTGAGTGCTTCCATGACAATCTCAAAGTTCTCATCTACGGAGTGCCTTGATATAATGGGAGCACCTCCATGCCTTCTTACCTAATATTTAGTATTATAATGTTCCAGCTGTATGAGGGAGCACCCCAACTTTCAAGAAGATCCATTTTAAAGACTTAAATAATTTACTTTAGATTCTCATCTCATATAGTTGTTTGAAAAAAAACCAGAGCACAGTTGATACAATGATAAAAACTCCTATAACTATAAAGGAATGATTTATAGATGTCACCTCTATTATAGCACCACCGAGTATACCTGATGAAAAAGTGGCCGCGACTGAGAATGTGCTAAATGCCCCACTGATCCTTGCCATCAGGTCCTGGCTTACTATGTGGAGCATTAAAGTGTTATAAATTACATTAGCAATACCAATCGCGATGCCAACTAACATTGCTGGGACTAATACATAAAATACGGATGTGAGGAATGAAATGGATGTTATTAGTAAACCCGTTGATACCAATATAATTACTGATATTGACCCTATCTTCCCTTTCACCTTCCCCCCTAAAAAAGAGCCTATGACAAGGCCTATGATAAAAGTAGAAAATATAATGCTTGCAAATATTGCCGGTAAGTGGAATCCTATCTGTACCAGGGAGATGAATATTATGCCTATGGTACCAAATACAACATTTAGGATTAATGCAATTATCATAAGCTGAACAATCTCCCTATGTTTTCTCATGAATTCAATACCTTCCTTCAGAGATGTCATTGCGCTCACATCTCTTGGCCTGAAATTTGTTCTTATAAAGAAAATGGGTATTAGAGCCAAAGCAAATACAGCGATGATTGTTGCAAAAGCGTGATAGAATCCAAATGCAAGTATAACGCCAGAGAGGGCGTATCCGCCCCCTGCCGCTATATAACTAACCATTAAAGAGACTGAAGAACCAGATTTGTAATGCTCCTCCTTTAAAATTTCCTTCGTCCATGAGGCTCTTATCGAATTCATCATATCTGATGTTAGCCCCAGGATAAAACCGCTTGCATAGATTGAGATAAGTATTAAAATTAACGAGTTAAGATAAAAACCGTAGAGAATTGTTACAGGAAAAACTGATCTTAGAACTCCGGCTGCGATTGCAATAGCCTTCTTTCCTTTAGCTCTATCTACCAAGGCACCAACAAAGAAGCTGAAGAATAGCGGCAGTGACATAATTCCGTCGCCAAGACCCGCGAGGAATGCATTTTTTGTTTCAAAGAGTATTATCCATATTATTATTAAATTAAAAGAGGCTAGACCAAACCTTGAAAGACCGGCATTGAAGATAAGTAGCTTGAATCTACGATCAAATGAGGAAATATCACTCACTCCAGTAGGTAATTGCGATAATATATATATCTTTTTCAGTGAAAAATAAGGATTCGGAATAACCTTCTTAACCTGGTGAACTACCTATTACAAGGCACAAAAACTGTGAAAATATTGGCAAAATCAATCCTGAATGATTGTTTTAACTCCCTTTTTCCTCTTATTTTTCTGATAATTGGGATAGCTACAACTATCCTATCATAATATTCAGTGCGAACAAATAAGGAAGCAAGAAAACATGAACTTCATCCTAACCCTCCTTGATAGTATTACCAGGGTGTGGGAGAAGTGGAATACACTCTTCATTATTGCAAATGGATATTCAACTAAAGCTCTCTTCTTTGATATTCTCTTATTCCTCATAACAGTCCAGTAACAGTGCTTGAAACTGCCTATGGTTCTGGTCATTGTTGCATCGTATCCCTTTGGCTTTGTTCCGAAGTAACCCTTATCCTTTCTATGGGAAAAAGTTCTTTTGACGATCCTCTAAACCTGTTGTCTTTAATTAATTTTATGGCGTCCTGAATATATGTGTAGCTGTTGGTATTCCTCGCACTGTTAGCTCTCTGAGACATCGATTTCATCTTCCTCTCTGTCAATGGATCTATGTTGTCAATGAATTCATAACCGGTTGAAAGCATTGAGAATATAGTTTCAATGAGGATCCTAGCAATAGCAACAATTGCACGATTCTTTCCAACTCTTCTCACAATACTCACACATTTCTTTCCCGTCTTACTCTTTCCCGTCTTACCTGAATGCATTATGACAGTATGTGCAAGATTTACCAGAATGAATCTCAGCATTGATGAACTCCGTTTAGATATGTGACCCCTCATATCCCTGTTCAAGGCGTCTATCACCAGGGACTGCTCCCCGATGATTTTCTTCAGGCTCTCTATCTCCTCTTCCCTTTCATCCCTCTCCTGTTGTGGGAGAGGGCATCCTTCCCTCCCTCAAGGAACTCCTGCTTCCACTTGTTCAACTGCGTCAAGAATATACCGTGGAACTGACATATTCCCTCCTTGCTCAATCATGGATTCAACTTCCTTCATAGGTACTACCTTCTGTTTATGACCGTTGTTTAAGCTCATGCCCATTCTCTCCCTAACCCTCTTTTGCAATTCCTCTGGAGAGAGGTCTAACATCTTATCTTTCTCAATTTCGGTTTGGCTGAACCCCATAACTGTGAACCGTTTTTGGATTCTCTGTACAGGCTTTCCTTTTCCTCGTCTGATAACGGCCTTCTTCCAGTTTCCATATATGGAGCGCACTTAGGATATGTAGCCCTCATTTCATCTATTATATCCTGTGCCAGTTTCTTGTTAGTTGAATGCCTGACTGATGTATCCCCTGTATAGCCCGTCCAATTATCCCTCTAGTTTTGAGATACCAGTCCTTAATTTTCGCACAGGTCTAAAGCACTTGAAAAGTAAGCTCTAAGGACATAAGGTCTCTACGTATAGCCCAGCTTCCTGATTGCTTTGCTTATCTCCCTTGATACCAACGCAGTTCTTGGCCTTTCGTGCACATTTACACCTGGGCCTCGGGTACAAGGAGAGGGTGAATCGATCGTCAGCTTCTCTCCCCTCCTTATTCTCTCCTCTAGTTTTTTGACGTATGAACCCTCTTCTGGAAGAAATGCGATGTATTTCACGCCTAGCCTTACTGATAGTTGATCTGCCCTAACTTTGGGACCTTCACGAATTCAACCTTACTATCTTTAATTTCCATTAAGGTAAATCTGATAAGATCAATCCGTCCTCTCCTCTAAAGTCACCTATGCTTCTATCCTCAATCCTTAAAACGCCATCAAGGAAATTGACACCTGACTCTAGATGTTGTTACTGTTATAATCCTAGAAAGCTCCTCAGGAGTCGGTAATCGCTAATTTTCCACTGTCGTATTCCTGAATGTTCCCAGACGGATTTAAGGTCTATTGAGATGTCATTAAACCTAAGCCAAGACGATAACACCTTCTTGAACCTAACAATATACAATCCAGCCTTCCCTCGACTCTCTAGCCTTCGAATTAAAAATCCTTTTTGAGTTTAACCTGATTTCGCATCCTTAATTATTTGCTTTGGATTTGCGTTTTGTATTTTGCAATACAATCCTAAAAACCCATTAAGTAAACCTCGCCTGTTATTACAGGTCCTGCTCTCACATTATCGTTCCATCTTTTTTACATCCTCATCCCTGAGAAGCTCTTATGGTTTCGCTTCGAAAACCATGAAGCCATATTATGAGTTAGAATATGAGGATTCTCTATCAAATTATTGTCAATTCCTGATGGACCCAATCAGTCACTTTATAAACCATGACTCGGTTTAATTTGAAACTTTAGCCTTCTCCTGATAAATAGCGTCATTTAAATAGAGACAGACTGCTGAGAAAATGGAATGTTGAGTTTTTAAAAGTAGATCATGATAAAAACGCTTAAGAAACCACGTGCAGTAGAATTCCTTATAAGAGAAGACGATAGGAGTTACTTTTGGAAAGCGGTTAGTTTTCACGGAGAGTTCACCGGTCGATGAACTTACTGGTAAACTCTACTGTTAATCCTTAACCTTTGGATATTAAGATTATTAAGAAAATTATTTGTAATAAGATCTATCTAGCTGGGGCTAGCCCAAACGAACAAACGCTAGCGGGATTACTCAAGGCGCGTAATATCAGGTAGTGGCCTCCTGATATAATAGTTTAAGTCTAATAGTTTCACAATACGTATTTTAACTAAAACTTTCTTCTCTTCTTTAAGTCTGATCAAAGATTAAAACGGAGTGCCTGAGATGAACCTAGTAATCGGATCTTACTGCAACCCTCCTGTAGCAACTGGTAAGTATCCAGGAGAGGTAATTTCTAGTGCTCAAGGCGATCTCAGCCATCAGTTAAAGTTCTTTAGTCTTAGTGAAACGTAAACCTAGCTCAAGACGTCTCTAAACGCTTTGGTACCAATCAGAACTCAAGGGAAACGAACTTCTCATCCTCGTCTACGAGGAGCCTCCTCAGACTAGGATGGGTTGGAAAAATCGAGTTAAGAACTCATCATCACGTTCCATTATTTGATCTCTCAAGCTCCTCACCTCCCTTACCTGATCCGAATAGATGCTCGTGAGTGCTTTTAGGATGGATTCTATAAGTCCGTAGACGGCATCTTTGTGTAAAGACCTCATCTTCTCGTTGTAACCGTCTCGTGCTCAAGAGCTTTTAATCGCGTAGAACACTGGTCTTAACTCCTTTACTGTAGCGTAATTTTTATCACTAACGAGAACTGCTAGGTTATCCACACAAGAGTGCTATCCACCTTCTGTTTTATACCCCTCAGAATCACAAAAATATCTTGATCAAACGAACCAACTCTACGAGTGTTACTCATTTAGAGTAATACTTTCAATAAAACACTTGATACAAAAGACCTTCGCTTCCTTTGGAGACGAGGCAAAGACGGGCTCGTATCAAACGCTAGTAATATTTGGTATAGTTAACTAGAGATTAACTAGACAAATCAAGGGAGAGGTAAAGGGAGGCGAGAGAACGACGGAGAACTAAAAGTTGACGAAGAGAGGTGTATTTCCGAAGAAGGGGTAAAGTTCCTATCGACCATGTATAAAATAGATCTAAGCAGAGAATAATGGTATTTAACTTGAATTGAAAACAAGTAAAACTTTTTGTACCAACGTTTGAGTATCTAAAGGTTTTATTCTCAAAAATTTTTAATGAAAGTCCCTCATTTCCCAGAGAGTAGAGTATAGAGTTGACGACAGAAGCAAATGAACTAGCGACTACTTTTATTTTTCCTTACTTTATTTTTAACAAGGATATCCTTTTATAGTAGAGGAAGTTCAACGATTGTGGGGAAAAAGGGGCTTTAAATCTAGACGGGTCGACCTTTTGTAAAATGAAAACTTTGGAAATATCATGTTAGATAATGCCTTCAATATATGAAAAGTTTTTAATAATTTGTTCTTATGATCAGACAACATTAATGAAAATGAGGATCAAATTTATATGATAAATCTTTGGTTCTAACCTTATGTCCATAGAAAATCTAGGGACGTATCCTCCTGCAGCTGTTCCGCAATGGCTTAGCCTAGGATCGAACTCTTGGATATTAACGGCCACAACGCTAGTGATGATACAATCTGTCCCTGCCCTGGCGCTATTTTACGCGGGGATGACGAGGAAGAGGTTCTCTATGAACACCGTGATGATGGTTCTTTACTCGTTCGCTTCGACCTTCCTCATTTGGGCCATCTTAGGATACTCCATGAGCTTTTACTCCTCTTCGATTCACGTAGGTGGGTTAAACTTCTTAGGTTTACCCTTGCCGGTTTGGAGCCTACCCATGTTCGGAGAGGCTACATATGGCCCTGGTGGGACTCAGCTTAACATTCCTTTCTTAACCTTCGTGATGTTTCAGTTCGCGTTCGCTGCAATAACTCCTGGCTTAATCGTAGGGGCCATTGTGGAGAGAACCAACTTCAAGGCATGGATGATTTTCTCCCCGATATGGATTCTGGTAGTCTACGCCCCCGTAGCGTACTGGCTTTTCGCGGGAGGGTGGCTCAATCAATTGGGTGCGATTGACTACTCTGGAGGATATGTGATCCATATGACCGCTGGTTACTCTGCACTTGCACTAGCTATGGCTGTGGGGCAGAGATTGCCCCGTGAACGGAAGGTTGAGGCCCACAACCTCTTGCTTACCGCTTTGGGTTTCGGATTAGATTGGATGGGATGGAACGGATTCAATGGAGGGGACGCTGGAGGAGCGACAATAGACGCTGCGATAGCCGTTTTTAACACCAACCTGGCCGCGGCGGCAGCTGCAATAATGTGGATAGCTATAGACATGAAGGTTTTCGGGAAATCCTCATTCACCGGATTAGCTAACGGGACATTTGCAGGCTTGGTTGCAATAACTCCTATGGCTGGGATGGTAAACCCAAGCGAAGCCCTAATAACTGGGTTGATAACTGCCCCCATAGTGTGGTTAGGTATCTATAAGTTGCTTCCTAGGCTAAAGGTAGACGATGCTTTAGGCGTCTTTCCAGTTCACGGTATAGGAGGAACTGTAGGAGGTCTCCTCACCGGATTGATGATCGATCCCACAGTCTCAAACTATTACCTCCCTGGCTACAGAGGTGCCTTATTCGGTAACGTACATCAGTTCCTGGTTCAAGCGTTAGCCGTCTTAGTAGTTGGTTTATACTCGTTCTTTGTGAGCTTAGGACTGGCTAAGCTAATCGCTAAAGTTACGCCGCTCAGACTGGATAGGGACGCAATACTTCATGGGGACTTTTACATTCATGGGGAGGCCTCTTATCCTGACTTATACCTTGCCAAGAGCGATCAAAGTGTAACCCACAGGGAAAAACTGAAGGAGGAGACCGAGATAAAGTGACCTTCAAACAATTGCGCTAAAGCACGTAAGCTATCCAAATCAAGACGAAATAGAGGACGCAAAGCGCTATACCCTCCAAGTAAGATAGTTTACCGTCCTTTACGACTAAAATTCCGATTACGTTGGAGACTAGGGCCAAAATGAGGAAAGGACCTTTCGTGGTGGTGGAGTCCAGCCCCACTAGTCCTAACAATATCGTTGCGTTTTGTATCTTGCTTCCGAAGTAGCTCACGACCGCGGCAGATCCACCGCCTGGATATCTAGTTGCTAACCTCACTGATGAGATTCCCTCACCTAGCTCCGCCACGACAGGGGTCAATATGAGGGCGATCAGTGTCTCAGATAACCCGGTCGATCTACTCAACTCAACTATAGATTCCACGAAAATAGGGGACAGAACTACTATAATTGAACCGCCGACGATTATCTGGATCACCCCCTTTACGTTCGTTTTACCCCTAGATGAGCGCCTAAACCTAAAGACAAGGTAATAGATGTATATGGAGAAGAAAAGGAAAGTGAAAATGATGTTCAACTCTCCCACGATTATTCCAAGGGCGAGAACCAGAGACGCGGCACCCATTACCTTGAGTTCCTGGCTGTAATCTCCCTTCATGAGTATTGGCCCTTTCCACTTTAGGAAGTAAATGACCGAGATGAGTCCCAGGCCTAAAGTGAATATTACTACGTTGCCGCCAATGGCGGAGCCCAAGGCGATCTCACCCTTATGCTCTAAAACGGAGGTTAGAACTATCAGGGTCTCAGGTAGTGCAGTTACGTTCCCCAGAATGACTCCGGCTGCCATGCCCTGCCCTAAAGCCTGCTCTAAGCTCTCCACTCCTCTCGTTAGGGCCTCCGTAGAAAGCCCCATTAAAACTAAGATGAGCGCTGCCTCAATGACTAAAGATGATGGTATCAACTCTGGGTTAAGTGACAGCCGCTAACTATATAAAAGTTCTTAGAGGCCTAAGAGAGTGTACCTGTGCATCAAACAGTAAACCGACGAACTAGGTTATATGACTAACAACGCTAATCCGACCGCAGTTATCAGTACTATCATGGCGAAAACTGAGTTCATAACGTGCCTGGACTTGTACGTTCCGTTGTTTAAATCAATTTCAGTCAAATGATAGATTAGTAATCCGTAAGCTATCACTGCACCTCCTAAAAGAATCATGACCTCCCCGAAAAGCACTGAGTTTCCTGTACCCTTGACACCCTTTAATAGTTGAAGAAATAACGCGAACTTGGCGATTACGAAACCGAACCCGATAAGGGCCACTCCTGTCCTTATCCAGGCTAAGAAAGTCCTCTCATTAGCCATATGATCTGAAGGCGATGTCATGAGAACAGAAATTAAAAGAGAAGGAAAAAAGTTTACATATACCTTTTTAACACTGACATTGGGTCCGTTAGGTTCGCGGTTAGTAGAGTCTCTTCTGGGCTGTGACCGAAGGCGAAGGCCAAGAGTTGAGTGAAGTAAGTTAATGGCATCCTCAAGTCCTGTCCATACTTCTCAGTTATCTTGTTCATGTTGCTCTCTATGGCTACGTGACCTAGAGGGCAATCCGTTATCAAGAGCTCAGCTCCGTTCCTCTTCGCGTCCTTCAATATCCTCGCCTCTAAGTGAAGCGACGTGTTAACGTCAGAGTAGACGTGAGGCCCTCCACAACACATCGTCTTAGATTCGAAGGGAACTACCTCAGCTCCTAAAGCCCTAAGAAGTTCATCCATGAAAACTGGCCTCTCTGGATCGTCCTTCATTTTCATGTAACCTGTCAACGTGTAGGCCTTGGGCCTGGAGTAGAGGCATCCGTAATATGGTGCAACCTTCAATCCCTGAAGAGGTCTCTTTACTCTGCTTTTAACTCCT
This sequence comes from Metallosphaera cuprina Ar-4, assembly GCF_000204925.1. Classification (NCBI taxonomy): domain Archaea; kingdom Thermoproteati; phylum Thermoproteota; class Thermoprotei; order Sulfolobales; family Sulfolobaceae; genus Metallosphaera; species Metallosphaera cuprina. The sequence continues at coordinate 618,771 of NC_015435.1, read as the reverse complement.
TCAGGTCCTACCGTATTGTAAATGAACTCCACAGCGTGTATCATGAGCAGTTGCATATCGTATTGCTTAGTCCCCATTTTCTCAAGATAGGAGTTGACCTTCTCTCTGAGCTTCGGGTACCTAGTCATGAAGTATTGAGTCCTTGATAGCGAATAGTGACATCCTGGGCAGGCTGACATTACGGCGTTAGCTCCCATCTGCCTAGCTAAAGATAAGTTCCTAGCCGGAAGTAAGAGCCCCGCCATGGTGTTTACGTTCTTCACCTCCAGAGCGCCGCAACAGTTGTAGTCCTCTATCTTCTCGTAGTTTATACCCAAATCTTTGGCAACAAGCTGTAGCGTAACGTCGTAAGCCTTGCCTAACCCATCCAAAGCACATCCTGGATATAGAGCTACCTTTCCAAACGGATTTAGAATCTCGGTCATTCTGGGTACACCTCCTCCTTCATTGCCTCCTCTAATACAGGCTTAATCTTATCCCAATCTTTAACTCTGCTAGGCTTCATCAAGTCCTTTATTAGGCCAGACTTCAATAGTGGACCCATCATAGTCAACAGATCCCTCAAGCTCATTGTCACGAATCCGGCCTTAGCTGACGCACCACCTAGAATAAGCTCGCTAATCCTTCCCCCATTTTTCATGACCGTCTCTAGGAACAACTCATCGAACACTGTACCAGGGTCGGTCTTAACTAACCCATGCTTTAGGAGGTAATTGTGTATGCTGTGTACAACTTCTTCCACCAGTACTCCCTTAGGACATCTATGCGTGCATTTCTGGCAAGACACGCATCTCCATATGCTGTCCTGAAGCTCGATTAGCGATTGTTTGTCTCCCTTCCTAGCTAGATCGATAAACCTCCTAGGGCTGTAATTTGGGTCGTACTCCCTCATCGTGCAACCTGAGGTACAGGTTCCGCATTGCCAACATAAGCTTATTGTAGCTCCCTCTACTGTGTTAGCTATTTCGTCCCAAACGGATTGATCGTATCCAGTCTGCGTTCTCTCTATCATGAATGCGTTCCAAGTTCCGTCTAATTCTACTCCATCTACTATTACTTTATCTTTTTGAATTAAACCTTTTATAATAGGTTTTTCCAAATTAGGTATGGGCAAGTTTTATCACCTTGATGTATGGTTTGAGGCCCATAACTAGGGCCGTAGTCGTGAGGTGGGTTGGAATCAATCCGGCGGCCTTTTTATCAACCGCCAGATGTGTCGTGTAATCCAAGTACCTCACGTACGCGTACACAAGAAAAACGGAAGTTGGATAGTAGTCGCCTGCAGATAAACCGAATATGTCTAGGATCTTCTTCAGTTCATCTACAGACGAGAAGAACTCCTCAGGAGACTTCAGGTTCAGGTTCTCCTTCAATACGTAGTTTATTGATCCCGTATTCCTCTTAGGGTTCCATATCCATCTGGTCCACAAAGGGAACCGATCGGGATAAAGATAGTGAATGATCTCCCTTGCCATGTCCTCCAGATCCTCATTGTCCTTACCTTTCACCATGTCCAAGAACTTGGTTACCCTCTCTTGATAGCTTAAGCCTTGATTCCTTAACGTGTCTAAAGCCTTTGAGAAAGTCGTTGTTCCAACCTGAGTAAGCACCTGATCGTAGTATTTCCTAGCGTAGAATATGGACTCGAATACCTTCTTCATTTCCTCCTCTGTGCTAGGGTTTACCTCTCTGAGGAACTGGGACTTCATTTTCATTGCGTCTATGATTAAGTTCAAAGACTTCTTAGCGTCTCCCGAGGCTGTGTTATTCACGTCTACATTTAACATAGCATTGTAAATCTCACGAACGAAATCAACGTTCAAAAAAACTGTGCTAATGATGGGCCACCTCGACCCTCTTCTTTGCGAAGTCCGATTCGTCCCACACTCCTTTCGTCACGTATTCATAGGTTTTCATAGCCGCGGCGTAGCCTTCAGTTATGGAGTCGGATATAGTCTTAGGTCCTGTTATTGCACCAGCCAGGAATATACCTTTCCTAGTTGATTGAACTGGCAACCTGTCAGGATCTATGGGCTTAACGAATCCGTGCTCCTCAAGCTCTAAAGCTAATGCCTTAGCTACCTGCTTCGATCCCAGACCTAACTCCATTCCGTTAGCCAGTATCACCATATCATACGGGACGACCAGAGCTCTGTTCAGGTTCATCGTGTCCTCTCCCTTTATGATGACTGTGTCGTTCGGTCCTCTCATGAACTCAGATATCCTTCCTCTTATGTAACCTACCCTGTACTCTAGTTGGGACTTCCAGTACAACTTGTCCTCCATTAGTCCGTAAGTCCTTATGTCCATGTAATATATGTGAACTACCGCATCTGGTACTCTCTCCTTGATCTCCATAGCTTGTTTGGTTGAGACAGCGCAACAGACTCTAGAACAGTATGTGTTACCAACTGTGGCGTCTCTCGACCCGACGCACAGAAGGATTGCGACCCTCTTTGGGGGAACTCCCTTCGTTGTTACCAACTTGTTTTCAGACAACATCCTCTCTATGTCAGAAATTTGATAGATATTAGGTATCACACCGTATCCGTATTCGTACTTTCTCCTTGAGTCGAAATGCTCGAAGCCCGAAGCTGCAATTATTGCGTTTACTTTCTCGTTAGTTATTTTACCCGTTTTGTCTTTAATCGAGACGGTAAAGCCTTTTCCCTCTTCTTTCACTCCCTCTACAATGCTCTCCATATAGGTTTTTACACCGCTTGACTCCACTCCCTTTATGAGGGGATCTAGAACCTCACTAGCTGGCCTTAACTCTGGGAAGAGTAGACTGTATTTGAGCTTTTTAGGCGTGCCCCCTAGGTAAGATTCCCTCTCCACTAAAACTACATCAATGCCTAAGTTCCTTAACTCCTTAGTAGCTGACAAACCTGCGGGTCCGGATCCGATCACGAGTACTTTTTCCCCAGCCAAACTCTCACTCTCGAATCATTTTTAATAAAAATAATTAAAAAGATTTACTTAGCTTGATTTGAACTTTGGGTCTTGTCTCCCTTGTACCACTTGACCCTCTCTGGGACTGACAGGTAGAAGTCTATCTTCCTGTGAGGCTTGTATAGGTACTCAGGTTCGGCCTTCCCTTCCCTTAGATCAGCTAAGTACTGGATGAACTTCTCCTTGTAGTCGTCAACGTTAACTCCTATCTTCCTCATGAAACCTTCTACGTCAGTCGCGTGCCAGTGCACCTGAGCTATAACGTATGGATCTGCACCCATCGCTATAGCTGCGAATTGAGCGTCCGCCAATACTGGTAGGTTATAGTTGAATCCGTGAGCCTTTCCTGCCCACTGACTCTTGTCCAGCGTCGTGACACACCCGGTGTCTGAGGTTACGAATATGTCAGCCTTTCCTTCCTCAACTGCCGGAATTACTTTCTTGAATAAGGCAAAGCTCCTGGAGAACTCCCTCTCTGTTAGGATGTGCCTGAAACCGAATCCGCAGCAGTCCCACCAAGTTGAGTAGTCAACTAACTTCGCACCGAAGTTCTGTGCAGTTCCACTGGGGGCAGCAGGTCTTCTACCCTGGAACACTTCAGGGTCGTATATTGTGTCCTCAGGGACCAACTTGTATACGTGGCATGGAGTGTGAACAGCGGCCCTTATGTTACTTAGATCGTACTTCCTCTGCTGAGCGGCCTTCTTGCTCATAGTGTAAAGCCATTCGGAGTAGTGAACTACCTCCTCAGGAATTACAATGTCCATGTCCATCTTTCTCATTATGGGCCTCAACTTATCCCTTATCTCTTTGTGAAGAACTAACATGTTCCTTATTTCCTTATAGTGACCGAAGGAGGTCCCACAGTGTATCAATGGGAAGTAATCTATTTCGTAAGCTCTCCACATGTTCCTTACGTAAACTCCAGCCAGCGCAACTGGATTGGAAGCCCCAGATGCGTGATAGTTCCATCCTGTACAGGAGGTCTGGTGCGGCTCATCCATGTAATCGATCTCCATCTTGTTCATCATCCAGAACACTGAAGTTGGATATCCTGGAATGTGACCACATTGCCCACAACTCTTATGCTGCCATAATTTAGTTGTGGGAATCACCTTGGGAGTACCGTTCAGCGTCTGCATCTTCACTGGATCGTTATATGGTTTTATGTGATGAACTATTATCTCTCCCTTATCTTCCAACTTGTATAGCTCTTCCTTAACGTGTTGTAAGCCATGTGGAGTACTGTACCTGTAGATTATCCTCTGATAAACCTCATTCCAATCTACGTTGTCCGCCATTGGGAAGGCATCCTTTATCTCCTCTTCCATCTTCTTATCTACTTCTTGAGTAGCCAAACTTTACACCTTCAGTCATTATAATATTGTTCAGGGTTATATACTTTACTTATTAAACATTTTATGTAACTATGAAAGGTTTTTCAAAAGTCTAGCAAATAGTGAAAAAAAGGGAAAAATAAGACTAGAGAAGGGTTTAGAGATCTAACCAGCTGTCCGGAAGTTCGTTCTCGTCCAGCTCTCCCTTCTCCCACTTCTCCTTTATCTCTTCAAGTTGAGACTTCCTGTCTTCATAGATGTCCATGATCATGTCATACAGATCCTTATCAACGCCCTTCAAAGAGTCCATAACTCCAGACTCTATCATGATAGTCATCATCTCGACTGCAGTCTGTAATGACGGGTGCCAACCTATATCAGTTCTCTGCATCAGATCTACTGGTATTGCCTTTCTGTATACGTCCATGTTCTTTGATTCCTCTACGGCTTGAGGACCCCAGTCAGGGAAGGAATCTGGCTGGATCATGTCTGGAGTTACCTGATTACCCATAGTTAGAACGGTGTAGAGCACCCTTCTGTATGGAGCCAATATCTCCTTTGCCGAAGGAAGGGCGAACTGTACCGAATACTCCCTTAATAACATAATTAGTCCAGCTATTTCGTTATTGAATGGGCACCTCATTGAACAGGTGTAACATTGCACGCAGGCCCATACTTTCTTGTTCGTGAACTCCCAGATCTTGTCAACTTCGTCCCTCATCATGTATTGAATCATTTCTCTAGGACCGAAGTCGTAGAACTTAGCGGCTGGACACCCTGAAGTGCAAACTCCACAGTTTAAGCAACCTCTCAAGTACTCGTCATACCTGAAGTCTGACTTAACGGCTTGCCAAAACTTTATTGCAGTCTCCCTATCTTGCGGAGAAAGGTTAGAGATAAGGTTCCTCTCCTCTTCTGGAACTGCACCTTGAACATCGTAGGCCATGTCTAGGTATCTAGGGTCATCTGGAATTTGGAGTATACTCTTAGCTTGAGCCATCTTTTCACAAGTAAATAATGACAAAAGCAGACTTATAAGTTTTGTTAAAAAAAATCTAAAATAAAATAAGTTACTTCGCTCTCTTCACGAGAATTCTAGTTACTCCGCCTTGTTGCTGTATATCTAAGATTTGATTTCCTGTTCTTCTTGCCCAGGCCTCTATGTCGGGCTTCGCTGCTGGGTCTGTGGCTAAAACCTCCAGAACCTCACCTACGTTGATTTGCTTTATTGCCTTTGCGGTCTCCATGACTGGACCTGGACAATACATTCCCTTTACGTCTAGAGTTTTAGTTATCTTTACATCTTGAGCCATGCGTATCACCCTCAAATGAACAGAGTCGTTCCCCCTTCAGCCCTGTCCAGGAACGTCGCAACACCAACTACGTCATCAACAAAGTCGGCCAGGTGCTCCTTCTTAATCCCGAAGAACTCCATTGTGGTTGAGCAAGCGTAGACTTTCACCTCTCCTACGTCCTTAGCCTCCTTTACTAGTTGATGCCACATAGGGAACTTCATCTCCATCATCCTCTTCATCATCATAGGTCCCATTTGTTCGTAGTTCTTATCTATTTGGGGTTGAGCCTGCATGCCGTTCTTGGTGATCGCATTCAATCCCCAGAAGGTGAAGAAAAGGTTGACCTCATAACCGGAGGCCGCAGCCCCAGAAGCTAAAATACCAACGGGCATCAACTTATCTACGGTCCCAGAGAACACGATTATAGATAGTTTTTTTCCTGCCAAACTTTCACCAAAATATCTTTTATATCAAAAATATTTAAGCGTTGTGGTGATGTTTATAATTTGTAAAAATCTTTTAAAATATAAATCGTTAAATAATATAGTAAAACGCTTCAAACCCCCTGATAAATCTCTCGATGAATATGTTTGATAAAAAATATAAGTAAGCTAAATTAAATAATCATGAGGGATAGTCTTGGCACAAACCCAAACTGAACAGGCCCAAGAGGAACAAAAGAAGAAAATATTAATAGTAGTAACTCACGGACCGGAGGACTTAGATAGAACGTATGCCCCACTGTTTATGGCCTCAATATCCGCCTCGATGGAGTATGAGACCTCAGTCTTCTTCATGATAAAAGGACCTTTACTACTGTCTAAGAAATGGCAAGAGGACGAGAGGAAGAAGGGAGGAAATCCGTTCATTCACTTCTTTGACATGGCTAAGGATAATAACGTAAAGATGTACGTATGTGTACAAAGTCTAAAGGACATGTGTCATATGAACGAAAGCGATGTGGTGGACGGAATAGAGTTGGTCGGCGGATCTACACTAATAGACCTAACTTTAGATGCTGACAGAACACTGTTCTTCTGATACCTATGAAATTTGACGTGGTCGTACTAGGTGGCGGATCTGGAGGATACGTAGCCGGATCTGTACTGGCTAGATACGGAAAGAAAGTGGCAGTGGTAGAGAAGGAGAAGTTCGGAGGAATTTGCGTTAGGGCCGGATGTGTACCAAGCATTTTTTTATACGATACGTCTTTTCTCTTTACGAGACTAGGGGAAATTGGAAATTATAAGGGGATGTCAATCAAGGTATCCCTAGGAGATATTTTTAGTTCTAGAGAAAATTTAATTGAGTACCTCTCTAATGCGGGTAGAGAGCTCATAGAGAACGCCGGCGGAACGACCTTACTAGGTGAGGCTAAGATTAAAGAAGGTAAAGTGATCGTAGGGAGGAAGGAGATTGAGTACGATAAGTTAATAATAGCTACAGGGTCCTCACCCTCCATTCCAAAGATTAAGGGTGTAGAGGACGGTCTTACTGAGGATCAGGCAGTGAACCTGGATCGAGTTCCAGAGAATCTCGTGGTGGTAGGCGGAGGATTTGCTGGAGTCGAGATAGCTCAATTCTTCGCTAGATTAGGATCCACTGTCACCTTGTTAACTAAGGGGAAAATATTAAAGTGGTTAAGCGAAGAAGCAAGGAAAGTTATAAAGGATTCCCTGGAATGGGATGGGGTCTCTGTGGTGGAGAATTGCGAACCTGTGTACCAAGACAAAAGATTCTTGAAGACAACATGTGGAGAGTTCAAAGCTGAAGTCGTTTACGCTACCGGTAGGAAACCTAACCTACCTGAGGGGATCGATACCTTGTCCATTGAGACCAATTGTAATGGAATCAAAGTAGATGAGAGCATGAGAACTACTAATGGAAAGGTTTGGGCAATCGGAGATGTAGTAGATAAGGAGAGGAAAGTTGCACACTCTGCGATGCTAGAGGGAGTGATAGCCTCATTATCTATCTTAGGTAAGGATGTGAAAGTGGATCGCTCGTTCGTACCACAGGTAGTGTACACTGACCCTCAGGTGGCGGTAGTAGGTAAACTTGAACGTGCTGTGAAATCGTCAGTGTTCCCTCTAAAGGCGTCAACTAGGGCCATGATTCACGGCATAAGGGAAGGTTACGTTAGGCTAGGTTTTGACAGTGATGATAAAGTGTGCTACGGCGAGGTCGTATCTCAGTATTCTGAGGAGATTATAAACGTTGTAACCCTAGCCATAAAGGCTAAAATGAAGGCTGAGGATCTAGCCCTTCTCCCATTAGTTCACCCTTCATTATCTGAAGGGGTAAGCAACGCTGCCAAAGCCTTATTTAATTTGGATGTGGATGTCTTTAGGGAAAAGCATGAAACTTGAGGAATTCCTTAAAAGGAACAACTTCACCTATCATTCCGATAAGGGTGTCGAGACCGTAATAATGAACGATTACACGTTTTACGTTGTTGGTACGAGGGTTCGCATTCCCATACCCTTACCTACAGGTAAGGAGAGTTTAGACGATCTCGTGACCATGGGAACTCATTACGCTAGAGCCTCGAGACTTGTTCAAGGTATCGCGATGCCCGTAACTTACGAGCTTAAGGGCCCATCTGTGGAGGTGTGCATTGATTTTCAAAGTAGGGAAGAATTAGAACAAAAATTAATTAAAGCTATAGAAGGTATTGAGAGTTTGAGGTATTTCATGTGAGCTACGAAAGTATAATTAAGCAATACCTTAAAATGATAGGGAACCTCAAGATAAAGTACTGTAAAGCCTCGGATTTCATTTCTCAGCTAATCGGGGCTAACGTGAGCTTTGAAGAGAGGACGGATTGTCAGAAGCCAGAGCTGCAAGTCTGGGTTAATGAGAGAAGGATGTTCTCTTACATGGGGATACCTTCAATGAACGAACTGTGGCCTTTCCTTAACGCACTAGTCAGGATATCAAATAACTCAGTCCAGTTGGATCCTCAGGAACTAGAGTTAGCCAAGTCTGTAGTGGGAAACGTGAAGCTTTTCGTGACACCGGACTGCACGAAGTGTCCTATAGCGGCAGAGCTTCTGTATCAAGTAGCTTTAGTTAACGATAAGGTATCATTAGAGATCATTGACACGGAGACCTATGACGAGATCGCAAAGAAGTACCACGTCTTGAGCGTTCCTAAGATCGTGCTCAACGAGAAGACCGAGATACCAGGAGGGTTCCCTCCGAACATAGTTCTCAAGATGTTAGCTAAGTCTAGTCAGGCGACATGACCTTAACTCCAAGTCTCTCCGCCTCCTTCTTCACTTTATCGTCTACCGCGATGAGGATGGCCTGAAGATCTGAAGCCACCATAATGGCCTCAGCCTCATGTACGGGTAGATCAGAGAAAGTACCCGATTTGTGAGAGTAGGATCTAACCCAGACTCCCCTATCTAAAGCGAAGTCTATGTTTATATGGTTCTTCAAAGCGTAGGATACACCATACGTGGTAACGATCAACTTATAGTCCGAGAATTTCTTGAGTATTACGTCAAGCTTAGGAAATGCGCTAGGAGATATAACGGCAAACATATTCATTAAAATTATTTAAGTTATGATATATAAGGTGTAGTGGAAAAAGTATGACTCAACAAGACCCGTTAGAAACTTTACTCAAGGAGGAAAATTTACAAAAAGTTACTAGACTTATAGATGTGTTACCCACGATAGAGAAGATAACGGATAAGCTAAATGAAATGGACAAGAAGGGAGAGCTAGACTTCATGTTAGATATGCTGAGCCAGGCTGTGAGTATAGCTGACGCCATACAGAAGGCCGACCTAATGAACACTCTAGTTTCCTTCGGGATGGATCAGATAGGGAAGGTGCAAGCTCTATGGCCACTCATTGAGAAGATGACCAGCGATAGGGCGATCAAGATAATAGAGCAACTAGACATCGATTCGACGTTAACAGCCCTCGAAAAACTTACACCGATACTAAATAAATTAACCAGTGAAAAGGCGTTAAAGACCCTCGAAAACATAGACTACGATTCTCTTCTAGAGTATGTTTCCTCCCTTACTCCTATACTTAATAAACTAACTAGCGAAAAGACGTTAAAGGTTTTACAGAGTTTAGACATTGAAGCCTTACTCTCTGCGGCCGAAATAATGACACCTTCTCTCACAAAGTTGGCTAACATTATGACTGATATGCAGAAGTCCGGACAGATGGATAACCTGATTAATTTAATGCAACAAGGTCTTTTGCTTCTCGATACTATTCAGAAGTCAGACCTAGTTAACACGCTAATAGCCTTCGGGATGGATCAGATAGGGAAGGTGCAAGCTCTATGGCCACTCATTGAGAAGATGACCAGCGAGGAGACCCTCAGTGTTCTCCAGAAGGTTAACATAGATGGTCTTTTGAACGCTATGAACTCGCTCATGCCTCTAATGGAGAAGATGACCAGCGATAGGGCGATCAAGTTAATTCAACAGTTAGATGTGGAAGGCATGCTTGGAGCCCTTGAGGCTTCCATGCCCATGTTGAAGAAGTTAACTGATGAGAGGACAGTCAAGGCTTTGGCACAGATGGACATGGACTCTATGATAAACCTTCTTATGAAGTTCGCGGAACTCCAGAGAACTGGTGTAATGGACAGGATGTACAAGCTCATGGACGTGATGGCAGATCCTCAACTAGTGGATACGATGGTGAGTGTAATGGAGAAGATGACGAAGGCAATAAAGATATGGGCCAACGAGTTACCTAACGTTAAGCCTGTTGGATTGACAGGGTTGACTGGATTAACAAGAGATCCAGATTCTAAGATGGCGCTAGGTGTTATGGTGTCACTGCTTAAGGCCACAGGTAAAGCTTTCAAAGAATGAGTCAACCAGCTTTTTAACATATTTTCTTTTCTCCTCATCTTCGGTTTTTACCTCCTCCTCCACCTTTACTTCTCTAAGACCCTGCACGAAGGAGAACATTGATAGAGCCGATCCTGGACCATATCCCCCTCCACCATACGAGATTACCTTCGCCCCAATTCTCCTAGCTAAATTACCTATTTTTATTCCTAGAGAGTTGTATGACCTCGAGGTAAGAGAGAGCGATCTTAATCCATCGTCTTTATGTCCATCTACCCCTGCTACTACAATCAAGTATGTTGGTTTGAAGTCCTCAACTAGCTTAAGTAGTCTGAGCGCTTCCTCAAACGAATCGTCTCCAGCCCCTAATGGCATGCCCACGTTATAGTTGCACCAACTTCCCTCTCCTTCACCACGCCTGCTTGGGTCACCCGTTCCTGGGAAGAAGCTCCCGTCATAAGCAAATACGTTTATCTTGAGAACGAACCTGCTGTAAAACATCTCTTCTATACCGTTTCCGTGATGGGCATCTACATCAACCAGAGCTACCTTCTCCCCTCTTTTTAACAGCCTTGATAAGCCTAAGTTAACGTCATTTATAGGACAGAAGCCCATTGATTTGGATCTTGTAGCGTGATGAAAACCTCCGAGAGGGATGTATACATATTCGAGGAACTTAGACATGGATATTGCTGTCAAAGTGGAACCTGAAACCAGAAGCACGTCATCGAACATACCAGGATAGTGAACCGTGTCACCGGAGTCTAGGAAACCAATGTGATCGAGGGAGCTCACTTCCTTTATCTTATTTAAGAGAGATTCTTCATGAACTTCCAAAAGATCGTTGTAGGATGATGGTTCGGGCGATATGAAGATGACGTCCTCAATCTTCGATACCATTTCCTTAAATTTTGAAATCCTTTGCTTCGATACGTCTCTTATCATAGGGTGAGAGAAGGATATCTCCCTAAACCTTTCGCTCCAAACTATCCCTAATAAGCGACCAGACATCGACTTCCTCCCCCTCCTTTAAACTAAACCTTCCGAAAAGTCTCACAATCGGTCTATCGTGGTAACTTAGGACGCTCTCCAAGAGAGGGAAACCATCTATGGGCTCGTTTTTCATGACCTTAAAGGCCGGACCGTATTCCCAATCTCTTATAAGCCCTCTCTCTTTTTCAAATACAGTTAAGTTCCTGCGTCTCCCATGAACATGATACTCCCTCCCCATCAAGGAGACTCCCTTGGACAGCTCTACACCTATTATTCCTCCGTAGCCCGCGTAAGGTAGACTACCGTTCAGGAGGCCTCCACAACATCCTAATCCTCTCCAACCTCCAGCCTCCGCAAACGTCAACAGCGTTACGTCAACGTAATTTTCGTTCAGAGCCGTGACCTTACCTATTGCCCTCTCCTCTCTTTTAGTAACCTTAGGAAAGGAGAACCTGAGACCTTCAATGTGAGCGTGACTGAAGTCGCCTCCTGTGTAAGGAGACGAAATCGTTTTACCCAGTACGTCCCCAACTTTGAACTCCTCCCCCTTTTCAAAATAGGGCTCAACGTGAAGTATCTTAACTAAGGTGTTCCCTGTCTTCGCCAAAATGAGAAAATCGTAATTCGTCAGAGAGAACCTGTTAGGTCTGCCCACGTTAAATTTCTCGATAGAGAGTATTATACCGTTTAAAGGAGATACGAATTCGTCGTTACAATAGTAACCAACGTCTATGGCTTTCCCTCTAACGTGAGATGGAAAGCCGCTTGTAAAAAAACTAAATATAGTTCCGTTCTTAAACTTCATTTACTCTAAGAACCTCTTTACGGAGGGTAGCTTGGATGCCTTAAGCGCGTTCAGTGTCTGCTTCTCTGATGGATACCAAGGTATATTTCTCAACCTATCTCCGGGCCTCTCATTAGAGTAAGGTCTATTACAGCCAGGGCATCCACTAGTTAAAAAGGCTCCAGACAGTTCCCTGAAGGTCAAATCTGAACTAAGGTTTATGTCCACTAGTTGTTCCTTTTCGTTAAAGATGAAGTCCTCAGCCTTTGCCAGATCGTTTTCGATAAGCCACCTAGCCAGCTGCATTCTTCTATAAACGTGAACTGGAACTGGTTTTCGGTTCTCCATAGGCGTCATTTCCTCCGGATAGAAGGCGAATAGACTTATCTTCGCGCCTCTGGAGTGAGCGTAGAGCATAAGATTCACAGCCTCCTTCTCTGTTTCTCCCAGTCCGATAATTAGGTGAATCCCAGCGTTCATCTTCCCGAACACTTCCACAGCGTCATCTATTCCCTTCAAATATCTCTCCCAGCTGTGCATACTCCTCACGGGCTTCCCTCTAACAGAATCAAACACTCTCTTACTGGCAGCATCTATCGCCACGTCTATCATGTTAGCTCCAGCTTCCTTCATTTTGATCATATCGTCTCTGGAAGTGTAGGTAGCAGTAACTAGCTCTGATATCTGAAGCTCTATGCCATGCTCTCTTATACGCTTAGTGATCTCTATCGAATCAGGCGACGCTCTAGGATGAGCCAATTGGCCTACACATATTCTCTGAAGGCCTAGATCTGGATCCCCCTGCCTCTCTTTAATCCTCTCTAGTACCTGGTTTAGAGGACGAATTGGCCACTCAACCCTTATAAGCGTCTTACAATCTGGTCCTTGACTAACCTCCCTGGCTTGACCACAATATATACAATTTGCCTTGCATCCGTCAGGATAGTATTGGAGTAGGTTTATAGTTGTATTTAGGGCTCCACGTAGGAACTTCCCTGGAGAAAAACCTAAAACCATATCTGCCCCGAAACTTAGCCTTACCCAATCGGGGCTGCTTATTGGTTTTACCTCACCTAATCTTAGAGTCATGCGGACACCCGTAATAAGAAGTCATGAATAACGTTCCCACAACATGCGTGGCTCAGTATAACTTCTCTCCTTCCGAAGGCGTACTCTATTGTCTCTTGGGATGGGAAAGCCATTCCGTCAATCCCCGAGTCAACAGCCATCTTCTCCACTTCCAGGTAGGCCTTCCCTCTAGGCCTAGCACACCCTAGCATGACAGGAGAGGAGAAGAGTTTCCTAGCTCTAGAGAGAACCTCACCTAACTCCTCGGGGGAAGGTTCCCTCACGTTCTTATATGGGGTTCCAACTAGAGGCATCAGTCCTACAATAATAACAGCGTCAGGGTTTACATCTTTGAGCAATTCAAGCGCATGTAAGTCTCCGTCTAAACCTCTCTTACTAAGCCCCACTATGACATGAGGGGCGATCTTAATTCCCTCTGCCTTAAGATACCTGAACGAATTGAGGTAATCGTCAACGGTGAAAGGTTGACCCAAAACCTGGTCTATCGTATCTTGATCTCCTACCATATCTAATAGGGCTATCTTGACCCCAGCGTCTTTAAACTTCTTAGCCACCTCTCTAGACTTAACTACGCCAGTGTGAGCTATAATCGTTAAATTTTGGAAACTCCTCAATACGTCAGAGTACTTCCACACAGGGACGTCTCCTCTAAACGAGGATCCACCAGACAATATAACTCCCTTTTGGCCGGATTTGCTTACTTTCTCCATTACGCTCTGAAACTTTTCCTTAGTGGAGCCGTCTTCCATCCCTTCCAGAACCCTCGTTTCGCAATGCTTACAACTAAACGCACAAGAAGTCCCAGTAACAGATATGGGCTTCCAACCCTCTTCAGAGCTAATGTAATCCGTTTCGTACTTTTTAAGGGAGGGAGCGTAAAAGAATATTGGTTTCATCTCACTAACCCCTCTATGAATTCGATCAATTTGTCCTGGTCCACTCCTATGATCTTGACTCCCTTAAACCAGTCTAACATCTCGCTCCTAACGTCTTCAACCCTAGTCCATTTCAATCTAGCCTCAAGATCGTAAATGCTCCTCCTAGGCTCCACGAAGAAGTCTCCTGTTATTAGGACGGACTCTATCAATCCCTTTCCAGCCATCTTAACTTCAGCTCTAAACAGTCCGCCCGGTAATTTGATCTCTCCTCGCCTTACGTTCTCCCCTTCGAGAGATTTCCTCAGACCGAAGACCCACTCGTGAGACTTATACTTCAGCTCAAGTTCGCTAATGCTTTCCTTTTCCTTCTCGGTATAGTACCCTTCTTCCAGTTCCACCCCTAGAGATTGTTGAAAAGCTTCCTTAGCCTTAGCTATAACGTCCTCCATATCTACCTGTTCGCCCAACTCACGACCTAACCAAGTTAGTCTATCTTTGAAGGCCTTTGAAACCTTATCCTTCATCTTTTCTGTACTTAGCTTCAACGTTTCTATCATCTCCTCCACATCAAAGTCAACTAATATAGTTCCGGTGACGGAAATGTGTTTGCCAACAGAAAAGGCTCCAAGCCCGGATATCTTCCTACCTTGCACCTCAACGTCGTTCTTAGGCCTGAAGTTAGCGCTCACCCCATATTTGCTTAGCGTGGATATGACTGCGTCAGCCGACTTCCTCATAGCAGATTCTGGCGACCCACCCAACATTGAAGAATCCGCGTATATCTCCCAGCCTAATTGACCTGGGCCCATCATTATCGTACCTCCACCTGTTGGCCTCCTTCCTATATGCCAACCCTTAAGCTTAGCCCTTTCTAGGTTTATTTCCTGTTCTGCGGACTGATGATAACCTAACAATATAGCTTGAGGGTCGAAAATAACGAACCTCAGCATAGGATCTGCGCCTTCAGAGACAGAATCCAAGAGAGCTTCCTCGCCTGCCAGAATCCTGTACTGAGGACCTCTCTCTATAATGAACCTGAAGTCAGTCATCGCCATAGTTAAATTGATTTTTTATATATAAAGATTTTCCACAAAAACTTATCATAAAAATCTTTTTACAGAAACTAATATTTTTGTCCTGATGAAAGTGAAATAAAGGTGGCAAAGAGCCATTAAAGAAGTGTCAACAATTAATTTATTTAAACTGGGAATATGCTAGACCATGATCGGTGCTCTCGGTTTGTTCTTGACTGTCACAACAATAGCAGTCGCGCACGGCCTTGAACCGGATCACATATCTGCTACAAGGATGATAAGAGGGATGAGAAGGTTAGCCTATTTGGGTTTATCCCACTCGATAGGTTTCGTTATTGTCGCGATCCCTATTTCTCTTTTGCTCATCTACTTTACTTATCTAAAGCCGGCGATAGAGTTAGTTTCATATGGTATAGGGATAGGGTTGGGCACCATCCTTTTAGTCTCTGCTATACTTAAGCTCGATATAGAGTTGGAACCTAAGGGGACCGGTCTGATTCAAGGGATGTTTAGCATAACCCCGTCTAAGGTTATCACAATAATAATTGCCATGGACACTGGTTCCATATTGCTTGGGACTGGATTGATATTATGGTTCGCGACGATTTCTGCACTTTCCATAATTGGAGTAGGGATGTTAAATTTGAGAGCTCCAGGAAACTTAGATAGGACTTTAGATGTAATAGTTGCGTCTATTACTATTGGATATTTTGGATATTACTTTTCCCTTGATCTAAAGTGAAAGCCTGAGGATCCATCATGAGTTAATTAAGTTGAGAATGTTTTAATTGATCTAGTGAATGAAATAAGACTAAGAGATAATTAGGGGTAATGTCTAGAAAGGCCGCCAGGCGTTGGATTATAAAAACTAACTTTTATTTTGTTAAAGACGCTCTATCAAACATGGAGGAGGAAATAAGATATGTTCTAACCAATTTCAAGAGGATTGCCACCATAGGATTCTCTAAGGATCCTGATAAACCTTCTCATAGAGTACCTAAGTTCCTCCTAGAACACGGTTACACTGTTTATCCGGTTAACCCCACTGTGATGGAAATCTTAGGTAGGAGATCCTATCAAACATTAAATGACATACAGGATGAGGTTGACGTAGTTCAGGTGTTTAGACCCTCCAAAGACGTCCCTAAAATAACTGACGAGGTTATTAAAAGGAAGAGAGAAAGGGGAGACGTCAAGGTAATGTGGTTACAAGAAGGGATTAGAGATGACAGCTCAGCAGAGAGGGCCAGAAAGGATGGGATTATAGTCATCCAAGACAAATGTATGTATAAAGAGTACGTGAAGCTTTTCGGAGGATAGAAGTCGAAGTACCTTTATGAACCATAAAAATAGAAAAAGTTTTTAACGGCGATACTTTATAAATATTTATGATGGAAACTTTTGATACACTGAAAGATAAGAAAGAGAGCATAAGATGTTGTTATAAGATCACTGACA
Source organism: Metallosphaera cuprina Ar-4 (assembly GCF_000204925.1). Lineage (NCBI taxonomy): Archaea > Thermoproteati > Thermoproteota > Thermoprotei > Sulfolobales > Sulfolobaceae > Metallosphaera > Metallosphaera cuprina. Next base: position 602,119 of record NC_015435.1, on the reverse strand, counting down.
CGGATGTGGAGTGCCTCTTTAAGCTCATCGAACTGAGAGAACCAAAAACATCCGTTGAGCTAGGTAAAATCATGAACTTAAGTAAAACCACTGTAGAGAACAGCATGAAGAAGCTTATTGAGCTAGGTCTAGTAGATAGAATAAAAATAGATGGAAAGAAAATAGGAAGGCCTAAGTTCCTTTATGTAGTTTCAGATAGCTTCCAAGAGAGAGTCAAGACAGACCTAAGAAAGTGTGCAGAGAGGATATTATCAGCAACCGCCTAACTCTTGAACTTTGTTTTCATTTCCAGGCGCGTTACTCTTTTCTAGAACTAGGGTGAACGTACCGTTATTGGAGGAGTGCTCCAACACTTTGCAGTCCATAAGTTTCACTGCCTCCATAATCATCTCATCGCACTTTGGATCTCTGAAAGTTACTTTCAGTTTGCCCTCCTTCATCTTCATAAGCTTCGCAGCTACTCTCATGAAAGGTTCAGGGCACTCAAGATCTAGAAGATTTAACTCCTCCATGAGCTAATGATGTCCAAAAAGCTAAAAAGTCTTCTCCTTTATAGAGGCACATGAAAGTTATCTGCCCCGTTTGCAACAGGCTATTTGAGGCTGAGTGTACGCCTTATCAACAGAAGTTAGATAACATGGTCTATTACTTTGATACAGAAATATGTCAATTAGCTTTCATGAGAGAACCAGATAGGTTCAGGTTCAACTGCCCTAAGTCTTCTGAAAACTCTTAAGTTCTCCGGGGGTTAAACCACTAAACAACTTTGCGCAATATTCGAAATCTTTTGACATTTTTTCCGCAAGGAAATCAGCTTCTACGGCCTTGTATATGTACCTAGGCCTTCCTCCCTTTGACCCTTGATCTTTTACTCTCTCCACGAATCCTATTGATATTAACTTGTTGACAGATCTATTTATAGACGCCTTGCTCAACTTTAGAACTGAAGCCAGATCGTCTTCGGTTTTAGGCCCTAAGTTTATGAGGGCTTTGAGTATCTGAAAATCAGTGTCTGAGATGTCATAACAGAAACTTAAGGCCTCAACTAGGCCTACTTCCCTCCCCGAGGGTAGCCTTGCTTTTAATTTTTGGACTTCCATTCTTACTCACATAATAAATGGTAAAAACGTATATATAAATCTTTGCTTTTTTTAGCAAAAATGTATCTCCTAATAATTGCAAGACTTAGTTAAATCACGTTACGCCCACAAACCCCTCTTCATGTCATCCATCTTTGTGAATAGAGATATCTGGAAGTATCTCATTACTTCAACTGTAAAGTTTAAGGCGTCCTGATCAGGCATCTGTGAGATTTTATTTCTCAGTTCGTTTATGAACCTGGTTAAATCATTGAAAGTCTGTTTACTCAATTCGTATTTAGAGAGGTCTAAAATCTGAAGTAGTTCTTCTTTGCTCTTAGCGCTTTTTACCGAGTTATACATCAGCATCACCACCCCCTTACCTGACTTACCGAATAAAGCCTCCTCCGGGTTACGCAGCCATCTGGCGTAAGTGGCTGCTAATTTTTTAGCCTCGTTCTCCTTACTTTCCATTAAAGATATTTTCGTTTAATGTTATTTAAAATAGTATGAAAGACCACACGACGTAAAAAACTTCAGGAGTTCAAAGCCTAATAACGACGACATGGGTAGATCCCCTTAAGAGGGTTTACTTTGTAAAAAGTGTAGGATTTAACTTAAAAGTGAACCTATTTGACAGACCGTTATTAATTTCTGAGTCAAGTTTAAACTGACCTTAAGGATGAAGTCACTCTTCCTCGTTTCTGGTGGATTAGATTCAACGTCAGGTATGTTCAGATATAAGGATATCGATTACGATTGCATGATAATAAACTATGGACAGAGATCATATAGGCAACAACGGAAATATGCGGAAATAAATTGTAATAAATTAGAGAAAAAATTGATAGTTTTAGATGCGAGAGGGATTGGAGAGGCTTTCAATCGAGATAAAACTCTGATACCCCACGAGCCTATACTCCATCGAAACGCCGCAATTATTCCTATTGTGTTAGTCTACGCCTCTGAGAGGGGTTATTCTGACGTTTACGTCTTCATAGTGAGTGAGGAGTGCAAATATGAGCCGAACAAGCCTAAGGTACTAAGCTTGCTCTCCTCCTTAGCGGAGACACTCAATGTGAAGTTAGTGTTCCCTTTTATAGGCCTGCCTAAGGCTCAGGTGTTGAAAATAGGGATGAACCATGGGATGAACCCTGCTAACACATACTCTTGCATTTTAGGCCACAGATGCCACTGCGGAAAATGCTCCCAATGTGAGGCTAGAAAACAAGCTTTCATTAACGCTGGAGTAAAAGATGAAACGGTTTACATGTGAGACCTTTATTTCGCACATCAGAGACCAGATTATTCAGATCTACATCCGCATTTTAAGTGAACGCTGGATCAGAATAGCGTTCAGTCCAATAGGCCCAACCTATTTAGAGACTCAAACAACATGTGAAGGTTCTTGGCCATAACGAAAGGACTATATCTACTGCAATCCCTTCTCCTCACGACACACGCAACCTTAATCCTGGAGTCGAAGAACCTAGCCGAGAGCAGATCTAACGGTGAGGAGCCTATGATCACCAGCCTTAACGGATCGATTTTAAACTCGTTCACAAGCCTCTCTGTTGGTTCCTTTGAGGGCTTTGTCCTCCCATTATTGTATACGAAGCTCTCGTTTATTCCTAAAGAGTTTAACACACCTTGTGTTATCTCTTTAGAGAAAGGAGAGAGGATAAACAGTTTACCCCTATCCCTTATTTTCTTATAGAAATCGGACCAGTCAGGATTGATCTCTGTGCTCGGTTCCACCTTCGCTTGAATCCCCTTATAGATAGAGGAGAGCGTATCGGTGATGTCCTGGTTTAAAATAACTCCGTCAAGCCATATCCCAAATTCCATAGACTTTTTTCATAAATTAAGATTTATAAGTATTGATAACCTTTAATAATTCATGGAAATAAACGGCTTCTCGTTTCCTGAGGAACTTCTATACGATCCTGAGAAACACGTTTGGCTAAAACTAGACGGGAATCTAGCCACTTTAGGAATAACCGATTTGGGACAATATATGACCGGAAAGATATTCCAGGTTTCCACTAAGAACGTAGGCGATAAGATCACTTCTAGAACCCCTGTCTTTACGATAGAGAGCGCTAAATGGGTAGGGAAGTTCAGATTCCCTATTACAGGAGAAGTGATAGAGGTAAACAAGGAGGTAATTGATAACTCTGGCCTTCTCAATGAAGATCCTTACAAGAACTGGATCGTAAAGATTAAGGTAGACAGTATAGATAGGAACGCGTTCAAACCTTTGAGCGAAGTGATACAACTGTTTGAAAGGGAGGCAGGTAGGATTGTTAAACGATAAGGATATAGTGCTGCAGGCAGTGGACGCCGTGGGAAAATGGGATGTCATGCTGGCCGGTATTAAGAACGATGAGATACTAATAGTGTCAAAGAGAGAATGCCCATCACACCTTACTATAGATGGGAACACTCTAACTATAAGGAGATATGACCCGGACAACTACATTCAACTACTATATCAAGACGAAAAAGTCTTTAGAGACTACAAGATATTTTATTTTGTTAAAACATATATGAGGAAAATACTAGACTTGCTAGCTTACTTGGAGGTATCGAGGCTATCAATGGATTTTAAGACGTCAGAATAGTCCTTTCCTAGCTTGTAGTAAAGGACTATCGATAAGAAAGTGTAGTACAACGCTACTAACTCCACACCATAGACTAATCCTAAATCAACTAATTGAGCCTGATTCGGAAGGAAAATCACTAGTGCTAGATTAGCTAAAATAAATACTATAAAAATCTTAATTTGGCTATATAGAGAAGATATTCTAGAGAGGTTCCTTTTAACGTTCTCAAACCTCTCAATACCCTCCCCTATGCCTCGAATCTGTTGCTTCATCTCCCCTAATTTAGATCTTAGATATCCCAGTAACTCCTTATCGCTCATCCCAGCTAGAGATCCAAACAAACTCTGCTCAACCACGTCGTTGTTTGAGAAAAATGTAACGACTTGCTTGAAAATTAGAATAAGATACATGTCTTCTATTTTACTCGCAAAACTATCTAATTTTCCTACAAGCCTCTGCAAACCGTAATAAGCCATAACTAACTCTAAAAGGATTAGCAGCGAAAACGCGAAGGCAGGTTGGATAAAGCTAAATTGCATTTAAGAAAGTTGAGATATAGTTGAATTTAAGAGTTCATTTAGCCTTAACTCTAGTTTCCTTATTTCCCTAAAGTTAGCCAACATCTGTCTTCCTTTTTCTGTCAGCTTGTACGATCCCTCTACATAATCTATTAGCCCTTTAGATCTGAGTATGTCTAAGTATTTACCTGCAAGCCCTTCGCTTAGATTAGCGTTCTTCATTACCGAAGATTTGCTTCCTGAACCTGAACTCACTACCTCCAATATGTCCGCTACAATCTCAATAGACGTTCTCCTACTCTTCACATGTGATATATAGTATTATCCTTTTTAAGCATTTTTATTGAAGACGCTTTAAATATAAATGAGGTAATATCGCTCCGACTGGTGAAAGAAAGTTTAATGAATACGTTTATATAGGCACCATAGGTTGGAACTAGGACTGGAAAGATTGTTATGGATTTGATTTAATGAGGTTTTTCAAAAAGAGATGAGTTCAATTTAGTAAGCAATTTTTACAATTATAAAACAACTTCTGTTTTAAAGGTTCCATTAAGGTTTGACTTGAGAAGGATGGGCCGTAGATTGCCTTGAGCTAAGCGCCATCAGATTTCTCATCGTTTCGGCGTCCTTCTCCCCCCTATACTTAGCAATCAATTCCATCAGTTTATCTAAATCCTCCTTGCTCGTCTCATTATCTATAAGTTGAATTAACTTGCCGAACAGTTCTTTAGTTAATAGTTCGAGAAGCTCACTGTACTCCGGAACGGTGAGCTCGGGAACCTCGGAAAGGAGTTGAAGATATCCTTTAGAAATGATCACCAGGCCTTCTTTAATTACCTTAATTACTTCCTCTGCCTTCTGTTTACTTTCTTGGTTCACTTGTGAATTACCCATAGATTTTAGCGTTTCTAAAAATTTTGTTAGCTTATATCTCTGAAATTCAAATGAAATCATAGCGTTCCTGACCGCTTTGCTTGCGATATATCTTATCTCGTTACTATCACGAAGCAAGAGCACATATTGAGAAAAGTACAGATCTTCGATAACCTTAATTATCGCGTCCTTAGTTAAAATCGGGGAGAGAGAGGCGATAAGCCTTTCCATCTCCACTCCTTGAAAGCCCTCTTTAGCAATAGCCATCAATACGGTTCTATGTTTCTTATCGAGGAACTCCATTATCGCTATTAAGGGAGACGGCCAATAAATAGTTTAGCTGAAACAACGATATAAAGGAAATATCGTTTAACTTTAAGCAGGGTTGAATCTGAGGAAATGGAGGTCAGTGCTCCAGGTAAGATACTCTGGATAGGAAGTTACTCCGTCGTGTTTGGAGGAATCTCTCACGTCATCGCTATCAATAAGCGAGTTAGATGTAAACATGAAAGGTCGGATAGACTGGAGTTCATAACAAGCTATGGTATTTTTAAAGAGGGAGAGAATGAATTGATAGATAGCGTACTTAAAGTCATCAGGGAGAGGTTTCCTATAATCAAGGGTAGGATACACCTAGTGAACGATGAGGGATTCCAGATCGATGGCAAGAAGACTGGTCTAGGTAGCTCGTCAGCTGCAACTGTAGCGTTAACTGCATGCTTGATGAGAGTGTTAACGGGAGAGTTTGACCTCAACGAGATATATAGGCTTTCTCAAAAGGCTAACTACCTAAGACAAAAGGGAATAGGGAGCGGCTTTGATATTGCGGCAGCGACCTTTGGTAGTGTGGTCTACAGAAGGTTCAAGGACGTTGAGAAAGTTGACTCAACGGTGAAGCCTCTTAGAGTGCACGACTATCAAATTCTCTTAGGTTTCACAGGAAGGAGCGCCAATACAATAGACTTGGTAAGGAGATTTCATCAGATGGAAAACGTTCCCAGATTTAAGGAATTGATGAAAGAAATAGAGATCGATAATGAGATGGCAATCAAGCTCTTGGAAATGGGGATGCTAGACAACGCGATACCTCATATAAAGTTAGCAAGGAGGTACTTAAACGTGCTGGCCAAGGATGTAGTTGGTTTAGAAATAGAAAACGAGGAGGACAGAAAGATTATTGAATTAGCGGAAAGGAACGGTGCTTTCATATCCTTAATGCCCGGGGCAGGAGGCGGAGACCTCATTATGGCTATGGGCGAAGATTTAAAGAGAGTGGAACAGGCGTGGCAAAGGATAGGGATTAAAACGATTTACGTCAGACAAGACGAAGGTGTGCGAGTTGAGAATAGAAGCTGAGGCTGTTGCACCTGCGAACATAGCTGTGGTTAAGTATTGGGGGAAGAGAAACAAACAATTGAACTTACCTTTGAATGACTCCTTATCGATAACTCTAGAGTCTCTGCAGGTTAGATCTAAAGTAACTTTTGACGAGAACCTTAATCATGATGAGATTTTCGTCAATGGAGAAAGGCTTAGCGATTATGAGACTAGGGAGTACGCGGGTAGAGTACTAGAGATAATAAGGAAATTGTACGGCAAGAGAGTTTTCGCTAGGATAGAGTCCACATCTAACTTTCCTAGCTCCGCGGGATTAGCGTCTTCGGCTGCAGGGATCGCTGCCTTAACCTTTGCATCAAACGCCGCTTTGAATCTTGGACTGGACGACAAGGAGCTCTCTAAGATAGCTAGGGTAGGTTCTGGAAGCGCGTGTAGAAGCATGTTTGGGGGCTTCGTGAGATGGAACAAGGGCGAATCAGACGAAGGAGATGACTCTTTTTGTGAGCAAGTTTTTGGCCCCGATCATTGGCCTAACTTAGTTGACGTAATAGGGATCTTCAAGGAGGAGAAGAAGAAGGTGTCCTCAAGGTCAGGGATGGAGAGTAGCGTTGCCAGCTCGTCTCTCCTCAAGTGCAGACTACGATTTGTCGAAGAGACCTTTGATGATATAATAAAGGCCATACGAGACAGAGACGTGAACTCGTTTTTCCACTTAACTATGAGACATAGTAACAGCATGCACGCAATAATTCTAGATTCTTGGCCCTCAATGAGTTACCTAAACGATAAGTCCTTTGTTGTAATGGATTGGGTTCATGAGTTCGGAAAGGCTGCCTACACTTTCGACGCTGGGCCAAATCCTCACATACTTGTCCTAGAGGAGAACGTCCAAGAGGTAGTTAATTTCCTAGAAGGACTAGGAGCTAAGGTCATAGTTAGCAAAATCGGAAAGGGGCCCTCTTTAGTTCGATCAGAAACCTAAAGGGGAATGACTAGGGTCTAGATAGTTTCACTTTCCTGGAGTTTTTACCCTAAAAGTTTACGAGACTAATTTTTGTTACAGGAGTTTAAAATTTCTAGATATTTTCTACCTAAAGTCTCTGCTGAAGGATGGTATCCAAATACTACCCTCTTCACTTCGCTCAGGGAACCTATAAGAGTGGAAATCCGCTTTAGTTTATCAACCCCATGAGGTGTGAGTATATAAACGGCTTCTTCTCTCTCCTCTTGATACGGTATATCATTGAACTCGTGATAGAGGAACAGTCCATTAGAAGATCTCATATCACTGTTAATTTCATCCCGCATCTCTTCTAAATCCTTCAGACATTGTTCATTAGGCTCTATCTTAATTCTCTTGAAACCCTGTCGATAAAGTATTGCGTTCCTAAGCTCTTGTCTAACGCTAGAAAGTTTAGAGATAATTAAGTTGTCATCGAAGTTTAGAAGATCTGTCACTTCTTCAGGTAGCCTAATCTCGCCGCGTATCAGCAAGTGCGCGATTGAGTGAGACAATATCGCGTTGTATAACCCTACTACGCTATGAAAATAAACGTTCTTGAACATGTACATTCTAGCTAGAAGGAATTGCTCAACTACAGGTAATGCCTTATCCATTACAGCGAGCTTTCCATCATTAAAATAGAGGAACCTTTTAAGTCTCTCTATATCGAACTGACCGTACTCTACACCTGCGTAGTATGAGTCCCTTAGAAGGTAATCGCTTCTGTCGGCATCGATAAAGTTAGATATGACCAGAGCAGCTAGCCTCTCTGAAGAGTTCTTTGGATTTTCACTTAGAACGTTGATAATAAACTTCACTGGATCCTCAGAGGATCTTAGTCGTCCTTCAATCAGGGACCCTAACACCTCCTCAATGATCTTTATTCCCAGATACACGTGAGTTTTCTTACCCTTATCTAGGACATCAAGACCATATACCTCCCTGGCAACTGAGAGGGCGTTCTCGAACGTATGTGAGAAAGGCATGTGACCGATATCGTGAAGTAGTGCTGTGACTCCAATTAGACCAATAGTGTCTTGATCTAGATCTAAGTTGGAGTTACCCTTAACGTATTTCAGAAACTCTAATGACAAGTGCATGGCACCTAAACTGTGTTCGAAGCGCGAATGATTCATCCCAGGATAAACCATATAAGCCAAGGCTGTCTGTTTTATGTGCCTAAGCCTCTGGAAGAAAGGATGTGAAATGATAGGTACTATCTTGTCAGGTACTTCAATGTAACCGTGGATGGGATCTCTTATTAACTTCATTCCTACAACTTCGAAAATACGGTTAAAATTGATTTTGCCGCATTGATAACGCTCTTCTCAAGATCTTCCCTTGATATCCATTCCCCTCCAGAGGCCAAGTTGTCGCTAACAACCAGAACAGCTGCTGACTTAGCTCCCCTCAATTTGCTAAGGAAGAAGAGAGTTGCACATTCCATTTCCACTCCTATGTTCCCTCTAGACGACCATCTTTTGACGAAGTTTTCATCCTCAGCATAAAACGCGTCGCTACTGAAAACGTTCCCTACAGTGTACTTGTATCCTTCCCGCCCTAACTCGTTAACGAGGGCTGAAGCTAAATCATAGTCAGGGACAGCTGAAACTGAAGTTAAATCTCCTGTATATTGAAAGAAAAGTCCACCTGGATTATATGAAGCTCCTGAGGGTATTATATACTCCCCCAATTTTATCTCCGGTCTTAAAGCTCCAGCCGTACCTAACCTTACGAACGTCTTGCCCCCTAACATGAGGAGCTCTTCAAAGACTATGGCAATCGAGGGACCTCCTATCCCATGCGTGGCAATGGATACCTTAGAGCTCTTAAATTCTCCAGTGTACACTAGAAATCCTCGGTTCTTGTTAACTAGTTTTGGAGAGTCCAAAAGATTAGATAATAGCTCAGCTCTCCCTGGGTCGCCTACTATCAAGACGTTTTCAGCAATTTCCCCTTTTTTTGATAGTATATGTACCGGATTCACTCGACAAGGAGTAAATGTAAAACCTTTAAAATTAATCTCACTGTGGAGGTTAATCGCCAACTTGAGAAGCCTCAGTGATATGAAGAACAGGTCTTTAAAATCAACAAATCATAATTTCGATTAGATGAGTGAAAAGATCAGCATAAGTAAGGAAAACGATATCGTAAAGTTCAATGGGAAACCTGAAGCGTTAAAAATAGGTAGGGTTCACATATCTGAACCTATAAACGAGGAAGTTTATTTCTTCATGGACGAGAAGGATCTAATTATTTCGATGAAGGAAGAAGACCTAATGGACTTCCTGAACTCTATAGATAAACAAGACGCTAAACTTGAACAAGAGGGTCTTCAGATTTCCCAAATAGGACTGGTTTATAAGATGAGAATAGACTCGCTTGAGGTAGTAAACGTCGCTGATTGGTCGCTTCAGAACATGTTTACCTTAGTGAATGAGGAGAGAGCAAGGCTATCCATAGGCCCGTCCTGTGAATACAACGATTGCGTTTACCTTTTAATGTTTTCATATAATAATTTTATATATTTTCTAAAAATAAGATTTATAGATGGAAATTTTGAAGCCTATGCCTATAAGGTAAACGATAAATCGTTTGAAAATGAACTTATATTTTATACACTAAAACATACGTTTAGACTATTCTAAAGAAACTTTTACACTGACATATGGTCAAAGAAACAACTAATCAATGGTTTTAAAAAATCATCCGCTACTATTATCTTATGAAAGAAAGAGAAGTTGAGGCTAAAAGGTTAGTAGGGAAGAAGCAGGTTAGAGGGAAAGTGTACGAGTATGAGTATTATACCTTGCCCCTAAACCTGTACATCCCAAAATCGATGGTAGAGAAGTTTGGGAAAAAATTTATGCTTCAGTTAGATGAGGACACCGGCACTATAACTATAAAACCTAGTGGAGGTTAAACTACTTCCTTAAAATCTTGGTCAAGACATCTCTTATTTCGTAAGGAGTTTTAGCTACTGGTATGTCAGCCTTTCTGAACATTTCGACCTTACTCTCAAACGTACCCATTCCCATGTACACTACTGCCCCTGCATGACCCATCCTCTTCTCTTTGGGAGCGGTTAAACCAGCTATGTAAGCCACGATAGGTTTAGTTAACTTTCCTTCTTTCTTTAATTGAGCCACTTTTTCCTCCATGGTCCCTCCTATCTCACCTATAATGACAATAGCATCGGTTTGCTGATCCTCCTCAAATTCCTGGACAACCTCTTGTAGAGAGGTACCGATTATTGGATCACCACCTATACCGATGACCGTGGACTGGCCTGTCTCATTAAGTAGGTGAGCTACCTCGTAAGTTAGGGTCCCAGATCTTGAGACTATTCCCACGTTTCCCTTTTTAAAGTACTTAGACGGTAGTATTCCAAGTAGAGATTCCCCTGGGACTATAAGGCCAGGACAGTTAGGCCCGACGATCCTTGTCCCCCTCGACTTCGCATACCTTACGAACTTAGCTACATCCACCACTGGTATGTGCTCAGTTATCACCACGACGAGTCCTATACCTGAATCCACGGCCTCATATACAGCTTCGCTGGCAAACTTAGCTGGAACAAATATTATCGAGGCGTCTATCTCGTGCTCCTTCGTTGCCTCCTTTACTGTGTCATAAACTGGTATTCCTAGTACGTCTGAACCTCCCTTGCCAGGCGTTACCCCAGCCACAATTTTAGTGCCGTACCTCATCATCATGGAAGCGTGAAAACTGCCTTCCTTACCAGTTATACCCTGAACTAGAACCCTTGTATTTGAATTTATTAGCGTAATGCATCACCTATTGCGGATAGTGCGTCTTCGTATACCTTGATCCCGGCCTTTGTGAGAATCTCCTTACCTTCATCCTCTTTAGTTCCCGTAAGCCTGACGTAGATTGGTTTGTTAACCTTTGAATGTCCGTCTAATATACCCTTAGCTACCTCATCGCATCTAGTTATTCCACCAAATATGTTGATTACGATCTTTTTAACTCTCGGATTGGTACCTACTCTCTCTATAGCAAAGGCCACCTTTTGCATATCCGCACCGCCTCCCACATCGAAAAAGTCAGCTGGATTTCCACCCATTAGCTTCACTAGATCCATAGTCGCCATGGTTAGTCCTGCGCCGTTTCCAATTATACCGATGTCACCATCCAATTCAACGTAGGAATCCGAAGCTGGCTTCTCTCTCCTCAGCTCATTAAGTAACTCCTCATGCCTAAATAGAGCATTGTCATCTAGTATCACCTTAGAGTCCAAAGCTAACGCTCCCCTCTCTGTTATAGCTAAAGGATTTATCTCGGCTAACTCTGCATCATATTCTAGGAGAAGTTTTAGTAGCCCCTGAACTATTGGAGTTAATCCTCTATATCCGACATATTTTTCCATGGCGTCGACATCATATCTCATTAAAGTCCTATCCAACGGTATGACGAACGTCCTGACGTCCTTACTTTCCTCAATGTTTATGCCACCGTTAGGCGAGATGATGATCATGGGGTTTCCGCTCTCCCTATCCATCATAGCCGATATGTAAATCTCTCTATCATGTGAGACGAACTCCTCGATCAGAAAAGTCGATATACCCTCCTTCATCATGTCAGAGATTGTTGAGAAGCTGTCTTCAGTTACCCTAACTAAACCCCTCTTACCTCTACCACCTTCTAGCAATTGAGCCTTTACTACTACTTTTCCAGGTACGTTTACCGGCGAATAGACAACTTGCCCTTTGGGTATCGGAATACCAACTATGGAGAAAATCTTCTTCCCTTCATACTCATACAGCTTCATGAGTATCTATAATTATATTCGCACACTTGTTTAAGAAAGCATCTATCACATTTAGGCTTAGTTAGTAAACAAAAAGTTTTTCCAACTGCACCCAAACCAGCATGCAAAACCTTATACACGTAAAGGTCTTCATTAAAGTTTTGCTTAACGAATGAGGCTACCTCTCTCCTTTTCAGCTCCCTTCCGATAACCCTAGTGATTACTCTCCTAGAGTAGTCGGTGTTCGGAAAAACCAACTGATGACCCGCAAAAAGAAGAATCGAGTCAGCGGTTTCCTCTCCCACCCCATCTTGGCTTAAGAGTACCTCTCTTTTCTCCAGCTTAAGGACGTTTGACAAACCACCCATATCTTTAGCGAACCTAGCGAAGTTCAGTATCCTCCTAGCCTTAGTGCGATAGAAATTCACTGGCTTAATCATTTTCTCAACTGAGGAGATATCGAGTTTAGCTATCTCCTCTAAGCTGGAGAGACCTTTCCTCTCCATCGAGAGGATAACGTTCTTTACCGTCTCCCACTTGGTCAATTGAACTAGAAAGGCTGAGATCACTATCTTGTCAGCGGAGTCAAATCCGTCCCACCATTCGAAGGACATCGGATCGCTTATTACCCATCCAGCTTTCCTTATAGTTTCTTCGTTTTCAAGAAAAATGCGAATCAAATTAGGTAAGGTAATCAACGATCACCTTAACTAACTTCTCAGTCCCAGGCTCGTACGTTTCAGGTTGCTTAGATTTCTCTATCGCGTTAATTAAAACCTCTTCACTTCCCCACGTTGACGGATCCCCAATGAACGTTGCGCCAAGTATTGAAGAGTAGAGTTTGACGTCCTCATAGGTGGCTGCCCTGGTAAGGGATTTATTGAACACTATTATGGTGGGCTTCCTATATAACACAGCGGACTCCATAGCAGTTTTTCCCTGATGGGTAATAACGACTGAAGCGCTTGCTATCAACCTCTCTAAATCAGGATCAAAGCTGAAGGCCTTTACTCCCCTTTTGAGGTAATATTCTGGACTCACCTTACCCGTTTGGATAATGGCGTTTTTTAATCCAGCGTTAACTATCTTATCGAAAAGGGGCTTAAACCCCTCAGTACCTGCCGTTATTAAAATGTAACCCTCATCTCTGGGTTCATATTTCCTTTTCTGAAGTATCGGACCCACTACAATGCCGTTCTCGTACAGTTTTGCCTGCTCCTTCCAGTGGAGAAACACACCCTTAGAGAACCTAGACAGAATCGATACTGCCTTCCCCTTGGTTATTATCCTGTCCTGACTCTCTATCGAGAATATTATGGAACCCTTAGATTTTTGAACCAAGGAAGGTATTAGAGAGTGATTCGAACCGGTCGCTATTGTGACTTTGTACCTAGGTATTGAGAGGGATTCGGACAGGGCGCTAAACAACCTAGGGAAAACAGAGACGTTAGATCCCTTAGGTTCTCTAGGTTTACTTACCTCATAGATCCTTTCCGCGTACGGCTCTAACAGTTTCCTGGAGTTCTCGTCTCCTTTAGGAATAACGAAATCCGCTTTAAAAGGTAAGTATTCTGCTATGGCTCTAGCGAACCCGCTATGCCCCCCTCCACTAGCTATGATGAGAAGACTTCTCATTCTTAAATATAGACTTTATTATCTGTTTGCCCTATTTAAGGCTAACATGGAGTCCTATAGACCTCTCTGGTTGAAGGGAGCCATTATCATCGCTTTAAACATGACGAAGTCTGGGCTAGACCCAGTTGAAGTTGGTTTAGGGGAGAGAGACTTTTACGTGGACGTGAGATCAGATCTTTCCCTTACCCTTCAGGAGGCTGAAAAGTTCGCTAAATGGGAGGAACACAACTTTGAAATTAGGGGAAGTAAAGTTGTATCTAACGGGAAAGAGATCAACATCGAAGGTGATGTGGTACCAGCAGGTGAACCTAAGTACTTCAAGATCATTAACGTATCGGTCCACCATCCCTCTGAGAGAGCGCAATTGGTTAGGGTTAGGGGGGTTGCGTTCGAAACGGATGAGCAGCTTCAAGATTATCTTCAGTGGCTGGAGAAGGCTTCTGAGACCGATCACAGGATAATCGGAGAGAGGATGGACTTATTCAGCTTTCACGATGAGACTGGCCCAGGTTTAGTTCTCTTTCATCCTAAAGGTCAGTTAATAAGGAACGAAATGATTAGTTACATGAGAGAGATAAACTCATCAATGGGCTATCAGGAGGTATACACGTCCCACGTTTTCAGAACCGTGTTATGGAAGATAAGCGGTCATTATGATACTTACAGAGATAAGATGTTGATATTCAACAAAGACGACGATGAACTTGGCATAAAACCGATGAACTGCCCAGCTCATATATTAATTTACAAGTCGAGGGTCAGGAGCTACAGAGACCTCCCGCTTAGGTTCTCGGAGTTCGGTAACGTTTACAGGTGGGAGAAGAAAGGCGAACTTTACGGATTATTGAGGACAAGGGGTTTCACTCAAGATGACGGACACATATTCTTAAGGGAAGACCAGATAAGAGACGAAGTTAAGACTTTGATCAATAAGACCCTCGAAGTCCTAAACAAATTTGGGTTTAGAGGGGATGACGTTAGGATAAACCTTAGCACGAGACCGGACGAGAGCATAGGGAGCGATGAACAATGGGAGAAGGCTACTAATTCGCTTCTTAACGTTTTGAAGGAGCTTGGTACTCAGTTCATAATAAAGGAAAAAGAAGGCGCCTTCTACGGTCCTAAGATCGATTTTGATATAAGAGATAGCCTGAACAGATGGTGGCAGCTCTCTACCATTCAAGTCGATTTCAATCTTCCTGAAAGGTTTAAGCTAGAGTACGTTGATGAAGACGGAAGTAAGAAAAGGCCTGTCATGATACATCGTGCAATATACGGTTCCCTGGATAGGATGATAGCGATATTGTTGGAACACTTTAGGGGTAGACTGCCAGCTTGGTTATCACCTGTACAAGTGAGGATATTACCTATAAGCGAAGAAAACCAAGAGTATGCAAACAAGATACTTGTGATGCTTAGGGAAAACGGAATAAGAGGGGAGTTGGATCCTAGCGGCGAGACGCTTTCGAAGAGAATTAAGAGAGCCTACGATGAAGGAGTTCCTTACCTAGTAATAGTTGGGAGAAAGGAAGCTTTAGAGGAGAAAGTGACTATCAGATCTAGAGGGAACGTTGAGGTTAAAGGGGTGCCATTAAAGGATTTCATCGAAAAGATAAACCTAGAGGTAAGGAATAGAGAGACCGAGAGCCTAATTGCTAGAGGGTCAAGATGATAAAATATGGGTCGTTCATGACCCCTTTCGGACCACTAACTGTAATTTCAGATAATGATGAAATAGTAATGCTAGACTTCTGCGATTGTGTTGAACCCGGTTTAAAACAGAACAAGGACTTCAGTAACTTATTTCAGAAATTAAGTGTTTACTTTCAAGGTAATAGAGTGGAATTCGATGACGTAAAGGTCAGAATGCCGCAAAACTCATTCAGGGCCAGAGTGTTTAAGCAGGTGAGAAAATTGAAATGGGGTGAAACTGCGACGTATAAGGACATTGCCGAGGAGGTGGGAACGTCTCCTAGAGCCGTTGGTATGGCATTGTCAAAAAACCCGGTTCTTATCATAATTCCATGCCATAGAGTGGTCGCTGAAAACGGAATAGGAGGATACTCTAGAGGAGTGGAGATAAAAAAGAATTTACTTAAATTGGAGGGCCACAACTTTAATGATTGACTAACACTATATCCTGGTCTAATCCGAACCA
Organism: Metallosphaera cuprina Ar-4; assembly: GCF_000204925.1. NCBI lineage: Archaea > Thermoproteati > Thermoproteota > Thermoprotei > Sulfolobales > Sulfolobaceae > Metallosphaera > Metallosphaera cuprina. The sequence goes on along the minus strand of NC_015435.1, from coordinate 586,135 downwards.
ATCTTGGATTGTCTTCTCCAAACCCTTTCTCCTAATATCTTCAAGCATTACTTCAAAATGATCGTGCGCTATTTCCGCACAGTCTTCAGGTAGCCTTGAAATTAGCTCCTCCACTATATTTCTTATCACACTTATGTCGTAGATCTCCATCAACTTACTTAAAACAATAAAATCAAGGGACTGGATAACGCAACTAATCATTGCCCTTAATGACACACCTCAAATTCGGTTCACTTGAACTCAATGAAGCAAACGATTAATTTTTTGAACTACGCTTTTTCATTTAAGTGTGCCGCGGTAGCTCAGCCTGGCTGGAGCGCTGCCCTGGTAATTCACCGGGCAGGCAGAGGCCCCGGGTTCAAATCCCGGCCGCGGCTTCTCACATGTAAGTTTGCGGTTTTTGAGTTATAAAATCCTTTTGGATAATATTTTCTATAATTAGATTATCTTTGCTTAATTTCCTCAAGGCTAAGATGGAGAGGATTCTTAGTTTCCTCTTTCTTAGCTCATTCATTGCCCTCTCTATTTCAATTAGCTCCTTCTCATCATACTCATCGTAAGCTAAATCGTTAGAGAGCTCCCTTAGGGTCCTCTCGAGCTCAGAAGATATCCTCAATATCTTTTCATCGTCCTCATCCTTACTCACATCAAGTATCATCTGCACTGCCTTGGTCAGATTACCCTTGTTCAGTTCATTAGCTATCTTTAGAAGTTCATCCAACATTTCAATCAATTAGTTTCGTGCAGTTAAAAATGAGTTTTAAAGGTGTTAGAGGACCCACCAGGACGTCAAGCTGTTGAGATCTGAACCTCAGATTTGTAGTTAACCGAGTTTCTATTTCACTATAAGCACAGGTACTTTTGCCTCCTGGACAACTCTGCTCGAGACGCTTCCAAGCAGAACTCTTTTAAGCTTAGACAGACCTCTACTGCCTATAACAACCAGAGAAATAGGGTTTTTACTAACATAATCCAGGATCACCGTTGCTGGATCTCCCTCTAAGGTCTCACCTGTAGCCCTGATCCCAGACTTCTCTACCTCCTTCAACGCTTTGCTCACATCCTCCTTAGCTTTCTTCTCTAGCGATTTCACAGCTTCTAAAGGTGGGAGGACTCCAGAACCATAAAAAATCGTTTCGTCAACTACCTCTATAACGTATATTACACTTCCGTACCTTTTCGCTAAGTCTATCGCTAACTCCAGCGCCTTATATGAGTGAGAAGACCCGTCTATAGGGACGAGAATATTTTCAAACATTTCAATTGATTCTTGTCATATCTTAAATATAAAGCGATAGGTAAACAAGATCTTCTACTATGGAGTCAGGATTTCTTTGAGTAACCCTTCATAGCCTCCTCAAGCGCTTCCTTAACTCTTTGAGCTGCGGTAGATACGGAACACTGTCTCAACGTATCCTTACCTCTCTGACCCAGTTTCTCTTGATCCTTTAATGCTAGCAGCAGAGCCTGAGTCATTAGTTCCGGATGATCTGGAGAGAAAGTATATCCGTTAACTCCATCTATAACGAGCTCACTTACACCTGCACCTTCGCTCACAACAACTGGTTTCTCGTAGTTCCAGGCTTCGCATATAGTAAGCCCAAATCCCTCACTTCTTGAGGTGAGGGTTACTACATCACTCCTTAGATAAAGGGCCATAAGTTCGGTATCAGTCACATAACCTGTGAAAACCACCTTGTCCTGCACTCCTAGTTCTCTAGCTAAGTCTTTTAACTTTCTAGCCCAGATGCTGGCCTTGTCGTGTCCTAATGACCTGCTTGTGAAGCTCCCATTTCCGGCTATGACTAATTTCATGTCCGTGTTCTTAATAGCCTTTATAGCGATGTCCTGGCTCTTGATTGGGTCCATCCTACCCACAAGGAGGATCACTTTATCGTCGTCCTTTAATTCGAACTTATCACAAACTTTGCGTACCTCGCTCTTGCTGACCTTCGTGTAAAGTGAGGGGTCTATAAACGGATAAATCTGCTTCACTCTCACTTTTGCACCTGACCTAACCAATCCTTCTAGGTCTCTTCTAGTGCTAGATATTATCATATCAAATCCCTCAAACGATCTAACCAAAAATTCCCGTATCTTATCACTTAATCTCTCTGGTATGAACGGTATGTGATACCATAATACTGCCGGGGCTGACGGACCTATTATTCCACCAACTAACAACTGTTGAAAGTCATTTACCAAGTATACATCAGTATCAGAATAAAATTCAAGAAGCTTACTCGCGCTCAGCCAATTATACGAGGCGTAAGCTATGTATTCAGGACCGATTAAATTATATCTATAGAGTCCGTGCGCTTCGTTGTATAACCCTTCCTTAAACCTCGTATAGTTTGAAAGAAGCTGGGGAGGCAGATCAATAAAGTGAATTTCAATATTAGAGAGATAGACTTGAGGCGGATAACCTGGACCTAACGCAACCCATCTAGATTTAGAGAAGTTCACATGGCTTATCAATGAAAGCATCATCCTGGAAACTCCGCCTACTGTAACCTGGTAGTCTTGATCTGATAGCGTTCCTAAATCGATCGGTATAGATAGATCTCCATATCTTTCTAACAGTTCTCTATAGGAGAAATTAAAACGTATAGGTGGTGTTTGGGTGTTAATTGCTATTTTCATAGCTAGTTGTTCGAATCACCAATATATTAAGGACGTTGTAAGTTTCCGGTTAATTAATATAATAATCAATAAATATATAAAAGAAATAATTATATACCATTTTAACATAATTTATCAAAAACATTCTTCCGCTTTAGTAAGAGTAGGGAAAGTTCGTTAGCTCGAAATAAGTACCTCCACCTCAATTTTAGGTCCCTCGAAAGTTTCATTAAGTCTTGCAATCCAAATACCTTAAAAATGATAAGGTTGTCAGTAATCGGATCTAAGAGCGGGATAGGCAAGTCAATGATTTCATATAATCTTGCCAGATTGCTGTCAAACAAGTATTCTGTTACAATATTTGACTTGAGTTCATCTAGAACAATTTGTAACGTATATGGGATTAGAGGAAACTTAATGGATGGCACTGATTACATGGCAGAAAAGGGGAATCTAAAGATAATATCTGCCTCCCCACAGTTTTCACGTAGTTCAGATATCAAAAAGATGAGAAATGTTTATGATGACATTTTAGAGGAGACGGACGTGTTCATAATAGACAACGGAGTACATATTTACGACGATGAAGTCTCAAATGAGATGATCCTTTTCTATGAGAAGCGAAACGAACCCACTCACATAATTGCTGTAAGCAACCCTCAGGAATTTGTTATAAACTCGACAGAGAGGATGATAGAGATCTATGTGACTCTGCTTCATAACGTAAGCGACAACGCTAGAGCCGTTTTAGAATATTTTATTATAAATATGATTAATACAAAAACAAATTTCAAAGTAAACGTTAAACCCTTTCTTGGGGTAGTGGAGATCCCTCTTTATAGAGACCTTTCCTTCAATGGGTTCTGGAACGCTGAGGTACCAAAGGAAGTCGCATTAATTGCAAGCAAAATTGAAACGTTGATTTAATGTAAAGATTCGCACATCTCGCTACTTCAGGTTCAATAACCGAAAGATATTTTGAGCTTTTGTTAAACTTAGGGTGTGAAATGAAGCTAATCAGCAGCACCTTAATCTTCAAAGTGATGTCGATAATAGTCCAAGCTCTCTTGATCGTAGGTTTGGCCACTACAATAATTAGTACAATAACTCAAATCTTAGTCGCAGCGCAGTCGGACCCCTTATTAATCCCTTCCGTCGTTATAGAAAACGTTCTCTTAATTATCGTTTTCTTAGAGATCTATCTAAGCGCGCTTGATTTCTTTACGGGGAAGGGAAGGAGCCTAGTTTATGTCATCGACGCTATGATCTCCTTTGTGTCTAGAGAGATCATAATTGAGATCCTGACTTTACAGTTGAATTATACCGATTTACTCACTCTTGGTGGATTATTAGTTGCAGGGGCTGTAGCAAGATTAATAATTACAGAAAGATTTAAAAAACGAAAGAAAGTGAGGAACTCATTTAAGAAGTAACACAATTTAGGTTTGATGTATTAAGAGATTAACTTGTTTAGAACTACGAAACTATTAAGATTCTTATATTCGTTCTTTTGCCCGTAAAAACGTGACGATAGAAACGTTACTTTGTAAGTGTTTTGATAAGTTGAGTGGACCGGCCGGGATTTGATTAAAGTTTTAAGGAAATACTAAAAATAAGTATCTGTTGCCTATAATAAAACAATAAAATATTTTGAACCCTTAGACCTGGTTCTTATCCCTGATATGGAAATTCCAGGTTATTAGTTGAGTTTATGGGTTTCCGTCTTTTAAGCTTTCACAGAGTTTTTCCATGTTGATCATTTCTATCGATTCTCCCGATGTAAGAGAAACACAATACTAAAATTATTACATACAGCGGAATGAAAAGTGAAACATCTATACCAGAATTCAGCAAGTTTGTAAAATTCCCTATTTTTCCGTAGTAGAGCGTCAAATACAATACTATAGAAATAAGAGAATATATGAGAAGGGCATAAATACCCGCTTTCAAAAGGATTTTTTTCAGAGTCTATCGTTCTTCTCACTTCCTATTATATTTATCCTTTGTGTTCTGCCTGAGTTTTTCCATCTTTCTCTGATAAGCTCCACTTTTTACATCTTTATATAGAAGAATGAGCGCTATGATGAAGAGTATGAAAATCAAAGGAATGGTAATGAAAGCAAGTATATGTGAATGTAATATAAACACAGATATTAGTTCAAAGGCAAGTACAACTACAAATGCAATGAAAAATCCGATCTTTACAGGACTAACATGCTCACCTAGTTTATCTTCATTTTATCACCAAAACTATTCTAACATGCTTAACAAACAATTTAATTTCTGGCATAAATGTTCTGCCCCCTAAACCACAACTATAATCCGTGGCAACCTCAATGGCAGCAGCGCTTAAACCTGCACAGATTGATAGACAAATGAGATAACCAACTATTGTTTCAACAAAAACCAAACAGATGTCGCCTGCCCCAGCAACACATATATCTGCACAGATTTCATCCGACGGTATCTCATCTGCCAATTCTTCACATATTTGCTTAACTATAGCCTGACAAATGTCACACAGAATTGACGGATCGATTATCGAGAACGTTTTGCTTGATACCTCAATGGTAATATCGACGGGCTTTTTCCCTTCAACCATGGTAAAGTAATTGCAAACCCATATACACGTATTGCTATATTTCATTCTAGGATCAAGAGCTCCCTATTGTCTCGCACTGAGCTTAAGGACATCCTGCGGCCAAAAAATCCCCTCCCTGTTCCACTCAAATCGCACTCCGAAGTAGAGAATGATGCGCCCGTTCAATCCCACTAGAATCAAGAACTCTGTTCATATGGTCAAGAATGACTGATTTCAGAGTTCTGCGACATGATGAGCAATATAAACTGCCCTTGCAATCTCGTCCTTAATACTCAAGCCCTTTGGAGAAATAGATAGTGCGACAAAGCTAGCAATGTTTCACACAACGTATGCCAAGTCAAATATATACAGATAATCTGAAAAAGGTCTTCATGTAAAATTTAAAGATATTTGTATCAGCGTAGTAAATGATACAAGAAGGACAAGAGGAATGTTATATTTATTCATTTAGCAATTGAATGCAAGCTTCCTTAATTCCATCGTGAACATTTTATTTCTTCTCATTGTGGAAAATATCACTGAATCTCTTTTGCAACTTTCCGCTTCTAGCCCCCAGTATTAAGCCTATTGTCAACAAGACTAAGGAGACTAGGAAAGCAAGACCTCCGAACAGAAAACAGTAAGCTAAGACTGATCCATTGGTATGGAATATAGAACCAATTGCCAGCACTATCAAAGATCCGATAAACACGAACGTGCCGATTGTCATTATCCGGTTTACTGGATGAAATCTAACCGTTTTACCACCTCATTTATAATCATTCTTGAATTTCTTAATGAAATCGAGTATCTGTTCCTCTTTTGAACCGTGCTTTCCGATGTACTTATAAAAGCCTTCATCATCCAATTCACCATTTAGGTATTTATTAGCGGCTTCGTTAAGTTTTCTGGAATATTTCGTTGTTCCATAGGGCTTGCCAATGAACAGTTTACTGTATTTTACAGTTTTTCCGTCTGGTGATTTTACTGCACCTGGTAGTTCAGAGAGAATATCATGGTCAGTTTTCCATAATCTGATTCCTTGTATTCTGTTTTGTCTCAGTATTCTGTTTCGTCTCAGGACCCTCATAAATCCTCCAGAGCCCAAAATCCCAATTGCAGCGTTTATTCCGTAATCGCGTGCTTTAAAGACACCATACAGGAAAGTTGATAGACCTATCCCAAATGGTATAAAGAATCCAATATAAGATCCAAAGAAACTGTAAATTAAGATTCGTGGATATTTGAGAGCGAACACGGTGTCAACAACCATAATTGCTATACCTATACTTATGTAAATCAGCCTGTACTTCATAGAAAAACACCTTATTATAATATTGATATCTTATATATATAAATTTTTTACATACACTTTCTTGTTACGGAAAATGTCCAAGAAATTGAAATAAAACCTGCTTTTTATTGCTTAAATCGTTTTCAATATAAGTATTACCAATAAGCATAAAATCAAATAAAAAAAGGATTAAACGGCTTATATTCAAGTTATACACTTTTTGACTAAGGGGCCTTAGTCGATTTGCTCTTTCTGCGCTTAGTAAACCATACTTGCTCATTCCTATGCTTAATAATAAACCATAGACCTCCAAAAGTAAATAGACCTAATAAGAACGGATATCTTTTCTCGTCCATTTTAAAAATGGTATATGCTAATAAGCTAATCGTTAGTTCTAACCACAGAATTCTAAGGAAAATTGAATAAAGAAGTAAATTGTTTGTTCCTATATATTGTATTGATAAAACATTCCCATGGAAATGAAAGAAATGAAAATAATAACGAAGCGTTCCACGAGGTTCATACGTCACCGAAAGTTAACGTGCGCCCGTTTTAGTACATACGTATGATCCACCCAAAGCTCCACTCTGACGGATTTTGATGCAATTCTCTAAACAGGCTTTCTTTCAATCTCCTTTCCTATGTGGCGATAGATCTTCTGCCTTGTTTGTCCATTCTCAAATATAGATTTTACCTTTTCAAGGTGTGTTCCTGAATGTTTCTTTATCTTCCCCGTAAAGGACATGATGTATATTCTATACATATACATTAATAATAATACATATCAAATTATAAGGAATGATAAGCCCACGTAGCGTGGTATATAAAAAGTGGTCAAAGTATAGGCAATCGATAACTGTTATAATTTTTACACTCTAGATAATCATTTTTAAGATATTCAAAGAGTCTAGACTTAAATTATTCCAAATAATTACTAAATGGACCGGCCGGGATTTGAACCCGGGACCTCCTGGGTGCGAACCAGGCACTCTTCCAGGCTGAGCTACCGGCCCACACTCTCATTTCATTACAACAATAAATAAATCTATAGTCATTTAGAACTTTTACGTACAGATTTGTTTCTAGCTTCAAACCTGTTTATATTTAGAGATATTTATAAACTTAAAATTGTATTATACCAAAGATAGGTTCTATTTTGGGATTTAGAATGCTACTAACGAACGCATACGCGGTAAATGATCCAGACATTCTAATGAGCATCAGTAAAGTTCTAACTTCACGATTGAACTCAAAGAGTGGACCGGCCGGGATTTGAACCCGGGGACCTCTCGGTGTCCTGCCCTTGGTTGCAAGCCGAGCGCTCTTCCAGGCTGAGCTACCGGCCCACTTGAGGTATAATAAAGGTCAACTAAAAAACATTATTGTTATATTTAAACTGTCTTCTACATCAGATTAAGGGATGGTTAAGTAACACCTTTGGTAACCTTTTAGCATGTGTATACGATAAACAATGATCAATATTAATATTTGGAACGTCCCATAGCTCTTATTCATGGTCAAGTTAGTCAATTGGAGGAAGGCCTCATCAATGGAACAGAAAATGAACATTAACCTGATATTGAAGTCGAGCTCTGCTGACATAATCATAATCCCGTTAAGTCGGTGCAAGTTCGTGGAGTACATAAAGACAACCGATCTGGACACGATGAAACCCCTCATTATAAGGCTTGAAAAAAAGAAAAGCTTGATAAAGGAGTTGAAAAAGTTAGAAAAGGAGAACTTTGAGGTATTGATAGTCATTCCATCACTTACCTCAACGTAATTTATTTTGCCTTCCATATCACGTCTGGGTTTCCGCTCATCTTGTTAACGTAGAGAGCTAATACGAAAAGTAAACTTGACAACCTATTCAAATAGGTAACGTGAACATCACGGGCTAAATTTAATTTTAGTAGACTCACCACACTTCTTTCAGTCCTTCTGCATATAGATCTAGCTAAATGAAGAAAGGATGAAGCTTCGTGTCCCCCCGGTAGGACGAAGTTCTTTAGGGTCTCTAATTGACTACCGTAAATTTCAATCTTCTCCTCTAACCTTTCTATCTTCTCCCTTGAAAATCCCATCTCAAACCCCGCAATTTCTGAGGATATCTCAAAGATATCGCGCTGTAAGTTTTGGATTTCTTCCTTTATTGGAGGATAAAGTGAAGTTATAACTCCTAGGACAGAATTCAACTCGTCCAGGTTACCTAAAGCCTCAATGACGCTATCGTCCTTCCAAACCTTTCCAACAGAAGGTAAGTTAGTAGTCCCAGCATCTCCCTTACCTGTATACCACTTTCCGGACACCCTCCTAACCAAATCATTATGAGGCTTGCTAACATAAAAGCGTTTTTTGATTGCCCGAAAGGTCTTAAACTCTAACTTCTTGCTCATACGCTTGGCTAAAGTACTTCAGCCCAGATAAGAACGAGTTTCTATTCGTTTCGTCTTTCATCACGCTGAGGAAGTCTTTAACTTCTACGTACTGCTTTAAGCTTGCCTGATAAAGGCAACCTAGCATTACACTATTACATTTTCCATGGATCTTCTCACAATCCACTTGAAAAACTTGCCAATTCCTTAACCTCTCAACGACTTCAGAAACTTGAACAGCTTTTACATTAGGTAAGGAAGCAGGTTTTGTAAAGGTGTTGAGGAAGATCTTGGCCTCCTTTGAAAGGAACTGTATGTTCCTCAATGCCTCTGTAGCCTCAAGCGATATGAGTATATCCGCTTTACCCATTGGAATAAGGGGAGTATTCACGTCTCCTATCCTGACGTGCACGTTCACGGCTCCTCCTCTTTGTGCTAGTCCGTGCGTCTCCGCCTCGAACACTTTGTACCCCTTAAGGTTGAAGACCTCAGCGATCATCCGCCCTGTCGTCACCACTCCCTGTCCACCTATTCCAGCTATCAAGATGTTTAGTTTCTCCACGCCTCATCCCATCCCTCTGGTTTTTCGCCTTCTAACGTGATTGCCTTATATGGACAGACAGGAACGCAAGCTCCGCAACCTATACACTCGTTTTGATTTATCACGGCTTTCTTGTTCTCCAGTTTCAAGATGGCTGGACATGTGAAGTGGTCGTAACATATGGTGCATCCTGTACACCTTTCGCTATCTACGACAGCAACTTGCGTAGGCTTCACCTTATCCAACACCTCAAGCGCGCAAGCTCTTTTAGCTACTACAACGGCAGGACTCAAGTTCTTCTTCACCCACTCAACAGCTCTAGCCACAACCTTGGAGAAACTTGGATCGAAAGGATCTCCAACGTCAACGTACTTAACTCCTAACCCTTTAGCAGCGGACTCTATTTCAATGGATGTAGATGGACTTGGTTGTTGTCCGGTCATAGCCGTGGATCTATTATCCAACACTAACACAAGGACTGGTAATTTATTGTATACTGCGTTAGCTAGAGCAGGGAGGCCCGTGTGGAAAAACGTTGAATCTCCAATTATCGCAACAGGAATTGACTTAGTAGACCTGTACACTCCGTTAGCTATACCCAAACTGCTACCCATTGAGATCAGACTGTCTTGCTCATTGAAAGGAGGAAGGACTCCAAGGGAGTAGCAACCGATGTCTCCAGAAAAGAAAACGTTGTTAAGTCCACCCAAGGTTAGACCCTTCTTTAGGAAGAAGAAACTTGATCTGTGTGGACAGCCGGGACACATAGCCGGAGGCCTTGAAGGTACGTTCAGATCTGGGGATTCGTTTAACCTAAGCCCTGGCTCTAGTCCTAGGAACTTAGATATAGCTTCATAGGCTCTCTCATATGTCATCTCACCTGTGTAACCTGTAAGGCTCTTTCCTTTGACCTTCAAGGACATCCCTTCGTCCACTATTAAGCTCTTCAGCTGGGTCTCAACTATAGGATCTAACTCCTCCAACACTAAGACCTGCTCAACGTCATTTAACATGTCCTTTATCCTTTCGGGTAAGGGAACTGAACAAGAGACCTTGATGAGCTTAACGTTATCTAAGCCTAAACTCTCAACGACCTCCTTTGCGTATGCAAAGGAAATTCCAACTCCTACTATAGCTACCTTGCCCTCTCCTTTAGATTCTACCATGCGGTTAACCTCTCCCTTTATCCTTTCCCATCTCCTTAGCTGCTCCTCCCTATCCTTTCTTGAAACCTCAGGAACTAGTGAGAACTTGAACGGGTTCTTAGTTAAACTTCCATATACAGGTTTTTGAAAAGGGATAAGGTTCACCTGTGCCCTAACGTGGCTTATCCTAGTGTTTGTCAGGAGTATTACAGGATGCCCGACCTTGTGGCTCAACGAGAAGGCTTCGACCGTAAGGTCGTGAGCCGACTGAGGATCGTGAGGCTCGATAACAGGTATCATACCCATCAAACCGTAATGCCTGGTGTCCTGTTCGCTTTGAGAGGACCACATTCCTGGATCTGACGCCGAGACTATTACTAGAGCTCCATTAACCCCGCTATAGGAAGAGGACATTATAGAGTCCGATGCCACGTTCATCCCAACGTGTTTCATAGTAACGAGCGCCCTAGCGCCCATCATTGACGCGCCGAACGCAGTCTCAAAAGCTACCTTCTCATTCGAGCTCCACTCAGCATAGATATCCTTAAACCTCAACAACGTTTCTATTATCTCCGTTGATGGGGTTCCAGGATAACCTGCCGCCACCGAGACGCCTGAGGCCAAAGCTCCATAAGCTATGGCTTCGTTCCCTATCATTAATCGTCCCAAAGAAACTTGCATGTTAATCACTATGAACTTCTCGTATAAACTAATAAGTACAAATATCGATAATATTTTTATATATAATAATTGTTAATATTTACATTATCTTGTTATAATAGATTAGTGTATTCACGTGATAAATTAAAGCCATGAGAACCGTCGTGAACACAGGTGTCGCTAGAATTCACACATTAGTTTATAAAAATATAAAAGCTAGAAATAGATAACTAAATTAAGATATTCTTTAATATTAATAAATTTAATTATATAAACCAGCGTTTCAATTCGTGAGAACAAACAATGGGCCCGCCGGGATTTGAACCCGGGATCACGACGACCCGAACGTCGCATCTTAATCCAAGCTAGACTACGGGCCCTTTGTCAACTTAAATTATAATATGATTATTTATAAATGCTTTCAATGGCAACCGACTACATCGTTGAAAGCGTAGCTAAAAGAATTGCAGGAGACATAGTGTGGAGCAGAAACCCTGGGCTAGCGATGAGGAAGTGGCGCGAGACGTTTGGAGTTTCTCAATCTGAGCTATCTAGAATATTGAGGATATCCCAATCAGTTATTGCCGATTACGAAAGAAATAGGAGACAACCTGGAAGCCTAATGGTTAGAAAATACATAGAGGCCCTGATAGAGGCTGACTCAAAAAGGGGTTTCAAAATTGTAAACGAGCTAGGTAAACTCTTCTCACTTAACTTCCCCTTCATTATGGACATGTCGGACTTCGTTAGACCTGTTTCCTTTCAGGAAGTGATAATGGCAGTTGATGGGATACCAGTGATGGCTAACCTAACTAACGCGCAGTTCTACGGATATGTAGTCACCGACAGTCCAAAAACCATTATCTCGCTCAGTGGAATGGAATTTTATCAGTTTCTCTCTATAACATTGAATAAGATTTTAGTATTTACTAAAGTTTCAAGCGGAAGATCTCCAATGATAGCGCTTAAGATAGCCCCTATGAGACCTAGACTAGTCATCCTACACAGGCCGCTTAAGATGGACCCCCTTTCAATATACATAGCTAACATGGAGGGTATAAACGTGATTGTGTCCACAAAAAGGACAGAAGAAGACTTAATTGAAGGGCTCAAGAAGCTTGCCCTTCAGTCAAGCTTAAAATAGCTTTAGCTATGTCACCATTAGATTTCTTAAGAGCCTCTCTAACCTGCTCTTCCGACTTTCCGGTCTGTTCCATAACGAACCTTACGTCTTCCTCGTTTATTTCCAGCTTCGGTTCTGCCTTAGCTTCGATCTTTGTAGTTCCCCCGATTATAGTTATGGCCTCCTGACCCATTACGTTAGCCTTAGTCACCATCGGTGACTCGATAACTATTGTCTCATCTTTGGTTTCAATTATTACCCTTAATGCGTCTATGTTTTGTGTTTTTATGCCCATCTTTTCTAATTTCTTAAGATCCTTAGGATTGACCTTCATTAGATATTTTGTACTATTACTCAAACTTAATATTTGCGGTTGGAAATTGTTAAGAGAGATGGAATACAGTATAAAGATTCTTGGTGGAGGCAATGAGGTAGGTAGAGCTGGAATAGAAGTATCGAACTCTAATGAGAGCGTTATCCTTGATTATGGTGTGAACTTCAATCAGAAAGACGAACCTAACTTCCCCCTTCAGGAGGTTCCGTCTAAGGTCAGTGGATTTGTGGTTTCACACGCTCATTTAGATCACGTGGGAGCGCTACCTATTTATCAGATTTCCTCAACCAAACCGATCTACGGCACAGGGATTTCCAAATACATAACTGAACTAATGCTTAAGGACTTCATCAAACTCTCAGGACCTAAAGTTCCTTACGAATGGGTTGAAGTGAAGAAGAGTATGGATAACTTCAAGACTTTTAATTATAAGGAGGAAATAGAAATCGGATCGTTCTCTGTAACCACGTCTAGCGCAGGTCACATTCCTGGAAGTGCCATAACTGTGGTTAAAACCGAAAAGGGGGACGTCGCGTATACTGGCGACATAAACGTGGCAATGGCCAAGCTAGTGAAGCCTGCCGAATTAGATATAATGAGAAAATCTAAGGTAATAATTACTGAGGCCACTTACGGTAAGTTCAATCACCCTGCCAGAAAGAACGTAGAGGACGAGTTCTACACTTCAGTGATTGAGACCCTTGAGGGAGGAGGTACGATACTCGTTCCGGCGTTCAGCCTATCCAGAAGTCAGGAAATACTGTCAGTTCTAGCTGAAAGGAACATTCCGTATCCTGTCTATTACGACGGTTTGGCCAGAACTATCATGGAAATAATGATAGACAACAGCCAATACATTAACGATAAGGAAGCCCTAAGGAAAGCCTATGAGGAGTTCACTTACGTTAGGGGATGGGAGGACAGAAGAAAGGCTTACAAAAGCAACGGCGTAATAGTAGCTAGCGCGGGGATGCTTAAGGGAGGACCGGCCGTATACTACTTTAAGAAATTGTCTGACAACTCCAAAAATGCGATTTTCTTAGTCAGTTACCAGGCTGAGAACACACCGGGGAGGAAATTACTGGAGCTTGGGAAATTTGATGAATCGTCGCCATTATTGAAAGCTAGGTTACAAATGTTCGACTTTTCGAGTCACGCTGGTAAGAACCAGCTCTTGGACATAGTGAAGACTTCTGAATGCCTAGAAAAGATTGTTGTCGTCCACGCTTCACCTGATAACGCTCAAGCTTTCTCTGATTACGTTAAGGAGAAACTGGGAGTAGAGGTTTTAGTACCGGAGAATGGACAAGAGATAAAGATATGATACTGTTATTCATACACTCCTCAAAGTTCTCGTTTGAAGTGAAGGAGAAAGCTATTGAGAGAGCAGAGGATCCTGATCCTAAGTCGTTTTCCGCAGAAAACACCTTAGCAACTTTCACCACAGTTGAAAGAGGAGACGATAACGAAATTGTTGAGAAGGCTATTTCTAACATCATTGATGTAGCCCTAAAAACAAAGCCAGATAACGTAGTAATATACCCTTACGCCCACTTGTCATCAAACTTAGCCGAGCCGACAGAGGCTATAAAAATACTAGACGAGATGGTTCAAAAACTCAAAGAGAAAAACATTAAGGTAGTTAAAGCTCCTTTCGGCTGGTACAAAGCGTTCTCATTAAGTTGTTACGGTCATCCTTTGAGCGAACTCTCTAGAAGGATAAACAAGTCAATAGAGTATCGAAAGTCTAAGGAGATGGAAGTCTGCCTGAAGTTTAGATCCTTCCCTCCAGGCTGGGCGTTTATGAGGAAAGCGGTGATAGAGAGGGTAAAGAGGGACCTTAAAGCTATAGGAGTAGTCTATGGAGAAGTTAACGTTACGGGTTACATAAACTTAGAGTTTACGAAACCCGAGGGAAGAGAGCTTCCTTGCGTGAACGAGAACCCAGTGATGATAGCAACTTATCGGGGGGACGGGCAACTAAACTATCCTTCAGATTTTAGCGATTCTGAGAATAGATATTGGATATGGAAAAGGGAGAACGGCTCCATTAAGATAAACTTGGGCTCACTTCTGTATTATCTTCTCTTAACCTCTAAGGAGAAGCAGACTCCGAGTCTTCCCCTTTGGCTCTCCCCTATTCATGTTAGAGTCCTGAAGTTGACGGAGAGCGAAGAAGTTGATAAGTTCTCTCTTTCACTAAAGGAGAGAGGGATAAGGGTTCAAGTTGATGACCTCGATGAGGGGATAGGTAAGAAGATAAGAAGAGCAGGAATGGACTGGATACCTTACGTTGCCATAGTTGGAGAAAGAGAGCTTCAGACAAAAAATCTAACGGTGAAGGTGAGAGATGGATCAGAACAAAAACCAATGACGGTAGAGGAATTAGAGAAGGTTGTAAGAGAGGCTGACGATCTGATGTTACCTTCAAATTTACCTTTGAGTATGAAGGAGTTGAAAGGAGTTTATGAGAACGGTTGAGGCCCTAGTCCCCCTTAAGTTGACACTCTTCGGTGAACACGCGATAGTTTACGGAGAACCTGCCATAGCTATGGCCATCTCAGAGTCAATGAAGGTCACCGTTAAGGAGAGCGACAGAACTATAATATCCTCGTCTTCCCTTCACATAGGTAACATAAGGGTTAATCTTCAAGACATGAGAGTGGAGAGCGATCAAATAAGTAAAGCTCTCTCGTTTGTAATTGAGGCGCTGAATTACTTTGAAGAGAAGAGACCTGCACTGATAAACATAGAGTCCTCAGTAGATCCATCGGTTGGTCTAGGCACCAGTGCTGCTGTAATAGTGGGTGTCATAGCGGCATACTCTAAGTTCTTGGGCTACGATTTCACTAACCTGGAGATAGCTAAGATATCACGTAACGTGGAGAAAAAGGTACAGGGTTTAGGAAGTAGGATGGATACCTTTACCACTTCCCTGGGAGGGATACTATATTTTCCTAGAGGATCTGAGAACGTAGAGAGACTGAGCTCCTTGCCTGAAATAGCTAGCGGTTACGTAAAGAGAACCGCTACAACTGCTGAAATATTAAGGAGAGTGAAAACCGTGAAAGAGAATGGAAGGGAGTTTAACGAAATCCTAAAGCTAATAGGACTAGTAGTGGAAGACGCTAGAGATGCTCTAGATAAGATGGACGTTGAGACTTTAGGTCAGTTAATGTATATAAACCATGGCCTCTTGATGTCTCTAGGAGTCACCTCCCCCATTCTAGACGAACTAGTTTCCACTGCTAGGAACATAGGCCTCCCTGGATGCAAAATGAGTGGTGGCGGTGGAGGCGGATCAGCTGTCTGTCTTAAGTCGCCTAAAGCTGAACTCCTTTTAGAATCAAGGGGATTCAAGTTAGTTAAGTCTGAACTAAATAGAACAGGAGTGACGATAAAGGAAATAAATAGCTAAGTCTTTAATCAACTCTCATGTGTGGTATTATTGGAGTAGCCTCTATTGAACTTCGGGACTCCGCTTTAGCCAAGATAACGCTTGAAGCGTTAAAGAACTTGGAATATAGAGGTTACGACAGCGTTGGGATGGCCTCCATGGATAGCTCTCACCTAGAGGTGCGTAAATGTACAGGAAACGTTGAAAAGTTCGAGAGGAGCAGAAATCCGCTCTCTATGAGGGGGAACATATTTCTAGGCCACACTCGTTGGGCCACACATGGAGAGCCTAGTGACGTTAACGCTCATCCTCACCTGGACTGCTCAGGTGAAATAGCCGTAATACACAACGGAACTATTCTCAACTTTATAGAACTTAAAGAAGATCTCCTCTCTAAGGGACATAAATTTTCAAGTGAAACGGACACAGAGGTAATCGCGCATTTGATTGAACACTATAGAAAGGTTGGAATGGACAATTTTTCCGCTTTCAAACACGCTATGTATGACATCCAAGGAGATCACGCTGTCCTAGCCATAATTAAAGGTGATAACAGAATATTCTTCTCTAAGAGAAATAGTCCGCTAGTGATAGGACTCGGAGACGGGATGAACCTAATATCCAGCGACGTTTGGAGTCTAATTCACGTTACTAACAAGACCATACCGATCGGAGATGATGAGCTAGGTTACATAAGCGCTGACTCCTTCTTTGCTGAGAAGTTCTCAGGGGAAAGGATCAACCTTATGTCAAGGCTAGTTATCCAGCAGTTTGATCAATCTGCTACATCTCTTCAAGGATATGAGTCCTTTATGATAAAGGAGATAAGGGAAAGTTGGGGCGCAGTTAAAGACACCATATCTGGACTGATGGAGGACTCAGCTAATTTGGGAAAGGCGGTGAAGGCTTTAGATAAGGCTAGAAGGATTCTGATCGTGGCCGCGGGGACAAGTTATCATGCGGGACTAATTTTCGCAACTAGACTGTTAAGGGCAGGTAAAACAGTCATCCCAATAATAGCTTCAGAGCACGATACCGTAAAAAGTGGACAGGATGACGTAGTTTTAGTGATTAGTCAGAGTGGAGAAACTATGGATTCATTGTTAGCACTAAAGGATTACAAAGCCCAAGGTTCCTTCATTATATCTCTGACGAACACGTTAGGAAACAGCATCTCATCGTATAGTAACGTTTCGTTACACACTAGGGCAGGGCCAGAAATCGGAGTTGCTGCCACGAAGACCTTCACCTCACAAGTTGGAGCCTTACTTTTGATGTCCTCTCTTTTGTTGGGTGAGAACTTGGATTATCTAAAGGAGGCCGAGAACGTAGTATCATCTAGCTTTTCCAAGTCTATAGGCTACGCCGAGAAGATAGGTATCGAGATCTCAAGAAAACAGAGCGTGTATTATCTAAGCAAGGGAATAGGGGTCCCGATGGCCATGGAAGGAGCTTTGAAGATAAAGGAGATAGCATACATTCACTCCGAAGCCTATCCTGCGGGAGAAAGCAAACACGGACCTATCGCTCTAGTTGAGAGGGACTTTCCAGTTATATTCATAAACACGGGAGAACATGTTGAAGAGTTAAGGAACAACTTGAAGGAGATGGAAAGCAGGAAGGCAAGAGCTTACGTAATTAGCGCAGGAGTTGAAATAAAGAGCGACACCGAGGTAAAGGAGATACTAGTTAACGTAAGTGACCAGAGGCTTGCTCCTCTGGCTCTAGCTCCCCCTCTCCAACTCATAGCTTATTATGCAGCTAAAGAGAGAGGAACGAACCCCGATAGGCCCAGAAACCTGGCTAAAACGGTGACGGTAAGATGAAGGCTCTAATCTTAGCTGCTGGTAAAGGAGAAGGCCTTAGACCATACACTGAGAAGGTTCAAAAGGAGGCAATAAGCTTGGTTGGGAAACCGGTAATTAGATACGTAATCGAAGGTCTTATGTCAGTAGGTGTGAACGACTTTACGATAGTGGTTAATGAGAAGGGTGACCAAATAGTCCGAGCAGTTGAGGACATGAATATTAAATTGAATACAATAAAACAGAGATCTCCAGGGATTTCTGGGGCTGTTTCGGACGGTCTTGAGAACATGGATGACACCTTTGTGCTAGCTTTTGGAGACATTGTAGCGCCTTCTGAGTTCTATAGAGAGCTCATGGTTACGTTTAACAGAACGGGCTCCCCGGTCTTTTCTACAGTTCCAGTGTCATCAGGATTGGACACGTACGGACTGGTTAAGGTAAACGAGGGTCTACACGTTGTCAGTGAAGGGTCAACTTTAGCCTTAGCCGGAGCGTATGTGATCCCTAAGAAACCTTTTAACGACTTCCTCTCATTTCTAGACCAAGTAGCTAAGGACGCGGAGTACTTCGTTTGGACGGGACCTTGGATTGACATAGGTTACCCAGAGGATGTAATCCAGGCCATAGAACAGCTACTAAAAACCGAATCGTCGAGAATATCTAACAAATCAACAATATCTAGCACTGCAGTTATAGGAAAGGGTGTGATAGTAGAGGATGGTGCTGTAATAGAGGACTTCGCAATAATTAAAGGACCGGCTTACGTCGGTAAAGACGCTTACGTCGGCTCTTACTCGCTCATTAGGGATTTCTCCTCAATTGAGCACGGAGCCGTGATAGGTGCATACTCTGAGATATCTCACTCGCTCATAGGAGCTAACGCTGTCATAGGCTCTAAATCTTACATAACCCACAGCATTGTAGGAGACAGAACTAGGATAGGCGCATCAGTAATTACCGCTAGCTATCCTGCCTCAACTAAGAGACAATCCACTGAAAAGTTCGGAGCTCTCATTTCACCTGACGAAAGTTTACCGCATGGCGTCGTAGTAGGTCCGTCTTATAGGAAATGACTCTAGGTAAACTTTATAGATCTCTTTTTAGCCACTCTTTTAATGTAGTTTTCGTTTCATATCAT
Organism: Metallosphaera cuprina Ar-4; assembly: GCF_000204925.1. Classification (NCBI taxonomy): domain Archaea; kingdom Thermoproteati; phylum Thermoproteota; class Thermoprotei; order Sulfolobales; family Sulfolobaceae; genus Metallosphaera; species Metallosphaera cuprina. The sequence continues at coordinate 567,117 of NC_015435.1, read as the reverse complement.
TATGGGTAAGCTAACTATACTGCTTGCGGATAACAGCATGGACAAACTATATCACGGCCTCGTTTTAGCTCTTGACGCAAGATCATTAGATTGGGCAGTGAAGTTTTTTGTGACCTCTCAAGCGGTGGCCATTTTCACGAAAGAAAATAAGGGAAAATCAAAGCTTAAATTGGGTTTCCTAGCCAAACTATTCGTAAAGGCTGAGATGAAAAGGATGGGATTGCCTGATCCTTCAGTGTTAATAGACGAGGCAATAAAGGAGGGTGTGGAGTTCTACGTAGATGAGGTAGGGTTAAAGATAGCTCACATAGGGAGAGGAGATCTTTTAGAGAACGTTAAATTGTCAGGCGGAATAACTTTCCTCAAGGAGGCCCAGGACTCTGACGTGGTGGTGACGCTATGAAGGTGATCAAAACCAACGAGGTGTGCCCAGTAGTGATATTAAAGGTAATGAGAGAATGGAGAACGGTTTCAGGCGAGGAGGAGCTTATGGTAAGGACACCTTGGGAGGCAGTGACTCAGGAACTGGAGAAATGGTGCAACGAGACCGGGAATCAATATCTGGGATATACGAAAGAGAACGGAGAGTTCGTTATAAGGTTAAAATTGAGAAGATAAATTATTATATTACCCTTTCAAACTATCCCCAGGGTAGATGCGTATTGTGTACTCAAATAAAGTCTATTTTGATCCCATCCAACTATTAGAAGAAAACTGGCCCACACCTCTTCTTAAATTATCTATAGGTCAAGACGTATGGGGGAAACTAGAGTTCTACAATCCATTCAGTCGAAGCATAAAGGATAGAACCGCTATCTATCTCTTCAAGGAAGCTCTTAAACGTGAAGCTAAGAAAATAACTGAGGCTACGTCAGGTAACATTGGGATAGCCCTCTCCTCTCTATCAGCAATCTATGACAGAGAGTTCGTAGCGTTCATACCTAGTCAAGCTCCTAAGGCTTTCAAAATAGCTATGAAGATTCTTGGCACAGAAGTGATCGAGGCTGGGAAATCAACTAACGATTTACTACCCATCGTGAAGGAGTTCGCTAAAAGCTCAGGTAGCTACCATCTAAATCAGTTTAACAGTCCTCTAAACGTTAAGGCTCACGTTGAGACAACCGCTAGGGAGATAGACGAACAGTTGAGGTCTGTAGACAGGTTTCCTCAAAGAATAATTGCTACAATGGGCACAGGAGGTCACGTGACTGGAATCTCAAAGTATTTTAAAGAAAAATATAAGGACGAGGTTGAGATAATAGGAGTTGAACCTGCGGAAAACAACAGAATACCAGGTATAAAGAGGCAAAATGGAGACACGCTAGTTAACAACGCGATCATAGATAGAGTAATGGATATAACGTCTAAAGAGGCGATACAAGGTGTCATTAAGGTGGCTAGATCGTCAGGCATAATCATAGGAATAAGCTCTGGTGCTACAGTAGCCGCCTACGAAAAGCTCTCGGATGATAAGACCACCGTGTTGATATTTCCAGACGACGGTTTCAAGTACCTAGACGAGCTATACCAATCTATGTCAGAGGAATGATGACATGTATTATGCGGCCTCTTTAAGAGACCCTATTTGTTCTCATTTTCTCCATTTATGGAACATAGGAAATAAGCGACAGAGATATATTAAATGAAAAGTTCATTACTATACTATGAAGTTAGATGATGCTATTAGAGTTTTGTACTCACAGACTAAGATAGTGAAAACAGATGACCAGAAGTACGTTGTGAAATGCTACGACTCAAGCGTAGCTGTAAAGTGGTATTTTATATCGTCCATGTTTAGACCCTTTCCATATGTGGCTAACCCTATAACTAGAATGGACAGGGAAATAGAGTTCATGACCTACCCTTGGAAAGGGATCAAAGTTCCAAGGATAATCGACTTCGATACGGAGGAGAAGTGTATAGTGAGGGAGTTCGTGGATGGAAATATTCCCAGCACGGCAGAAGATCTAATTAGTATAGGTTCCGCACTAAAGGAAATACACAACAACTACTTCGTGTTGGGCGACTCAAAATTTGATAACTTCCTGATAAATGAAAAAATTTTCGTAATTGATGCGGAAGAGGCTATAAGAGGATCTGAGCCAGAGCTGAGAGCTTGGGACCTTCTCGTGTTTTTCCTCTTTGTAGCGTATAAATTTTTTCAGGACCTCAAAACCTTTGAGAGAGTTGTCCAAGGTTTTTTAGGATTATATGAGCCAGAAAGGGACGTAGTTACGAACATGATAAGCCTTAGGAATGTACAACTTCTATCTATCTTTCCACCCTTTCACCTAGGAACGGTGAAAAAGATTATTTCCGAATTTTTATAACTAGCTCCTTTTCATTTCTCTCTAGGGCTATCTGAGAATCCGTTATCTTAGTTCCACAAGCAGGACATCTATAGAAGTACCTTATCACTTTTTTGTTGTTAGTCACCTCTGCCTCAGATATGAACTCCATCTTTACTCCGCATCTGGGACATATGACATCGTTCATATTCATGCTTATAAATTGCCGATTGGATATAAAGTTTAATGATTGACAGATACGGTAGACCATTAGAAGATCTCAGAGTAACCTTAACTCACGTGTGCAACTTCTCCTGCTTCTTTTGTCATATGGAAGGAGAGGGAACTCAAAGTGTTGTAGGCCTTTCGCCGGAGCAAATAGGACTAGTAGCTAAGGTCAGTGTAGAGTTCGGGGTCAAGACGGTGAAATTGACAGGTGGAGAGCCAACGTTAAGGAGAGACCTCCCTGAGATAATACGTACGATAAAGCTGTCAGGCGTAAGAGAAGTCTCGTTAACTACTAACGGGTTCTTGCTCTCTAATATAGCTGGGAAGCTGAAGGAGGCAGGATTGGATAGAATAAACGTGAGCCTTCACGCTCTAAGCAAGGAAAGGTTTAAAGACGTTACAGGAGTGGACGGCCTTGACAGGGTCATCGAAGGTATAAAAGAAGCGAAAAGGCAAGGCTTGAGACCGATTAAGCTAAACTATGTCTTAACAAAGAGGAACGATAGCGAGATAGAGAACATAATTCGGTTCAGTGAGACTAACGAAATAGATGAGCTCCATTTGATAGAACTTCATCCTGTTGGATTAGGCAAGTCCTCCTTTTCCTATCACATGAGCATGGAGAAAATAGAGAAAGATATAGCTAATATTGCAATAAAGTCTGAAATTAGAAATAAACACTTTAGACCTAGATATACCTTACCATCTGGTCTTGTCATAGAGATAGTTAAACCCTATGCCAACCCAATTTTCTGCGCCGGTTGCAACAGAATCAGGTTAACTGTAGACGGAAGGCTGAAGACTTGTTTGTACAGAGACGACAGGGAAATAGACATATTGTATGCTCTATCCTCTAGTAGCCTTAGCTATGAGGAGAAGTTGGAGCTGATCAGACATGCGTTTGAGATAGCAATTTCTATTAGGGAGCCAAACTTTAAGTATTTGACTAAAGTTGAGACTTTACAAACTTGAAAAGATAAAGGAGAAGTTAAACGCAAGGAATCTAATGATACTAGGCGAACCGAACGTCTTCTACTTTACCGGCTATAGAGGAGCCGGTGGTCTGTTAGACTGCGATGGAAATAAGGTCCTGCTGGCTCCCCTTTTAGAGAGGAATAGAGCGCTTAAGGTAAAAGGGATCGACGTTAAACTATACTATCCGTTTAAGATAGACGATGAAGTGATTGAAGGAAATCTGACTACTGCGATGAAACAAATATGCAAGCCGTCGCCTAACGATCAGGTGCTCGTTGATGTAGGATACGTTCCTACTGAGATTTATATTCAGCTAAACTCAATTTATAATATAAAGAATATCACTCAAGAAATACTAGAGACTAGGGCGATAAAAGACGACCAGGAGATAGAGATGATAAAACTTGCACAAAGAGCTACCGCTGAAGCCATGAAAAAGGCCGGGTCCTCACTTGATAAGGATATGACTGAAATTGAGCTAGCAGGACTTATAGACATGACGATGAGACGAGAGGGCGCGGAAGATTACGCTTTCCCATCAATAACGGCCTTTGGAGAAAATGCTGCTGAGCCCCATCACATCCCTACAATGAGGTCCCTGAAGTCCGGAGATACCGTAGTGGTTGATATAGGGGCCAAATATCAAGGCTACTCCTTCGATAGTACCAGAACTTTTCTCTACAACTGCTCCGAAAAGGCAAAGAAAGTGTATGAAACGGTCCTAGAGGCGCAGTTAGAGGCCATAGACACTGTGAGGGAAGGTGTAGAGGCCTCAACTGTTGACAAGGTAGCTCGCTCAAGAATAGAAAGAGCTGGCTATGGAAAGTACTTTGTTCACTCTACTGGACATGGGGTTGGGATAGAGGTTCATGAGAACCCCACTATATCCATGCGATCCAAAGATTTGCTAAAGGAAGGTATGGTAATCACTGTCGAGCCTGGAATATACATCGAGAACGAACTTGGAGTAAGGATAGAAGATACGCTCATAGTGAGGAAGGGAAAACCGGAAGTGCTCGAGACGGTTTATAAAGCGATATAAGTTTATTTAATATAAGAATTTTTAGTACATCGAACCACTTTACAGTGTTCTGCCATGGAAACATCCTTAAGCAAGGAAAAGTTAGAAGAGGAGATAGCAAAGAGAGTGAGGGAGATTCTAGAACTTCTCGGTGAGGACCCTAATAGGGAGGGCTTAGTGGAGACACCCCATAGAGTGGCTAGAGCTTTCCTAGAGATGACTTCAGCGCTGAGGAACTCTCAACCTGAACTTAAGGTTTTCAATCTCGAGGCAAACGGAACAGAGTACGAACAAGACCAGATTGTGTTAGCCTCTGACATTCAGTTCTCCTCCCTTTGTGAGCACCATCTGTTACCGTTTGTAGGAAAGATACACGTAGCGTACGTAATTGGAGAGGAAAAGAAAGTTGCAGGATTTAGTAAGATAATCAGGATAGTCAACTATTACGCTTCAAAGCCACAAATACAGGAAAGATTAGTGAGCGAAATAGCGGATGCCATAATGAATAGCGATCTGCAACCTAGAGGCGTGATGGTTATAGGGGATGCTATACATATGTGCTCTTACGTGAGAGGGGTAAAGGATAAGGAGGCCAGACTGCTCTCAGTGGCTAGTAGAGGTTTATTCAAAACTAACAGATCTCTTAGAAATAATGTATTTAGAATGTTAGAGATTTCAAACAAGAGGGGATTCAGATTAGCATAAATTTTTAGAAAACTTCTGCGTTCACACATCCAAGTAATAATATATCTCTATTGGATGAGGATACATCTGTATTGTTCTACTTTCGTCCCTCTTTAGATCAATGTAGGTCTCTAATATAGATGAGTTAAATATTGGTTTAAGGAACTCGTTATCCGACTCGAGCTCGTCTAAAGCCTCGTCTAATGACCTAGGCAGCTCCTTTATACCTAGTTCTTTTCTCTTCTCTGGGGTAAGATGATAGATGTTAGTATCCACCGGGTTTCCAGGATCAATTTTCTTCTTTATTCCATCTAGTGCTGCAGCAGCTATGGCAGAGAAGGCCAGGTACGGATTGGTTGAGGGATCCGGAGCTCTGTACTCTATTCTCTTAGCCTTTTCCATACCTTTATAATAGGAAGGTACCCTGATCACGGCGCTCCTGTTTCCTTTACTCCACGCTACGTATACTGGAGCCTCAAAACCGGGTATGAGCCTCCTGTAACTATTTACGGTAGGAGAGACTATTGCAGATAAGGATCTAGCGTGATGCAATATACCTCCTATTATATACCTACCGGTTTGGCTAAGCTCTGCGTACTCATCACTTGGATCATACATCATGTTCTTTCCGTTCTTGTTCCATAAGCTGAAGTGCGTGTGCATGCCCGTGCCGTTATCTCCATATAACGGTTTCGGCATAAAGGTTGGTACTAAACCGTACTTAGCTGCTACGTTTCTTATGACGTATTTTAGAGTTTGTAACTTGTCAGCTGTTTCGACCAGTGTGGAGAACCTGAAGTCTATCTCTCCCTGACCAGCAGTGGCTACTTCGTGATGAGAAGCTTCTATTACGAAACCAAAGTGTTTTGTCAAAGTTTGAACTATATCTAACCTTACGTCCATTAACTGGTCAACTGGAGGTGCTGGATAATAACCCTCCTTATACCTTATTATGTACCCTCCATTCCCATTCCACGGCGCCTCTCTTGCTGTAATCTTATAGCCAGTCCCTTGCTGGGGAGTCTTTACATCGATATCGACCCTATCAAAAAGGAAAAACTCTAACTCTGGGCCATAGTATGAGGTGTAACCCTCGCTCGACAATACGCTCTCCGCAGTTTCGGCCACATATCTTGGATCTCTTTCAAATCTTCCCTTTCCTCCTCCCCAATACACTTTAGTCAAAACCCTTGCTACCGAAGGAGACCAAGGAAGCGAAACTAGCGATTCGAGAACTGGAAAGAGCACCATATCGCTTTCGTATATCGTGGTAAATCCCTTTATGCTACTGCCATCTAACTTGCCAAAGCCATTCTTTATCTCCTCTTCAGTAAAATCTGCGGCAGGGATTGTCACATGTTGTAATCTCCCGGGCAGATCAGTGAACTGTAAATCAATCCATTCTATTTTATTTTTTCTAACGTAATCAACCGCTTCTTGTGGCGTTGTAGGCATGTATCTCGGTATCCTTGTAGTGATATAAAAAATTGATTCCATTCTTTATGAATGGATTTTATTAACTTATATATTCTTTTAAAAAGTATTCCAAAACTCCCGTTATTTAACAAACTACAAACTAGAATCTTTTAATCAAAGTTCCTTTACTCATCACGTAATGATGATCTGCATAAGCGGAATCTTCCTGATCCTGGGTCGTAAAAACTAGATCAAATCCGTAAGATCTCCTTACGTCAATCAAGCTCTTTATGAAAGCTTCCTTGTCGCTAATGTTAGATAACGCCTCATCTATCAATAAAACAGAAGGTTTTCTAAGAACCGCAGTAGCTATCGCCACCCTCTCCCTTTGGCCTAGACTCAACTCCTTCATCTTACCTGAAAAGTTAATCGAAAACTTCTGTTTTACATTAGCTAACTCCTCTGTGCTTCGCATCCCTTTTCTAAGCTTCAGGGCGAAATTCAGGTGCTTATCTACCGTCAGGGACGGAATAAACGAGTCCTGTGCAACATATACTACCCCTCTTTCCTCTGGTGGTAATGTAGACACGTCCTTACCTGAGACTATAACGTGACCTGAGTCCTGCTTAATGAATCCCGCTACAATGTTTAATAGAGTAGTCTTACCAGATCCATTATGACCAGTTATACAAATGATTCCTTCATCCTCCATCCTGGCTTTTAAAATAAAACTGTTGATCTTTTTTGTAACATCGACATCTATCATTTTAAAATCAAATAGGCATTAACAAGCATATTTAATAAAAGTTAGGTGTGAACGTATTTTTTCACCGCTTGCTCTAAAGTCTCCTCATCCACTGCACCTACTAGAGTTTCTTTCAATTCTCCATCAACGAAAACCAATGTTGTAGGAATGTTCATTACACCGAATTTATCAGCAGTTTTTGGATTTTCGTCCACGTTAAGTCTTCCAAACAGGGCTACGTTATCGTACTTAGAAGCCACCCTCTTGAAAACAGGCTCATAAAGGTGACAGGGAGCGCACCATGGAGCCCAAAAATCAACTATAACTACCTTGTTCTTCGATAACAATTCGTCAATGTTGTTGTCTGTAATCGCAAGTGTCTTATCCTCCTTCTTTCTCTCAAGTTCTTTAGCCTTTCTATTCAGCTTATCTGCTATCTCTTTGACTAATTCTTCTACGCTAGTCAAGTCTGTTCACGAAATTAATTCTCTTTAACCTCTTATAAAACGCTACTCTAGAGTTAACGTAGTTCAACAACTCATCCTCTTTAATTCTGTACCCATCCTTAACCACAACGTTTGCTACAGGTTGTTGCCCCATGTTCCCAGCATCTTCACCGTACACTCTAGCTTCCTTTACGCCAGGGTGAGACATGAGCATGAGTTCTAAGTCCCTTGGGAATATAGGGTACCCTTTATACTTTAGCATCCGTTTTTTGACCCCCTTGAAGTACAGAAGCCCTCTTTCGTCAAACGATACCAAGTCACCGGTCTTCAGCCATCCGTCCTCCCAGACCAAGGAGTTCTCGCTTTCATCTGAATATCCCAACATCAGCCACGGCGCTTTTACCCATAACTCACCCGTCTCTCCTGGTTTGCTTAGAGTCTTATCTTCCTTTACGACCTTAATTTCCACTCCTTTCATCGGCTTACCAATAGTAATGACGTCATTAACATCCAAAGGTTGAACAGTAAGCACTAAGCCCTCTGTAAAACCGTACTGTTGAACTATGTTCTTGTTAAACTTCTCCCTAAACCCATTGATAGTTTTTGGGAACAAAGGTGCGGCTGTGCTAATGCAAACCTTCAGTGAGCTCAATCCATGGCCGCTTTCAATTAACGAGTCGTAAACCATTGGTACTGTTGCTAAGAAATTCATTGAGTACTTGTTTATTAAATTACTAACCTCAATGGGGTCAAATTTCTTTATTGGGACGAGCTCACCTCCCGACTCTAGCGTAACGCCGAGTACACTATTTCCCAGAACATGGGCTATAGGTACTGTGAGTACGGTGGAAATCCTGTTGAGACCTATCGTTTCATATAAGACTCTGTTGTTTAGCTCCACTCTTAGTCCACTGTGGATTACCTCCATTGTTCTCCCCGCGATCCCTGCGTAATAATAAGATAGACCTGGCGTTCTGTCTTCGTAGTCTCTCGCATTGATCCTCATCTCTGAATTAAAGGAGGGAATGACAGAACGAAAGTCTTTCAATACCTCCCTCTCACGCTTTTGTGTCTCGTCGTCTGTAAAGATCACATCGGGTGATGAGTCCTCTAGAATAAACCTTAAGTCCTCTGATGAGGTCAACGGATCTATAGCAACTACTTTTGCTCCAGCCCAAAAACCTGCAATATAAGTTAGAACGGAGTCTATCGAGTTGAACATGAAATGGGCAACTACCGAACCTTCCGAAATGCTTGAGGCAAGCCTTGATACCCTATCCGCAGCCTGCTCATAAGTGAGCTTTTCAGGGATTAAATAACCGTTAGGTATTTCTTTGCTCCACTTTTCTAGAACCTTCCCTATGCTCATTCTATATCTTATATTACAACTAAACGATACGATTTAACTTTTTAGACTCTAACTACGAGCGTACGAACCGGAGTACAATATAGCGTTTAAAAGCTCATGGACATGAAAAGAATTTAACGCCATAGTTAAAGCTCTTGACTTGCCTGAGCGTATCTAGTTATGAGATTTTCTAAGAATTTTTATTTCTTCAATGTATTCTAAGGCGTTTCTTTTAATCATGTTGATTTCCTCCTGAGTCAACTTTCTCAAAACCTTTGCAGGCACGCCAAGCGCCAGGCTATTCGATGGAATCTCTTTACCTTCTGTCACAACAGCTCCGGCCCCTATTATGACGTTATCCCCAACTCTAGCTCCATTAAGTAGTATAGCTCCCATTCCTATTATTACGTTGTTTCCAACCTCTGCACCGTGAATTACGGCGTTGTGACCTATACTTACGAAATCGCCTATCCTTATCTTAAAACCTCTATCTGTGTGCAAAGAACAGTTCTCTTGAACGTTTGTACCCTCACCTAAGGTTATCATATCGTTATCTCCCCTTATTACTGAGTAGTGCCAAACACTGGAGAGCCGACCAATTTCCACATCACCAATTATGTATGAGGTAGGATGTACGTATGCCTCTGGATTAATTCTGGGCTTTTTCCCCAAGAAATCTTCAACAGGCATTATCATCTTTTAATCAGCTTCGCTATAAAGAATCCGGTAATATCGTGAACGTTGGGATGGAACCTCAGCGAAAACTCGATCTCAAATCGTGGATCAGAAATTACCTCCTCGTTCTCTTGCAGCGTAGTGGTACATGTGGAGTAAACTAGAGTTCCACCTCGTTTAAGTATTGCCCATGCAGAATTAATGAATTGTTTTTGATAAGAGGAGAAATTTAATATATCATTTTTATCCTTCTTGTCATATAATTTAGGTCTAACCCCTAAAGCCGAGCACGGTGGATCTATTATCACTTTATCTACATCCTTAATCCCAAGATCTCTATCTAAATACCTAGAATCCGCTACGTAAACTCTTATAGGCATCTTGAGAAGTTCAAGTTTACTCCTCAATTTCTCTATCTTCTTTTGCGAATGATCGAAACCTACCAAGTTGACTTTGGGCTCTAACTGATAGATGTGCGTTAACTTCCCTCCTGGAAACGCGTTCATGTCAACTATTCTCTCGCCAGGTTTAGGGTCCACTATCCTAGCCACGTACATAGAGGCCTTTCCCTGAGATATAGCTAACCCTGACTTTATCACGTCTAGCTCTGAGATCTTTGGGGAGACGTATATAGACTCAGTAACTTGGACCGTCCAATCGTCCCTTTTTAGAAAACCGTTAGCCACGTGATGTCCGGAGTCTGATAAAACTGAAACCTTTGAACCCTTTCCCTCGATCCTCTTTATCCCGGGTTTATAAACGTTGGCTCCCAACATCGCGCTCTCAGCAGTTCTCTTATCTACGACTACTTTAGTTTCTAACATTTCGAGCCTATTGGGTCCCTTAACCTCTGCGTAATACGCCTCCTCAAAATCCTCGTCTTCCTTAAGACCTTCTTCAAACCTCACTTCTTTCAAACGTAAGGTGTTAACTCTCACGTATAGCCTTGAGTTCGGTCTACCTAAGGACTCAAGGAATTCGTTAAGAGAACTACCATAGACCTTCCCTAACTCTCCCAAAACGAACTCGTCGTATAAAAGTTCAGGACCATTCAACTCGTGCACCTACGTTATTTGGACGTGTAACCCAACCGCCAAACCTTGACACCAGCTCCTCACCCTCTCTCTTCGTCGGCACGAACGTGTAAACTGCAGGTCCAAAAGAGGAAAGACCTGGAGGAAAACCTTTCACATATAAGTTTTTCATAAAGTTTTTTACGTTTTCCGACTGTAACTCTACTTCGATTTTCTTAAATCCTAGACCTTGGATTTTCCATAAGGCGTCTAAGACTCCAGAGATGTCCCTTTCAGCTACGCTCGGAATGAACTCCATTAAGGTTACCCTAGATAGCTCATCTGCTCCAGTGACGGGGAGTTTAAACGCGTTTAGCTCATTCGTCCCAAAGATCCTTTTACCTTCTGGAATGTTGACGTAGACGTACCACGGAAAATCGTATCTTAGCAATAGAGGTGGCGGAGGAGAGCTTGAGTAATCTGAAGGAAGGGGTGAGGACTTAACTTTAGTTGAGTGCCCTCCATCCACTACGAAACCTCCCCTCTCAAAGGCGTGTACCCCAACTCCTGAGGTACCTCCCCTCTTTACCATTTTAGCTAGTTCCGTAGCGCTTTTCTTTTCCAAATTAAGTTCTGATATCAATTTTGCGACTGACAGTAAGTACTGAGTAGTGTGTCCCAATCCTACGTGTTCTTCATAGTCTTCCTTTATACATATCTTGCTTGGGGGTAAACCTACGACGCTTACAGTCTGACAAGGTTCGGAGCTCACTACAACCCTTGGACGTTCTAGCGCCACCCCCATACCTCCATCTATCCTACCGTGCTTTCCTTCTAGGTCAAAGAGAGTTATATGAATCCTTGATAGCCCTATTACTCTTAGCATTTCCTATACATCAGGGACTACCATTTATCTTAAACCTATCTTAGCGTTCAACAGTCTCTACTGGAGCTAAGCGAGGACTAACCCTCAAATACATCCCTATACACTCTTTTTAGGTCATCTGTCATTAAGTGGGTGTATATCTGAGTCGTCTTAATGTCCTTATGCCCTAACAACCTCTGTACCACTGGAAGAGGTGCACCCTTCTTTATCGCATTCGTGGCGAAGGTGTGCCTAAGTATGTGAGGCCTTAACCAACTAATCCCGTTTTTCTTTCCTAACCTCTTCACCAACTTATATAGAGCTTGATACGTTATCTCAAAAACTCTCTCATTCTCTCCCTTCTTGGTTTTCCTAATGAACTGATTAAGCAGTGAGGCAGTTCTCGCGGTGAAAAAAACTATCCTTTCCTCGCCGTTCTTCGTCTCTCTGACTCTTATGGTTCTTTCCTGGAGATCTAAATCGCCCACAGTGATCGATAAAAGTTCAGAGGAACGAAGACCGGTATCTAAAAGCAATGAAATTAAAGCCCTGTCTCTCAACCTCTTACAAGAGGAGATAATATTCTCGATCTCGCTCTCTCTTAAAGCTCTTCTCTCTGGCGTTCTGATGCGGGGAACGGGTGGCCTCACGTTAACCCCTAACCACCTAAGGAAGCGTCTAACCGCTATAACGTAACTCCTTATCGTTGAAGCCCTGCCTTTTCTATCCCCTGTTTTCGACCTTCCTTCTCTCACGCTAAGGACGTTTATCCAGTTGATAACGTCCTGTGTTGTAACTTCATTGGGGTTCTTATTTACAAATTTCAAGAAATCGTTAATTGCGCTATAGTAAAGTTTTATAGTTCCCTGACCAGCACCTGAAAGTTTTAGAGATTGAATGAAATATTGAAAAGGATCGGCGTCTTTAGGTGGCTCCCCTAACTGGAGTCTCATATGATAAAAGATTAGTGAGTATTATAATAAAAGAGATTCAGCGAATAACTCGCTCTAATAGGCTACTAAATTAAGTGATGCCTCTCCTCCGTTGGACAGGGGGAGGGTTGAAGTGTAAATCTGTCCCTTGTCCAGCGAGGGATTTATAGTCAGACCGGTACCCCACTGAACGTATGAGTAAGTTACGCCGAAGTAGAATTTGTAACTATGTACACCTGGGTAAATCGTTAGTGGCTCGATATTGGGTGAAAAGTAACCCCACGTTCCTATGTAATACTGATTCCCGTTGAAGATTACTGGATCAGCGTAAACTATTGACTGATAGGTTGAGTCCAGAGTCACGTTTACCTCGTACATGTAGAGGTTTCCCTGAGTTACGTAGCAAAATATCCCGGTGTTAACCAATGTGACTCCACCATCGCCTACCTGGGACACTGAACCTGTGGGCACGCCTTCTAAAGTAGTTCTATTCAAGATCTGAATCCCAGAGAGTAGTATGGAGGGGTTACCCTTAACCTCAGTGCTTCCTGATGATGCTTGCGACCCTGCCGGTAGGTTAACTATGGCCACCCCATGAATGAGGTGAGCAGGAACGAAAGGAGTGTCCTCCTGATATCCTGAACTACCAAAAGATACGCTGTTAAACACAAGAGGTTCACCGTTTATAAGAAACTCTAAACCCTTTGGCGTATCTTGTATATCCAAACTAAGGGATCCCTGGAACTGTTGCACTTGAGATATCGCGGTTATTCCGTTGACCTTAACAATGTAAAAACCTATATCTGGATTATCCATTACGTTACCAACGCCAAACGAAGTATAGCTCGCGAGAGCAACGATATGCTCTGAGTAGCTGTGGTATTCTATCCAAATCCATTCTGTGCTCTGACCTGAGGTTATAACTAATGATAAAGGTAGAGTGAAATAACCACAGTCGATTTCAGGTCCTAGGGTTTGAGAGATAACACCTGCACTAAACGTCCCTCCCTGAAACACCTGTCCAAGGCTCCACGATATGTTCAAGTTTATAGAAGTGCCGTTATAAAATGGGAAAAGCAATGATGCGTTATAAATTGAGTTATCCTCGAAATGTTGAGGATAGATAAAAGTAAATCCTTGTGTCATGATGGGGTTAAAATTCTCGAAATTGGACGAAGCGTAACTTTGGAATTGTTGAGGTATCTCATCGCCTATGTTATATTGCCCTGGTACGTAATAGTAGGACTGAGTAGGTACAGTTACCTTAAACGTTGGATCGAGGGGATCTGTATATACGTTAAAGTCCTGGATCGAGTACGCCCCCAAAACAGATCCAGGAGGTAGATCCGGGATCGGAAGAGTGGGAGTTAACGTATCCGTTTGCGATAAAGGAGGTATATTTGATACGTTAAAGTACTCCCCTTGGTTGGTTACCAGTATGGCCCATTTGTAACCGCCAATTATTGAACTTATTGACACGGGATCTGAACTTATTGACATGTTGAGCTGCTCAGTTTCTCCATCTGGATAAATTACGTACGCAATGGTTACAGGCCTATCTGAATAAATCCTATCCCCTGGCAATTCGACTATACTAGCTGGTACGTTGTTTAAGTCGCTTGTGACTGCCCTAATTCCTTGGAATGAAACGTTTTGAAAATAGAGGATTACACTTACCACAGATATAAATATTATAATGAGAATTATACTAGCTATGATCCCGGATACACCTTTTCTCTTAGAGGCCCTCATGATGGTTTGATTAACTAAATAATATACGCGGTAAACTGAAAGTTACAAGTTTTTATTCTGATGAAAGTATCCATTGAATTATGAAAGTAAGATCTCTAACGGCCGTAGCTAAGGAGATCTCAAGGCCCTCCATTGAGGACATCTCGTCAAAGCTAACTTCTTTAGACATAGATACGTTCTCTAAGAGGCTCACGTTACCTCCACCTGTAGGAATCGGCTTGGATAAGTTAGTCGATTACTTGCAGGAGCCTAACCTCCTTTACTCTATAGGAGCCTTAATGAGTGATGACCCGCGCATATCTCAAATCCCAAGTTTATTGTCCTCCTCTGACAAACTTTTCGCACACGTGATGTTGAGAAAAGAGGATGACATCCCTAGAGTAGTTAAGATTATAGGTGAGCTCGAGCCAGAACAGGCTACTAGATTTGCTGTTCTTTTAAACCACGAAACGCTGTTGACGCCATATTATCCTACGTCTTCTGGAGACGGCATACGTTCTGGCATCTTGATGTCTTTAATATACGTTGAAGAGGTAATGAGAGGACAGATAACAGAGTCTTTAATGAAGGCAAAAGAGATAGGTGAGTCGATTGAGAAAAGGACAGGTCTGAAGTTCCTGGGGGTAGATCCGTCGGTATCACCTTGGAACGAAGAAAGTGTGGGCTTCTTGATTGAAAGTAGGCTCGGAAAAGAATTGTATTCCCCAGGGGTCTTATCCATAATTTTTGACCTTAATAGAGCTATACTTAAGAGCTCCATTGAAGCTGGGATAGATCCTATAGGTTTTTCAGAGGTTATGCTGCCCGTTGCAGAAGATGATGTGCTCAAGAAAAGGGCTATTGAGGGCAAACTAACCTTATCTCACCTAATTAACATGAGCAGCGCATGTGCGGCAGGACTTGACATGGTAGGAATAGTCTATGATAAGGAATATTTTATAAAAATAATGAAGGACCTACTAGTTCTTCACACTCTAAAGAGGAGGCCATATGGAGTTAGAATTATACCTTCCTATGGCGAAGACAAAATGTACACTAAAAATTTCGGCATTATTCCTGTTGTCAAAACAATATAGACACGGTTTAAATTACTTTTATATACTCTTGAACTGTATAGAGAGTTATATGGAAGTTAGAAGAGTTCAAAAATTCGGGAAATCTACTCTCATGGTTTCACTTCCAGCAGATTGGGTTAAAGAGGTCAGTTTAAACCCCGGAGAGAGCATCTACTTAGAGGTAGATGAGGACGGCAGCCTCAAAGTTTATCCACCTAACCTTAGGACGGAGAGCGTCCCAAGAGAGATGAAAGTCAAGATTTCTATCACAACCTCACCCGAACTGATGACCAGAATAATCTATAGTCTATATATTCTAGGATTTGATAAAATAACAATAGAAACACTTAACGGTCCCTTTAGCGAAGACCTGTTAAGAAAAATAAAGGAATCGGTGAGAAGCCTCATTGGACTGGAGATAGTCTCTCAGGACATAACAAGTATTCAGATCCAGTCCTTCTTAGATCCTACAAAGTATAACATTGGGAGTTTAGTAAATAGGCTAACTAACACGTTAAAGCAAATGCTACACTACCTTAACTTAGGTATAAGAGAGGCTAGTAGAACTTTCCTTCAGGAGGTAGTAGAGTTAGAGAAAGAAGTGGATAGGCTGTACTACCTTTCACTTAGACAGTTACTGCTCGCGCAAGTAAATAGAAGTCTAGCCTACATGATTGGTGTCAAAAGGATCCAGATCGTAGGAAATAGGATCCTCATGAAGGCTGCTGAAGAGGCCGCAGACGAAATAAGTGAGGCAGCAAACGATCTTCTAAGTCTTCATCCTGAAGATCTAGCACTTCTTAAGATGTCATGGGATAAAATGGATATGCTTATCGATCAGACGTCGGTGGTGATCGATCACGTTGTTAAAGTGTTGAATAAAGAGGATATAAAGTTAGTAAACGAGGCGCTAGAAGAGTTGAGAACATTGAGGAGGGTACTGTTATCTGACGCCCTGCTTTTAGAGGAGAAAATACAGAGAATGAACGCACCAAAAGTTGCAACAGCTATAAGAACGCTTAACCTTAGACTTTACAACGCGATCAGGAGAATGGAGCCAATTGCCGAAATTGCGTTCAATAGAGGTATAGAAGGACTAAAGGAAGTCGTTATAGAGTAGATCTCAACTTGAAATATTAACTTGAAACTCCTTCAGTTGAGATATGACTTTTTCTCTAATCTCTTTTGGAGTTGGCAACTCCCTCACCATCTTCCCATTTTCCATGTATTTCTTAACGAGAGGCTCACAGCTCATTTCGTTAGCCCAAGGGACTATATAGTCTTTATTCCCGCATCGAAAAACCTGTTTGAATCCAGGCCATTTACCCCGCTTTGTAATAGGTACCCATTTACCTTCTATGAATTTCTCTACAATGTCTGCACTAAAGTCTACACTACTCGGAAAGGCAACGCTCGTGCCGACCCCGAAACCGTCCACGTAATCCCTAAGCTCAACTATCTGAGCCTCGTCTAACCCACCGCTCACTATAATCTTGACGTTTGAGTAACCGTGAAGGTTTAGGGTCCATCTAATTTCCTGGATTATCTTTCTAAAGTTCCCCCTTCTACTTGAAGGTGTGTCTAACCTAATTCCGTAAAGCCTATCTCCCAGAAGTTGTGCAGCCTTCAGCGCCTCAGTTCTTTCATCCTCAAACGTGTCTACAAGCATGATCCTAGGTACTTCAGGATCAACGCCTTTGTCAAAGAGGCTCCACGCCTTTACGTTATCTCCAACTACAAGCATCAAAGCGTGAGGCATGGTACCAGAGGGTTTCACACCCAACTCGGCCTCGCTAAAGGCTCCAGATACCCCATCCATGCCGCCTACGTAAGCCGACCTATCTACCATTGGAGCTATTGCCGGATGAACAGATCTGAGACCAAAGAATATAACTTGCTTATCTAATGCTAAACTTTTGACTCTAGCCGCTTTAGTTGCTATACTGCTGGCATGTCTGATTATACCGAGTATTGACGTCTCTAAAACTCCGAAGTCCATATAGTTTCCCTCTATCACCATTACAGGTTCAACCTCTCTAAAGATAGTACCCTCATCCATGGCGTAAACGTTGACGTCCTTTCCTTCTAGCAGATAAAGAGATTCCTCAAGCCCAGCGAATACGGCCCATTCGTACCCTTTGGGAAGTCCATAGGAGTGAAACTCCATTCTCACTTTTACGTCTGTTATCCCAGCTTTCTCAAGCGCCTTAGACGTTCTCTCAAAGTAGATATCGGTTATCTTTCCTTCCCTAATCTCCTGTGGGGAAGCTATGTGTAATTTCACGCTGATATATTGATGAGGTTAATTTTTAAACCTTCGGGAATGAGCATGTATTGATATGATAACCGCTAAGATGGTACCACCGGATTTGCTGGTAAAGAAGCTTTCAGAGTACCTGAGGAATAACGTTAATGAAGTTAAACCGCCTGAATGGTCTCTCATAGCGAAAACTGCCTCATTTAAAGAGAGGATTCCAGACGATCCCCAGTCATGGTGGTATATGAGGGCAGCATCGTTGTTGAGAAAGCTCTACGTTATGAACTCTTTCGGCGTGTCCAAGTCGGCCAGATTGTACGGAGGGCTCAAGAGGAGAGGCACTAAACCTCCTATTTCGGCTAGGGCATCGGGCCATCCAACAAGGCTGATATTTCAACAGCTCGAAAGGGCTGGCCTGGTCTCAAAGAGCAAGGGGGGTAAGAGAGGAAGAACTTTAACCCCTCAGGGAGTTTCCTTATTGAATAAGCTTTCTCACGAAATCTTTATAGATTTAGCTAACAATAATCCTGCTTTGAAGAAATACTCGGAGTGATACCATGTCTCAAGATGATTACACAGATCCGGAGTTAGAGGAGTTGATTAGAAGGAGGGCCCAGACTGAAAGTAAAAGGGCAGCGGAAGAGAGGCAGAAAAAAGCAGAGTTGCAGGCAAGAAAGGAGGCTCTATTACGTTCTATCCTGTCTCCAGAAGCTAGACAGAGACTAACTAACGTTAAGCTAATTAAACCTGAGCTTGCTGAGTCGCTTGAAGATCAGTTGATAGCTTTAGCTCAGGCAGGCAGAATAAGGATACCTGTGACAGACGATGAGCTTAAAGAGATCCTATCCCAAATAGCTGACCAGAGCAAGAAGGATTTCAAGATACAAATAAGAGAAAGGGGTTGGAAATGAGTAGATATAAGCCATCAGGCGTAAAGAGAAGGCTAAGTAAAGCTTTGAAATCGAACTCGGCAGTACCTGCGTGGGTTATATTAAAGACGAACGGGAAGTTTAGGTTGAATCCTAAGAGAAGAAACTGGAGAAGGAATGACCTAAAGGTGTGAGATATGGAACAGAAGGATAACTTTGAGATGATAATTAACCTTAGCAAGGCTCACGAATCTAAGAAACCTGTGAAGTTTAAGAGGGCTTTAAACGAGATAAGAGACACTGTAAGAAGGCACTTTGGAGCTGAGAAAGTGGTGCTAGATCAAGTTCTAGTGAGCAAGTTATCTACTAACTCGAGGGATAAGATAGCGAGAAAGGTTAGAGTATCAATCAATAAAATTGGTGAAAAGACTTTTCTTGTGAAACTAGCAGTGAAACCTGAATGAACATTCAGAGATTCAGCGTATTTGGAAGTGACAACGTAGGGGTGTACATTTTTACAAACGATAAGTACACCATTATACCAACTAACTTAGATAAGCAAACTAAGAGCTTAATCCAGGAAAATCTGAACACGGAGCTAATAGAGACCACGGTGGCTGACAGTTTCTTGATAGGAATTTTCGTCACTGGAAACAACGGAACGATCCTCCTACCCAGGATAGCTAAGGAGGAGGAGATAAAGGGAATTAAAAACGTTGCCAAAGACGTTAACTTGGAGGTTCTAGATGTGAGAGCAACAGCGCTTGGTAACATAATCCTTACTAACGATAAGGGAGCGATGGTGTATCCAGAACTTTCAGATGCCGAAGTGAAATCCATTCAAAAGGCGTTAAACGTAGAAGAGATAAAGAAAGGTAGCATAGCTCAAGTGATTATAGTTGGGTCTGTAGGAGTTGTGACCTCTAATGGCGGATTAGTACATATAGAGACGCCTGAGAGTGAACTCAAATCCCTAAGCGCTCTGTTTAAGGTGAACTTAGAGGTTGGCACTGTTAACTTCGGTAACGCCTTCGTAAGAAGTGGGATGATAGCTAATAGGCATGGCGTCCTCGTTGGGTCCTCGACAACTGGGCCAGAGATTTTAAGAATACAGAGAGCTTTTAGTGAGTGAGATGACAGAAGTTAAAACTTTCATGGTAGTTGGGTCTGCTCTCTTCAACGAGAGCGAATTTCCTATAAGGCAAAAGTTTGTAAAATACGTTAGGGCACTTAATGAAAACCAGGCTAAAGAAAAGGTCTACATGGATTTGGGAAGTAAAAATAAGATAAGAAGGAAGAATATAAACATTGTAGAAATTAAGGAAATTGATCCTTCAACTTCAAAAGAAAAAAGAATAAAAGAACTGTCTAAATTAGATAAGATAATATTGTGATAATGATGTCTGACTCAACAAGCCCTGGAAGAGTTGTGGTGAGCCTAGAGGATTTACTTGCCCAAGCAGATGCGTTAAGGAAGAGCATAGATGCGCTGCAGAAGTTAAGGGATGAGGTTTATGAGTCGCTCAACTCTGTAAAGAGTTCTAAAGACGCGATAAATTTGCTCAAGACTCAAGGGAAAGATCTAATGCTCTCTGCAGATAGGAGAGGGTACGTACTGCTGAAGGTAAACGAAATACCCATTTCCAAAGTACTTGTTAACCTTGGATTAGGTTACTACGCTGAAATAGAGCCGGACCAAGCCTCTAAGATACTTGATGAAAAGGAGGACGAGTTAAATAAAAGCTTACAGGATATAACGCAGAGGTTAAATAAGGCCTTAGAGGAGTACACACAGATAGCTGAGTTCTTAAACAGAGCTCAACAGTCTCAACGTTCAGGTGAGTGAACTGTTTCGACAGGCTGAAGAAGGCTTTTTCTTCCTTTACGGAAAAGATTTCAAATAAACTTGAAGAGAAGAAAGAGGAGATAAAGGAGACGGAGAGGCCCTCCGGTCCTCCTCAAGAACCTGTAGTTACCAGTGACACTCAGGTTCCAGAACAGGATCAGACCCCTAAGAGAGAGACGACGGAACTGAAACCTGAACAACGGATTGCAGATCAAGCTGTGCAGAACAGTGAGAACGTCCAGAGGCGAGAGGATAGAAAATTTGACCTCTTTGGTTTCATACGATACAAGGAGATAAAAGAGGAGGACGTCTCAGATCTGATCGATGAGCTCAGATTTGAGCTTTTAGAAGATGACGTCTCACTTGAAGTCACAGAAAAGATACTAGAGGATTTGAAGAGAAACCTTGTTGGAAAGAAAGTTTCGAGAAAGGAGAACCTGGAACAATTAATACATGAATCTTTAAAAAAATCATTAAAGGATATACTGAAAAAAAATTACATAGAAAAGGACGTCGTGGAAACCATTAAAACGTCTAAGAAGCCTTTCGTTGTGATGTTCTTTGGGGTTAATGGAGTAGGAAAGACCACAACTATTGCTAAGTTTGCTATGTTGCTAAAAAAGAGCGGTCTCTCCGTTATAATAGCGGCGTCAGATACGTTCAGAGCTGCCGCTCAGGAGCAGTTAGCCGTACATGCGTCAAAGCTTGAGGTACCGTTAGTCAAAGGGAAATACGGAGGAGATCCAGCATCGGTGGCTTTCGACGCTATCCAATCCGCAAAGAGCAGAGGTATTGATGCGGTTTTAATAGACACTGCAGGGAGGATGCATACGGACAAAGACCTGGTGGAAGAGTTGAGAAGATTGGTGAGGATTGCAAAACCTAACTTGAAGGTCCTTGTATTAGATTCGTTAGCAGGGAACGATGCGTTGAAACAGGCCGAGTATTTTGAGAAGGCGGTGGGATACGACTTCGTAATATTAACTAAAGTTGACGCTGACGCGAAAGGTGGAATAGCTCTCTCCTTAGCCTACGAACTGGGTAAACCGGTGATGTACCTTGGAATGGGTCAAGATTACGACTCTTTGGTTAAGTTTAACCCAGACTGGTTTACAGAACGCCTCCTCAGCTAACGTCATTAGTTAAATTAATATTTTATGCAAATGATTATGAGAGTATGGGTTTAGCTGATAGGTTAAGGAAGCTGAGGGAGGACTGGAAGAGGATCATCAGTGTGTCAAAGAAACCTGACAGAAGCATGTTCTACCTAAACTTGAGAGTGACGCTTATCGTTCTCCTTTTCGTCGGGTTGCTAGCTTTCCTAGTACAGTTAGCCTTTTCCATACTGCTTGGTTAGAGGGATGGTAAGTTGGAAGCCTCAAAAGTAAGGAACTTTTATGCGATTAAGGTGACTGGAGGACAAGAGATGAGCGTAGCGATCATGTTAGAGGAGAGGATAAAGACTAATGGAATCAATGAAGTCTTTTCTATAATAGTCCCACCTGCCCTTAAGGGATACTTGATAGTTGAGAGCTCCGGTCCTCACGTCGTAAAGTTAATAATATCCGGCATAAGGCACGTTAGAGGTATAGCTCCAGGTCTAGTTCCTAAGACTGACATCATGAACATGGTATCTAAGAAGCCTACAGGTCCGGCGATCAAAACGGGAGACATGGTGGAGGTCGTTTCTGGTCCGTTCAGAGGGATGCAGGCTCAAGTAATGGGATATAACGCAGAACGCGGAGAAGTAGTTTTAAATATACTGGAATCAGCCTTTCCCTTACAGGTAACAATACCTGTGGATCAAGTCAGAACTGTAAAAAAGAGTTAAGGTGAGCTTAATGGCGAAAAAGTCAATAAAAGTAGTGGTAGAGGGAGGGAACGTAAAACCGGGTCCACCCCTCGCTCCAACCCTGTCCCAACTTGGGTTAAACGTTGGGGAAGTCGTTAAGAAGATAAACGAAGCTACGTCTCAGTTCAAAGGTATGACTGTACCAGTGACGTTGGATGTTGATACTGATACCAAAAAGTACGAGCTGTCGGTGGGAGTTCCGACCACTACTTCTCTCCTCCTCAAGAAGGCTGGAGCCAACGAGCCTTCTGGGGATCCAGAACACAAAAAAGTCGGAAACATCTCAATTGAAGACGTAATCGAGATAGCCATATCTAAGAAACCTTCAATAACCGCCCTTCAACTCAAGGGAGCTGTCAAAAGCATACTGGGAACTGCGAAGAGCATCGGACTAACTGTTGAAAACAAGGATCCGAAGGTCCTTGTAAAAGAGATAGAAGAAGGTAAATATGACGAAAAGCTTAGAGAAGCTGAGGGGAAGTGGAACTCTTAGGGTGATAAAATGATAGTTTCTAAAGAGAGAATTGAAGAGGCCGTAAAAAAGGTCCTAGAGAAAGAGAACAACCCAAAAAGGGAGTTCACGCAGAGTGTTGAGCTTATAATAGCTTTCAAGGACGTCGACATGAAGAGGGGAGACATAAAGCTCAGGGAGGCAGTAGTATTACCTAGACCACCCTCTAAACCTAGAAACGTTCTAGTAGTACCTTCGCTTGAACAGATAGAATCTGCAAAGAGGGCTGAGCCGAACGTTATCCTTTCCAAGGAAGAACTTCAGAAGCTTCAAGGCGCAAAGAGGGCAGTAAAGAAACTGGCTAGCAAAAACCAGTGGTTCCTCATCTCTCAAGACTCCATGTCGTTGGCTGGTAGGATACTCGGTCCTTCTCTAGGTCCCAGAGGTAAGTTCCCTACTCCATTACCTTCCTCGTCTGACATTAGCGAGTACATTATGAGGTATAAGAGATCTACACTAGTCAAGACAAAGGACCAACCCCACACTCAGACGTTCGTAGGAACGGAAGATCAGGGAGTGAATGACCTGGTTGAGAACGTTTTCACAGTTCTTAACGCGATAGAAGGAAAGATTAAGGGGCCTTCTTACGTCAAAGCTATATATATCAAAACCACAATGAGTAAACCAGTTCAGATTAACCTGAAGTGATGATCATGAGTTTAGCTCAAGAAAGGGAACTTCCAAAGTGGAAAGTTGATGAGGTCTCGGAGATAGAGGAGAAACTAAGGAACTCTAAAACGTTAATAATAGTTAACATAGAGGGTTTCCCGGCAGATAAGTTACACGAGATCAGGAAGAAGTTGAGGGGGAAAGCTGAGATTAAGGTTACAAAGAACACGTTGTTCTTAATAGCTGCTAAGAGAGCTGGCTTGGATACTCAAAAACTCGAGAGCTACATAACCGGGAGTAACGCCTTCATTTTCTCCAACGAGAATCCTTTCGCCATATCTATCTTCCTCTCAAAGTTCAAGCTGAAACGCTACCCTATGCCCGGTGATAAGGCTGACGAAGAGGTGGTGATACCAGCAGGGGACACTGGGATGACCGCAGGTCCAATATTGAGCACTTTCGGTAAACTTAAGGTTCAGACTAAGGTTCAGGACGGTAAGGTTCATGTGATTAAGGATACTGTAATAGCGAAGCCAGGTGATCCTATACCTGCTGAGGCCGTACCCATAATTCAGAAACTGGGAATAATGCCAGTTTACGTTAAGCTAAAGCTAAAGGCGGCATATCACGATCAGCTTATAATCCCTGTAAGCGAGCTAGAGATAAACTTAGACAACTATGTGGCAATGATAAGTGAGGCGTCTAGAAACTCTCTAGCTCTTGGGGTTGAGATAGCCTATCCGGTTCCAGAGGTGCTGAAACTAACGTTAGGTAAGGCCTTCATGAGGGCAACTGCTCTAGCTGGAGAAGCTGGGTTCTTAACTCCAGAGACAGCCGATGCGGTATTAAGTAGAGCTGTGACTAAAGCTTACGCTCTAGCCTCATCTATAAGCGGAAAGGTTGACCTAGGGATACAAGTACCTAAGGCCGCGGCCCCAGCTGCGCAGGAGAAGAAGGAAGAGAAGAAGGAAGAGGAAGAGAAGAAAGGACCCAGCGACGAAGAGATAGCTGGTGGGCTGTCCTCTCTGTTTGGATAAATTAGTTTTTTAAAGTCGTTCTCCACATCATAGGTGATTAAAAATGGAATACATATATGCCAGTTTGCTTTTGCACTCCGCAAAGAAGGAAATAACAGAGGACGCGGTAAAAGGAGTACTTTCGGCCGCTGGAGTAGAGGTTGATGAAGTTAGGGTCAAGGCTGTAGTGGCCGCTCTAAAGGAAGTGAACATAGACGAAGTGTTAAAGAACGCAACTGCTATGCCCGTAGTAGCTGCTCCGGCCGCGGCCCCAGCTGCGCAGGAGAAGAAGGAAGAGAAGAAGGAAGAGGAAGAGAAGAAAGGACCCAGCGACGAAGAGATAGCTGGTGGGCTGTCCTCTCTGTTTGGATAAATTAGTTTTTTAGAAGACGTTTTAATCCTCTCCTCGATTTTTATAACCATGAAGGGAAACTCTGAAGAGTACAGGTTGAAGTTCTTTTTAGATCGCGACTATCTCAGAAGAGAGTGTAAGGTCTGTAGAACCCCTTTCTGGAGTAAAGACAAGACGCGTGAGGACTGCGCAGACATCCCTTGCTCTGATTACACTTTCTTAGACATGAAGGAGGGCTCACTCAACTTGAGCATGAGTGAGGCTAGGAGGAAATTCCTTGATTTCTTTAGGAGAAACGGTCATGAGGTGATCCAGCCCAAGCCGGTCTTAGCTAGATGGAGAGAGGACCTTTACTTAACTATAGCTAGCATTGTCGACTTCCAGCCTTACATAACCAGTGGAGTCTCACCGCCCCCTGCTAACCCTCTTGTGATATCCCAACCTTGTATAAGAATGGATGACGTGGACAACGTTGGGATCACATTCGGGAGACATTTGACCACCTTCGAGATGGGAGGACATCATGCTTTCAATTACCCAGATAAGTTTATCTACTGGAAGGATGAGACGGTAGCTTACGCTAAGGAGTTCTTTACCGAGGAGATGAAGATCCCTGAGGAGCTCCTCAACTTTAAGGAGTCTTGGTGGGAAGGAGGAGGAAACGCTGGACCTTCCTTTGAGGTTACGGTGGGGGGACTTGAGCTCGCTACACTAGTTTTCATGCAATACGAGATCAAAGGGGATCAATACGTTCCCTTAAAGTTGAAGATAGTTGATACAGGATATGGAATTGAAAGGTTGGCTTGGTTCACCCAAAAGACTCCCACGTCTTTCCATGCGATCTATGGAGAGCTCGTAGATAAGTTCGTGGGGAAGCTTAATATGCCCAGGCTGGACAACGGAATCCTCAAGGTAGCCTCCAGATACGCTGGCAGAATAGATCCAGATCTGCCGAGCACCGTAGAAGAACATAGGAGACAAGTCGCCCAAACTCTGGGTCTACCAGTCAAGGAAGTTAGTGATGAGCTCACGAGGGCTGCTAGAGTTTTCCAAGTTTTAGATCACACCAAGACCATCTCCTTAATGTTGGGAGACGGTCTAGTTCCATCAAGTGGAGGTGAGGGTTACCTAGGAAGGCTACTGATCAGGAGAGCGCTAAGAACATTAAAGCTTCTAGGGATTGATGTTAGGTTATCGGAGTTAGTAGAGATGCAAATAGAGTTCTGGGGAAAGGACTTCACCCAATTGTATAGGAACAGGGATTACATAATTGACGCGGTCAATTTGGAGCAGGAGAAGTTCAGGGAAGTGTTAACTAAGATGACCGCTGTGGCGAACTCCTTCGCTCAAAGAAAGGATGTAGGAGTGGAGGACTTGATAAGGCTTTACGACTCTCATGGAATTCCACCCGATTTAATAGCTGATGAATTGAGGTCCAAAGGCTTGAAAGTAGAAATCCCTCACAATTTCTACTCTATTGTGGCCAAGAGACATCAGAGCGCACCAGTTAAGAAGGAGTGGGAAACGACTAAGTTACCTTTAGAGGTTGTAAACCAGGTGAAGGACTTGGAACCCACAGAGAAGGTTTATTATCAAGATCAATACGCCAGGAAGTTCGAAGGGAAGGTAATCAAGTCCATAGGGAAGTACCTCGTTCTAAACAGGACTGTGTTCTACCCTGAGGGCGGAGGCCAGCTAGGAGATCAGGGATGGATCACGATCGGGAACGAGAGGATAAAGGTCGTGGACACTCAGAAAGTGAACGAGGTTGTAGTACACGTTATGGAGAGAGAAGTTGACCTTAAAGGCAATGAGACGGTCCAAGGGGAGATAGACTGGGTGAGGAGATTTAGAATGATGAGACATCACACGGCGACTCACGTGATTCTAGCTGCGGCCAAGAAGCTGCTAGGGGATCACGTATGGCAGGCTGGGGCTGAGAAGACCCCGGAAAAGGCTAGACTCGACATAACCCATCATAAAAACCTAAGCGAGGAAGATATCATTAAGTTGGAGCATATGGCCAATCAGGTGATCGATGATAGAAGACCAGTAACCCCATTCGAAATAAACCGAACTGAGGCGGAGTTGAAGTTCGGCGTGTCCATATACGAAGGAGGAGTTCCTAACAAGCCGACCCTAAGGCTTTTAGACATCAAGGACTGGGACGTAGAGAGCTGCGGAGGGACCCACGTCTCTAACACCGCTGATATAGGAGGGGTCAAGATAATAAACGTGGAGAAGATACAGGATGGAATAATCAGGTTAGAGTACGTAGCTGGTGACGTAGTGTCTCTTTACGCTAGGCAACTCGAGGATAAGATATCGTCGCTGGCCTCTAAGTTAGAAACTTCACCGTCCCAACTAGAGTTCAGGTTAAACAAGTTGATAGAAGAGAACGAGGAGATGAAGGAGTTAGTAGCCTCTTATAGGAGACAGTTCCTAGAGGGAGTGGAGAGAGTAGTTGAGCTCAGGAGAATAAATGAGATAACTCTAGCCTTATTGCCCACCATGGTTGATACGGAACTGGAGAAAGAAGCGATAAGGAGATTGACATCTAAGGAAAAGGTAGTGGCTATTCACGTTAGCCAAACTAATGGTAAGCTCAAAGTTGATATAGGAACTAGCAGAGACTTGAACGTTTCCTTCATAGTTAACAACCTGGTTAAAGCTGGAGCTAAGGGAGGGGGAAAGGGGACCTTCGCTTCACTGATGATGGAAGGTAAAAAGGAGGAGATAATTGATATCGTGGAGAGAGCAATTAAGTCGGGCTATTCTTGATTACAGATACCTTATGGACAGGGGATATAACTCAAAACCCTCTTTAGATCTCATATCTGGGAGATATGAGCTGAGCAGGGAGGAGAGACTCCTCCTATATAGATGCGTCCATTCGGAGAGCCAAGCTAGAGAAGTTAGAGAGAAGATAGGGCTGGATGGAACGCTTATAATTGACGGGTTTAACGTAGGGTTAACCCTACTTAGCGTTTGGGACGGAGATCAGGTCTTCTTGTGCGATGACCTGTTCTTGAGGGACTTAGCGTCTGGAAAGAAGAAACAGGACTCTAGGATCGTTCACGCTCTGATCACTGTAGCCGAACTCCTCCTATCCTTAGGTCTGGAGTTCCTGATCGTACTAGACTCTCAGGTGAGCGGAAGCGGAGAAATCGCAGCCAAGTTGAGAAAAATGGGAATAAATGCCAAAGTGGCGAGCAAGGCTGATAAAGAGATCATAGAGATGCGAGGGGTTTCAGTAACGAGCGACTTCGTCGTACTAACTCGATCGAAAAAGGTGTATGACGTTTGTACTCTCCTAGTTGATAGAAGCCAGGTAATCAACATAAGGGATTTCATAGGTTGAGGGAGCGGACCCGGGGGGATTCGGACCCCCGACCCTCGGCTCACTTCGACCTCTTAGGAGGCCGGCGCTCTATCCTGGCTGAGCTACGGGTCCCTATCTTTAAAGTCGGGCGTATCAAAAAAGATTTACGCTTTAACCTTATACCTCTAGAACGCGATTTTTCTACGCGTTAACCTATTATCCAAGTGTTAGAGCCTGACTCAGGAGGTATGTATAACGTAGATAACGTTTCAGCACCGTTTGGATAATACCAAAGCAAAGCGTAAGTTTGCAGAGGAGGAGAAGAGGAAGGATACACGAAGAACCAGTAAACTATTCCATTTAGAGTTTTATCATTGTTGTTTTTAATTATATTATATAAATTAACTGTATTATTGTAGAACGCATTGTGTTGTAGTACCGTGGATGAAACGTTGTAAAAAGCGGCCCCGCTATCCTTCTGGCTTTTTTGACCGTTATCCTTTTGAGTTACCAAAAAGGCTTGAGTTATCTCATCCGTTGAGCTCTTAGATCCGAACGTAATTGAACCTATGTAACTGTTTGTCGTTCCTTGACTTTCAAGAGGTATTTGTTTTATTTCATCTTTCATACTATTATACAATGTAACTCCGTTGTTTACCTGGTTTCCATACGAAATATTAATAAAATAGAAATTAAATTGAGAAACAGTACCTAATGATTCAATATTGGTGGACCCACCTAGATTGCTCTTCAAATAAAGAGTCAGACCGCTTTGGTACACACAGATGTAGTGGTATTTATTGTTCGTGCTATTGAACGTGAAGTAAACTATTGAGGAGTTCTGGGTTGAATTCATAAGAGGTTCAAACCAGAGGCCAATTTGAACACCTTGATTGCTCGAGAAAAGATGCGGAGGTTTGTATGAGGTCGTTGTACTATTTAGATCAAAAGGTGGAGTATGAGTGACCACGTATAAGCCTAGCCCACCGTTAGATGGATTAACGTAAGTGTAATAAACCCTATACCACTTCCCAAACTCGTAGGTTAACAACCAAACTACCACGATCTGACCCGGTTTCACCTTCGCGTTAATTAAGAAAGTACCTTCTGGTTTAGACGAGTAAACCTGCGCGTTCAAATTCAGTTGTTGTCCTTGAGGGACGCTAACTACGCCGTCCAACTTAAAGCTAGTTAACTGGACGTATTTTCCGCTAACGTTCTCTAACACGGTTGAGTTTTGCCCTCCCAGAGGGGTGTACAAATAGGGACCTAGGCCAGGCAAGGGATTAGCCACAAAGGTAACTATTGAAACGTTCTTCACTGGGGTGGAGTACCAAACAAGGAAAGATACGTTAAAGTAAGAAAAGTCGGGTCCGATCCCCTGATATGAGATTGGGGAGACGGTCAATTGGGTCTGCTTAGCCTGAGACACCAAGATTTGGGTCTGACTCAAAGATATGCCTTGAATCGAGAAGTATGATGAGAAGAGGGCAAATATCGCTATAGCTAAGAGAAGAGTAACCGCTACGATGATCAAAGAGGTAACAACGGACGGCATGAATATATCTTATTTTCTATACATAAAAGGGTTAATGAAACGATCGTCCTGAACTACATCGCTGATTTGCAAGTTTTTTGGACCTTTAGCTAATTTTTATATAGACGAAAGCCGATTATAAGTTTAAGGAATCTAATATGGAGAATGTAGTTCAAGAGATTATCATGATAGCTATAATCGTCGCCATCGGTATAGCTATAATTACCTTCTCTGTTTCCGTTCTATATCCTCAAATAGTCTTGACTTCTCAGGCACAGGTTGCAAGCAACATAGCCTCAGAGACGACGCTAAGCGTTGGGCCCTTACTTACTAACGAAGGGTCGGGCAGTACGGTCGTTGAGGTTTACAATCCAGCTGAGGAAGGGAACGTCTCGATAATTGCATTTTTTGTTCCTCAAAGTTACGAAACCTCAGTATCCCTAGTAACTCCCCCATCAACTTCATCCCTTCAGGTCTACTTGCAAAACGGCAAACCTGCAGAGAGCTTGACTCTGAACAAAGTGTACGACCTAAACGGAAGGCTACTCTATGACGGAGAACTGAAAGCTTACTCCGTTCCGTTCAACTCCCCCGTAACGTTGGGCGTCTCAGGATATCAGCCAGGAGACGTTGCGGTGATCTGGGTTATGTACGGCCAGGGATACACGTTCAGAATAGGTTACACCTTCACGGGTGTTCCGTCATGAGAGCCATCTCAGTCCCCATTTTCATGATACTCATGTTCATTCTGATAGTGGCGATCTTAGTTCCCGCTTACTTAGTGATAAACTCAACCCAAATTTATTCCCAACAGGGAAGTCAACAGGCTACGGGTTATCTACAAGCTCAATCGCAAGAGGTCAATCAAGTCTTCAGAGGTAACCCAAACGTTTACTTCAACTCTAGTAATAACCCTTACCTGGAGATATTCTTCACCTCCTCTCCCTATCCTTTCAACATAACTGGAATTTATTACTTCAACGGTTCCACCTGGAAGCAGTATTTAAACAATTCGATAGTTGTAGCGGGAGATACTAACCTTCAATTACCTAGCAAGGCGTTCAATGAACCTGTATTGCTAATTTCGGGTCAGGCAAACATTTACTTCCTCAACCCCAACACCTCGATTAATACTGTAAACCTTCAGGGACCTTCAGGTAAGTTTCCGGTTTACATAGCGTCCTTCGTGATAAACGGTACGAAGTTGTTACCTGTGTCCGTGAACGTTGGGTTTGGCACCCAGAGCGCGATCACCCCTAGCGTGTTTTACGTGCTTCCAGGAACGTATCCCGTGTTAGACAACAACTACACGGTCTTCCTTCCCCAATACGGGTTGACTGGAGTTTTCCAAAACTGGACCGTAATTGGCGGGACACTCAGCTCTCCAAATTCAGTGTCCACAACCGCAACAATCTACTCTCCTACAGTCATCGTAGCTTTTTACAAAGCTTACACAAACACGTACAAAGTTTTAATTCAACCGTGGAACATACCTCTAGGACATAACGATATTTCAAATAACGGCGTAACTTTGTGTCCTCTTAATCAGACCATGAACGTTGTTGTGGATAACAAGTCGTACACTGTCGGTAGCTCTGGCATAACGTTGGATTTAACTTATGGATACCATATAATACAATTTCCTTCCTACTTTAACATCTCGTTCAATTACATAGGAGGTAATTTTAATGAACTAGAAGGAGGTCAGATTACTACCTATGAACTGAGCGGATTGTTAGCGACCAAAGGGATCAAGGTATTTAACGACGTGGTGTTCGTGAACTCTAGCGGGACGATAAAAGGTAATTATAAGCCTGTCTCTAATTATTTCCTGGTAGAAGTCAAGAACGATTTCTGTCTTCCTGCTGGATATGGATATAAAAATAGTACTCCATTTCTTGGGAACATAGCGGGACAGTTACTTGAGGTATGTGTAGGTAACACAGGACAAGTGATAGTTCTAGGTCCAACAGAAAATTTCGTTCCTGAAAAAATTTATTTCAAACAAGGAACAAGTCTTACTATAACACTTGATTATTTGCATCCGATTAATGGAATGTTTTCGATAAATAATCAAAATTATAATTCTTTAGTGTCACAACCCTATAATGTTACAGTAACGAATTCGACTTCATCAAATTATCCTTATTATCCACAACCACACCAAGGTTATTACGGAACGATTTATATAAATTCTCCCACTATAATTATTAATTATCAAGAATGGCGCTATGGAGGTCAGATACTATGACCAAATCTGGGAAAGCATTATCTAGCGCAATAGCTATCCTGATGCTCATAGTTATCGTCCTAGCAATAACTGTACCTATGGCTGCCTTCTTCATTAACAATCAGAGTTCAGCTGAGGCCGGAAACGCTTTAGTGAACAACTACATTTATTTAAAAAACTTACAGGTTAAACAGGTTGAATACGGCCACCCAGGAATATACTATAGCAACTCTTCGATCTACTTCGCTTACACTAACGGTACGTTCGTACCTCAAAGTAACGTAACTGTTACTAACATTCTCTACTTTAAGGACGGGATATGGTATAACGTCCCCGCTCATTATCCTTTAGTTATCGGAGCTTACACTAACCTTACCTTGCCTAAGCAGGTTCAGGGCCACCCAATTATTATCGTCACGTCTTTTGGAAACTTGTTCTTCTTGAGCCCAGAATCCTCCATCGGTCCCTATTCAACTTCAGGTAAGGGAGGGGTAATAATAGCCGCGGAGATATCCGAGCCCGGAAACACGATAGGCGTATCTACGAACGCAACGACCAACATTAACGGTCCATTTAAGAACTACACTACTCCAGTGGCGTTCCCAAACCAGACTGGAACTTTCTCTGTTGGAGTTCCCCAGTACGTCTTTTATGAAATGCCTAACGGATCGATCGTAACTGGAGTTTTCCACAATTGGATTGTGTCTGGGGCATTAGTTAACTCCACAAATTCGCAAGGAATAAAAGTAAACCTACAGGGAGTCCCTGCCTCACTGACTGCTAGCTACACCGCAGTAACTCAATACGTAAACTTACAGGTTAACCTCGGTAAAAATTACGGGCAGCCCATTACTATAGCGATAGATGGTATAAAACGCACAATTACAGAAAGCCAAAACTTTAAGGTGCTAGCGGGTTACGTAAACGTTACTATATACACTACTCAGTTTAACGTAACTTCGCCAAACGCGATTTATCAACATTCGTATCAAGAGAGCACTTACAACGGGAAGAGTTACTCAACAACCAGTTTCATTATCTTCATACAACCTTCTTCTACCAATCCATCAATAAATATTCAATTTATCAATTCATCTTCATATTATAAAGTGTATATAAATTATAATAATGCTACTCCTTTACCGCCTAACGTATCTAGCATTGAATACCCAATTCTATTTAGTATTGAATACCCAATTCTCTGGAAACCTGTTGAACCTTGTCCTGCTTCCTCTGTCAATTTTACGCTAGATTCCTCTGTTTATCAATACAATACAAAAATTTGGGTAAAAAATGGGACCTATATAGCTGGCGGAACAGGCCTCTTTGTTCCTGGTCCTCCTTATCCTTTTTATTTTTTTATGTATATTTTACTAACAGGCAGATTAAAACCTATTCCAATCTTACTTGGGGTCCATACGAGATCACTGCCCAGACTCTAAATGGACAAACCGTTGAAAGCGTTCAGTCTTACGCAGGAGTTGCCCTAGAGATTAACGTTAACCAGCCTCTTAACATTACAGTCTATTACGCCTATACAACTGGGTATAACCGTTTAAGCCAAGGTGGATAGGACGTGAAGGCTCAATCCGAGTTCATTGCATTCATCATCGTTGTCATATTGATAGTAGTTGTTTTGGTCCCCCTGGCGTTGTTGGTCTTAAACTTCTCACAACCCTCAGCTGAGACCACAGACAGCATAGCGATACTTCAGAGGCAGATTAACGGCGGTTCGATTCTCCTTTACTTTAACGCCACGCCCAATCCGATGCTCATAACCTTTCACGGGGGAGGAAATTACTCCCTTGAGGCGATTTTCTATCAGGCTAACGGGAGGTGGATCAACATAACCAATCAGGTCACAACTAAATCAGGAAGCCCTATTCCCGCACCCCTTAACTCCAACTTTACCTTACCCTCCTACGTCTGGGACAAAACCTTGCTTCTTGAAGTGGAGGGTTACAACGTCAGCGTCTTCGCCACCGCCTTACCTAACGAGACCGCCTTCGCTTAACACCTAAAGCGAAATGACTTGCTTTCTCCAAGGTAAAACCTCTAGTTACATTTATTAATCCTAGGTTATTTCTGTTGTATGGAGGGTACAAGAACAGGAGATGTCAGAACAGGTTACGTTCCAATCCCCTGAAGATAGAATAGTAGGGAAGCACGTTTTCGGAAACCTATACGGCTTAGATCCGAAGGATCTGAACGACGAAAAGCTTCTTAAGAACCTAGTTCTCCAAGCGGTTAAGATAGCTAACATGAACCTAGTTGAGGCAAAGTCGTGGAGCTTCGGAGGGAAGAAGGGCGGCGTGTCCGTTATAGCCCTCATAGAGGAGAGCCACATAGCGCTCCACACTTGGAACGAATACAACTACGCTACGCTCGACGTTTACACCTGCGGGGAAGACAGCGATCCTCAAGCTGCATTCAACTTCATAGTGGAATCCCTAAAGCCGAAAAGGTATCAGGTCTTCTTCGCAGACAGGAGCTCCAGTTAAGGGTTGTTTTTCGTCTTTTGTCTATAGCATTATAGACAATTACCGAAAACCTTTATAATCATGATAGATTATTCATGTAGATGCACTCAGGGATTATAGGATGGGGATCGTACGTTCCTAAATACAGAATAAAAGTCAGTGAGATAGCCTCGGTATGGGGAAAGGAGGATGGAATAGTGAAGGCTTTAGGGTTGACTGAGAAGTCGGTTCCAGCAGCAGATGAGGACTCAACGACTATGGCGATAGAGGCCTCCAAGGTTGCGCTCACCAGGGCTATGATAGACCCGGGAGAAGTTAAGATGGCGCTCTTCGGTTCCGAGTCTAAAGTTTACGCAGTCAAATCAACTTCAGCCATCTTAATTGATGCTCTGGGTCTATCCAAGTTCTCTTTAACGGCGGACTTAGAGTTCGCGTGCAGAGCTGCGTCCGCGGGCTTGAGAATGGCTTTCTCTATGGTTGAGAGCGGACAAGTTCCTTACTCGCTAGTTGTTGGCTCCGACACGGCTCAGTCCAATCCAGGAGACGTTTTGGAGTTGAGCTCTGCGGCCGCAGCGGTAGCCTTCGTTGTGGGAGGTGCTGAGCAGTCCTCAGCCATAGTTGAGGCTATGACCTCCTACGTTACCGACACTCCAGACTTCTGGAGAAGGGATGGGACGCCCTACCCTGTTCACGGGGAGAGCTTCACAGGGGAGCCGGCCTACTTCGCTCACATCTACGAGGCTGTGAACAGGTTGTTCCAGGAGACGGGCCTTAAGGTCTCGGACTTCGATTACTTTGTTTTCCACCAACCTAACGGCAAGTTCCCTTTCCAGATGGCTAAGAAACTTGGTATCCCTACTGAGAAAGTAAAACTGGGCATGGTCTCGACCTTGATAGGGAATCCGTACAACGCTTCAGCTCTCCTAGGGTTCGCTAGAGTTCTAGACGTCGCCAAACCTGGACAGAGAATACTTGTCGCTCCGTTCGGAAGCGGAGCAGGCAGCGACGCTTACAGCTTCGTGGTGACTGAGAACGTCTTGGAGAGGCAGAAATTAGCTCACCCAACTGACTACTTTATTCAGAGGAAGAAGATTGTTAACTACGCTAAGTACGCTAAGACAACGCACAAGTTCAAGGTTTACGAGTAGGTGAAAAGATGGACGTTTTCGTAACAGGGGCCTCAATGCTTAAGGTCGACAAATACTACGAGAACGGATTGTTAGACCTAGCCGTGGCATCGGTATCAGGACTTGAGGACCTACTCTCCGAAAAGAGACCGGACGCGCTGATCTTAGCGAGCGGCTACGGAGAGAGCACAGAGGAGCAGGTCCAACTAGCGGGAAAGCTTAGTAATGCTCTAGGCTACTCCGTTCCAGCTATCAGAGTGGAGAACGGTGACGCCAGTGGTGGATCTGCTGTGTTCTCGGCTTACTCTCTGGTCAAATCCGGCCTCGCTAAGTCGGTTCTAGTTGTAGGGGTGGAGAAACTTGCGGACTTCCCAGCGTCCCAACTTAACGAGATAATAGCGCGAAACTTGGATGAGGAGTTCTCCTATAGGGCCGGGGTGGTTCCTCAAGCTTACGCCGCGATAATGATGAAGCTCTACATGAAAAGGTATAACTTACCTAGGGAGTACTTCTCTGAATGGCCCTATCACATGCACAGGTACGCGGCTGAGAACAACTACGCCTTCTTGAGGTTCCCAGTGGAGAAGGATACCATACTAGAATCACAGGTTATATCCGACCCATTGAGGCTTTTCGACACCGCGGCCAGAGCTGATGGGGCTTCGGCTGTACTCATATCTAGCGATGAGGTAGCTAGGAAGGTTAGCGAGACGCCAGTTAAAATAGAGGGAGTTCGCTTCTCCTCAACCGGGATGAACCTTAGGGAGTTACTATCTGTTAGGGACGTTATGAACGAGATGAGGGATTTCCGGCCGGACTTTTATGAAGTTCACGACTCCTATAGTGTGATAGCCGCAATGATACTTGATGAACTGGGGTTAGAGAGGGGGAAGTCCCTTTACTCTTTAGATGACTTGGCTGTAAACTACTCTGGAGGGCTTAAAGCCAGAGGTTATCCAGGAGGTGCTACGGGGATATATCAGGTAGCTGAGGGCTTCATGCAGCTTACCGAATCGTTTAAAGGAAGGAGAGTCAATGGAGCCAGAAAGGGTCTAATCATATCTATGGACGAGTTAGGTACCACAGCCGTTTCTGTAGCTCTGTCGAGGTGATGCGGATGAGGATCTTACCTCCAAAAGTTTGGAGAAATAAGGATACGCACTACTCTTTAATCGCTTCAGTATGCGAGAGGTGTGGAAGCGTCTCTTTCCCAGCTAAATCCGTATGCGGCAACTGCGGTTCTTTCAGGGTTACAACTAAGAGGCTCTCTGGTAAGGGAACACTGGTCTCCTACACCCTATCCCATCAGATCAGGGTTGGTCACGAGAAGGAGGCTCCAGTATATTACGGCTTGATCAGGTTAGATGAGGGAGTCGAGATAATCGCCCCTCTTGTAGATGTGGATGAGGAACCGAAGGAGGGTACTAGGGTTGAGGCTACCATCAGGAGATTGAGGGTTGACTCCAGTAACGGTTTAATAGAATACGGGACAAAGTTTAGGCTGGTAGATGATGGACAAAATTGAGGAAGTTGTAGATAAGGTAGTGAAAGGAGAGATCGAGCTTCATAAGGTTGATGAGATATTAGACGCCAACGCGGCAATGGTAGCTAGAAGGTTAGCTATAGAGAGGATAACTGGTAAAGGATTACCTTCAATTGGCTCAACCATAATAGATTACGCTGAGATCAAAGACAGGAACGCTGAAAACGTCATTGGGGCAACTCAAATCCCACTGGGAGTGGCAGGACCGGTCCTGATTGAGGGAGATTACGCTAGAGGAGGCTTCCTTGTGCCTCTAGCTACAACAGAAGGTGCTTTGATAGCTAGCGTTAACAGAGGAATGAAGGTCCTCAGGCTCTCAGGATATGTGAAAACTAAGATAATTAGGGACGGAATGACCAGAGCGCCTGTTTTCTCGTTTGATAGCGCCATTGAGGCCTACTCTTTCTCAGCATGGGTTAAAGAGAACTTCGAAACGATCAGAAAAGTTGCTGAGAGAACGACATCTCATGGCAAACTTAAGAGTGTGGAGCCGTTTCAGCTAGGAAATAACGTATGGATAAGGTTTGAGTTCGATACAGGTGACGCTATGGGAATGAACATGGTCACGGTGGCCGCTGAAGCCGTGTCTTCTTTCCTTGAGGAAAGGTTCCCAGGCGCTCGATGCGTAGCTGTAAGCGGGAACATGTGCAGCGATAAGAAACAGTCAGTCACAAACGAACTCCTCGGTAGAGGAAAGACTGTCGTAGCTGAGGCCCTTATTCCATCGGAGGTTATTGAGAAGAACCTCAGGACGACAGCTGAGAAAATAGAGGAGACCAACCTCAAAAAGAACTGGTTGGGCGGAGCTAGAGCCGGAACTCTTTTTCAGTTTAACGCCCACTTTGCAAACGTCATAGCTGCGATATTCATAGCGACGGGACAGGATGTGGCACAGGTCGTGGAGAGCAGTACAGGCTACACGTGGGTTGAGAACAGGTCAGGGAACTTGTACATATCCGTTACGTTGCCTTCCTTAGAAGTTGGGACAGTAGGGGGTGGAACTAGGCTACCGACTCAAAGAGAAGCGCTCTCCATAATGGGGGTAGATGGCGGAGGAGATCCCCCAGGGAGTAAAGCTAGAAAGTTCGCTGAGATCGTTTCTGCAGCCGTGTTAGCCGGTGAGCTTAACCTCCTCTCAGCGCTTTCAACAAGGGAACTTGGGAAAGCTCACATGAGGCTGGGGAGGGGAATTAAGCTCTAAAAGCTTTGAGAGTTTAAGGACCGCCTCGAGGTTAAGCGTTCCCTGACGTTTAGAAGTGGATCTTCAGATGGCTGAGTTTATCGGTTAAAGTGATAGTTTCAATCGTAGACCCTTCTGAGTTAAAACTCACAGTGACGGGGATAGTTTTGGAGAAATGGAGGAAAGCCTGACAGGCCCTAACTGAAAGGGACAAGAGTTAAAGGTAGATAGAGAAGGCTTCTGAGTTAGAGCACAAAGTCCGCGCTATTGAGCCTCCTCGCCCTTCCTCCTCTTGACTAATCGGGAAGCTCATTAGCTCCTTTCGGGATTCTGCTCCTCAGATCCTATGTTATTCCCCATTAGAACGTCAAATGTCCTTACTCAGGTGCTCGTTATACTTAAATCTAGAGCGGTTGACATTTTAATATTAAAGTATTTTTTTCTATATCAACGTTTAAACCTTCCTTCATTTAAACAGTAACGGGATATAGAGCCATGAAGACTTAATTTTTTTGAGTGTAATAAAGCTACATGGACGTTCAAAAAGACCTAGAAAAGGTCATTGAGCTCACGAGGGCTCAGAACAAGTGGAGGAGAACTGAGACGTTAAACCTGATAGCTTCAGAAAACGTAATGAGCCCCTTAGCTGAAGCTCTTTACATGAGCGACTTCATGTCAAGGTATGCTGAAGGAAAGCCTTTCAAGAGATTTTACCAAGGGACGAAATACGTCGATGAAGTCGAGACCTTAGCAATGGACCTGATGAACCAGATAACCGGAAGTAAACACTGTGATCTGAGGCCGACAAGCGGAACCCTAGCTAACGCCGCGGTTTTTAGAGTGCTCGCTAGCCCAGGTGATAAGGCCCTAATAGCTCCGGTTCAGGCTGGAGCTCACGTTAGTCACACTAAATTCGGAACGCTGGGAGCCCTCGGTATTGAGCACATTGAAATGCCTTATGATGAGGGGAACATGAACGTTGATGTGGATAAGGCTGTAAAGATGATAGAGCAAGTTAAACCAAAGTTTGTTGTGCTAGGTGGTAGCCTCTATCTATTCCCCCATCCGACCAAGGAACTGAGCCCTCACGTTAGGGCTGTCAACTCAAAGTTGGTCTATGACGCCGCACACGTTTACGGTCTTATGGTAGGGAAGGTATGGAGCAATCCATTGGATGAGGGTGCGGACTTCCTCAACGTTTCTACACATAAGACCTTCCCGGGGCCTCAAGGAGGGGCTATATTCTCCAACGAGGAGGAGGAGTTTAAGAAGGTATCTAGGACGATATTCCCTTGGTTCGTAAGTAATCACCACTTACATAGATTGCCGTCAACCGCAGTGACGGCTTTAGAGATGAAGGTGTATGGAGAGGAGTACGCTAAGCAGATTACTAGGAACTCGAAGGCTTTGGCAGAGGCCTTGGCCTCTTACGGTTTCAAGGTAATTGGCGAACACTTGGGGTACACCAAGAGCCACCAAGTTGCCGTTGATGTGAAAAACTTGGGAGGTGGAACGTTCGTAGCTAAAACCTTAGAGAACGCTAACATCATAGTGAATAAGAACCTATTACCCCACGATCCGCCTGAGGCGGTGAACGATCCTAGCGGAATAAGGATAGGGGTTCAAGAGATGACTAGATACGGTATGAAAGAAGGTGATATGGAGGAGATAGCTAAGTTAATGAAAGATACACTTATCGAGAAGAAGGATATCAATGAGAT
The DNA here is from genome assembly GCF_000204925.1 of Metallosphaera cuprina Ar-4. Classification (NCBI taxonomy): domain Archaea; kingdom Thermoproteati; phylum Thermoproteota; class Thermoprotei; order Sulfolobales; family Sulfolobaceae; genus Metallosphaera; species Metallosphaera cuprina. The sequence goes on along the minus strand of NC_015435.1, from coordinate 527,222 downwards.
GAGAAGGAAGGTGATCGAGATGAGATCTAGGTTCTTAGATCCCAAATACGCACTTAATTACGATCTCTCTAGCTACCACTCGAAGATGATACCTATGATACTTTGAGCCAAAAACTTTGATCAAGAAATCTCTCTAGACCCTAGTGGGACCCTAAATCAAAGGCCGTTTAGATCTAGAGGATCGTCACTTCTCTTCACCTAACCACAATAACGGTAACCGGTGCGTTAACTACTATAGAGAGCGCATTAGACCCCGTGTTAATATCACTGTTCGTAGTGTTACCTCTTGCACCCATTATGACGGCATCAAAGACACCTTCAGATAGGATCTTGATTATTTCGTTAGATATGCTGCTGTCCCTGGGTACGTCGGTGGTGTTGAACTCAAAGCCTATTTTATTGTCTATCTTGTTCTCGACGAGCTTCCTTATCGCCTCTTTATCCTCGCATCTATCGCACGCGTAGAACACGGTAACTCTTGAGCCGTATCTTAAACTGAAGTCTACAGCTAACTCTAACGCCCTCATACTGCTCTCAGATCCATCAACTGGCACAAGTATCCTTCTAAACCACATACTTACGGTATACGTTGGAGAACCCATCTTGTTACACCAGGTAACCTTTCCTTATTCCCATTGAGGTGTTAGTCATCTCCACTGACTTCAATCCGTCCCTAAACCCTGTGACTGCCCTGATCGCATCAATGTTCTCTGGAACCACAATCGACTCCTGATGAACCGCGTACATTAAGAACAGTTCGTTACCTTTGACTGATACGGAATCCTCAAAGACTACAGTCTCGTACAGGTCGTTTCTACTCCTTCCTATATCTCTAGCTACCTCTATTATTTCTGCAGTTGAGGTAATCTTCGATTTCCCGGACACTAGCAGAATCCTAGGGGTTGACGAAAGTGTGGATAGAACTTCTTCTCTTGTAACTTGATTCGCTAAAGTTATGTTCAACATATGAACGTGCATTAGGGTAGTAGGTGCCACTATGGCCATAGTTACAATATCCAGGTCTTTTAGAACGGTATTGACGTCTTTGGCGTGATGGCTTGGAATGGAAGCTGGATCTGGGGTTAGAGAGTTTATGGGCCCCTTCTTGACCTCTTTAGGATCCGCAGCTCTCCTAACTATTGTGGCCCTAACCTTAGTTATCTTCTCCACCCTGTTTATTGTACACAATGTCCTCAATAGACCTGTGGTGTTACAAGATACCACTCTCACGTACTTCTTATCCACAGCTTCGTCATAGTTACATAACGCTGAAAAAGAGACGTCAGCTACGTTAGCCTTCTCTCCTCCTTGGAAAATAGACTTCTTCCCTAAGGAAGAGTACACTTGCTTATATTGGGCCCCTACCCCGTTTGGCGTCGCGTCAACTATAACGTCACTGTCACGAAACATCTCCTCTATAGTTCCCATTACCTTGATGCCAGCGTCCTCAAACTCCTTAATAGACTCTTTCGGTACATATAGAGGTATACCTAAACGTTGAGCGTGATAAGCCTCATAGTTGGTCGACGTTTTGGAAACTCCGATTAAACTCATGTCTGGCTGAGCCAGAATAGCGCTCGCCACTCTCTTTCCTATAGTTCCGTAACCGTTCACTGAGACCTTCATCATTTCTTCAACATCTCCCTAAATGACATGTCTAAAGCCTCGAGGGCTGGTAGTCTCTCCCCAGCTAAGAAGAGGAGTAGGGCTCCGCCCCCCGTTGAAACGTGAACCTTAGAGTTATCAAGCGAACCGAGTCCTCCTATAAGACTTATCATATGTCCACCTCCTACTATTAAGTATCCTTGGCTCTCCAACGAGTTCATGAGTAGCGACCTGCTGGACTCCCTAAACCTTTCGTCCTCTATCACTCCCATAGGACCTCTCATGACTATTATCTTGGCATCTCTAATAAATGACGAGTATATCCCAACCGTAGTAGACCCAACGTCCTTTATCACTCCGTTAATCTTACTTGCTGGTTCCTCGTACACTTTCCCCTCCCTCTCTACCTTAAAGTCAACCGGTATCTCTATAGGTGCTCCTGAAAGCAACACTTTTCTAGCCCTAGGGACTAAGCTCAACACGCCCACCTTCTCTAAAACCTGTAGGTTCTCCTTTCCTAGATCCAGCCCCTTCGCCACTGCGAACAGCTCGGCTATTAACCCGCCCGTAAGTATTCTATCTGCCAACCTTCTCTTGACAAGGTTCTCTATTATCCTCAAGCTATCCAAAACTTTGCCTCCTCCCATTATGAAGAGCTTTGGAGACTCCTCCTCGTTAAATACCTTAGCCAAAGCTGAAACTTCCTTCTCCATAACTCTCCCAGCGCTAGACTTCAACACTAAAGGAAATCCTACTAAACTCGCCTGACTTCTATGAGCTGTCGCGAAGGCGTCGTTTATATATCCTTGGAAGAAGGGCTGCAACCTCCTTATCAAGAAGCTCTTAGAATGTTGAAGAGGCGAGGCCTCAATAAGTTCCTCCGACACGAACCTAACGTTATCAAGGAGTAGAACTGAGCCCGACTTCATGTTTTTAATTCTCTCCCTAGCGTAAGGTCCCATTACGTCTCCCACGAACTCAACTTCCATCCCTAGATACTTCTCAAGTAACTTTGAGTGCTGCTCAAGGTCAGTAAAATCGCTGTCCCCCGGCCTTCCCTGATGTGAAACTAGAACTACCCCGTTTCCCTTAGAGGTTAACTCCTTTATCGTCTCTATATGCGCTCTTATCCTAGAGTCGTCTAGGAGCTTTCCAGTTTTGGCGTCAATCGGAGAATTGATGTCTATTCTGACAAGGACCTTACTGTCAGTGAAGTTGAGATCGTCCATTGTGGGTATGTTCATGTCATTTACTTTAATCAGAATTGATCCCCATGAACATTTTAGAACTAAGGGATTAAAATTTTAACACGAAGGGTAAATAGAAAGGAAGTTATCCCAGATTAGAGGAATCAAGTACTCTCTCCTCAAGTTAAGGAGGACGATTTCAATTTCTGTCGTATGGATATCGGAGCTCTTGGTTTTCACTCTTAAGCCTAAAACGTCGTCAAGGAAATAAGAGAACGATTCCCTTATCCTAAATTCATCCAGGTTTATTTTTCTGCAGTTAAACGTTATCTTAGCTATCCTGGAATCCATAAAGTCGGTCTCGACTAAGCAAGGATCGCCATCGGTGCCTATCATTGAGTTGAAAAGGCCTTCAACCGTGTAGGGTATCTGAGAGCTTGAGACGCCCAAAGGTGGAATGAGAAGCTTGATGTCGCACTTCGACGGTCTGACCTTCCTTGCCACAAAGTTAAAATTAAAGAAAAGAAAGATCTCGTTACATAGCCTAACCTTGGCAGTCCTGATCTCCCCCAAATTACCTAGATCGTCAAACGTCTTCCTTAGGGAGTTCTGGAATAGTGCTTCTGAAACGTTCTGAAAGGTTTTAATCATACCTTTCACTGAGAAGAAGTTGGGTATTAGATTATCCTTAGAGTACTGTAACACGTAAATTTGGCTCTTCCTCAAGCCTATTTTTGATAAAGACTTTGAGATAGAATTGACAACGAATGACATGTCCTTATTAGAAGTTACAATAGCCCATTCGCCGAACCTATCCCTTTCGAATCTACGTTTCTCCTTATCCCCAAAGAACCATCGCATTCACCATTAATTAGGCAGCTACATTATAAAAACTTTAAAATCATGGTTTTATCTTACTGATGTTAGCCGGGTAGTCTAGCGGCCAAGGATCCAGGGCTCTGGCCCCTGGGACGAGGGTTCGAATCCCTCCCCGGCTAGTCCTCAAGATAGTTAAGACTGAATTTGGCTCTTTTCCAGTCCCTTACGCCTCTCCTGATCTCAACACAAGCGAAAACACGTATAAGAAGGCTAAACATGGAAATTGAGAGAAATTTTATAATATTAACAAGGATATTAGTTAGTTAGCCGGGTAGTCTAGCGGCCAAGGATCCAGGGCTTTGGCCCCTGGGACGAGGGTTCGAATCCCTCCCCGGCTAGTCCTCCTGCTGCCAGAAGTTAGATCTTGAAAATGTCGTTGTCCTAGAGCTTTAGCGTTAGTAATAGGTTTTCTATTCAGACGCTTCGTCATCGCTCTATACGTAGAGTTAAGTTTGTTAACATCATTAAGCCAAAAGAACGCTAACTGCAATTGAATAACTTTTCGTGGCTCTAAACTCTAGCTCAAGTTAAGAGGAAAACTTTTAGGCTTCACAAAGGAAAAAAGTAGTGCCGCCGTAGCTCAGCCTGGCCAGAGCGCCGGACTCATACGGATGCTGGGTCATCCGGTCGTCCGGGGTTCAAATCCCCGCGGCGGCACCATACGATTCTTTACTTGAATAACAAAGTAGTTAGCTTTTAATGGACTCTTGTTTAGTTTATATAACGTGCCGCTGTAGCTCAGCCTGGCCAGAGCGCCGGCCTTGTAAGGCCTTCCCAAGTTAGCCGGCGGTCGCGGGTTCAAATCCCGCCAGCGGCTTCCAGATACTTCCTTAACGCGTCTCTAATTATCTCGCTTCTGGGAGTCCTCTTATTTGCAGCGTAAAGATCTAGTTTTAGGAGTAGATCCTCCTCCGCCTTAAACGTGATCACTCTCATTCTCTCGGTAATACTTAATTCAAAAACAGAATTATAAGCAGGGATGTTTTCAGAGGGACCCGGACACGGAGTTGACCGAAAATGAATTTTAGTATCCCATCTTTACTAGGGCATCTTCGATTAACGTTCTGATCAACTCATTGTCGTTATCGTCCGTAAGGAAACCCCTTATTATTAGACCCTCTGCAGTCCTCTTGTCAAGCCCTCTGTTCTCAAGGTAGAATATTAGGTCCTCACTTACTTTAGAGGCAGAAGCCGAGTGCTTTGCGGTAACTATCTTCCCGGTTTTAACTTCAAGCATGGGAGCTACAACGGCCTTAGCTTCCGCCCCTATTATCAAAGCCTTACCTACTATGGTTGTAGATGAGTCAAAAGCGTTCTCCCCAATCACGGCATCGCCTCTGATTATTGTAAATGAGTTCTCTGATGCGACAGCCTTTAGCGAACCGTTACTCACGCTCTTCTTTCCCACATGATTGACGTTAGCTAACACGTTTACCCTGTTGCTCTCCACACCTAGACTTTTAGCGTTGAAGTTAGCCACGGCCTCATCCTCTAGACTTACGTGATATTCCGTGTGACCTAGGTTCTGCCCTACGGAGAAAACAGAGGAATTGATCTCCCCCTCTACTTTAGCCTTAGCGTAAGAAAAGGCGTAGGAGTTACGACTTGAGTTTATTAACGAGAAGGAGAGTGAGGAGCCCTTAGGTACGATCAGCGATATAACAGAAGAGGGCATTCCGCCCTCCATTGATTCGGAGTAATATACCAGGTCAACGTGATCCCCTTCTGGAACGTTAACCTCTATTGAGACTGGACAGAATAGCCGCCCCTTACAATGATTGTAAACAAGATATCTACCTCCTTTATCTATTGTGACCTTCTTAGATCCAGCTAGAGTGAGCGAAACCAGTTTGTGATCCTCTGGCTTAACTAAACCACAGGTTACGGATTCCCTAGGGGTAAAGCTGTAGCTATTATTATTAATGATGTAATTAGAGTATCCCTCTATAGGGATCTTCAGATCGCCTGACCCTTGTTCCTCAACCCTAAGGTTCAAGCCCTCGAAGACTGACCATTCCGTATAGTGTTTGATCGTTGGCGAATCGCTAACAACCTGATAGGGTAAAGCCAAATACTTTTGAAACAACTCCTCCCTTTCTGACCTGAAACTTAAGTTAGAAATGTACTTAAGAAAGCTCTCTTGTTCCACAACAGGCATTCAAGCCACTGCCCCAAGCTTATCTAATTCTAGTTTAATAACCTTGTTCAGCATCGTAGCGTATTCGAAAGGCAACTCCTTCATTATCTCATCAATGAAACCTAAGACAAGCATTGAAGTGGCCTCTTTCTCACCTATTCCTCGGTTCATTAGGTAGAATAGCTGATCCTCACTCATCCTGAAAGTGTGAGCTTCGTGAGCTACGTCAGCGTCATCCTCTAGAACTTGATTGTGTGGAAATGTATAAGCCTTAGTTTTCTCGTCTAACATCAGCGAGTCGCACTTTACGAATGCCTTAGCGCCCGAAGCGCCCTTGTTAACCTTGATTAATCCCCTATAGATGTTTACTCCCCCTCCGAAACCAATGTTCTTGTTAACTATCTTGCTCTTAGTGTTAGGAGCCGCGTGAATCATCTTAGATCCGCTATCCTTCCATTCGCCTTCTCCAGACGCCAGAGTGACCACTAAACTCGTTGAACTCGCGTTGGGCCCCCTCAGAATAGTAGTTGGATACACGAAGCTATACTTCGAACCTAAGGATCCCTCCACCCACTCTATGTTAGCGTTCTCGTCTGCCCACGCTCTCTTGTTATTGAAGTTTATCACGTTCTTGCTCCAGTTCTGTATGGTGGTGAACTTTATCTTAGATCCCTTCTTTGCGTAAAGCTCGACCATTCCGTCGTGGAAGGAGAACTTTCTAAGCTGTGGTGCACTACAACCCTCTATGAAGTGAAGATACGAATCCTCTTCAGTTACTATCAACGTGTGTTCGAACTGACCTTCCATCTCCTTTCCAATTATGAAGAATCCTTCAACAGGAGTAGTTATCTTAACTCCTCTAGGAACGTAAACGAAAACGCCACCGCTCCATAGGGCACCGTGTAATGCTGCGAACTTATGATCGGAGGCTGGGAAGATCTTCATGAAGTAATCTTTCATGAAATCGGGATACTTCTTTAGCGCATCCTCTGGTGGCATCATTATAACTCCTTTCTTGGTAAGCTCCTCCTTGACGTTCGAATATATAGGTTCGGATTCGAAGACAGCAACTAGACCGCCTAAGTACTTCTTTTCTGACTCTGGGATACCCAATACGTCGTAATAATCCCTGACCTCTTTAGGTATTTGATCCCAACTACTCGTCTGATCTACGTCAGGTTTAACGTAAAGTTCTAAGCTCGACACGTTCAAGGAACCTAGAAAGTCTGGTAACCAGTTAGGAGTAGGGATCTTTTCAAAGAGCTCTAATGATTTGAGCCTCAACCTCAACATCCACTCCGGCTCCCTTTTTATCTTTGAGATCTCCTCAACTGTGCTCCTGGTCAATCCGGACTCAACTATCCTCCTGTGAAATTCAGACTGATTCAGCTTCTCATACTTTGCCTCAATAGAAGCGTTAAGGATCTCGTTCATGTCTAGCGACAATTTCTCTTCCGTCATCTTTCTTACCATCTTTAACTGTGTTAAAGATAAGCTATAAGTCTTTCTATAGAGTTTTCCTACTAAATTAAAGTAGATCAAAATTAAAGTTATAAAATCAGTTTCTTGATTTAATGACCCCTTCGTAGCCCTTCTCGTCTATTAGTTTAGCTAACTCCATGCCTCCGCTTGCTATTATGGAGCCACGATAGAGAACGTGCACCTTATCGGCGTTAACGTGATCTAAGATCCTTCTATAGTGGGTTATTATAACAAAACCTGTGTTGTTTTCGGCCCTCAGTTTCTTTATTCCTTCTGCTATTACTCTCAATCCATCAACGTCAACGCCAGAATCGGGTTCGTCAAGAATTGCGAACTTAGGCTTCATGATCAACATCTGAAGTATCTCGGTCCTTTTTTTCTCTCCTCCACTGAACCCATCAAACACTCCCCTATTTAGCAGGGTTTCGTTTATCCCTACCGTCTTCACCATTTCCCTAACGCTTCCAATTATTTCCGATACGGACTTATTGGTTCCTGAAGCCCTATTATACTCAGCCACGAGAAGTGTGGACAACTTCACCCCGCTTATTTCTATTGGACTTTGGAATGCCAGGAAAAGACCTTTCTTAACTTTCTCATCGGTCTCAGCGTAAGTTATGTCCTCTCCGTCTAAGATTATTGAACCCTTAGTTATCTTGTATTTAGGGTGACCCATCAGGGCCAAGGAGAGGGTGGTCTTTCCACTACCGTTAGGACCCATCATAGCGTGAATTTCTCCAGTTTTAACCTCAAACGACACTCCTTTAAGCACTTCCTTACCTTCAACCTCAACGTGAAGGTTCTCTACTTTAAGTGTAGACATATTAAATCCACCATCTATTTATTACTTTTTAAGTTAAGTTTCTTTCTATCCAAGGCATATCCTCCAGGAAGAGGGTACAAGAGGAGTTCTCTAAAGAGGTCTCTAACAACCCCAGTATCTGTCTGACGTAGTCTACTATTGTAGAATTGTCTAGCTGAGACAAGTTTATCCTAGACTCCTTAACTAGGTTGATACCGTTTAGAACCCTTTTAGTGCTAGGGAAGAGCACGGTCATGACCACCTCGTCTAGTAGATCGTTGACCTTTTTGAGGGTATCAATTATAATCTGGGACTCCTTTTCGCTAAGTTGCAACGATCTAACGGACTCTCCAAGCTTATCCACTAGCGTTCCAACGTTTAGTAGAGTTGACATGTTGATAACTATAAGAGAGTTCCTAGTCATGCTCTTAATAGTCTCATATTTACTGCCCATGATCCTCCTCATGAGCATATAGTACAATCTCTTAAGATCTTCGTGGTTTGCCGAGGCGTCCTTTAGGTTCTCCTTTGAGATCAGTGCGATGATATCGTCGACCCTTTTCGCTATCGTGTTGAGCATTCGTCTTAATAAGGATTCTACGCCTACTTTCTCGGTGTCTAAAAGACATTCTACTTTAATTCTGTTTTCTGATACCTCAGTCACCTCAATTCCGACCATCTGTTTCGTAACCTGAATCAGATCCTCCACATCTTTAGGTGGAATCGTCTTCTTGGACTCCATGATAATCTCATCGTATCCGAGCGAGTAGAGACAAGGGATTATGCTAGGTAAAGGTTGCTTAAGTGAATCGATATCTATCCTTATCGATCTGTGAGTGTTTTCCAATTTTATCTTCTCAGCTATCAATTTAAGAGAACCGTCGTTGGAGACTTCTATAAGTATCTTATCTCCAGGCTTTACGTTCCACTTATTGATCCACTTCTTAGGTAGAGTAATGAACAAAGACGAAGAGCCAAGTTTTTGAACCTTTCTTGTCTCTATGTCCTTAGCGTTATTTAGCTCCTCCAAAACAAATCCCTTAATAAGTTATCTTAAACAGTGTTTATAAAGATGTTGCAATGCTTTTCTAAGACTTTGATAAGTCTATTTTTATTTGAAAATTTGTCAAAATATTTTGATTTTATTGATATAAATGATAAAAACAGAGTTACTCTAACTTTCCTCTTTAACTAGCTTTAGGGTTACTCTCCCTCTAACTCTAGATACCTTGACGTTACATCCCTTCAATTCGCTAGGAATTCTGATTCGAAGTTTATACTTAAGGCCATTAGAATCCACACATGAAAACTCTAGCGTTTGATCGTTAACCTTAACATAAATAGTCTCGTCCCTTAATCTAGGGACGTCCACCACATAGATGACCTCTCTTTCTTTCCAGACTTCAGTGTATAGAGGGGTCAAGTAACTCTCGTTTTCCATGACTTCCCTTATCTGCTTCGACATGGTTTCCACCATCTCCTCCATTTCTCTCATCTCGGCCTCAATGGCCTTCCTTACCATGTCCTGGAGGTCCTTATACACCGGCATGATTTTCACGCGTAACTCATTGGTTTGCCTGAAGAGTAAGTTGGTAACTCCCTTTTTGTCTGCTCCATCAGACCCTTAATCCTAGCCCTTATTTCCTCAGCCTCCTTGAGTAAGGCACTTGTATCTAACGTGAATCCCAAGTATCTACCCATTATCTCTAGGGCGACAGCCGAGGCCTCTGGATCCGGTATATCAAGGAAGGACTCAACAACTATAGCTAGGTTATCAATGTTCCTCTTAGCCGTTTCATAAAGAATTGGCGCGTAAGGTCCTGATATGTAACCCTGATCAAACCTCTGCGCGTTAGTTATACCGCTCAGGCTGGACGCTAGGTTCTTAGAGTTAGCGATCCAATAAGCGTTAGGTTTATCTATATCTAGTCTATTAGGAATAGGTAACCCGGTGATGGAAATTATTGTTTGAACTCCGTAACGTATTGCGTAATCTGTAATGAACTTAGCTAGGTTATAGGAGGAATTAACGGGTATCGCGGTCCAAGAGTGAACTACTATCAAGTTTAAGTCCTTTCCGTAATAGAGACGAAGTGGAGATTTGGCTACGCCTTCGTCTACGTGGAGAATTGGGGGGGAGGAATTTCCTTGAGAAAATCTGGCCATACTCCTTAACTAAACCCTTAGATATCATGAACTCAGTAGCTATTTCGCCTACCAAGCCTGCGTCAGGGATTCCTACAATTATATATGAAGGCTTCCTTAAGTCCGGAATGAACTCTTCGTTTAGTTCAAAATCGTCCTCCAATTTAATCACCCTTAATCTTGTTAACATATGATCCTGAAGAAAGAAGCTTTTTGGTCTCGTCCACGTTACTCATTTTGACCTTAAACAGCCATCCCCTACCGTAGGGGTCTTTGTTTATCAACTCTGGAGCAGAAATTAAGTCCTCATTAACCTCTATTATCTCCCCAGATACTGGTGAATATATGTCGGCCGCCGCTTTAACGGACTCTACAACCGCCACCGCCTCTCCTGAGCTTACACGTTGTCCTCTCTTTGGTAGATCAACCCCAACGATGTCCCTCAGCTTTTTCTGAGCGTAGTCTGTTATTCCGATGGTGGCTGTATAGTCGTCTACCTTAACCCACTCATCGCTCTCGGTATAGTATAAACCGTCTCTCACTATGTATTTTCCAACTTTGATCTCGCCCAATCCAGATCACTTGATTAAAGGGAAGTCAGACAATTTAACAGTATAACTCTTTCCCCTAACTTCGACCTGTACATTACTTCCCAAAATGAAATGCCTGGAGCTTAAGTAGCCCATCCCGATAGTCCTTGAAAGGTAAGGAGAGAACGTTGAACTGGTCACATTACCTACCTCTACGTCCTCTATCATGATCTTGCTACCGTTCCTTGGAATGACCCTTTGATTCTTAGGGAGTTTAAGCCCTACTCTAAGGCGATCTACGCCAGTCCTGAGCGTCTCAATTAAGGCTGGCCTCCCTATGAACTCCTTTTCCAAGGAGTATACCCAGTATCTAGCCTCTATGGGATTTACGTTTTCGTCTATATCCTCTCCATACAGCACGAAACCCATTTCCTGTCTAAGGCTGTCTCTGGCCACAAGACCTGCTCCTTTAATTCCCCTTGAAGCTAGCCTCTCTAAAATTAACTGACCTGTCTCCGGTTTAGACCAGACCTCGATACCGTCTTCACCTGTCCATCCTGATCTACTCAACAGGAACACTTCTTGCCCCTGGAATTTGGCGTTCAGCTTAAACTGTAAAGGAGCGAGATCCGGTTTCTCAACGCTATCCCATACTCTTCTCCCTTGCAAGGCAATCATTACCAGATCAAAGGTAAGATCTTCGACGTCCAGAGAGGAGTTCTTCCTTATCCAAGATATAACTTTCTCTCTATTTATGGCGTTCGTAACTAACAAGAACTCAGATTCGGATATCTTATATAACATCACGTCGTCAACGAAACCTGCCCTATCGTTTAGGAAAGCTGTGGGGCCGATCATGGTCCCGTCTGGGGCGTCAGAGACCTTCTTAGCTATCAGATTCTCGACCTCTTGTATTTTCCCCCTTATTCGTAACCTACCCATATGAGATAAGTCAAAGAAGGCTGCTCCAGTTCTCACGGCCATGTGTTCCTCTTGATATGAGGAGTACGTCATTGGCATCTTCCATCCTGCGAATTCGCCAGCGTTGGCTCCTAAACTTTCCTCTAACTTAAGTAAAGGCGTACAAAACATTCATAACCACCTAGTATAGTTTAATATTCGCTGATGGAGTTTAAATGAACACTCACCCCTGGCTTCCGAATCTTTCAAGAGTTCAAGATATGCTTAAGGAGATAGGAATAGAGGAACTAGATGAGATTTTCAACGACGTACCGAAGGATTTAGTGATAAGACATGGTCTTAAAGTAGGGAAAGAGAAGCCGTTGTCTGAGGATGAAATCAGAGGCAGACTTTCCCAACTCTCCGAGTCTAACGCTAAGCTAAGGTATCCTCCATTCCTAGGAGCCGGAGCCTATCCTCATTCGGTACCATCTGCTGTCAAGTTTATACTAAGTAGGTCAGAGTTCTACACAGCGTACACTCCTTACCAACCTGAGGTTAATCAAGGTCTATTGCAGGCTCTATTTGAGTATCAAAGCCTTATGGCGGAACTCTTAGACATGGATGTGGTCAACTCCTCACATTACGACTGGGGAGGAAGCCTAGCCGAGGCTGTCCTAATGGGGTACAGGGTAAATGGAAGAAAGAAAGTCCTAGTGCCAGAATCTATAAATCCTTATCATGAAGAGGTGGTTAGGACATGGGTAGATGGAAGAGAAATCGAAATAAAGAAGATACCTTTAGCCGATGACGGAAAATTAAATCTCGATTTTCTTTCTAAAGTAGATCCTAGCGAGATATCCTCTATATACGTTCAACAGCCTAACTTCTTCGGTGTCATCGAATCTGAAATTGAGTACGTAACGGATTGGGCTAGGAAAAACGGAGTTATAAGTATAATTGGCGTTACTCCCTTATCTCTAGGCCTTCTCAAGTCCCCTGGCGAGTTAGGCTTTGACATAGCTGTAGGAGATGGACAAGAGCTAGGTATACCGTTAAACTTTGGGGGGCCCTACAGTGGGATCCTGGCAACCAGAATGGACATGAAATTAGTCAGACAAATGCCAGGAAGGATTGTTGGGATGACTGAAGATGTGAACAAGAAGAGAGGATTTACACTAGTCTTACAGACCAGGGAACAGTTCGCCAGAAGGGAAAAAGCTACCTCTAACATTACCACTAACGAAGCGCTGATTGCCCTGGCTAACGCTGTATACCTCTCTTTGTTAGGAAAGAGCGGAATAAGGGAGTTGGCTAAGGAAATCTATAAGAGATCGCATTACGCAGCTAGAGAAATGGAGAGGGCTGAACTAGGTAAGCTCAAATGGAGGTCGGATTTCTTTGAGGAGTTCACTTTTGTTTTTAAGTCAAATTATAATAGGATATTTCAAGCTCTTCTTGACAGGGGAATCCATGGAGGGTTGAAGCTAACCGAAAACGAAGCACTGTTTTGCGTAACTGAGGTTCACACAAGGGAAGCTATAGATGAGGCGATAAGGATCATGAAAGAGGTGTCATAAATGTGGAGGCAAGCTTATTGGAACGAACCTTTAATTACAGAATACAAAGGGAGAGGAAGGCAAGGCTTCCTCATACCAAAAGAAGAGATAGAGATAGAGATCAACGTACCCGAAAAGGTAAAAAGAGAGGACGGTCCGAACTTACCTGAACTTAGCGAGTTAGAGGTCGTAAGGCATTTCATAAGGCTATCACAGATGAGCTTCGGTGTAGACACGGGCATGATGCCATTGGGCTCGTGTACCATGAAATACAATCCAAAAATAGAGGAAGAGAGCTCGAAAGTGGGAGAGAACACACACCCTCTTCAGGACGAGGAAACTGTACAGGGGAACCTTGAAGCCATATACGAAATGCAAAGGTGGTTAGCTGAGGTAACGGGAATGGACGAATGTAGCCTTCAGGTGCCTGCTGGATCTGCCGGAGAGCTGGCTGGAGTCCTAATGGCCAGGAAGTATCACCGTGATATGAGCAGAAAGAGGAATGAAATGCTTGTAGCCGACACGGCCCACGGAACCAATCCTGCTAGCGCAGCCATGGCCGGGTTCACCGTCATTTACGTTAAGTCTAACTCTGAGGGGTTAGTAGATCTAGATGTACTGAAGGAGACTGTAACAGAAAGGGTAGCCGGTTTCATGCTTACCAACCCTAACACAATGGGCCTATTTGAGGAGAACATTAAGGAAATAGCTAAACTAATTCACTCGATAGACGGTATACTCTACTACGATGGAGCGAATCTAAACGGAATCTTGGGGATAGTGAGACCTGGTGACATGGGATTTGATATAGTTCACTTGAACCTACATAAGACCTTTGGAGTTCCACATGGCGGAGGAGGGCCTGGAGCGGGAGCCGTGTGCGCTAAAGGTAAAATGGCCAAATATCTTCCCTATCCAATCGTAACAAAGAACGGGAAGTACGAGCTAATTAAACCTGAGAGAAGTATAGGGAAGATCTCCGTATTTCACGGTAACTTTGGAAACTTGATGAGGTCTTACGCTTACGTTTTAGGTCTGGGGAGCGAGGGGATATCTATGATTGGTAGAATGAGCAGTCTAGCAACAAACTACTTAATTTCTAAGCTGAAGGGAGTCAGAGGGTTCGAGTTAATAGCTCCTCATAGGTTCAGGAAACATGAGGTAGTGTTTAGCGTTAAGAAATTGGCTAATGAAACAGGAGTAACGGCGTTTGACGTTGCCAAGGCGCTACTTGATAGAGGATTTTACGCCCCAACTATCTATTTTCCGCCTAACGTTGAGGAGGCACTAATGATAGAACCCACTGAGACCGAAACCGTCGAGACATTAGATCAGTTTGCACAGGCTCTAAAGGAAATATCTGAGACTGCCTACAAGAATCCGGCAACCATCACTTCCTCTCCTATCAACACTTCCGTAGGAAGGTTAGATCAAGTTAAAGCCAACCACCCTAGCTCTTTGACGCCTACCTATAGGGTTTATCGTGCAAAGGCCGATATGAAAGAAGATATTAATATAGAAAGGTAACCCAAGTAAGGAATTGAAATTATGTATCCGTCAACTTCAATCACCTGTCCTACAACATAGTTCTGTGGTATGCCAGGAGCAGGTTCTAGACCTATCTGATTATCAGGCTGAGGGTTTGAGATCTTATCTACACCTTGGGTTACGTAATAGTTACCGTCTACGCGGACCACTCTGTGAATTACGTACGTATGAAGTTGAGGGGATTTATAAATTATAACAGAATGATATCCAACGTTAACGGGTTCCTGATAGAACGTTAAAGCTCCGTTTTGGAACACTGGATACATAGAGACTCCTTCTACGCTCGCGGAACTTACGATATTAGAGTAGAACACGATGTATATTAGCACTATAAGGACGATTAGAGCGATGTCACTCTTCTTCATCTAGGTCGCCTAAATCTAGTTCAATAATCTCTCCTTCGTCTTGTTTATCCTGATTCTTAGACTCTCCGAACTTCTTTACGCCCTTCTTACCTTCAACTTCTACCTCTGATCCACCAGCCCTTATCTTGGATACCACAGCTCTCCATCTGTGTCCGCAATTAGGACACTCATACGAACCCATTACCGTAATGGTTATCCTTCCATACGAATCGGGAAGAGGAGAGACTAAGTTCCAAGTTTTTATTGGCTTATCAACTTTAGTCCCGCAGTTAGGACAAACGTCCGATTCCCTTTGCTTCTTTGGCATACAGTGTTATATGTAAGGCGGCAGTTTAAAAAATAGTATCGTTATAATTGAGGCAGAAAAGAACAACACTCCGTTATAAATATATTTAAAATTCCTGTTAATAATTAAAATATAACCTATAACATTTAGCGTAATGATAGACGGCAATAACTCAAACTGAGATAAAAAATATGGATAAGATGCTAGAAAGGGTGCAGTTACCCACGTCAGTGCAAAAAAGGTTTTATTGCTTACCCTATCCTTCATAAAATTATAATAGATGGGTGACATAAGGCCATAAAATATGAATAGAGTAACAGGTACGATCAACATATTAGCCAGGATATTATAATATGCGTGAATTAAAATGATGAACGGTTTTTCTATAGCTCGGATAAGAGGCTTTGAAATAATAGATTCTAGAGGAAACCCGACTGTGAGGGCGAAGGTAACGCTGGAATCTGGGATAAGCGCTTCTGGTGACGCACCTGCAGGAGCCTCCAAAGGGGAGAGAGAGGCTGTAGAACTTAGAGGACCTGACGGATCTGTCAAGGCTGCCATCGATTCTATCAACTTCTACATCTCCCCAACGTTAGCGGGATTGGACTCGAGAGACCAGGCAAAGATTGATAGGACAATGATAGAATTAGACGGTACTGAAAACAAGGCTAGACTTGGAGCGAACGCCACGACCGCCACATCAATAGCCGTAGCTAAGGCGGGGTCGTACTCCATGGGAATGGAACCGTTTATGTATATAGGAGGATCTAGATATCACATTTTACCTGTTCCTTTGTTAAACGTGATTAACGGTGGATTACACGCCGGTAATATGCTCAAGATCCAAGAGTTCCTTATAATACCAGTTAAGTTCGATACTTTTAAGGACGCGTTGATGGCTTCAATCAAGGTATATAAAACCCTAAAAGCGCTAGTGACGGAAAAATACGGGAAGATTTACACATCCTTAGGAGATGAGGGTGGAATATCACCGCCCTTAAGTGTGACAGAGGACGCTTTAACCCTTTTGTACACTGCCATAAAAAACGCTGATATGGAGGGGAGAATATTTATGGGAATTGATAGCGCTGCATCTAACTTCTATAATCCTCAGAAAGGAACTTACCTGATAGATGAGGGAGAGAAGTCACCTGAGCAGATGATAGACTTTTACACAGATATAGTTAACCGATATCCTATAATTTATCTGGAGGATCCTTTCGACGAAAACGATTTTCAACACTTCTCTACACTTCAGAGTAAACTGAAAAACGCTGTGGTTGTTGGAGATGATATTTACACCACCAATGTTAAGTACCTTAAGAGGGGAATAGAGTCCAACTCCACTAAGGGAGTCATAGTTAAGATCAATCAGATAGGCACTCTTACTGAGACCATAGAGTTCTTCGATTTAGCTAGGAGAAACTCAATTAAGACTATAATAAGTCACCGAAGCGGAGAGACCGAAGACTGGTTCATTTCAGATCTGGCAGTGGCTCTCAACAGCGATTTCATAAAGACTGGAGCCCCTTCAAGAGGGGAGAGGACATCAAAATATAATAGATTACTTGAAATTGAAAATAATTATGGCATAGAGTACGGCGGCAGTAAGCTACTGTTACGGTAGGATAGCGCCTATAACAACAAGAGCTACTGCGATAAGCAACAAGAATAGTATGAACTGTTTCGTTGTAAGATTAGGTACAGATTTAACTGCCTTAAACAGCCCATACGCTATTCCTCCAACTGCAACTAACAGGAGAACTATTATTCCTACTAATATTAACGCAGTAGATAAAGGCTCCGTATTCATGCCAATTGGATGAAAGAAATGATTCGTTACGTTTAGAAGTGTCTGTAACGTCATAGCTATATTCATTATTGAATGAAACTTTATTTAAGCCAAAAAGCTCAAAGTGTACTCACCTGTGATGATGGTTAAAAGCGCGTATTTGGTGAAGATTAACCTGGACTGAGGAGCACTAATCCTTTTAAATCGTTCCAAACTTAACTTGTATTTTTGAGGAGTATTACCTATGGTAGTATCGTTTGAAAATTTGATGAAATTTATAGGTCAGAAGGTTAAGGATGTGTATGGCAGAGAAGTCGGATATTTAGTCCACGTTTACACTGAAGTCGATGGGGAGGTAACAGACATCGAAGTAGCTTTTGGTAACACCTTCTCAACGATAGACCCGTTCAGAGTTTCTCTTGTAAACGATTCCTTGGTGTTGCTTCCTGATTGGAAGGCTGAATCTATGAAATCTATAATGCAAATGGAAAAAATAAGGAAAAGACAAAGAGCTTTAGAAGAGTTGTACGCAAAACAGGAGATTCCCAAATCTTCATATGATGACATGAAGAGAAAGCTAGACTCGGAAATGGTGAAGATAAGGGAAGATTACGCTAAGATAAAGAGTAAACTAAAGAACAGGTTGAATGAAGTTGAAGACCAGATAGCTCACATCGAGAAAGCAATGATAGCTGTAAAGATGAGTTATATAGCCGCAGAGCTCACCGAATCTGCTTACAAAGGGTCAATGGAGGTACTAAGGCAGGCTAAGGAAAGCTACGTTATGGAGAAAGACGACATCAGGAAAATCATGGAGAAATTAGATCTTAGCGATAAAGATAGTGGTATAGATATAAAAGGAGCAGGGTCCATAACAAGCGGATCTGACTCGGTATCTAAACCCGATCTGAGCAGGGCGGAATTACCAACACCAATACCTGTAAGAGTCTTAAGTACACAGTGAACAACCTTTCTTTTTAGAATGAAGTTAAGCTTACATTTTAGCCTTAATCCCTGGAAAAAAGATGAAAGGGCTTCTCTTTCTATGAAAATAACCGAAATTTCAATAAAGTTGAAAGATCAGCAGGACAAACTGGACGAGGCCATGAGGAAACTAGAGGAACGAGATAAGGATCTGTTTGACAAAGCAGTGAGATCTCAAGCTAACGGTGAGCACGCCAGGGCCACAATCTATGCTCAAGAAATTTCAGATATAAGAAAAATAATGAAAATAGTTTACACGGCGAGGCTAGCTATAGAGAAGGTTAGAATTAAACTGGAAACCATTCACGACTTGCAGGGAATATCTTTAGTGCTAGGCCCTATAGGGAGGACTTTGGAGAATCTGAAGGAGCAGATCAGAGGAATAGCCCCTGAAGTTGCAATATCTCTTGACTCTATAATAAGTAGTGTGAACAGTATTGCTGTTGAGACCGGAACAACAGTAACTGATAGGAGTGTAGTCCCGACTATAGATGACGAAGCTAGAAAAATACTTGACGATGCTAGAAAAACTGCAGAATCCAAGATAAGTGAGAGGATGCCAAAGCTGGACTTTCCGCATCCACCAACCAACATTACGCTTCCTCATCCACCCGCTACAGAACCAAAGGTGGTAAAGCGGAAGATAGGAGAGGAGGAGCTGCTCGACATGATCAAGAATAACGGAGGGATCATTGACGTATATCTGGTATCTGAGACTTACGGTGTGGAAAAAGATGAGGTTATGAACGTACTGAATAGTTTGGCTAGAAAAGGACTGATCCAAATTACCGGGTGAGCTAGATGAGCGCCCAAGTTTTGCTAGAGGATATGGCTAGAAAATACGCTATAGCAGCGGTTAGAGCGGACAAAGAGGGGAGAACTGAGGACGCCATCACAAACTACAGGAAAGCTATAGAGGTTTTAACTCAAATAGTTACGCTCTATCCGGATATGGTAGCTAAGAACGCATACGAACAGATGATAAACGAGTATAAGAGGAGGATAAACGCATTACATCAAATGGTACCGGAGGGAGCGGAGGACGGCAGTAAGAGCGATGAAGATGTAGTAATGAAGGAGAAACCGAAGGTGAGCCTGAATGAAATTGTTGGTTTAGAAGACGTAAAGGAGGCCCTTAAGGAGGCTGTCGTGTATCCCAGTAAGAGACCTGATCTGTTTCCTTTGGGTTGGCCTAGAGGCATTCTCCTTTATGGCCCTCCAGGATGCGGAAAGACGATGATAGCTGCTGCCGTAGCTAACGAGCTGGATTCCGAGTTCATTCATGTAGACGCAGCGTCTATAATGTCTAAGTGGCTTGGAGAGGCGGAGAAGAACGTTGCTAGGATATTTAAGACCGCTAGAGAAGTATCAAAGAAGGAGAATAAACCGGCCATCATCTTCATAGATGAGCTTGACGCTCTCTTAGCGTCCTATACCTCAGAAGTTGGTGGGGAGGCTAGAGTGAGAAATCAGTTCCTAAAGGAGATGGATGGATTAGCTGATAAAAACGAGATATCAAGGGTCTACGTCATAGGGGCTACCAATAAACCCTGGAGGTTAGACGAGCCTTTCCTCAGGAGGTTCCAGAAGAGGATCTACATAACGCTACCTGATAAGGCCCACAGATTGGAGCTACTAAAACATTACTCCTCAAAGGTCAAACTAGATCCGTCTGTTAATTTAGACGAGTTGTCTGACCTTACGGACGGTTACACCGCGAGCGATATCAGAGACATAGTTCAGTCCGCTCATATGAGGGTAGTAAAAGAAATGTTCGAAAAAGGACTTCAAGAACCTAGATCCATAACTATGGACGACTTTAGAGAAGTTCTGAAGGTGAGGAAACCCAGCGTGAATCAGGACATGTTAAAGGCCTACGCCGCTTGGCACGAGAAGTTCAAAGCTTTGTGATCAGATACCCCAGGTTTGTCTTCACCAATCTTTTTGGCATGACTCACATCATTTCATGTAAAAATAACCATGTTTTATTTAGACTTTACGTTTGTTATCCATAATAATTCCACTTTTCCATTCGGGAACCTTCTCCTAATGCTTATTGGGAGTATGTTGGACCTAAACTCCTCCTCCGCTATCTCTAAAGAGCTACCCTTAGGCAATTTAGATGTGTCTATAAGTGGAGAAGCTCCCATTGCTAACTGCAAAGCCCTCGCGCTAATTATTCTTGCCTTTTCGTAAGAAGTTAACCTGCCCCTCCAACTCGTTACGTATGTCTCGGTCAACGGATTGATACCCGAAAACTGAGTCTTTGCTTCATTCATTATATTCTACCCTTATAATCATTAGATAAAAAATTAGTTATCCCAGTCCATTTCCTGAATGATAGATTCGGGAAGCTTGCACTCTTCCGGAGGTTGCTCGGTCAAATCTATCTTAAGAATATCTGATAGTGCGTATCTTAACCTTAATACAGCTCTATCGTCTATCATTCCAAGGGTTCCTATTCTAATTATCTTATCTTTTAGCTCACCCATCCCTCCAGATATTTCTATCCCTCTCCTAGAGAGCTCTTTAATCATCGAGCCTGGAGATATGGGTGGAACGCCTGCAACGACCGTGTTAGAGAAGTTGCTCTCGTCCCCTAAGAGCGAGAACCCAGCGTTCTGAGCTATTTTCCTTACATATCTAGCGCAGCTCTCGTGTCTTCTCCATCTTCTTTCTATACCCTCTAAACGTAAGAGCTCTGCTGCCCTAAGAGTTGCAAAGAATACACCTACCGCAGGAGTAAATGGGGTCTCCCTCTTATCCTGAAAGTTTAAGTGTAACTTAACGTTCAGGTAATTTGGAACATCCTCTTGTAATTCCTTTATGCCATCTTCAGATAATCCAACCAAGCCTAATCCTGGAACTGAAGCTAGAGCCTTTTGACTTCCTGTAGCAACCGCGTCTATACCCCACTCATTCACCCTAATTTCATAGGCCGCGAATCCAGACACAGAGTCGACTAAAACCTTAAGTCCTGCATCCTTAGCTATTTTGACAACCTCCTTAAGTTTTCTGAAAGCTATCCCAGTGCTAGTTTCGTTATGAACGAACGCTATGGCTGTCGCATCCTTATTGCTCTCAATGATGTCCTTCACCTCATCTGTTGAAAAGCCTTGCCCAAACGGTTTCCTATAAACTGATGGAGATGCACCCCTTTTTCTTACAGAATCTAGCAACCTCTCGCTGAACTCTCCATATGTGAGAACTATCACTCTCTCATTTTTACTGAGCAAAGAGAAAACCATAGACTCCACGGCTAGAGTCCCAGATCCTGTCAACAGTGCGACTCTAGATGAGGAAAACGCCTCTTTCATTAAAGTTTCCAGTTCAGCTACTACATTTCTGAATTTCTCAGACCTATGATTAACAACTACACTCGAGTTTTGGGCCACACTTCTCGGAACGTTCACTGGTCCAGGAATTAACATCAAGGTTTTACAACTCCTGGATAGCTTTTAACAGGTTTTCAGTGGTGATTACTGCTACCCTATACTGAGCCTCCTTAGTTTGAGCACCTATGTGCGTAGTCACCGTAACCCTCTCATGCCTTAGCAGCTCAACCTCCCACTCCTCTTTAGGTGGCTCGTTCCAGAATACGTCAGTAGCGTAAGTTATCTTACCTTCTTTTATGTACTTTAGAAGAGCTTTCCCATCTACTGCTACAGCTCTGCTTGTATTAACTATGATAACGCCTCTCTTCATCATTTCAAACTCTCTAGCAGTTAGTATAGGCTTGGCGTCCTTTCCTACAGTAACGTGAATGCTTATCACGTCAGATTCGCTTACCAACTCGTCCAGAGTCACAGCCTTACCGATTCCCTCTACCCTTTTGGACACGTCTACGACGTCGTACGCAATGACGTTCATTCCCATAGCCTTTGTTATTACCCCAACTTTATACCCTATCCTTCCAAATCCTATTATCCCGATAGTCTTTCCGCTAAGCTCAACTCCCTGGGTCTTCTTGTATATGCCTGCTTTGGCTAAACTCATAGAGGTGAACATGTTTCTTGCTGCGGAAATCATTAGACCTATAGTTAATTCTGCTGCGGAATCTGTGGAAGCACCAGGTGCGTAAACTACCCTTATCTTCCTCCTTTCAGCCTCATCTGTATCTATGTTGTCAACTCCTATTCCGGCTCTAGCTATTATCTTTAAGTTCTTGCCCTTCTCTATTACTTGTTTATCTACCTTGGTTCTACTTCTAACTACTAGTATATCGTATCCTTCAACTACTTTAAGCAGCTCCTCTCTCGTTATGTCCGGTTGATAACTTAGCTTAAGCCCTCTTTCCTTTAGAGTTCTAACCATGTACTCATCTACGGGGTCCGTAATCAATATCCTTAAACTTTCTCTATTTAGAGAAACATTCATAATGTTCTCTGTCATTCTAGATCACCAGATAAGAATTTACTTTTAACAGGATGATGAAAGTGATGAGACGAGAGAGACGAGAAATAGACTAGAAATAACTAAGTTGAAGTTAAAATTTGCACGTTGATAATTTTCTTCTGCTTTCATGTTTAGTCACTTAACTCGTAACACAGTAGTTAATATACTTTTTCTACTTTAATGTTAATGAGTTAGACGCTAATGTTAAATACTTTCTCATTTAGCTATTTTCCCGGTTTTTAAATACCATAAGTAAACATCTAAAATCCCTGGTTTGGTCCCGAAACTCGCCGCAATGGCCTTAATTATAGCTTCTATTTCTAAGTAATCCCTCTTTGAGGACATCTTCATTTCTGAGAAGAAAACTGAGAAGAACTTCAAAACGTGTCTATCAATTATGGCTAAATCTAAGTATCCTACGTTTCTGAGAAAGTGGCTGGCCTCCTTCATCCCTATCCCATCAATTTCCATAATCCTTTCTCTAGCCTCAAATTGATCTTTCTCCGCTACCTTACCTATTTCATTTTTCAGCCTACCGTAGTAAGATCTGCTCCTCACGATGTACTTAGCCTTAAGATTAGGGAATCGATAGCCGCTCCTCTTTAAGGCTTCAGATATTTGGTCCTCTGTACCCGTGAAGATGAGTTCGCCGAGGTTTTGAAGCGCGTAAAATGCGCTGAAAAAGCTTGAGTTAGCAGTGAGTATACAAAGGACCAACTCTCTATACCAAGTACTCTCTCCGGCCACCCTGTTGAGCTTAAACTCTTCTACTCTTTCTAGAACCTTTGCTCTTAATTTTGCGTCTTTTACGACTCTTCTTAGCACGTTTTTTCTTTTTCTTTTCTGGGCTTTTAGATTCTGACGGAATCTCAGGCTTAGCGTCCTGTAGAGAAGACAGGGAGATTACTTTAGTCTCATGATCTGACTCAACTATTACAAAAGGTAAAGACGGTGAGAGATTGACCTTTACCCCAACGAACCCGTATTGATCTGTAACTTGTTTATATTCCATTTTAACACCTTGTGTGGTGATCTCTTGCGGTATGCCTACTCGTCTAACGTTAACTATCTCGGAGAAGGGAAAAGTTGCGTTCAGACCCAGATTAATTACTACGTTATTCTTAGCCCTAATTAATAGGACCTTACCTGGCGTAATTAGGTTTTCGAGTTCGTCCAGAGAGTCCACTGACATCCTCTCCTCTTTAGCATATCTTACTCCAATTAGAGTCACTCCAGGAAACAGAGATACCTCCAAGGGGTCATAATGAATTACCGTAACGTCCAATTCAACCCAATATGACTTAGACAAATGAAATAATTAAACTTCCCTATGACACTCATAGTAAGACCACGAAACTTCGTCTCAATGAGGTAAACATTACTGATTTGACCGTTTATATTTACACATAGTACTAGATTTCAATGTTAGTCCTTATGCAATTATGTATGATATAAGGCCCATCTAAATGTTTGAGTCAAGGTCAAGACGCTAATAACGTTAAGCTCGACAACGTGTTAAATTTAGCCTGTATCTATCAGTAACCTTAACAGAAAACATTATAACGGGTTCCTTTTGATATCACTAGAGATAAAATGAGTCTAAGGTTAAAGGGAACTAACGCTTACGGTCATCTTGGTTGGTTTGAAGTGAAGTGTACAATTTGCAATAGAACACTTAGGATAGGGATAGACGTCGTATATAAATGCCCTAAGTGTGAGAAAAAATACAAGGCGTATTTCTGTGAAGCAGATAAACGTGGAGTTAAGGGAAAGTGCCCTTACTGTAACACAGAACTGGTACCTGCAATATGATAGAGAGTTTTTACGTAAATCACTTCAAGGTATCAATTATAACCCTCAACGAAAAGAGAATAGCCTTTATGGATTTGTCCATCCCATGCAATAAGGAAATAACTAACCTTGAGTACATAAACGCTCAACTTTATACAAGAATCGGTGAGATAAAAAAAATAATTTTGTGTCCTGTAAACGGAAGGGCCTTCGTATGCAATGCTGTAATAGAATTGAATGGAGAGTATGAAGCGGAGGAAGTCTATAGAGAGACGGAATCCGTACTAAGAAGGGTAGGATGTACTCCATAGTTTTTCAATTTCTCCGAGATTTTCTCCGAGTATCTAACCAGCTCCTTGGAGTCACTTGACTTGATTCTGAATGCCAAATGAATAGGTCTCATCTCCTGCTCCGCTAAGTACACAATAATCAGAGACGAAGAAGACGGTGAGCATAGATAGGAAGCACCTATCCTAGATGGGACGCACAGGTCCTCAAGCAACGCGGGCATCTCTTTAAATATCTCCCTGATCTGTTGTGGATCCGCCCTTACACCAATTTTCACATCAAACAAGGTAATCACATAACTATGAAGTTCTTCCGTTTAATTAGCTCTTCTAGAAACAACGATAAACATGAAAGTTCAGACTCTTTAAATGTCTCATGAAGACTATTTCATTAATTTGATAGAAGACCCACTCCAGAGTTATAGGTTTTAGACATTTAAAAGAACTCAAAGATCGTGCAAAGTTTGTATGGAGGTTAGGGAGGTGATAAAAGGTTACGATTACTTAAGGTTAACCTTCTTTACAGGAATGTTAAGAGTAGCTATAAGTTGTTTAACGTAATCGTAGAGCTGCGGATCTCCAGAAACTCTCTTCAGTTTTAATTTCCTATAGTTTAATTCAAGCGATATCGTACCGTCTTTGATAACTAAAATCTTTCCTCTAACCTTACCTTTTAAGTTCTTTAAGAACCTTGCGTATACGAATATTCCCTTTTCTCTAAGGTTTACTAGCTTTCCCTCCCCTTCCTTATATAACGTCGGGATATTAGTTCCTTTCAAGTTAACCTGCTTTAACCCGTTATCCCACTTATACAATAGAGACCTAACTGCGTGCTTGCCAGATTTGCTCTTTGATTGCTCAAGAACTAACTCTACCACTCCTTATCAACTCCAACGATTCCTTAATGCCTTGCATATCTAACTTATCTTCCAAGAAAGCATCAATTAGTATTTCACTCTTTAAAAAGTGCTTTAGTATAATCTTCCTTACGTATGGTGCTGAGTTCCTATACCAGTTGAGGAAAAGTGATTGAATTGATATTCTTGACTCTATTAACGACAAGTTCTTCTTCAGCTCTGATTCTAGATCCTTACCTTTGTTTAATGCGCTAAACGCTATTTCGGCTGATATGGCTGAGGGCCTTATTCCCTCGCCGCTTAGTGGGAACACCAACCCTCTAGCCTCCCCTATCCTCCCCTCTTTCCTGCTTACCTTGCCTATAGATATGGGGGCTCCTCTTAGGTCAATCGTCTCGTATTTATGGAATTTACTTCTCACGTAATCAATCAAAAGGTCCTTTGAATTCTTCTCCTCCAGAAATCCAGCTCCGACATTGAGTAAATTCTCCCCAGCAGGGAAAATCCAATAGAACCCCGTGAACTTTGTGTTAAACTCTAAGATTGCCTCCGGGATGAACTCCTCGGTTTTCATGATCAACCTGGTGGTGTAAACTACCTCCCTATCTAAAGGGTAGGGCCCTCTAGAGTCTAAGACCAGGTCGTAGTCTTTTAGATTAGGTTTCAAATTTCCAACGACCTGCCTTATGTTCTCCCTCATTGAGTTTATCCACTCGCTCTTGTTTATCGTAAGCCACTTAGGAGATCTATATTCTACGTCATAAATCCTTTCTCCATCAAGATAAAAGGCAAAGTTCTTGATCTCATACTCTACTTTCCAGGGAAACGAAGGTCTATACACGTTTGGGACTATGTCACCACAAGGCTTGAAATATCTATCCTTGATGTCGTAGAGAGTAACGTCATGACCTGATCTATTTAGGAGGTATGCCAAAAGCGAACCTCCAACTCCACCGCCTTGTATTGCTACCCTTAACATCAGTTATATATCGTCGAAAAGTATAAAAGGTTCTTTGTAAGCACCTTTTTTAGCATTATTATTTACGGTGATCTGTTATTGTTGTCTCAAGAGGAAATTCTAAAGAGAATGGAGGAGTGGCCTAAGCATTACAACCCTAGAGATATTGAACCTAAGTGGCAAAAAATATGGCAAACTAAGGAAATGTGGGAAAAGGCCTTTAAGTTCTATGTCAACTCTAGTAAGCCAATTTTCTTCATCGACACTCCACCACCTTTCACGAGCGGAGAATTACATATGGGCCACGCTTATTGGGTCACCATTGCAGACGCGATGGGGAGATTCAAGAAACTCCAAGGTTATAACGTACTTCTTCCACAAGGATGGGACACTCAGGGTTTGCCAACAGAGTTGAAAGTTCAGTATAAACTTGGGATTCCTAAAGAGAACAGAGAGTTGTTCCTAAAGAAGTGTGTCGAATGGACAGAGGACATGATAAATAGAATGAAATCTGCTATGATTAGACTTGGTTACAGGCCAAATTGGGAACAATTTGAGTATAGAACGTATCTCCCGGAGTACAGGAAAGTTATACAGAGAAGCCTAATAGACATGTACAATAAGGGAATAATTAGGATGAGACAGGGACCGGTATACTGGTGCCCTAAGTGCGAAACCGCGGTTGCTCAAAGCGAGGTAGGTTACTTGGAGAAACAAGGCATACTAGCTTACATAGCTTTCCCCCTCAAAGATGGAGGAGAGGTAGTGATAGCGACAACTAGACCGGAGCTTTTAGGTGCGACTCAAGCAGTGGCAGTAAATCCGGACGACGAACGTTACAAGAGTCTTATAGGAAAGGAGGTTTTAATCCCTCTATTCAATAGAGAAGTGAAAATTATAGCTGACCCTGATGTGGAGACAGAGTTTGGAACGGGGGCGGTAATGATAAGCACATATGGGGATCCCCAGGATATAAGATGGCAATTGAGGTATAGGTTGCCCGTCACAGAGCTTATTGACGAGAGAGGTAGAATAAAGGGGACAGGCATAATTGACGGGATGAAGGTGGAGGAGGCTAAGAAAAAGATAATTGAACTCCTAAAGGAGAAAGGGTATCTGAGGAAAGTTGAAACTA
This sequence comes from Metallosphaera cuprina Ar-4, assembly GCF_000204925.1. Classification (NCBI taxonomy): domain Archaea; kingdom Thermoproteati; phylum Thermoproteota; class Thermoprotei; order Sulfolobales; family Sulfolobaceae; genus Metallosphaera; species Metallosphaera cuprina. The sequence goes on along the minus strand of NC_015435.1, from coordinate 499,598 downwards.
TCAAGCATAACGTTTTATCTCATACCGAGAGAAGCGATTGCCTATCTCCCATAGAGTTCCTAGTTAAAGAGCAAGTTTACATAGACGTACTACCCTTCAAATCTAAACTGCTTGAGGAGTACAGAAAAATGGGATTCAAACCTCCAAGGATGGCAGTCAAACTTGAGGAGTGGATAAACAATATAGAGTGGGACTGGAACATAAGCAGACAGAGGATATACGGGACTCCTCTGCCGTTTTGGTACTGTGATAATCTACACTTAACCCCTGCTGAGATATCTTCTCTACCGATCGATCCCACAAAATCGCCACCACCTGCTGATAAGTGCTCAGTCTGTGGTCTTCCCCTCAAACCTTTAACTCATGTAGCTGACGTGTGGATAGACTCAAGCGTAACTGTACTTTATCTCTCCGGGTTCTATACCGATAGAGAAAAGTTCGCCAAAGTTTTCCCAGCCGACGTAAGACTTCAAGGGACAGATATAATAAGAACGTGGTTGTTCTACACGCTATTCAGAACGCTCATTCTAGCAGATAACGTGCCGTTTAAGAAGGTGATAGTTCACGGTCAGGTCCTAGGCCCAGACGGAACTAGAATGAGTAAAAGTAAAGGGAATGTCGTGTCCCCTCTGGACAGACTCGACGAGTTCGGAGCTGATGCTATAAGGATGACTCTTCTGGACGCCTCACTAGGAGACGATTTCCCATTTAAGTGGGATACGGTTAAAGGGAAGAAGCTACTTCTACAAAAACTATGGAACGCCGGTAGGCTAGCTTATCCGTTCATAAAAGGAAATAATGTACATAAACCTGACTCCCTTCACTTACTAGACCAGTGGATACTTGCAAAGCATAAGGAGTTTGTGGAGAAGTCTATCCAGGCCTACGAAAATCAGGACTTCTTCGTTATACTCTCGATGCTTTATAACTACTTCTGGGAAACGATAGCTGATGAGTACCTTGAACTGATAAAACACAGACTCTTCTCGGGCGACGAATCTGCAATATATACCCTTAAAAGGGTTATTAAGGACCTTATCATATTACTCCATCCTATAGCCCCTCACATCACGGAAGAGATATATTCACTCTTATTCGGCGAAAAGGAAAGCGTGCTCCTTGAGTCAATACCCTCAGCAGAGGACATAGAAGTTAATACTGAGGCTGTTAGAATTGGAGATGCGGTAAAGAAGTTCAATTCCTTAGTAAGGACTAAAAAGGTTAACATGAGGCTGTCCATGAACTCTCAAATTAACGTGATATTGAAGGGTCCAAATCAGTTCATTAACGATATAAGGTCAGTAGAGGAGGACGTAAAAAGAACCCTGAAAATAAGCTCTATCTCGTATAGCGAATCACAAGAACTTACGGTAGACGTTATTTCTACGTGAGAGATTCAGACCATGGGAGTTTTGCTCACCGTTCACCAATAACTTTTTCATCAACCTGCTAGTTTCTCAAGCGCTATTTTCATCCTCTCTACACCCTCTTTAATTTTCTCCTCTCCTAGGGCAAAGCTAAGCCTTAGGAAATTCGTTCCGACTCTCTCTGGAAATACCTCACCAGGTATCGTAATCACGCCTGAATCTTCTATAAGTTTTATCGCGAGACCTTTAGAATCTAACCCTGTGTTTCTTAAAATACTACTAAAGTCTGGGAACATATAGAACGCCCCAGATGACTTATAGACCTTTATATCTTTAACCTTGCTAAGCTCTGAAAACATAACGTCTCTCCTTCTCCTAAAAAGGTCTATCATCTCCTTTACCTCATCAAACGCGTCAAAAGACGCTAAAGCTCCCTTTTGCGCAAAGCTGGTGGGACATGTATAAATGTTCGACGCTAATATACCAATTTTACCTATTACTTCCTTCCTTGCTACAATGTATCCCAACCTCCATCCAGTCATACTGAAGGTTTTGCTGAAACCGTTAACGTAAATTACGTTATTCCTCCACTCCTCCTCAAGCACGCTCTTGAATCTCCCTTCATAAACGAAGTAATCATAAATCTCATCTGACAATAAAATAATATTTCTCTCTCTAGATATCTTTACTAATTCTTCAGATAGCTTAGGGTCAAAGTTCATTCCTGTTGGGTTGTGCGGATTATTATAGACTATCATTTTAGTTTTAGAGCTTATTCTTGACACCACATCGTTCACATCTACGTAAAATCCCCTGTCCGAATCAAATCTTATCGGAACGTAAACTGGTTTCCCACCAAGGAGATTAACAACCTCGGCATAAGAGTAAAAAGACGGGTCGAAGAGGATGACCTCATCCCCAGGATTCACATACGTCAGAAATGCGAGAAATAGTGCAGTCTTCGCGCCTGGCGTTATTGCAACTTCGTCCTTAACTATGTTATCTCCATACCTTTGAGAGAGAAACTCGGCTACTCTAGACCTTAGCTCGTCTAAGCCCAAGGCTGGAGTGTAAGCAGTGAATCCCTTATCTAAAGCTGACTTAGCTTCCTCCCTTATCCTTTTAGGAGTAGGAAGATCAGGTTGCCCTATACCGAAGTTTATAGTTTTTATACCCTTAGTCCTTTCAACGTTTCTAGCTATCTCCTGATAAAGGAGCGTCGACTCGCCGGTCAACCTAGAGAGTGAACGTGAATAGTTTTCCATGGCTATCTTGTACTAACTTCTGACAAAATCTTTAATCTTATCTGGTTCCTTCATCAAACTAGATCCTATCAAAAACGCATCCGCTCCCTTCTCCCTAAGATATCTTATCTCCTCTCCGCTCTCTATTCCACTCTCCATAACTTTAGTTACATTAGATGGTATACGTTCCAAGAGCTTCAGAGCCTTTTCCTTGTTGACTTCTAATGTGACTAAGTCTCTGGAGTTGATGCCAACTAACTTGGCTCCGATCCTCAACGCTATTGCTAGGTCGTTTTCGTCATGAACCTCAACTAGGGGTTCCATACCATAAGACCTGGAGTACTCTACTAAGCTTGAAAGCTCTCTTTCCGTTAATATCCTAGTTATAAGCAGAACCGTATCGGCTCCAAGATTATATGCTACGTCGATCTGCCTCTCAGTCACTACGAAGTCCTTCATAAGAACTGGAATGTTCACCGATGTAGAAATTTTTTCCAAAAAAGTATATGATCCTTGAAACACGCTGTCTTCCGTTATAACGCTTAAGGCTAAAGCCCCTCCTTTTTCCATCTGTTTACTATAAGTAATAGGATCCCTATCTTCACTAAAGCCGGAAGGAGATCTTCTCTTAAACTCCGCTATTATGGGGTTTAGTTCATTTTTCTTATATTCCTCAATTCTAGGGATTATTTGCAAGACTGGTTTCTCCCTTGACTTTGAGACGTAAGGTCTCTTTAAAGCGTTATCAACTACTCGCTTTAGCCATCCATCTAAGTATCGCGGCATTGTCAGACTCTGTTGAGGAAGTTGTAAAATATTTTTTGTCCTACTGAAGTCCCTATACTTTCAGGATGAAATTGAACTCCAAAGATCCTAAATTCGTTATGACGTAATCCCATCACTTCATTATCTTCCTTCGAAACAGAGTCAACGGAGAGAGAGGAGGGCACGTCATCTACTACTAAGCTGTGATATCTGGTTGCTCTGAATTCGGTAGGGATCCCAACGTAGAGGGGACTTTCGCTAACTTTCACTATAGTGCTTAGCTTTCCATGATATATTACCTTTGCCCTCCTTATTTTAGCCCCAAAAGTGTAACCTATTGCTTGATGACCTAAGCATATGCCTAGAATGGGGACCCTCTTTCCCAAGTACTTTATTACCTCTGGTACAATTCCGACGTCTTCTGCCTTCTCCGGGGTCCCAGGACCAGGAGATATCACTATCCTATCAGGTCTTAGCCTTTCCACACCCTTAACTGTGATCTCGTCGTTTCTCACAACTAGTGGGTAACTACCGAGTTCTCCTATGCTCTGAGCTATGTTGTACACAAAGCTATCGTAGTTGTCTATGACTAGCGTTATGTCCATTAATTCACCCCAAGTGAAACCTTCAAGGCCCTCATCTTATGTTCGGTTTCAAAGTACTCCTGCTCTGGCTTGGAGTCAAATACAATTCCTGCACCTGCCTGAATTCTCAATAAATCCCTATTTAGAAACGCTGTCCTTATCATGATCGCAAACTCTGCACTGTTCTTAGATATGAACCCTACTGCCCCTGCATACGGTCCTCTCTGGTAAGGCTCTAGATTCTCTATTATGTTCATAGCCATGGGCTTAGGTGCTCCGCTAACGGTCCCAGCTGGGAACATAGACTTAAGGATCTCCACCGAATCTACGTCTTTTCTAACGGTACCCAAGACTTTGCTCACTATGTGCTGAACGTGACTGTATTTCTCTACGTACGCGAACTCGGGCACCTTAACCGTTCCTGATACGCACACCTTTCCTACATCGTTCCTGGCAAGATCTACTAGCATGAGGTGTTCAGCCATCTCCTTTTCTGATGATAAAAGTTCTTGTTCTAGCTTAAAGTCCTCGTCGGGTGTCCTACCTCGAGGTCTTGTTCCAGCTATCGGGAAGGTCTCAACTATGCCTTTCTGCACCGAGAAGAGTAGCTCTGGACTGGAACCTATCAGTTCCCTGTCCTCAAACTTAATGTAAAACATGTAAGGCGAAGGATTTACACTTCTCAAGGATTTGTACAACTTCATCGGATCGCCTGTAGCATGATATCTATAGAACCTTGAAAGAACTACCTGGAACGCGTAACCTGATCTGATATACTCTAGGATAGTATTAACCCCGGACTCGTAATCTTTCTTAGTCATAGACTCGTCATAGGAACTCACCCTGAAATCGCCGTTCTGAGAGCACTGCGTTGGGGGTACGTCTCCCTCAACGTAGACCTTCCCTAGTGCGTGATCGTAAACCGTTATGTTCTCAGGCAAGAAGAACTCTGCATCCGGCCACTCTTCAGCTCTTGGCTTTAGATTCCTGACGTTCTCCCATTTTCTAACAGCGTCGTAGGAAAGGTAACCCAGGAGACCGCCACTAAACCTCAATTCTCCTTCATCAGCTCCATTAAGAGCGTTACGAATAGTCTCTAAGTCGTCTTCTCTTTTTATCTTAACGTAACGCCTTACTCCCCACGCAATTACACTGAACCTAGCGTTATTTTGAGGTCCTTCTACACTCTCCATGAGACCAGCTATCTTCTGATCTCCCTCCACACATCGAAACACTTCATAAGGCTGAGGAAAGGCCGTTATAGGAAAGGTTCTCACGCGATCACCTCTAAAAGCTTCCTGACCTTGTTCAAGTTTTTCTTCCCAGGGAAGTCCTCTACACCCCTGGAAACGTCAATCCATCCTGGCTCCAACTTCAAGAACTCCCTTACGTTATCTAGATTGATGCCCCCTCCGATTCCTACTTCAGGATGATCCTTCAACACCTTGGATGCAAAGTTGAGATCTGGCTTATCGCTTTTCCTCTCTAGATCAAGTAAGACCATGCCTGTTAGATTTAATGCCTTCTCCAAGTAAGGAAGGTATCTCTCAGACATTGGCACGTACATGATGAATTTCCTTTCATAGGTTGTCATAATGTCCATCTCGTCGTCGTTTAATATCCTGTGAACCTGAATCAGGAAGTTGGAGGGGGTTCTCCTGATCGCTTCTCTTATGTTAAAGACGTTAACTGATACCAGAGGTAAAGTTAAGCTCTTCAAGAAGTTTAAGAAGTCGAACTTAACGTATCTTGGACTAATAGGATCTGTCACAAAACCTAACATGTGAACGTTCAACTTAGCTAACTCTATTGCGTCGTCTAAGGTGGCTATACCACAAACCTTCAGTTTTGTCAAATAGATCTCACCAGAGCCTGGAACTTAGTCAAGTCGCCGTTACCTTTTACTACGGATTCGATCTTACTGGGTAACTTCCTTATGAGCTCTTCAGAGAGCTCATAACCCTCTTTAAAGTCTTTCACGAGGCCAGCCGCATATAGGGCCACATCGACGTTTATTCTGAGGAAGTACTCAACGTCTTTATCAACACCTTTACTGCCTCTTATAACTCTCTTAACCGAGTCCGCAGGGTCTAAAGCTATAAGCCTTGATATAGGGGCCTCCTTCCCTGTTATTTCCTTAAAGTCTAATACGTATTCGTCTATCCTGTCCTTGCTTACTTCGATAACATAAGTCCTTCCTTGAGGACTGACCTCATCTATCCCAGGTTCTCCATGAATGAGGAGAAGTTTCTCAAAACTTAATCTAGTAGCCGCGATAGATAGGCTCTTCATTGTAGATGTAGAGAAAACCCCCATAACCTGACGTTCTGAGCCGGCTGGGTTGGTAAGAGGGCCCAAAATGTTGAAAATGGTCCTTATTCCTAGCGCCTTCCTAACTGGGGCGACGTTCTTCATTGACGGATGATATAACTGGGCGAACAAGAAAGCGAAGTTATCCTGTTCTATCAACCTCTTAGCTCTCTCTGGAGGAACCTGAATGTTATAACCTACAGCCTCCAAAAAGTCTGCACTTCCGCTCTTACTGCTAGCTGCTCTGTTACCGTGTTTCGCCACCGGATAAACTAGGCTAACCGCTAGGGCAGAGGCCGTGCTAACGTTTATGGTCCCGAACCCATCACCGCCCGTACCGGCAGTGTCCAAAGTGTGCTTAGCCTCTAATTTCAGGGCATGTTCCCTCATAGATTTCGTGAAACCTATTATCTCCTCGGGAGTCTCTCCTTTCATCCTCAATCCAACCAATATCGCTCCTACTAACGATTCTGGAATTGATCCCTCCATAATTAGATCTGCTAACTCCTTAGACTCGTCTTCGCTCAGGGATTTGCCCTCTGTTATCTTTTTTAGGAAATCTTTAGGCTCCATCCAATATCGCCCTAAACTTCTTTGCCAACGAAATAGCTGAATTCACCCCGTTCCTCTCTATCTCCTCTATGTAAACGGTACCTATGGCTACTCCATCAGCTCCGGCTTTTAATGCCTTAACCATATCGTTTACGTCAGAAAGCCCGAAGCCCACTACCAGTTTGTTCTTAACTAAGGTTCTAACTCTAGTTATTAGGGAGTCAACACCAACTGGTAAAGGAACTCCGGTAGTTGGTCTGACTCCGAAGTACAGAAAGATGTCTGAGAGAGTAGACACTTTATGAATGAGGGGATCAGGAACGGAAGGTGAGGTAAATATCACTGCCTTTATCCCGTGACTCTTAATTTCCTTCACATATCTCTCGTACTCATCAACGTAATCTATTAAAAGGTCAGGGAAGAGCACTCCGTCTATTCCTATATCCTTCATCCTATCTAGGAGTTCTGGAAGCGAAGACGCCCAGTCCTCAAGGTATGTGAGAATGACCAAAGGAACGTCTACGGCTCTCCTAGTCTCCTCTAGAAGGCTCCATACGTCCTTAAGCCACTTTGACACTTCCTTATAACTTCTCCTTATTACGGGCCCGTCGTATTTCGCATACTTAGGTAACAGGCCTATTTCGAGGATATCAGAACCGGAATCTACTAACCCTTTAACAAACTTTAGATAATTATCCTTATCTGGATAGCCCAACGTGGAGTAAGACACTAGCATCTTCATCTACATCCTCCTCATCATAGACTCGTAATTGGGCAGATCAAGTAGACCGTGACCGCTTAGATTAAACACTATAACCTTTTTCTCGTTCTTTTTCTTAGCTTCCCTTGCCTCATCTATTACAGCTTTTATAGCGTGAGAGGACTCCGGGGCAGGTACTATTCCCTGTGTCTGAAGAAATATCTGAGCCGCTTCAAATATCTCTCTTTCGTTGAACTCCCTCCAATCCACTATGCCCTCCTTAATTAACATGCTAAGTGAAGGAGCTGCCCCGTGATATCTCAGCCCTCCTGAATAAATAGGCGGAGGTACGTAATCTCTGCCTAAGGTAATCATCTTGACTAGTGGTAGTAAGCCTGCGCTGTCTGGGAAGTCATAGTTATAGGATCCTTGACTGAACTTGGGTATCTCATAAGAGCCTACTGCAATAAACTTAGAACCTTTCCTTGATCCTATGAACGGGAACGAAAAGCCACCAAAGTTGCTCCCTCCACCTACGCAACCAACAAGTGTATCCGGCTCTTCGTCCAGTTCTTGTAGTTGCCTTATTGCCTCCAATCCAATAACGCTTTGATGCAGAACCACCACATCTAAGACGCTGCCTACCAAATACTTGTAACCGTTAGACATCGCATACTCAATCGCCTCGCTCATAGCTACTCCCAAAGAACCTGGATGTTTAGGATTCTCATTTAACACTTTTTTACCATATTCTGTATAAGAGGTTGGACTGGAGAATACGTTAGCTCCATATAACTGCATGATTGTCCTCCGCTGAGGTTTCTGTTCATAACTAACTTTCACCATGAAGACCGTGGAGCTTATTCCATACATCTTAGCTGAGAGAGCTACCGCGGTTCCCCACTGACCAGCCCCGGTTTCAGTAACAACGTGATCTATTCCCTCCCTCATTGAGAAGTATGCCTGGGGTAACGCCGTGTTTATTTTGTGCGAGCCTGTAGGAGTAGCCCCCTCATACTTAAAGTATATCCTAGCGGGAGTGTTGAGGAACTCCTCTAATCTCCTTGCCCTCATGAGTGGGGTTGGTCTTCCTATGTTAATGTAAGCTTCCCTAACCTCCCTCGGTATAGAGACGAACCTCTCGACAGTGAACTGTTGCCTTAATACCTCGCTAGGCATTATTTTCCTTAGAAGGTCTATCCTGGAGAATTCTGCATCAGGAGGATCTCTTGGCGGGGGTAAGGGCTTAGGTAAATCTGGTATGATATTATACCAATAACTTGGTATTATTTCCTCATTATTTGCCATTGGTGCAACAAGAACACCAATTAGGTTAAATAGTTTTGTCCTTTTTAAACATATCTAGAAATATTTTAGAAGTCGTTAAACAAGCTGTCATTGAGGGCTCGAATATTGATAGGATTTATAAGTTACATTCAAGCAGATTGCCGGCAGCAAGCGAAGGGTTTGATCGCTATGCTAGTCTTCTCAAAAGACGCCTCGATTTGGATCCAGATCGTTATGTCTCGTTCAATAATTGCCTAGCTCACTTAAGCTTTCAAGCTAAGACAGTGAAAGTGGAGTTTTAATCAAGCTTAGAGAAGGGGTCTCTAACCTTGGGTTCTGAACCAAGTACGGCATAAAATCCACGAAATGGAGCCTCACCTTCTTTATCTTCTTGGTTAACCGGAGACCTCATCAAGCTCCTTACGTGAACGCTACTCCACTCATCCTGAGCTCGTCATTCGTCTGAGACCTTCTCTCCCCTTTTTTCCGCATCTTAACTAGGATTTTAGTTAAATAATGATATTTTCTATTTTTGTCTATATTTAAATTTCTACATAGAAACCGTAGTCAACAGCCTTAATACGTTTCGAAGCTAGTGAACTCTCCTTTATAGCTCTCGAACTTGTGAGTTACCTTAGTTACCAGAGCCAATGGAGGCCCTTTCCATAACTGATCCAGAAGTTTCTGAACAGACTCCTCGTAACCTTCCGCAACTACCTCGACGGTCCCATCAGGGAGGTTCTTAGCGTAACCCTTCAGTCCTAATCTGACTGCGTTAATCTGAACAAATCTCCTGAACCCAACACCTTGAACTTCTCCCTCGATTAAAGCATATAGCCTGACCAGACCCATTAACTTCACCTCAGAGTCGCTCCACCTCTTCACCATTCGGCTAAATCCCTTTCATCACTATATTTTTAACCATTAATCAACCCTAAAAATCCGATGATCAAGATAGCAATTGCAGGACTTGGAAACTGTGCGTCTATGTTAGTCCAGGGTATAGAATATTACAGGAGAATGGGAGAGGATAACTTTGACGGATTGATCACTCCAATAATTGGGGGGTATAAGATAACCGATATTAAGATCGTAGCTGCCTTTGACGTATCCGTAAACAAGGTAGGGAAAGACGTGGCGGAGGCAATATTTGAGAGACCTAACATAACTCCCAGAATAGTGGATATGGACAAACTAGGAGTTAAGGTGTCTATGGGTCCAGTACTAGACGGAGTCGCACCCCACATGTCTGATGTTTTTAAACCGACCGGAGGAGGAAAGTTAGAGTCAGTCATAGACGAGTTAAGAAGTAGCGGAGCGGAAATCTTAATCAACATGCTACCTGTAGGCAGTGAGCAAGCTTCGAGAGCATACGCTGAAGCTTCCCTTGAAGCTAAGGTAGGATTTATAAACGCTATTCCGGTGTTCATAGCTAGCGATCCTACAGGTCGGTTTCCTGAGAGGTTTAAGAAGTTAGGTCTACCTATAGCTGGAGATGACGTTAAAGGTCAGGTTGGTGCCACAATATTCCATAGGGCGATAACGTCTCTCTTCAGGTTGAGGGGAGTAAAGGTGGAGGAAACGTATCAACTCAACGTTGGAGGAAACACCGATTTCTTAAACATGAAGACAGAAGATAGACTGCGCTCAAAGAGGATAAGCAAAACTAAAGCTGTAACTAGCACCCTAGAGAGCGAAGAAATAGAGAGTCAAGGTAGGATAAGGATAGGACCTAGTGACTACGTTCCCTTCCTAGGGAACACTAAAGTGGCTTACATTTACGTAAACGGGAAGGGATTTGCAGGTAGACCGGTTAAGGTAGAGGCCACATTAGAGGTTGATGATAAGTCTAACTGCGCCTCAGTGCTGGTAGACGTAATTAGGGCAGTTAAACTGGCAAAGGATAGAGGGATTGGAGGACCTCTAGAGCAAGTATCTGCGTTCTACTTTAAACACCCACCAAAGCAGGCAAAGGACGATGAAGAGGCGTTCCAATGGTTTAAAGAGTTCATTAAAATGTGAGATTTGTGAAGATAAGTACTCGACGCAAGTCTGTACTATCTGCGGAAGAAACGTCTGTGATGATCATATTAAACAAGGGATATGTACAGTCTGCGAGATGAGCATGTGTGAACTTTGCTTAAGAAACCTTTCTATAGGATATTGCGAGAAATGTGGAAGCTTAATCTGCGAGAAATGTGTAGGCTATTCTAACGGTTCAAAAAGGTTATGTAAAAAATGCGCCAAGACGATCACTTAATACCTCTGAGTAAGATCTTCTGCTCTATGCTAGCCACAAGCCTTCTAGTGTATATAACAGTGTCCGGGTTTATGCTTACGCTGTCTATACCCTCTTTGACCAGGAACTCGGTGACTTCTGGGTAAACGCTTGGTGCCTGTCCGCATATCGAGACCGTCCTACCGTACTTATGAGCGACTCTTATCAGTCTTCTCATAGATCTCAACACTGCAGGGTCTCTCTCGTCGTAATAACCCATCCTTCCTAGGATTTCGGAGTCTCTGTCAACTCCAAGCGTAAGCTGAGCTAGATCGTTACTACCTATGCTGAACCCGTCTACCATTTTGGAGAACTCGTCCGCCATAGTTATAACTGATGGAACCTCTGCCATAATCCAGACCTTGAAGTCTGGTGTCCTAGTTAGACCTTCATCTTCCATTATCTTTATTGCCTTGTTTAGCTCCCAGCTGGTTCTCACAAATGGAAACATAACCCATACGTTCTTTAGACCCATATCTTCTCTAGCCTTCCTTATTGCCCTAACCTCAAGCCTGAATGCGGGTTCATATTGTTGACTAACGTATCTAGATACCCCTCTCCAACCTATCATTGGGTTTCTCTCCTCAGGTTCGAACTCTTCACCGCCTATCAATCCTCTGTATTCATTGGTCTTGAAATCCGAAAACCTAACTACCACAGGTCTTGGATATATGGCTGAGGCGACTCTAGCTATACCGTCTGCAAGTTTATTTACGAACTCCTCAGGTTTCCCGATCTTTATAAGATATAAGGGGTGATGCTTAATCCATTCGCTAACTATGAACTCTATCCTCATCAACCCTATGCCATCAAACGGTAAATCTAGATACTTCTCTATTACGTCCGGTTGACCTAAATTCATGTAAATCTTAGTTCCAGTTACTGGGAAGAGACTAAGCATGGCGTCTCTAGACAACCCTAGGCTTCCAGTCGAGGTATGCGATTCCTGTTTCGGTTCTTCTAAGATTATCTTACCGTCATAAACGACTCCCCTAGTAGCATCGACGGTTATCTCCTGCCCGGTCTCTAGTACCTTAGTGGCCTCCTTTGCGCCCACTATTGCAGGTATACCTAGCTCCCTGGATACTATAGCTGCATGGCTAGTTATCCCTCCCTCATCTGTTACAATCGCTGAGGCCGCTTTCATCACTGGAACCCAGTCAGGATCGGTCATCTTAGTTACTAGTATCTCACCCTTCTGGAACTCCTTTGCGTCCTTGACGTCTAAAAGAACCCTGGCCTTTCCGCTAGCTATACCGGGACTTGCTGCTAATCCCTTTACCAAAACCTTACGCTCTGAGGGTTTCTCCTCTACTTTCACGTCCTCCTTTTTCCTAGAGCTCCAGAAAGTTTCAGGTCTGGCCTGAACTATGAAAACGTTATCAGGGAACTTAAGATCAGAATCTATAGCCCATTCTATATCCATAGGTGTTCCGTAGTGCGCTTCTATCTTAAGCGCTAACTTGGCTAATTCTAAAGCTTCTTCGTCAGAGATGCTTGGTTTCTCGCTCTCCTCCCCCTCTAGATGAACCTCAATGTTCCTGCCCTTATCGTAAACGATCTTTAGATTCTTTTTCGAGATCCTCTTATCTAGTATCTTCAGGTTAGACTTGCTTATTACTATCTCGTCAGGGGTTACCTTTCCTCCTACTACCGCCTCTCCTAATCCCCAAGAGGACTCTATCACGATAAGGTTCCTATCTCCATTAGAAGGATTAAGTGTGAACATGACTCCAGAAGACTTTGAATTAACCATTTTTTGAACGACTACCGCCATCTCCACCTTGGATGAGTCTATCCCTTTACTCTTCCTGTACTCAATTGCCCTCTCGTTGTATAGACTCGCCCAAACTAACTTAACAGCTTCGATTATGTTGGACCTGTTTACGTTAAGGTAGGTATCCTGTTGGCCCGCAAAGCTAGCGTTCTCTATGTCCTCAGCTGTAGCTGAGGACCTAACTGCAACGAGAACTTCTTTACCTGCCATATTGGCTAGCTCGTTATAAGAGCTGTTAATCATTTCCTCTAGATCTGGAGGAAGTTTTGCGCTTAAAATGAGGTTCTTGATTACCTTGCTAGCTTCATCAGGAGATAGATTGAGGGCAGAAATTATCTTTTCCCTCAAACCGTTATAATCTAAGAAGTAGGAATAAGCTTTTGAAGTTATAACAAAGCCAGGGGGTACTCGGATCCCCTGGCTAAGGAGCTCGCCTAGATTTGCACCTTTTCCACCAGCTAGCTCAATCATTTCTTTTCTTACTTTGATGAGTGGGAGAATACCCTCTTCTTTCAAAATTTGAGTGACCAATAAAGTATCCCCACTACCTATTTTGAACCAAAACTTAAAAATCTACTTAGAACATTAAAGCCAATAAAAAATTGTTGATATAGAACTAATGAAGAATTAAAAAGTTAATATTATTTGCCATTATTTCCGTTTTCCGCCTTCTGCGTAGTGCTAACGAATGCGGGAAGGTCTGGGAAGTTCTCCTTCATTCTCTGCTCAGCTATCGCGCTTGCCTCCTGCAATATCTTCCTCGCCTCTGGGCTTGTCGCAGCCTGTTCAAGGCTCGCTCCGGTGAAGTCTCCCGCCTCTATGACTACCTCCTGTAATCCTTCCTCTATATCAGCAATCTCCATGCTGATTTCGGGCATCACTCCCTTTATCGCATTCTTTAACTCTCTTACCACGCCTATGACAGGAACCAGACTGTTGAATACGTCGGCAACCTCAGTCACAGTTTCTAACCTGAGCTGAACCTGTTCTAAAGCTATTTGAACCGCTATCATTTGCCTTGTCATCTTCCTTATCTCCGCTATCTCGTTAGCGTACATGGAGGCTCTAGCGTTGTCCTTAGACATCTGGGCGGTGACTATTCTCTCGAACAGTACTCTGTCTCTCTCCTGCATTTTGGAGATGTAGACTTCTAGTCTGCTTATGGTTGTCTTCAACTTGTAATTAGCGGTAACCAGCTTGTACCTTAGAGGTTGCTTTTGCTTGAAAGCGTTCTTAAATCTCTCTCCAATTCCGGGCTCTTGCCTACCGTTCCAGTTCTTAACGAATTCCTCTACTTTACTGGTCATGTAAGCTCTAATATGAATCTTCAGACGAATAACGTTTAAGAGATCAATCTCATAATACTAATAACAAGAGATGTAAGAGCATGCCGGAGTTCAAGGCCAAAGTAGAGGGAGAAAAGATTATATTGGAAACCGGTAACGGGCTTCCAATTTTAGTGAGGGAGGTTATAGTTAAGTACAGCGTTACCTCTCTCTCACCTACTGATGAGAGGATCAGAAGAACTATTTCCGATGAGATTGAAATAAACAAGACAACAAACAAGATTGAAGTGCCCACTAGAGGATTAGACGTGATTGAGGTTAGCGTAATTTATAAGAAGGGGGATCAAACTCTTAGAGAAGAGCTTACGCTCTAGGCTTTATATTATTCCAAATTTCTGTGACCTTTTTAAGGATTTCCGGATCGCTTTTAACCTCTTCAGGCCATTCCCTTCCTAACTCCTCTTTAAACTTTCTAGTTGCGTCTATTCCCATCTTGCTTCCTAAAGGAGGGCTAGGAACTGTGTGATCTAACGTGTCGTTCAAGGCGTTGGGGACTATTAACACGTCTCTTTGCGGATCAACCGTGCTTGCTATCGCATAAACGACTTGATTTAGATCATGAACGTTCACGTCTTGATCAACAATTACGACCGTCTTTAGGAAGCTCAACTGTCCAGTTCCCCATATAGCCATCATAACTCTCTTAGCCTGTCCTGGATATCTTTTCCTTATAGAAAATATTCCAACGCTGGTGAAGAGACCGTATTCTGGAAGGTTCATATCAACTAAGTCTGGGATGATCATCTTAAGGAAAGGTAGGAATATCCTCTCAACTCCCTTCCCTATCCAGGCGTCCTCAAGAGGAGGTTTCCCAACTGAGGTTACGTGATATATAGGGTTCTCCCTAACGTAAGCCTTCTCCAACTTAAATACGGGGTAATAATCTTGAGGAGTGTAATAACCTAGGTGATCTCCGAAAGGTCCTTCTAGCCTCATGTCATTTAGGTCAACATAGCCCTCAAGTACTGACTCGGCATGTGCTGGAACTAAGATGCCGTTATCTAGCTCTGTAACATCCACTCCTTCATCTCTTAGGATACCTGCAAAAAGGTATTTGTCCAAACCCGGGGGAACGGGCGAGGCAGCCGTCAAAGTGATTATTGGATCAACTCCGTTTACGATAGCTACTGGAACTTTAGTTATGCCAATGTCCTTATATTTTAGGGCAGACATTGATCCTCTTTTGAAGGCCTGCCAATGCACTAGCGCTTCTCTCTCATTAATTATTTGAACTCTATAAATACTTAGATTATTGATATTTTTTTCTGGATCTTTAGTTATTACAATAGAAAAAGTCATATATCGTCCAGCATCCTTCGGCCAGGTCTTTGTTGCGGGTAAGAGCTCCAGGTTTAATCTTTGATCTTCTTCAAATGAAGGTCTCCTCTCCTTCGGCATGTACTTTCCCATCTTTAGAATGGAGGGGAGGGACTTAACTTTGTCAAGCATTGAGGTAGGTAGATCGCCGAAACTCGAGAGGAAGTTCTCCCCTATACTCTCTAGCTTATCGGTTCCGAAGATTTCGTATATCCCATCAAGAGAGTAGTAAACGTTAGTTAACACTTTCCAGCCAGGATAGCCCTTTACGTTATTAAAAAGTAGAGGAGGGGCGTGAGAATATGTAGCTATCCTCCCTAACTCGGCTATCTCTAAGTCAACGTCAATCTCTTGGTTAACTTCTATTAACTTACCTCTTGAGCGCATGTGGCTTAAGTAATCTCTCAGATCTTTGAAGGCCATTTGAAACAAAGAGCCCCATAAAGTTTAAATTTTTACATACATCGAGCATGGAAGTTGGTGACATACCGTTGGAAACAAACTAGATGGATCCATGCGTTGTATTGAATGTGGGTTCCAAAGCGAAATAGATCAGAAATTAATCACCTGCCCCAGATGTGGAGGGATATTGGAAATATCGGTTAAGTTACCTCCCTCCTTCTCGTTTTCCAAACTAAAGGGGAGAGGTGTTTGGAGATATTCCGAGGCGATAGCTGGAAACTATAGGAAAGTGATAACCATAAACGAAGGCGGAACGCCCCTCATCAAGGGGAAAGTTGGAGAGGTTTACTATAAGTTTGAGGGTGCTAATCCAACTGGAAGCTTCAAAGATAGAGGAATGACAGTAGCGATAAGCTCAGCAGTGAACGAAGGTTACAAGATCGTAATAGCTGCCTCTACTGGAAACACGGCTGCGTCTGCCGCAGCGTACTCCGCTAGGGCCGGCCTTAGAATATATTTAGTTCTCCCTAAGGATAAGGTAGCCATAGGGAAGATAGCACAGGCTGTCCTTTATGGCGCCACGATCTTAGAGGTTGAAGGAAGTTTCGACGTTGGAATGAAGGCAGTAATGAAGCTATACAAGGACATGGGTATAGTTTACCCATTGAACTCTTTCAATCCGTGGAGATTGGAGGGACAGAAAACCATTGCCTATGAAATTGCTGAGGAGATCAGGGTTCCTGATTTCGTTTTCGTACCGGTTGGTAACGCAGGCAATATATACGCGATCTGGAAAGGTTTCACAGAACTAAGGGACGCTGGCATAATTGATAAAATACCTAGGATGATAGGGGTACAGGCTGAAGGCGCTTCCCCCATAGCTAAGGCCATAGTTAATAACTTAGATACTCCTCAATTTGTAGAGAATCCTGAGACCATAGCTACAGCTATCAGGATAGGGAAGCCGGTAAACTGGAGGAAGGCCATGAAAGCGATAAAGGAGTCTCAGGGAACTGCAGTTTACGTAAGCGACAGTGAGATAGTGGAGGCCCAAAAAGAGTTAGCTAGAACTGAAGGCATAGGTGCTGAACCTGCCTCTGTGGCCTCTTTCGCTGGATATAAGAAAGCTATACAGGAGGGTCTAGTAGATAAGTCAAGTGAGGTTGTAATAGTTTTAACTGGTCATGCTCTAAAGGACCCGGACTCAATGATTAAATCCTCGGCTAGGAGGATATTGGTTAACCCAGATCATTTGGAGAACGTAATTCTGGGTGATCTAAATGCCGGTAATTAAGATAGGGGGGTCTATACAAAAAGACGAGAGAGACTTTGAGTTAATAGCAAAGAGGATAGAGAGATACGCAGATCAGAAGGGAAAGACTGTTGTAGTCACATCGGCCTTGAAGGGAGTAACTAACGGACTTATAGAAGCTACTGAGAATCGGGAGAAGGCGGTCGAGATAGTGAGCGAAATCTACGACAGACACGTTAAACTCCTCTCCAAGGTATCTGAAGGGGCTGAGTTTGAAAACGCGTTCAAAGCTCTCTCTAAACTAGCAGACGAGCTGTTCAGGATAGCTTGGTCGATAAAGGTTTTGGACGAAACGTCAATGAGAGTTAGAGACTACATCCTCTCGTTCGGAGAGAGGATGGCAAGCGTAACTTTAAGCGCTATGTTAAGAGCGAGGAAAATAGACGCTGAGGCTTACACGGAACCTGTAATCGTCACGGATGACTCATTTGGTGAAGCTAACGTGATAGAGGACCTATCCGCTATGGAAGCTAGGAAAGTTTTAGACACTAAGTCTAAGATAGTTGTGGTTCCAGGTTTTATAGGCAAAACTCAGACTAACAGATATACAACGGTAGGAAGGGGCGGGAGCGACTACACCGCAACTCTCTTAGCTAAGCTATTGGGTTTCCCCGAAGTCAGACTGATAACTGAAGTCCCAGGTATCATGACTGCGGATCCTAGGAAGTTTAGCGGAGCTAGAACCATATCAAGGTTAACTTTAGAGGAGGCGATGGAGTTGGCTCAGATGGGGGCTAAGAGACTCCATCCTAGGACCTTTGAGCCTATGTTAGATCGAGACATCAAGGTTTATATAGAGGGATTATATGATGAAGGGTTTACTCTCGTTCAGGGAGGTTGTAACTCATTGGACAAGCTCAAGGGGATAGCCGTTCTAGAGGACTTAAAGCTAATCTCTGTTGAGAGCACTAACATTGTAGGGAAGATAGGATCCGCGGCCAGAGTTATGGAGACCGCAAGGGAGGCAGGGGTTAACATAATTTCGTTATCGCAACCCGCCTCTGAGACTACAATTCATATAGTAGTAGACTCCATGAACTCAAGGAGGCTAACGTCCAGGCTTCAAGAGCTTAGAGACCTAGACAGCGTGAGAGTCGAGGACGTTAGCGCTGTGAGCGTGGTTGGTTGTGGACTAAGGAATAAGGACCTGTTTAAGGAAGTACTCAGAGAGGCTTCATCCTTCGAGCTGGCATCCATATCTAGAGGCCTCAGAAACGTTAGTGTGACGTTCTTAACGAGTAAAGATGAAGGTTTTAATTTAGCTAAAGACTTACATGAGGTTGTTGTAAAATGGATAAACTGAGAGTTTCACTTCTTGGAGCCACAGGAATCGTAGGACAAAAAATGGTGAGACTCCTATCCTCTCACCCTTTCATAGAACTAACAAAGGTAAGTGCGTCTCCATCAAAGATAGGTAAGAGGTACATTGAGGCGGTGAAGTGGATAGAAGGATATGAGATGCCTGATACGGTAAAGGACCTCAGGATTGTCTCTACGGAACCAGAGGATCACAAGGACGTAGACGTTGTACTCTCAGCGTTACCTAACGAGTTAGCAGAAGGGATAGAACTTAAAATGGTAAGGGAAGGAATTACTGTGATCTCTAACGCTAGTCCGTTCAGGATGGACCCTGAGGTTCCACTAATCAACCCTGAAGTTAATTGGGAACATTTGAGACTTCTAGAAACTCAGAGACAGAAGAGAGGATGGAAAGGACTTCTGGTAAAGAACCCAAATTGTACGGCTGCAATTATGAGCATGCCGCTCAAGCCTCTTCTTAAATATCATCTAGACAACATGATATTAACTACGTTACAATCCGTGAGCGGGGCAGGTTATAACGGGCTAGGTTTTATGTCAATAACAAATAACATAATTCCATTTATAAAAGGAGAGGAAGAGAAGATACCAAAAGAGTCTGGGAAAATGCTAGGTACGTTAATCGGAGATTCGATAAAGAACGTGGAGTTTAGAGCTGCGGTAACAAGCACTAGGGTACCGGTGAAGGTTGGCCACACTGGGGTGATGTACTTGTTCTTTAACTCCCCAGTTGACGCAGAGGAAGTCAAAAGGGAACTCTCTTCCTTCAAATCGTTACCTCAAGAGAGGAACCTCCCAACAGCACCTAAGACACCGATAAGGGTTCTAGAGGGCGAGGATAGACCCCAACCGGAGCTGGACGTTAGGGCGGAAGGCGGGATGGCAATATCCGTGGGCAGGATAAGGAACGAAAACGGCGGACTGAGGATGGTAGTTTTAGGAGATAACCTTGTTAGGGGAGCCGCCGGGATAACGATCCTTACCCTAGAGGTAATGAAAGAGCTGGGCTACATATGAACGTTGATTTTCACGTCCACTCTGTGTTTAGCGATGGTAAACACGATCCAGAGGTTTTAGTCAACCAAGCTAGCAAGATGAACATCTTCATAGCTCTGACCGATCACGATACCTCTAGAGGAGTTTCAAGGGTAGAGGGAAAAGTTATACCCGGACAGGAGGTTACAACCCAATACGGTCACGTGGTTATACTTTGTAGCTTCCCACCTGACCCACCTTCCGATTTGACTTCCCTAGTTGATTACTCCTATCAGAACTCCTGCATTCTTTTCCCTTCTCATCCATTTGACGTCTTCAGGAAGGGGATAGGGAAAAAGATATATGAATTTAAATTTAATGCAATTGAAATATATAATTCTAAGGCCCAAAGATGGGCTAATAGGATGGCTGAGACCGCGTCTAAGCAGTTAAGCTTGATAGGGTTAGCTAACAGCGACTCTCACGTTAAAGAGTCGTTAGGGTCCGCGTACAACTACATAGATCTTGATGAGTTTAATGTAGAAGAGATTCTAGAAAAAGTGAGAAAAGGTCATGTCTACCCTAGACCAAGAGGACTAACGATTACAGCTAAATTAAAGATTGCCCAATGGTATATAGAGAGGAAGCTGGGTCTTGAGGAAAATTCCAGCAGAGCTCTGCGTGAGATGCAAAGGAACTAAGTTCCTGTGCGGATTAACTTCCTGTCCCATAACTGAAAGGTTTAGAGCCATAGTGAACTCTACTTCTAAGATATCCCTTGAGAAGGGACTCGTAGACGGATCCACGCCTCCCAGCGCGGTCGTAGGAGAGAAGGGATATCCTAGGGTTTCTATAAGCCTTAACGTAGCCCCAGGTGTTATAGGAGATCTAGCTAAGGTTTATGAAGACCCTGTAAATTGGTGGGGAAAGGCGTCAATATATGATATAATTAATTTTAGATCCTCTCTAATCTCAAACATTTCGTCTGTAAAGGTAACCGATGTGTGGAAACTTTACGAGAAGGAGCTATCTTTGGCCGTTGTGTCAGAAAAGCCAGTCAGATCAGAGACTAAGATAAGCGGTAAGTTAGAACCCAAGCTCAAATTTGATGGATATGTTATGCCACGTGGTCCTGCCGCTAAGGCAGAGGAGATAAAAATAGTGGAGAACCCTAAAGTATCCAAGGCCTTAGAGAAGTTGATACATGATGACGTTAAGTCTAATGATGGTATCCTAACTCTCTACAGGAACGGAGAGAGTATATACAGCATAATAGATGCCCTCTCCCTCGGTTTAATGGGCGTACGCAAAGATAGGAAACTGGTGCCTACAAGGTGGGCTATTACAGCTGTCGATTCGGCCTTAGGGAAAGAGCTGAGAAATAGGGTAGTGGAAAAACCTCAAATCAATGAGGTAACGATTTTCTATCAAAGCTATCTGGGAAACAACTTTCACGTGATATTATATCCTTCCTCTTACTCTATCTCATGGGTAGAGATTTGGCATGAGATGGGATTATGGTCAACGGACATGGTTATAACAGACCTTAGAGAAGACTACTGGGGAAAATACGACACTTTAGACGGAGGCTACATGGCTGCCAGAACGTCAGTCCTAGAATACCTCGATTCGATCTCTAGGTCAGCGGGCGTGATCATAATAAGGGAAATAACTAAGGACTACTTCGCACCGCTAGGCAACTGGCACATTAGGGAAACGGTGAAACGCTCTTTTCAAAATAAGATAGCTGTTCTCAACTCATTAGTGGAGGCGATAGACTTGGTTCAGTCCAGACTTAAGGAGCCTAAGGTTAGATTGAAAGAAGTTAGAGCCATTAAGGAGGTACTAAATCAGTCTAGAATAGACTCCTTCTTTAGAAAATGAGGGAGAAAGCGGACATAGCGGTGTAAAGCCTGTTCTCGGCTTGATCCCAAACCTTACTCTTCTTACCATCTATAACCCCAGGTTCCACTTCCTCCCCTCTTACGGCAGGAAGACAGTGGAGGAATATCGAGTCGGAGGAGGTGTATCTCATTAGGTCCTCGGTCACTTTATACTTAGAGAGCAACTCTCTTCTTTTTTGAGCCTCTGACTCCTGGCCCATGCTTATCCAGACGTCCGTGTACACTACGGAGACGCCTTTGACCGCATCGTATGGGTCTTCATAAAACTCGATTATCGCTCCACTTCCCTCAGCCTCTTCTTCTATCCGTTTCCAGACGTCCGGTCTAGGTCTTAATTCTTTAGGAGAGGCCACCCTCATCTCCAGACCCAACTTCGCGACGAAAGCCATCAGGCTCGCTAGGACGTTATCTCCACCGTCCCCTATGAAGGCTATGGGTTTATTTAACGTTCCAAATATCTCCTTGATCGTCATAAAATCGGTCAAAGCCTGAAGTGGATGAGAGAGGTCACTGAGAAGGTTTATCGTAGGTCTATTAGAGTACTCGGCCAACTTATGCAAAGTCTCATGTTTCTGAACTCTTGCACCTATCCCGTTTACCATCCTACCAAGTACTCTCGCAGTGTCCTCTATAGGCTCACCTCTAGAAACCTGGATGTCGTTCTTACTCAACACCGTTGCCGTTCCACCTAACATCGAGACTGCAAGCTCTGAGCTAACCCTTGTCCGTGTGCTAGGTTTCTCAAAGAACAGGGCTATTCTCTTACCCTCTAGAGTCTTGGGAATCGAGTTAGTCATCACTTTCTCCTTAAAAGAGAAGGACACGTCTAATAGCCTTTGAATGTCCCACTTATCCAGATCAAGAAGGCATAAGAGATTTTTACCTTTTAGCATCATTTAAAAGACTATTGCTCCAAATATAAACTATGAGCGAAATCTCTGCCTTAGAGGAGGCTACAAAGCCTAGGCAGGGTAATAAACCTAGTTACGATGAGGCTTACGTTATTCTGGCACTTAATATAATCTATGATGAGTCTCCGGTAGGAAGGATAACTCTAATGAGGAAACTAGGACTAGGAGAGGCCTCAATGAAGACCATGCTAAGAAGGCTAAAGGAGATGGGACTGATCGCAGTAGATAAGGTGGGCGGAAATCAGCTAACTGACAAAGGTAAGGAATTGATTGAAGCGTGGAGATCTAGGGTCAGCATAAGACCAGCAGCCCTAGAATCGTTGAAGTGGAAGTGCATCCAAATAGCTCTTAAAAACGGGGAGGGTTTGGTTGACAGGTTTGGGGTGATCAGACTTAGGGACGAGATAATAAGGATGGGCGCTGAGGCTTCCCTAATAACAGTTAAAAGGAATGGCTTAGAGATACCTCCCAGAACGGACGAGTTCTCAATAAACTCTCTTTTACAAGAGGTAACCTTTCTTTCAAATCAGTTCGATCGTGGGACTCTCATCATTTATATTACTCCTCAGGACATTCATCTAGCGTATAAAGTTGCAACGCGATTATTACAATTTGAAAGTGGGATTTCTGGTTAATCCATATGCCGGTTCTGGTGGAAGGATAGGACTTAAAGGTAGCGATAATTTTAGGGTCTACAACCCTGAGACTCCTCAGAGAGTGAAAAGGTTCCTATCTAGGGCACCAGACGTAGAGTATCTTGTACCTAGAGGTAAGATGGGTGAAGAGTATTTCAGAGGAACCTCCAGGAGATACACATTACTTAATTCAGGAAAGGATGAGTCTACTAGGGAGGACACCATCCTTTCCGTCCGAGAAATGATAGAGAGAGGCGTAATGATAATAGTCTTCGTGGGTGGAGACGGTACGGCGAGAGACGTCAGCGAGATCGCCAAAGACCTCGTCCCAATCGTTGGAGTGCCTTCAGGAGTCAAGATGCATAGTGGAGTGTTCGCTACCAACCCAGAGAGCGCGGGGGATCTCCTAACGTATTTCATCGAAGGGAAAGCTAAAACGGTAAAAGCTGAGGTGATCGACGTTGACGAGGAGGAGTATAGGAGGGGAAGGTTCGTTATCAAGCTATTTTTTATTGTAAATACTATATCATTTGGAGATTATCTCACACCAAGTAAAGAAGAATATAATTATTCTGGAGAATTAGATGATATAGCCAATTTTTTTATAAATAAATTATTAAATAACGACACGATATACATTATGGGCCCGGGGGCCACAGTGAAGAGAATTGAACAGATGCTCGGATATGAACCGAATTTCCTTTCGGTAGATATATTTCAAGGGAAAAAACTAATTAAATCTGGAGCTAATTACGACGACCTTCTTAAATTAACCGGGGAGTTAAAGGTTGTCTTAACCCCTATAGGAGGACAAGGGTTCATAATAGGGAGAGGAAACCAGGAGTTAGGGATCGAAGTATTGAAAAGAGTTAGCAAAGAGGACATAATTATCCTTTCGTCCCGTTTGAAGCTAAGCAGGATTAGCTGCTTGAGGTTTGATACGGGAGATCCAAGTCTCGATCGTAAGTTCAGTGGAGTTTACAGGGTAATAGTCGGATATGATGAGTACATGACGATCTCGACGTGTAGTATCACTTAGAAAAGAAATTTACGGTATTCCTTAGGAAACTAGTTACCTATCCATTAAAAGTTAAAATGTAGATACTATCTTACATTGAGTGAGAAGGAGCCTAGCGTCAATTTAGAGACCTCTCAGGAGAGTAAGGCCTCTCCTAGATCAAAACTAATGGAGGCTATACTTGTACTTCTTCACGCTAGGCCCCTAAGGACATCCGAGATATCGTCGAATTTAGGTTATGAGACTAAGTACGTGAGCAGTTATTTGAGCTACTGGAAAAGGAAAGGGTTGATGTATCAAGAGGGTGGAAGATGGTACCTCACTCCTCAGGGAGAATCGTTAGCGGCCTCAATAATAGATTCTTACTCTAACTCAAGGTTCAAGGAAATGCTGGTCATAGCAAAACAAATGTTAGGAGAACAGGTTAAAGGATCAATGAACAACAAAAATAGACAAAGCAATCAAAAAGAAGATGAGAGTGTTTTGTCGTTCATTGAGTCTAAAACCAAATCAAAAGTCAATAAATCACAAAAGCTAGATCCTACGGTTTGTCTATCGGACATTTCTGAAAAGTTAGATAAAGATGAGAGAGATATTTTGTTTTTCTTACTTGAGAGATATAAACAGTGGGGATCTACTTACGTCTACATAGACCAACTTCAGGATGAGTACAAGGCTGACTCTGCATGGCTTTTTAGAGTTCTAAGAGGATTGCAAACAAAAAAGATCCTCTATCTATACAACGATCCCAAATTAGGGTTCAGAATAGGGTTTTCTCAGAACGTAAAGAGAAAGCTGGACAGTTGTTAATACTATCTACTTCTATGTGGTCCTTTTTAGTCTAAACATTGTAACGTTTACATCATCATTATACAAACTCAATAAGATAGTAGTGACAAAAATTGACACATAGTAGTAGTAATCTATATAACTGATCTATCCAAAGTTGTGGTAAAGAGGTGTAATTATTGTCATCAAATAAATCAATAAAGATGTCAGAGGACGAAATTAATAGGGCCTTAGCGAAGGCAGAAAAGGAGGCAGAGAAGAAGGATCATAAAAAGATATGGATGGATAAGATGATGAAGAGCGCGAAGACCTACTACAAGGCCTGTCCGTATTATGATAAGAAAACCTCTAAATGTTTCCTCGATTTATCTAATAAGTGTAATAGAGAAGGAAAATATGAGAATTGTCCAGTATTTCTCGGATTCTTAGATAATAAATATCAAGAGTTCACTTCAAAGAAGAAAATTTTACCTTTAGACTTCCTCGATTTAGCCCAGTCCATATGAGCGTGTAGTTAGAAGTGGCAAGGAAAAAGGTAGAGGGAAAAGAGGAGGAGACGAAAAAGGAAAAGAAAGAGAAAAAAGAGAAGTACGTTGATGCTGAGAAGCTAATGGATGAGTACTTTGACGAAGTTGAGATTGGCCTAGGGATATATCAGCTTAGGATAGATCGGGAACTACTGAAGGAGATACTTAAGGAACCTTTCGTAGCTGCTGTGGGCCAAGTGAAGACTAAACCCAAAGCGAGAACCATAATCAACAGGTTGAACACGTCAAGGGAGGATCTTATGGAGTATATAGCAGTTAGATTAGTTAGGGAAGTTGAGCTACATAAGGTAACAGACGATCAGTTAGAGTTCCTAGTCATTAACATTAGGAAGGCTTTAGTTGACCTGGGTCAACAACTCTATCAAGAGGCCGAGAGACGTGGGAGAAAGGACCTAATTGATATCCTGAGAAATAATTGGAACGTATTTGGACTACGTTCGCCTATCAAGTGTCCAAGATGTGGATTTGAGGCGGTGATGCCAGACTTCAGTTGTAGAATATGTGGTAACGTTATCTCGACTAAGGAAATTAAACAACAAACAAACTTGTTATCTCAATTAGAAGAAATGTTCTCTTACGATCCAGAAGGTCTCAAGGAGATAATAACCTCAGGATATCTATTTTACGGATCTACGGGTCCTGTTCCGCCTTCTAAGTTCGCTCCCTCTCGTTTTGAGATCTTCTATGAGATTACTCTTTCGTCTCAAGAGAAAGCTCAGTTGAGCAAGCTTTACAGTACTCATTAGTCTCAATTAATGCCCCACATCTTCTACATTTATTGAATTTGTTAATAATAACTTGAACCGAAGGAGGAAAAGTGTGGAAGACCTCGTTGTCACTAAAGTTAGATCTAAACCAGTTGAGTATCGTATTAAACATTTCGTCGGATGTCTTTAACTCCCCGGTTAACTCACTGAACCCCTTCATTTCGGAAAGTGGGGTGTCATAGAGTGGAGAAATGAAGGTTTTTTCAGAGATGTTAAAGGTCAGTCCGTAGAGCGAGAGATAGGAGCCTACGATCGACGTAGAAGAATAAACTAAGTATGAGGAGAAGAAGTCTGCAGTGAAAGGAAGGAAAACTATCTTCTCAGGTTCTTTATTGGCCTGAAGGAGAAGCTCTCTGAGAGTTAGATTAATGCTTGATTTGCTATCTGTTTCCAGGTATCTAATAGTCAAATTGCAGTTTACACAAGTTTTAGCTAAAAGGACGTTCAGAAGCTCTGCTATTTCTCTATAAAACGAAGGATAAATAAGGAGGGATTTCGATTCCTTTAAGTTAACTCCACTTCTAGATAGGTTCCTTCTAACCCTATGAAATATCTCCTGACGAGAGCAACGAGAACAGAGTATCTTACCACTAACCAGGATCTCTCCCTGTCCTCCGCAGTTTACGCATTTCACCAACGTTGATATGAGCAATAAGGAAAAAGCTTTTCTATAAGCGTTTTAATTCACTTTCAATTCTCTTATTTTCTCTAAGATTTAGGGTCTTTTAGAGCGAAAGTTAAATTTATATATAACCGATCTGAATGGAGTTCAGAAAAGGTGGTAATGAATGGCTGGAGTTCCAGTTCTTCTATTTAAAGAAGGTACTTCAAGATCAACCGGGAGGGATGCGTTAAGGAACAACATACTTGCGGCTAGAACTTTAGCTGAGATGCTTAGATCTAGCCTTGGTCCTAAGGGACTCGACAAGATGTTGATAGATAGCTTTAACGACGTAACCATAACCAATGACGGTGCGACTATAGTCAAGGAGATGGAGATTCAACACCCTGCTGCTAAGCTACTCGTGGAGGCCGCTAAGGCTCAGGACTCTGAGGTAGGAGATGGCACAACCAGCGCTGTCGTTCTAGCTGGTCTACTACTTGAGAAGGCAGAAGCGCTCTTGGACCAGAACATTCACCCAACGATAATAATTGAAGGGTACAAGAAAGCCTTCAATAAAGCCCTTGAAATTTTAACCCAGATCTCGACTAAAATTGATGTAAGGAACTTGCAGGATCCGTCAGTTAGGTCTAGCCTCAAGAAGATAGTTTACACTACTATGGCGAGCAAGTTCATTGCCGAGTCGGAGTCAGAAATGAACAAGATGATTGACATCATAATTGATGCCGTTTCCAAAGTCGCTGAACCTTTACCCAATGGTGGATATAGCGTGAGCCTAGATCTGGTTAAGATTGACAAGAAGAAAGGTGGAACGATAGAGGACAGCGTTTTGGTTCACGGACTAGTTTTAGACAAGGAAGTTGTTCATCCAGGTATGCCAAAGAGAGTGGAGAGAGCGAAGATAGCTGTATTGGACGCGGCTCTAGAGGTGGAGAAGCCAGAGATCTCAGCTAAGATAAGCATAACTAGCCCAGATCAGATAAAGTCTTTCCTAGACGAGGAAACCAAATATCTAAAGGAGATGGTAGATAAGCTAGCCAGTATCGGAGCTAACGTTGTGGTGTGCCAAAAGGGAATCGATGACATAGCTCAGCATTTCTTGGCTAAGAAGGGAATCCTCGCTGTAAGGAGAGTTAAGAGAAGCGATATAGAGAAACTAGAGAAGGCTTTAGGCGCGAGGATTATAAGTAGCGTGAAGGACGCTACTCCAGAGGATCTAGGGTACGCCGAGTTAGTTGAGGAGAGAAGGATAGGAAACGACAAGATGGTCTTCATTGAAGGGGCTAAGAACCCAAGAGCTGTAAACATCTTGCTCAGAGGATCAAACGATATGGCTCTCGACGAGGCTGAGAGGAGCATAAACGATGCGCTTCACGCTCTAAGGAACATATTGCTCGAACCCATGATAGTTCCAGGAGGAGGAGCTATAGAGGTAGAGTTGGCCATGAAGCTCAGGGAATACGCGAGGAGCGTTGGAGGCAAGGAGCAGTTAGCTATAGAGGCTTACGCTGACGCTCTAGAAGAGATCCCAAGCATACTAGCTGAGACGGCAGGGATGGAACCCATATCTACGTTGATGGACCTCAGAGCTAGGCATGTCAAAGGGTTGGCTAACGCTGGCGTAGATGTAATAAACGGTAAGATAATAGATGACACGTTCTCAATTAATGTGCTGGAACCTGTTAGAGTGAAGAGACAAGTGCTAAAGAGCTCTACTGAGGCAGCCACCTCAGTACTCAAGATAGACGACCTGATCGCAGCCTCTCAACTCAAGTCTGAAGGAAAGGGCAAGACTCCAGGAGGAGAAGAAGGAGAAGGAGCTGGAATGGGTGGAGGAGCTCCATCCTTCGGATAAAAACTTTAGAATTTTTTATACATTAATAAAGTATCAGAGTCTTCTAGGTCTTTATATCCGTCTATTTCGTCTATAGCCTTTTTTGCAGCTGCTTGAATGTCTTTATCCGTGTAACTAGCAATTACCTCTTGTAGAAGTTTCTTTGAGAGATCTACACCTAACAAAAGTACAAGCTCTGTGAAGTCTGGGCTCTGAAAGTACTCTATTAGCCTCTTAGGGTCCCCCCCATAGGATGAGAACTTGTACTTCGATTCGGCAGCAGCTAGTAATCTCCTTACATCATCTAGCCTTTTTAAATCAAGGGTAGTAGGAGTAAGGATCTTACTAGCGATGTTTCTCAAGAAATCTGGATCGCCCAAACTTTAGTCGCCTATTGTGGTTATTCATCCTTCATCTATAAAAGGATTAGTTATCTACCTACTGAACGCCAGCTACCAGTTAACGGGGACCATTTGATTATAGTTATAGAAATTATTGAACTCAAATTAATTCATTTATATACGCATTAAGATATTATACTATGCATAATTATTATTTAATAAGAAATATTTTACTATGTCTTTTATAATAGGGTAATTATTAAGTAATATATTTAATTAGACTAAAATTTTTATTAAAAATAAACTTACCTATTTTAGGGCTAAGATATGAAGAGCTTTCATAATATTTAAAAGGAGATTGTATGAGTAGTATACTAGTGGAAAGCATTGAGTATGAAAAGTAAGAAGTCTAGGAGGCCGAAGGAGAAAGAAGGGGAAGTGGAGAGCAAGTTAAAGGTTGTGTATTCGGACAAAGATGTCGTTGTCATGACCGCTCCTAATGAAGAGGAGTTAAAGCAGATACTTCTTGATCTTCTCACCGAGAAGCCTATGAACCTAAAGGAGCTTCATAGTAAACTTTCTGGGATTGCAAGTGAGGATAAAATAAGGAGGGCTTTAGCTAGCCTCTCAGAGAGCCGTCACGTAACTCTTTTAGAAGACGGAAGATACGCTAAACTTGGAACGGATTAGACTTTAAGCCGACCCTCTGAGAGGGCAAGTCTGCCAATGCTTATTGCACATTTCCGCATTGCTTACCGTTAGCACCCTTCCCAGAATTTCACAGTAAGCTACGAAGCCCCTCTGAGTTCTCATTGGTTTGTAATGCTCACAGGAGCTGTCTACGGGGGTCTCCATTACGTTTACCCTTGGATAGAACTTCACTTCTTGTTCTACGCTCTCTTGATAGATCTCTAACCCTTCTTTCTCATCCCCCCTATCCTGATAATATCTACACCCCTTATACGACTTGAAGCATCTGTTTGGGCTTGTTACGCTATCTGTGGGAGTCTCTAACATTGGAGAGGTACAAAACCCTGATTTATAGTATGGGCAAATATCACGTTTCTGCAACTTCTCTCACTATTAGATGGACCCCGGTCAAGTCTTCAGAGCTATTTTCCCATTCAGGGATGTGGATCTTGGTGACGTTAACCACCTCCACGTTTAACTTAGAGAGGAGTTCCTGTAACTTAGACTCGGAGACTTTCCCTTTACCTGTAAAATCCTCTACTACAAGTATCTCAGCTACTTTCTTCATACGAAAAGTCTTAACTTTAAAGAGTTAAAAGGGTAACAGCAAATCAATGCAAATGGATATCCTAGCGAAGATAAAGCTGGACATATCAAGTTGCATAGGAGAGAGTCTCGGAGTACCTGGAGATTATATATATAAAATAATGCAATATCCTCCCAAGGAGGAGATGGGAGATTTAGCGATTCCCCTCCCTGCCCTTAAGGTTAATCCTCAGAAGGAACTTGAAGTCAGATCCAAGTTCGTAAAGTCATATAACGTATCTGGCCCCTTCCTGAACGTTAAGTTAAATGAACGAGAGGTATTCATTGAACTCTTCTCGTCGATGAACCGAGATTACGGCCTGGAGAAAGTCGAGAGACCAAAGAAGATAATAATTGAACACACCAGCGCTAATCCAATTCATCCATTGCACATAGGTCATCTAAGGAACGCTATTATAGGAGACACGTTAGTGAGATTATCTAAGGCAAGAGGCCATGACGTCATTTCAAGGTTCTACGTTAACGATAGCGGAAGGCAGGTAGCTTTACTCATTTACGGCCTCTCCAAGTTAGGCTATCCTGAACCAGCTCAGGGAGTGAAGAAAGACATTTGGGCCGGTTTGATATACGCCATGACAAATATAATCCTGGAGATAAGATCTTTAACAGATCAACTAAAGCTAGCTCAGGAATCGGAATATAGGGAAAAAATAACCAAGAGAGATGAACTAGTGGGTTTAGCCTCAGAAATCAGATCTAAGAATCAAGAGTACTTTGATAGGATAGCTGAGGCAGTAAAGAACGATCCAGATCCTGAAGGTAAAATCAATGAGATAATCAAAAGATACGAAGACGGAGATCCGGAAATAAAGGCGGTAGTTAGGAAATACGTTAACTACGTGTTAGAGGGCTTTAGAGAGAGCTTAGAGAAGCTGGGAATAACCTTCGATTATTTCGATTACGAAAGTGACATCTTATGGTCTGGTGAGGTCAAGTCGGTCCTTAGATCAGCTCTCAGTTCTAAGGCTAGGATAGAGTATAAGGGGACAGAAGCTTTGGAGCTTAATAAATACGTTGATGAGGAGATTAGGAGGGAGCTGAGGATACCCGAGGGTCTAGAGATACCCCCGCTAGTGCTCACAAGATCAGATGGAACCACTCTTTATACCGTGAGAGATATAGCTTACACCATCCGAAAGTTCATTTCAACTAACGCGGAACAAGTGATAAACGTTATAGCAGAGCAGCAGTCAGTTCCACAGATTCAATTAAGGGCTGCCTTATATCTCCTCGGCTATCCTGAGATGGCGAAGAACTTAATCCATTACTCGTACAGTATGGTAACTTTACCCGGAACGACTATGAGCGGGAGATTAGGTAGATACATCTCACTGGACGAGATATACGATAAGGTAATGCTAACCGTATTGGAGAAAACCAAAGATAGGGGAGGAGTAAACGTTGCGGAGATAGTGAACTCTGCTATAAGATATGCAATAATTTCAGTCTCAGCTAACAGACCAATAACGTTTAACGTGAGTAAGGTAACGAACTTTGAGCAGAACAGCGGTCCGTATTTACAGTACACTTACGTGAGGGCATACAACATTCTTGCTAAGTACCCTCATGAAATTAACCTTAATGTGGACTACACGGACGTCGTTATGGAGAAGAGGAAGATACTCATGGCTCTGCTTAAGTTCCCAGAGGTCTTTAAGGTGTCAGCGGACAGCTTGCAACCTGAAACTCTAGTTTCGTATCTAAGGAGTCTGGCCGATTCATTTAACAGTTGGTATGATAAGGAAAGGGTTATACAGGAGCCGGATGAGAGGAAGAGAATGACTAGGCTAAACTTAGTTAAAGGAGTGGAAACTGTGATCAGAAACGGCCTTCAGGTTCTAGGAATAAGCTCATTAACTAAGATGTAAAACGACAATGGGACCCGTAGCTCAGCCAGGATAGAGCGAAGGCCTCCGGAGCCTTAGGTCCCGGGTTCGAATCCCGGCGGGTCCGTAATGTACATCAAGAGACAAAAGTTGAAACGCTTACCTGGATAAACATTCCGTTGTGTATGTTTTATGGCAGCCTATTTTATGATAATACCCGGGATATGATAATACCTATAAATATGAACTTCTCTGTATAAAGCGATAGCCAAAACCGTTCTTTGATAATGTAAATCTCTTAGAAACCTCTGCGATCAAAAGGTACTGTAAAAAGGAAGAGTTCATAAACTAAGAATTCATAATTATCTAGAATTCTCATGCAGAGTGATACAAATGTATTATCTCTTTCAAAGATCTCTGTGATCAAAAGGGACGGTAAAAAGGAAGAGTTCAAGCTTGAGAAGATCTTATCTAAGCTAGGTCCTATGCATGACGAAATCGTAGAAGGGATAGTCAAGGACGTTCTACAGAATTCTACTGATAATGTAATAAATACTAGAGTAATAGCTGACATAGTGGAAAGGAACTTAATTGAAGGCTCTTTAGAACATCAAGAGCTAATGGATCTAGCCAAGAGATACGTTTTATCTAGGATATATAACCATGTTTTCGGTAAGGGAAAATGGAAAGGGATAGACGATAAAGACTTACTGATTAGTTACAACGCTCTTAAGGTTTTAGAGGCTAGATACCTGCTAAAGAACCCAGAGACTCTTAGATACGTTGAAACTCCTCAGATGATGTTTAGGAGAGTGGCATCCTACTTAGCTGGGGTTGAAAGAGAGAAGAGGAAGGAGATTGAGGAAAAGTTCTATGATATCATGTCCACCCTCAGATTCGTTCCTAACACTCCAGCCTTAATGAATTCGGGCACTAGGCTAGGCATACTCTCAGCGTGTTTCGTACTACCAGTGAAGGACTCAATGACAACACAGAACGGAGACGGGATATACGACACCCTGAGGGCTATGGCTCTAGTTCATCAGCAGGGAGGTGGGACGGGCTTCGATTTCTCGGAGCTAAGACCTAAAGGCGACGTTGTTGCCTCTACTGCTGGAGTAGCCTCAGGACCAGTCTCATTTATGAAGATATTTGACGTCTCCACCGATGTTGTGAAACAAGGAGGTAAGAGACGAGGAGCTAATATGGGGGTAATGCACGTATGGCACGCCGACATAGAGGACTTCATTCGTTCAAAAACTGGGGATCTAAAAGACGTTCAGTTGCAGAACTTCAACATTTCAGTCGGGGTCTATGACTACTTTATGGAGGCCGTAATGAAAGAAGAACAAGTACCTCTTATAACTCCAAGGAAGACTAAGATAAAGGGAACCGATCACGAATATTACATAGTCAAGGCAAGGAATTACATGCGTGAGGATTGGGTTCAGGAGGAGATCTTAAGGGAGCTTGAGGAGAGGGGCCCAGTCTATTTAGATGAAAGTAAGATAATTACCGTAGACGAGGCTTTAGCTATTGCTGAGAGTGAGGGAGCTATAATTAGATGGGTTAACGCGAGAAATCTATTCCAACAGATAGTTAAGGGGGCGTGGGACTCAGGGGATCCAGGTCTTCTTTTTATAGATGAGATAAATAGAAGGCATCCAGTTTGGTATCTTGGTAAAATTCAGGCGACTAACCCATGTGGAGAGGAGCCTCTCCTATCATGGGAGTCCTGCAATCTAGGCTCCCTGAACCTAGAACTGTTTGTAAAGGAAAAGAACGGTAAACCTTACATTGACTGGGAGGATTTAACAAACGTAATCAAATACGCAGTAAGGTTCTTAGATAACGTTGTAGACGCAAACAGATATCCTCTACCTCAAATAGAGCAGGCAACTAAGATGACTAGGAAAGTTGGATTAGGAGTAATGGGACTGGCCAGAGCGCTGATTAAGTTAGGTATACCGTACGATAGCGTTGACGCCATTTACGTTTCCTACAACTTAGCCAAGTTCATCTATTATCAGGCAATGAAGGCTTCAATAGAGTTAGCCAAAGAGAAGGGTTCATTCCCTGCATACGATCCTGTCAGGTATAAGGATATATGGGAGTCAGCTAAGGAGTTCGAGGACATACTAGCAATATCTGAGGTAAAGGGTGAGCCGTCCGATTACGCTAAAGCTATTATGGCCGAGGCAGCTAAGATAGACATATCAGAACTCAAGGACCTCAGGATGCGTTACGGTCTCAGGAACGCCACTGTAGTTTCTGTAGCCCCTACGGGAACGATCTCTATAATCGCTGGTACGTCTTCCTCAATAGAACCACTCTTTGCCCTAGCCTTCATAAGGAACGTAGCTGTAGGGAAGTTCATGGAGATCGATCCTCTCTTCTTGGAGTACTTGAGGAAATACGAGTTGGACACTCCAGAAGTCATAAAGAAGATAGCGGAGAGCGGAGAAGTTGGGGACAACCCATTCGTACCTAAGACAATAAGGAGACTATTCAGAACTGCCCATGAAGTGGAGCCTATGTACCACGTACTTCATCAGGCGGCGTGGCAGCAGTGGAACGATTCAGGTACATCAAAGACGATAAACTTGAGGAGCGAGGAGACGGAGGAGACAGTTGGGAAGGTCTACTTGACAGCCTGGCGTTTAGGGATAAAGGGAATTACTGTATATAGAGACAAGTCTAAGTCACAACAAGTGATTTACTTCGGTCTTAAGAAGGAGAGAGAGGAGAAGTCAAAACAAACGACATCGCTTAGGCTAGAAAAGAAGTTTGTAGAAGTTAGTGAGAACTTTTCGGGCGGATGTAAGACTTGTGAGCTCTAGGAAATAAACTTTATTTTTATAGTTTATATCAAATTACAATCTCTCTATATTCATGTTTTTATACATGTACCTAGAATAGATAAATGGTAAGCAGTATGTCTTTGGCTCCTCCTTGCGAATATTCAGTGAAGGAATTGCTACCTGCCATGAGGTCTATAATAGCAACCAAGTTGGTTAAAGATAAAGGCTATCCACTATATAGGGCCGCAATAATGATGGGAGTCACGCCAGCGGCTATAGCTAACTATATGAACGGTAAGAGAGGAAAGGCAGTTAAAAGCATAATAGAGAAAGATCCTAGGTTAATGGAGATGATAAGTGATCTGGTTGAGAAGATGAGCGCATCCCCTGGTTCCACTCAGTTATCGAGTTACTACTGTATACTCTGTGCGGAAGGGAAGAAGTCGTTGAAGAGAAACGGGATTTCTCTTCCTTCTTGCTTATACGAGACGAACGTCATGTTGAAATAATCTTTTTCTTTAGCAGTCCTTCCAATAGTTTCTTAACTTCGAGTTTCAATAAGATTATTCCCCACCTTCTTATTGGAACTCTCACTCTATCGAACTCTGGCTCTAAGTTCTCGTCGCTCATGTCTCTTGGGTCGGTTACGGACGCTCTAGATATTCTAGCTGGAAGATACACAGTAGAGACTACGGGCTTGTCGTCCATGTTGATAAGTCCTATCTCTAAGATGCCCCTATATTCCAAGTGAAGAGGTACAACAGAAGAGGGCTCGATCTTTATCAGAGAGACCTTATACTTCGGTTTACAATCCAAGCTTATTACAGGATTTATGGAGTTCCACAAAAGCCTGTGAGGTTTAGCTTCTTTCCACATCTTCGTCTTGATTACTAAAGCCTCTCCGTCCAACTTGACCTTACCGTTTTGAAACGTTGCTAAAAAGGGTTTGGCAGAGACTAGAGTGTAAGAGGTGGAATATCCCTGAATGGAAAGCATGTGAGTCTTAATTGAAACGAAATCTCTCAAACCTAATGCGGAAATATAGAATGGGTTGAGATGATAGAAGAACCCGTTGAACATGTTCGTGTCCAGGTTTTCCGCTAGATCTGTCCTTTCCTCCACTTTCCCAGGGCCTATCTCCCCAGGCCCTAGCGTTACTTTCCTTTGGTCATCTATTACCCTTTCCCATGGGGATGGGTTGATATATCCTTCTCCCTCTTCGCAAGGTATGAGGTCTTTAGTTAAAGATTTGAGAGACTCAGAATTGAGAGGTTCGAAACTCCAAGGCATGAAGCCTTGAAGTAGTGGTGAGGTGGCCTCTAAAACGTTTCCCCTACCGTGGACCCTAACCTCACTTCCGTCGGGACCGTGAAGGTTGAGATTGTTTTCCCACTCTAAAGAGAGGTTTAATATCTTAGCCATCTGGGGAAGCTGCTCCACAGATAGGAGGGCCTGATCCAAGTGAACCTTACTTCCTGGTTTAAGACCTAGAAATAACATCAATACACCGTCAGACAAATGCCTTCTCTTCACCCATCAGGTTCGGGGGTAACTCGTCATCCTAACTCCTCTTTCATTACTTGCCTTATTATTTCTGCTACCTTTTTCCCTTCTGCCTTTCCTCTAACTTTCTCCATAACCCTTCCCATGAGAAGACTGAAAGCTTTTTCCCTTTTCTCCTTTACCTCCTCTCTGTACCGGACTATCACCTCTTTAACTATCTTAACTATCTCTTCATCGGACATAGTTGTATACTTGGAGATGATGGATTTGAGATCGGAAGACGAGTTAGGTGCGCAATACTCTAAAAGTATCTGGGATAAGGAGTCCTTGCTGATACTTCCCTCGCTTAAACTAGCTATTAACGTCTCTATATCCTCGTCAGAGATCTTATCAACGTTACCTCCTTGTGATTTGACATACTTCAATGTGTTCTCAAGCGTTGTGGCTATAACTGTAGGAGGTACATTAGAGTACTTCTGAACTAGCGTCTCGAAGAAATCTAGACGCGGGCTGTTTAATATCTGTTTTGCAAGCTCCTCGTTCAGACCTATACTCATCAAGATCTTAAGTTTCTCTTCTGGGGTAGGCGGCATGATTTTCTTAGCCTCATCTAAAAGTTCCCTGGACAATATAGAAGGTACATCAGTTTCTGGATACATTCTCGCTGAACCAGGTTGCGGACGCATGAATTTACTTGTCCCATCTTCATTTGCAGATCTAGTTTCTTTGGGTACCCCATCAAATGCTTGAGCTAGTCTATCCTTGATAACTTGCAAAGCCTTCCTGATTCTCTCCTCAGGTCCCACCACAATAACGAACCCATCGTTTTCCTTTAGTCCCAATTCCTTCTCTACGTCTCTGACCTCTTCCTCGGTTATTCCGTAGTTGGGGAGCTCATCGGAGTGAAATATTCCTCCCAATCCAGCCAAAGCCTTAACGTAGTCTGAAATCTCGGTTCCGAACCTTCTGTTAGGCATCAGTTGTCTTCCTAAAATACCTTTGAATCCTGGAGCTAGGACACCCATAACTTTCCCACCTTTCCTGAGCTCGGATTGAACTAGCCTACTTTTAGACGATATGAAGAGCTTAGTGAGATCCATTTCTAAAGCTCTTCTGACGAACTCTTCCTTCGTGATCCTGGAGTTCAACTCATCCTTTATCTTTAGAAGTTCAACTTGTCTCTTAGCCTCATTCTCTATGATCTTGGGTATAAGATCGAGCTCTTGAACCCCTTTTATCTCAGTTTTAACTCCCCCATTAATGGAAACGTTTAGATCTTGCCTGATCGTACCAAGTCCTCTCTTAACTTTCCCGGTTAACCTAAGCATCTGGCCTATAGTCAGCGCCACCCTTTTAGCCTGTTCAGGAGACCTTATGTCCGGACCGGTAGAAATTTCTATCAGTGGGATCCCTAATCGGTCAAGGTTATACTTTACGTATTCCGGTGCATCTTCAAGTTTCCTTCCTGCGTCCTCTTCAATAGCGATTGTCTGTATACTTATCTCCCCCTCTATATCTTTGATATGTCCACCAAGCCCAACTATCGCAGTCCTCTGAAAACCTGAAGTGTTTGAACCATCTATCACGGTTTTCCTCATTACGAAGATCTCATCGATAGGTTCTCCGTTGAACGCCAGCGTCATAGCCAATCCTAGCTTTATTGCGTCTATATTAATAGGATGAGGAGGTTCCTCATCGCATTCAACAAGACAACTAGATCTCCCTGGAACCTCATAAACGATCTTTTTCCCCTTCTCCCACTCAAAGAAGGCCGCCACGTCCACCTGACCTAGCTCACTGACCACAGGTTTCAGATATCTTTCAATCATTGCCTGATTATCTTCTTCTAGAGATGTAGGACATTCACAGAAAAGCTTGATCGGAGTGTTTATTTGCTGATGAACCTCTAGGCCGACCTTTAATCCTAGACTTTTATATTCACTCATGTTTCCACCTTGGGAAATGATCTAGTAAGTGCCTAGGGTTATATTCTCCAACAACGTTTTTCAACATGATCTTAGTTATTTGCTCAAGGTCATCGGTTTGACCTAGGACCCACATAAGCTTAACCAGGGCAACTTCTGGTAACATGTCTCCTAAAGGAATAACGCCTGCTTGTTGTAATATCCTCCCAGTTTGATAGACGTTCATGTTGACTCTCCCGAAGAGACACTGTGACGTCATTCCTACAAATACACCTTCCTTTGTAGCCTTCCTGAAGGCCTCCTGAAACTCAGATGAGGTGTGACCTAGCCCAGTTCCTTCAACTATTATTCCCTTATATCCGGCAGATAGAAGCAACTCAACTATGTCAGGCTTTAATCCAGGGTAGAACTTTAAAAGGAACACTCTCTCGTCAAACTTAGCGTTCATCTCAATATGATCTGATTTCCTTCTATAGTCTGTTCTAAGGAGTTTAACTAATTTTTCCTTCCAAATAACCTTAGCTAACGGTAAGTCGTTCACGGACTGAAAGGCGTCTCTCCTGCTAGTATGCATCTTCCTCACCTTTACTCCCCTATGGGCTAACGTGTAAGTGTCCGAGCTTTCTCCATGCATGTTAACTACAACCTCTCCGAAGGGAGCTTGATTAGCCAAAAGAACAGACGAGACTAGGTTTATTCCAGAATCGCTGCTAGGTCTGTCGCTACTCCTTTGGGACCCTACTAGTACTACCGGCCCTGGTAAGACATTTAAAGAGAAGGCGAGGGCGGAGGCCGTGTAGCTCATGGTATCCGTTCCATGAGCTACGACAACTCCTTCACTACCTTCTTCGAAAGCCCTTTTAACAGATTCGGCTATCTTGACCCAGAACTTCGGATTCATATTTTCACTAAGAATGCTGAATAAAACGTTGGCAGAGATTGACGTTATGTCTTGAATCTCTGGTACGAATTTTATAATCTCCTCTGTGGTTAGGGCAGGTCTCACAGCACCTGTTTCGTATTCCACTTTGCTCACTATAGTTCCTCCGGTGCTGATTATTTTCACTTTACCTGGCTTATTCGATTCTGTTTTTTCAGGTTCCTTCTTACTGCTTCTCTCAACAAGGCTTACTTTCACCTTGTCAACGGAGAACCCCACGTTATATCCATTATCAAGTTTCAGAACAACTATCGAGTCATCCTTAGAGTAAGAAGGCATTAGAATTCCTCTTAGATGAACTTTATCGCTATTTAACTCAATCACGTCTCCTACATCAGCGTTTATAGAAGCTAGAACATGAAGAGCTCTGCCTCGATATCCTTCTAACATTTTAAGGTGTATAAGGGAAAATATTTAAAAAATCTTACATTCTTCTGGGTGCCCTTTGTGGCCTCTGAGCGGTTTGCTTAAGAACTCTTTTCTCATACTCTGTTCTGTTCCTAACTCTGGGAACTTCCTTATGTCTCTCTTTAGCTTGTATCTTAGGGGTCTGTCCCCTCACTTTACCAGCCTTTGTTAACGAACCGTGAGATGGCATATCAGATCACTATTATATCACAAAACAAGACATTTAAACTTAGAGCTTTACCTAGTTGTGGGCTTAACTCAATGAAAATTTATTTGGCAGAGCACGCTATTGGATCGTTCGCGTTCGACGAATCCGGTAACCTAGTAGATTACGTTCTGAATCCAAAAGAGCTTGGTAAAGTAGTTGATACTATCATAAACGTCGAGAAGGGCGAACCTATGCCTTCGACGTTAGAGTTGATTCAGAAACTTAATCCGACTGAAATAGTTATAGAAAGTGAGACGGAAAGCGCTAGGATGCAAAGCCTCGGCATTAAAGTTACGTCTAAACCTCATCACGTGGGGGCTAAGGCTTTAAGGACCTCTCTGGTAGATCTTGCTGTAAAGAGCAAGTTCGTTGAGAGTCCGGGCGATCTGTACAGCTTCCTTTATCAGGTTTCTTTGGAGTACACAAGGAGGAAATTAAGGAAAGCTGCACAAAAGAGAGACTTGCTGGCAATTCAAGCCATTAGAGCTATAGATGATATAGACAAGACAATAAACTTGTTCTCCGAGAGGCTTAGAGAATGGTACAGCATACATTTCCCTGAAGTGGATAAGCTAATTGAGGATCACGAACAGTACGCTAGGATAGTGTATAACCTAGGCTATAGGGACAGTATAACGTATGAGGCCCTTGAACATTTAGGTATAAACGAGCAGAGGGCCAAGAAGCTGGTCGACGCAGCTAAGAAGAGCATAGGGGCTGATATCTCAGAGGCCGATATAAATTCCATAAGGGACTTAGCTAACACGATATTAGCACTGTACAAGCTCAGGTCATCTCTCTATGACTACCTCGACTCCATTATGAGGGAGGTCTCGCCTAACGTTACAGAGTTAGTAGGGCCTACCCTAGGCGCGAGGTTATTAAGTTTGGCAGGGAGTTTAGAGGAGCTCTCCAAGATGCCCGCTAGCACGATCCAGGTATTAGGAGCAGAAAAGGCGCTCTTTAGGGCACTGAAAAGCGGTAGCAGACCCCCAAAACACGGCATAATATTTCAGTTTCCAGCCATTCACGTATCCCCCAGGTGGCAAAGAGGGAAGATAGCTAGGGCATTGGCTGCTAAGTTGGCTATAGCCTCAAGGATAGACGCATATAGCGGCAGATTCGTTGGAACACAACTGGTAGAACAGGTCAATAAGAGGATCGAGGAGATCAAAACTAAATACGCTCAACCTCCTCCTAAAAAGCCTCAGCCCGCCAGGAGCGAGGGCAAGCCGGAGAAACGAGAACATAAAAAGGGGAAAAAAGGAAAAAGAAGGTGAATAACTTATGTCAGAATTACTTGAGACTGTTAAAACGACCCAAATGGAAAACGTGTACGAATGCGTTTATGTGGACGGTACGGTAAGGTTGTGTACTAAGAACCTGGCTAAAGGATTCACAGTTTACGGAGAGAGGACGGTTAACTACGACGGTATAGAGTATAGGGAATGGAACGCCTTTAGAAGCAAGTTAGCCGGTGCAATACTAAAGGGTCTAAAGGAGAACCCCGTTAAAAAGGGCTCTAAGGTACTTTACCTGGGTGCAGCATCAGGGACTACCCCTAGTCACATCTCGGATATCGTCGAGATCGATGGAAAAGTATATGGCGTGGAGTTCTCTCCGAGAGTAGTGAGAGAGCTCATATTGGTAGCACAACACAGGCCCAATCTCTTTCCGATATTAGCCGACGCTAGATTTCCACACAGTTTCGCTCCCCTCGTTGAGGACTCGGACGTCCTATACGTTGATATAGCTCAGCCAGATCAGACGGATATAGCTATTTATAACGCTAGGTACTTTCTGAAAGACGGAGGGCATTTACTCTTGGCGATCAAGGCTAGAAGCATAGATGTGACTAAAGATCCATCAGAGATATTCAAGAATGAGGCGGATAAGTTAAGAGCCGAAGGACTCGACGTTATACAGATACTTAACCTAAATCCATACGATAAGGATCACGCTATGGTTTTAGCCAAATACAAGGGCTAGACCTTTGTTC
The DNA here is from genome assembly GCF_000204925.1 of Metallosphaera cuprina Ar-4. Lineage (NCBI taxonomy): Archaea > Thermoproteati > Thermoproteota > Thermoprotei > Sulfolobales > Sulfolobaceae > Metallosphaera > Metallosphaera cuprina. The sequence continues at coordinate 457,787 of NC_015435.1, read as the reverse complement.
GATAAGATATTTGAATTAGGGCTTAAGGACGTCCTCGACTCTATGCCAGCCGAATATGTATCCCTTAAGGAAGCCCTAGATGGTAAACTTGAGATCTCTTTAAATAACGGATTGAAACATAAGTTCGATCCAGATGAAATAAAGACGCTCTCAGATTTGATACCTCTATATCTTTGGTCTATGGTTAGGATCCCATTCATTATAATCAAGCTTCAGTCTCCTGGAGAATATTCGTTAAATGGATCAGAATGGGATAGAAAGGCGCTCTCATACGTTTTGAACTCGTCAGAAAAAGTAATTTCAGTGGGGCAGATAGAGACTCTTTTAAGGAAATTTAAATCATTAATATTTATTACCCTTGGTTATGATAGTATTTCCGGAGTAGACGAAAAGGAAGGTATCTAAAATGATACCTGATATATTTGGGGACGTATTAAGCGTATTGAATAGAGAGGGAGTTAGTTATACTATAGTAGACTATCCGGAGAAAAATAGAAAATCTATAGATATAATAGCTAAAAATAAACAGAGACGTTTCCTCATAAAGATAAGCGTGGAAAGGACCTCCAAGGACGAGACTAAGGACTTGAGGAACTTCTCTGCGGTGGTCGGTGATATACCCATCCTTGTTACTGAAGATACTGAAGAGGACATAGCAATAGGAAAGGATAACGTAGTAGGCCTATCAGTAGAAGGGCTTGCAAAGGCTATCAGAGGAGAAAGGATTTACATATATAGGACAAGAGGAGGTATCTTCATAAAGATCAGGTCCGATGTACTTAGGAGGAAGAGGACTGAGATGAATTACAGTATGGGCGATCTATCAAAGCTTCTAGGTGTTACAAGGAAAACAATTTACGATTACGAGAATGGAGAATCAGACGTTTCCATAGAGGTGGCTGAGAAACTGATAGATCTGTTTGGGGAGGAAGTGATAGGCGATGTGTGCGAAAACATGATACCGAAATTGGAGGTAGATGAAAACCAGCGCTCAGAGACCATAAGCGCTAGGATTGCTAAGAATTTAACAGAAGCAGGATTCGCCTCCACCTCTATTAAGTTCGCACCTGTGGATGTGGTAGCTTCAAAAAAATCTAAGAAAGTCCTCATTACGGTGGAGCCCAAAAGTCAAGAGCTACTTGAGAAGAAACTGAGAGAGGCTCTTAAGGTAGCTACAGAGCTGGAATCTGAGTTACTTGTCGTTGCTAGAACGAGCTCAACTGCTAAAAGGATTGAAAAGGATGGGTTTAAAATTTTTACATCTGAAACAATCGATAGCCTAAGCAATGAGATTGACAGAGATAACTGAAGGTAAGGCAAAGATTCTAATTCCAGATCCGGTGGAGTTCTCAAGGGAAGGGAAATTTGATCCTGCGTGGTCGCCTGTATTTTATAACCCTAGGATGGTCTTTAATAGAGACGTTAGCGTATTAGCAGTTTCTGTTATATCTCCATCAAGCGTTCTCGATGCAATGGCAGCTACAGGAATAAGAGGGATAAGGTTCGTACTAGAGGGTGGTGTAAATGGAGAGGTAATATTTAACGATAAGAATCCTGTAGCAATAGAACTAATATCTAAGAACATAGAATTAAACAGAATAACCAATTATAAAATAATGAGAGCAGACGCCAACTCTATTATGCACCAGCTTAAAGTTGATTATACAGACCTAGACCCTTTCGGATCTCCTGCTCCCTTCTTATTCGCGGCGTTATCCTCATTGAGGAGGAAGGGCGTATTAGGCGTTACAGCTACCGACTTGTCTGCATTAGAGGGAAAATCAATTACAGCGTGTAATAGAAAGTACGGTGCGTCTGGGAAGAGGCTTAACTACTCTAAGGAAGCGGGTTTAAGAGTGTTGTTAGCCAAGATAGCTAGAGAGGCTGCAGTACAGGAGAAGGGTATCTTACCTCTAATTTCTTTCTATAAGGATTACTATTATAGACTATTTGTAAAAACTGTTGATGGAGCTAAGCGAGCTGATAAGGCATTAGAGCAGATAGGTATGTTATACGAATGTCAAAATTGTGGGTTCTCCTTTATGGATAAGGAATGTCAAGTTAAATGCCCTATGTGTGGAGGCGAAGTCAACGCATATGGACCAGCCTGGATTGGTAAGCTGAACAGTATTGATTTCCTAAATCGTATGAAAGAAAGACTAGATAAGGCTCCTCAAATTAACAACCCTAACTCTGTAAAGAGACTATTAGATAGCCTGATCTCAGAAAACGGAATGGGTCCCTATTACAGGATCGACGTGTTAGCATCTAAGCTTAAGGTGAACATGCCGCCTACCCACAGGTTAATAGATTGTCTAGAAGACGGAACGCGAACGCATTTCGACGAAAGGGGTATCAAGACTTCAAAAAGCTTTGATCAACTGATAGAATGTATGAAAAACCTCGCCTAACAGATTAGATGAAACAATATAAGAATTTTATACTATAGATAAAATCCAAGAAGATAATTTTGTACAAGAACTGGGATTGACGTGAGCTCCATTGTCGCACTTGAACAGCAATTTACATGTGAAGCAAGGTATTTGATCTATGCTATTTAGATTAATGTATATGTAACTTTCCTGGACTGTCTTTATGGCATATAATTTTATTACGCTCTTTCCGTTTTCTTTTATAGCCTTCTTTGCTATCATCTTCTTATCAATAAGCTTCTTTACTATCGTAGCTAACTCTCTTGTAGATAATCCCATCTTCCTTGCTAATTCCTGTTGTGATATCCCTTCTTCTCCGCTCTCTAGTATTTTCTTGTGAATCAGTTCTTCTTTTTCTATAGAAATTTTTGATTCCAAACATTAACACCTGCGTTGGCTAATTTTATAATATATACTTACCAGCTTATTTACTTTACTATTGTTTACTCGTGACATCTAAATGTAAAACGGCTAGACCAAATCTTACCGAAAGAACTACATGGAGGTTCTAATTACGTTTCCTTAGTGAGGGAGAGCTCGTAAGACTCATCTGGAATCAAGATAGCTAATATGGGAAAAGCTTTGAGATATAAAACAATCCCTAGAACTAACTTAAAAACGTTTTAGACAAACAGTCCTTTATTTTCCGAAAATCTCTCTTATCTTTTCCTTTACTTCCAGAGGAAGGTCGTCTAGCTTTAAGATCTTGACTTTCCTACTAGCCTTAACAAAGGCCTTGTTCTCAACTAGGTACCTGTCAGCAGAGTTCTCATCCTTGTTATTGAAGACCTTCAATTTAGCATAACGGCCTTTATCTATCTCTACATAAACATATTTTTTATGCTTCAGACCCATAGTTTCTCAACCTTTACTAAGAGCTCAGGTTTTAAATTTCTAATTCCTCTTCCTCCTCAACGGGTTTTATGCAATCTAGTTCTTCCAATTTATCGAATATCTTTTTCACAGCCTTATACACTTCGTCCTCCCTTTTTGCACCCGTTATTACCATTTTCCCGCTACTGAATATTAGGAGAACTACTCTAGGATCATCCATTCTAAATATGAGACCAGGAAACTGCTCGGGCTCGTACATGTTATTCTCGAGGAGGAACGCAGCTTTATCAAGGTTGACATGAACGTGCATGTTAGCGGACGCAACTATGTTCTGGATCTGTATCTTAGGTTTCCCGCCTATCCTTATTCCATATCTTCTTAAGCTTTTTATGATCCTCTTTACAGCCTTTATTAACTCCTCTGTGCTCTTAGCGCCAGTCACTACCATCTTACCTGATTTAAAGATTAACGATGTCACTTTTGGACTTTCGAGTCTAAATATCAAACCCGGAAACTGATCAGGATCGTACTCAACGTTTGGTACGCTTCTCTCCATAGCATAAAGATCTAACGTTTGCTCTAAAGTTACTGTAGCTACTATGTTCTCAATGCTTATTATTGGCTTATAAGCCGGTGATGAGGAAATATAGAGTCACCAGATATATAGTTTTTATACTCCTTTATAAACTCCAGCTTTTTTAAACCTCTCCTTCCCGACCTTGGACCGAATTAAAAACTTTACCTAATGCATCTAGAAAGTCACTGAATTGTTATACAATAAATCAAGGCAATCATGGATAAACTTTGTTTTATTAATAAATATTAAGATTTCAATCTATATTTTTCTATTGTAGAAAGTGCAAAGTAAGTAACGATTAGTAAAAACGAAGAGAGCAGAAGTAAGTAAAACGACTGTATCTGAATTATGTACGCTCCATTTTGTACGTTTTTTAAAAAGGAAGATAAAATGAAATATATTAAAATAGACGCTATTATCTTGAGTAGATCGTGCCACACCTTTATGTCCCTGGATATAGCCCTTGAGAGCAACTTCCCAGAGTAGAGGATTATAATAGAGAACGTTAGGTAAGGTAAGATTACAAGAATAACGGATGAAACTGAAGTTAGATCGAAAGTCTTGTACATAGTAGCATCGAGATATCCATTTATTATTGCTATAATGATAGAAATGGTAGAAAGGATAGATACTATTACCATTATGGTTGAGTTCTCCCACCACCTTTCTATGGCGTCATCTACTCCAAATCCTCTCACTAGCATCGCCCCACCAATAACTAGTAAAATGGTAGGCAAAACGAAGGCCGTTAGTCCTCCGATTGCTAACAGACTAGAACTGAGTAATATTATTCCAGGAACACCTAAAAATAATCTAGAATATCTCCTTTCTGTAGCCAGCTTTTTAATATATTTACCCAGGAGGATGTAAGTCTCTTCTACCCCTCTGTGTTGTTCTACAATAATTCGTTCAATGCCTACTATCTTTAGTCTACTCTCTATTAGAGGTATGGCTTTAGCGTCCTCGGGACTGTCATATACCAGTATAGCTTGGTCAGGCTTAACCGATCTTATAACTTCGTCCACTTGCTTAGATAGAGTCATCTGAGCGTCTAGGCCGCCTCTCTGCGAACCGGCTACGAAAACTATCTCTACGTCTTCACCCTTCTCTTTCATATTTAAGAACGTGTTAAATGCAGATACCATAGTGTTAAAATCAGAATCTTGAGCTAAAAATCTGGAAGAGCTCTCAATTGCCTCCTTGGCTTGTTTCTCCCCAATTACAGGCGTAGTTATACCTACTCTACTAAGGTCGTCATCAATATCAATGTAGATTATCGCCGTCTTCATTATTACCCCGGTGATCTCCGTATAATGCGTATATCTCTTCAAATGTTAATCTCTCTCCCTTTTCTAGCTTCTCTTGAGCAACCTTCTTTTTCTTCTCCATCAACTCGATTGAATTTGCTCTGGAAGAAGTGAAACCTTGTTCCATGGATTTCCTCTTCTTTATCAGCTCATCCAATTCCTTATTCTTAGCTTCGATTTGCTTTTGCAACTCATCTATCTCCTTGCTCTTTTCATTTATCTGAGAGTTGAGCTCATCCAATTCCTTTGCTAGCTTGTTCCTCTCGTCCTTCAAAGCCTTTAGCGTCTTCCTTCTCTCTGTTATTTCTGAGATAAGATTTGAAATTTTTTGCCTTATAGTGGCCAGTTCTATTCTCCTTGCCAGGAATTCAGCTCTCTCCTCGTTTCCTTTCTCTTTTATTTTCAGGATCTTTTTAGCCTCGTTAAGTCTCTTCTCCATATCAGCTATCCTTTGAATTAACTTCTTCTCCTCATCTAGGGTTAACGTAGAGGTCTGTATTCTCCATTCCAGGCTTTTTATCCTCTTTTCGAGCAGATCAGGGTTCATTCCTTGAGTCTTCTTCATAGCGTTTCTGAGTTCCTCGAATTCCTTCCTCATTTCCTTTATTACTTCAAATATCTGTTCCTTCTTCTGCTTCAACTCCTTCAGCTCATTGAGTCTAGATGAATACTCATCAAAGACGGTCTTGAGCTGAAGCCTTACTGCCTTAAGCCTTTCAATTTTCTCTTGTTTTTTCTGTCTCAGTTTTCTTATCTCTTCAATATACGCGTATCTCTTTTCACGAATAGCGTTAATCTCTTGTCTTACATCAGAGATCTTCTTATATACGCTTTCTTCTGTCGCCTCTGCTGATGGATTGCTCATTAGTGGTACATAATCAATACTCTTTTAATAACTTTTTCTAAATAACGTCATTGACTACAGTTCCAACGAATAAAGATTTGAATATTGATAAATTTGTGAAAGTTTTAGTATTTAACCTAAATCCCACACCTGTTGTAGGCATAAGGACTTAAGAGTGGCGATAAACGTCCTAGAGGAGTAACACTTACGATCTGTGAAGCGGCTTTCCCACTAGGAGCGCTTCGATTAATCAAGGGGAGTACGGGACGGTGGGGCTTAAGGACCATATAGGTTCCATGCGCTCTCCTTAGTTCACAATAAATAACTAGAGTTAGACTTTCCTAGTTTTGTCTTTTAAAAGTAAGGGCGTTAAGACCAGACGTTTTCCGTAGAATCCTTTATTGAGTTGAAATGACATTTTCATCAATAGTTGATGTTGATTAAGTTGCAATAGCTACAAGCGCATTCTAAGACAACTATGTTCAGAGTCCACTCTTTAAGGAAAATGAGGATTCCAGGCCTACGTTTGTTTCCTAGTTTTAGCGCAATAGACATGGTTAATTGTTTTTATTCGTTAAAGTCTAGTCACATAAAATAAACTATAAATAATGTTATTTATTTCTAAGCTATTTTAATTTAATGGAAAGAGAAAAATGTCGAGGTATATATATAAAAAATCATGTAATCCTCAACCCAAGCCGGTATTATCCCGACGTCTCTTTACGCCGGTATTATCTAGTGCTATATATAAGTGCAGGGAATTAGCTATAGATAAATTGTGACAGGAAATAAAATTGTGTCAGTAGGGGAAATACGCTCTATCGTTCTAGGTAACAAGTGGTTAGTAGAGGGGGATCAGAATTACGATTACTCAAAAAGGGATCCTACAGGCCTAATTATAGTGGACTCAAAGAGGAGAAGAGTAGGAAAGGTATTAGACGTGATTGGTAACGTTACTAAACCGTTCTTATTGGTTGAGCCTCTAGGAGACCAGAAGCCATACGATAAGCTGTTTCTCGAAGTCCCAGTGAAAAAAATTAGGAGGAATAGGAGGTGAGATAATGAAGTGCCAGGTATGTGGTGGAGAGGAAATAATATTTGACCCAAGCAGAGGTATATACGTATGTAAAAATGACGGAGTTGTAGTCGAGGATCACATAATTGATCAAGGTCCCGAGTGGAGAGAATTCGATTCCGCTGACAGAAACAAGAAGAGGAGAGTCGGGTCTGGGGTGACTGAGAGAGTTCATGATAAAGGATTCACTACGGTGATAGGAGGTGGGAAGGTTAAGGACAGGCTTAAGGTTATCAGACTTCAAAGGCTACAAAACAAATCAAGAGTAACATCAAAAGACAAGAAGCTTGTGACGTTCCTCTCTATACTTAATGGCGAAGCGGCTAGGATGGGATTACCTAACTATGTCAAAGAAGAGGCAGCATTTGTAATTAGAAGACTAGTTGAGATGGGGTTAGCTAGAAGGATAGACATGTACGTGCTTGTAGGTATAACGTTGTTTTATGTGGCTAGGATGAACAGAATACCTGTACAACTTAACGAGATAAAGGAGATGTATAACGCTAGCTCTAAAACGATTTGGGATTGCTTAGAGAGAGTGCAGCTCGTGTTAAAGAGTGATATTGGTCTGACGCGCCCAGAGAAGCAGATAATTAACAGTTATCCTAACAGGGCTCCCACACCTCTAGAATATATTCCAAAGATTGTAGGCAAGACTAACCTACCTCAACCTGTGGAGACTAAAGCTGCTGAGATAGCTGAGCTCCTCTATAGATCTGGTTTGACAAGCGGAAAGGGTTATTTACCTACCGCCGCTGCAATAGTCTACCTAGTCAGCGCGCTGCTTGATACAAAGAAAACGCAGAAAGAGATGGCAGAATCCTTAAAAGTAACTGAGGTTACAATAAGGAACAGATATAAGGAAATTATAGACTCACTTGATATAGATGTACTCCTATGATATTCGCGAGACGATGTACATTTTAGTCTAAAAAATAATATTTTTTAGTAGACCTAATTCCGGGAACTCCATTATTCCTTCATTCTCGATTATTATAAATGGCTTGGTCTTCTCTAGAACTGCATACTTCCTCATTAGGTAGCTCATGTAGTTTGAGTGTATTAAAGAGACATCGTTGCCCGATTGATATCCGCCTAGTGCTGGCAAAGTCACCACGTAAGAGTTGTTTTGTATCGGAGAAACTAGAAAACATGGGAATTTCCTAGAGAAACCTAACTTGTCCCTTATAGATATCCTAGGGTGTTCATGTCCTATTACGTAAATCTTGCCTTCCTTAATCTCTACCTCTCGATGGCCGTGGTATACGTAGACGTTATCTTGCTCTAGTTGATCTAGCAATTCAACGTTATCAAACTTCTCAGCAACTAATGAGATGTAGTTGTCGTGATTACCTTTAATTAGGCTAACAGAGACTCCATTCTCTTTCATGTCCTTGAAAATATCGGTTAAATCATCCTTTTCCTGCCTACCTAAACCGTTGAACTTATGTTTCATATCACCGTTAATTACAATCTTTCTAGTCTTGAATACGTTAAGAGCCCTCTTGTAGATGGAGAGAAACCTCTTTTTTTGTATTCTAGGGAGGAAAATCCCTTTGGAAGCCATCTCCTCTTCAAAGCCTATATGTACGTCAGAGAGGATAACTGAGTTAAGCTGTCTCGAGTATAATACAGGCAAGTCCTCCTCTATCTCTAATCCCTCTAAGATCTTCATAAAGCATAAACACCCTTAATCTTGGCCTCATTATACAAAGTTCATGTCTAATATATACTTTATAGGACTCGGGCTTTCAAAAAGATTTCTTACAAACGCCTCCATAGACGCTATGAGGAAATCCGACGTGATATACGCCGACGTTTACACATCTATTAGTTGTGACATTACAGAAGATTTACTTAGGCAATTGTCTGGTAAGGATGTGATACCTGGCAATAGAGACGTTTTAGAAAACAGAGAGAAGGAGATATATAAACTGCTAGATACAGGGAAAAACGTTGGTGTTGCCGTAATAGGAGATCCGATGATAGCTACCACTCACGTTAGTTTGGCCGTAGGAGCTAGGCAGAGAGGACATACAGTTATCGTAGTTCCTGGAATGTCAGTACACTGTTATATGATTTCCAAATCGCTTTTATCATCTTATAAATTCGGTAAGTCAGTTACCGTTGCCTTCCCTGCACTCGGTAAGGTAGACGTTACGCCGTATAAGGTGATAAAAAGTAACAGAGATCAAGGACTTCACACAATGGTATATCTGGACTTGAAGGAGGGCGGAGTAATGACTGCGGACTTAGCACTGAAATATCTGGTTCAAATGGAGATGGAAATGAAACAAAACGCGATCTCACAAGAGGACTTAGTTATAATAGGTGAAAGGTTAGGATGTGACGACGAGAGGATAAGGTCAATGACAATTAGCTCTGCTATAAACGAAAAATTTGGGAAACCCCCGCATATTATAATAATTCCAGCTAGAAACCTATATGACATGGAGTTAGAGGGGTTGAGATGTCTGATCTAAGAGACAGGGTTGTAAAATACATTGCCAACATGGAGGAAACTCTTAAAAAGATTGAAAAAGAAGATCAAAGGGTAATAAGCCTCGCCAAGCAATACACGAGCGACGCTAAATTTTATCTAGAGAAGGGAGATCTAGAAACAGCACTTGTTGATATAGTGTACGCTGAGGGACTAATCGATGCATTGAAGATAATAGAAGGGACAAAGGAGAAGAAGGTGTTCGTCGGAGGCACGTTTGATATCATTCACCCAGGCCATATAGAGTTCCTTAGGAGAGCCTCGTCTCTTGGAAGGGTCTACGTTGCAGTATCTAGGGATAAGAACGCTGAAAGAGTGAAAGGTCGTAAGCCGATAAACGATGAGAATCAGAGGTTGGAAGTCGTTAAAGGCATTAAATATGTACATGAGGCTTTCCTCGGAGACGAAAACGATTTCTTGAAGAGTGTGGAAAGGGTGAGACCTGATATAGTATTTCTAGGCCCAGATCAACATGTGGACGAAAACAAGTTAAAGGAGGAACTGGCCAAAAGAGGTCTGGTAGTTGAAGTAGCAAGGTTGGAACAAAGGATAGATAGATGGAAACATAGCAGCACATCGTCTATAATTAAGGAGATAGCTGACAGATACTGCAATCACGCGTAAGCCTCAATTAAGACCTCGTCACCATCTTTAATATTAAGCTCCTTTCTTAGATTATAGGGAGCTATCACCTCAATTACGCTTTTAGGATGAACGCTCCTAAGTGGGAAAACCACAGCAGCAGGTTTCAGTCCGTTAACCGAGGCTGGGAACGCCCTCACCGCTCCCAGCACTCTGTTTTCCTCTTTGTGTTCTGGTATATTTACAGCCTTTGATACGTCTAGCATAAGTCTGTTCTCCAGGGAAGTTCTATCATAAATAGTAAGATTGAGGGTACCAGGGAACGGCTCAAACCCCAGAAACTTCTTGAACGATTCCATATAATAGGGAAGGGAGAGAAATATGCGTCCCTCTCCTAATCCAGACGTTGCCCTCCCTCTTATTTCCAACACGTGAGAAGAGATTATAGTGGATCTTAGCATATAGATACAGTCCTCTAATAGCTTCTCTCCGTTTTCTGCTAGTCTTATCATTTCCCCTTCTTTGGACAAAGATCTTCTTATTAGGTTCCTCTCTTCAAGTTCCTTCAGTTTTCTAGATACTGATTGTTGAGACATCTTAAGCTCGTTGGCTATATCCTGCTGGGTGAGCTCCTTCTTCTTTAAGGAAAGAAGAACTATCCTCGCGATTATACACTCATCGCTCATATTTATTGCCCTTCTTCAGTGCAACCGGTTTCAGCTTCCTTATATTCTCCGTTAATGTCGTCCTGAGTATCCTGAGTTTTCCAATCCCATTTGTCTGTCCAAGCTTTACCTATCTGCATCGGTCTATCTAATCTACTTAATAATACAATTCTGCTTGGGGCATGTTCAGAAATTATTTTGTAACCAGTTAGTTCGGCCAATTTTTGAGAGAAAAGTCTGATCTCAGCGTGCCTAGGCATAGCATCTTTGGTTAGCCTATAAGTGGAGGGACCAACGTGCATGTAAGCTTTAACTTCAATGTATGTTGGCATGGCAATCGTCATGAGTCTGGAGAACTCTTTGGCGTCCTCTTCGCTCATGTTTACGTCCTTCATCATCGTCATTCTTATTACAGTCGGTGAACTAAAGCTAGGCAATATCTCTAACGTCTTCATGACCAGGTTCCATGAATTTCCCACTACTGGTCTATTGATAAGCTTATGTTTCTGTTCATCAGGAGCTTGTAATGAGACGAAAAGTTGAGTTGGTTCCTCCTCAAGCGAAGCTAGCACATCAGGTCTCACACCGCTAGTGACCAGAAAAGTGGTTATTCCGCGTTTATGATATTCCCTTATTAGTTCACCAAGTCTTTCATACAACGTTGGCTCGCCCGTTAGGCTTATCGCAACGTGAGACGGTTTCATTGCCTCTAAGGCTTTGTCCTTGCTCACTCCGGTCCTTCCTAAATAACCAGAGACGGATCTCTTGTGCTCCTCTATCGACCTTTCTACTATATACTCCGGGTCATCCATATAAGGCATTTTAGTCTCGTCCCACTCTAGACCTACATCCTCTGGCTCCAATCTCCAGCAATGTATACATCTGAACCAGCACCACATGCTCACTGGAGTCATTTGAACGCATCTGTGGCTCTCAATTCCGTAAAACTTACCTTTATAGCAATACCTTCCACTAGTTAGAGCCTCGTGGGTCCAATGGCATTTCTTATATGCGCTATGCCCTCCTATGAGATGGTATCGCTGCTTACTCATCTCGTCACGAATTTTAGATAAAGTATCTATCCTAAAGCTTCCTTTAACCGCCATGTAATGATTACCTAAAGAGTTTACTCGGCTAAGTTTATAACGCTTAGCTATGAGATTTATTTGATACTTTAGGGATTAAATTGAGTGATAGGACTTTTAACTTCCCTTAAAGACTTAGATAACGGCTCTAACGAAACCGTCCACATACTTGTAACCTCGTTAGAACGAAAAATTAAAACGCTGAGAGGTCCTTAAGTTTGGTGACGTTTTCCATAAACAAGGATATCCCCATTAACAGGGTATCGGATAGGTATCTTCCCATAAACTGTACGCCAACAGGTAGGCCGTTATAGAAACCTGCAGGTAACGATAAGCTAGGTATCGCGGCTAAATTGGAAGTGACTGTGGCAATATCCATTGCGTACATCTTAACCGGATCGTCTATTACCTCACCTATCTTTGGAGGGAGAACAGGCGACGTTGGACTGACCAACACATCATATTTACCAAACAGCCTTTCGATAGAATCTCGAATAAGTCTTCTTGTTTTCAGAGCTCTGATGTAGAACTGTTCGTAATATCCTGCGCTCAATATGAAAGAACCTAGTAGGATCCTTCTTTTCACTTCTCTCCCGAACCCTTCCCCTCTATTTTTACTAAATACCTCTTTCCAGTTACCCTCGGCGTCTGTAGAGTAACCGTATCTAACTCCGTCATATCTAGACAAATTTGAACTAGCTTCTGACATTGCTATGATGTAATACGTGGGCAGTACGTAATCTACCATACCTAGTTCCGTTTCACCTATTACCGCGCCTTCTGAGGCCATCTTGTTCAGGAAGTCCCTCACTATAGACCTGACCTCAGGATCGGAGTTATTCATTACATCTAGGAGAACTCCCACCTTAAGACCCTTTATGGAAACTTCGGAGACAGGATAAGGGGAGTTAAAGTTTATTGTTGTCGCGTCCTTATTATCGTTGCCAGCTATGACTGAAAATAATAGAGCTAAATCTGAGGAGTTCTTAGCCATAGGACCTATTTGTTCAAGACTGTTTGCATAAGCTACCAGGCCATATCTACTAACGGTTCCATAAGACGGTTTCAAACCGTAGGTTGAGGTGAACGATGCAGGGGTTCTGATGGAACCTCCCGTATCTGATCCAAGGGCTAACTCAACGTAACCGGCGGCTAAAGCGCTAGCGCTCCCACCGGACGAACCACCAGGTGTTCTAGTGACGTCCCACGGGTTCCTGGTGGGACCGTAATAACTAGTCTCTGTAGTAGATCCCATCGCAAACTCGTCCATATTAGTCTTACCTATTATTACGGCGCCCTCACTCTTCAGCTTAGATATCACAGTCGCATCATAGGGTGGGACGTAGTTGTCAAGTGTCCTCGAAGCACAAGTGGTCCTGATTCCCTTTGTGGAAATGTTATCCTTAATGGCTATCAGGACTCCTGAAAGTCTCCCATTAACCTTTATGGACTGTTTGACTTCGTTAAGTATATTTTGCTCATCTCTAATTGTTATAAAGGCCTTGATTTTTCCCTCGTGTTTTCTTATCCTCTCGAACGTCTTAGCAACGTACTCGTTAGGGTCCAGGTCCCCGCTCTTTAAACTGTTTACTAAATCGCCTATCAAGTGGAACCACCTAATGTGCTCGGCCCTATTATATAACCGTCCTTTTTCTTCCTAGCGTTAAGTAAAGCGTCATCCCTTGGTAATGGAGGGTCTACCTTATCGTCCCTAAGCTTCCCTGAAGAGATCGGATGAAACATAGGTTCTACACCCTCAAGGTTTAGCTCATCAATTTTGTTGAAGAATTCAAGGATCTTGTTTAAGTCTTTGAGAAATTCCTTTCTTTCCTCTTCATTTAAAGAGATTAAAGCTAATCTCTCGAGCTTCCTTATCAACTCCTCATCTACTTGTACCTTCACTTGGATACACTCCCACTAATCCACTCCAAATATGGCTTAAAACCATTGTCTATTGCCAACGCCAATATCTCTGGCACCTTATAGGGATGAAGTTCTCTTAATCTAGAAATAGCTCTATCCAAGTTCTCATCATCTGTCTTTATTAGTGCTAGCACCTCATTTGCTTCTTCTACCTTCCCTTCCCATCTGTATACGGATGTTAAGTTAGGTATGAGGTTCACACAAGCGGCCAATCTCTCCTCCACTAGAGCTTTAGCTATTTCCTTACCATGTTCCATATCAGGAAGCGTGCTCATTATTAAGAAGTACTTCCGCTGCATAGAAAATATTATTCCATGATACAAAATTAAGTATAATGAAACCCAATGAGATGACCGTAAATGCTGAAGGAATAAGGGAAGCCTTAAATCTTGGCATATCTGAAGCTCTATACTTAGGAGCGGAGTTCTTAGGGCTTACATTAGATAACGGGATGGGTTTGATTCTAAGGTTGAGTCCAGAAGAGGAAATATTAAACGTAATGATAATGACCAGAGGTGAGCTCTCCCTCCCTTTACTAGGTGTCTTCATTAGGTCTGACGGGGAGCAATATTATATTTATAATATAGACGACATAAAGAAACTAAATAGCGTAATAAGTGAAAATAGAAAGGTAATGTTCGTGGAAGTGATTTCTGGTGCCCTCGAAGATTTTCTACGTGAAGCCCTTCAGCGATGAAACGCTTAACAAGTTAATTACCTTCTCTAGGTATCTAGGAGAGGATGAGCGAGGGGCTAAGCTGATGTTAGACGAAGATAGGGCTAGAGCTAACGGTGTGGAATTAAATGAAATCCTTTCAACTCTAAAGGAGCTAAACGTTAAGCTAGACCAAGACGTTCTAAGTTATCTAGAAAACGAGTTATCTGCTCCAAACGTGACGTTTGAGATAGAAAAGGGGAAACTTATAGTGAGGGCTAATAGGCGCTTATCCGACATATTAGCTAAGTATAGAATTAAGCTGCAGTACGATCCAGATCTAAAGATTTACAGAACTAGGCCTTATTATTATCATATATTAAGGAAAATATTAGAAAATGAGGGATTGAGAGTCCAAAAACTAGTTTTGCCCGATGTTCGATTTTCTATGAAATTGAAAGTTAATCTTCGTCAGTATCAACTCGAAGCTCTCGAAGCATGGAAGGAGAACGGGTTTAGAGGTGTTATCGCTTTACCTACCGGCGCAGGTAAGACGCTAGTTGGGATTGCCGGGATAGTTGAGACAGGAGGTCCGGCTTTGATAGTTTCTTTCACTAATGAGCAACTAAAACAGTGGGAGGAAAGTATTGCTAAATACACCTCGAATCAACCTAAAATTGGGTTATATTATAGCAGAAGAAAAGATATAGAGCCGATTACAATTACAACGTATCAGACGGCTATAAAACACATTGATAAATTATCTATGTTTAAGTTGTTGATAATAGATGAGGCACATCATCTTCCAGCCGAGAGGTTCAGGGAGATAGCATTATCTTGCTTAGCTCCATTTAGGATGGGGTTATCAGCTACTCCTTATAGGACAGATGGAAAGCACGTAGAGCTATTTAGACTAATGGGTGGGTTAGTCTATCAAAAGGGCGTGGAGGAGTTAGTTGTTGAAGGATATCTAGCTAGGTTCAAGGTGATTAGGGTTAAGATACCCTTGACCGAGGAAGAGGCAGAGCAGTATAATACCCTGGCTAAGAAGTTCAGATCGCTCTCCGAAGGTAAGAGAGTACTTGAAGTTTTAAGAAGAGCTAGAGAAGGTGACAGAAAAGCGCTAGAAGCTGTAAGAGTATACAACGCTATGAACATGATAAAGGGTTTAACGAAAGGGAAGTTAGTTAAGATAAAGGAGATAGTTGAAAGGGAAAGGGACAAGAAGATAATTATCTTCACTCAATACGTTGAACACGCTAATGAAATAGCCAGGTTGACAGGTGCTAAATTATTAACGGGGCAAATGAGCAAGAAAGAGAGGGATTTAACGTTAGACGAGTTCAAAAATCAGAAGAGTGGAGTTCTTGTACTTACAACTGTGGGAGATGAGGGGCTAGACATACCGGACGCTAGCGTGGGGATATTAGTCGCCGGCACGTCTTCAAGGAGGCAATACGTTCAAAGGTTAGGGAGGCTACTTAGGAACAACTCTGGGGGCAAAGTCGCCGTACTATACGAGCTTATAGCTAAAGGTACATCTGAAGAGTACCAATCTAAGGTAAGACGTTCCACACCCTTTGACAGTCTAATCTATTCTTTTGACGATAAGAAGTAGTTGAGTGAATGAGCTAGAGCCAATAATAGTTCTCTCTTATCAGTAACTAAGATTTCCCTGTTGAGAGTTGATATGAGCTGTTTCCCATCCACGGTGACTATAGGTATGCCTAACTCTTTTGAGGAAACCTTAAACGATGACCTCCCTAACAGCTCCCTCGCGGTATACCCTGGAAGAAATTCATAACTTTTTATCTCCAACTCTCCCCAAACTTCCAGATCTCCCTCAACCACTCTAACGTTATTTCCCACTTTTACCCCGTCAACCCAGAGAGGTGTTCTAATCTCATGTTTGCATGTTTTTGATATAATTGAAAGGGGAGGAGCAACCTGATTAACTCCGTCTATCAGAGTTGTGAAAGGTCTAACAACTATAACATCGCCCTCCTCTATTGACGTTATCTCGTTTGGTTTACATATCTTACCCTCTAATACATATGGCATTTTTATCACGATTATAGATTATCCTTTTAAGTCTTCTGAAATAGCGTTAATACCACGACATACCACTTGTTTAAAGGCCATGAAATAACTTGTAAGGGCTGACGGTGATGATAAACCAGGCTTTGAGCCCAACCTCATTTTCGAACCCAATAGCCTTATAGACTCCTATAAGCTCTTACCTCACGATTCTAGTTTCAATGGCTAACGCGTTAAATCGAATACTGACATTCTTAAAAACGTAAACCTTAAGAACAGAACTTGATGAGATGGTTAAAAAAGAGAGACATAGTAATTTATTTTCTCTTATGGAAGAAATTTGAATCTGATTGTTTCACCTACACTGATGCATATTCTCTTCTTTATCCTTATTTTTCCAAAAAGATAATTAAGTCGAGCTTGAGATTCATGAAACGCGTTGGCATATTAACTGAGAGAGATGGGAAAATGATCCTAACACCTATAGAAGAGTATCTAAGTGTCATTTCCTTTACTTATCTAAGTAGGAGAGCTAGTCTTCGTCATAGAACTCAAGGATAACTTTTACCTTCACTTCTTGTTTTGATAGTGGAGGTATCTTATCCCCAAAATCCACCCCTATGGCCACCGGGTTTCCCATCGAATCGTTAAATCTAACCTCCGCGACGTAATGTTTGGAGGGACCTCTGTTCATCATGTCCATAAGTTCTGAGTAGATTCTTGAAATGGCCATTTGAAATGCTATGGGGCTAGACAAATCTTCTGGCTTAAGCTGAATAGAGGCCAAGTTACCCATCACTTCACCGATCTTGGCCTTAGCTTCAAACTCAACTTTATGGGTTGGCTGATTCATAGTTATCTAAAATCTCTTAGCTCCAAACTGTATTAAATGTATGTTTGTTCTGTCATCCGGAACTTTCAAAAGCTTTTCCGTAGAATTACTAACGGTTTAAAAAAGCGCTATTTAACCGTTTATGCCTTTTTCTTTATACTTATCTCTATTGTAGATACCCTAGATTGTCTTCCGTCCTGGCTTGTCACTACTTGGCTGCCAACTCCTATTGATCTGATCTCTATCTTGTCTGGAAGGAATCTGTTTCTCACTATCTCTACAGTGTCCACAGCTTTGCTAATAGCTCTTCCTCTAGCTTTGATGATTATCTCCGGAACGCCCTGGTTTAGTAGAGTTAAGGCAGCTAGGACGTAGTTCATTACTGGCTTTTTACCTACAAGGACTACGTTACTTGGAGTAGGAGATGTTCCGCTCATTTTATTCACCTGTGTGCGCTTCATAACCATATCGTAAGTTTAAAAAGTTAATCTGAGGACAGTATTGGGTTAAATAAATTACTTAGAGGAGTTTCGAACGTGAAGTGGAACCCTAGTGGGACGCGATAAGAGTAACATCTTGATTCTTATCTTATAAACTACTCCCCTTACCAAGCTCTTGAATTAATGATAACTTCAGTGTTTCATAGCTCCTGTCCTAACTGTCAAGGACCTCTTGAGGATTACAGGGCATTGGCAGGCCTACCTTGCACAAACTGTTTGGCAGGAGATGAGGAGCCATTTAGAGATCTACCGCAAAGTGAGAAAATTAAGGCCGTTTACAACCTACTAGTTAACAACAACAAACTAGCTAAGTATTGGGAGCTCTATTATACAGCAGAGATGTACGATGAAGTCATAAATTACTTTAACCAGGTAGTAGGTAAAGAGCCCTGGTCTTTACAAAAGCTCTGGTTGAAAAGACTAGGAGAGAGGGAAAACTTTTCTCTATCGGCCCCGACTGGAATGGGTAAAACTACCACCCTCGTGGCTTACTCCTCATATCTATCCAAAGGGGTTCTTTACATAGTTCCAACTAAGTCTCTTCAAGAGCAGATATGCTCAAAGATAGGATCGATCTCTAGCGTTTCATGTGGTTACGTAGATAGGGACGGCATTTCAGTTTTGACAGTGAGCTACGTTAACAAGAAATATGAGTCGATAAAGGATTACAGACCGACATTCATAGCGGTGGATGACGCTGATGCGATAATAAAGAGTGGAAAGACTACGGATAAGCTAGTTGAGCTCATGGGAATACCTAAAGACATATACGAAGACGCTATGAGGTTAGTGAGGTTAAGAAGATCCTTATATCTTAAAGAGGATAAAGATGAGATATTAGAGAAAATAACTAAATTAGAAAGGAAAATTCAAGGCTTCACAGGAGCTATTGCCCAACTAGTGGTTGCTAGTGCCACCCTAAGACCTAAAGGTATAAAACAAAAGGCACTAAGGTACATTTCAGGCTTCGACTTATCCAACACTCAAACGTACGCTAGGAATATAGTAGATTCGTTTTCCTGTTCAAGCATTGAGGAAGTAGTTCAAAGGCTAGGACCTGGAGGTCTGATATTGGTCTCAAGAGAATATGGAAAAGAAAAGATGAGAGAAATAAAAGACAAGCTAACTTCGAATAACTTTAATGTGGAACTGGCGATAAGCGGAAGGAAATTCCTTCAGAACTTTTCTGAAGGTAAAACTGACATCTTGATAGGATCTGCCTCATACTACGGAGTTGCAGTTAGAGGCATAGACGAGCCGAAGAGGCTAAGATACGTACTGTTTTACGGCGTTCCTAAATCCAGGGCTAGGGCAGAGGAGGCTATAAGGAACCCATTCACCCTTATGAAGATAGCTAGACTCTTCGGCGTGAACGTCCCGGAGGACGAAATACTCTCGTTATCTCCTGCCGAAGCTCAGGCAATTAAGATCTCAATTATAAAGGGGCAAGTACTTCCAGGTAAGCTCGGCGAGGTTCAGAAGAAGTTGGAAGATAAGATCAGTGAAGTTCAAGAGTTCCTGAAGAGCGTGAACGGCATAGTAAGAGGAGAGACCTTTCTGATCTCCAGAAGAGGGAAGGACGTGTTCATAGAGTATCCTGACGTTATTACATATCTTCAGGGATCAGGAAGGAGCAGCAGGTTGCTCAACGGAGGTCTAACACAGGGATTGAGCGTAATATTGGTGGATGATCAAATCCTCTTCGATTTGCTTAAGAAAAAGATGAACTTCATAATTCAGGGTTTCAATCCCGTTCAATTCGAGTCTCTTAACGTTGATTCCATAACTAAAGAAATTGAAAGAACCAGAAGAGAGGGTGGTAACAAGATAGATATAAGTACAGGGCTTATGATAGTGGAATCTCCCACTAAGGCCAAGACAATTTCAAGGTTATTTGGTTTTCCCTCACGGAGAACTATTGGCGGAGTTAACGTATATGAAACGGTGATTGTGGACGGGAATAAGGTTTATATCCTAGACGTTATGGCAACGAAGGGACACATGACCGATATAACCCTTGAGGACAAAGGCTACTTTGGGGTTGATGTAAAAAACGACGTAATAACTCCTCTATATTCTCACATTTATAGATGCGTGAGCTGCAAGAGAGTTGTGAGTAAGGAGATCGACGTTTGCCCCTATTGCGGTTCCAGTCTCATAAACTCTTCTCTATCTATAGTTAACGCCATGAGGAAGTTAGCCATGGAAGTGGATGAGGTATTCATTGCGACAGATCCAGATACTGAGGGAGAGAAGATAGCGTTTGACATTTCAGTTAGCGTTTCTCCATATAATCCTAAAGTCAGGAGAATAAAGTATCATGAGGTCACTAGGTCTGGAATTGTAGAGGCTCTAAGAACAGGAACCTCGATCGATATCAACACGGTATACAGTCAAATAGTGAGAAGGGTCGAGGACAGATGGATAGGATTTGAGTTAAGCAAACTTCTCAAGTCTAAGTTTAACGAGGGAAATCACGGTGCGGGTAGAGTACAAGGTCCAGTGCTAGGTTGGATAGTCAATAAGACTAGGGAGTATAAGGAGAGGATAGGCTGGTTGCTTTACATAAAGGTAGGAAACTACGTATATAGGGAGTATCATAAGACGAAGCCGGCTATTCCTGATGGCCCGGTACAAGTCGAGGTTGTTGGAGAGAGAGTTGAAACGTTACAACCACCGCCTCCCTTCTCCACTGATGACCTTCTCATCGAGGCCTATAGATGGTTCAAGGTTCCTGCAGAGAGAGTGATGAGAATAGCTCAGGACCTGTTTGAGAGCGGGTTAATAACGTACCACAGGACTGATAGTCATCACGTCTCTGGGAAAGGTATAGAAGTAGCGAAGGAGTACTTAGAGAAGATGAATTTTACACAAGATTTACAGCCTAGAAGCTGGGGCCCAGAGGGAGCTCATGAGGCTATAAGGCCTACTAGACCTCTTGATCTGGAATCTCTAAAGAAGGAAATAGGAGAGAACCCCATGCTGATGAGTGTAAAGTTCACATGGTCCCACTTTGCAATTTATGATATGATCTTTAGGAGATTTATGGCCAGCCAAATGAAGGAAGCTAAGGGTGTTTTCAAGAGATTCGCTATGAGGATGAAAGATAGGAGTTGGGAGGCGGATCTGCTCACTGAAATGGAGGGTGGCTTTTCCAGGCTCTATAAGTACAGGACGTATGATATCCCTATTGGTGAAATAAACCCAGAGATTAATCTCTCTAGAGGATCAGACGTGAAATTGTTAACTTATGCTGACGTAATAAAAGAGATGAAGGAGAAGAACATAGGGAGACCAAGCACTTACGCTAAGACAGTCCAATCTCTTCTTAGGCACGGTTACGTAGTAGAGAGTAAGAAGAGATCGGTTCTGATAGCAACAAAGAAAGGTATCAACGCGTACGCATTTCTTTCAAAGTTTGAGGACTTGATATCAGAGAAGGTTACAGCTGACCTTCTAGCGAAGATGGATTCAATAGTTACAGGCAAAGCTGAACCTACGTCAATCTTGCTGACCGTCTTCGACAACTTGAGATCTTTAGAAGCTCTTCCTCAATCTGAACAAGAGATATGAGATTCTCCTCTTGTCTTTAAACTCACTGCCTATAGTCACGTCAACTAGGGAAACTGCGTCCCCTAACTTCTCCTTAATGATGTTGTAAATGTCCACCGTCCTGTCAATTTCCCTTCCATATCCTTTAAGCTCCACGTCCTTGATTCCTTGATTGAAGGACGATATGACGTCTAAAACCTGCTCATCAATGGATTTGTTTCTACTAACAACAACCTGTGTAGATCTTTCCATGAGGTTTTCACTACACTCATGAACTTAGGTTGATAAATAAATCTATTGATCTTTGTCTCTTTAAGTAAAGGAAGTGTCTCGAATTAGTTATAGTTTAGCTTCACTGACGGATAAACCAACAAGGATTCCTAGGTCGAGTGACCTGGCTTTATCTTCCAATTCATGATCAGTAACACGGGCCAGTATCACAGTTCATATTTCGGGCTTTCATCATCACCAGGTTATGTGTATTTGAGATTTTGAATGTATGCTGATGCGTTGAGCAGCAGATAGGGGACTATATCTCTCCTCACGAAGTAATATCTTGGTGACATGTTGCAGATCATTGGATCAACCGGATCTATAACCTTCAGCTCCCCTATCTCTTCTAAAGGTATCCTTTTAGCAAAATCCTCAGGGCTTTCAGCTATTTGACTAGGTTTAAATATCATCTCAGTGTTGCTAGACCCATCGACGGACTTCATCTCCGCTATAAGCGTTTCGTCACCGTTAAGAGGTGTAAAAGACGTATAGAATTCATCCGAGTTAACCAACTCCTTTAGTTCGTCTATAGTGCACCATCTGGTCTCTTTACTGTCAACGTCGACGAAACTTGCGACCCTGTACTTGGAGTCATTTTTTCTCATCTGTTTTAGCTTAACTTCAAGGCTCCTAGGAGGTACAGATATCATCTCTGATATCTCTTGAACGGTGTACGCACCACCTTTTAACGTATCGTAAAGTAAAACGTTTATCCCAGATATCCATGGCCTAACGGGAGCTTGTGAAAGTATAGCTTCTGTCAAAGGGTTTGGCCTATCCAATCTAATTATTTGAATCTCACCTTTCTTTATCCTTCTTAAGAGAGATAGTGTACCTTTCAGGTTAAAGTATCGTCTTATTGTCTGCCTAAGACTCTCCTTAACTATTATCTTATCGTTATTTGGATTTACTTTCCCTATTTTCCCAAAACTCGCCTGGATCTCCTTTTCAACGGACATAAAGAGAGGTGATCTAAGGATCGACTTCAAGAGGATCTTCTTTATTTTCTCAACTCTCATATCCACTAGCTCCTTGAGGAGATCTCTATCCGTTACGTTTATTGAGAAGCCGTAAATTGAGGCCCTACCATAAACGTTAAGCGTGTATTTAGAACTGGTTAAGTACATAAGCATATGAAGTAACGTGTTGGCCACTCTCTCATCGATTAATGTTGTGTAAACGGTCTCCTTATCCGTTTTCGTAACGTATATGGCCTTAGAGGGACCTAACGTTGTTTTACTTTTAGATATTATGTCTAGTAGTTCTCTCTTGGACTCTTCATCTAGAATGTCACTCTCGATGGCCTTCTCTCCTAGCGTTAAAACGTTCTCTATTTCCTTTGGTATCAGATCGGACTTAGGGACTCCCTCACCTTTCCAGATGGGAATCTCTCCCTCTCCGCGTTCCGCTGGGGTAAGTTCTATGCTCATTATGCCGTTATGTATCCTAGAAACCTTCCATAACCTACCGCTTATTCTAATCAGATCTCCAGGTCTTATGTGTTTGTATACATATATAGCATCAATTTCGCCTATGATCCTATCTCCACTTTTCAAAGTGAAGGTATCATCGTTACTAATAAGGGAAAAGAACTCAGAGAAACTTTTGGCCCAAGCGAAGTTATTATTCCTATTAAACGTCCATATCTTAAAGAAGGATTTACCTAGTTTAGCCTCATTGCCTTCAATTACAACCATGTTGTTCTTCTCCAAATATCGTAATAGTTCTAGGAAATCCTCCCATTTCAAGTTTCTATAAATATAAGAAGAGGTTATTATTGAGTAGATTTTCTCTATATTAACGGAAGAATATTGAAGCAACATACCAAGTATTTCTCTAGCTACAACATCTAATGGCCTTACCCTCCTTGGGGGTTCCAGTTTACCTTTCTTGGAGAGATTATATATTGCCAAGGCTTCAAGGCAATCAAAGCTCTGAACGCATATGATCTCTCCATACGGTACGCCAGATACACAATGACCGCTCCTCCCTAACCTTTGAAGGAAAGATGCGACTGAGGGAGGAGGCCTATACATTATTATTTTCTTTACCTTTCCTACGTCTATCCCGAGTTCAAGGGTTTTAGTACATAGTACAGCTCCAGCTTTCCCGCTTCTGAGGTTCTCCTCAGCGCTGCTCTTAGAGTCTCTAGATATGGAGGAATGATGAACGAAGATACCCTTCTCTCCCAACTTTTCTAACTCCTCGTGAAGCCTTTCTGTAAGGAATCTAGAGTTGGTGAAGACTAACGTAGGAGGCTCTAGCGACTCCCTAATAGCTTTAGCAGACTCCTCCCAAACGTCGTTTCCTTTAATTTTTCTTATCTTAAGTCTAAACTCTTTCCCGGTCTCACTCTTAACTATAACTCTAGGCCTCTTAGACGAACCGAAGAGCATTTCAGCTACGTACTCCTCGTCGTTGATCGTTGCGGATAGACCGATCCTTTGGAAATCTCTAGCTGAGAAATCCTTTAATCTCTCAAGTAAAATTGAAAGTTGTGCACCTCTCTTGGAACCAACCAGTTCGTGTATCTCATCAACAATTATCCATTTAACGTTCTTGTAGTTCTCTCTGAATTTTGAAGCCCAGTCCATGTCAATCTCTAATCCCTCTGGCGTTGTAACTAAGATGTGTGGAGCCTTCTTTAATCTCATGTTCTTTTCTTTTTGTGGCACCTCTCCATGTTTTCTACTCACTACGAACCCTAACTTTGATGCCCACCAGTCTATCCTGATCGTTATATCGTTTATTAACGCCTTAAGGGGGGTTATATAAATCATAGATACAGGTTTCTGCTCGCCCTCACTCATTAGGCTAAGGATCGGTAGCAATGCAGCCTCAGTCTTCCCAAACCCAGTAGGGGCAATTATAAGCGTGTTGCTCCCATTTAAGATGGGCTCAACAGACGTTTCTTGGATTCTAGTCATCTTATCCCAGTTTCGTTCCCTCATTAGACTCAGTATCTTTTTTCCTAGCCGTTCATTCATTTAGTTCACCATGATATGGCGTACCGAGATAGCATCAACTACAGTTATTTTTAAAAATATAAAATCTATCCTCTTCTGATATGTCAGAACATCACGAGTGTATAATTTGCGGAAGGCGATTCCCAGAAGGTCAGGGTATTATTATGAACGTCTCAGGTAGGAAGCTGGAATTTCACAGCAAAGCTTGCGCTTACACGTTTTTGAGAGAGTTAATATATTCTGTTCCAGAAGATTGCGTATCCTCACCCTTAAGGGAGATCTATTCTAAACGCGAGGATATCTTGAAACAGAGAGCTAAGAAGGCGGAGAAGAAGATATAGTCAGCGTAGATTTAATCATCATTGCTCAGGGTCCGCCACACTCATCATGGGAGTTAGAACAGTTTTATTAGTTAATAAACGTTGAACATTATTTGAACCTGTGATGGATACTTCTCTCAAACGTGTGGATTCTTTTGAGTGGAGAATAGAGAAGAACGGATGTATGAAGGTCCCAGCTACTGTATTTGCAGACGACGTACTTATCGAGAAGATGAAACAAGATATGACGCTTAAACAAGCATCAAACGTGGCCTGTTTGCCAGGGGTGCAAGAGTCAGTTTACGTATTGCCTGATGGACATCAAGGTTACGGTTTCCCAATTGGAGGGATAGCTGCTACCTCCATAGATGAGGAAGGAGTTGTCAGCCCAGGAGGTATAGGTTACGACATAAATTGTGGGGTTAGATTGCTAAGAACAAACTTGGACTATCATGAGGTCAAGCCTAAGCTAGTAGACCTGATAGAGGAGATCTACAATAGCGTCCCCAGCGGGGTAGGGAGCGAGAGTAAGGTAAAGCTCTCCTCTCAGGAGTTGGATAATCTACTCCAAGAAGGTGTAAGATGGACCATTGACAAAGGTTACGGCTGGAAAGACGACATGAACAATATAGAGCAGAACGGTAGCTGGGAGTTGGCAGATCCAACTAAAGTGAGCCAAGTAGCCAAACAAAGAGGTGCGTCACAGCTAGGTACGCTAGGTGCGGGTAATCACTTCCTTGAAGTTCAGGTTGTTGACAAGATCTACGACGAGAGGATAGCTAAGGCGTTAGGTGTAACCAGGGAAGGTCAGGTAACTGTAATGATTCATACTGGATCGAGAGGGTTAGGACATCAAATAGCTAGTGATTATTTACAAATCATGGAGAGGGCTATGAAGAAATACGGTATCAACATACCAGATAGAGAGCTAGCAGCCATCCCGTTCAACAGTAGGGAGGGGCAAGACTATTTTAGAGCTATGGTAGCTGGGGCCAACTTTGCTTGGAGCAACAGGCAATTAATAACTAACTGGGTTAGGGAGAGCTTTGGTAAGGTTTTCAAGTCAGACCCAGAAAAGCTAGACCTTCATATAATCTATGACGTGGCCCATAACATAGCTAAAATAGAAGAGTATGAAGTAGAAAGAAAAAGGAAAAAGCTTCTAGTTCATCGTAAGGGCGCAACTAGGGCCTTTCCACCAGGCAGCCCTGAGATACCGTCGGTTCATAGGGAGGTGGGCCAGGTTGTGTTGATTCCAGGAAGTATGGGTACAGCCAGTTACGTTATGGCTGGGATCCCTGAGGGTAGAAGAACCTGGTTCACAGCACCTCACGGTGCTGGAAGGTGGATGTCAAGGGAAGCTGCGGTTAGGAATTACCCTGCTAACTCAGTTGTGGGCTCTTTAGAAGAAAAGGGAATAATAGTTAGAGCTGCGACACGAAGAGTCGTAGCCGAAGAGGCTCCAGGTGCGTACAAGGACGTTGATAGAGTTGCTAGGGTAGCTCACGAGGTGAAGATAGCTAAGCTTGTTATGAGATTGAGACCCATTGGGGTGACCAAGGGTTGAAAAGGGAGGAGCTCTTGACTGAGGAGGTTCAGGACGTATCTTTAGACGATCTAGATAAGAGCAATATCTTAGAGATTTACAACAAGATTTACGGTTTCAGTGCGGAGAGCGTTTATAGGGCATCGGTGATTCTCAAACGTGTAGTTTCCGAATGTGATCTTAGGTTCGTTTCGTTTACAGCAAACCTAGTTTCTACAGGCCTTAGAGGGATTCTAGCCGACATGATAAAGAAGGGGTTCTTTAACATGGTAGTTACTACAGGTGGGACTGTAGATCACGACATAGCTAGGAGCTTCGGAGGGAAGTATTATAAGGGATCTTTTGAACTCAACGACGAAGAGTTGAGGAAGATCAGTATTCACAGGCTAGGTAATGTTCTAATTCCCTTTGAAAATTACGGGGGCGTTGTGGAGAAAGTGGTTAATCAGTTCATCCCGTCTTTGGCGAAAGAGAGGAAGGAGTGGCCGGGTTATCAATTGCTGTGGGAGATAGGTAAAAGGATAAACGATCCTCACTCCATACTGAAGGCCGCCTATGAGACTGAGACCCCTGTTATAGTTCCAGGGATAGTTGATGGGAGCTTCGGTACAAACTTGTTCATTCAATCTCAGTTCACCGGCTTTAGAATCAACCTCTTTGAGGACATGAAGCTCATTAAGGATAGAGTGTTCTCGAGTAAGAAAGCAGGAGCCCTCCTCATAGGCGGAGGGATAAGTAAACATCACACTATATGGTGGAATCAGTTTAGGGAAGGTCTAGATTATGCAATTTATTTAACAACGGCCCAAGAATTTGATGGAAGCTTGAGCGGTGCGAGGCCAAGGGAAGCTATATCTTGGAACAAAATTAAGGAAGGCGCTCAACAAGTGGTTGTCTATGCGGATGCCACGCTAGTCTTGCCCATCTTGGCCATATCCTTAATAAGCTAAATCACATAATAATATGCCTATCATGGTGATTTGAGTGTCATCAAAAGAGAAATTTTCTAGCATATCGCCTGCTGAGTTCTTCAAACGTAATCCTGAGCTAGCTGGGTTCTCAAATCCTGCCAGGGCCATGTATCAGGCTTTAAGGGAATTGGTTGAAAACGCTTTAGACGCGACTGATATTCATCAAATACTTCCGTCAATTAAAATTATAGTCGAGCGAACAAGTCAAGAGAAGGAGATCTATAGGCTTAGCGTTGAAGATAACGGTATAGGAATTCCACCTCACGTGGTGCCGGACGCATTCGGTAGAGTGCTTTACAGTTCAAAATACGTTCTTAGGCAAACCAGGGGAATGTATGGGCTAGGAGTAAAGGCTGCAGTCCTCTACAGTCAAATGTATCAAGATAAACCTATAGAGATATCTACCGCTCCCTTGAACTCAAAAAGGATCTATACCTTTAAATTAAAGATTGACATAAGCAAGAACGAGCCCGTCATTTACGAAAGGGGTTCAGTTAACAATGAGATAGGATATCACGGGACCACTGTGACAATGTATCTTCTAGGAGATTGGATTAGAGCTAAGAGCAGGATATACGAGTACGTTAAGAGGACCTATATAATTACCCCTTACGCTGAGTTTTACTTTAAGGACCCAGAGGGAAATATGACCTTCTACCCTAGACTAACCAATAAGATGCCTGCCCCACCAAAGGAGGTTAAGCCTCATCCTTACGGAGTAGACATAGAGTTATTAAAGAACATGATCTCAAGGCAGAAGGAGGATACTACAGTAAAAGAGTTTCTAGTTAAGGAGTTCCAAAGCGTAGGCGAGAAGACTGCTCTAAACGTTATAGAGATGGCAGGATTAGATCCAGATAAGAAGGTTCAGAAGTTGCCTGACGATCAGCTATCTAAGCTGGTTGACGCTATGAAGAACTTTCCGGACTTCAGGCCTCCTTCACCAGAGGCATTATCCATTATTGGAGCTGACTTGATTGAACTTGGATTAAAGCAGACCTTTAACCCGGAGTACGTTGGTGCAGTAACTCGTAAACCGAAAGCGTATCAAGGTCACCCCTTCATAGTCGAAGTGGGTATAGCGTATGGAGGGGGGATTCAACCTTCAGAAGAGCCTACGGTATTAAGATACGCTAATAAAATTCCTTTGATATACGATGAGAAATCAGATGTAGTTTGGAAGGTAGTAGAGGAGGTTGACTGGAAGAGGTACGGAATAGAGGAGGAACAGCCTCCACTCGTTGTCACAGTTCACCTCTGCAGCACTAAAGTTCCTTATAAGAGTGCCGGGAAGGAGAGCATCGCAGACGTTGAGGAAATAGAGAAGGAAATAAGGAACGGGATAATGGAAGCTTCCAGATCCCTGAAGACCTTCATGGTCGAGAAAAGGAAGGAGGAAGAGGCTAGAAAGAGACTTCTGACCTATCTGAAGTACATTCCGGAGTTAGCTAGATCTCTATCGATATTCATGAGTGATGGTAAAAAAGAGTTATCTACCAAGATCAAGGAGGAGATTCAGAATAAGATGATAGACCTAGTAGTTACAAAACTTGAGATTAAAGATAAGGATCTCGAAATATTTAAGTCTTATAGGGTTGAGACGTTATGAGCGAGTTCGTCTCCAAAGTAGATAGAGAGGCTAGAGGTAGAGCTGCTGAGACCTTAAAGAAGAGATTCCTCAGCTTAGTAGATCAGTTAGAGAGAGGCGAACCTTTAGTAATGGAGATACCAAAGAGGACCTTATCTAATACCGTTTATGACGAGAAGAGGAAGCTCCTCTTATTGGGCGAAGATAAGATGAAAAGGAGCTTCCTTGATATGAACGAAGCAAGGAGGTTCATGCAGACAGTCCTTATGGGGAGCATAATCTACGACGCTCTAGTTAACGATGAGTATCCAACTATACGTGACCTTTACTATAGGGGAAAGCACTCAATTGTGATTAGAGATCCTAAAGGGAAGACACATGAGGAGAACACTTGGGACGAGCAGAAGGAGTCGGATAGCGTAATAATAGACATTGAGGTTTTCACGTCCTTGCTCAGAGAGGAGATGCTGATCCTGAGTAAGGAAAAAGGGAAGGTAGTAGGTGATATGAGGCTGAGAAGCGGTAACGACGTGATCGATTTAAGTAAGATGGGCCATGGGGCCTATTCGATTGAACCCACACCAGACCTTATAGATTTCGTGGAAGTTAACGCAGACTTCGTGCTCGTGGTTGAGAAGGACGCTGTCTTTCAACAGTTACATAGGGCAGGGTTCTGGAGGAAGTATAAATGCGTTCTGATAACCAGCGCAGGTCAGCCTGATAGGGCAACAAGGAGATTCCTCAGGAGACTTAACGAAGAGCTGAAACTACCAGTTTACATCCTAACTGACGCTGATCCATACGGATGGTACATATATAGCGTGTTCAGGATAGGCTCCATATCGCTTTCCTATGAAAGCGAGAGGTTAGCTACGCCAGATGCCAAGTTCTTGGGTGTATCAATGGGCGACATATTCGGAACTCCAAGGAAAAAGCCATACTTAAGTGAGAGGGAGAGATCGAGCTTCATAATAAAGGCAAAGGAAACTGATATAAAGAGGGCATTAGAAATAAAGAACTACGATTGGTTTAAAACTAAAGGCTGGGAAGAAGAGATAAACATTTTCTTACAAAGGAAGTCCAAGCTAGAGATAGAGGCAATGGCCAGCAAAGGGCTCAAGTTCCTCGCTTTCCAATACATTCCAGAGAAAATTCAAACTAAGGACTTCATTAGTTAGTTTACGTTAGTGTTAAAGAACCTACATCACTTGAAGAGTGTTTGACGTGAGTTTCCTAAGGCCTCCTGCTCGGTTTTTCAAAAACTCCTCAAATGAGATCAGGCGAGACAGGTTATTTCATCGGTCAAACTGAATTGGGCTCCTCATCTAATTCTAGATATCCAAGGATATCATTAAAAGTGTTCTTTTTACACACTTTACAATAGTAGTAAATGGTCTTCTGTTTGCTTATGTCGAAGCTAACGTTTAACATGGCTATGGTTCCACACTCGTTACACTTTATTTTCCAAGGCATACTTATTAGGTGAGATAGCTCAAAATAAATCTGCTGTGAAGAAGAATCTAGGCTGAAGCGTGATGAAGGGCCAAAGCTCAGAGCAAGAGTTTTAAGCCTAGCTATGAAGTGAGAGTGATCATAATGGGAATAAACTATTCCACAGTCGGTGAGATGAAAGAGGGTAGTTACATTGTTATAGACGGAGAGCCTTGTAGAGTGGTCGAAGTAACCAAAGCTAAAACCGGAAAACATGGTAGCGCCAAGGCGAACATAGTTGCCGTAAGCATCTTTACAGGTGCCAAGAAAACTCTTATGGCTCCTGTGGATTCTACAGTAGAAGTTCCTATAATCGAGAAACACGTCGGACAAGTCATATCGAACTTAGGGGATAAGGTTCAGATAATGGATCTCGATACTTATGAAACCTTTGATATAGAGATGCCGAGCGAAGAAGAGATAGCAAGCAAACTTAGAAAGGACGCAGAGGTTGAGTATTGGATAGTGATGGGAAGAAAGAAAATTGTAAGGGTAAAGTGATTTGTTAGACGGCATAAGAGATGCAGTAAAGAAGTTTTTAACTGGTAACGCTTCATACGACGTAGCTGTAGAGGAGTTCATAAAGGAGCTTCAAAAGTCCCTCATTTCCTCAGACGTTCAGGTTAAACTAGTTCTCTCCTTGACTAATAAGATAAAGGAGAGGCTAAAGAAGGAGACGCCTCCGTCAAACTTGGAGAGGAGGGAATGGTTCATTAAGGTGGTTTACGATGAGCTCTCAGCACTATTTGGAGGAGATAAGGAACCAGAAGTGAACCCTAAGTCAAATCCATGGGTAATAATGCTAGTTGGCGTCCAAGGAACAGGGAAGACTACCACTGCTGGAAAGCTTGCTTATTTTTACAAGAGGAGAGGATATAAAGTAGCCCTTGTTGGGGCAGACGTCTACAGACCCGCCGCTTTAGAACAGTTACGTCAGATCGGGAAACAGATTAACGTTCCAGTCTATGGCGAGCCCGATAGTAGTGACGCAGTCGGTATAAGCGAGAGGGGGGTAGCTAAGTTTCTGTCTGAAAGGTACGAGCTTATCATTATTGATACCGCCGGAAGGCATGGGTACGGTGAGGAAAGTAAACTTCTTGATGAGATGAAGGAAATATATGAAAAGGTAAAGCCTAACGAAGTTGTCTTGGTCATTGATGCGTCTTTAGGACAGAAAGCCTTTGATCTAGCCAAGAAGTTTCATGAGGCTAGCAACGTTGGTTCAATAATCATAACTAAGATGGACGGAACGGCTAAAGGTGGGGGGGCTCTCTCAGCGGTAGCCGCAACGGGTGCTCGAATCAAGTTCATTGGTCTGGGAGAGAAGATAGATGAGCTTGAGGTATTCAATCCTAGACGTTTCGTAGCTAGGATACTCGGGATGGGAGATCTAGAGGCGATAATAGAGAAAATGAAAGCCACAGAGGAATACGAGAGTATTCAAAACAAGATGAAAGATGTAATTTCAGGCAAGTCCAAGCTCACTTTGAGGGATATGTACAAACAGATAATTGCTGTGAGAAAGATGGGTCCCCTCTCGAAGATACTTCAACTGATCCCAGGAACCAACATGTTGGGGGATATTAAGGAGGACCAAGTTAAGATCGGAGAGGAGAAAATGAAGAAATGGATATCCATAATGAACTCTATGACATATGAAGAGTTAGATAACCCTTCTATCATAGATAAGCAGAGGATGAGAAGGATAGCTTTTGGATCAGGAACTGAAGTAGAGGAGGTAAGAGAGTTAGTAGAGCATTTCAACATGATACAGAGAACTCTTAAAGTCCTTAAGAGAAGGAAGAAGGATGTCGAAAAACTCTTCGGACAATTGGGTAGTTAACCAATCCATTCGGCTTTTAGAGAAATATCCCTTATGCGACGCCTGTCTCGGTAGATCTTTCGCTAAGTTGGGTCGCGGATTAAGTAATGATGAAAGGGGAAGGGCAATAAAGATCTCCATTATGATGGAATTGGATAGGAAAATAAAGGATCATCAACTGAAAGACCTAGACGAGATATCTGAGATTCTCTTTAACATGAAGAGCGTAGGGAAATCGCTTCATGACCAGTATTTGAAAAGTCAGTTTCAGAGTAGGCCATGCTATCTGTGTAATGACGTCCTGTCCGAAGTAAAGGAGGACTTCTTCTCAAAAGCCCTAACGATCCTTAGGGAGAGACGCCTCAGGTATGTCCTAGGGGTTAAACTGTCTTCAAGAGTTCAGGAGTTAGAGATGGACTTCGCTATATCTAACGGTCTAGTTTATTATGAGAGCATGAAAGCGGAAATAAGGAGAGATGTAGGTAAGAGATTGTCTGCTCTGGGGTTCGAACCGGAGATTGATAACCCAGAGGCGGAGTTAATATATGACTTAGATTCCAGGACCGTTGAGGTTATAACTAAAAGCAAGAGGGTTCTTTATCTCTTTACAAGGCTCTCTAGAGGGGTTCCAATCTCCTCATGGTACTCTAAGCAAGGAGATTCTTTGGATAAGGAGATAGAGAAGAAGATCATAGTCCCCTTTATCGAACCTTCAGACGTTAGAATTATGGACCCCTATCCTCTGATAATAGAAGACATGGAAAAGGACGAGATGGAGGTACTTGGTTATAAGCTGCTAAAGGTATCCAATTTAAATAAAAGCGAGTTCAGACTAATAATGCAAACTAAGCCTCTATCCAAGGTCTATAGAATCACTTTTTACTCTGAGGAAAAGATAGGCCATGAGATATATGAAGGCGTTCAGGACATGTTAGTTGAGGCGAAAAGCTTGGAGGAGGCCATGCTGAAAATAAAGGACTTAAACCTCCAGGTCATCTCGGTAGACTTACTTAAGGCAGAGGGTAAACACGAAAGGATAAGAGCACTTTTAAACAGAAGAGAGTAAAGGTTGTATGCGCGTCGGATTAATAGGCCTAGGCGTTATGGGTTATAGAATAGGAACCAACTTAGTGAAAGAAGGTAAATTGCACGTAGTTTACAACAGGACAACAAAGAAGGCGGATGAGTTCGGAAAGCAATATGGGGTCAAAGTAGCTAAGAGCGCTAGGGATCTAACCTCTGACTCTGACGTCATTTTACTAATGTTATCCGACGATCAGGCAGTTAATGAGGTTGTAAATGAGATAAAGAGCAACATGAACGGCAAGATCCTGATAGATATGTCTACCATCTCACCTTCATTATCCATTTCGCTTGCCTCAGACGTCATGAAGGTAGGTGGGAAGATGTATGACGCCCCAGTAGTAGGGACGTCAATAATGGTGGAGCAAAAGAGACTCACGGTTCTAGTAGGGGGTCCTCAAGATGGATTTCAAAGTGTTAAAGAATTACTTTCGAGTACCGCCTCATCGGTACTTTATATGGGGAAGAACGGAATGGGACTGTATGCGAAATTGGTCAATAACCTCCTCATAGGCACCTACGTCGCATCGATGGCGGAGGCGTTCAATCTGGGAGTTAACAGTGGGTTATCTCCTGAACAAGTCGCAGAGTTTCTAGCAAAGTTCAGTAGCGCGAGATCCCCAACCTCTGAACTTAAAGCTGGGAAGATGGCTTCAAGGGACTACTCAACTCAATTCGCTACGAAGCACATGAGAAAGGACTTAGAGATAATTGATAGGGAGGCCCAAAAGTTGGGTGTAATCAACCCTATGTCAGCGCTGGCTCTTCAGTTGTATAGGATGGCTGAATATCTTGGGCTATCGGAGTCCGATTACGCCTCTGTTTTAGAAGTGTATAGCAGGAAACAGAAGCGTTGATAAAGGGGTTTTAGCTCATTACGTAGCCTTCTCTTTGGTTTTAGCCCGAACTTTTGCCAGGAAAACTTGAGAGTCGCGCCATTTACCCTCCGTATTTGATGTGAAGGCTTGAAGTACCGAACTAAAGACGTAGATTTTTCCTAATGGAAAGGGATTAAATAACGACGTCAGTTTACAAAAGAGGTAGATCCTTCTATCCTCTCTAATCATATGATCCTGAGTCTTCATCAACTGCTACTTCAGGGTTTTGCCTGGGAACCTGCGTAGCTTTTAGGGTTGTCACTGACTAATACGACGGTGAGACAATCAAAGGGCTAATCGCTGGGCCTTCGGACTCTTGAACAACTTTCTCAATTAATATTTTATTTTCATGTAATCCCTTTACACTTTAGGCATGTCTCAGGTTCTAGGGAAGCGAGTTCTGGTTACCTCCTCTACAGAAGGTATAGGCAAGGGTGTAGCTGAATCCTTCGCGTATCACGGCGCTCACGTGACCATCTCGTCTAGATCTAAAGATAAATTGAACAGAGCGCTCCAAGAGATAAGGCGCGTCAACCCTTCAGTTTATGGGATAACTTCAGATATGACCGACCTGAACTCTTTGACTACCTTGGTCTCCTACGCCAAAAGAGTGATGGGAGGAATAGACATCCTAGTGGTCAATTCAGGTAACTCTCCTAAAGAGCCTATAACGTTTTCGGAGACTGAAATGGAAGATTGGGAGTACTCCATAAGGCTTTACCTCTTGAGTGCAATCCATCTCTCAAAACTGGTCCTTCCAGACATGGCATCTAGGAAGTGGGGTAGGATATTTTACCTATCCTCTTGGACTGTAAGGGAGCCTCAGAGCATATTAGTTTTGGCTGACGTCTCCAGATCTCCATTAATTCAGCTCTCTAAGATTCTTTCTAAAGATTATGGTAAGTATGGAGTAACAATTAACGTTATCCTGATGGGGAGCTTTCTAACCGAAGGGGCTAAGAGAACCCTCACACGCTATGCAGAAAAGACGGGCTTATCTTTTGAAAAGATTTGGAGAGAGAAAGTCGTAGAACCCATCTCAGTCAATAGACTTGGAGACATAAGGGGGGACTTAGGTTCTCTTCTTCTCTTCTTGTCATCAGATATGGGAAGTTACATCACAGGAACAAGTATCCTCCTAGACGGTGGAACTACGGCCTCTACGGTTTAAGGTAATCCTTCAGCGTCAGTCATTGATAAACTCATGGTATTATCAATTACGATACTGATGGAAAGGTTTATAAGATCAGTCCTACAACATAGTCTTGATTAGCATGACCTATAAGAAACAGGTTAAGATAAAGACACCAGGTGGAAAGGAAGCCGAATTGGCACCTGAGAAAGCTTGGACTCTCGCACCTAAAGGGAGGAAGGGAGTGAAAATCGGACTATTTAAAGACCCTGAATCAGGGAAGTACTTCAGGCATAAGTTACCTGACGATTATCCAGTTTAATTTTTTTATCACTAGCCGAAATTAAGTTGATGAAGTTAGTTATTAAGGTAACAGGGAAGTTTTTTGATAGTCCTGGAGATAAATCAGTCTTATCGAATGCGATAAAGTCATTAGTTGAGTCTGGAAATAAGGTAGCCTTAGTTACAGGGGGAGGGCAGACAGCTAGGTGGTACATCACTCTAGGGAGATCACTCAACTTAAATGAGGCAAGTCTAGACCTGTTAGGAATTTGGGTGGCGAGACTTAATGCGTTCCTAATGGCGATGTCAATGCCAGATCTAGCCTACTCTAAGGTACCGGAAAGCCTAGAGCAGTTTCTCGAATATTGGGGTCATGGAAAAGTTGTTGTAGTAGGCGGGTTTCAGCCTGGTCAGTCAACTGCCGCAGTCTCAGCGTTAGTTGCGGAGGCCATATCAGCGGACTACCTGATCATGATAACAACAGTTGAGGGAGTGTTCGATAGCGATCCTAAAAAGAACCCCAACGCCAAGTTCCTCCCTAAGGTGACGACAACCGAGCTGAGAAGCATTTTGGAGTCAACTCAATCGATAAGGGCAGGCACCTACGAGCTTTTAGATCCCATGGCTATGAAGATAGTTGAGAGGTCTAGGATTAAGGTTATAGTAACTAGTTTAGACAAGATAGGGAAACTCGCAAGAATTCTTAAGGGAGAAGAGATTGCTAGTATAATCGAGCCGGTGTGATCATGTCTGTGCTGGACCAAGAGGAGTTCGTAGAGTTAAGAAAGTTAAAGTCAAAAGTTAACCTAAAGGAAGTAGAACAGATTCTATCGGAGCTGGAAATGGAAGTTAGGAAGTCAAATAATCCTCGTACTTCTCTGATCTTCATTTACGCTAATCACATGGATTCGGTGAGGAAAAGTAAGGAATTGTACAGCTTAATAGGAACGATTGTTGAGAAGTACTCCCCTAAGATAGGAATAGAAAACGTGAGAGAACTCATATTAAATTCCCTTTCTTAGTTCGAACTTTTCACCTTCTACTAACGTAGATATTAATAAGATTCTTACCGAGTTAGAACTCTTAGGTGCGATTAATGAAAGTAGGGATTTTGGATTCGACATTAAGAGAGGGCGAGCAGACTCCAGGAGTTGTGTTCACGATTGAGCAGAGGGTTGAGATCGCTAAGGCCTTATCTGACATCGGCGTTTCAATGATTGAGGCTGGTCATCCAGCCGTCTCACCGGACATCTATGAGGGAATCAAGAGAATAGTGAAACTAAAGAGAGAGGGGGAGATCACGTCTGAGATCCTAGGTCATAGCAGAGCTGTAAAAAGGGACGTTGAGGTGGCTAGCGAGATAGAGGTAGATAGAGTAGCCATATTTTATGGTGTAAGCGACATTCATCTAAAGGCTAAGACTAAGACCACAAGGGAGGACGCATTAAACGTTATAGCCGAGGTGGTTAGGTACGCTAGGGAACACGGGTTAAAAGTTAGGTTTACGGCAGAGGACGCGACAAGAACTGACTTAGATTACTTAGTTAAGGTAGCTAAAACCGCAAGGGACGCGGGGGCGGACAGGATAAGTATAGCTGACACTGTGGGTATACTTTATCCCACTAAGACTAGGGAGCTCTTCTCATATCTAGTCAAGGAAGTCCCTGGAGTCGAATACGACATTCACGCTCACAACGATCTCGGGATGGCAGTTGCCAACGCTCTGGCTGCGGTGGAGGGAGGGGCAACAATAGTTCACGCCACCGTTAACGGCCTTGGGGAGAGGGTAGGTATAGTTCCGTTACAGATCATCGCAGCTGCATTGAAATATCACTTCAACGTGGAGGTGGTTAAACTGGATAAGCTGACGTCCGTTTCGTCACTGGTAGAGAAGTACAGCGGTATTTCTATCCCACCAAACTTCCCCATAACTGGTGATTACGCCTTCGTTCATAAGGCTGGAGTTCACGTAGCTGGGATACTAA
Source organism: Metallosphaera cuprina Ar-4 (assembly GCF_000204925.1). NCBI lineage: Archaea > Thermoproteati > Thermoproteota > Thermoprotei > Sulfolobales > Sulfolobaceae > Metallosphaera > Metallosphaera cuprina. The sequence goes on along the minus strand of NC_015435.1, from coordinate 420,050 downwards.
ACGATCCCAGAACTTATGAGTTCATGGCTCCAGAAACTTTTGGGAGGTCAAGGGACTACGTTATAGATAAGTACACAGGAAAGCACGCGCTAAAGGACAGGTTTGAGAGGTTAGGTGTGAAGCTAGACGATAGGGAACTTGAACAAGTGCTCGTTAAGATAAAGTCCAGCCAGGGTACTAGATATTTCAGAGACGTCGATCTCTTAGAGATTGCCGAAGAGGTTACTGGCAAGGTGTTGAAGCCTAGACCCCCTGAGAAGATCGAGGCTGTGGTCTCAGTTAAGTGCGGCTCTAACGTATATACAACGTCTGTGACAAGAAGGCTCTCTATCATTCCAGGAGTGAAGGAGGTAATGGAGATCTCAGGCGATTACGACATAGTGGTCAGAGTCGAGGCTAAGGACTCAACGGAGTTGAACAACGTTATAGAGAACATTAGATCCGTAAAGGGGGTGGAGTCCACTCTAACGTCTTTAATATTAAAGAGAATGTAAAAGTTTTTGACGTTCTCGCTTTCCTTCCCTATCAAAGCTCACAACTAATTTATCGGTCTGTTTCACCAACTAGACTTTAAAACATTTAAATTTACACGGATGACTATTGTATGGTGTTTATGGAAAACGAAAGCTAAATGAAGTTGCTTTGTACAAGACTCTAATAAACGTGATGCAGTATAAATGTAATTTATCTGGATATCAAAAAATCGATACCCTTTAACGTCAGCTATCTACACAAAGCTATGCAGACACTAGGTCGTAAGTTTTATATTTGGTTTTGTGACAATATGTATCTTGCGTAATGCCCCCGGCGGGAAAACACCCGCACGGGGATGACGCTTATGGGGAGTTGAGTTCCCCGAAGCCAATAACTTCGGGTCTCTCATCTCCGACAGAGGAAACGAGGGTGGTGAAAGGTTGGCTACCCTAATTCCGGTTGATCCTGCCGGACCCGATCGCTATAGGGGTAGGGTTAAGCCATGGGAGTCGTACGCTCTCGGGAAGAGGGCGTGGCGGACGGCTGAGTAACACGTGGCTAACCTAACCTTGGGTCTCGGATAACCCCGGGAAACTGGGGCTAATCCGGGGCAGATAAGGAGATCTGGAACGACTCCTTATCTAAAGGCCTCTCGGCTGATCCCGTCGAGAGGTGCCCAAGGATGGGGCTGCGGCCCATCAGGCTGTTGGGGGAGTAAAGGTCCCCCAAACCTATAACGGGTAGGGGCCGTGGGAGCGGGAGCCCCCAGTTGGGCACTGAGACAAGGGCCCAGGCCCTACGGGGCGCACCAGGCGCGGAACGTCCCCAATGCGGGAAACCGTGAGGGCGTTACCCCTAGTGCCCTCGCAAGAGGGCTTTTCTCCACTCCAGAAAGGTGGAGGAATAAGCGGGGGGCAAGACTGGTGTCAGCCGCCGCGGTAATACCAGCCCCGCGAGTGATCGGGACGTTTATTGGGCTTAAAGCGCCCGTAGCCGGCCTACAAAGTCACCGTTTAAAGACCCGAGCCCAACTCGGGGAATGGCGGTGATACTTGTAGGCTAGGGGGCGGGAGAGGTCGGAGGTACTCCCGGAGTAGGGGCGAAATCCTCAGATCCCGGGAGGACCACCAGTGGCGAAAGCGTCCGGCTAGAACGCGCCCGACGGTGAGGGGCGAAAGCCGGGGTAGCAAATAGGATTAGATACCCTAGTAGTCCCGGCTGTAAACGATGCAGGCTAGGTGTCACGTAGGCTTTGGGCCTACGTGGTGCCGCAGGAAAACTGGTAAGCCCGCCGCCTGGGGAGTACGGCCGCAAGGCTGAAACTTAAAGGAATTGGCGGGGGAGCACCACAAGGGGTGGAACCTGCGGCTCAATTGGAGTCAACGCCTGGAATCTCACCGGGGGAGACCGCAGGATGACGGCCAGGCTAACGACCTTGCCAGACTCGCGGAGAGGAGGTGCATGGCCGTCGCCAGCTCGTGTTGTGAAATGTCCGGTTAAGTCCGGCAACGAGCGAGACCCCCACTTCTAGTTGGTAATCGTCTCTCTGGAGGCGATCCACACTAGAAGGACTGCCGGTGTTAAACCGGAGGAAGGAGGGGGCCACGGCAGGTCAGCATGCCCCGAAACTTCCGGGCCGCACGCGGGTTACAATGGCAGGGACAGCGGGATCCGACCCCGAAAGGGGAAGGCAATCCCACAAACCCTGCCTCAGTTGGGATCGAGGGCTGAAACTCGCCCTCGTGAACGAGGAATCCCTAGTAACCGCGGGTCAACAACCCGCGGTGAATACGTCCCTGCTCCTTGCACACACCGCCCGTCGCTCCACCCGAGTGGAGGTGAAGTGAGGCCCCTTGCCCTTAGGGGTGGGGGGTCGAGCTTCTCCTCCGCGAGGGGGGAGAAGTCGTAACAAGGTAGCCGTAGGGGAACCTGCGGCTGGATCACCTCACATTTGTGCTCCTCTAGAAGGGTAGCCACTCACTAAAACTCTCGTTTCCTCTGGAATGCAGCTCTCCTTGAGAAAAGGAGAGCAAAGTAGCCTAGGATTATCTAATCAGCACCAAGGTGTTGATTAGAATCCGATGAGGCTAGCCGTAACCAACACCAGACAGCCATCTGGGGATGGTTGCGCTAGGGACAAGAAGTCGTCCGGTGGATGGCTCGGCTCAGGGGCCTAAGAAGGGCGCGGCAAGCAGCGAAATTCCCAGGGGAGGCGCAAGCAGCCTTCGATCCTGGGGTCCCCTAATGGGAATTCCTATCCAGAGTTAACAGCTCTGGATGTCCCGTAAGGGACGGGAACCCCCCGAACGGAAGCATCTTAGTAGGGGGAGGAGGAGAAATCAATCGAGATTCCCTGAGTAGGGGCGACCGAAAGGGGAACAGCCCAAACCAAATCCGCTAGTGACGAGCTGGCGGAGATGTGGTGTTTTACCCTGGATCAGGGGCAACCCAACCTCCGGTGCTTAGATAGCCGAACTCACCTGGAAAGGTGGACCATAGAGGGTGACAGTCCCGTAGGCGAAATCTAAGCGGGAGGTGATTCAGGGTAGAGTACTATCCCCTAGTTTGGGGGTAGGAAGATGGGAGACACGTGCTTCCAAGGCTAAATACTTCCTGAGACCGATAGCGAACTCAGTACTGTGAAGGAAAGCTGAAAAGTACCCCGGGAGGGGAGTGAAAAGTGCCTGAAACCGGACGATTACACAGGGCAAGGCCCTAAAGGGCTGAATCTTCTCGAAGGAAAGGGACGCAAGTCCTCAGTACGAGAGAAGATGACCAGGGTCTTGCTTTTCGTCTTGAAACACGGGCCGGGGAGGTCACGTCAGTGGCGAGCCTAAGGTGGTCAGCACCGGAGGCATAGGGAAACCGAGGATCCGCAACTTGGGCGACCAAGTGAGGGATCGGGTCTGTCAGGGCCTTAAGTCACTGGCGTGAGACTAGAAACCGGGCGATCTAGACCTGGGCAGGTCGAAGTCGGGGGAAACCCCGATGGAGGACCGAATAGGGGTTCTGACGTGCAATTCGTTCCCTTGACCTGGGTCTAGGGGCAAAAGACCAATCTAGCCCGGTGATATCTAGTTCCCTCCGAAATGCGTCCTAGCGCAGCCTCCCTGGAGGTTGCTCATGGGGTAGAGATACTGATTGGGGGCCTCTGACGAAAGTCAGAGGAACTCAGTCAAACTCCGAACCCATGGGCGCCAGAGAAGGGGGGAGTGGATCACCCGGCGTAAGGTTGGGTGGTAAGAGGGGAACAACCCAGACCCGGGTTAAGGTCCCTAAGTACTGGCTAAGTGCCAATCTTGAAGGGCATCCCATGCCTAAGACAGCGGGAAGGTGGGCCCAGCAGCAGCCATCCTCTAAGGAGTGCGTAACAGCTCACCCGCCGAGGCCTGGGGTCCTGCAGACTAGTCGGGGCTCAAGCCAGTCACCGATACCCGGGGAGTGACGCTCACTGAGTGTCACTCGGTAGGGGGGCGCCGCGATGGGCTAGAAGGTGGGTCGTGAGATCCACTGGACCCTTCGCGGGTGCAGATCCCGGCGGCAGTAATAGCGAAGGAGGGTGAGAATCCCTCCCGCCGAAAGGGCAAGGGTTTCCCGGCAATGGTCGTCAGCCGGGAGTTAGCCGGTCCTAAGGCAGGGCCTAACTGGTACCTGTCGAAAGGGAAAGGGGTTAATATTCCCCTGCCACGGAGGTAGGTGCGGTAACGCTGCGGGGATCTCCTGACGGATTGGGGTAAGGAAAGTGGAGCCATCGCTCCATCCAAGTGTACCTAAGCCCCTGGAGAGCCGTAATGGTGAGAAGGGGGCTAAGGCTCGATGGGCCTTCCGTTAGGGAGGTTTTCCTGATCCCTGGTCCCCATGAAAAGGGAGATCTCAACGATCCTCCGTGTCCGTACCTAGAACCGACACTGGTGCCCCTGGGTGAGAAGCCCAAGGCGTCTGGGGGGTAACTTAGGCTAGGGAACTCGGCAAAATGGTCCCGTACCTTCGGAAGAAGGGATGCCTACCATTGTAGTAGCGCTGCAGTGGTAGGTCGCAGTGACCAGGGGGATCTGACTATTTAATAAAAATATAGGTCCCCGCTAGCCCGAAAGGGTGTGAACGGGGGCTAAATCCTGGCCACTGGTGGTCGGTTAAACCCGGGTCCAACCGGGCGAAGCCCCACTGAAGGCCGGGGGTAACTCTGACCCTCTCAAGGTAGCCAAATGCCTTGCCGGGCAAGTTCCGGCGCGCATGAATGGATCAACGTGATCCCCACTGTCCCAGCCTAGGGCCCCATGACCGCCCAGAGTGGGTTCACAGTCCCGCAACTCCTCACACCGAGAGAAGACCCCGTGGAGCTTCACCGCAGCCTGGCGTTGGTTCTCGGGCGTTCATGCGTAGCGTAGGTGGGAGGCGTCGAAGTCGTCCCTTCGGGGGCGATGGAGCCGAAGGTGAAACACCACCCATGAATGCTCGGGAACCTAACCTGAAAAGGGACACCGTCAGGTGGGCGGTTCGGCTGGGGCGGCACTCCCGCGAAAAGATAACACGGGAGCCCAAAGGTCAGCTCAGGCGGTACAGAACGCCGCCGTAGAGTGCAAGGGCAAAAGCTGGCCTGACGAGACCCTTCAAAGTACGGGGTCTCGACGCGAAAGCGCGGCCTAGCGAACGCTCATGCCCCCACACGTGGGGGCTGGGCATGACAGAAAAGTTACCCCGGGGATAACAGGGTCGTCGCGGGCGAGAGCTCCCATCGACCCCGCGGTTTGCTACATCGATGTCGGCTCTTCCCACCCTGGAGGTGCAGCTGCCTCCAAGGGTAGGGCTGCCCGCCCGTTAAAGGGGAACGTGAGCTGGGTTTAGACCGTCGCGAGACAGGTCGGACTCTAAGGGTGAGGAGTGCACGCCGCCTGAGGGGAAGGTACTCCTAGTACGAGAGGAACAGGGTATCGGGGCCTCTAGTCTACCGGTTGTCCGATAGGGCAGTGCCGGGCAGCCACGCCCTGTGGGGTAACCGCTGAAAGCATCTAAGCGGGAACCCCTCCCCGAAAAGAGGCGGCGGTGCATGTTGGCCGCAAGGCTAACATGTGGGAACCCTCCCCAAGAACAGGGGGTTGATGGGGTGGGGGTGTAAGCCTCGAGGGCGAAAGTCCGAGGGGTTCAGCCTGCCACTCCCAATAGGGTGAGTCCTGCGCAACGTCTCCAGGTGGCTGGGTGTAATTGGTTACGGCTAGCCTTGGCGTTTCATTGCTCTTTATCCAGTTCACGTTTTGTAACCTCGTTTCGGGCTCTGATCGTCTTCCCTTATCTTTCGCTTCCTCTGAGATTCTGTTAGCAGGCAAAGGCGATCCCTCACCATATGAACTTTAGACTCAACTAAACAAATGAGGTCCTTACGAGAACGCTGCTCGAGAACGAAAAGTTTAAAGCTTAAATCTCGTTTTCGGTTCTATGCAAATTCTATCAGATATTTATGAAAAATTCACTGTAAATTATTATAACGATGCAATAAAGGAGATTAAAGGGACAGCTGGAAAGGAATTCGCTTTGATGTTGCTCTCCTCTCCTGTCACAGCTCTACTCTTCCCTAACTGGGGACTTAAGACAATCCTTGACCTCGTGAAGCTAGGATGGTACGGAGCCCTTCCTAAGGTAGGTGAGTTCGGGGCCTCTAAGTTGATTACAGAAAGGAGCAACTCGGTTATAGATCCTAGCGCGATCAAGGGATTTAAATCGGACCGAATTGTAATAAACCAGGTTGTTACCTCTGGGAAAAACGTTAGGACTGTGGAAAGGACCGTGAGATCTATTCGGTACTGGTATAAGGAAGTGGAGAGGAAGTACTCTGTAAAGGTACCGTACGAGGTTTGGATAGTCACCGATGAGGGAATGGAGGGAAGACTTAAGGGTTTAAATTCGGTTCTGAAGGTTGTACCTAGATGTTATGAAACTAAGAACGGATCGAGGTTCAAAGCCAGAGCGTTACAGTACGCCATGGAGGAGAAGGAAAAAGATCCTAACGATTGGGTTTACTATCACGATGAGGAGACTATGTTCGGCGAAGATAGCGTACTAGGTCTAGCTGAATTCATGAGAGGGAATCTGGACATTGGAGTTCATTCGATAACTTACCCGGTTAACTGGAAAATGAACGTATTGTCCGTAATAGAGACTATGAGGACATCTAACGATATCATATCGCTTTCTCTCTCCCCTAGAGGGGTGTGGCACGGTTCAGGATTTATGGCTAAGGTCAAAGTGGAGAAGGAGATAGGTTGGGACTTCGGACCAGTGAGAGCTGAGGATCTCCTTTTTCACTTGAATGCAGCAAAGAAATTCAGATATGGATTAATGAAGGGCTTCGTTTATGAAATTCCTCCCCAAAACTTGATAGATTACTTTAAACAGAGGAGGAGATGGGTTCTTGGTATTTTAGACGCGTTAGGGAAGATGAGCCTCAAGGATAAGATTAAGTACGCCTTGAACTTAGTCAGTTGGTACTCTGCAGTGATAGGATTCCTAGTTCCCTTCTTAATTTTGATCAAGGACGCGGCCGCACCTCTCCCTATAGGACCTTATCTGACCGGACCTATCTGGTTAACCTTAATGCTAATGTTGAAAGACGGCTTCGTCTCAACGCGAAGGTATGTAGATCTGTCCTGGAGAAGTTTTCCCACTTTCATGGCTAAAGGGATAATTGGGCTCATGTTGGAATCGATAGCCCCTTGGTACGCGCTCACCACGGGGTGGAAGGAAAAGGGCTTTCACGTTATCGATAAGGACTGAAAGGAGGTTTTGTCACCACTTTAAACCTACTTTTACAGCTTAAAATGTTGAAGCTAGTGAAAACAGTTTCATCTACAGGATTTTACTTCATTATAAAAGGTTCTTCGATGTTAGATGGAAGAAAAAAAGTTAGGCTCTGAGGTAATAGCCAGATTGGATAGACTTTCGGTTTGGTCCCTTCCCGCGAGTTTCATAGCGATATTGGGCACAGGTTTCCTCTTCACCTTTTTGACATATTTGACATAAACGTCTCTTTCATACAGACAGCGCTCACCACATTCGGTGTGGCTTCACCCTCCTCCCCTGAGATACCTAAACTTCTAGGTCCTGTAGTGTTGTGGAACTTGGTAGGATATGTGATAGGAGCTATTGCGTTAACGCCGCTAGCGGATAGGTTCGGAAGGAAGAGGATGTTGGTGCTTACAATGGCTATAACAGGTCTGGGTTCGCTCTACAATGCTCTCTCTCCTAATTACGTTGATTACCTAATAGCTAGAACCATAACCGGGATAGGAGTGGGCGCTGACTTAGCTATAGTTAACACTTACATAAATGAGGTAGCTCCAATAAACGGGAGGGCTAAGTTCACAGCCTTAGTTTTTCTCTTCGCTACGTTAGGCGCTTTCTTGGGCCTTTGGATCGGTTTACTGTTAACTACACCTCCAGCTCCATTCCCATTGGGTTTACCCATAGCCTTAGGAGGAAGCGGTGTTTTTGCCCTCTCAGGATGGAGAATAATGTATGGAGTAGGTTCTCTTTTGGCTCTCATAGGGCTGGCCCTAAGGTTCGAGCTACCAGAATCTCCAAGATGGTTGATATCCAAGGGCAGGGTGGAGGAAGCCTTAAAGATCGTTGAGAGGATGGAGGAAATTGCAAAGAGGAAGATAGGAGAACTTCCTTCCATTCCTCAGCTTATTGAGGTTAAGGTAATGACAGAGGTCTCCTATAAGGAGGCCTTGGTAACTATATTCAAAGACAAAGTATACCTGAAGAGATGGCTTGTCCTCTTCTTCATGTGGTTCTTCGGCTACATAACGGTTTACACTAACGCCGCGGGTTTGACAACTATCCTCTCCTCACTAGGTTTCCCTTCTCCTGAGGCTGGTATGATCGCTTCGCTCGGAGTATTAGGTTTCATTGCTGTGCCCGTTCTACTGATCTTTCTAGGTGAGAAACTGGAGAGGAAAATCTGGGTTCCTATATCCGCAATAATCTCGCTGATAGGAGGGACGATGATGGCCTTAGGTAGAGGAAGCCTTGGTTTAGAGGTGTTAGGAGCGATAGTGCTGTTCTTAGGTATAGACTTGTGGGTCCCTATATCCTACACTTGGACTACTGAAAACTTCCCCACTAGAGCCAGGGTAACTGGCTTCGGTCTAGCTGACGGTCTTGGCCATATCGGAGGTGGGATAGGCGCTTTCCTGTTAGCTATCACGATAGGTAACATCCTATCGAGTGGAGTTGGCAACTACACTGCGCTGGAGGTCTTCACGCTAATGGTATCGTTCCAGGTGATCTCAGCTTTGGTCTCTCTTGCTGGAATTAAGACTTCTAGAAAACGTTTAGATGAACTATCTCCATACTAAATATATTTTTTATTATACATATTTTTCCCACAGATATAAGTTAAGAGAAAGGATTTTATAGTTTAAATAAATCATATATTTTCATATGGGAACTTTAAAGGTAATGACGATATCGATTCAACATGAGAACTGCTGGACCAGTGAACTAGAGGACCTTGAGGCTATAACGATGAACTATCACGTTTATCCAGATAAGGGGTATCTCAGGTCTAGGATAGTAATTAACGCCGGGGACAGGTCGGTTGTTGGGAAGATGAGGAACTCTCAGGGTGTCGTTAAGGTCAATAAGGTTACAACGTATAACGATGTTAACTTCGTCGATTTTCTCAACAGGTATAGAGGTTCCATTGCTGGACTGCTTTACGATATGGAGGTCATGTTCCTTTTCAACAAGATAAGGAGAGGTGTAGAGACCTGGAGTTTCGTGATATCTAGGGACAGAACTTCGGAAGTTTTGAGGAGTCTTTCCTCTCAGGGTAAGCTTCTCGACTACACGATTGATGATTATAAGCTGCAACTTGGACCAAATCTTTCTCAGGCCGAGAAGAGAGCGTTAAGGACGGCCCTCGCTAATGGATACTTGGATTATCCTAGGAGAGCGGACGCAGACGTCGTAGCCTCAGAGTTGGGACTAAGTAAGGTGACTTTCCTTCATCACTTGCGAAACGCTTACAGAAAGTTAGCCACGCATTACTTAACCAAGTCCCAATATTTAGAGTAACACACTTTGGTCATGAAACTCTTTCAACTTCATCAAGGGTTTTAACTCTAGAGACTCACCGCCCTTCTCCTAGTTCATCGGAGAACCCATAGAGCCTCTTTCGTGGGAACTCTGCCTCACAGTAAGTGCCTATTCCGCAATCCTAACATAGGTCCTTGCCGCTAGCTTAGCCGTGAAGACCTAGGTGTTCTATCCCATCGTGAAGTTCAACGGAGCTGAGGAAGCCGTTTAAGTTAACCGAGTAGATTACGGACTCCAAGTTGCCATTTACCTCACTTCGCGCTAAAGGTTGATGGAGTTAAAGGATTGACGCAATAACATTGTACGATAGCGAAAGGAGTGAGCTCAGCTCTCCTTTGAAGTTAGATCAACCATGTCGATCGTGAGCTAGGAAAAGTTGATTTTTTACTAAACAGATGAAAATCCCAATCATTAAATGAGCTATTCGTCACTGCGCCATGATCACCTCTCAACTAAGTTAATTGAGACTGAAAGTCAATTCGTCTCAACTCAAAATCCAGGCGCATCTGGTCAGAAGACGTTACAACTCTTGAGTTGAACAGATTGTTGCTCGGGTTCGAGAAAGTTGTTGTGTTTAAGCGTGAAGCTGAAATCTGTTTCATTTATCGTTTAAGAAACATCCAGGCTATTGGAGTTTATGCTAGACATACTTAGAGTCTCTCATGTGGTGTATAGGGTTACGGACCTAGACAGGTCTGTACGCTTCTACAGCGACCTGTTAGGTTTTGTGCTCACTGAGAAGAACGGTAACGAGGCTTACCTTAGGGGGGTAGAAGAGGGGCAACATCACAGTTTAATCTTGAAGAAGGCCGATTCGAACGGGCTGTCCTACTTTTCATTTAGGGTTAGGAAACCTGAGGTTTTGGACTTAGCGAGAGAGAAGTTCGATGAACTTGGGTTGAACTATAGAAGACATAAGGAGAGGGGGGTGGAAGACGCTCTGCTTTTCGAAGATCCGCAAGGTTTGCCCATCTTGTTATATCACGACATGGAATACGTAGGAGACATGAGGTTGAGGTTTCACGAGTACAAGGGATCAACTCCCGTTAGAATCGATCACGTGAACGTCATGGTGAGGGACTTGGAGGCAGAGATTCAATTTTATGCTAAAGTGTTTGGCTTCACCGAGACTGAGTACTTCTTAGATAAGGATAACAGGAAGACGGTATCGTGGATGACTAAGATAGGTCACTCTCACGAAATAGCTATAGCTAAAGCCTCTAGGAACGTACCTGGTTTTCATCACGCCACGTTCTACGTTCACGACGTAAGAGATATCATAAGGGGAGCAGATATACTTTCCTCAGCTCAAATGTGGGATAGCATCGAGAGGGGACCAGGTAGACATGGCGTATCGCAGGGGTTCTACATATATTTCAGAGATCCAGATAAGAACAGGATAGAGTTATTCACAGGAGATTACCTGGTTCTAGATCCCGATAAGTGGAAGCCGATAGCTTGGACCTGGGATAAACTAAGGTATAGATCGGACTTCTGGGGTAGGGAAGTCCCGGAGTCCTGGCTTAAGGAGTGGACCCCCGTGGAGGACATCACGGGAAAATTAAGGGGGTGGAACAGTTGATTAGAAAGGGAGCAGATTTCATGAAAAGTATAAAAGAAGGACATCACGGTGAGGTATACTATAACGGGGAAAAGGTAAACGACATAACGGAAAGCCCAGCTTTCAAGGCGGCAGTGAGCACTGTAGCAGACTATTACGATTTGCATTGGAAAGATGAGTATAAGGAGTATCTAAGGGTTTACAATCCAGACGTTGGGGAGGAAACTAGTGTAACCCTTTACAGGCCTAGAAATAAGGAGGAGTTAAGGAGGCTGAGGGTAGGGATAAGTAAGATCTATGACTTCTACAAAGGGTTCTTTGGTAGGAGCCCTGATTACCTTAACGTTTGGACCACTCTGTTCTACGCTCACGCTGAGGATTACTTCGGGAAGGTCTTTGGGAGCAAGATGATGGAGAACGTGATAGAGATATACAAGGAAGCCGCTAAGCAGGACCTGTTCTACACTCACGCTATAGTAGCTCCAATGTACGATAGATCCAGGCCACCATCACAATGGGAGGACCCTTATATTCAGGTTGGAGTGGTTAAGGAGACTTCTGAGGGGATAGTCGTTAGAGGTGCGGCCATGCTATCTACTGCAGGTCCTTACTCGGAGAGGCTATGGTATTTACCTAACATAAGGAGGGATACGGACCCCAGATATGCGGTTTTCTTTTCCCTCCCCACTGAGAGCAAAGGGGTTAAGTTCATATCAAGGAGAGGATTTTATCCTAAACAGGAGTTCGGAGAGTTCGAGTATCCGGTTACCTCAAAGTATGAGGAACCCGACGCTATCCTCGTGTTAGATAACGTTTTCGTTCCGTGGGACAGGGTGATATTTTACAAGAAACCGGAGGAGATAGAGGGGTTCATGTGGCACACCGTCAATCTCAGAGGATGGTTTAACTGGCACTTCGTTATCCAACACTACTCTAGAACCAAGTTCTTAGCGGGATTGGCCATAGCGATAGCGGAGGCCGTGGGGATAAACAACTTCATTAACGTTCAAGAGAAGATAGGAGAGATCTTAATTTACCTAGCAATGTATGAATCTGCGTTAGTCGCATCAGAGGAGCTGGGTGAGCAGCTCCCAGGGATTTACAGACCAAATCCCCAGATCTCAATTGCTATAAGTTCCATGGGGATGAAAGCCCTACCAAGGATAAATGAGATCCTAAGGTCAATAAGCGCCGGTTCATCGATACCCGTCCCGGCAGGAATAAAGGACTTTGAGAACCCCGAGGAGAGGGCACTATTAGACAGGTACCTGGCATCAAAGGGATTGCCTTCTTTAGAGAGGGTGAAGCTGTTTAACTTATTGTGGGATACAATAGGTTCAGAGACTGGGATGAGATATGAGCAATACGACAGATTTAGCAGGGGAGATCCAACGATAAGGTGGGCTCAGATGTACACGGAAGTTTATAGGGATAGAAAGCAGGAGTTAATCAAGATGGTCAGGGACGTTATGGATCAGATGCCTAACCCCAAAGCGTGAGCTTAATGAAGTTGGTGTCGTTCATCAGGTCTGGAAGGAGAGGGTATGGATATCTCGAGGGAGACAGGGTTATACTAACCAATGAGTTGGCTGGAAAAGAAACTGGGGAGGAGCTCAAGTTGGACGACGTGAGGCTTAGTGCACCCATGGAGCCCAGTGCTATATTTTGTACCCTGGTTAACTCCCCTAGAATGTTAGGGGTAGAAGCTAAGAAAGAAGCTAAGGAGATGCTAGGCTCGCCAAAGTTCTTTCTTAAACTACCTCAGATAGTGGTAGGACCTTACGATGCTATCTTAGCTCCTCCTACTGGGGTTAGACCTGAGGTAGAGATAGCTGTAGTTGTTAATAAGCCATTGAAGATGGCTAGTAAGGAGGAGGTTAAGCGGTCGATCTTAGGTTTCTCAGTTTTTAACGATGTGACTGCACCTGGCGAGATGAAAAACGATATGTACTTAGCGTACAGGAGAGATCCGTCAGATGGGAAAGTGAAGAAGATCCCAGTTAGGGGCTCTCATTTCAGGAACAAGAACAGGGACACCTTCGCACCTTTAGGACCTTGGATAGTGACCACTGATGAGCTAGATGATGTATCTGGGTTGAGGATGAGGAGCGTTTACGGTGGAGTGTCGGTTCAAGACGGAAGCAGCGATGAGTTGATATACGGTGTGGACGAGCTATTAGTGGAGTTATCAAAGGTCTTAACAGTACCAAGGCTTAGCGTCCTAACTACCGGTACGATAGGGTATAAGGGAGTCGAAGAGGCTTCAGAGTACAAGTTGGAAGCGGTGGAATCTACGCTAATGGTAGAGGTGGAAAAGATAGGTAGACTGGAGAACCCCGTTAGGGTGGAGAGGAGTTAACACTGATTTTTGGTCACAACGTGATTATAAACTAAACTTGTCCACTAACCTGTAAGTTATGTCTTGCATTACGTTAGCCAACTTCAGGAAATAGGGGTCTAATTTTAACTTTGAAGGAACGTATATCTCCCTCTTTCCTGTTTTTATCCCCTTAAGTATAGCCTTAGCAACCCTCTCAGGCTCGATGGAAAATTTAGGAGTTATCTCCCTACCCTTAAATGAGGGATGAGAGGAGAAGTTAGTTTTCACTGGTCCTGGATACACACCGCTCACTTTTATTCCATATTTTCTAGCTTCCACCCACAACCCGTTCGTGAAGCTCGCTAAACCAGCTTTTGTGGATGAGTAAACAAGTAGAAAAGGGGAGTTGACGTAGGCGGCCTCCGAGACTACGTTCACAATAGAACCGGATCTCCTTTTCACCATATCTTTATATACGGCTTTGGTTACGTAAATGGGACCTAGAAAGTTCGTCCTTACCATATACTCCTCCTCACTTAGGGAAGTCTCAAGGAAGGAACCGTAGATTCCAAACCCAGCGTTGTTTACAACAACGTCTATTTGTCCTATCTCTTGACTTATTTTATTAATGAGGGACTCAACTTCGTCTCTATTGGAGACGTCCAACTTAAACCTGTGGTCTCCGAGCTCGGGCATCGATCTAGAGGTGGAGACGACCTCATAACCCTCTCTCATCAGGAGTTTCACAGTTTCGAATCCTATACCCTTAGAGGCTCCAGTTACAAGCGCTAGCATATGTATCAAGTTGAGGATGGTATTTTAGAGTTGTTCAAAAAAGCTCTCCTAAAGTTCTCTTCAACTATCCTCTCCACCTGTCTAACCTCTAATCCCTTTATCCTCGCTATCTGTTTTAACGCTTCAGTTACCATAGTTGGTTCCAAGAGCTTTCCCTTATATACGTAACCGCCGTCGCTCTCAGTTAGTATGATCCTAGTTGGAGCTACCTCAACTACCTTTTGATGCTTGGCCTGAAAGGACACTGAAGGGTTTATCGTTATGAAATATTGGGCCCCCTCTATGTCTTTCAAGAGGTTCAATGGTCCTGTGTACCAGTGGAATATAGCGCTCCTTATCTCATGTTTTATAACCAGGTTGAAGGCGTCCTCCCAGGCGTCTAGGGCGTGGACGTTAACAGGTTTCTCAGGGAAATCTAGGAACTCCTCGAAGTACATCCTTTGAACCTCTTTGCTTGCTTCGGAAAGCCTGTAGTCCAATCCGACCTCTCCTACGAAATCCGCTCTCTCGATAAGTCTCTTTACCTCATCTATCTTGACTTTCCCAGCGTTCCACGGATGAATGCCTACTCCTCTTAACCCCTTCATTTTTAACGTTGCCAGGGAGGTCTCAAGGTCCATTGAGACCGAAGCCGTGAAAACCGAGTAATCCTTGTTTAGTTGTGAGCAGTGGCAATGGGCGTCAAATAGCATGTGAATAATGATGAACGCATATATAAAAATGAGCATTCAAGGACTAAAGTCGCTTTAATTGATGGAGTGGGGCCGCCGGGATTTGAACCCGGGACCACCAGCGATCTGGTGGTTAGGGATTCCTCCCCAGGCTGGCATCCTAGTCCAAGCTAGACTACGGCCCCCTTCTTCTCTTAAGACTGTCCACATTTATAAGTTAAACTCCAAGTAATACCAATTCACTTTCAGTTAACTCTCCCCATCTCTTCTCTGTAAATTACGGGTTCTCTTAACGCGTATCACGTCCCTATACTTTAAGAGTAAAAAGGAATATTAGATTCCTTAGGTGTAAAAATTGGCAGTTGTTTATAAGTGCAAGGGATGTAACCACGTCCTATATACGTTTAATAAAGTGGGTCAAGACTTCTATGGTGTTAGAACTCCCTCAGAGATCAGCTCAATTTACGGTGGTAAATGTCCTAAGTGCGGTAAAAAGTTGACAGTCCCATCCTCTGATGAAATAACTGTGAGGCTTAAACTAAAGAAGGCTAGATACGTTTAACTATTTCTTCTAGAGTCATCTCCCCTCTTTTGTAGGCTCTTGCCAGGTCCCTAAGGTTGAACGCGTTTAAGATCTTATTAACGTTAAATGCCCTCTCCTTAAGGGAAACCGAGTCATAGTCAATAATGTAAGTTCTTTCTCCACTTACTAACACGTTTCTCCAAGGGGTTACCAACTCCTTGTGTTCCAAACCCGCTTGTTCCAAAAAGTAAGCCCTATTGATAAGGTCAATTAAGACGCTAATAGGCTCCCTTTTCTCTAGGTGCCTTCCACTCACGTATTCCATAAGGATGAAGTTTTTACCGTACTTTAGCACTTTAGGGGCTGCATTTCCGGCCATAATCTGCATCCTGGCTTCGAGTTCTAGACTCTCCTTAGGGGAATCGCTCCTCCTAATCTTGAGGGCGTTCCCATCTTCAGTTAGAACTACTACCCCCGTCTTGCCCTTTCCCAAGACGCTTAGTTTCCCCAGTCTAGTTTTACCGAAGGAGTGAGCTCTAATTATCCCCTCCGAATTCAGTTCCTCCTCTATCTCCTTGGAGTATCTAGGATAGATCATCTCCCTTATCTCAACCAAAGGGGCCTCTTCCTTAGGAACGCCCTCGAACAGTCGTCCTCCGCCTCCGTAAGCTTGTATTGACTTGCAGAATATTTATACTTAAGAGAAATAGAATCTAAAATTATTTTAAACGGGTCGAGTTCCTTCCTTTTCTTTATTGCGTAAAGCCTACCGTCGTTCCCTACCCACACGTGATAGTTAGAGTTCATGAACTCAATTGAGCTGTCTAGGTAGAAGGGAGGGCCCTGATCTAAGTAGTACTTCCCTATCTCGCTAGACTCAACCTGAACGAAGATCTTGATCGTATCATCTTCACACCATCCTATGTCGATCACGTCGAAACCTGAGTTGGTCAGGTTCGCTCTCATCCTCTCCACGCTTCTTCTTATCTGCCCCCAAAGAACATCGTCTACGTACTGATCTACTTTCAATTCTGTTACTAATACGTCTCCTAATATCTCCCTGTCCTGAGGGGATGAAGGGTAGAAGAACTCCATTGAAGGTTCACGCAAGAAGAACCTTGAGGCCAAGGAGAAGAGAGCTATGGACTTCAAGGAAACTGCGGCTGCGGCGTTCCTCTTAGGATCCACAGGATCTGGGATCACCAGAGGGGAGTCAAAATCCCTGCTTTTACCCTCTAGGACGAGCTCAACTGGAGGTCTCCAGCTTGAGCTGGACCTCAACACGTTTAAAAAGGAGCCGTAATAGATTACGAGTAGCTCAGAAACGTAGCCGGAGAAACCTGAGATCTTGATCTCTGCTCCATACACTCCTATTCCCTTCATGAACCTTTTGAGGAGCCTGACTTGATCCATCCCTTCCTCGGTGAGCTTACTTGTCACGTAGCCTGTGTGAAAAGGAGTTCTGTCTACCGCAGTTATCGCCTGACTGCCGTTTTCAACTCTGAGCGCTGGCACTACGTCAACCTCCACGTTATTAACATTGACAATTACGTAAGGGTGTTCAGCGTAAGCGAGCTTCACGTCCAGTCCTTTGAGCCTCTCGAGGATCTCCCTTAGACCATCCTTAGATAGGTAGTCTTTCCCAACCTCCTTAGGGAAGAAGACGAACAAATCCACGTCAGTGTCTCCCTTAAGCCAAGTCCCCTTTCTAAAAGACCCGTGAATCTCCACGTTCATGTCCTTTAGCCTAGACGTTACTACGGAGACCGACTCCTCTATCCTCTTCTTATCCCGATCGTCCGGTTTAATCCTAGAAAGTACGTCGGTCACTATCTCCTCGTAGCTCAAAGTTATCCCCAGCCAGTCTCTTATGAACGGGATCGTAGATTGGACCTTTAGGGGTTAACGTGCTCTTGAAGAGCGTAACTTCGTTTACCTCCTGACTACCGAACTCCTTATCTGAGGCCTCGCTAACTAGTTTAGCCAGCTCCAGCACTCCTCTTGGCCCCTTAACTCTAGCTAAGGTCAGGTGAGGTACGAACTGTTCCTCCTCCACCCTTATCCTTTTAGAGCTCAGTGACCTGACTAAAGACGTCCTTATCCTCTTCAACTCGTTGAATCCTTCAGTAATACCTATCCATACGACCCTAGGTCTTGATATGCTTGGGAAAGCTCCAAAACCTCGGAACCCAACATTGAACCTCTGAAATTCGAGCTCGTCTAACGACTCCTTAACGAGCTCCAGTTTGTCCTCCCTTACCTCTCCTAGGAAGGCCAGCGTTATATGAACGTTTTGAGGATCAACTAGCTTTACGTCCGCTCCGGTCCTCTCTACCGAACTTAAGGCCTCTCGTAACCACGGTGCGTCACGTACTGGTACCCCAATGAACAACCTCACGTTTTTTAACCCCTCAGTCCTAAGGTTAGGTGGTCTACAATTAAAGTCCTTCTAATCACCGGGATGCCTGGTTCCGGCAAGTCCCTTCTCTCCTCAATCCTCAGAGAGAGGGGATTCTCTGTCATAGTTATGAGCGAGTCAGTTAGAAAGAGGTACGAGAAGGATGCTAGGCACGGTGAGAGACTGATGGATTACGCCAAAAGGTTGAGAGAGATATACGGCGAAGGAATAGTTGCTAGGCTAAGCATAGAGGAGATAAGGGGGAGCACGGAAAAGGTAGCCTTCGATGGGGTTAGAAATCTAGCTGAGGTGGAGGAGTTCTCTAGATTAGGAAACCCATTAGTTGTTGCGGTTCACTCGCCTCCCAAGTTAAGATATGAGAGGATGAAGAGGAGGATGAGGTCAGACGACTCTGTGAGAGACGAGGACCTCAGAAGAAGGGACTTAGAGGAGTTATCGCTAGGTATAGGGAGCGTCATAGCTTTGGCCGACGTCGTTATAGTCAACGACTCCACCGAGGAGGAGTTCAAGAGGAGAGCGTTAGAGATCCTGGGGAAGATAAGTTGACTAGGGTAGTGGTAAGGGCGGAGATAAGACCTTCTGAGGACGACGATAAAGTTAAGGTGGCGATAGCTAACTTCTTCACTTTCAAGTCTCTACATATAGACCAGGATAGATATAGGGTGATAGTGGCTGAATCTGACGAACTCTCTAGCCTGTCTAAGCTTCACAGGGCATTAAGGGAGGAAAGGATATTGGACGCAGCTAGGAAATACTTGAGGAGAGGTCTACAGGATGACAGGCTGCAGTTCATGTTACATAAGCAGGCGGCCTTCGTCGGTAGGGTGACTTTCGTGGACGATGAGAGGGAGTCCCCTCTGGGACCGATAACCTTCACAATATTTCATAAGGACCTTGAGGCTATAATAGACTGGTTAGCCCCTAGGACCTCTAAGGGGAGGCCTCTTTGGGACAACCCTACACCCGAAGATTGAGAAAAGATAGATCCTCCGGGACGAAGGACATGGGGAAGATCTTTCTAGCTTGTTTGAGCATCTCGTCGGTTTTCTTATATCTAGAACTTATGTGAATCAACGCTAACCTCCTAGCCTCAGCCTCCCTAGCTACGAGAGCGGCCTCGCTGGAGGTGGAGTGACCGTACTCTGAGGCGTCTATTCCATCCTCAAACGTGGAGTCGTGAAGTAGGAGATCAACGCCTTTTGCTGAATTAATAACCGAATCACATGGTCTAGTGTCCCCGGTATATGCTAACCTCACACCCCTCTTCACTACAAGGTAATCTTCCGATTTGAGAGTCCTCTCCCCCACTTTAACCTCTCTACCTCCTTTCAATTCCCTCATTACTCTCCAATCCGTTATCCCTTCTCTTTTCAGCCTCTCAACGTCTAAGTTGATCGAATCGATCTCTTCAACCAGGAAGCCCTGAGACGGAACAACGTGGCATGTCTTGAAAGGTCTTACCCTGACCTTTTTATCCTCATAGGTTGAAACGAACTCTATTGGGAAACCGGGTCTAAAGTAAGTGTGCTCAAACGATACCTTCAGGAACTCCTTAAGGGACTCAGGTCCCATCAAGTACAGCTTCTCCTTCCTATCGTACATCCCCATGGTTTGAATAAGAGAGGGCAAACCTAATACGTGATCCGCGTGAAGGTGAGTTATCGCTATGAGGTTAACTCTCATTATATTTATTGAGTTCTTGATCATGGTTATTTGAGTCCCTTCTCCGCAATCCATGAGCATGGAGAACCCGTCCTTCTTAACTAAGTAAGCTGGTAGACCCCTCCTCGAGGGAGCACCTCCTCCAGTTCCTATGAAGTAAACCTTTATCATTTGGCCTCCCTAAAGCATGATCAAGCTCTTCATGTCGGAATTTAAAGAGATTATCTATGAAATCTCATGCTTACACTGCTCGTTTCACTTTTTAAGCCCTTCAGATCTCTATTTTAGAAATCATCTCTCAACTACATAGATTGCCCTAGAGAGGCTCTTGTGCTCATAGAGGAAGTGCACACATCTAGTTCTCAATCCAGCAGACCTTATCGTATCTCGCCAGTCCACGCTCGAGTCCGCCGCGAAGACAAGCCTTCCGTCTAGTATTTCTGCTACCTCAGAGAGGAACCCCTGATAGAGGTCGAGGAGTTTGACTCCCTTAGCGTTACTTGACCTGCCGTAAGGAGGGTCTGTCACTATCGTGAACTTCCCTTCTATCGGCAAGCTTGTGGCAGACCCCTGTGCTACCTCGCAAACGTAGTTGAAATAATCTAGGTTTATCTTCGCTTTATTAATCATCTTCACGTCCGCGTCCAATCCAACGCATTGGTTCCCTAACCATCTCGCTTCGATCAGGATTGATCCCAGCCCTAGAAACGGATCTAAAACCTTACCTTTTGGCCTTGATAAGTTAACCATCAATCTAGAGGTGTAGGGATCCATTGTGCCTGATTGCGAGAACGGTTTCTTAGAGTGTAAAACTAAGCTTCGGTTATCCCTTTCCTCCTCTCTGAGTCCGGCCAAGATAACACCGTCCGTGAATATCAGGTCCAACTTAGGGCAGGACCTGGAGGTCCTAACCCCCCTTAAGGACTCCAAATAAAGCGAGTTAAACAGGTCCTTATCCTTTCCAAGGATAACGTCTGGGTATATGGAGAAGCATTTTCCCCTTATAGAATCGTTTATCTCTTTAGGGTCATGAGAGATCGCAATTACCTCTCCTGAGACCTTTACGGTTGAAGATCTTCTAGCCACCCCTTGAACCGGTATCGCATAGAGCCCTACACCCGTCAGGAAGTGGACCTCCTGATTTGCCAGAGCTTGGAGCTCCGCCATTGAGGCGAAACTCTCATCGTTGCTTATCTTGGCGTATTTCATAACTTCACAGCTATTTGATCTGATATGTCAACAAGGTTGACTCTCTCTTTTGGAACTACCGAGTTAGAGCCTATTATTTCCTTTACGTTAGCTTGCTTCAATTTCTGAAGAGCCCCATTAACTAGAAGCATGTGAGCCGCCACGACGTTCACGCTCTCCGCTCCTAAGGAGTAAGCGATCTTACTCGCCTCAAGTAGCGTACCACCCGTGCTCACTATGTCGTCCACTAAGATCACGTCAAACCCCTTTAATGACGGTAAGCCTACACCTCTTACCTTTATCTCTCCCGTTCGCCTATCTCTTTCCTTCTCTAAGTACGAGAAATCACAGTTCAACTCCCTGGCCAGCCTCTCCGCCCTTCCGGCAGCCCCTCTATCAGGACCGAGTACGAAAGGTCTTTTCACGACCTTGGCTATCTCTCTAGCCAAGGAGGGGAGAGGGTCTACGACCTTAACCTCTCCTGGGAAGTAACTTAACGATTCAGGGTGGTGAGGTTCAACAGTGATAAACGTTGAAGCACCTAGAGAGTGAATGAGGTTTAGGATAGTTTTTACGCTTATTGCCTCACCGTCTAAGAACCTTCTGTCCTGCCTTGAGTAAGCTAGATAGGGAACTACCGCGGTAACCTTGGTTGCACCAACGTCCTTTATCGCCTCGATAGTTAAAAAGAGCTCTATCAGGTTTTTATCTTGAGGGGGCTGTGTCGTTTGGACCAGTATGACTTCCTCTCCAGCTAAGGAGCTCGGCACCCTTATGTAAGACTCTCCATCTGGGAAAACCTTATGCTCAACCTTAACTAACTTAGCTCCTATTATCTTTGAAAGCCTTTCATCTATTCCGTTGCTTGCGGTTCCACCTAAGACAATCATTAATGAAAGAGTGCACGTGAAGTTTTAAAGGTTAAGCGAGGAGGTTCACTCATGTATTACGTTTTCTTCGTTGGGACGGCTGGTTCCGGGAAAACTACCATGGTTAAGGAGTTCCAAGATTACCTTCTGGACCAAGAGATGGACGCCTCAATAGTTAACATGGATCCTGCCGTTGAGTCCCTTCCTTACGTACCCGACTTTGACGTAAGAGATTACATCGATTCTAGGGACGTAATGCAGAGGTTTGGATTAGGACCTAACTCATCCCTCATCGTATCAATAGATCTCCTTCTGACTAAGGCTACGGAGATTAAAAGCGATTTAGGGAACATAGAGTCGAACTACGTTCTGGTTGACACTCCCGGTCAAATTGAGCTCTTCGCCTATAGGGATAGTGGGAGGACCTTCTCCTCCCTTTTAGTTGGGGACAACAAGAGCGTCAACGTGTTCCTCATGGACTCATTCTTAGCTAAGGAAAGTAGAAGTTACGTCTCTTTGTTACTCCTCTCAAGTTCGGTCAGGTTCAGATTGGGTACCCCTCAAGTTAACGTTCTCTCAAAGACGGATCTGCTAAGCAAGGAGGAATTAGAGAGGGTTACAAGTTGGGGCGAAGGAGAGAACCTATTGGACAGCTTAGGGACGATAGACGACTACTCCTTTGAGCTGGTGAGGACATTGATGGAGAGCTTAGAGGTCCCACCCCTTCCCGTCTCGTCTCAAACTAGACAAGGCTTTGACGAGTTGTATGCGCTAATACAAAGGATTCTGGCTGGGGGTGAGGATTTCGAAACGGAGGAGAACAACAGTAGACTTTGACCTTGAGAACGACGAGGAAACTAATCTAAACCGTGAGGTTAAGCGAATCCCTCTGCGCCCAAACCCTAAAAGACCATTTGGTTTTTAACTCTAAGTCCTAAATCATTGAATCATGAGATTCAAGGTTATCGACGCCAACTCCGTAACGTCAATCTTCAGAACGCTAGCGGAGTTCATGCCAGACGTTACGCTCGTAGGGACTAAGGAGGGGATAAAGATAAGAGGAGTGGATCCCTCTAGGGTTACGTTAGTAAACCTGTTCATACCTAAAGGGTACTTCCACGAGTATGAGAGCGGAGAGAAAGACCTGTTAACAGTTAAGTTACAAGACCTGATAGACTCGCTCTCCAGCGTCAGGAAGAACGACAGCTTAACCTTCGAGTTGAAGGAAAGCTCGCTGTACGTCACGTTGGACGGAGAGTTCGAGAGGACGTTCGTGCTTCCCATCCTTTCCGGAGAGGAGGGAACATATCCCTCTTTGCAGCTCGAGCTAAACGCCAAAGTTAAGATGTTGACCTCCACCTTCTCTGAGGTCATGCGAGTCCTGAGCGATTTAGGTAAAACAGTTACGCTCTCGTTTGAGGAAGGGAAACTAGTGATCTCAGTGGAAGGTGATATAGGTTCCTCTAAGATTGAGCTAACGGAGGACTCCGGACTTCTAGAGGCTTCAGGAAGTGAGGCGAAAAGCACTTACAGTCTCGATTACCTAGAGAAAACAGTTAACATGAGGGACTCCTCAGACGTGGTTGAGTTAAACTTCGGGACTCAATTACCGCTTAAATTGAGGTTCGAGTTACCTCAGGATGGTTACGGTGAGTTCTACATCGCCCCAAGGGCAGAATAAAATCGTCAGGATGCTATACAGGGAGTACTATGAGAGAGCTGAGCTATCCTTACCCTTTGACATGGAATTAAGGGAGTTCGCTTATCAACCCATGGATAGTGGGAGTTACGTGAGGCACCTCTCCTTCTCTTCCCTGCAGGAGCTCAGACAGGCCCTAGTTCAGGACGTTCCGGCTCACCTTTTCTACTCCTCAGCCAAATATCAAAGACCGACAGCAAGGGATATGGAGGAGAAAGGTTGGATGGGCTCCGACCTTCAGTTTGACCTAGATGCGGATCACCTGTGCGAAACTAGGAAAATAGTCTTCTGCCCGGTTTGTGGAAAGGAGGTGATCGGAGGTAAGTGTCAAGAGCACGGTGTGGATGCAAGGGAGTACGTAGAGATCAGCGTAGATTGCCTCAAGAGGACTTGGGAGCTAGCTAACGTGCTAGCTGAGATCCTCAGGGAAGACTTCGATCTTAAACCCAGGATATTTTTCTCAGGGAACAGGGGCTTTCACGTCCTCGTTGAGTGTAGCGGTGAATGCGCCCTAATGGACTCTGAGGACAGGAAAGAGATAGTGAGGTACGTCTCAGGAGAGGGTGTCCCATTTAAGGGACATGAGGGAGACCCAGGATGGGCGGGGAGGATCTTGAGAACTAAGGGAGTTGAGGTAGATGAGCAGGTTACTGTGGACATCCATAGGTTGATCAGGATACCTGGGTCTGTCCACGGAAAGAGCTCCCTTTTAGTTAAGGAAATGGAAGAGTTCGTTTACGACATTTCTCTTTCCCCATTCAAGGGAAGGGCAGTTCTATATCCGTTTATAAGCGGGGAGTTCACCTTGATTGATACAAAGTTTTATCTAAATAAGGGTGAGCCGATCTCCATGACGGCAGGCTACGCAATATTCGCCTACTCAAAGGGCTTGGGGGAGGTGAGCTATTACGCTAGATGAGATTCTCTCTAGGGAAATCAAGGACGACGATCCGCAGACGGTTACCACCCAGGAAATTGAGGCTATAGCCTCTATCTTTAAGGGTCTTAGATATAAGTACAAGGACAACATTCACAACGCGGAGATAAGGGTTTACTCTGACATTGCCGATTCCCTTTTTGAGATCAGGCTGATGAAAGCCGTAGAAAATAAGGAAATGAGGGGAAGTTTCGACTCGTGGCAAAACGACGTTATATCCATAATGAGGGAAACTTACGTGAAGTACATCACCGGATCTTACGTTAGTAAAGAAGGTAAGATTTTATGTGAGGTTAAGTCTAAGCTAATCTTGAACGGTAAGACGTTTAATGAAGGGGACTACGTGATGGTAGGTCTCAATAAGGCTTTGGCTCTACGGTTGGCGGGTTACGTTAAACCGTGTGAGGTTAACTCGTAGATTATGTTCAATTGAAACTTTTATTTAACGTTCCCCTCTGAGGTCTCATACGTGGGAGACAATTGAACTCTACCCAACGCGTCTAAGGATAACGCTTAATTCTTTGTTCCTAACTGTTCGCATATGAATCTGAAGATCTGGATACCAGCGGCGCTGGTTGGCGTCATCTTAGTGGCGTTTTTCCTCTCCGTTCATTTTCAACCCTCGTTGCCCTTAAGTCAAGGCTTCATTAACTCAACTCTCGGTCCAGGGTCTATATTACAGAACAGCGGGCCTTTCGTAGTTAGCAACGGCACAGTTGTAGTAAGCCAATTAAACGGTGAAAGGTACACAACTTATCTCTTTACGTTAGGCGTAGGGATATATCAGCCTTCCCAGGTCAGCTCAGGGATAGTTGAGTACTTCAACGGGACGAACTATCACGGCTGGGTAGTTGTGCTCAACCTGAAAAACGTGGTGAGTTCTAACTACACACAATTGATTAAAGGGAACGGTACGATCACAATCATAGTTCATCGGGGCTACTCTGAGGCGGACATGTTTTATTATGGCAAAAGTTTAACTGCTTACCAGGAAAACCTCATCGTTTCTGCCTTAAGCCAATACCTTGAGAGGGAAGGCTAGGTCTCACCTCAACGTTGAACTCAGCGCAGATACCACTTGGTGGGCTGAGGGCCTTCTAGTTGGGTCAGGGTTAACCATTTCCTTGATTAGTTTAGCTAGATCTTGGTTTACATCTTTAAGGCTTAACGTCATGTAGAACCTCTGATAGTTTAGTGAAGCCTGCGCTAACGTTTGCTTGTAATCCCTCTTCTCCACGTAATCCTCCACCGCCTTATCCATCAGGTTGATCACGTTCACTGGGTTAAGGGCCCTTCCAGTGAGCAGTTTATATCCCGTAGCCCCCAGGGAGAACACATCCATCTTTGGGCTAGCGCCGCCACGGTTTAACATTGCCTCCACTTGATCCACGGGGCAATACTCTGGCGTGTACTGATCTATGGTTCCACCTACTCTCCTAGACGCCCCTAAGTCACCCAGTTTCACTTTAACCCTTCCTGTCAACAAGCTCTGCAACACCTCACCGCCCGTACTTCCAGGGTTAGAGGTGAAGAACACGTTCTTAGTTTTAACGTCTAGATGAACGTACCCTTCTGAGTGAACAACGCTCAGCGCATTAGCCACCTTCAAAAGTATGAACGCCACTATTCTCTCCCATTGAGCTGAGTGGAACACGTTCTGATTGCTCAAAATGGACTCGGCATCTCCTCCCTCCATGTACTCCATTACCATCGCAGGTGGGGACTTAAGGTAAAGCTCAAGGTTTCCGGACAGGATCTCTTTGATCGTTGTCCTGTCAACGAATATACCGTAAAGGGTCACCATGTCGTCCGTCTTAGCTGAAATCTCCTGAAGCTTGGATGACTCTCCAGCTAGATCAGTGAAAGTCGACTTGCTCAATCTAGTCCTCTCCGCGTTAGATGAAGCTGTAAGTAACGGGATCTTCATCGCGTATTTCGCTCCCCCTCTCTCTGTCAAAAATACGTAAGCAGTACCTCCCTTTCCAACGAAGGACCTCACTTGATAACCGTATAGCTCCCTGTTGATCCAAAGCGAAGGGTCCCAATTTGAAAGGGAAGGCAAATCGACCCTCTCTTCAACTTTCCGCGTTGATATTAACCTTCTAGCCATCTCCCTGGTTCTCTCGTCGTTCGTCTTGGCCAGGACTAGACCCGCTAGCTTCTCAGCGGTAAGTCTATCCCTCCTTTCGAGCGCTACGAGCAACTGGCTCACGTCGCGAGGAAATTTACCTGTTGCCAAGATACAGTTAACTAACGCCTTTAGGTCTCCGCACGAGTCGTATTCAACCTTATAGCTTGATGCAAGCCATAAAGAGGCCTCGCAATTGCCTTCCCTTGAGAGCTGACAGACCAGTTCAGTCGGGGTTACGCCTATCGAATTGAGAAAATTTACATACCTTCTAGCGCTGCCGTAGTTACCTTGTTTTAGGACAGAGATCAGGCGCGATTTAACCTTATCTGGGTCGGTTATACCCCTGGGTATTACAGATCCGCCTGAGGACGTGAGAAGGAGGGGAATGACGTAGTCGTATCCAGACGTGAAGACAAGTTTGCTCAATATGAAGATGAGCGCGCTCGCTGCGAAAGATGCAGAGGCCAAGCTCAGACCTAGGACTAGGGGTCTGTCCTTTAAGCTAGATAGAGAAAGGGGAATGGAAATCAATGATATTACGGCAAGCCAAAGGAGCGGTGGGAACGTGATTGTTACGTTTGACGGGAACATGGTTGTCAAGTTTAAAGAGAGCTCCTGATTGAGAAGAGCTGAGGCAGAATAAATTAGAATTATGGAGGGATAAGTTAATCCTACTGATCTGAAGCTTTGGAACGGTTTCACTCCAGGGGAGTAGCTCAACATGAGGAACGCGATCAGTCCTAGGAGCGATATTGAGGCGTAGGTGGGGAACGACGGCGAATTTTCTATAGACGCCCAGAGATTTAAAATGGGGTGAACGTAATTTTCAAATCCAAAGAAGGCAATCCAAATTAAAGGGAAGACCAGCAGAAGGTAAAGTAGGGAACTCACTACGAAAGTTTTCCACGTACCCTTGTGAAAGTAGAGCAGAAACGAGATAATGATAAGTAAAACTGAGGCTAGTATCGAGGCTAGGGCTTTCACGTTCAATTGGTTCACATTCATTGAAAGGTCTCCCATCGTTTCGGAAAAAAGGAAAACTGTAGAGACTGAAACGATGAGCCCGTAGGTCTTTAAGCTATGTTTAAGCACGGAACCCAAAGATAGGAGAGTAAGGAACGTAAGAGGGGTGTAGAGGAGAGTCTGAGGCGAGTCCTTTGACAAGCTTAAGAAGGCTATAGTTATCGCCTCTATAGCGCCTACTATTTTAAGTGAAGTCGACCATTTGGCTAAAAGTCTCTGACTCATCATGTCCTCTACTCAGGGTTATCTAATAAAACTTGAACAGCCTTTCGAGTTTGGGATTCGGCGCAAGTCTTAGAGGTTAAACAACGTTTGGGCCTTGGGTCACATCACGTTCCTTAAGTTCATTTCGTCTTCTCAAGTCCTTCTTTTTACGTTGTGAACTTCTATAAGATTTATAGAAATGATGGGCCCGGAGGGATTTGAACCCTCGACCTCCCGGTATCTGACAAGGTTATCAGCCGGGCGCTCTAACCATGCTAAGCTACGGGCCCTTAGATTCAACGAAGTTAGATTTAATGCGAATTCATTTAAAGCTTTTGCTCTCGAGGAGTTAAGGGACCCTTTAGTTTTCACACGAGAGGAGAGCCCTTATCTGAGACTGAATGCGTTATTAGTCTTTAATGAGAATTAAATCCCATGAGAGTCTTAACTGATCAGGAGCTAGTCCAAGCCTTAACTCCAGAGAAGGCGGTCTCAGCCATGAGAGAGGCTTTCTCCCTACTCTTCAGAGGGGAGGTACACTCGCCTCAAAGGACCGTCATGACATTTGGCGAAGATTGGTGGGGGGTAATGCCTTGTAGAACTAAGTATCTCTTCACAGTTAAGGTTGTGGCGGTGATTCCAGGAAATAAGAGCAGGGGGTTACCAGCTGTGAACGGGTCGGTTTTGGCCATGTCGCCGGACACCGCTGAACCCATAGCGATTCTACCAGGTGCGACCCTCACTGCAATAAGAACTGCAGCGACTTCAGTGCTCTCCACTGAGTTAGCCTTCGGGAGGAAAGTGGACGTTCTAGGGGTGATAGGAGCTGGGCAAGAGGCTGAGTTTCACATTAGGATAGCGAGGGGTTACCTCTCTACCTCAAGGATCCTGGTCTCGGCTAGGAGGAGTCACTTAGAGCTGTCCAAGAGGTTGGAAGTTGAGGCAGTTGATCTGGACTCGCTACTTAAGGAGTCGGACGTAATTTTCGCCACCACCTCCTCTAGCTCGCCTGTAGTGAAGGGGAGTTTGCTCAAGGAGGGCTTCCACGTAGTGAGCATAGGGGCTCACACCCCTGAGGCTAGAGAGCTGGACGATGAGACCGGGAAGAGGGCGAGGACCTTCATCGTTGATTCTCTCCAGGCCGTCTCCTCCGAGAGCGGGGATTACATACAAATGAGCGAAAGTGGGGTCCTCAAGGCTAGAGTCCTTGAGTTAGGCGAGGTCGTAGAACGTGATTTAAAGGTCGAGAGGCCTTCAATTTTCAAATCCGTAGGCGTCTCCGTGCAGGATAACTTAGCTTCATATTACGCAATAAAGAACGCGATCTGAACTTTAAAGGCGTGGCTTAGAGAGCGCTTAATACCCATCAATGCTAAATCCGGTGAGGGCTGTGAGGAGCGATGGGCGGCTCGATAGGTGAAGACACACTGCAGCGCTGAGCCCTTTCGTTAGCACGCTCTACCTCTCCTGGAAATTATCCTATATTTAACCATCCTGTCCACTGGGGAGAACCTGGGCGGATGAGCCGGTAAGGTCTGCCTACCACACCTAGGGCAGGTCTGTTTAAGAGTGTAACGTCCGTCTTCGGGACACCTCCTCATGAGCCTCATTTAGCCACCTCCGCGCTTATCCCCTCGTTCTTAGCCCTCTCCAATATCTTTTGAACGACCTCCTCTAACTTCTGAGCCACTGCCTTAACGTCAGTTCCAGAAACCTCAACCCTATACCTTGGGGCGCCTATAGTAAATATCTTAGTCTCCTCCTCGTCCAGATCGAAGACCTTCTTAATCTTCTCTATTCCGTTAGGGTCGGTCGTCCTAAGGAGGACAACTTTGCTTTCCTTCACCTTCTTTTCCTCCCCGTGCTTTGAGGCCTCCTCCAGTACGGGTTTAATCCAGATCTCTGGAACCCCAGCCTCAAGTAGGACGTTCTCCCCCTCCTTAGAGGCCTTCTGCAAAGCCTCAAAGGCGTCGCCGTACTTCTCCTCAAGTTTCCACGCCACTTGTTCCCACGCCTCCTTTTCCTGTCTCTTAAGTTTCTGGGATGCGATCTCTAGGATCTTATCGAGCTTCTGTAACCTCTTCCACTGAGCGTTCTTCTTTTTCCTATCGTCATCGTTTACCTTCTTTAACGAGACGTCAACCGTGCCCTTTCTCCTGTCGACCCTTATTACCTTAACTATTACCTTCCTATCCTCCTTCACCACATCCCTTATGTTCTTAACCCATCTGGTGCTTATCTCGCTCCAAGGGAGGTAAGCCTGCAAGCCTCCATACTCGTCTAACGTAACGTAGCTACCGTAATCGAAAACCTTCCTTACGGTAGCTATTAAAATTTCACCTTCCCTAGGTAAGGGATACCTGTTGTATATCATTTTAACCTAGCTGTCTTAATGTCTCCCCGACTATTTTTGCTTTCCCTCCCTGCGGGTAGACCAGTTGCGTACCGCAGGAGAGACACCTCGCTGGGAAAGTTGAGTTAGAGAAGACCACCTGCTCGTTGTTGCAGTTAGTGCACCTTACTCTAACGAACCTACTTGCGGGTTCGGGGATTAGAACCCTGATTTTCCTCATTTGATCACCTCAACCAACTCGAGTTTCTTAACTCTCCTACCACGTTTCATTATGGTGTAGCCGCACTTTTGACACTTGTAAGTTAAGACCTGCTTCTTCGTCACCTTAGCGTACCTCTTCTGTTCTGGCTTTCTCGTGCTACCGTAACCTAGGTTTTTCCTGTCGTACCTTCTCTGTCCCTCAGAGAGGGTCCTCCTCTTCCCTCCCTTATATATTGAAACGCTATGATCCGTGTGCGTCTTGCACTTAGGGCAGTAAGCCTTGACTAGCTTGGGGAACTTCATGAGAGAAGATGATAGATTGAGTTAAAAAGTCCATCTCTACCTGACTGAGGCTTGGATTAAGCTTAATTATTATATTTTGCATTGCAATCCAATGGCAGTTAAGAGAGATCTGCTTAGAAAGTTCAATTTAATTGACACGTTAGCCTTAGTGGGAATAGCTTCCATATCTATCCTAATAAGGGGATTGAGCGCTAACTATCCGCTCTCAATTAACGGTTTCGACTCATGGTACCTTTTCTATAACGCAGTTCTCATAGCTCAAGCTCACGGGAATTGGTACGCGGTTCCGCCAGACGTTCACTCTTGGTTCCCGTCGGGATACTTCATTGAGTTAGATAACGTGATAGGTCTGCCTCTCATCGCGGCTTTGCTTTCTTTACCCTTTTACTCTGCTTTCGGAGAGAACGCCGTGTACACGGTAGTTCTATTCATGGACCTAGCGTTGGCCGGCCTAGGGGTGGTAGCTAGTTACCTAGCTGTGGAAGGGTTAACTAAGAGCAGGATAGGGGCCATATTAGCTTCACTAATGATAGCGTTATCTCCCGCCCTGACCTATAAGAACTTGATAGGAGGCCTTCCAAAGACCTCCTGGGGTGGGGTTTTCGTACTATTTTCAATTTATCTCTTAAATTTAGCAATAGAGAGGAGGAAGCCAACTTATGGGGCAATCGCGTCCGTACCTCTTTTCTTAGCTGAGATATCCTGGGGAGGTTACACTTACATTGACATAAGTCTCTTGGCGGCGGCCTTCCTTTTGATTCTCCTCAACAGGAACGACGAGATAACGGCTAAGTCCTTCACTTTGATGGGAGTGTTCACAGCGTTCTTGACCTCCCTATCCCCGGCTAACATAGGTTTCCTCTCTGGGACAGCTCACGGGCTCTCATTGGTCTTCATATCTCTCCTTCTCTTTGCAGACCTCTACCTGAAGAAGTTGTTAAGCAAACAAAACCTCTTGAGGCCCTTAATTCTAACCTCAATAATAGTCCTCATATTCGTCTTGGCAATGGACTTACTTTCAGCGCTGAGGGTAACGCCCATACCTTCAAGGTACTACGCTATAGTTGATCCCTTCTATCAGATTACCGTACCCATAGACAAGACTGTGGCGGAGTACATACCTCAGTCTATAACCTCCATGTTGTTAGATTTCGGGGTCGCTCTGTTCCTATCTGTGATTGGGATGTACTACTTCATAAGGGAGGGCAACCTGGCTGGGTTGTGGCTCCTTATTCTGGGCGTCGCGAGCGTCTACGGGACCTCAGAGCAACCTTATCTTTTCAACTACACTGAGTACATGATCGCGCCCTTAGCTGGGGTAGGCATAGCGTACGTGATCACGAAGCTTAAGCAGGCTAGGATAAGGGTAGCACCTATCCTGCTATTGGCGGTCGTCGGGATATCACTAGTTGCAGACGCGGGCTCCGCCATAGTCGCTAGCAACACACCTAACGCCATAGTCACTTCCGCGTCTCCCTATCCCATTCCCAACTACGCTTGGATCTCAGCTCTAGATTGGCTGAGGACCCAAACCTCCCCTCACGCCTTCGTGTTGAGCTGGTGGGACTACGGATATTGGATAGAAGTGGTTGGTAACAAGACGGTGATAGATGAGAACAACACGCTTAACGGAACTCAGATAAAGCTCATGGCTGAGATCTTCCTGAATAACGAAAGTTTCGCAGCTAACGTTTTGGAGAGGGACTTTCACGTCTACCCATACGGTAACCCCAACTACACGATACCTACCTACGTTGTGGCTTACGATGCGGTCACCATCTATAAAGGGTACGCCTTCATAGGCTATCCAACTAACTTAGGAGGCCAGTTCCTAGGTTACACCTCAAGCTTAGGGGACATAGGTAAGGCTATGGGCGCAATGACCGTTATAGCGGGTTACCCAATCCAGGATTACATAAACGAGAGCCTACTGAATCAAACTGAGGTTCAGATAGCCAACGAGTTCTCCTCAGACCCCACCTTAGCCCAGCAGCTGGTAGGCTTGGTTGGTAACTCCTTTTCGTTCGCGTGGACCAGCAGGGCTTATCAGTCGCTTATAGTTAACATGTTCGTTGAGGGCCTTCAAGTCCAGGGTTTCCCGGTGATCGCACCTTTCACAGGGAGCATAACTCAGAGCGGAGTGAACTTCGGTACACCCCTTCCTCAGGTTAGGATGACGTACTTCCAACCTGCCTACATATCCATGTATCCTTTGTACCAAAACGGGCAGTATCAGGTTTACATCATGGTTTTAGTCTATCAGTTCGTCCAACCTGGGGTAGTAAGTTAACTCTTTTTCTATAAGGGAACTTCACTGGAGTGACTTGTATACAACGGTAGTCAAACGCTTTTTATATTATCACCTATTATGGCATTTTCAGTGAAGAAAGTTATGAACGAAAACACGACAAGGTATCTTTCCATCCTCCTTGTTTTCTTGATGGGAGGATCGTTTCTACTAGGAGTGGTTCCACAAGCTCAAGTAAGTTCAACACAAAGCGGCATAACGATAGCGGCCAGCAACGAGTGGATAGGTCAAGGTGTGGTCGTTTTAGTATCCGTTTATAACCCAAACGTTCCTATGAACTATATAGGGGCAAAGTACGTTCTTGGCAACATATCGGTTGGAAACGGCACAGAGTTTCTACCGTTGAAACAGTTTAATGGAACGGTTTACTACGTAGATAACAACAATCATTACTTCTGGTTCTTCATAACAATGAGCAACACAAGCAAAGTAACCACCAATGGTATTTTTGAAGGTCCTTATAAAACCTATTATAACTACTACTTAACATTAAATAGCACGTTAAAAATTCCTCAATTTGAATTAGTAAAGGGTTTTCCCTACAATCTTACAAGCAATTATAACATTATCGTTTCAGCTAAATCATTATGGCCTTACGTAAACGTTTCTAACCTGAATTATACTTTCGGCTCAAGTAAGCAAATTACTATAAAATACTCATCAGGTCCCTCAATCACGATAAATAATTACAACGCGAACTCCGCAAATTACTCTCCAACTCTGATGTCATCCATATCAAATGTACCTCTTAACTCAACTTGGGAGGTGTTCTTCAACGATAGTATACTTCAAGCATCTCCATTCTATGGGTTATATGGGCTATTTAGCACTTCTCCATCAAGTGAAACACCAGTAACTGTATATCAAAACGTTTCCTACGTTTCAGTTATGAACGGAGGCCCAGTACGTACAAATATATCTGCCGACAATAACGACTCTAACGCCTTAGCTTTGTTTGGTTACGCTGACGTGTACAGCGGCAACGTTACGCTCTACACCTCATCTGTAGTTACAAGCACAAATACTCAATACGCTACTATAACACCAGCAACATCAACAACACCAACCTATATACCTTCCTACGTTACCGGGTCTCAATATGAGAACTTAATAAACATGAATTTATTTACTAAGTCAACACCCATACAGATAACCGTACAAGATGTATTTGGAAACTCGGCTAGCATAGATGTTACCGGTCAAATCAAAGAGACCACTGTCCAAAGTTTCTCAATATCCTTAAGCTCAACATCTACAGTCATTCAGGTTAACGCGTTCGACAACATATCTAACTTCACTAACATAACTACGCTTAAACACGTTTACATTTCTCTGATAAGTTCATCCGGTAGTCCTATACAATTTAGATATGTACCGGAGATCGGAAAGTCACAATTGGTTTACTCTGCACAAGTACGTCTTAATGAAACCGGTGAAGGTACAGGTATCTTTTCAATACCAATTTACCTAGAGCTGAACCAGTCCTCAAAACCGGGGATACTTATTCCACCATATGAACAAAACGTAACTGTTTACCTTCCACCTTCCTATTTCAGTAACACAACGATCTTGATAAACGCAACCAATGACTATGGTGCCTCATACTATTTCTTGGGATCTAGTGCCCCTAAGAATCAGACAGGATTAGGCACTATTGCGGTAAGAACTCCTTCCCTCACGTCAGTCTATCCAGCTCCTGGAACTTCAATAACCACATCAAACGTTACAAACTATCTTGAGGCTACCTATTACGAACCGAACTTAGCTTTCGGTAAAACGACAACTATAACTGTGAGTAATGGAGAAATTTCCTACTCAGGAATACCCTTCGCAACTGAGAGCGCACAGATTTTAGTTCCTGGCTCTTCGCCAATACCAACTAACCTCAGCGCGTTAGGAGTACATTATATAACTTCACCTAGCGGTAATGGTAATTTCACGTTTACCATACCTAGAGCTGCGTTGTTAAGTGTTATAGGAAAGTCCTACATTCCTTCTGGTACAACCCTAACGATCACTATAAAGGATCAGCTAGCGTCACAGACGTTAACTCTCGTATATACTTTCCAGACCTACGCTCCATCAATCACCGTCTTGACGCCAACTGGCTCATCATCGCAGGCTTACTTCCCACCATTGCCTTATAACGTGTTGCCAGAGAAGCACTACATTAACGTAACTGTTACAGATCAGCAATACGCACAAACCCTTCCTAACTCTGTGTTAACTTCAACCGTGAAAATCTACGTGGAGAATTCATCAAACGATCTAGCAGTCCCTTCATCATCGGCACCATCTAAGACAACGATATCTATTGTAGAAACGTCTGCAGGTAGTGGAAAATTCACTGCATCAATATACTACACTGTAACATATAGTAATGGAACATACTATTTCTCAATTAATGGGAATGATATCGCTCCATTAACTAAAATAATAAACGGTGGTAAATTAGTTTTCAGTTACACCTCACCGGCTTCAAACACTCAAGTTAACACTACAGTCACGTTATCTACGTCTCCGTTCTCGTTAACAACAACTCCAACAACAGCACTTCCTGGACAGAAGGTAAACGTTACGGTAAGTTCTCCCGGTCTTGTGGAAGCTACTAACATGAAGTATTCAGGTTCCTTGAAGATATACGCTCAGCTAGTGGAGTGGAACGGATACACTCAGCCTAGCGTAGTAACTGTGCCTATAACTCTTAAGGAAGTTGCAGCTGGGTCTCCTGTATTTGGAGGGTCTATAGTTCTAGGGAACTCTAGTGTGGCCTCAGTTAATAACGTCACTTCCTTGATTACTGCATCTGGCTACACCGTAGCTCCTGACACAGTGGTCCTGATAAACGCTAACGCTTCAATAGGGAGAACATCTACCATATCTTCAATCGTACCTTACTATACACAACAGCAGATTGCTGTACTTAATCCAGGTGTCAATTATTCTATACTCAACCCTACACCAGCTTCCCCATTTGCTAAACTTGAGATAAAGCTAAACTCTTCTCTGTTCCAGTTGTTCTCACATCCCTCAACTGCGGGGAACTACTCGTCGTTAACCTCTGCCGAGCTATCATTGTTAGCAAATCAGATAGCTACTATATCGACACAGAACTCCAAGCAATTAATAACTGGGTCTGCGTTAATATCTAATCCAAAAGTGAGTTTCTATTATAATAATTCAGTATGGATAATAACTGTACCAATGACACTATGGAATGGACTACCAATAAGTTCGTCGATACCCTTGAACGTTAACTTAACTGATGTGGTAACAGTAACTCCTCAAGTAAATTCAGTTCATTACGTGTTAGTGCCCAATGTGTCAACTGGAACTGTGAACATAGCGTCAGCTTACTATGTACCATCAGTTTCGTCTAAAACAGTAACATTGAATATAAATGGACAAGTTCCACCAGTCATTTCCATAATATACAATGGAGAAAACGTAACGTCAGGTAGCGTCCCGTTCCCCAACGTTACGGCAGGCGAGTTAGTGAACGTAACAGTGTATGCTCCCGATGCCGTTCTCAATCCTAATGTACCAGCGACCGGAAGCACATTTAACGTCACGGTAGTTAATACTCTGAACGGTGAGATGACGACCCTGATCTTAACTGAAATAGGTTCAGGACCGTACTACTCTGGACTTTTAAGGATAGTTCCACCTACAGTTTACTCACCTGGTGTAAGTGGTTTAATATCCTACTCTCCGGGTCAACTAAACAAAGTTGTAGTTAACATGAACGTGTTGCAGGGTACATACTATAACTACCAAGGGCTCAATCAAGCGTTAAAGATGATAGGGTCAGCCTACTTTAACATTGGAATCCTGCATCTGAACGTCTCCGTGTCTAAAATAGGATTAACGTTATCCAACGGCACGCCAGTAACTTCGATGAAGGTGGGAACTCCATATCACATATACGTAAACATAACTAATACAGGAAACGTTAACGAGACTATATACGGAGTACTGGAGATATACATAAACGGAAGTGCAGCTCAGTTACCAGTAATATCAACAGTGACCTTATCCCCCGGACAGTCCTTCCAGGTGGGTACTCTGTTCACTCCAACGATGCCAGGTAATTACACAGTAACGTTCGTTCCATATGAAAACGTCGGTCTATCAGTACCATATACGCAATCGGTGACCACTATAATTGAAGCAAGTTAATTTTTCGTTCTTTTTATATACATGGTGATAAAAAATGAGATTTAATTTCCTTCCCTTAATCCTTTTAACTTTTCTAGTAGTTCCAGTTATCTCATTTGCCTCACCGGCCATAATAACTGTCTCCACGCAGCCTGTCTATCATCCTGGTCAAACGGTTTTCATTGAGGGGACAACATCTCCTAACACCTTAGTAGGGATAACCATATACAACCCAAGTGGAAGCGTCATATATTCGAACACGACTACAAGTAGTTCAACCGGAGCGTATCAATTGAAGGCCTTTACTTTTCCATCTTCACCTACGGGGCCATATCAATATGGTACCTATACGGTTCATGTAGGGACGTCTCAGGGACTAACTAACTCGACAACGTTTCAATTCCAACCTTTATTGTCAACGGTCACGGTGATAGTGGTTAATCCTCAAGGATCTCCTGTCTCAGGTGCAACGGTTCAGGCTAACTCTGCACAAAACGTAACTAACGGCTCAGGAATAGCGACGTTGCAGTTACCTTCCGGAACTTATACCTTACGTGTTGTTCCACCAGCTCCTTACGCAACGGCGGAGGAGAACATAACGGTCACAGCTCCTCAACCGTTAACCGTTAAGGTTACAGTTCAGGTTCAAGCGCTGATCCTCAGTGTGGTGAAAGTGATCTCACCAAACGTCTACCTTCAAAACGTCCAATCCGGAACTGGAATAACAATGTTAGGAGGTACCACCTTAACAGTTTATACCACTGTAACTTATCTAGGTCAACCTGTAAGCGGGGCTACGGTAACTGCTACGTATAACGGAACCACATACACAGCTCAATACATGAACGGAAACTACGTGTTTAACGTTACAGTGAACAACGTTCAATACGAAAGCGACCTACAGATAGTGGCGACCTACGCCGGAATGAACTCAAATCAGGTTACCTTACCCCTAACCGTGAACTTAAATGAGCAAGCTGCGATTTCTAAGACCTTATCTTCGTTGAACGCCTCATTGATAAGCCTAACCAACACGGTTAACAGCCTAAGTGGAACGGTAAGTAGCCTAACCAACACGGTTAACAGCTTAACTCAGAAACTATCTTCGTTGAACGCCTCAATAACGAGCTTGCAGTCATCAGTTCAGACGCTCAACAGTGAGTACTCCTCCTTAAGTGGAAGAGTTGGCTCTATATCTGGGACAGTCGACATAGCGTTAGCTGTAAGCGTAATAGCGATAATAATAGCTATAGTAGTACTTATATTACTATTCAGAAAAGTAAGTTAATCTTTTTTTAATTCCCCTTTCAGAAGGTTTTAAAACTCTTTAGCTCATTTTCTTGATGCGTGAAAGTAGCAGTTATAGCTCACGGAATTGGGATGACTAAGGCAATCAGTGGTGAGGGGAAGGTTTACTTTTCCCTTTTCGATATGTTACAGAAGAGGAACGTTGATTACACTGCCGTGAGCTTCTGTAAGCCTAAGTTCCCTATTCCGTCAAGTTATTTCTTTCCCTTCTCTATCCCTAAGTTTGATAAGTATCAAAGGGTACTCACTTTACTGCCTGCAAGGAAATTGAGGCCTAAGTTATTCCTTAACGCTTCGGGAGTACCCATACCTCTATCCGATATAGCGCCTCATGTGATTTACGCTGGTGGTCCGTCGATCTCAAGCATACCTTCAAAGTATAATAGGTCCTTATTTTGGAGGCTTTATTTATTACCATTCAGTAAAATTGTGAAGAACTTTAAGAAGGAGGCGAAGAGGGCCAAGTTCATAGCTAACTCTAGGTACTCTTCTAGAGCAATAAAGGAGGTTTACGATGTCGAATCAGATGTTATATATCCTCCAGTCGACGTAGAGTTTTACTCAAGGGGATTCACTGAGAGTAAAACTAAGGAACAGTTCCTGACTATAGCTCGCATTGAAAGAGGTAAAACCTTAGAGAACTCAATATATCTCTCATTGAAGACGGGGTTAAAAGGAATAATAATAGGTTCCTTGATTGAGAGGGAATATCACAAGAAGTTGATTAGAATAATAAGTCGAACCGGAGCTAATGTGGAAATACTAACTAATCAACCGGGAGAGGTCATAGTTGAGGTAATGAAGGAAACTCCTGTTTATTTCCATCCCACTATAGGAGAGCATTTCGGGACCCCTGTCGTTGAGGCCATGAGCGCTGGTTTGATTCCTGTAGTTCCAAGGGAGAGCGGGGCCAGTGAGGTTTCACCTTGGGCGTATAGGGACCTCGAGGAGGCCAAGGACCTGGTGTTAAACGCTTTGAAAGTACCCAGTTCAAAAAGGAAGGAGCTGAATGTCAAAGCTCAAGAATTTAGGAAGGACACATTTGAAGAGAAGATGTTTAGTGCAATCTCAAGGTATCTGTAACTTTCCCATGGGGATCAAAGCGAATCAAGACGAGTCGAGACCTCTTTGGGTTTCCGATAAATCCTTATTCTAAGAGATTTATCCTTAGATATGGCTCAGTTGGTGATGCCGGTAGGCCCTAACGATAAGTTGGAGTGGCTAAAAGTTTCTTTGTCCTCAGCAGTTTCACAACCCGTAGATGAGGTTATAATATACGACAACAGCGAGAGAGAGGACATACATAGGTTTCTTTCAAGTTATAAAGATAAAATCACTTACATTCGAGACAGGAGAATGAAGAAGGTGAACATGGCCAGACTTAGGAATAAAATGCTTGATTTGACGAAGGACAAGTTCGTAATTATGATGGACAGTGACGTTGTTATCAGACCTGATCACACGAGGGAGATGATTGCCAAGCTATCAGAACATCCGTACGTGTGGCTTCATTACGCCTACTCCGAGAGCGAGATGGACACTCCTCTATCAAAGGGAGAGAACAACCCGAATCTGGGGTGCGCAGCCCTGAACGTTGAAGTAATTAGGAGTGTTGGAGGATTCGATGAAAAGTACGAAAGGGACGAAGACGTTTGGCTCTACGCTAAGTTGAGGAAGATGGGGTACAGTCCATCAACCCTTAATGGCAAATGTTTACACCTCAATGACCTTCACGCTAGGAAAACGTTTAGGTCGTCCTTAATTGAAGCTAAAAGGAACCTATGGAGATCAAAGTACGATCTGAGGCTCGTTAGGGACGGTCTCGTTGACATTACCTTTTTAACGGGATACGTTTACTTTGGGAGCTATTACGTCTTGGGGATCGCCTCGATTTTCCTTCCCATAATTTCAATACTTTACGTTCCCGTAATAGCGACTGGGATGTATTACTATAGGGGTCCAAAAAGGTATCTCCTAAACTTGTTACCAGGTCTGTCATTAGTTTTATCCGTACCTTACGCTATCCTAGAAAACTTAAAGTAGTTTTAAGGCCTTTATCGAGCGAGTCTCAAGCTTAAAGCCAAAGAAGTCAGAAAACTCAAAAGTCTAATCTCTCCACTTGCTTTCTACCCTCAGGTATTTTGTGAAGGAGAGTTGGATCCTCATTCATTTCTCTAGCTACCTCAAGGGACAGGAAACCCGCAGTTTGGATCAAAAAGGACACGTCTCTGATACTCTCAATCCTAACAGTTTTGGCTCCTATTAGCTTTGAGGTTACCTCGTCTAATTTATTCCCTGCGAACACGACGGGAGCTAATCTCTCGCCATGAACGTAGCCTTCCACCTCGTTGTGATTGACTTCAGGTATCTCACCGAAGAAGGCCGGGTACTTCCCGTTCTCGTTGATTTCCTGTTTAAACCTTTTCGCAACGCCCAAGAAGGTGGACCCGTAGAAGACAGGTATCTTGTCTCTAATGTAAGAGAACAACTCCTTAGCTAACGCTTTGGCCCTCTCGTTGTCAATCCCTTCAATCAACCCGTTAACTAAGTCCGGCCTCAACATCTTTACAAGAGGCGTGAAGAGTTGGGGAAACGCGAATCTAGGTTGCAGCCCTCCCTTAATCAACACCTTCTCCACGTTAAGCTCAGAGATCTTCCCCCCGCTCGTTATAGCTATTACCCTCCCTTTAAACTCCTTCATAACTCTCAAGGTCTCTGAAGTGTTTCCTGAATAACTTAAAACTATCAAAGTGTCAGAGTTCTTGATGTCCTTGTTTAAGGGATAAAAAGCCCTCATAATTTCGCAGGCGACTCCGCTTCCTCCCATCCCAAAGCAGGAGACCTCTCCAGACACTGAAGGTACATCTACTGATATAGAGCTAACGTATTGCTCTTTCCAGTCTTCATATAGCAAGGTAAAGCACCTCATTTAATTTTATCTTCTACCTCTAATGAGGCCTCCTCCATATCCTTTACGGAGTCTATGGACCTCCAGTAGGCCTCACTGAACTTAATTCCCTTTATGAGTCTCCCCTTAGTTAATGCCGGAAAGGTTATCTTCTCTACATCGCCTTTATCCGGTAAGTACTCGAAGATATCTGGGTTAAACTTGTACACCCCAGCGTTAATCCAATAGTCGTAAAGGATAGGTTTCTCAGTGAATTCTGTAATAACGTCACCTTCAGTTTTCACTACACCATATGGGCTTCGCAGCGGAACTAACGCTATCGACATGTCTTGCAACCTCGTGACGTCGAGGTTAGTTAAAATATCACCGTTAACGACTAGGAAGTCTTCGTTTACGAAATGCTTTACCTTCTTTATTGCACCTCCAGTTCCCAACGGCTCGTTCTCCACACTAAACACGAAGTTTACACCAAGTCTATCAGAGTTTTGCGAAGCCCAATCGATTAGGACCTCCCTCTTATATCCAGTCAGGAGAACGATCTCAGTTATCCCAAACCTCTTAAGCCAGAGAATCTGCCACTCCAATATGGGTCTACCACCAATATCTAACAGAGGTTTTGGTTTCTCATCTGTAAAAGGCCTCAATCTCTTTCCATAACCTCCTGCTAGAATTATTGCTTTCACGCTTCACAGTAAATGCGAGAGAATTTAAGGTTAATGTATGGATAAAATTTGTTTTCTAAAAAGCAGTTGTGGAAGCGGACCCGGGGGGATTCGGACCCCCGACCCTCGGCTCACTTTGGCCTTCCTTAGAAGGCCGGCGCTCTATCCTGGCTGAGCTACGGGTCCCTATCTTAAAAGTCGGAGGTATCAAAAAAGATTTACGCTCCTTTTTGGTCGCCTCAAACGTTCAAGACATATGAGAGGAGGTGCATGGTTTCAACTCCTTAAGGAGATGTTAAGCTTCACTTCTGCCAAACAACTCTCGAAATTGTATAGGTCCAGAGAGGTGCTTTACCCTTTTCATTAGAAGGCATTCAGGTTCTAAGATCGAGGGTCTTAAGTTCGTCTCCCCCTTGTTCTTGAATTTCACACGATCAATTTGTCAATTTTACTGAAATTGGTCCGAGTCATCTTAACGTTATTCGTATTCTCTCCACACCTTTCCGCATCTCGTGCACTTGTAAAATCTAGTAGGCGGCTCATCCGCTGCCCTAGTTTGTAACATCCAGAAGTAGACCTCATCGTTTCCACACTTAGAACAAAGCACACCTCTCATCTTTTGTGTTCCTGCAGGTAACTGTTGGTCTTCTATAACTATGGTCCTTTCAGTTTCACTGTGTTTTACCTTAGAGGAAATTATCTGAGATCTGGGTCCCTCATCTTCGTATCCGCACTTGACGCATTTGTAGATCACGTTTCCATTAATTTTCCTCGGAGTCATCATAGACTTACATTTCGGACAGAACTTCAATAGAACACCTTCGATAAGACTCTACTCCATCTTTTTTAATTTTTTCGATATCAAATTCACTATCCTAAAGCACTCTCCTATTAGATCTCCAGAATATTGTTTTCCTAAACCGAAGTTGCTGAAGTTTATCTCTTTCTTAACTTCGCTTCTATAAAATTGATCCTTTTCCCAAAAAAGATGTTCTAGGTACCTTCCTTGAAAGACGCATATGGACCCGTCAACCAGAATTGCGGTCCTGGTCCCCTTCAAGGTCATACCTTCTCTAAATCTTGAAGAAAGGACTCAGCGGTCTTCTCTATTTGCTCTATCGCTTTTTTCAGAGCGTCCACGGGCGAGATGGACCCATCAGTTTTGACTTTTATTATCAGTTCATCCTTAAGGGGATGTGGTAAATAGTAGGTACTAAGGATGACCCCTGGGACTCTCCTCATTGTTGCAGCCACCAGGTTACCGAGGGTGTGATCCTCCCCCTGAATTCTAAACTCCACGTAATTGTCGTCCTTCTTCTCAACTACGACTTCCATTTCCTCTCACCGTATAGGGACCTATTCTCCTAGGTTCAACGTTATTGCAATTCGGACATTTTAAATGTTCCTCGTCAGCTTTGATCATTAGAGTGCCGCAAACGGAGCAGTAAGCTATGATCACACCTAAGTCCCTACCTCGCAATGTAAGTTGCAGAGGGTAAGTGAAGGAAATAGGTTTAGCCTTTATTACGTCAGATGGCCTTATCGCGTCCCTGAGGTCCTTAACGTGCTTTTGAGCCACTTGTGAAATGTGCAGGTAACCCGTTATGGAGGGATTTATAAATCTCTCCTCCACTCCACTCACTTCCACTATAGCGTAATCTTCCTTAAGCGATGAAACTACCCCATAGACGTATTTGGCTTTCCTCAATTTGAAACTGAGATTCTTTCTCTCAGGTATTATGTTACTTTTCCTGTTAATCATATCGTAGAAGACTTTTCCAACAACTGCCGCCCTTACTTGTCCTTGATGTTCATAACAACCTTCACCTGGTGTGAACTCCTCGATAACTCCTAATAGTTCGCCAGGTGTTGTAAGGTCTCCCTGATTTCCCATTTTCACCACGGAAATATGTATGGTTCTAACTTATTGGTTATAATCATTTTCGCTTCGCCAGGAGTGAGCACAGGCTTCTCATAAGAGTATAGATCGTCTGTGGGAAGCCTGGGACATGAGGTGACCACAAACACGTCGATGTAACTCCTGTCCAGGTTCCTGAGGGCATCCTGATTTAGAACTTTGCTAGTTACAACGAAAGTTTTCTTGCCCATGGACTTGAGCTTACTCTCTAAGGATCTCACCATAAGCGGTCTGTTCTGACCCACTTTCAACCCTTGAACTATGACCCATGTAGTTGAGTCCATAGCTTCCATTATCTTAGAATATCTAATCTTCATGATTTTGAAAACCTGAGGAGTTATGTCCTCAACTTGCTTAGTGTAAGGATCTAGCTTAAGGACGGGCTTATTCGTAGCCAAACCTAGTCCTAACGCATGAAAGAGCCCACCTGAAACGTTAACCTGAACGTCAGCCTCAACCATTGCGGATCTGTAGTCACATCCCAACACTTGGCCATCGTTCATGAAAGGTGAAGAGGGTCTTCCTATCTCGACCTTAA
Source organism: Metallosphaera cuprina Ar-4 (assembly GCF_000204925.1). NCBI lineage: Archaea > Thermoproteati > Thermoproteota > Thermoprotei > Sulfolobales > Sulfolobaceae > Metallosphaera > Metallosphaera cuprina. The sequence continues at coordinate 375,821 of NC_015435.1, read as the reverse complement.
AACGAGGAGTTAGCGCTTTCTTTATCCTTGACAGGAGAGAAGCGTGTTGAACTGTTGAGGTTAACGCAACCGAGTTAACCTTCATTTCCTCCAACTTGTTCTTTAACTTAGATATCGTCTCGTCGTCCAGCTCCAATGTGCTCTCAGCCCTTACAAAAAGCGTTGGGAACTTAGGATAGTACCAAGTGTAAGGTGAGTGACCGAAGTGAACCAGCAGGTCCACTCTTAAGAGATTAGCTTCGTCCTCAGCCACATCGCAGGCTCCCCAGCTTGGCTCCCCCGAGATTAGGAACTCCACGTCAGGTAAAGAGGAGGATAACTTTTGGACGAGCTCCGTTGAGAAGTATCTAAGCCCTTCAGGAAACTGAAGAAGTACCCTTTTAGCTCCTCTTTTCCTTATTTCCTGACTTAAGGCCGACTCATCAAAAACGTAACTCACTTCTTTTCCTCCTTTAGAGGAACAACCGAGATCTCGGTATCTAGAGGGATCTTGCTGGACGCTACCTTGAACGCCTTCTTAGCGAACTCTAAGTGCTCCTTTTTCACCTTCAAGGCCATTATGACATCTCCCAACTTAGTTATCCTTGCGGCGGTTCCTATCGGTTTACCGAAAGACAATCTCATTCCGTCCTGAAGTCTATCCGCTCCAGCGAAAGCCATCATTTTGTTTTCCCTTATCACGTGATGGGGGTATTTAGTAACGTACAGGTAGAAGTCACTCTCGTTTCCAACCATTGCGGTCATCTGTTTGAGCGAGATAACCCTAGCGGCCTCTAGGGCGTTGTGCCTTATCTGACCTATCTGTTTAGTAACAAGCCTGACCTCATAGTCGTAGTCCTTCTTTTGGTCACCCATAGTGAACTTAGTTATCTTAGGTTGCGGCACTCCTGGAATGTACTCCTTTCTGGTATAAGCTGGACCTGAGAAATGCCTATAACACCTTCCTGGTCTTAGTGGCATGGTGATTAGTTCTTCAATCTGGTATATAACACCAGCGGCTGCACATCGTAGGACGTAAAGGGTTCATTGAACTGCTCTCATCTCCTTGAGCTTCCTCTGCTCCTTCTCAACTCTATCCCATATGGAGTCGTAGTTTTCCTGAAGGTAAGAGTAAACTTTAGCTATCCTCGTCATTGTTTGAACGCTGCTTAAAGGGTGTATTCTCAATCCAACCCTGCCCACTGCTCCTCCCCTAACCATTAGCCAATGGGCGAAAACCTCTAGCGGATATTTGGAGAATAAAGACTCCTTAGGTAATTTCCTCTCATACAACCAATATATTTCCCTAACGAAGTTTGATGATATGTTCTTAAGCATCATTGGTTCCCACTCGTTTAACACCTTCTCACCGTCTTTCACTAGGACGTCCCTAAGGAATTGATATCCCTCATCAACTTTATCTGAGAGGGCTAACCCAGTGACAGCTAAAACGAAGTCCCTCTGCGACATGAACGAGTCGAAGTCCCTATTAACGTAGAGCCAGGCTGTGGCTGCGAAGGAGTCCACCACACCCTCCATAAATTTCTTGATCAGTTCTTCCCTGTTAAACTCTCTACTCACCTGGTTACCATTTAAGATCTCCTCTAACTCATAAAGGTCCACTTTACCAGCGTAAACCAACTTCCCATCTACGAAAACTGAAGGGGTTGAGATAACCCCCCTCTCCAAAGCTAAGAATGGGTAAAGTTCGGTATCGACCAGCTTGACCTTGCCTAACAGCCCTCTACTCTCCAAGTACTCTATTAACAGGTTGCACTCTGTGCAATTTTTGTGAGTGAAGATCTCCACTTCCATATCATAGCTTTACCTTTTTTGGATTAAAACAGTTTATCTTTGCCTTCCACCACGCAGTCTCAAATCTCTTATCTAAAAGCCAAACCGTCGCGTGATCGTGCTTTCCTCTAATTGCCCTGCCTATAGCTTGTTTCACCGCTATGACTGCAGGGATTTCGATCAACACCTCCTTGATCGGTTGTCCAGTGGACCTATAGATGGCCTCGCTTCTCATTTTCATGTAATCATCGAAAGGCGGGTAAGGAATGCCGCACAGCGCTACGTCACTTATCATACTAATCCCCTCGCTGGTTAATTCAACCCCCTCTGAGAGCTTCCCCCTGGCCACCCCGGCTATTATCAGTTTCTTGCTCCTAGACTCTGTCAATATTTCCTCAATGTTAGTTCTACTTCCCTCCACATACTTGTTAACCTTAACGTGGCTCATCACAGCATCCATAATCGAGTAACTTGGGAAGATCGCTAAAACGTTAGATCTAGCCTGATAGTATATCATCAGCAGGTAGCTAGCGTACTTCCTCCACATCAGTTCCCCTCTACTTGAAAATGAGGAGGTGACATCAACTGCCAACATGCAATCGAAAGACCCCGTCACCTTCTCCTTCAACTCCCTCTCGACGTCAACGTAAAGTATCTTCCTTTTTATTCCAAACACGTTAACTAAATAGTCCTTTGGAGGCATCGTACCGGACATGAGGAGAACCGGAACTTCTTCGTTTAGTATTGAGAGGTAGGACGTAGGGAGGAGCGGTTTCAACACTAAGCTCCCCCTCATGGAGAAGACCTGAGCGTCGTTAGGGCCGTAGTACTTAATGGAGTCGTAGAACTTAACTACGCTACCTATGTGCAGTCTCTTGATCGCTTTATTCCTTATCATCTCCTCTCTCCTATCTTTGTACTCATCCTCGAGTAGCTCTAGCTCGTTCTCGTCAAGCTTTGGGTAATTCTCCACTTTGATGTACCTCTCATCGGGATGCACAGACCTCTTTATTTCGGCTTTTAACCTCTCTAAGATCCTTTTAGATTCCTCGCTCTTGACCTCCTTGAGCGCTAGGTTTACTGTCTGTTCGTTGATCCTCCTCTCATCCAACTCGTTCAGGTTATCTAGGTTGTGAGCTTCGTCTACAATTATCACGGTCTTATCTAGATCTAAATCCAAGGATTCTCTCGTCCTAGGGACGAACAGATAAGGATAGGTTACCGCAACTACGTCCGCCTCGCTTATAGAGCTCAGAATTGAGAAATATGGGCAAAACTTCTCTATCCTCCCTCTCTCCTTCAACCCCTTCAAGACCGAGAAGGGCGGGTCCTTCATCTCCACTTGGGTTACCGAACTGGAGTCACATAGGGAACACTCTATGTCCTCTGATTCCGCGCTCTCGTCTGAGTAAAGGCACGATTTGGACTTTCCCATAAGGAATGAGAACTTCTTGCCTAGCTTCTTAGCGTCTCTATAAATTGGGTAGAACTCGTTATTGGTCCTTACAACGAACAAGACCTTGGGTTTAACTTCCAAAGCGGAGACTAAAGAGAAAAGTGTCTTCCCACTCCCTGTGGGAGATTGTAAGGCAACTAAAATACCTTGTTTTAACGCCTTTGCTACCTTATCCTTTAGGGTGGATTGCCAGTTCCTTAGCTCCACTCCTGTGTCCTGGCAATAACTTCGTCTAGCATTATATACCTTACGAAGGACTTCTCCCCTAGTCTAGCTATCTCTGAGGCCTTTCCCTTCACTTTAACAGTCATCATGAAGCTAAATATGTTGTCAATTCTTGCTACCGAACTTATCTCCTTAAGGACCTCCTCTGATGGAGATACGTCCAAGACTAGAATAGCCTTTACTTCCGTGCTAGGAGAGCTTTGAGCTATCTCAACTATTCTATAGTCCACCTTCGTCCTTAAAGCTTCGTTATAACTTATCATTTCTTTCACCTTGGTATATAGTAGTGTTTTAACATTATAAAATAATCTACTAAACTTTCAGGGCATTTGGACACATATAACTAGATTATTAAGTAACTTATATGAAGGGAAAATCGTGGAGTTTTTTAAGCTTAAGGTCCATCAAGATAATCCGTGATCATAGAAAGACCTGAGATGAGAGTGGGAGAGAAGAAGAAGATCTTGGTGGAGAACAAAGAGATCCTTCTGATTTATCTAGGGGGGGAGAGATATCTAGCGTTTGATAACAAGTGTCCCCACCTAGGGTGTGATCTAAGTAAATACGGAGTGCTAATAAGAGAGGAGTTAGTATGCCAATGTCACTTTAGTCACTTCTCAGTGAAGGACGGTAGACCATTAAAAGGGGCCTCAAAGAGAAGTATAAAGGTTTATTCTGTAAAAGTTAACGGAAGTAACCTGAATTTAGAAGAAGTAAGCTAGTCATTTAAATATGCACTCCAATATCTGTTTCGCCTGCGTGTAGCTCAACTGTCCCTGAGCTGTAGGAGATTCAAGGTAAGTGTAGAGGAGTTTTGAACCTAGAAGCGAGAAGGCTAACCTTTCTATCGGGTCGTTAGACATGGGCATGAAGGTCGCGTTAGGCTTCCCTGATACGTATGAAAGCAGTTCTCTGTAGCCTGGCAAAGAGGCCACTGCAACCTTTATCGTGTACGCCCCCTCATACTTTCTAAAGAGCTGATCTATCTCCTCCGTTGAGGGGAGAGACGAGAAGTAATGTGCGGACACTATCTTCCCCACGTACTCGATCTTCCTCCTTTCAAGGAAGGAAGCCTCAACGTCATATAGAATCCCGAGTTCGTTCAGTCTCTCAAGGTACTTCGCCTTAAAATCAACGTCGTATTTTATCCTCCCACCTTCCTCTTTATCCCTCAAGGTCACAAGAACCTTGTGTTTAAAAGGTATCAGTTCCTCCGGGTTAGGAAGTTCTGTGGAGTAGTCAAGCCTGAGCTCTACTAATCCATCTATTTTATTTACTTTGTTCAAGTCATCAGGCCTCGTTACGGGTAGAGAGACCACTATTTCTGGTTTCATCAATGAGAACATGTGTTTAGCGTTAATATCTTTCTTTGTTTAAATCTCCCTTATCTTGGCTCCTAAACTCGCCAAGTCCTTCCAGTAGTTAGGATTGCTCTTAGACACGCATTCGGCGTTCTTTACAATCCCTCCGGCTCTCAGGGCAAGGTCTCCAGCTAGCATAGCGATCCTGTGATCGTTAGGGCAAGTTATCTCCCCCCTTTTAGGCTCGCCTCCAACTATCGTTATGGTCCCAGAAGAGTAGTGAGCATCTATGCCAAAGCTTCGGAGAGTGCTAATTATCGTATTTATCCTGTCGCTCTCCTTGATTCTCAACCTCTCGCTGTCCAACATCTTTGATTCTCCAGGTATTGTTGCCATAAGCCCGGCCAAAGAGGGGGCTAGATCCGGTACGTCATTTATTGAGACGGCTAAAGGTCTCCTAACGTCAGAACCTTTGACAAACCAGGTGTCTCCCGTAACTTCGCTTACGGCTCCCGTTTGCTTTATCATGTTAACTATCTCATGGTCCCCAAAGTAACTAGGTGGAGGGTAAAGGCTACTTATTTTGATCTCTCCCCCAGTTATCAGAGCTCCTATGGCGTAGAAGGAGGCCAAAGCGTAGTCCCCCGGCACACTGCCGTGAAATTTTTTCAACTTGGAGCATTTTATCTCAATAACGTCATCCCTAATCTCCACCTTCCCTCCAACGGAGTTTATCACGTCTGCCGTCATGTGAATGTATCCTTTAGAGGAAACCGGAGGAATTACCTTGATCCTACCGTATCCTAAAATGCAATAGGCGTAAATTAATCCAGAAACGTATTGACTGCTCTCCCAACCTTCTATCTCAGTTTCCTGTTCCAGCTTCCCTTCGACCACCATAGGCAGGCTAATGGAACCGTTAGCATTAGGTTGTAAAGTTGTGAACTTTCCACCCTTTAGATATCTAAGTGAGTTCAGGGGTCTCCTCCTTAACGTCTGATCTCCATCTATCTTGATTTTCCTTCCGAGAGCTAGTAGGATGGGGATTACCATCCTCAAGGTAGTAGCGGAACCGCCTAAGAACAGTTCGTCTCTCCCGTCCTTAAGGTCATGAACTACCTTATTAGCTACCGTTACGTCGTCTGAACTGGGGATCGATTCCAGCTTAACGTCCGTAATCAAAGAGAGGAGAACGTATCTTATGGCGAAGCTTTTTGAGGGTGGAGCCTTAACCTCTCCTTCAATTCTAGATCGTTCTATCCCTATTATCAAGGTTTATCGCCCTCACTAGTTTAACTTTACCAAACTTCTCAAGCGCCTCTAAGATGGGACCTTCCTCTCCCTCCTTCGCCACGGCGAAATAAGAGGGTCCGTTTCCGGATATGCCAGAGGCCAGAGCTCCAGCCCTCAGTGAGCTCTCTATAGGCTCTGAGGAGTAACCTAGAATCGTTGCCACCGCAATCCCATTTAACTTCATCGCCTCCCATATCCTTCCTGACATAGCGATATTAAAGAACTCTAAGAAAAGGGTCCTGAAAGCCCTTAACTTACTCATGTCCACTCTAGTCTTCCCCCCTCTAGCCAAGAGAAGAACGATCATATCCTCACTGGCTCTCTGCGTCTTAATCAATTTGAACTCCTTGTTGTATGTAAAGGAGATCCCTCCATACCATGACGAGACCGCATCGTCGAACGCCCCCGTATATGAGACTCCAGCCTTAAGAGAGAGGATGGCAGAAAGCTTAGTAACGTCTACCTTCAAGGAGAACTTCTGAGCTATCTCACCTATCAAGGCGGTAGAGAGGGCGCTGCTGCTCTTCAATCCTGAGCCAATTGGGATTTCGGACTCTATCTCAACGCGAAGGTCTGGTACGTTTAGGCTCGCAAAGTAGTCGAGTATCTCATTAACCAACTTATCGTCGGAGTTTCTTTTACCTTCCCATACTCTTACCTTCACCTTCATGTCGATAGCCATCGAAGAGCCATACCATGAGGGCAGAGCGTTAATTATCGAGACGCCTCCGTACGCTTGCATTCCTCCATATACCTCCTCCATCTGTTTTCCACTATCTCAGCCTCTTTGCTCTCCAGTTTAACCGGAGGTATAAAGCCTGACCTTAGTGAATGGTCCGCTAAAGTTATTGCAACCATCGATTCCGCTACGGACACACCTCTTATTGCTACCGCAGGGTCATGTCTTCCTATCACTGAGATCTCAGCCGGTTCCCCCGTCATGAGGTTCACAGTTCCTTGCGGTTTCCTTATAGAGCTAGTGGGTTTGAACGAACATCTCAAAACTATGTCCTCGCCGGTGGTTATCCCGCCTAATATACCTCCAGACTTGTTATCTCTCCATCCTAGCTTCTCGCCTCTCTTTACGATCGCGTCGTTAGCCTCGCTCCCCTTCATCTTAGCAGCGTTGAAACCCAGACCGTACTCGAACCCGGTTACAGCTGGAATGGAGAGTAAAGCCTTAGCTAAATCGGCCTTGATTTTGTCGAAAACGGGTTCCCCCATTCCGGCAGGAGGATTCCTCACAACTATCTCGGCTACCCCTCCTAAGCTATCCCCCTCTACTGTAGCCTGTTTAACCAATTCCTCAAATTTTAACTCTGTGTCTTGATCTGACGCCCTAACGGGACTGTACTTCGAGCAAAGGATACTTAAGAAATCAGCTGGAGGGGAGTCGACTAGACCCAGACTCTTAAGGCGTCCAGCTATCCACGTGTCGTGATACATAAGCAGTTTCTTGGCTAAAGCCCCGGCTGCTACCCGTCCTACCGTTTCCCTAGCGCTTGATCTACCCCCACCTCTGTAGTCCCAGTTCTCGTAACCGTACCTCATAATGAAAGGAAGGTCCGCATGCCCTGGTCTAGGCTTAATCTTAACCTCTTCATAAAATGAGGAAATTACGTCAGTGTTCTTAACAATTATCGCTATAGGAGAACCGGTAGTTCTACCGTTGTATACACCGCTTAAGATCTCTGGGATGTCCCTCTCTCTCCTTCCGGAGACGTAAAGTCGACCTGGCCTTCTAAAGGACAACTCGAACTCTATATCCTCTTGAGATAGTCTGAGCCCCGCTGGGACACCATCTATGATGACGCCCACAGCCTGCCCGTGACTCTCACCGAACGTCGTTATGGTAAAGATCTTACCGAAAGAGTTACCCGGCAATAGTTCTCACCACCTCTGAGTCCTCTAAAGATTTTCCAAACCATATCTTTTCAGCCTCCATTGCCTGTCTCACTAATATCTCAAGTCCGTCGATGACCTTCATCCCTAACTCACGCGCTCTCCTTAAGAATGGACTCTCTTTGTCGTAGACGAACTCCACTACTAGTTTGCCTTTTACACAGTCCATAGGAACTGCACTAGGATCAGGTATTGTGTTAACTAGGATTTCATAATCCGCATTGCAACCTGTAGTGAATCTCGCATTGATTCCATGTTCAGATAGTTTAGACACCAGTTCCTCTCCTCTCTCTCTAGTCCTGTTAACTATCAATATCTTATATCCAAGGTCTCCTAGTGCGAACGCCGCAGCTCTGGAGGCCCCTCCAGCTCCTAAAATGAGGGCAGATCCGCCTGAGTTAAATTTCGACGACACTAGGCTCTTTATCGCAAGGTAGTCCGTGTTATAGCCTCTTCTCTCATGAACGGTATTGACAGCGCCGATCCTCTCGGCCTCAGAGGTGAGATCGTCCAGGTGACTTATCACTCTCTCCTTGTACGGTATGGTAACATTTATGCCATAGGTCAGTTCAAGTAAGCCTTTGATTGTTTTGTCAAACCGGGAACTGGGTACATCGAAAACGACGTAGATCGCATTAACTCCCATCTTGCTGAAGCTGAAGTTGTGTATCCTCGGGGAGAGGGAGTAGCTTATCTTCTCTCCGAGGACTCCCAGTAGCTTAGTTTTTGCCCCTATCTCCCTGCAATCCAGCTCAGTTCCCTCCTAGGCACTGTTTCGAGAAACTAACGAGGGTATCGTTAGGCACACTAACGCTCCTCCAATTGCCTATCCTAGTTGGGAAAGGCATCAACGTCTCCTCCCCCCTCCTCTTCTTATCCATTAGCATCGACTTCAAGGCACGCTCCACCTCTACCTTAGCGTTCAATTGATCCATTGAGATAGGTAGACCGTACAACTGCAATAACCATAACACGTCCTCTACAACTCCTTCCTCAGCGTATCCCATCTCTTCAGCTATCTTTGCCTCGCATACCATCCCAACAGATATCGCTAAACCGTGAGGTACCTTAAAGTCTGAACCGGCCTCTATTGCGTGCCCGATCGTATGACCGAAGTTAAGAACTATCCTCACTCCCTTAGTTTCCCTCTCGTCCTCTGAGACGACGAAAAGTTTATCCTTAACTGAGGAGTAAATGACCTTCTCCAACACGTCTTGGTTCCTCTTCATTATGGAGTCGTGGTTTAAGGAGAGGAAATCGTATAGTTCCTTATCTAGAACAAGAGCATATTTGATAACCTCAGCCATCCCTCTTCTAAACTCTTCCACAGGTAAGGTGTCGAGAAAAGATAAGTCCTCCACTATCATGAAAGGTTGATAAAAAGTTCCTATCATGTTCTTAGCCAGCCTGTAGTTTACTCCGTTTTTGCCTCCTATGGCAGCGTCAACCATTCCTAACAGCGTAGTGGGTACGTTTATCAAGTTCAACCCTCTCATGAATATTGAGGCTGAGAACCCCGTCACATCTAGGACTGTTCCACCTCCCATAGCTATCAAGTAGTCTCCTCTAGTGAAGCCAGAGCTCAGAAGCTCATCAACAATTCTCATAGCCACGCTAATGTCCTTTCCCCTTTCACCGTCTTCGATCTCTATGTCTAGATCTGCCTTCAATTGGGTTCTTAACGTCCTGGGATGAACAATGCCCTTCTTCCCTTGAAGGGAGTCCAGCTCTCCTAGTACCTCCCTTCCTATTTTAACTCTCACTTCAGAGCAACATATCTTCTCAGAAAAGTCTATCATGCGGACCTACCTAGGACAGAAGCTAAACCCCTCACCCTTTCCATGAGCAGACTGAACGACTCAGGGGTCAACTGTTGCTCGGAGTCGCTCAACGCAACTTCCGGTTTCGGATGCACCTCTATTAATAGCATGTCTGCGCCTGCTGCAACTGAAGCTAAGGCTAGAGAATGAACTAGTTCTCTCTTACCTGCAGGGTGGCTAGGATCGGCGCAGAAAGGGAGGTGAGTCATTAACTTCCCCGCCACCATTCCCCCTATGTCCAACGTGAACCTAGTCGACTTCTCAAAGGTCCTGATACCCCTCTCACATAGTACCACGTTCCCGTTTCCCTCCATCAGTATGTACTCCGCAGATTGTATCAGCTCCTCTACCGTGTTTCCCAAACCTCTCTTCAAGAGCACGGGCTTACCCAGTTTACCCATCTCTCTCAATAATGTAAAGTTCTGGGAGTTCCTAGCTCCGATTTGAACCATATCTACGTATCTAGCAAAGGCGTCCCTGTCTCTAGCGTCCAGGATTTCAGAAACAACAGGGAGGCCGGTCTGTTCTGATGCCTTTTTAAGTATTTTTAGTCCCTCTTCTCCAAGTCCTTGGAATGAGTAAGGGCTAGTCCTGGGTTTGTAAGCACCTCCTCTCAATAGAGAGGCTCCAGCCTTCTTAACCTCCCTGGCTACAGTCTCAGTCTGCTCCTCCGATTCTACAGCACACGGTCCGGCTGCAACTACGACTTTTTTCCCTCCTATTTCAACTTTACCAACGTTTACCTTGGTGGGATCCTTCTTCCATTCGTTCCCGGCTAGCACATAGGACCTCTTCGTCTTCACAACGATCTCTATTGAGGGGTCACGTATGTTCTCAACTTCTGAGTCTGGCCACGCTAGTGCCAGGTTCTTCCCATAGAGGTTTAAGAACTTATATGATGCTGAAGTGGAGCTTAGCTTCTCCTTTAAGGTTGATCCATCTCCATTTAGTACGAAAAGGATCATTTCTTCTCCTTTTCAAGAGTAGAGTAAAGAGTATTTAACTCTCCAAGTCCCACTTTCCTCGCTAATCTAGCGTAAGGGTTTGAGCTTTGAATCTCCTTAACTACTCGATCTAGATCCCTTACTCTGTTTATTATCTTGAAGATTTCTTTAAAATTAGTAGTTTGAAATTGAGTGTAGTCTACCGCCAGTTCCTTGGATAACGCATCCAGGCTGGAGGATAGACCTAACATAAAGAAGTGAGGGAGGACTTGTATAACGGCCATTAGTTTCTCGTGCGTTTCCACATCTGTAGTCAACACCGTTAACCCAACACCCCTCCAGAACTCAGAGATCTCCTCCATATCTCCTGACGTACTTGAACGGATGAGAACTATCTTCTCCCCTACAGGGTTGAGATAGGGTCCAAAAAGAGGATGAGTGGAGACGAACCTGAAACCTATCTCCTCGGACGTTTTCTCCAATCTTGAAAAAGACGAGGCCTTACTTGAAAGGATATCCATAACTATCTTACCTTTAGCGAGATAAAGGAACCTGCTAGTCTCGTACGATAGAATACCCTCAAGAGGCAACGCCAGGATGATTATCTCCCCCCATTGTAGCGCCTGGGAGATGGGCATGTAGGCCAGGTTGAACTCTTTAGCCAACTTCTCAGACTTCTCCAGGTTCCTTCCAGTTATCACGACCTCATGTTTAGCTAGCTTAAAAAGAGAAGCCAATGATCTAGACATTCCCCCGTAGCCAACTAGTACTACCCTCCTCTTTTCAGATGGGTTCAACTCCCTCATTTTTGAGACTGAAAATATCGTGTTCAGTAAGTTATCAGCTAACGTCTCAGGTATCCCATAATGGGCAGCCAATTTCCTCCATCTGTTTCTCACTTCTTCCTCTCTCGCCTCGTCAGTTAGTGGTAGCCCTTGAGTTCTCTTTAATCGACCTATCTGGCTAGCTAACTCTAGTCTCCTAAAAAATAACTTAAACAACTCCTCGTCAATTTGGTTAATCTCAGCTCTGAGTCTATCTATCTCGTTCATTTACTTGATCAACTCTAACGCTGAATTAATAACGTTCCTTGAGGTTATACCATAATAATCTAAGAGTTCCCTTTGACTTCTAGCTGATCTTCCATAAGTGGTTGCTCCTACAAACCTCATCGGAACGGGATAAGTTTTGACAACTACCTCGGCCACGGCCGATCCAACTCCTCCAATAACGCTATGTTCCTCTATTGTGACTATCCTTCCAGTCTTCCTGGCGAAATACTCAATCGTCGAGTGATCTATTGGTTTTATCGTTGGCAGGTTTATTACCGCTGTGCTTATACCCATTTTCTCCAACTCCTCAGCTGCCTTGAGAGCGTCCCACAGGACAACGCCAGCTCCGATTATCGCCAAGTCGTCTCCGTCCTTTAGGACGTAGGCCTTACCGATTTCAAACTTGTAGTCTAGAGTTGAGGTGATAGGTGGCGAGTAGTCTCTACCCATTCTATAATAGAGAGGTCCTCTATCGTTTATCACCTCAGGTAAGCTCCTCTCTACCTCAGCTGCGTCAGCGGGTACAACAACTTTAAAGTTAGGTATGGTTCGCATGAGCGCGATGTCTTCGAGCGCTTGATGACTTGAGCCGTCACCGCTATCGCTATATCCAGAGTGAGTGACGCAAACCTTTACGTTAAGGTTCATTCTGCCTATGCTGTTCCTCATCTGCTCCCACGCTCTCATTAAGAACATAGCGAACCCAACTACTACCGGTTTTTTCCCAACAGCTGATAGTCCAGCACCGAAGTTAACCATGTCCTGCTCTGATATGCCAACGTTGAAGTACCTCTCGGGAATCTTCTCCTTAAAGTAGGAGGCTCTAGACGAGTCCCCGACGTCTGCAGTTATTACGATGATGTCCTTGTCGGCCTCCCCTAGTTTGACTAGGGTCCTTCCGAAGGCCTCACGAATTGAGGAGAAATTGCCTTGCAACATCAGGAACAGTCCTCTGTCTCTTTGTGTTTTCGATGGGAGTGAATCCCTTCCCTCTTCTCGTTTCTGCGAATATAACTGCAGGTCTCTTGCTCTTTAACGCCTCATCGATGGTTGATATTACGCTAGCTATGTCATGGCCATCGCAATTGAACACCCTCCATCCTACGGCCCTCCAAACCTCTGGCAAGAACTCCTTAGGTTTCACGTCCTTCGTCGCTTCGTCCAGCTGAAATCCGTTCATCTCTATTATCGCAACGAGGTTATCTAGATTCCTAGCTATCGCATGTGTCATAGCCTCCCAGATCTCACCTTCATCCTGTTCTCCATCTCCCATGATTACGAAGACCCTCCCGGCTCCCTTAGACATCTTTATGCCTGTGGCCACTCCTATACCGAAGCTCAGTCCTTGACCTAGACTCCCAGTCGACATATCAACACCCGGTATGAAGGTCTCTGGATGGCCTTGAAGTAAACCAGATATGTCCTGGATCTTCCATAACTCCTCCTCCTTTATTAGGCCTTTCTCATGAAGCACCGCGTAGAGAGCTGGCGCCGCATGCCCCTTACTTAGTATGAGCCAATCTCTATTTATAGGGTCGCTCGAGTCTCTTAAAACCTTGAACTCTAGTGCGGTTAAGATCTCTACGCTGCTCAGGGACGAACCTACATGTATTGACTGGTCATAAAATTGCATTTTTATTACGTTTTTCCTAGCCCTATCTGCCGTCCCCTTGAGCTTATTTAATTCATCTACTGATATTGGAATTCCATCACGCCCACCTTTTTCCATTGGTGCAACAACAAACCCCCACTCAAATGTATAACACCCTTTTTTAAGTCTTTATCATCAATGGTCTTCAGATAGAGAGAAACTGATTAGAGTTAATAGTTTGGCCTATCAATCTCTTACGGGGACCACATCTGAGTAACTTCGAGATGTTCACTAGACAACTCCTGGTTCTAGGTCCTGAGCTTCAGGAAAGGATCTTCTCATTGAACGTCCTTGTAGCAGGTTGCGGAGCTTTAGGAACTGCAACTCTCGAGATGCTAACTAGGTTAGGAGTTGGAAAGATTACCGTAATAGACGCTGATATAGTGGAGGTTTCAAACATTCATAGAACTCATTTCTTTAAGAGGGAGGACGTAGGGAAGCCAAAGGCTGAGGTTTGCGTTAGGCGAGCGAGAGAGATAGGGAGTGGAACTCAATTGGAGGCGATACTCGATATAGTAGATGAAACCAACGCTGAGTCTCTAGTTAAGGGTAAAGACTTCGTTTTCGATGCCCTAGACAGCGTTAACTCTAGGCTCATTCTGAACGACGCTTGCGTTAAGAACGGTGTACCACTCATATATGGAGGTATTTCTGGAGAGTACGGTAGCGCGATGTATGTAAGCGAAGACGGTCCGTGTCTATCCTGTTTCATGACACCTATGGAACAGGTAGATTCTTGTGAAACTATTGGGACCACTGTAACTACGGTGACCCTCGTAGCTAGCCTTCAAGTCCAAATGATGGTAAACGCTTTAAGGGGTGAGATCCCAAAGGGACTTTATTATGTAGACGGCAGGGGCCTCTCTCTCCAGGCTTTAGACATAAAGAAAAACTCATTGTGTGAAGCCTGTTCTCTTCACGAATTTAGATATTTAAAAGGCATAAAAACCAATTGTGGTTTAATCAGAGTCAAATTTGAACCACCTTCTCTCGAGAGACCTTTCGTGACTAGAACTTCAGATGGTCTAATCATATGTCATGAAAATTGTTTTAAGAAATTGGGTCGAGAATGAAGAGTCATGGAAAAAAAATTACTGATAGGGACGCTGATTCCTCCTATAGTCATTGTACTCTATTCTCTCTACTTTCACTTGAACTTTGTTAGCGTGATGAGAAACATAGATCCTAAGCTCCTCATCTTGTTCATTTCAACTTACTTGGCGCAGATCGCAGTTCTCGCTTTGAGAGACAGTAGAATAGCTCAAGTTTCATACTTCACTGCGTTCAAAGCTAGACTTCTTGGTAACTCAGTTGGGCTAGTTATACCAGGATGGGCAGGCCAAGACCTGGCTAGAGCAAGTGTTTACTCTAGGTATAACCGAGATATAGTGAAGTCCTTTGCTCTCTCCCTAAACGAGGCCATGTATGATGTAGTTATAGGCTCCCTTCTTTTCCTAGCCTTGGTGGGCATCAAAGCTTCACCCATCGATCTCATTTACATTCTTACAGCTTTGGGAAACGTGGTAGGGTGGACCTTAGGTACGGGATATGTGATATTTACATCAAGGAGAGTGATAAGGGCGGAGGAGAAGTTAGTCAACTTTTTAAAACTAAAAAATTACTATTTTCTCCTTCAAAAGGGGAAGGAGAAAGTTAGAGAAGCCACCACGTGGGAATCGATCTTCATTAACTCAGCTCTGACCGTTTTAGGATACTTAATTCAGTCAGTCGCGTTTTACTACGTAGTCCCTTCATTCGCTTTCGACGTCCTTATAAACATGACCTATTTTGCAGCTTCGCTGATTCCGGTTCCAGCCAGTTCAGGTTTCGCCGAGTTAGGGTTATCCATCTATTTCCACCCTAATTTAGTGGTAGCAATAAGGATACTGGAACTCATAAACTACTCTTTGGGCTTTATCTTTATAAGGGAAATAAGCCTTAATCATCTTAAAAGCCAGTTTAACGAGATTAGAAGCTATGGAAAACTTTCTGAGAGACCCGGCACCTGAAGCCGCCTCAAAGCTTCTTTCGCAAATTTATACAAGAAGGGAGATTTGCGTATCTGGCCCATATGACCCAGATTTCACTATATTTGCAGGCCTTATTGCAAAATATTTCAAAGGAGATATGGGCTTCAGCTTCTCTTCCGAATGCGAGGTTAGAGCTGAGAAGAGGGAGTCAGGGAACTTCTTGGTGATTGACGGATCTGAAACGTATCTAGGAAACTCATCTTTCTCTTCTCTCCACCCTTTAACATCAGAAGATTTGGTACCTATTTTAGCTGGTATATCCTCTGACGCTTTGCTTTATAGGAGAGGGCTAACGAATTGGGAGGAGAATCTCCTACTTAAGGCTGAGGAACTTGGAGTCTCTTCAGAGAGGACCCTAAACGTTCCAGGTTATCACGAGATTCCATTATTTCTCTCCCTCACGTATTCAGTTAATCTTTCCATCCCTGACATAACAGGAAACAGGGAGAACTCCCTCAAATTAGTAAATGAGCTAGGAGGGAATGAGTTCACTAAGCTATCCGAGTTAGACGAATCCCAGCTCAACAGTTTAATCTTTAGATTAATATCATTAATTTCAAAATTTAACCCAAAAATCAGTAGGGAGGATCTCATAACCCCAAGGTATCTGTATCATAGTTATGACTCACTGGAGCTTGGCCTAGTTTCTGTTTACGTCCTTGATAGGAGAGGTTATCAAGCTCTATTTGACTTAACCTTAAATCATTCTCTTTACGGAGTGATGATAGCTAGCTTCAGAGAAGTTTTAGGAAGGGGCTTTTCATTCGAGGTTAAAGAGGAGGCGGATAAATACGTAGTTAACTCACAATTGGAATCACCCTTATTGGCTTATTTAGCACTTAAACAACAGGGTAAGATAAGGGGTAGAAAACCGGTTTACGTTGTGAACGGAGATAAAGTTTTTACATCTAGGTTCTTTAAAGTTGGAGGAAACGATGTACGTGAAGGTTAGGTTAGAACTGGTAACGCCTTTCTCAAAGGAGATGGTCGATTCTTTGAAGGCGGATAATATAGACCTTCCACACGGAATGAAGATAGAGATGCGTAATTTAGAGGGAAAAGTTGAGGTCTGCGTTGAGGTTGAGTTAGTTGATCCAAAGTCCGTCCTCACTCTAAGGAACACTGTAGATGAGATCTTGGAACATATAGAGCTCGTTGATAACGTCTTAAAGCGAAGCACATGAGGGAATTCGAAGTAATAACGTGTAATAATTGTTATTCTTAATGCATTAGAGTAGCGATAACAAATAGTTAGAAATGAGTTGTTTAAGGTAATTTAGTAAAAACTATTCATTGAAACTTCTCTTTCATATAGGAAATCCGAAAGTCTCACACGTTATTAAAGAATTTTGGAATTAAAATTAGATGAATTAGTACCGATCTTGCGATAATTTCGAACCAATATTTTACGTAAAATCTGCATGAACAAATAAATAATATCTTGTACAATCGTGATTTTGCGATCCTATTGATTATAGTAAACAAGTACTTGCCTATACCTAAACAAACCGAGTCTGAATTTTGGACCGTAGATAGAGTTGAGCATATCAGAAAGCTTTCAATGTCAGCGGAACCCTTTGAGATCTTTAAAAGCAGGAGAGATAGCTTAAGGATCCTAGACAGAGTGGAGTTCAAGATAGCGGAATCGAAAGTGGTTAAGAACCCATCAGCTAGCACTGGTCTATCCTTCTCAGGAATTGACATGACTTCCCCACTGTACCTTGGGGATATGTCCTACGGGGCTTTGAGCGGAAACCCCAACGTTGCTATAGCAGAGGCAGCCGATATTACAGGGACTTTAGCTGGAACGGGAGAAGGAGGGCTTCACCCAGACGTCGCTAAGCATAAGAGAATTTTTGTTCAATGGGCCTCGGCTAGGTTCGGCGTGGACGTAGACGTGCTCAATGCGGGTCTCGGTGTTGTTATAAAAATAGGACAGGGAGCTAAACCAGGTATTGGTGGTCACCTTCCTGGAAGTAAAGTTACTGAACCAATCTCGAAGACGAGACGTATACCAGTGGGTATGGACGCCATTTCCCCAGCACCCCATCACGACATATACTCTATCGAAGACTTAGGTCAGAGAATAGAGGCCTTAAAGGAACTTACAGGAAAACCTGTCTTCGTCAAGGTTGCAGCAACTAACTACATTCCCTACGTTGTGTCTGGTATCGCAAGGATGAAGGCTGATGGGGTTATCATAGATGGTCATGGAGCGGGAACTGGGGCCACACCTTCCGTGATAAGGGATAACGTTGGCATTCCAATAGAGCTGGCAGTTGCTTCGGCCGACTCTGTTCTGAGGAGGGAAGGTCTTAGACAAAACTTCACAATAATAGCAGCTGGTAGAGTAGCTGACTCGACGGATGCGGCTAAACTTATCGCCCTTGGGGCGGATATAGTTAGTGTTGGAACTGGAGCTCTAATAGCGATGGGATGCGTTATGGTTCACAAGTGCCACATAGGATCGTGTCCGACAGCCCTAACCAACAAGATCGATGGAACAAGGTATATGGACTTAGAGTTCGGTACCAAGATGTTAGTTAACTTCGTAAGGGGATTCTCTTTAGAGCTATCAAACATTTTGGACAATCTAAATCTATCAACTATATCAGAGTTGAGGGGGAGGAGAGACCTCCTTTACGGCTACGGCCTATCTAGGGACGCCTTGGAGATATTAGGAATAAGAGGGGAGGTGGAAGAGTTGAATCCTAAAATTGGCGAACTCTGGACTAAGAGAAGGAAAAACGCTTTGCATGACCTGATAAATAAGGGTGAGCCCTCGATAACTAGCATGGGAAGCACGGCTCCGCCAGATGTGGAGAAGCCAGCTAGGATACTGGATTGGTTGAGATCAGACGGAGCCCAAGTGACTCGACCTTCAATAGATCCATACAGGGAGGACATAGATACGAGTTTCCTTCTTAAGGGTGGAGATATTTACATCTCCCTTCCTATGATGTTTGACGTTAACGGAGCAAATCAAGAGTTCACTAACGCTATAGCGTGGGCCTCTTTAGCCTTAGGAACTTTAGTCTTCACTACTAACGCCATCCCTTCCTTTGAGGAGATCTCCCTCTCCTCTGATGGTAAGGGGGTAGCGAGCTGGTCAAACAAATATCAGCCGGACAGTTACATCATTCTCGAAGATATGAACGAATTAGAGGAGTTAGCTAATGAGGGAGAGGTTCCAGGCTTCATATTGGATGAAGACGTAATAGGGGAAGACCTGGAGCTTATAGTATCTGAGGCTGATAGGAGACTCAAGGACGCGGGAGTGAGAAACAGATACGACTTGTTGGCGAAATCCTCAAAGCTGAGAGACTCCTCCGACGTATTCAAGCTAATTGCTTTGGGTTCTGATACTGTCATAATGCCTTATAGTATACTTGAGGTAGCTATAGGGGAGGGGAGCAAGGGTAACTTAAAGGAGAGAGCTTTCAACCTAATAGCTGGAATGAGGAAGGAGATAGCGTTGTTAGCAGGATCTGCAGGGATTTACAGCATACAATCTAGCCTAACAGGAAACAGGGAGCTACTAAGGGCTGTAAATCTCAACTCTTATGTAGCCAGAAAGATCGGAGTGAGGCAGGCTGGTTCCCTATGATCTCTCCTTCGGGTTGTGGAGTGTTTGGAATCCTAAGGAAAAGTCATGCGCAGAAGATCTCCGGAGATCAGGTAGTTAAAGCTATAGACATAGTAAGCTATAGGGGGAGCGACAAGGGAGCGGGGTTTGCGGTATTCAATAGGGAGGAGGGGAACTACTATTACCTGAAGGCGTTCTTCTTGGGCGACCCCTCTAAAATGAGGAGAGTTATGGAGAACGTGGGACTTCAGATATTAGATGAAACCTTTGAGGCTCAAGACGGTGGGGTTTGTAGTTGTAATTATAAGGTTTCGATAGGAAACGTGGCGCAACTTAGGAGGGCAGTTAGAAACCTTAATGACATGTTGTGGCCAGAGAAGAGAGGAAGGATATATAGCATGGGAAGGTCTCTAAACATTTTCAAAGGGGTGGGGTATCCCAAGGACATATCTAAGATCTACGATGTAGGGAGATATCAAGGTGACATGTGGCTGGCCCACACCAGACAACCTACAAACTCTCCTGGTAGTAATCCTTATTGGTCTCACCCATTTTCATCCTTTGACGTTGCGATAGTTCACAACGGAGACGTGAGCTCGTTCGGTGCTAACTTAGAATACCTTCAGTCCCGGGGCTGGAGCGGATTCGTAGGAACGGATAGTGAGGTGATGGCCTTTCTCTTCGAGGAGCTGATTAACGAAGGGTTGTCAGTTGAGGAGGTATCTAAGATTTTGGTCAATCCGTCCAGGAGAACTAGCATTATTTCTCCACACTATGACTACCTATATAGAAACGCTAGGCTTGACGGACCGTTTACGGCGGTGATAGGTTACGATTCTGGAGACGACCTTTATTTGATCGGTTTGGCCGATAGGTCAAAGTTTAGACCTGTACTTATAGGAGAGGACGAAGGATATTACTATATTGCCAGCGAGGAAAGTCAGATAAGGTTAATTAATCCAGGAGCGAAGGTTTGGACTCTTAGCCCAGGATCTTACTTCATCGCCTCATTAAAGAGAGGGATAATTAGCTACGGAAGAGAAAGAGAGGAGATAATTAGTTTCTCCCAACCGTCCTTTAGGACGGAAAACTACGATATTGATGCCAGTAACGTAGGTTATAAAGATCTAAACAGGGAGATCTTAAAGGTCGGTAAAAAAGAGGTAAAGGTAATCAACGTCATGGGACACAGGTTCATAGGTATGACCTTCCCAAGGGCAGGTTTGAAAGTTGAACTCTACGGTGTAGTTGGTAACGCAATGGCTAACCTAAATGAGAACAACGAGTTCTACGTTTACGGGAACGTGGCGGACGACTGTTGTGACACCATGCATGGAGGTAAGGTAGTTATCTTTGGAGACGCTAGGGACGTATTAGCTCAAACGCTCCAAGGTGGAAAGGTCTTCGTGTCAGGAAACGCTGGTAATAGAGTAGGGATACAAATGAGGGAATACGCTAATATGAGACCTTACCTAATCATAGGGGGAAGGGTAGACGACTATCTAGGAGAGTATATGGCGGGTGGTGTCATAGTTGTCTTGGGTTTGAACCATAAAGGAGAGAAAGTTGGCAACTTCGTGGGAACAGGTATGGTGGGAGGAAGGATATTCATTAGGGGTAGAGTAGATCCAGGGAGGATAGGTGTTCAACCTAGTAAGGTGGAAATAACTAGATTGCTGAAGGCGTTAAAGATGGAGGGTCTCATTAATGAAGTGGACCCTTCCTTGTCCTATATTGATTTAATGAAGGGTCTGTCCGGCGACGCTAGGAAATTTGCTAAAAAGCTTTTTGAAGAGAAAGTAGGTATACCCACATATGACTATAGAGAGCTGACCGAAGAGGAAATAAAGGAGTTACTGCCCGTCATGAGAGAATACGATAACGACCTACGGACCAACGTTAAGGAACTTCTAGGTGAGAAGTTTACCGTTATAACGCCATCAAAATCTTAAGACTGGACATGATTTCCCGCATCACCGCAACCCTTTTAAGTAAAAGGTTTTCACTTAATTATGCGGCCGTAGTCTAGCCTGGATTAGGACGCTGGCCTTCCAAGCCAGAAGTCCCGGGTTCAAATCCCGGCGGTCGCACCTCCTCTATATGTAATGCTACAGTGAGGAAACAAAAAGGATAATAAAAGATCTAAACGCTTAAAGCTTATTGAGTGATGATTGAGATATGCCTCAAACATTCAACCTGGATTTAAGAGGAAAATCATGTGATGAGTTTATGGTTGAGATATCAAAGGTTCTCGTAGCTATGAAACCAGGCGATGTACTATCTCTGGTAGCAGATTCAGACAGGATACTATGTACACACCAACTATTAAAGAACGCACCTAGATATCTGTTTAAGGGAGACGTAGTGAACGATCACGCTGAAATAACAATAAGGAGAGTGAGATAATTCAATTATCCTTTGCATATAGAACCTTCCTTAATGGTTGCGTTAACTCCCGTTCCTTTAAGCCAACTAACTATATATCTACCGTATTTCGGATCTATTCCTAACTCAGCCATTTTAATGCAGCCCTCCTCATTAATCTTATAATTTATTACATCCGTTAGACTCTCCAAGAGCTGGGATAGAGCTGATATAGAATCTATGTCAGACACTATTGTATCTACATCGTTAAGTAGATTCAATAGCGAAAAGCTTCTTTTAATTACCTCGCAGGAGGGTATATTTTCCTTCATTGCCCTTGAAAGTTCCTCTAAGGTTTTGATATAGTCCTTGACCTCAGGAAGAGCTATTTTATATAATTCTTCCTTTTTATTTGCTAAATATAGTATATATTTGTTTAATAGGTTTACGCTCTCCTTTGAGACGTTGATAGAACTCTGAAGTTTATCTAAGGAGAATTGCTCTATCAGTAACTGATTTACTTTCCTTGATAACTTGATCTTCTCGTCGCTGAACGAACTCATCCTCAATTCCCTGAGAAGATCAGCTTGTATGGATAGGCATTCCTCTATTCTCCCTATTACCGTTTTGTCTCCTAAAACCAAAGTTAACTTATCCAAAGAGGAAAAGTCAGTTATTATAACCCTGCTATAGTTTCCACCAATGACGGCCTCCAACCCTTCTAACATTTGGTTCACCTTATTTGTTACTAGGAAGGTATTTCTATCTATCGTGATTAAAATTTTTGTAATTATATTTATATCTGTGTCACTTATCTTTAGTTGGGGAGGAATTTGAAGTTCTTCCATATTTATTCCATATTTTCTCAGATTGGAAACTTTTGAGTTGTAGTCAATAATTATCTTAAAAATGGTGTCATTAATTGTTTTATCTAACGACTCGGATACCTCTAGGTACTCCCTTCTCCTCTCGTTTAGGCATGAGTTATCAGTGCACTCGCTTATTTTATTAGATTGTTCCTTAAGGCTTTGTTCACAAAGATCTAAGGCTTTGACAAGGTCCTGGGGTAAGCTAGCCGAACCGGTTTTAATAGAGTTTACAAGTCTGAGCTTTAGATCTATTGCGTTAAGAATCTCGTTTTTTTCCTTTTGAAAAACGCTCTTACCTTGAGAGACGGAGGAGATTAGATTAACCCCCGTTGGGATCGCATTGACTATTGCTGCTAGACCAGTCGGGAAGATAGCGTTTTCAGACGTGAAGCCTTCTCCTGTGACCAGAGCTACGCCAACGTAAAGAGGAATTAACCCCGAGATGCTCAATGGTCCGTTTTGCGAAAACAGAAGAGCAGACGCGAGGAACAGAAGAAATCCTATAATATAAAAAATTACAAAAGTGTAATTTAAAGAAGACGAGTTGAGAACCCTATCAATTGGGATGTATAGGACAGGTAAAGCCGCAACTAAGTTACTCCTGATATCTCTCCCCTTTTCAGCTAATCCAACTCCTAAGAAGAGAAAAGAGATTGAAGGCCCAACCAACGATTCAGATGTCACAAAGCCTTGGAGTGAGGTAAACTTAGCCTCAATTGCGATTGGAATGATGACCAGCAGGATTAACATTGAAATGAAGTCTTCTACGCTCTTGATAGAAATCATCTGTGCCCTTCCTAAAATTAGACTACCAAAACTGTAACTGGTCACGTAAAGTAGAGTTAGAGCTGGAGCCAGTACGTATGGTAACAACGCAGAGAGAACTATTACTACGCCTTCTCCAAAGAAAAAGTATTGCGTAACGTTTAAATAGCTAGATATTGAATAAAATAGAAGTGCGTTTAATATAGTTACGCTTACCCTTTCTACGAATTCATTAAACGTGATCGAGCTTAACCCAAGTACCCTTAACATAAGCTTCTCTACAAGACTATATTATAAAATTATATTTTAATAAAGATTTCCTTTTATATGCTAGGTTCAAATATTCTGTTTTTTTATAAATTCTAAAAGTTATATATTTCCTAATTGTAACCAATCTCATGAGAGTAGGTCTAAGTAAGAAAGAAATAAAAGTGATTAGCAATTAAGTATTGCTATGAGTTCTTCCATATCTTTCAAAAAATTTGAGTTGCCACCTCTTCCCTACAAGTTAGACGCATTAGAACCATATATTAGTAAGGACATTATAGACGTACATTACAACGGACATCATAAGGGATACGTAAACGGTATTAATACGTTCATGGACAGATTTAATAAAGTAATAAAGGGTGAAGTTCAAGCTGGCCAATACGATATACAGGGCTTAATGAGAGGTATAGTGTTTAATGTAAACGGTCACAAACTTCACGCCCTGTACTGGGACAACATGGCTCCTGCTGGCAAGGGTGGGGGTCAACCTGGAGGAGCTTTAGCGGATCTCATAGTGAAGCAATACGGTAGCTACGAAAGGTTTAAGCAAATCTTTACCGAGACCGCCAATTCGTTACCCGGCACCGGATGGACCGTTCTATATTACGATACTGAAAACGGAAACCTAGAGATTATGACTTTTGAGAATCACTTCATGAATCACATAGCTGAGCTCCCTATACTGTTGATCTTAGACGAGTTCGAACATGCGTACTACCTACAGTACAAGAACAAGAGGGCTGACTACGTTAACAACTGGTGGAACGTAGTTAACTGGGAGTACAGTGATAAAAAACTACAGAAGTACATGAAGTGAACGATTCATTTATTTTCTTCCTTTGTCCTATTATATTATGGTTTCCGCTATAATTTTAGCGGGTGGTTGGGCTACTAGGTTAAGACCTTTGAGTCTGACTAAGCCCAAGCCTCTCTTCCCAGTGCTTGGTAGGCCTATCCTTGACTACACCTTGGACTCCTTGGATAGGGCAGGGATTCAAGACATATACATTTCTTTGAGGGTGATGGCTGATAAGATTATAAAACACGTAGAGAATCAAGGGAGAAAGGTGAAGTTCGTCATTGAGGACGAACCTCTAGGCGATTTGGGACCGCTGAAGCTAATTTCGGAAACGAACAACCTAGACGACGAGGTTCTAGTAATTTATGGAGATGTGTATATGGAGGTTGACTTCAACGAGATCCTCTCTGTCTATAGAAGTATGGACTGCGAGGCTACTCTTTTATCTGCTCAAGTTAACAATCCACAAAGATATGGCGTCCTATATACCGAGGGTGATAAGCTAATTCAGATCGTTGAGAAGCCTTCTAACCCCCTCTCAAATAGTATTAACGCTGGAGTATACGTTTTTAATAAGAAACTCTTCTCTATGATAAGCGGAAAATCTATAGCTAGACATTTCCTCCCTAAATTGCTTCAAAAAGGTTGCGTCTCTGTATATAAATACAATGGAGTTTGGGCTGACATAGGTATTCCTTCAGATTACTTGAGACTTAACTTTGAACTGCTCAGGAGGAGGTACCCAAGAGGATACATATCTGAGAAGGCCTTGATAGATGAGAGAACTAATTTAACTCCGCCTTACTTTATTATGGACAACGTAAAGATAAGGAACTCCTACGTTGACTCAAACACTATCCTTCATACTGGGGTAACGGTACTGGAGGGGAGTTATATAAGTGAAAGTCTAGTCATGAACAATGCGGAGATAGGTCAGAGCTCCTTTCTTAAGAACGTGATTGTTGGTGACAACAGCAAAATAGGAAGATGGAATCACATCAGGGAGGGCAGCATATTGGGAGAGGAAGTCATAACGGGAGACGGTGTGCTTCTAAACAAGGAAACTGTAGTTTTACCTTATAAGGAAATATCAGACCCAGTTTATAAGGAGAGGAGAATCATACTATGATATTGCAAGACATGTTGAGCGAACTTTCCTATGATCTGAAGAAAAGGAAAGTGGTAAACTTATGTGTGGGAACGTCTTACACCGCAGTCCTACTTGATGATCAGAGTTTGGGAATATCTATAACCTTGACTGACGGGGAGATTCCTGAAGCGGGGGAACTTCAGGGAATGAACGCCTTTGAAGTGGCAAGTAACATTGGAAACGTGATGAGGAGAAGCGTATCGTTAGCTGTCATGAACTCAATCACTCCGAGTGAACTAAAACGAGGGGATCCGGTGGAGCTGTTCCAAGGAGGGAAAATCTGTATCTTTGGTTACTCACCGCAACAAAGAGTGGAAGGGTTTGCTGAGGTCGTCTCTTATGATTTTTCCCCTCAGGCATCTAAGGGGGCCATTCCCTTCTCCCAGTTCAGATCTGAGGTATGCGATACTGCTGTGATCTTTGGTTCGTCTTTGGTCCTAAATAACGTAGAGAAGATAGTCAATAACGTCAGGGCCAAAAACTTGATTTTAAATGGGGTCTCATCAGTTATGGCCTTGAACACTTTAAGAAGATACGGATTTACCGCTGTTGGAAAACTGGTTCCTATAGATAAAACGAGAGCCTTTAGAACTATCTGTGAGGGCGGTGACGCTCGTCAGGTTGGTAAATACTTAGAGAGAATGCACGTACTTTTAACCTGAGATAAAATAATTAACCTCACGGCTTACTCATCAGGCTCTAAACCATTGAAATCCTCAAGTTTACTCTTGCATACGTCTCCTTGTTTAAAGTCGCATTCTATTTTCTCGTTGAGCATTATCCTTATGTCGTTGTAGTTTCCAGGTTTAGACGTTAGGATCCCGTGATTAAGCCTTAAAAGAGAATGGGCTATTCTAGCCGCTACTCCCAAGTAGTCTGACCTTACTGTTGCGATCCCTAACGCTTTTAGAGCCATTTTCCTAACCTCCTCGTCTCCTGTAGCTTGCCAGAGCGCTGAGAGGAATATAGAGGCCTCAGCGTTAGCTAACGGCTCTAGGAACGTCAACCTCGTAAGAGGATCCTTTACTATAGTGTCCCTAAATCCCTTCTCAGTCTCAAGGTTCCTCTTTATGAAATCTTTAATCTCTGTAGCTCTATCTAAGAAGGAGCTCTTTCCTTGTCTCATGTATTTCAAAAGGAGTGCGTACCCAGCGATAGACTCATCAACTAGGATTCCCCAGTTCTCCTTTTTCTTACTCCTATAGACTTTGCCTTCCTTTTCGATGTAATCCTCGAGGACATCATGGTCCCCTTTTATAACCTTAACGGCCTCATATACGCTAAACCCTTCTCCAGGCTCTCCTTTCCCTAAAAGGTAAGAGGCGATTTCGTCTTGGGGCTTAATGAAGTGAACTATTGGATACCTTTTCTCGATCTTGGAAACGGCGCTAATTAGCTCTACGACCCTGAAGTCTGCTGCCACTCCGTCGATGACTTTGTTCATAGCGTCATAGATGGAAGCCTCGCTAGGTTCGAGCGGTTCCGGTGCATACTCTGGAATTTTTACTGGTGCGATTTTCCCAGCTTCAAACTTGTTCACAACGTCTTTTAGAGAACCAATTGAGTAGTCAGGGTCGTTTGACTCTATTATACCAACTAGTTCAAGGTCAGGAGTGATTAATGAAATAGCGGGTATCACTCCCCTAGTCACTCTTACGAGGTAATCAGGGTATTCCTCAGGGTCCTTATGTACAGGGAAAACTTTCCTTTCTAAGGGAGTGCCCTTTATCCTTTGGGAGATAAAGTCCTCCTTACTTAAGACAATAGCGATTAACTTGTTATAGAACCTAGCGTCTTCGAACAACTTGTCATTTAACTCCATAGCTTTACCGTAACTTTTATTTTAATTTAAAATGTATCTTATGAAGATGAACAGACCAGAAACAAAATGGACATGTGATTTATGTAAGAATAAAATATATTGGGATGAACTTTTTACTTTTACTAGTAAAAAGGCCGTAGTACACTATACGTGCTTTAGGGAGAAGGCTTCAAAGACACCTAAGGTAGAACCTACCCAGCTCGAGGTTGTCTTGGACATGTTAGAGGATGAGTTGAAGGACATAACGATCTACAAACAGAAAATAAGTTTAATTAAGGAAGAGGAAATTAGAAAAACTCTAGAACAGGCTGAAAAGGACGCTGAGAAGAATTCGGCCTTGTTGACTAGAATGGTAGAGAAGTTCAGTGGAGTTTTAGAGTAATTTTCATTTCTTTTTTAAAATAATTCTGGTACAGGCAAAACTTAGAGAGCGTTAGGAAAAGTCGTTGTCAATAATATTAGGAGAAAAGTTATTTTAATGATCTGAAAAAATAAATAATAGAGTAATGAACTTAACGACTCTCAATTTTAAGGTTAGGCTAGTCTCTTACACCAAGGACGGAGAGAAGATAATAGCCATAGCGGCAAAGATGAGTAGATCTAGAAGAGGGTGGGACGATCACGTTGACATGTCTGAAGATGAGGTAAGGACTTGGGTCTCCGACGCAATACTTCACGGATATTGGTCAGTCATAGAGCACTCCTCGTATACTTTCTCAATTGAGGGAATATCTCGTGTGGCCTCTCATCAGTTAGTGAGGCATAGGATAGCCTCGTACACGCAGATGTCTCATCGTTTCGCCAAGCCTAAGGACGAGTTCTACAGACCTGTGATCCCACCAAGCTTTAAGGACGACGAGGGATTTCAAACGTCGTATAGGGAATACATCAAGGCGTTAGAGTCTGGCGTCCCAGAGGAGGATGCAAGGTATCTTCTACCTAATGGCGTGAACACAAACCTTGTAGTTACGATGAACGCTAGGGAGCTTTACAACTTCTTTGGACTTCGTCTATGTAGTAGGGCGCAGTGGGAGATCAGGGCTATAGCCTGGAAGATGTTAGAGGAGGTCAAGAGAGTCCACCCAACCCTCTTTAGGTATGCAGGCCCTAACTGTATAATCCACGAGAACTTCATAAGGGAGGAGCCAATTACGCTAGAGGATGAGAAGGAGTTCGTTTCCCAGAGATGTATAGAGGGTGTGCCTAGACAGGGTATATGGAAGTGTATAAGAAATTCGCAATCAATACTTAATAAAAGATAGTAGAACCACATTTGCATAATTTTAGTTTTTTAAAATATATAAGCATGGTCCTATTCTCAAAAGCAAATATTTTATACCCCCTCTAATGTATCTAACACTGCATGAGTCTAACTCAGGCTGTGTTATCATTTGGGCTACCATTCCTGCTAGTGCTGTTAGCAGGATATGGTACGTATAAACTCCTAGTGGTAGCTCTTTCCAGAAATCCAAATCCTCTTAAAACAGCTAGATTCGAAGCGGGCAACATACCTACAGGGGAGGGGAGGCTGTGGTTCCCTCTCCAGTATTATGGTTATCTTCTTGTCTATACCACACTGGAACCCATTGTGGTAATACTCTTCTTAGCTGCTGCCGTTCCTTTCTATAATAACTTCATATTATTTAGGAACCTTTTGATAGTTTTAGGCTCCTTTGTAATACTTATGTATCCGATCCTTTACTATGCAATTAGGCAGATCAACGTGCTTACATATTGGGGTTTGAGAAGATGAGTCAAAAACCGATTGAGATAGTAGTGAAGGTCCTTCAGGATAGGAAGATTCAGGTTAAGGCTGAAGGCGAAAACAGAGGTTCAATAGAGGTGGAGAAGACCAGGCTATTGGAAGTTGCAACGGTCTTAAAGGAGATAGGTTTCGATCACGTGAAGTCCGTTACTGGGATAGATTACCCCGAACAGGGCAAGTTTCAAGTGATTTATCACGTTTCCTCATACGATTTGAATCTAGGCCAGGTTATTTTAGCGCTTAAGACCTGGGCCACCTATAAAGATCCGGTTGTTCCAAGTCTCTTAACCGTATGGGGAAGTGTATGGACCGGTGAGAGGGAGACGTACGAGATGTTGGGGATAACTTTCGAAGGTAATCCGGACATGAGAAGGTTCTTCCTTCCTGAGGACTTCGAAGGCGTGTATCCATTAAGGAAGAGTTTCAAAATCAGAACGGAGGGGTTATTCGTTGACAAATCAGCTTGAATTGAAAGGTAGCGGGATGGAGATAGATATAGTCCCAGTGAGCGGAGAGCTCAACGTAGGTCCGCAACATCCCGGATCAGGGCACATGAGAATATTCGTAAAGCTTAACGGGGACATTATAGAGGACGCTGAGATAGACCCTGGATATGTGCACAGAGCTGTAGAGAAGCTAAGCGAGAATAGGAACTACATTCATCTGATTCCTTTAGTGGAGAGGCCGGCTATCCTTGACTCAGTTAATATGAACCTAGGTTACGTCTTAGCGGTGGAGAAAATATTGAACGTCGACGTTCCGGAGAGGGCTCAGTATTTGAGAAGCTTTGCCGCTGAGGTTAGCAGGATCTCTAGTCATCTTTACGGTATGGGGATATTAGCTATATTTATAGGGCACTCAACAGGTTTCATGTGGGGTTTTGGGGACAGAGAGCCCTGGGTTCAAATTTTAGAAGCTTTGACCGGAGCTAGGATCACAAACTCTTACGTTATTCCAGGAGGAGTTAGGAGAGATCTAACGCCTACAGTCATCGAGATGACTAAAAAGGCGATAGTTTACATGAGGAAGAAAATGAAGGACTGGGAGAAGATATTCCTCAACAATCCTAACATTAGGGCCAGATTGGAGGACGTCGGAGTTATGACCAGGGAACAAGCCATTGAGTGGGGGGCCGCTGGACCCAACCTAAGGGGATCCGGCGTATATTATGACGTAAGGAAATTCGAACCTTACGGGGCTTACTCGAAGCTTGACTTTGAAATCCCTGTGTATAAAGAAGGAGACGGATACGCCAGAACTCTAGTAAGGTTTGAGGAAATAGAGCAGAGTCTAAGGATAATAGAACAGATAATAAGGGACATCCCACAGGGTCAGATACTTAGCGACAGGTTCTTCAAGCAGATACCTCCTACCAGACTTAAGAAGTGGTGGGAAGGCCAAAGGAGAATAGTCATGCCAGGCTATTACGCGTCTTTTAGACCACCGAAAGGGGAGGCAATTTCCAGAGTTGAGGCAGGTAGGGGAGAACTCGTTTATTACGTGATGAGTGACGGCTCAGCCAAGCCATATAGGTTGAGGATGATCACCCCCTCGTACAGGTCAATTTACGTTATGAAGAACCTGCTTAAGGGGGCTAGGTATGCTGATTTGGTTTCCATCTACGGAAGTCTAGATTATTTTCCCCCAGAGGCTGATAGATAATGAATATTCTTTTTGATCTTAGATATTACATCTTTTACCCCTCTTTTTTCGCTCCCATAATTCTTCCAGGGCTAATTTTCACCGGAATATTGCTTTTAACCACAATTTGGTTCGAAAGGAAGGCAGCTGCGAGGGTTCAGATGAGAATAGGTCCGTATTACGCATCTAAGAGACTTGGCGGATACTTACAGCTGGTTGCGGACGCCGTGAAGTTCATTTTCTCAGAGATCATAATCCCAGAGGCTGTAAACCCAACACTGTTCGCGCTCGCGCCCGTGTTAGTTGTAGCTATGTCTTTCTTACCATTGTCCGTAATACCGGTCTCAGTTATACCGCCTTCTGGCTCAATATTTTCTATATATTTTCATGAATTTTATGACCCAAATATCGGTATGGGTGTGTTAACAGGACTTTTCACTCAATACAACATGTTACTGATCTTAGCTATAGAGTCTTTTTATCCTGCTTTAGTGATCTTGATGGCTTGGAGTACAAACAATAGGTTCGCTATTGTAGGTGCAGTTAGGGAGTCTTATCTATCAGTTTCATATGACGTTCTACTTCTGATGTCTACCATAGCCATGGCTCTCGAGTATCATACCCTTGACTTGGCAAAGATAGTGCAATCAGGGGTTCCAGGATTGATAGCCAATCCAATAGCCGCAGTAACTTTCTTCATCGCTATGATAATTGGGAGCGCCAGGTTCCCGTTTGATATAGCTGAAGCGGACACTGAATTGGTCCTCGGTCCTGCAACTGAGTACAGCGGTCTTCTATTCGTTTTGACTATGGCTGGGTCATATGTCGGTAACTTCGTTTTAGCTTTGGTGTTTACCGACATGTTCCTTATGGGATGGTATCCCTTATCTGGTCTTCCTGGTGCGCTCCTTACTGTAATAAAGGCGTCACTTCTAGTGTTTTTCTCCGTGTTCTTGAGATCAGTATATGGGAGATATAGGTTAGACCAAGCCCTAAGGGGCAGTTGGAAGTATGTTTTTCCTTTAGCTCTCTTTTCTCTCTTTCTAGGTTTGGTGGTAGGTTACCTATGGATTCCATAAAAATAAAGGAATATAAAAGGGGACAGTCCCCGTTTAATTTAGTAACGGGCCACGTTCAGGCAGTAGGAGCTGGTCTTAAGTATTTTGTAAAGCCTCAAAAGATAACATTAAAGTATCCTGAGGAATCGATGACTCTTCCTAGCGGATATAGAGGTATGATAAGACTTTACAAGGACGTTTGTATAGGTTGTACTTTATGCGCTATGGTCTGTCCGGCAGACGCAATGAAGATGGTCACTGAACAGGGGAAGAAGCTTCCCTCAATAAATTACGGTAGGTGTGTGTTCTGTGCGTTCTGTGTTGACATCTGTCCAGTTGACGCGCTGAAGGAAACCGGCGTCCACGACGCGACCTTCTCAAATCGTAGGGAGCTAATCTTCACTCCAGATAAGTTCGACCAGGACTTCGATCAACCGCCAGTTAATCCTGTAGTGAGGAAAGTGAAACCCGTTATTGATGAGAAAAAGGGGATAAAGTATGTACCAGATAGCGAGTGATTTACAGATAGGGATATTCATGCTTTTTTCAATTTTAGCATTAGCTACTGCTTTATTTATAGTCAACTCAAAGAATGTGTTCTATTCAGCAGTCTCATTGGCCTTTCTAGGAATATCTGTAGCTGTCTTGATAGCCGACATAAATCCGGCCGCTTACTCTCTTTATTCTGCCTTTCACCTTATTTTGTATGTAGGGGCCACCGTAGTTTTCCTTTCCATATCTTTAGTAATGTTTAGAGGGCTAGAAGTTAAGGAAGTTAAGACTCCTTGGGCACCGAGTCTGGCTATAGTAGCTGCCATAGCGTTCTTTGCTGTCCTTGTGTTGTCAACAAGTTCTATCACGCCCTCAGGAACTCCAGAACAACTTAACCTCGCCGTGGTCGGTGAAAAGCTGATTTCTCAGTATTGGTTCCCAACTTTCATCCTTATCGTAGCTTTACTTACAACAATGATAGAGGCCCTATCTTTAGCGAGGAGGGACTAAAATGATAGTCGTTGATAGTGCTCTAGTCGTTGCTACCCTCCTTATAGCAATAGGAATATATGGACTGCTAAATAGCAAGAACGTAATTAGAGTTCTTCTCTCGTCAGAGATTATACTTAACGCTGCGATCCTTCTCATTTTCTCTATGTCAGCCCTAGTTGGGAAATCTTATACTCCCCTAATTTTTTCAGTTTTTGCTATAGGGATGGCCCTAACTGAGGTGGTCGTGGCTTTCGCCTCGGTAATCTTATATTATAGACAGAAGGGGTCCCTGGAGGTGGATTGAATGCTAGGAATATATATAATGATAATATCTTTGGTTGTTTCGTCTTTGGTGTTTTTTATAAAAGGTAAGCAATCCTCGGCGGTTCTTTCAGGCGTCGCGATAGCCATAAACGCCTATTTTCTAGCAAGGAGAGGTCTATTTGAGGAGTTCCACGTAGCTAACACTATAGGTTCGTTCGGATTAACAGTCACGGATCTAAACTTCGCTTTTCTAGTTACCATCCTAGCGGTTACTATTCTCACGGTTCCTTACTCCTTAAGATACATGGATGAGAGGTTCAGGGAACTTGGTTCAGGGAACTGGGGTTTATTCTTCGGTTTGTATTCTCTCTTCTCCGTTGCCATGCTTTATACAGTTCTTTCAACGAATCTTCTGGAAATATACATATTCCTTGAGATAGCTTTGGTCACCTCTTTCCTGTTAATAATGTTATACGGTTACGGTGACAGAAGGAGAATAAGCTTACTTTACTTCATTTGGACTCACGTAGGTACTGTGCTGCTTCTTGCTTCTATCATTATAATAGGTCTGGAGACCGGGACTATGGACGTATTTACTGCTCTGAATAAATTCCATGATTACTCGCTCATAGGATATGGGGCTGCCGTCTTCTTGGTCGCCGTTATAGGCATGATGGTGAAGGCAGCTCAGGCTGGCGTTAACGTTTGGCTTCCTTACGCTCACGGAGAAGCCCCTACCCCAATATCTGTGCTGCTCAGTCCTAACATGGTAGGGTTGGGGGTTTTCGTAATAATAATATATTTCTACCTCTTCCCAGGGATGCAGTTCCTAGCCCCCATCTTCTTGGGTTGGGCCATACTTACCATGATTTACGGAGGTATAAACGCTCTTGCTCAAAGGGATTTCAAGAGATTTCTGGCTTACTCAAGTGTATCCCAAATGGGTTACATGCTGTTGGGTGCAGCGGTGGCGTACTTCATGGGGTTACCGACCACTCTACTAGCCCTTCCTCTAGGCGTTATAGCCTCTATTCTCATTTACGTTTCTCATGGATTGGGAAAAGCCCTTCTATTCATGAGCGCTGGGGCCAACATAACCGAGGCCCATCAGAGAGACATAGACAAAATAGGAGGGCTTTATCAGACTTCTCCTCTACATAGCACGCTGTCTTTCCTCGGTTTGCTTAACATATTAGGCTTACCTCCCACGATAGGGCTAATCAGCGAGGTCTTACTACTCCTGTCAGTAGGGGAGATAGTCAGTAAGACAGGTCTCTCGTGGTTCCTATTAGTTGCGGCAGGTCTTTTTATAGCGATAGGTCTTTCATCTGCCTACGCAACGTACTTATTCAAAAAGGTTTATGCTGGGAGACCTCAACACCCCATATCTTTGGACAAAATCGTTGAGTACAGTTTACCAATGATTTTGCTAAGCGTGTTGAGTCTAGTATTTTTCTTCTATCCTCAAATTATAGTAAACTCGTTGTCTAACTTCGTCGTTGGAGTAATAGGTGGCGACTTCTCTTTACCACTCATAGTTTTCCTTCCAGCTATAGGTTCACTCATAGCCCTTGTTACTCCATCTAGATTGAACAGGGACGTTAGGGGTTGGATACTTAACGTAGTGTTAGGAACTTCGATGGTTTTAGCCTGGTTAAACTTAGCCAATAGCGTAACCGAAAGTAGGACATTCTTTATTCCTACCGAGTTCTTCACGTTTAGTTATTTCTCGTTCTCCTCCTCACTTCTTCAGTCGATTTTAGCGGTTTTCGTCTCTACTCTCTCATTCTTTATAGGAGTTTACAGTGTAGGCTACATGAGGGAGGATAACGTCTTAAGGAGATACTGGGGGTTCTTTGGATTTTTCGTTTCCTCCATGTTAGCCGTGGTCTTATCAAATAACGTGTTGATGTTCCTGGCTGGTTGGGAGGGTACCAGTCTTGCCTCCTACGGCCTGATAAGTTATTGGCTTGACGATAACGAGAAAAACTTGGTAGGCGATAAGGGCAGGTTTGTGCTAAACGTTGAGTTTATCTCTAAACCTACTACTTCGGGTATAAGAGCAATGATCTTTACGAGAGTGGGAGACGTAGGTTTATTGCTTGGACTAGGGTTCCTTCTTTATCTCACTACCGGTTCAACTCTCTCAGGTTCTACCCTCCTATACACCAGTTTAACGAATTTGCCCGGGATGTTCCAACTTTTGGGGGAGATGGGCTCCCTTCCGTTCGGTTTGGCAATGCTTTTATTACTGTTCCTTGGAGGAATCTCTAAGAGCGCTCAGTTTCCTTTCACTCAATGGCTTGTTACAGCTATGACCGGGCCCACGCCTGTTAGCGCCCTAATTCACGCGGCCACAATGGTGAATCTGGGGGCTATGTTGACTTTCTTAGCATATCCTTTCCTTTTCTTCAACGTCAACGGTCACAGCGCAGGTAATTTGCTTCTATTCTTCTCGATCATGGCTGGCGTCTCCTTGTTCACCGCTCTCTACACGAGCTTCAACGCTTTAGTCTCAAACGAACAGAAAGTCGTGTTGGCTAACTCCACAGCGGATCAAATATCACTCATGATATTGGCCTCATCGCTTGGAGGAATACTCTCGATAGTCTATTCCACCCCAATTCTTCTCTTTTCGGGCATAGCAATAGGGTTAATTCAGATGATAGCTCATGGGGTTTACAAGGCTAGCTTATTCATGAACGCGGGAAGTGTAATACACTATACGGAAAGCAGGTATATGGCTAGCTCTCCAAGGTTGTATAAGGAGATCCCCTGGGTTTTCATACTTCAATTGATAGCTGCGCTCAATTTAGCTAACGTTCCTCCTCTTTTAGGTTTCTGGGCTCACTCTTTCATCTCCTCACTTACCGCCCCAAACGTTGTACTCAATACAATTTATCTCTTCCTTGAGTTCTTAGGGGCTATCTACATTATAAGGTACGTTATGAAGACGTTCCTCTGGAAGTCCTCAACGGAGGAAACAGAAAGAGGACACATAAGTCCCGAAATGCTGGTCTCTCCCACCGTCCTAATTTTGGCTTCTATTGGATTGGGATTGGGCGTAACTTCGATCGCCGCTTTTATGGAGTCTCATTTCTTAGCAACAGGGTTTAGTTTCGACCCAGTTGAGTTCATACTATCTCTACTAGGTATTGCCTTAGCTGTATTTAGCTACCTCTCTCCAAGGGACTTCTCCAAGTACTCCTCGTTTAAGCCATTCATAAGCTTCTTCTATTACGGATGGTACATTTATCCTGCCTTGGATAGGTTTGGAATGGCCTTGTACAAGGGATCGACAGGTGTATACAACGCCTTAGAGTACGGAGTTATAGACAAAGGGCTTAATTTCAAATTACCTTCCGTATTGGTGAGTGCAGGGAACAAGTACTTTAAAGATATTCAGACCGGGCTATTGAGAGATTACGTCGGCCTCTACGTCGGCGGCTTAATATTGTTGATGGTGATAGTTCTGGTTATGTTAGGGGTGATTTAATGAGCTTCATTCCTTATGTCCCGATCGTAGCGACTTCCATAATAATTTTGTTCTCTTCAATCTCGGTTCTTTTCATGGATAATGATAAGAATTATAAATCTGCGCTGTACCTGACCTCTGGTAGCCTTATCTTAACGCTTGCGATTCTGACGATTTCATTATATCTAAGGCTTTACAACTATTCACTTTTCTCAAGTTCGCTATATCTTGACGTACCTGGATACTTACTTTCATTTGTAACTCTAGTAGGTACATTGGTAGCACTGGTGGGTTTGGGTGGTCACATGGAAAGTTGGAAAACGAGGTCTTCAATGCTCTCGCTTATCATGCTAACAGACCTAGGAGTGATTTACATGGCGTTCGCCTATAACGTTCTTGTAATATTAACGGGCTGGGCCATAGCTTCAGCCGCCACTTACGCTATAACTATGCTCAGGAAGGACAGGTTATCAGTGGAGGCTGGAATAAAGTACCTTATATTAGGTTTGGTTTCATCCTCTTTCATGATTCTAGGGTTCGCAGCCTATGTGGTCTCCACTAATACGCTCTCCCTGGCTTTCTCCTCCGCATCGTATCCAGACCTTCTTCTCCTCGGGATAGCTCTACTTGCGATGTCCTTCATGTTTAAGATCGGAGCTTTCCCATTCCAGGGATGGTTACCTGACGTTTACACAATGGCTGACAGAGGGTCAATCTCTTTCGTTTCCAGCGTTGGCAAACTAGTAGGGATAGTCCCGTTACTCAAGATCCTAACCCTAGGAGACCCTTCATCTCTGGAGGAGACAGCCTTGGTTGTGCTTTTTGCTACAATATCAATACTTAGCATGGTTGTAGGCAATATAGTGGCCTTCTCTCGAAGTGACGTGGCGTCAATTCTATCCTTCAGTAGCATAGCTCAAATGGGCTTCATCCTGATAGGTTTCGCCGTGATTCAAATAAACATTACACTCGCAGAAATTGCTATATTCACTCAAATACTAGCATACGTTATATCCCAAGCCGGACTATTTAATTTTCTAAGTCATGTGGAGAAACTTAACGGGACAACTAACCTTGAAGGACTTAGGGGTTTAGCTAAGGCGGACAAGGCGCTAGCGTCCTCCGCAGCGATCTTATTGTTGAGCTTGCTAGGGATACCCCCAATACTAGGTTTTTGGGGGAAGCTTTTCCTGTTCGAGTCGGCTTACTTCCTACCTTGGCTAGTCATAATAGGTGTGATTAACAGCGCAGCGTCCGCTGGTTACTACATCCCTGTAATAAGAGAGATGTTTAGAGAGGGGAGCGTCAAGGTAATTAAGTCTGGAGAGAGGGACAGCGTTATAATCGCTGCAATATTGAGTATTATTGTGGGTATTTTGGCTCCATTGGTGTTGGTGGTGTTAAATTGATAAGGGTAGCCTTAGCGGGTTGCGGAAACGTAGCCTCGGCCTTAATTCAGGCTATAGAATACGTGAGACAAGGAGGAGTGATACCTGGAGTATTAGATCTTTACTACAAGCCCGATGAGATTGAGGTAGTGGCCGCTTTCGATATCGATGAAAGGAAAGTGGGAAAGAGGTTGTCTCAAGCTATATTCGAGAAGCCTAACGTGGTTGAGAAATATGTGGACGTGAGGTCGGACGTTATCGTTAAGAGGGGACCTACGCTTGATGGAAACCTAGGAATTTTAAGCAAGGTTATAGTAGAGTCTAAGCAAAAGCCGGACGATGTGGTTAATACGCTAACTGAAGAGAGGGTTGACGTGGTTTTAAACCTCTTACCTACGGGAGCTAATGAGGCTAGTGAGTTCTACGCCAAGGCCTCTCTGGATTCGAGATCCGCACTGATAAACGCCTCTCCCTCACCTCTAGTCGAAAGTATGGGCTCCAAGTTTCAAGATATGAACGTTCCTATTTTAGGAGACGATCTGATAAGTCAAATAGGCGGGACCGCTCTTCATAGCGGTATAATTAACTTCCTCGAGAAGAGGGGAGTGAAAGTCATCAGATCCTATCAAATAGACATATCGGGAACTACAGAGACACTTGTCACCTTAGAAGATTGGCGTAAAGATCTAAAGAAACGGATAAAATCGTCTTACATCTCCTCGCAGCAAGAAGGGGTTGAAGTGGTTGCTGGAACTTCAGATTACGTAGAGTTCTTAGGAGATAGAAGAGTAAGTTACATGGTTATAGAAGGAGAATACGCTCTAGGAGCTAAAGTGAGGATAGACATCTCAATGAAAAGCCTAGACGGCCCTAATGCGGTCTCACCTCTCATAGATTTAATCAGGTTAGCTAAGTTGTTAAGGGATAGAAGGATAGGTGGATGTCCTCCCCAAATATGTTCACATTACTTTAAGGGTTATAAGGGTAAAACTAGTGCGGATACAAGGTCGGCCCTATTAAGTTACGTTCAGGGCCTGAAGTGATGAGTGAACCCCGGCCTGATCTGTGATGGTTTCCGTGTGAGGTCTGATCAAAACAGTACAGATTTGGGTAAATTCTTTTTAAGCCTACTCTATATGGCATCAATGATCCTGTATGGATGGTAAAATCGTAGGACTCTCAATTGTCATAATAGTTCTGCTTATAGTAGCTGCGATAGGTTTTTATGAGTACTCAGTAGCGTCCGGATCCCTTTCTTCCCTACAAACTCAGGTTTCATCGCTCCAGAGCACCGTGAAGCAACAAAACAGCACTATATCAGCTCTGACCTCAGAGACTTCTCAGCTCAACTCAACCTTACAAAACTATAAGTCCCAGTTAGCTGTAGCCCAACAGAACGCAACTAAATACGCCAGTTTATACAGTATGTATCTATCAATGTTTAAGCAAGCCGAGAGTAACTACACCATGTATAAGCAAATGTATGAACAGCTTCTATCTCAAGTGAGCACTGGAGGAGCCTCATATAAAGAAGGGGCCGCGTTGAACACAGCTTTCAAGTTCTGGGACGGTATAGCTATAGAGAGTTACTCAGACGTAGTTCCATATTTGGCTACTAACTTCACAGCTAAAGTGACGGGAACTCCATTCCCTGGAAGCTATACATATAGCTCTTTCAACTTGACGTGGCTTCAGTCATTCTTCAATGGATACGAAACTGTATATTTTTACACTACGTCTTTACCTACTATAACACAGGTCAATAACGACACGTACCAGGTATCCACTGTTATTCAATACTTCGTTGCTCCAACTAACAATCCGATTTACCTACAAGTGTTCAACGCCTCAATCACGTTAACTATTCAATACATTCAGGGAACCCCATTAATAACCAACATGATTTGGAACGGTAACGAACTACCTCCATCTCAAGTAATAGCAGGGTATCCATCTCAGCATTCACTGGCAGAGTGGACAGCTCTATCCGAGGTGTTGTCTGAGATCAACTCATTAGGGGCTGAATTTCCCGGTCACGTAACCGCTCAATACTTCTCACCTAGCGCGACGCTTACTATCAATGGCGTTCTCCCTACTGGACTCAAAAACGGTACCTACTCAGGTCTAGGCTCAATCGAGAACTTCTTCAACACTTGGGATAACCTGTTCGTATTTGTGATGGAGTACTCT
Source organism: Metallosphaera cuprina Ar-4 (assembly GCF_000204925.1). NCBI lineage: Archaea > Thermoproteati > Thermoproteota > Thermoprotei > Sulfolobales > Sulfolobaceae > Metallosphaera > Metallosphaera cuprina. The sequence continues at coordinate 335,984 of NC_015435.1, read as the reverse complement.
CAAAACTTATTACCAAACGGCAGCGCAGTCCCACTGAGCGTTAACGTAATTCTTAACTCGAGCGGTCCTGGAACCGCTGAGGTAATAGCTAACGACACTCCGTTCCTTTTGTTCGTTAATCAAGGGGAACCTGGATTCCCTGCTATATATGACGTACACGTGAACATGGTATCATACCTAATGTATAACTCGACTTCGGCTCAATGGCAGATTGTGAAACAGACCTGGAAAGTGTCCCAGGTCAGCGCACTGAGCGACACGATGTTTTACAACCTTAACACACCAACCTTCAACACAATAGGAGAGCAAACAGTACTAGTTAACGCATCACAAGGGGCGATACTAAAGGTAGGCCCTGTGGAGACTATAGTTAAACCTGGAACTTACGCTCTACTCCCTAACGGAACTATGGAGTCTTTATATAACTTCTCGTTAATACTGCTGAGCACTCAGGCCGTGTTGCCACCAGCTTCTGATTATAACAATCTAACTCCAACTTACGCGTTCGCCTTTGCTATAAACGGTCAAATCTCACCAGCTTACTCATTGGTTAATAGCACTAAGGGAGCCGATCCCGCGATCACAATAGTTTACGCACCTAACACTTGGACAAGCTGGACTTGGTTTGGAGGTAAATTTAACGGGACAACTTACGTTGGAGGATCATACAAGTTCGCTGACCATTGGATATATGGAGATGGGGTTATGGTAAACAACCAGTTCTTCAAGCCAGTGATTTGGGTGTTTGAGGCTGGAACCACCGCTCAAGGCCAGGTCTCCCCAGCCTCATCCGTTAAGCTGTCGAACGCCTACGGACTCACTCCAACAAACGCTTACACCGAGGTAATCAACTCTCAACAGGGAGGGGTGATCGTAGCTGGTAACATAATAACGATCGTGCAACCAGGAACCGTAATTAATACGCCAATAGGCGAGTTAAGCAATTACAACTTCTCTGTGGTCTTCTATAACCCCCTAAACGTTACAGCCACTGCTACAGGTCAGGTGCCATCGTTAGTCTTCGCGTATGCAATAAACGGAAACGTTACGTTCTCTTACACAGCTTCAAAGCCTTTCATAACTATAATAACTACCCCTAGTATGGGGGCAGAAATGTGGACTTGGGGGCCGAGTAAAAGCAGTCCTACCGGTTACGGCTACCTGTTTAGAGACCCCATATTGGTCACAAACGGAACTGTAGTGAATTTATCGTTTATTAAACCAGTACCTTGGGTCCTAACTTTACCAGAGATTACAATGTCTATGACAAGTACCAGTTCTAGTGGAGGATACTAAAGTTTTTTCCTTCTTTTTCTAGATATAGATCTTCTCTACTCTCGTATTTTATCTCGAAAGTCTCTTTACAACTGAATTATATGATTATATGACTAACCATCACTTATGTACGAAATACTTACTAGGCCCAGTCACCTATACGCGGTTTCAATTTCCATATATTTTTAGGACAGAGAGTGGCTTAAATTGATCGTGTGATCGTGATCTAAACGAACTTGTTCCATGAGATCTAATGTTGGGTTACGTTTAAGAAAGCTTTTCGTGTGTTTTAGAGCTTCCCTTAGAGCTCTTTGGCAAACGCTATGAAACGATTTTATTTCTATAATGAATATAAAATGATAGAAAATCTATAAAATACATAGACGAAACACATTTCGTGTAACGCATTTAATTCTCTTCTAGAGAGCTGTGAGGTTCTTTGAGTTACTAATTAACAGTTTTAAATATTAATATTGATAGATATAAATTTTTAGTATATAATTATATATTTTAATAATACAACACGCAAAGATCGTTTTGGGTTCGTCTTTAGACGAGCGTTCTTATGTAAAGTAATGCGGAATCCATGTTCTTAAGCTCTACAATCCTAGCCTCTCCTAGACTCATTAAAGATCGTTGAACTCATTTAGGTAGAACTAAAGGCTTCCCATATCTAACTTCCATACATTGATGCATTATCTATCAGATATGAGTTCGCAGTTTGGACATTCGGATATATCCCGTGAGCTCCCGTCGTAATACGGAACGGGCCTTCTATGTACTGAAGAGGTTTCTCATCTTTAACGATCTTCTGTTATTAATATTTTCATACTTATCAACATTTAAACTTCTTTATATTAAAACAAATTCTTAGCAGTCTCTAATTAAATGGCGGACCCGCCGGGATTTGAACCCGGGACCACCAGCTCCGCAGGCTGGCGCTCTATCCTGGCTGAGCCACGGGTCCAAGCTTCCTTTGTCGAACTATTAATAAGCTTTAAGCATTAAATCAATCGCGAATTCTATCCGTAACGCAGAGAACTTACATCAGAGATTACAAGATTTATTTCGAAACTTACAAGCCAAGGAGTCATGAGGATAACCTCAGGTCGCCTTGAGGTTTAGTAGCTAGAGTCTGAGTTCTGTTAACGTAAAGAAAAGACTATTCATAAACTTTTCCCACGTCCGATATCCCTTAAAGGTTTAAAGAACTATAACTTTATACTATTTTAATGGTAAAGCAGCTCACCCTAACTGAGTTCTCGCTTCCTGAGAGAAAGATGGATAAAATTGAAGGGAAATCGAAGGAGGAGTATATAGAAGAACCAGTTAAGACTAATAGAGAGACCTTAAAAGAAGCTCAGGAGGACAGGAAGTATTTCCTGCTTTCCGTAGATTATGACGGGAAATTAGGCAAGGCAAAGTGTAAGCTATACGACTCAGAAACGGGTGAGCTACACGTGTTCTATGACAACACTGGACACAAGTCCTATTTCCTTGTGGATCTGGAGCCAGACCAGGTTAACAAAAATCTCAAAGTGGTGAAGGATAAGTCTTTCGTCAGACTTGAGAAAGTAGTCAAGATTGACCCTTACACTTGGAATCAGATTTCCCTAACTAAGGTGGTGGTAAACGATCCGCTAGCAGTGAGGAGGTTGAGAGAGTCAGTCCCCAGGGCATATGAGGCCCACATCAAGTATTTTAACAATTACATATACGATTTCGGTCTCATTCCGGGAATGCCGTATGTAATAAAAAAGGGTAAAATAGTAGCGATAAGACCGGAAGTTGACGTAAAGGAGGTCAAGGAGGCTTTTGGAGATGCAGATAAGATAACCCAAGAGATGGCTTTAGATTGGGCTCCCCTTTTTGAGTCTGAGATACCCTCAGTTAAGAGGGTCGCTCTAGATATAGAAGTTTTCACTCCAATGATGGGTAGGGTACCTGATCCATATAAGGCAGAGTATCCCATAATTAGCGTAGCTTTAGCCGGCACAGACGGCCTAAAGTTGGTCCTGGTCTTGAGTAGAGGGGAGACTCATTTAAAAGTTAACTCTGACGTGAGGGTTGAGAGTTTCAATAGCGAAAAGGAGCTTTTGGAGAGATTATTTGAAATCTTGAGAGGATATCCTATGGTACTAACGTTTAATGGAGACGACTTCGATATCCCTTACCTCATCTTTAGAGGATACAAGTTAGGTCTCCTCCCAGAAGAGATTCCGTTTGAGATGGGGGAACCCAAGAGAAAGACGGACGCGAGATTTACTCTAGGGATTCACATAGACCTGTACAGGTTCTTCTTTAACAAGGCTGTGAGAAACTATGCGTTCGAAGGAAAGTACTCAGAATATAACCTTGATACGGTAGCTCAAGCTCTATTGGGCATGTCAAAGGTGAAACTTGATGAGTCGATAAGCGATCTTGACGCGTCGAAACTAGTTGAGTACAACTTTCGTGACTCGGAAATAACACTGAAGCTCACCACTTTTAACAACGAGTTAGTGTGGAAATTGATAGTTTTGTTCTCTAGGATTTCTAAACTAGGAGTTGAGGAATTGACCAGGACCGAGATTTCAGCGTGGGTAAAGAACCTGTACTATTGGGAACACAGGAAGAGGAACTGGCTCATCCCTCTCAAAGAGGAGATAATGGAAAGATCATCGGGCTTGAAGACAGCTGCAGTTATCAAGGGTAAGGGATATAAGGGGGCAGTAGTCATTGACCCTCCAGTAGGCGTGTTCTTCAACGTTGTAGTCTTAGACTTCGCCTCTCTATATCCTTCAATCATAAGGAACTGGAACTTGAGCTATGAAACCGTTGATATAGAGGGTTGTACAAAGAAGAGAGACATACGCGACGAGAGCGGAGCTAAAATCCATGAGGTGTGTATGGACAGACCAGGAATAACAGCAGTCGTAACGGGTTTACTAAGAGACTTCAGGGTTAAGATATATAAAAAGAAAGGTAAACAGGCTAACATAGACGAGCAAAGGAAATTGCTATATGACGTAGTTCAGAGAGGTATGAAGGTGTTCATAAATGCCACTTACGGAGTGTTCGGTGCCGAAAGCTTCCCTCTCTATGCACCGGCCGTAGCGGAGAGCGTTACTGCTCTAGGTAGATACGTTATCACATCAACTAAAGACTACGCAGAAAAATTAGGTTTGAAAGTGGTATATGGAGACACGGACTCCTTATTTATCTATCAACCGAGCAAGGAGAAACTAGACAAGCTCGTAGAGTGGACAAGAACGAACTTCGGTCTAGACCTAGAGGTGGATAAGAGCTATAGGTTCATCGCCTTCTCAGGACTGAAAAAGAACTATTTCGGCGTGTTCAAAGATTCTAAGGTCGACATTAAGGGAATGTTAGCTAAGAAAAGGAACACGCCTGAGTTCCTTAAACAGGCGTTTAATGAGGCTAAACAAAGGTTGGCCCAGGTTCAAACTCCTGAAGAGTTAGAGAAGGCCATAGCTGATCTAACGGCACAAGTAAAGGAGGTCTATAGAAAGCTCAAGTCAAAGGAATATAACCTAGATGAGTTGGCGTTTAGGGTAATGCTATCTAAAAGCGTAAACTCCTACGATAAGAACACCCCACAACACGTGAAAGCTGCGGCCCAACTCGCTGAGCTCAACATCCAAGTTCTACCAAGAGACATTATAAGTTTCGTGAAGGTGAAGGGAAAGGAGGGAGTAAAGCCAGTACAACTAGCTAAGCTTTCCGAAATAGACGTGGATAAATATTATGAGAGCGTAAGGAGTACTTTTGAACAGCTACTAAAAAGTCTCAACGTGAGCTGGGACAGGATAGAATCCGTAACCTCCATTGATTCTTTCTTTAAGTGATTACTCCTCTAAATCGTCTTCCTCTAAGCCCTCTTCCTTTTCCTCCTCTTTTTCCTCAGATGTTACTTGGGCAGCGTAGTTAGTAAGGTCTCCCTTAAGCTCCTCCGTGAGGTAATAAGATATCACGTAAACTTTCCTGTCCTGAAAGTTCTCCTCCCTCCATTGATTATCGAAACTTATAATGAAGATGGGCAACTTAAGAAAAGCAGACGTCTTGTCTTTTCCCGTAAGGAAGTTCTTAGTTTTTTCGTATATTTCAGGTTTGAGAGGGAGGGGCAACTTAGCCTCTTGAGAATCCCTCATAATGATGAAATCTGACGTCAGCTCATTCCATTCTTTTAGCGCTTTCTCAGCAGTTCTCCTCACCACATCTCCTATGTCTCCCTCCTCTAAGTAATCCGCTGTAACCTTTCCGGATTCGCTCTTAAGTATAATTACTTTCATTTGTGCTCACCAATTACGTACAGGTACACGAGGTGGTGCATGTTCCCGTCTTCGACCTTTATCACTTCCTTAGGTGTCCATCCCTTCATTTCGAACTCATGAGAGACTATCCTAGTGCCTGGCTTAAGTTCCTTTTCGAACTTAGGTTTCAGAAGCTCGTTGGCGTTAGTAAGGAGGAAAAGAGTTATCACGGTTGCCTCAGAAACGCTCTCATCCAGGAAATTATTCTTCCTTAGCTCTATCTTATCTCTTACTCCGTTCTGGATAGCGTTTTGCTCTGCCTCCTTTAGTCTCTCATCGCTTAGGTCAACACCAACCGCCTTCTTGGCACCGAAGTTCTTTACTGCAGCTATGATTATCCTACCGTCTCCACAACCGAGATCGTAAACTACGTCTTCACTTCCTACTTTAGCTATCTCCAACATCTTCATTACTACTTTCTCAGGTGTAGGAACGTATGGCACGTGTGGGACTTCTCTATGGGGTGAACTCAAATATCTCACTTAGGTATTCTTCATGAGACGAGATTTTTAATTTTGTTAAATGCCTCTTTCTTGCCTAGTTCTGGGCTAGGTTTCAGATCGCTACCGAAAGGCATCTGGGTTAGAACCGGATAAATCCTTCCGTCCTCAAGCTGTAATAGAAGTTGTGGTAGCCAGCTCATCCCGAATTCATCCTTCTCGCCGTAATCCGAAAGGAAGGAGTAATCTTCAATTTTTATTTCAGTCTCGACGTTTAGTTCCTTAGCTAGGTCCTGGGAGATTGCTAGAAAGGCCTTATGGTTTGGGTGACTCTCCGAGGTTACGAGGATCAGTTTTTTAGCTTTCATAATCTCAAGTTTCAACGTACTCTGTAGTTTAAAACGGTAGTGGTAACATGATAACTAACTTAAGGGCGGCTTCAAAAAAGGTACTGAGACCTGTAGCAACTGGGTTGGTTAAGTTAGGGCTCACAGCAAATCAGGTTACTCTCATTGGGCTTCTCATGTCAGTAGTATACATTGCCGTGATTTACTACACCAGGAACCCGATTTTAGGGTTAGTAGCTCTTCTGATCTCCTCGCTTCTAGACGCTTTGGACGGAGAGGTAGCTAGAATTAAAGGTACTGCAGGACCTAAAGGTAGCTTCCTTGACTCCTCCTTTGACAGATTAGAGGATACCTTATTTATATCCTCTTTAGCGATTCTAGGTTTCGATCCTTTGCTTACATCCATATTAGTCGGAGTCTCCTTATCGATATCGTACTTGAGAGCCAAGGCCGAGTCGCTAGGTATTAAGGCTGAGGGGAAAGGCTTAATAGAGAGGGGGGAAAGGCTAATTCTCGTTTCGCTAGTTCTACTTCTATTACCCTTCTCTTTTCTCATATCGCAGGTTCTTTTTTATGTCCTGTTAATAGCCTCAATAATAACGTTAGGGCAGAGGTTTCATTTAGTTATATCCGCGTTGCCGTAATAAAGTTGTAAGGGAGATCTGGTGCCACAGTTGGCTACGCAAAGCCCTAAATCTCTAATTTTTGAACACGAATATACTATCATCTTCTCTTCATATATCTTCTTTATAGCCTTTATTGGGTCCTCAAATCCAGCACTCTCCAGGACTGGGATGACTGAATCGACGCTGGAACCAATGTTCAACATATATACTGCAAGTATAAACGCCTCATCCCTCGCTCTATCTTTCTTCTCCTGGAGGGCTTTAATGCAGGGGGCAATCCTCCCTCCCTTAATTCCTATTATATCAGCAACAGTTTCAGGTATTTGATCTATTGAAATGGGTTTGATCATATCCCTGAGTTTCTTATAGATATTGAAACTCAAGAGCCTAATCAGAGATGATTTATCAAGGTAGACGTACCCTGACTTGACTATCCTATCAGATAAGCTGAATTCTCTTTTACGCCCCTTTATTGATTTCAAATATTCTAAGAAATGAATGGAATAGTTTAGAGTTTTAATTTTTCCATCATCATGATATTTTATACTAGATAATCTAACGTTGATGCCCAGCCATAGGCCTATTTGAGTTAACTCCTCATCACCTTCTTTTAAGAGGTCATTATGCACTAGCTCTACTTCTTTCCTTATGATTCTCTCAGTGATCCTCAAATCGTTGATTACTCCCAAAATCAATAGCTCTGCGTAAAATACGAGATGTGGAGACCTGTAATCCTTCAACCTCTTGATCGGTCTACCTTGTATTATATCTTTGATCCTTGATTTAGCTTCCTTAATTGTTTCCCCGTCTGTGGTAAGCAGCGTATACAAGTCTATAGCGTGTTCTCTCTGTAATATATCCTCAACCTTTCGCATGAAAGGATATCTATCTAAGTCTAGAACCACTTCTAGATAATAATTTCAAATTCCTTTAATAAGCAAACTAGATCATTGTGACATGAGGGTGATTCCATGAAGATCTTGGTAGCCTCAGCGTGGCCTTACGTTCAATCAGTTCCACATTTGGGGAACTTAATTGGCTCTATTTTATCTGCAGACGTTTTCGCCCGTTACGCTCGTCTCAAATATGGGAAAGAGAACGTTATTTTCGTAAGCGGTAGTGACGAACACGGAACTCCAATTGAGATCGAGGCAATAAAGAGGGGAGTAGACCCAAAGAGCCTTACGGATCAAGCCCACGAATACGATAAGGAGCTGTTCATTAAGACCTGGAACATTAGCTTCGATAACTACACTAGGACTGAATCAGAAGTTCACAAGAAATTCGTTAGAGAGTTCCTGCTAGGGGTAGCTAAATACATAACCGTAGAGGAGGAGGAGCTGCCTTATTGTGAGAAGGACAAGTTATTCCTCCCGGATAGGTTTGTCAAGGGGATCTGTCCATATTGCGGCTTTGAGGACGCTAGAGGAGATCAGTGCGATAGGTGCGGTAAGTTATTGACGCCCTCAATCCTGATAAACCCAAAATGTGCAATTTGTGGAAGCACGCCAGTTATGAAAAGGACCAAGCACTGGTTCTTTGACTTGAGACCGTTCTCGGAGCCAATCAAGAAGTGGATAACATCATCGGAAGATATGCCAGAGAACGTGAAGGGAACAGCGTTGAGTTGGTTAAATGAAGGATTAAAGCCAAGGAGCCTAACAAGAGATAACGCCTGGGGAATACCTGCTCCTTTTCCAGGAGCTGAGGGAAAGACGATCTACGTTTGGTTCGAAGCGCTTTTGGGGTATCTCTCGGCTACGTTAGAGTACTTCACAAAGAGAGGCGAGCCAGAGAAGTGGAAGGAGTTCTGGAATAAGGACACGTCAAGAAGCTATTACTTCATTGGAAAAGATAACATTCCATTTCATGCGGTAATACTCCCCGCTATGCTTATGGCTTCCAGCACAGACTACACGTTACCTACAGTTATAGCTGCTACAGAATACCTTTTATATGAAGGGCAAAAGTTCAGTAAAAGCAGGAAGATTGGTATATGGATCGATGAGGCACCTTTCATTATGGATGTTGATTACTGGAGGTTCATCTTGATTAGGATGAGACCTGAGGAGAAGGACATGAACTTCACCTGGACGGAGGTGATAAGGATAGTGAACACCGAGCTTAACGACGATATCGGAAACCTAGTTAATAGGGTAATCACGATGATAATGAGATATTTCGATAGGAGAGTTCCAAGTCCCACAAACTTCAAGGAAATAGATGAGCATCTCCTAGAAAGGATGAGGGAGACGGTGAAGAAAGTTGGAGAGATGTTTGAGAAAGGAAAGTTAAAGGGAGGGACGGAGTTAATCCTTGCTCTAGCTAGAGAAACTAACGGATACATTAATCAGAAGGCACCGTGGGACAAAGTCAAGGTGGAAAAGGAGGATGCTGCAAATACTCTCTATGTGACTTTCTTAGTAGTGAGGGCTATCGCATTGATGCTTTATCCGATTATTCCAAATAAGGCTGAGGCTATATATCAACAGTTGGGACTGGACATTAAGGCTGAAACGTGGGATAGCTTAATGAAGCCGTTGGACCCAGGTCATATTATAGGCAAACCCGAGCCCGTGTTTAAGAAACTTCCTACAGACTTTGATAAGAAGATTCAAGAAATCATAGAAAAAATAAGAAGTGACGTAGAAAGGAACAGGCCTACTCTACTTAAATGAGTTCTACTGAGGCCATCAAAGGTTCGAATTTCTTTCCTCTACCTTCATAGAACTTGCTAAACATCTCATAAAAGTGTAACCTCATATCTTGGATGAACACTACTAACCCCTCTAAGCCTATAGCCAATAGGTTTCCTATTATCAAGATCACTATGGACGCAGGATTGGTCCCGATAGCTAACAGGCTAGGGTGACCTACAACTAGGTAAGCCATATATGAGAAGGCGTACAATAGGTAATAGTGAGCTAACGCAAACACTAAAATTCGTATGAACGAGATTGTGTTAGACAATAGTAATATCGCAGCCTCAAATCCTCCTTCTATGAACCCCATAGCTAACGCACCTCCTGTCGACTGCTTATCGTGTCTTTTCAGTATTATGGCCTTAGCTATCCAATTGTATATCAGTCCTAGTTCAACCCAGATTATCAAGATGTAGGCTAGGGCTGATGTCGAGGTACTTAGATCGGGATGGAAAGAGTTTAGAAGATTTTGAAGTATGTAGCTTAGCAAAGCCCCAACTTTTCCAAAGTAATCAGCAGGATCCGTTATCCCGTAACCGAAGATAACAAGTGGTACAGTGTATAGAACCAAAAGGGGTAGCTTCTCAAATACCAAGAACTCACGATCTCTCTTCTTTATCGCATTGATAACGCCTAGTAGAGAGCTTACAAATAACGCTATTGCGCCCAATAGAATCGAGAGAATGATAGTGTGTTCTATTGAAGTGCTAGTGCTGTACTCACCGAATGGTAAGAGTGGAGAGAGAGCTCGGGTTACGCTAACAGGAACTGGCCATACGCTATTTAAAGGTCCGCTAACGTCTGCTATTCCCATCTCCTTCAAACCTCCAACAGGGAGAGGTCCGAAGAAATCTCTGGCTAGAAATCCAGTTATCATGGCAACTACTGAAGAGTATCCCAGTATAATAGAGAGGTTCTTTATGTTATTGCTTCCCTTTTTTACTCCATATTTATGGAAGAAAATCGCAAATATTAGAAGGATCAGGGCGTTACCAACGTCAGGGAACATGAGCCCGAACAGAAGGGGAAAAGTAACGAAAAGGAAAACTAAAGGTGAGATCTCCCAGTACGATGGAGTTCCATATATCTCAACAACCGATTCTATTGCAGAAACGCTTTTCGGCAATTGAACGTACGTAGGTGGTTCCTCCTCTCCGAATCTCTTTGGGGAGGCGGCCTCCAATAACGCAACGTTATTCAAAGTAGACTTCAACTTTGACCAAAGCTTCTCTGGGACGTATCCCTCAACTTGGAAGAAGTGATCTGAAACCCTTCCCTTAGATTGAAGGGTTAGTGCGTCTCTTACTGTAAGTAACTTTCCGTATAGTTCCCCAAACTCTTTCTCATTCTGTCTAATCTTTTTAATCAAGTTAGCTCTGGTCTCATCTAGTATTTTCTTAAGTTCTCCTATCTTTTCGTTAATGACCTTATACACTTCAAACGGAGACTTTCCGTCAGGAGTTTCAAATCTCCTCACTCCAATCTCCTTCAATATTGGATCTAGAGGGGTTTCTCCCTTTAAGGAAACCAGTAGAGTGGCGTACTTACCCTCATCCAAAGGTGAGTAGTCAATAAATACTTGCTTGTTTTCTTTGATTTTCTTTAATTGCTCGTTATTTAATACAACTAGAGCCACATCTAAGATCTCTAAAGAGTAGAGCGTTTTCAGTTCAGTAGTTACTGAACTGAATGGAGATACCTCCTTTAGTTGGGATTGATATAGGTCTATCTCTCCCTTGAGCTTGCCGATCTCCTCTAAAAGTTCCTTATACCTAAACTCCTCCATAGATGCCTCCTCTGAAACTTTCCTGGCTTCGTCGATCCAAGCCTGGTCTACTTTCATTTTACCAGTTGGTTCCAGAACCGTCCCTGCTATCTCCATGATAAGCTTTATCTTGTTGACGTGATCTTGAACTGTGGTGAGCTCTTTCCTGGCTTCCTCAACTCTGTTGTTGGAGATGGGATGTGCTGGCTCTATTACCTCCATTTTACCGAACTTCAACAGCTCCGTGGTAATCTTATCTTTTTCACTTATTAGAGATATTATTTCTACTTTAAGCATGTTTTCGGGAAATATCAATACACAATCGAGCTAAGTATGAGTTATATCTTAAAAATATTTAATCTGCATAACAAATGAGGAAGCGTAATGGGTAAAATAGTTTTGCTAGGAGATAGGTATACGGTATCGCTTTTTAAAACAATGGGAGCTGAGGGGAAAACTGTAGAGGACCCTTTCATCCTAGAAAAGGAGATCGATAGCATAAAAAAGAGAGACGACGTTGATCTAGTGTTGATCACGAGGGACATTTACGAGCCTGTCAGGGAGAAGATAGATTCTATAGTATCAACGCTTACTAAACCACTGATCACGGTCATTCCGTCGCCTTTCTCTGAATCTAAACCTATAGACGTAAAGAAGATGGTTTTAAAGGCTTTGGGTTTCGGGTGATCTCATGGTTTCAATCGAGGAATTGATGGGAAAAGTGATAGACTCGGAGATAGAGGTCATAAAGAGCGAGCTTAACAAGGCTCTTGAAGAGGCCTTAAAGCTTGTGAGGGAAACAAGAGATAGAGTGGAGAGAGATTACACCGTGAAGCTTAACGAAATGGTCACAAAGGCTAAGGAAGAGGTGGAGGGAGAGAAAGCTAGGTTAGACATTGAGGTTAAAAGGGCTATTCTGAGCGAGAAGAATTATTGGCTTGACAAGGTCTATGAAGGAGCCCTTAACTCTCTAAGTAAAGTTAAGTCCTCTCAGGGATACAGGAGTGGTATAGAGGAGGTTCTAAGGAGAGAAGTCAGAGACGGTTCAGTGATACTCTGCTCTCCTGATGAAGTGGAGCAAGTTAAGAGAGTAGTGAAGAGCCTTAAGGTAAGGGCCGAGGTCAAAGCCGATCAGAAGATCATTGGTGGAATTAAAATTGAGTACACCGACTTAGGACTAACTAGGGATTATTCCCTTAATCTGATATTAGATCAAGTTTTTGAGTCTTTAAAACCAAAGATAGCTGAGATTCTATTCGGTGAGATGTGATGGCAGTAGGAAAAGTCGCAAGGGTTAACGGCCCTCTAGTTGTGGCAGAAGGGATGAAGGACGCGCAGATGTTTGAGGTAGTAGAGGTAGGTGAACCTAAACTGGTGGGCGAAATAACAAGGATCGAAGGGGATAGAGCTTACATTCAGGTTTATGAGGACACAAGCGGGATAAGACCTGGGGAACCTGTTTATGGAAGCGGGGCACCCCTTTCAGTCGAACTGGGGCCAGGACTCTTAGGGCAACTTTTTGACGGCTTGTTAAGGCCTTTAGGGGAGATTAAGGAGATAACTAAGTCTCCATTCATTAAGAGAGGAATAAAGCTCCCCACCCTAAACAGACAGAAAAAGTGGCATTTCGTTCCAAAAGTGAAGAAAGGGGATACGATAGAAAACGGTGATGTACTAGGTGTCGTTCAGGAGACTGGGTTAGTCGAGCATAGAATACTTGTCCCGCCTTACATTCACGGAAAGGTCAAGGAAATAGTAGCTGAAGGTGAATATACCGTTGAAGACAACGTAGCTATAATAGATATGAAAGGAGATGAAGTCCCTGTAAAGATGATGCAGAAGTGGCCTGTGAGAGTCCCTAGGCCTTTCAAGGAGAAATTGGATCCTAGGGAACCTTTGCTTACTGGAGTGAGAATTTTAGACACTATATTCCCCATGGCTAAGGGGGGTACAGCTGCTATACCTGGACCTTTCGGCAGCGGTAAGACGGTCACTCTTCAAAGTCTATCAAAGTGGAGTGAAGCTAAGATAGTCATTTACGTAGGATGCGGAGAAAGAGGAAACGAGATGACGGACGAACTGAGGAGCTTCCCCAAGCTAAAGGATCCATGGACCGGTAGACCACTATTGGAAAGGACGGTCTTAGTCGCGAACACCAGTAACATGCCTGTGGCAGCTAGGGAGGCTAGCATCTATGTGGGAGTCACTCTGGCTGAGTACTTTAGAGACCAGGGATATGACGTGCTGACGGTAGCGGACTCGACCTCAAGGTGGGCTGAGGCCCTCAGAGATCTGGGAGGGAGAATGGAAGAGATGCCAGCCGAAGAGGGGTTCCCAAGTTATCTGTCTTCCAGGATAGCCGAATACTACGAAAGAGCGGGTAGGGTAAGAACTCTTGGAAATCCTGATAGATATGGATCTGTAACTTTAGCTTCTGCCGTATCTCCTCCAGGCGGCGACTTCACAGAACCTGTAACTAGCACCACACTTAGGTTCGTAAGAGTCTTCTGGCCTTTGGACGTTTCTTTGGCACAGGCGAGGCACTACCCAGCTGTAAACTGGCTTCAAGGTTTCTCATCTTATGTAGACCTCGTCTCAGACTGGTGGATCAAGAACGTCGATCCAGATTGGAAGACAATGAGAGACTTCATGGTGAGAACTCTCTTGAGGGAGGACGAGCTTAAACAGATCGTAAGGTTAGTAGGTCCGGAATCCCTTGCGGAAAAGGATAAGCTAGCGCTGGAAGTTGCCAGACTCATCAAAGAGGCTTTCTTAAAACAGAACGCTTACGATGACATTGACGCTTTCTCATCTCCTCAAAAGCAGGCTAAGATAATGAAACTTATTTATCATTACAACCAATACGCTACTACCGCCATTGAGAGGGGAGTGCAAGTTAGGAAACTAGTTGAAAAGATCACTGTAGTTCCTGACATAATTAGATCGAAGGCAACAATTAAGAACAACGAACTTGAGAAGTATGACGAATTAGAGAGCAAATTAAAAGCTCAGTTTGATGAAATCCTTAAGGAGGTTGGTGCGTAATGGGATCATCCATGAATGTTAGGGAGTACTCCAACATCTCTATGATAAAGGGTCCACTTGTAATGGTACAAGGCGTTTCTGACTCTGCTTATAACGAACTGGTAGAGGTGGAGTTAGCAAATGGAGAAAAGCGAAGGGGTATTGTAGTAGACTCTCAGAAAGGTATTTCAGTAGTCCAGGTGTTTGAAGGAACTAGGGGTATTTCTCCTGTAGGGACCACGGTTAGGTTCCTCGGTAGGGGACTGGAGGTAAAGATCTCGGAAGAGATGCTGGGGAGAATATTTAACCCCTTAGGGGATCCGCTAGATAACGGGCCAATGGTCATTAAAGGGGAGAGGCGTGACATTAATGGAGAGCCGATAAACCCAGCTACAAGGGATTACCCCGAGGAGTTCATACAAACGGGTATTTCCGCCATAGATGGGCTGAACTCACTTTTAAGAGGACAGAAGCTCCCTATCTTTAGCGGGAGTGGTCTTCCTGCTAACGCTTTAGCCGCTCAGATAGCCAAACAAGCTACTGTCAGAGGAGAGGAAAGCAACTTCGCGGTCGTGTTCGGAGCAATAGGCGTTAGATACGACGAGGCGTTGTTCTTCAGGAAGTTCTTTGAGGAGACGGGAGCAATAAATAGGGTTGCACTAATTATGAGCTTAGCCAACGAACCTCCGGTTATGAAGACTTTGACTCCGAAGACGGCCTTAACTCTAGCCGAGTATCTAGCCTTTGAGCAGGATATGCACGTGTTGGCTATACTTATTGACATGACTAACTATTGTGAGGCGCTTAGGGAGATCAGCGCGTCTAAGGAGGAAGTCCCTGGAAGAGGAGGATACCCAGGCTATATGTACACAGACCTTGCTCAGACTTATGAGAGGGCTGGTAAAGTGGTAGGAAAGAAAGGTTCAATAACTCAGATGCCTATACTAACCATGCCCAACGATGACATAACTCATCCCATACCTGATTTAACTGGATACATCACAGAGGGTCAAATAACCTTGGACAGGAATCTGTACAACAAGGGAATCTATCCCCCTATCAACGTTCTCATGAGCTTATCCAGGCTAGCTAAGGACGGAATAGGAGAAGGGAAGACTAGGGACGACCATAAGGACGTCTCAAATCAGTTATTCGCATCTTATGCTAAAGCTGTCGACACTAGAGGATTGGCCGCAATAATAGGTGAGGACAGCCTATCAGAGACGGACAGGAAGTACTTGATGTTTGGAGACTTGTTTGAGAGAAAGTTCGTAAGTCAGGGAATTAACGAGAACAGAGACATAGAGACCACCTTAGATATCGGTTGGGAAATACTTTCCGTACTTCCAGAGAGGGAGCTAACAAACATAAAGATGGATTACATCAAGAAATACCATCCAGCCTATCGTGGTAAGAAATGAGCTCAAGGAAGGTACTCCCAACTAAGATTAACCTAATCAGCATGAGGAATCAGCTCAAGCTAATTAGGGTCATAAAGAGACTCTTAGAGAACAAGCGGGAGGTCCTCCTCATATACTTGAGAACTTACGTGAACGAATACGAAAAGATCTACAATGAGGTGAATGAGGCCTTAAGGGGAGTGTATGACAGTTATCTAAAGGCAGTAGTTGACGAGGGTATCTCTAACATAGAGATGATAGCGAGTTCTCAAGTCAGTTCCCTTCAGTTGAGAAGTTCTACGAAAGTGATATTCGGCGTTAAGATCCCTGTCACTGAGATAGATGAGAGCACTATTCCACCTAAGCCATTTAGCGAAGTTGAGATCTCTCCTCACCTTTCTGAGGCCTTTGATAATATGAAGGCTACGTTGGTCAAGGTTATCAAACTAGTGGAGTTGGAATCAACTATTAGGTCCCTCGTAGCTGAGCTGAGGAAGACCCAGAGATTAATAAACGCTATTGATACGTCAATATTACCGTTTTATAACAGTTCAGTAAAGTACATCAGGTCCATATTAAATGACAGGAGCAGGGAGGAATTCGTTAGACTTAAAGTTACAAGGAGAATTCTACAGAGGAGGAGAGAAAGTGGACGCTAATCCCTTCATTTCCATGTTGAAGAAAAAACTTGATGATAAAACTTCAGAGATTCAAGACAGATTAAGCAAGGAATATTCATTGATATTGGACTTAAAAAGGAAATCTATAGAGGAAGTGAGGAGAAAGGCTTTAAAGGAACTGCCAAAGTAAACACTGGTGAGTTTAACATGAAATATTTAGAGAGAATGAAATATGTGGTGCTTGTGCTACCACTTCTGTTAACTTCTGTAGTTTTTGGTCAATCTCCATCAGATACGGCTCAAGGCTTTTCAGGTATAAATATAGGTGCGGGCCTTGCTGTAGGGTTAGCCGCTATAGGAGCGGGAATGGCTGTGGGGATGGCTGCTGCGGCTGGTATTGGAGTGCTAACGGAGAGAAGAGACATGTTTGGTACAGTGCTGATCTTCGTTGCTATAGGTGAGGGAATAGCGGTTTATGGAATCCTGTTCGCTGTACTTATGCTATTCGGTAAATTTTAGGAACCCTAAAGCTTTTAGTTAAAGTTTTTTTGATTTCCACCATGAAGATCTCAAGGGATAAGTGGTCCTCCAATTTTAGTGAATGGTTCGATTGGGTTATATCAGAGGCAGAGATATATGATTATGGCAGGTACCCAATTAAGGGTGCTGGAGTGTGGATGCCATACGGGTTCAAAATCAGACATAACGTCATCTCCCTAATAAGGAAACTTTTGGACGAGACAGGTCACGAGGAGATCCTGTTTCCTCTTCTGATACCTGAGGAGTTATTAAAGAAAGAGTCAGAGCACATAAGGGGATTCGAAAAGGAGGTGTTCTGGGTAACTCAAGGGGGAGAGGAAAAATTAGAGACTAGGTTTGCGCTAAGACCAACTTCAGAGGTAGCCATAACATTGATGGAATCGCTTTGGATCAGGGGTTACTCCCAGTTACCTAGAAAATTTTATCAGATAGTAAGTGTGTTCAGATACGAAACTAAGGCTACAAGACCCTTAATTAGAGTTAGGGAGCTCACAACCTTTAAGGAAGCGCATACAATTCACGAGACTTATGAGGATGCGGCTAAGCAGGTTAAAGAGGCTGTTGAGATCTACAGTAAGTTCTTTGACATCCTCGGTATACCATATCTGATTTCAAAGAGGCCCGATTGGGATAAGTTCGCTGGGGCCGAGTACACAATAGCTTTAGACACTCTTATGCCTGATGGTAGGGCGCTACAAATAGGGACAGCCCATCATTTAGGTCAGCACTTCACTAAGGCCATGGACTACAAGATCCAGAGAGCTGATGGGACCCTAACATACCCTCATCAGACTAGTTATGGTATTTCGGATAGGGTAATCGCTACCGTTATCTCTATAAATGGAGACGATCACGGTCCGGTCCTATCTCCCGTTATAGCTCCTATTGAAGCCGTGATAATACCTATACCAGGCAAAAGTGAAGAAGACACTAAGAAGGTGTTCAGTTACGCTGAGGAAGTCAGATCAACGCTGGCCTCCAACGGTATAAGAGCAGTTATGGATAGCTCAGAGGACAAGACCCCCGGAGAGAAGTTCTACATATGGGAGTTGAAGGGAGTACCAATTAGAGTTGAAACGGGGGTTAGGGAGATGAACTCTGGATCGGTGTACCTTAAGAGGAGGGATACCCTTGAGGGCAAGGTAGTGAAGAGAGAGGACCTAGTGAAGGAGCTCAAGAACATGGAAAAAACGATAGAGGAGGATATGAGGAGGAGAGCAAAGGACTGGTTTGAGGAGAGGATCAAAAGCTTCGACTCTCTTCCAGACGCTAAAAGGTTCCTAGAGAACAGGGGAGGTATAGCTGAGGTTCCTTGGTGTGGATCAGAGGCGTGTGGCCTAAAAATAGAGGAGGAAGTACAGGCTAGAGTCTTAGGTACTCCACTCGAATCAAGGCCTAGAGGCAACTGCGTAGTGTGCGGAAGACAATCGACTACCACGTTGCGGATAGCAAAAACTTATTAGAGGTAACGTGGAGAAAAAGGTAGGTGCCAAAGTATTGCCTAAGAAAAGGGAAAATAGAGGCAGAAGAAAGGGAGATAAAGGTCACGTAGGTTACGTAATGTGTGATAACTGTGGAGCTAGGGTACCAGAGGATAAGGCAGTGTGTGTAACTAGAACTTACAGTCCTGTAGACGCCTCTCTAGCTAACGAATTAGAAAAGAAGGGAGCCATAATCACTCGTTATCCCGTGACGAAGTGTTACTGTGTTAACTGTGCAGTTCACTTCGGTTTGATTAAAATAAGAGCTGAGAACGAGAGGAAATCTAAAACTAGGCTTTTCTAAAGCACGCTAGAGAACCTAAGTTTTTAACTTGATTCAACTTTAGTTAATTTATGAGGCTGTATGCCCTTTCATTTGAAGAAATTGAGAGGTTCTTCTACAAGTTAGCTGAACTAAGAGATAGCGTTAAGGACGAAGGTCTTATGAGTTACGTTCCGGAGATTAGCGTAGTTTCTGGAACAGTTCAAGGAAGCACTAGGGTAAAGCATGCCTTTCCCATATTCCAAAAGGGAGGAGTGGTAATGGATGTGACTAACGTTGAGCAAGCTGGGATTGCGGAGGACGCTGGAGCAGTGTCTGTAATGGTTCTAGATAAGCTTCCTTATGACGTAAGGAAGGCCGGGGGAGTCGCGAGGATGGCAGATCCAAAGGTAATTGAAGAAGTTATGAATTCCATAACGCTTCCAGTTATGGCCAAAGTTAGAATAGGTCACGTTTATGAGGCAAAGGTACTTGAGGCCCTCGGTGTAGATATGATAGATGAGAGTGAGGTGCTCACTCCTGCAGATGAGGAACATCACATAAACAAGTGGGAGTTTAGAGTTCCCTTTGTGAACGGAGCTAGGAACCTTGGTGAGGCGCTCAGAAGGATCTCGGAAGGAGCTTCCATGATAAGAACAAAAGGCGAACCAGGAACTGGAAACGTTAGTGAGGCTGTGAAGCACATCAAGATAGTAAACCAAGAGTTGAGGAACCTGCTTTCAATGGCTGAGGAGGATAGAGTGAAGAAGTCTAGAGAGCTACAAGTTCCGTACGAGTTGGTCGAGTTAACGGTAAAGTACTCCAGATTACCTGTCGTTAACTTTGCTGCAGGTGGGATAGCTACCCCAGCTGACGCAGCCCTTATGATGTGGTTAGGTACTGACGGGATATTTGTAGGGTCTGGAATATTCAAGAGTGAGGACCCCCTGGAGAGGGCTAAGGCAGTCGTCTTAGCTACAGCAAATTGGGAGGATCCGGAAGTGGTTTTGGAGGCGCAAAAGATGATAAGCGAACGTAAAGCTATGATGGGTGTAGACATCAAGACGTTGAAGCCTGAGGAACTCATGCAGGTGAGAGGTTTATGAAAATAGGTGTGTTAGCGTATCAAGGAAGTTTTGAGGAGCACGCTCTGCAAGTGAGGAGAGTTCTTCAAAAGATTGGTAAGGGAGAAGTGATACAGGTGAAGAAACCAAAGGACCTAGATGTAGACGGAATAATTATTCCTGGTGGTGAGAGCACTACTATAGGGCAAGTTGCCCAAAAGATGGGTCTCCTAGATCCTCTGAAAGAGAAAATAAGCCAAGGTCTCCCAGTTCTTGGGACTTGCGCTGGGGCGATAATGCTATCTAAAGAGGTCAGAGATGCTAAGATAGGGAAGAAGGACCAACCTTTAATCGGAGTGATGGATGCCTCAATTATCAGAAATTTTTACGGTAGGCAAAGAGAAAGCTTCGAGGCTACGATAAACCTAGAGGAGATAGAGGGAGGACATCAGAGATTCGTATTTATCAGGGCACCCGCTATCTTAAAGGTGTGGGGTAAGGCTAAAGCTCTAGCCTCGCTGAACGATGTGATTGTTATGGCTCAGGAGGATCAAATCATAACGACCACCTTTCATCCCGAACTATCAGGTACGACTATAGTTCACGAGTATTTCTTAGAGGCTGTGAAGAGATAGAGTTTTATTTTTTTATACATACTGTAAAACGTACGTGGGGAATTAGCTTTTGAGTGAGTTATTGCTTGATAAGAGCTCGTTGCTCCAAGGCATTACTAGATACATAGAAAGGAACTTGATTAATGGAACGTTTCTAATACATAGGGCTTTGCTTAATCAACTTGAAGAGGAGTCCAGACAGGGGCTAGTCACAAGCGATATAGCCTTGGAGGAGATAAATAGGTTAAAACAGCTCTCGGAGAGGTACCTCTTCGCTGTGGAGCTGGTAGGCAAAGAGGGAGGAGACGTAGACAGAGAGTTAAGGAACTACTGTATGGAAAGAGGTTGTACTTTGCTTACCGCGGACGAGTTACAGAAGAAAATGAGCGATCTACTAGGTATAAATACTCGTTATCTTGAGCCTCTTTCCGAACCCTTGTCAATAGAGAAGTTCTTTGACGGGGACACGATGAGTGTTCACCTCAAGGAGGACACTCAGCCCAAAGCTAAAAGAGGTAGGCCAGGCGATTGGGAGTTCGTCGTGCTTAACGACTCACCCATGCCAGGTAGCGAGGTAAAGAAAATTGTCTCAGAGATATTGAACTCAATTCGTTGGACTAAGGGCTCTTTCATAGA
The DNA here is from genome assembly GCF_000204925.1 of Metallosphaera cuprina Ar-4. NCBI lineage: Archaea > Thermoproteati > Thermoproteota > Thermoprotei > Sulfolobales > Sulfolobaceae > Metallosphaera > Metallosphaera cuprina. The sequence goes on along the minus strand of NC_015435.1, from coordinate 314,875 downwards.
GATAGAAAGGAAAGGTTCAACTATAGTTCAGCTTAGCAATTACAGGATAGTTATAACTAGGCCTCCACTCTCTGATGGTTGGGAGATAACGGCTACAAGACCTGTGGCGAGGAAGACGCTTGAGGATTACGGTTTGAACTCAGACCTGGTTCAAAGATTAGAACAGAGGGCAGAGGGGATACTGATAGCAGGATCTCCAGGTATGGGGAAGACCACTTTCGCTCAGGCGCTAGCCGAATACTATATGAAGAAGGGTAAGATAGTTAAGACCATCGAATCCCCTAGAGATATGCATTTACCTCCTGACATAACTCAATACTCTAAGAATTACGCTGAGATAGGTGAGCTTCATGACATTCTCCTATTAAGTAGGCCTGATTACACAGTTTACGATGAGATGAGGAACGATGAGGACTTCAGGCTTTACATAGACTTGAGACTAGGGGGAATAGGAATGATAGGTGTGGTACACGCTACCACTGCAATAGATGCAATTCACAGGTTCTTAAATAGAGTGGATCTTGGGACAGTTCCTGGAATATTAGACACTGTCATATTCATAAATAAGGGTACAGTGGAGAAGGTCTACAGTCTGGAAATGACGGTTAAGGTACCGGAAGGGCTAAGAGAGGCAGATCTAGCCAGACCCGTGGTTCAAATCAAGGACTTCCTCAACGATAAAGTGGAGTATGAGGTATACGTGTTCGGAGAGCAGACGATGATAGTCCCAGTAAGTAGGTTGAACGTAAATACAATGGAAAACAGGATAACTAAAGCCATATCCGGAGTTATACCAGACGCTGTGGTGAAAAAGGAGAACGGAGAATATGTAGTTGAGATCCCCAGGGAGGTTATACCGAATTTTAACAGGAAGGTGAACACAAAGTTACGAAAGTTGGAAAAGAAGCACGGAATAAAGATCAGGATAAGGCTAATGGATAAGGAAACCTAAATGAAGGAATCTAAAGTCTTACTGAACTTGGACTCGACGTACCTCACCAGTTCGTCTAGCTTTAACCCTCTCTCTATTACCTCTTCAGATACAACATAGTTTCCACCTTCAGTTCGTCTGATCTCTTTAACTGGGACGAACTTCAAGATCTTAGGTTCCTTTATGGCCAGGAAGAGCTCTCCTCCACTTCTCCTTGAAAACTCCAATATACCTTCCATCTGCTCTTTGGTAACATACACGTTCTTTCTGTCTTTCCTGCTCTTTACTTCTATGAGCAGGATAACTCCACCTTTGAGGGCAATTAAATCAGGTGCTGGATCCTTCCTCTTGCTTCCGCTTGCAGGGGATCTTATCACGGCGAATCCATTTTCTCTCAAGAGTGATAAAATATACCTCTCTACGTTTGATCCCTTGTTTTTATTCACATGATACAAAAAGTCGTGGAATATAAAAAGAGTTCTAAGACTTAGGCCTTCCTCTCTCTATGATCTCTTTCAGTCTTCTTCCTATCTCCTCTTCCTTGCTTTTATCCATATCCTCCATACCCTTCTTAAGGACGGGACTTCCTCTTCCGTATTCCTCTATCCACTCCTCCGCGAACTTCCCTGATCTGACCCTTTCAGCAGCTTCCCTAATCCTTTGCCTGGTCTCCTCGTTTATTACCTTCTTTCCTACTGTAAATCCACCGTATTTAGCTGTGTCAGATACTGACCTCAGCATTCCCATGAAACCCTTGTCGTAAACTAGGTCGACTATCATCTTCAATTCGTTGATAGTCTCAAAATAAGCTACTTCAGGCTGATAACCCATCTCTACTAGGGTCTCAAAGGCAGCCTTCATTAACTCCATCACTCCTCCAACCAGTATAGTTTGCTCCCCAATTAGGTCAGTTTCAGTTTCCTCTTTAAACGTGGTCTCTATGGCCCCTGCTCTAGTCCCCCCTAGCGCTTTTGCTATAGCTAAAGCCTTCTCTAACGCCTTATTAGAGTGATTTTGATGCACTGCTACTAGAACTGGGACACCACCTCCCTTTACGTAGAACTCCCTAACTATAGGTCCCGGGCCTTTAGGTGCGACCATGTATACGTCAACGTTGTTAGGAGGTTCTATTAGTCTATAGTGTATGTTGAACCCGTGGGCAAAAACAAGGTCCATTCTTTCTCTGAGATACGGTTGAACCTTCTCCCTATATACGACCCTCTGAGCCATATCTGGTACTAAGAAAATTATCACATCGGCCTCCTTTACTGCATCCTCAGTTCTCTTGGGATTAAAACCGTCCTGCTTTGCCTGTTCCCAACTTTTGCCTTCCCTCTCTAACCCGACAGTAACGTTAAGCCCTGAGTCCCTCAGGTTGAGCGCCCAGGCCCTTCCTTGACTTCCATAGCCTAGAATAGCTATTCTTTTTCCTTTCATAGCATCTAGACTAGTTTCTTTCTCAGTGTAGATCTTTGCTATACGACTCACCCCAACTGTAACCAACTATCTTAGAGTATACGGGTACATAAACTATCATATTATCGTTATTAGGCTCTTTAGAAATTTCCCCTTTATTGTTGAACGAATACAGGACCGTCTTACCTTCCTCTAGAACTTCAACTCTCTCCACGTCCACCGTCTTACTCAAGTTCACAATAGCTAGGTTAGTGTTCTTACCTTCTTTAACTTCCATGTAGACTTCATATAGTCCTTCATCGTTGACTCTCCTAGCGTTGATCCACTCTATATCGACCCAGAGTTTCCTTAATACGCCAATTATACGCTCGAGGAAACCTGGATCTCTGTAATATCCTATAACTCTAAGTAGCCTTCCTTGGGTCACGTACTATCACCTGTTTAAGTTTTCCTCCAGGAGGTAGAGTTGGCAAAGCCAGCTCCTCCTTGTCTATCGGAACTCTGACGACTGTGGGAACGTTTTCCTTCATTGCGAGCTTTATAGATCTCTCTATCTCGTCGTAGCTCGTCGCATTGAATCCCAGCGCGCCGAAAGCCTCAGCGAACTTCACGAAGTCGGGAGATGGACCGTAGTCAACCCCAACGACCCTTCTGCTTTGGAAAAGGTCTTGGACTTGCCTTACCAAGCCTAAAGACCTGTTATCGAAGATAACTGAGATGACTGGTATGTGTTCATCAACCGCCGTAGCTAAGTTGTTAGCTGTCATAAGGAACGAGCCATCACCGTCTAAATCGACTACGACCTTATCAGGTCTAGCCATTTTAGCTCCCATCGCTGCAGGTAGGCCAAAGCCCATAGTACCCATACCGGTAGAGGACAAGAACGTTCTAGGCTCTAAAACCTCCCAGAACACTTCAGACCACATTTGATGCTGACCTACACCTGTAGTCACAATTGAATCTCTCGGAATCGAATTCCTTATTGTCTTGAGTATTTTCCACGGTTTAAGCTTACCATTCTCTTCGTGATAGTAGAACTGAGCATAATATTCCCTGAGCTCCTTTACCCTCTTAACCCATGCTGAGTTATCCTTTTTCTTGCCTATTTCCTTCACCGCACTTATTATCTCTCTCATTAGTGTTTTTGCATCGCCATATAACGGTACGTCAACTTTGAAAGCCCTTTCAGAGTCTGAAGGATCAATGTTTATCATGATGAACTTCTTTCTCGTCTCGATCATTTCATCGTATGAGGTGAAAGTCCTATCACTCAGTCTAGCTCCGACCACCAACATTGCGTCTGACTCGAGAGCTGCCATCGACGCCTCAGCTCTACCGTAGTATCCCATAGCTCCTAGGAAGAGAGGATGATCGTGCGGTATTGCAGACTTTCCGGGTAAGGTAGAAACCATCGGAACGGCCAATAGCTCAGATAACTCTAGAATCTCAGGAGTGGCGTTAGACCAAACCGCTCCAGTTCCGGCCAATATTATCGGTCTCTCGGCCTCAACTAAAATCTCAGCCGCCTTCTTTATCTTAACGGGGTCTATTATAGTCCTGAAGGGCTTGTATCCTCTCACCATAGGCTCCTCTGGCCATTTCACGTCATCTAATTTCTCGAGCTGTATGTCCCTGGGGATATCAACCACTACAGGCCCGGGCCTTCCGGTAGTGGCTATGTAAAAGGCGTTTTTAATCCATATAGGGATCTCGTATATGTTCTTTAACTGAACTACGTATTTGGCTGCATTAGCGAAAATACCAGGCGTATCGGCCTCCTGAAAGGCCATCTTTCCTATCACTGATCTAACGACTTGTCCAGTTATGGCTACAACGGGAGAACTGTCCCAGTAAGCAGTTACCATTCCTGTAACAAGGTTAGTTGCACCGGGTCCTGAGGTCGCAGTACAAACTCCAGGCTTCCCAGAGGCTCTTGCGAATCCATCTGCTGCATGTACTGCAGCCTGTTCGTGCCTCATCAATACGTGTCTAAGCTCTTCGTTCTGTAAATCTTCCAAGAACGCATCGTATAGAGGCATATTAGTCAGACCAGGTATCCCAAAAATTACCTTAACACCTTCTCTCTTTAGAGAATCGATTACTAATCTTGATCCAGTAGGCATTTCAAACCACCTTTAACGTAGTAAACCAAACATACTGACGTAAAGAACGACTTACCTTTGAAAACATTTTCAGACTTGGAGGGTATAACCACCGATCATCCTTATCACGTCATTATAGCAATGAGCTGCAGTTTTTAAACTTTATTATAGTGTTTTAACTTTAACAAGATTAGATTTTCCTTATTTGACAATTGTTCACATATATCACTTTTAGAGTTTAGATATCAATTCCATGTGATCGTTTACGTCTTTCCACATCTCTAGACAATTTATGTTGCCCAAATACAGCCAGACGTTTCCAAAATGGGCCCTCCTATCGTCTACGAAAAGGATTTCCTCAGGTTTTACTGACATACCTTGTTCTCTTAACCTCTTTATAATTTCACTTATCATAATGAATTTAAATGGGAAATCTCTAGAGATAACTACATCGAAATATTTATCCAGCCCTAAGGTTTCAAGTACGGCTTTAGTCTTCTCCGGGAAGTTCCAGGTTGCCATACCTATCTTTACTCCCCTCTCTTTCAATTTCTCGAGCGTTTTCCTAACGTTAGGAAATAATTTAAGAGTCCTCCCTAGGCTATCCTGAAGTACGTTTTCGTCAACCAACTTTAACGGAGCCTCAAACTCTGAGATATTATAATGGTCCCAAACAGTTTTGTCGGCGTCAAATATCACAAGTTTTATCATGTTTAAACCCCGTAGGAATGGTATAATACATTATCTTACCTTCATGATAGTCCCTTATAAGTTGAACTGCAGCTTGATCCAAATTGGGCTCTCTATCCTTCTTATAGATCCAACCTCTCCTCAACGCTATGTTGCTGAGTAAATCCAATGGAGTTACGAATCTTATCTTATACGTTTTAGCTAACGTCCCAGGACAGAAACTTTCAATTCTTTCAATTAATTTTAAAGCTACTCTTACCGGGTCTTCAAGATCTTCAGGCTTACTACCACGTAACGCCTTCTCTAGTGGATCGCCACTGGGTGGGATAACACCAGGGGTATCTATAGCGTAGATCTTTGAGTCGATCTTTATTAGTTGTATGGACTTAGTGAACCCTTTGCTTAAGGGAATAGAGGAAGTTGTAGCCACATGTCTACCCTTAAGTGCGTTTATAACAGAGGATTTACCAGTCTTTGGATATCCAACAACCCCAACTATACCTTCGTTTCCTCTCAATAACTCTTTTATCGAGTCCCTAAGAACCTTGGTACCCTGGTGAAGTCTAGAGGAGACGAACACTGAGTTAAGACCTTGGCTTAGAAAGTGTTCTTTCCAAGCCCTTAGGACTTCTAGAGGAATAAGATCAGCCTTATTTATAACTATCAGGAGAGACTTCTTAGATGACAGGACTTTCCTCTCAACGTAATCAGATCTTGTGAGATCAGGCTCTCTAGAGTCTAAAACCTCCAAGATAAGGTCAGATTTCGATATGACTGACTTTAGTATATACAGCATTTGCTTTATTTTGGATATTCCTTATTAATAGGATATGTCAGTGAATTTCACACGGTTCGACGAGGGCGAAATAGACGGCTACCTCGACTATCAGAGTTCAACCAAGTCAGCCACTCTAGGTATGTCACAAAAGGACTACGTCTTCTCATTTCACGTAGATGAGAGACCTGCCAAAGGTTATCTGGTTATCATAACTGAATCTCCGGCAGATTACATAAAATGGAGGCTTTGGTTAAATAATTTTTCTCTAACGAAAGAATTTAAACCTAACTTAAATTATCTAATAGATGACACTCAACTCAGTTTTCATATATTTGACGTTACTCACCTTATGGTAAGTGGGAAAAATGAGCTGACCATAAACTATAATGGTGCACGCCCACTTACGGTCAGATTGGCAAACGCTACATTAATAGTTAGATCTCCTGGTTTCTACTCTAAATATTCGTTAATGGCAGGCTTGCAGCAGTTAAGGCCTGGAGATGTGGTAGAATTGAGCTCAATGGGTAAAAACTACGTTATCATAAGGAACATCTCCAGAGGGAAAGTGAAGGTCATGAACGGGAAGAGCGTCGAGGACTTAATAGAGGTCAGCCACGAATGTGAGGAGATAGATACCGAGGCGGAGGGTTCGATCAGGATCATGAACTTTTCTGGGCAAGATAAGAAGACAATCACTCAAATCTTACTTCACTATTCCTACAAGGCAAGTACGCCGTCTCTGGACTTCGACGCCTTTCCTGAGCTCACAGATGACGGAGTTAAGATAAGGTTGTTCAATAAAGGTGATGTAGACATAGATAAGCTAACGCTAAATGTCATGATCAACGGTATTACGGCTGGTTTTAAGACGATCAACAGGCTAGGGAGAGGGGAAGGAATAAGTTGTAACATCTCTCTCCCAGTTAGAAGGGGTCAGATTTTGGTGAGGATAGTTGGCATGAGGGCGGGATTAAGAAAGATCGTAGACAAGGAGTTAACAAGATAGAGCTTTATGGTTCACTCTGCCAATTGAAAATATCATTTCAAGTTTGAACAGCACAGGCTCTTAAGGCGTGAAGCTTAGAGTTAACAACCCAGGTAAGCTTCCTAGAGCGAAGGCTATCATTCCTAAAAAAGCTGAGATCTTCAGAAGCGACCTTGCCTTAGCTGCTCCTCTCTCTGAAGTTTCTGAAAGAGCTGCTTTACTGGTAATAAAAAGGAACGGGATCAAGACTATTCCATAAAGGAAGTTGTATCCTAGAAAAAGGGGAAGGGGAGAAGTCACCTCCGTGATGATCAGGGAGCTCCTAGCTACGATCCACGCCTTAGTTATCCCTTTTGTTGTGGCTAGAGTACGTACGTTGTTGGCCAGATCACCCTTGTAATCTTCAATCCCCTTGACTATCTCTCTAGATAACGTTAGTAAAAAAGTGTATAGCACAGGTATCCATATCCTTCCGAGCCATGGCCCTGAATGGAAGGAAAGCCCACCGTAGAAAAGAGAAAGGGCGGTCGTAGTCGCAACTATCAGGTTTCCGTAAATCCCAGTCCTCTTTATATCTCTGGCGTAGAAAAGGAGCGCGATGCTGGTGAGGAGAGCTACTAAGAATTCCAAGTATCCTTGAATGATCGATAGTAGCACACCGAAACCCATAAGGGCATAAGAGAGCGATGCTGCGGCTCTGATCGAGATGGCACCCGACGGTATAGGTCTTTCAGGTTTATTTATTCTATCTATCTCTACATCATAGACGTCATTTATTGCATATCCTCCCGCCGCTACCGACGCAACAACAACTATGGCCAGAATCAATTCAACAGGGTTTATCTTCCACATAGAGGAAGCAACGTATCCAGTGAACGCTCCTAGTCCAGCCCCTATCACGTTATGAACTCTTATCAGTTTCAGTACTTGGCTCAAGGTGAACTACCTCTCATATTCACTTAGCTTCAATACATTTTGAGACTTTGGGATTTCACGACTCTATAAACAACGTAAGATGTAATCCTGTTCAATCTCCTGATAGCGCAACATCCTTTTTTAGGATCTGTAGTATTAGACAACCCAGTTCCTCATACTCACATTAACCTTAGAACCTAACCTTTGGTAGGTTAATATATTTAATATGTGTTAAAATACCTTCTAGTTCACTAAATTCATAACTTAACTCTTTTGTAACGTTTCAAGGTTTTATAAGCCCAGACTGGAACCTCTAAACTTCATCAAACCTTTATTTTACTTACTAAGCTCTAACGTTTACCTGATCTAGAGGAAGGAAAATCAGTTTCAGAACGAGGAGTTACATCGCATTAGTCCTCATCAGTTTAGTGCAATGTTTTCTATCAATAACAATAAATCTATTATCATTGAATTGTAAAGGGCTTAATCCTTTTTCAAGAACCTATCAATGAAGTTAAAGTTAAATCCCATTGATGGAAAGTAAATTAAAACATGTCTGAGAGTAGGGACTTGGAGATAGCTAAGAGGTACTTTCAAACAAACTTGTCAGTAGGAGAGACGATAGCTGTAAGGGATCTCAAAGCGTTAGGTGTGAGGGAACCAGAGAAAGCCATAGCCGAGCTATTGAGACGAGGTGTGATAGAGAGAGGAGAGGGATGTTATAACCTTCTTAGAGATAAAAGAAAAGAGTGAAAGTCAAACTCTCTGTTCACGTTTACGGTTTTTTCATTCATCATTCTCAACCAGAAGAGACTTAACCTCCACGTGTTTTTCAGTATTTTTGTAATAATGTATTGCTTTCTTATCTCTTTACTTATTTTGTCATAATTTGCAAAATTCTCCAACAATTCCGCAATACCAAATATTCCGCCACCGGTGAAAGTCTTTATGAGGCCAGTCCTATCGCCTATAGACGGTATTTCGTTTTTAGTTGGCTTAACTCTAGGTATGGCTCCTCCATGAACGCTTAAGACCCTTTTGCTTACCTTTGGGATGAAAAGGGAAGGATCTGAAAGGGAAATCGCGCCCACTAAGGTCTTATCTTGAAGTGGAACTATCCAACCGAATCCTGTAGGGTTCCTCTCATCAAGAGTAACTTCTATCTCCTCCTTATCTAACGGTTCAGTAACGTACTCAATCGCTCTAACCCACGTGGCCTTACCCTTCCATCCTGAGGCATCAAAGACTTCACCGTGATATACCTCTTCTGAAACCTTTACCTGAGTTCTGCCCTTTATTATGGCGTTAACTGGTCTCTTCACGTTTAGTTCAGAGTCTAACCAGCGTTCTAACCTCTCCCTTCCCAACCTAATGAAATTTCCCCTAATGAACACCCTAATCCTGCCGTAGTTAACTACTATCTCGTTAAATTCCCGATCTATGAATTCTTTAGATACGTTAATCTTACTAAAAGTAGAAGGACTTATTATCCCAGTGCAATGCTTCCCAGGATACCTTCTCCTGTCAAAGATTAAAGGATTGTTATCTCTCAGTTTATAACCAAGTAGTAGGCCTGCTATGCCTCCTCCTACTATTAAAACTCCGATGATCTATCAGCCTCTTTGATGTTAAACCTCTTAGCTTTAAGTTCTGCGACAATGTAATCGAAAGCCCTTCTAGGATCCGTATGGCTTCCACAAGAGTAAACGTCAACGGTCGCAAAACTGTGCTCAGGCCACGTATGAATAGTTACATGGCTCTCAAGAACTATAGCTACGACACTAACTCCCTCCCCAATCTTCCAAGCTTTGACGTCCAAAAGGGTCATATTACCTTCTTTCACTGCCTCAGTGGCTATGTTTTTCAGTCTCTCGTCGTCTTTAAGTATATCAACGTCACAGTCGTAAAGGTTCCCAAAAACTTCCTTCCCAACCACTCTCGGTGAGTTTTTGAGTTCGACCCCCATCACGTCTTTCCCCCCCATTTATATACCCCCTATACGTCATAGTATTTAAACTTAATCTGCTCAGTCTGGGGGGTTAATAAAGAAATAACGTTTTCTTTGTGATGAACGCTTTTAACCCCTTTGTTTTCTAGCCTTCGTAATAGTCAGAAATTTAACGGAGATAGTAATAAAGAGAAGTATTGATGCAGTTTGACTATCCGAAGAATTGTTTTAGACGTGCTCAAACCTATACGAGGTTCATCAATTGTAGACCTGGCAGAGAGATTAGACAACGTTATGGGAGTTGATGGAGTGAACATCAGTGTGACGGATATGGATGTGGAAACCATGGGTCTCATGGTCGTTGTAGAAGGGGAAGGGGTTGACTTTAAGGAATTACAAAAGGTTTTGGAGGAGGAAGGCTGTGCGATACATAGTATCGATGAGGTGGGTAGTGGGAAGAGATTGGTTGAAGGGAGAAGACCTAAATGATGTGTGACCTATGTGGCGTAAGGGAAGCTGAGATCTATCAGGCTCACTCAAGGAAGAGACTCTGCAAGGAGTGTTTCTTGAATGACATTTTGGCTAGAGTTGAAAAAGAGGCTAAGAAACAAAACTTATTGAATGCCAACAAAATTCTGATTGCAGTCTCTGGAGGAAAGGATAGTCTGGTGTTGGCTGATACTTTATCCAAGATAGTAAACCCTAACAGGATCGTGGCCTTCAACATAGTTGAGGGAATAAAGGGGTATAACAGGGAGGATCAAGTTAGGGAACTATCTAACTATTTGAAAGAACTGGGAATAGATCTGATCTCCACTTCGTTTGAAAAATCTGTGGGGTACACCTTAGATCAAATGGTTAAGTCGTCATCCCAGAGAGGGTTAAACGTAGCGGCCTGCACATTCTGTGGAGGATTCAGGAGAAAATTGATAAATGGTGCGGGAAGGGAGGTTAACGCCGATTTCGTTTCAACAGGGCATAACTTAGACGATGAGGTACAAACAATTATTATTAACCTTTTGAGAGGTGACGTGAAGAAACTGCTAAGGATCGGAGACTCTCAACCTAAATTAAGTGAGAAGTTCGTTATGAGAGTCAAACCTCTAAGGAAGGTGTACGAATGGGAGACCACCATGTACGCCTACTTTAAGGGCTTCCACTTTCAGGAAGTCGAGTGTCCTTACATATCTGCCAAGCCCACAATGAGAGCTAAGGTTAGGGACCTCTTGTACGCTTTAGAGGAGAGGAGCCCAGGTGCGCTCCTACAAATCCTAGAGAACTTCGATAGTTTAGCTGAATCAATCAGGAAGGGTACTAAGTTAGGTTCGCTCCCTAGTTGTAAATTGTGCGGAGAACCAACTAGCTTTGGAAGGGAATATTGCAAGAACTGTGAACTCCTGATATCTTCAGGTCTCATATTTGCAGACAGAACCTGATCTCGTTAAAAGTACTTACCTATATCATAATAACTCTCGGGTATACCCTTCCTTTTATTAGCTACTACTGCCATAGAGAAGAGCATTGAAGACAACCTATTCAAGTAAACTATCGTGGTCTTATTTTTAACCTCCAACTCTTTCGAGTACTTAACTGCGTTCCTCTCTAGTCTCCTCACTACTGACCTAGCCACGTGAAGCGCTGAAGCCTCCTCACTACCCCCTGGTACAACAAAGAGTTTGATAGGACCGCTCTCTTTCCTATACTGTATAGTCCTCTCCTCTAACCACTTAACCTTTTCTAAGTTTATCTTCTCCGATGAAGTGCTCCAATCTTCACCAAGTGCAAAGAGATCCATTTGAACGTTTTTAAGATCTGATTTCATATCTTGCCACTCTAACTTAGAGATTGCGAGACCTATGAAGGAGTTAGCTTCATCAATGTCACCCAAGAAATTCACTAAAGGTGAGTCCTTACCTATCCTACCTTTAGGTACCGTAGTCTCTCCTTTGTCGCCGCTCTTGGTGAACATTTTAAAAACTTAAAAAAGCAGGTCTTAAATAGGTTTTGGTGATTACGATTCAGTCACAGGAATTCACAGAATTTCTGAACGACATTTCAAAAAAATGGCAGGAGGCTTGGGCTAAGAACAAGATTTTTGAAGCGGATCCAAGAGATCAGAAGAAGTTTTTCACTACTGTAGCCTTTCCCTATCCCAACTCTCCTTTCCATTTGGGTCACGGCAGAACGTACGTTACCGGAGACGTTTACGCCAGGTACATGAGAATGAAAGGATATAACGTACTTTTCCCAATGGGTTTCCATTTCACTGGGACCCCAATTATAACTATGGCAGACGATATATCGAAAGGGGATAAGGAGCTATTGGATATATTTCAAAACATTTACGAGATACCCTCTGAAGTGCTTCCGAAGCTATCTGATCCTTTGTTTATGGCGAACTACTTCAAGGAAGAAATAAAGGCAGCTATGAGAGAAATAGGGCTATCTATAGACTGGAGAAGAGAGTTTACTACTATAGATCCTCATTTCTCCTCCTTTATTATATGGCAGTTTAGTAAGCTGCAAGAGAGAGGCTTCGTAGTAAAAGACACCCATCCGGTTGGTTGGTGTCCTGTTCACAATCTTCCAGTAGGAATGCATGATACCAAAGGAGATATGGAGCCAGAAATTGGTGAATATGTGGTAATATTTTTTGAAACTAAACTTGGAGCGTTAGCCGCGGCAACTTTGAGGCCCGAAACTGTATTCGGGGCAATAGCAGTCTGGTTAAATCCTAAGTCATCGTACGTCATTGCGGAGATATGGGGAAGGAAGGTCATAATATCTGAGAAGGCCTCTGAGAGACTTAAGTTTCAAAGAACTGACGTTAAGGTTTTAGAGAAGATCAACGCGTCAGATTTGCTAAAATTGAACGCTGTGAATCCCATAACAGGGAAGGAGATGCCCATCTTACCTGCGGAGTTCGTAGATCCGTCAACCGCTACCGGAGTAGTGATGAGCGTACCGGCTCACGCACCCTTTGATTATTTTTACCTGAATAAGATAAAGGCTAACGTTGCACTTCTACCAGTCGTATTTGTTGAGGGTCATTCTGATTTCCCAGCTAAAGATCTGGTTGACTCGTCCCACCCTAGGAGCGATAACGACCTGAAGAAGTTAACCGAACAGTTGTACAGACTTGAGTACAATAAAGGCGTCATAAGAAGCGATGTGTTAAGCTCAGTTAAGGGGGAGTACAGACAGAAACTTTCAGGGGTAGTTAACAAATCGGTTCCAGAAGCAAGAAAGATGATAACTGATTTCTTAATAGAGAGTAAGAACGGTAGCAAAATCCTTGAGATAATGAACAAGCCTGTCTATTGCAGGTGCGGAAACGAGATAGTTGTTAAGATTTTGCAAGATCAGTGGTTCTTGGATTACGGTAATCCGGAATGGAAGGGCTTAGCTAAGAAGCTTCTAAGTAAAATGAGAGTAGTACCTGAGGTGACGAGAAAGGACTTCGAATACTCATTGGATTGGTTACAGAAGAGAGCTTGTGCCAGAACTAGGGGATTGGGTACACCTCTACCGTGGGATAAAAAGTGGATAATAGAGAGCTTATCGGATTCCACCATTTATATGGCATATTACACCTTGGTTCATAAATTAAGGGAAACTGGGGTGCACCCTTCTCAGCTCACTGAAGAAGTTTGGGATTACGTTTTGTTGGGCAAAGGGGATTCAAAGGAAGTGGGAGAGAGGAACAAAATAAGACCAGAGCACTTGGAAGATTTGAGGAGACATTTCACCTATTGGTATCCTTTGGACATGAGGCACAGCGGTCCAGATCTGATACCCAATCACCTAAGCTTCTTCATATTCAATCATGCAGGTATATTCCCAGAGAGTCTTTGGCCTAAAGGCGTAGCCGTGAACGGCTTCATACTGTATGAAGGAAGGAAAATGAGTAAGTCGCTCAGGAACATAGTTCCTCTTAGGAAGGCTATAAAGATGTACGGCGCTGACGTGGTTAGACTATCTCTTTCATCTTTAGTTGACATGAACTCTGACGCCAATTTCACGGACAGCGGCGCTAAGTCAATTTCCGATTCGTTAAAGAGATTTTATGAGCTAGCGCAGATGAAGAACGGATCTGACATTGAGGGAATTCCAGAGAAATGGCTGAGGTCCAAAATACAAAGGATGGTTAAAGAAGTGACTCCACTCATGGACGAGATGAGGTTTAGAGAGGTTGTGAATGAGCTACTCTTCAACCTTTCATCTTACGTGAACGAGTACTTTGAAATGGTGAGGTCAGAATCAAGGGAATACAATGAGAAGGTGATAAAGGAGGTTATAGAGCTGTGGACGAAGATGATATCGCCGTTCTCTCCTCACATTGCGGAGGAAATATGGCATATGTTAGGGCACGATACGTTCTTGTCTTTGGAGTCCTGGCCGTCCTATGATCCGTCCAAAATAGACGACGAGGTTGAGATTGAGCACGAATATCACAAACAACTCATTGAGGACATAAGAGCGATATTGAACGTCTACAAGGGCAAACCCACGTATGTGGTTTTGTACGTTCACGATGGAAGTCTGAATGATCTAGTTAAAGAAGGAATTGAACTGCTTAACAAAGGAGGGAGCGTTAAGGATCTCATGAGGAGAAGAACTCCAAAGAGTAGAGAGGAAGCGAAAACTCTGGAGAGGATTATCAAGTACGTAACGGAAATGTCCGAAACGTCTAAGCAAATCCTTTTGAGGAACGTGAACGAGTTAGAGCTGGTGAGGAGAGGGTTGCCTTACATAAGGTATAAAATTAACTTGAACGTTGAGGTAGAGCTGTTCAACCAAGATGTGAAGCAGAAGCTAAATAAGGAATCTCTACCCCTTAGACCAGCCATATTAGTCAGGTGAGTTCAGTCTAATGAAGTTCTTAGCCATCGAGATTTTCCCTGTATTTATCAAGAAGGACACCTCCTCTCTCACTTTTTCTTTCGGAAGGTTAAGTTTCTTAGAGGAGATATTGACGAGATCTCTTAAGGTAGCCTCTCCTCCTAAATCCTTAAGTATTTTTATCAAGTCTTCCCCTTGCTCGAACTCCTCTATGGTGTCCTTCCCTATCTTAAACGAAAACCTAGCTTCTTCCGAGTAAGCTAAGAACGCCACTTCGCTTATCTTCTTTATGTGAAAGGTTTTGGCTCCTGGCAGGTTCAGTTTCCTAGATGAAGTCACAAAGAGGTAATTCTTTGGTACCTCTAATTCGCTTTCAGCCTCGAAGACCAGATTTATCGACGACTCAGAACAATTGAACTCTACCGTAAAGGGAGCTAAGTTCCATTTGATCTTGTGTTCGTTTAAGATGCAAACCTCCTCTCCCCTACCCTTGAGGAGCTTAGCTAAGGTTAAGGTTAATCTAAGGTTAACGGAATAATAGTAGGAAACGATAAGATGCTTTCCTACAACTAGCTCATCAATAAACATATGATGGAAAAAGCTTATATCAGGTTAAAATCTATTTCCATGAGGGATTCTTATTGCACCAACCGATGTAAAAGGTATCATATATCCTTGGTTGAAGGAGGCCAAGGAATACGACTTTTCAGACATCAAGGAGGGAATTAGGCTACACTTAAACGAGTCTCCATTTTCTCCACCAGAGTTCGTTATAAACGCAGTAGTGAAGTATTTATCTCAAGGTAATAGATACCAGCATCCGGACCTCACTCGTCGTATGAAGGAGTTAGCAGCTGAGTATAACAAGGTAGAACCCGACGAAATATTTCCCACACCAGGTGGTGACGGTGCAATCAGGTCGGTTTTCCTTAACTTAACATTAACGGGAGATAAGGTTGTACTTAACTATCCTAGCTATAGTATGTACTCTGTATACTCCTCTTTTAAAGGCTTGAAAGAGAAAAGGGTTCCATTAAAGGAAGGACAGGACTGGTGGAAAGAGGATTGGGAAAACATACTGACTGAAGCCAGAGACGCCAGGATTGTAGCCATAGACGATCCTAACAACCCTACAGGCTCTCCTATGTTAAAGGGTGATGAGGGCAAGGTTAGAGAACTAGTTGAGAGCACTAAAGGAATAGTTCTGATAGACGAGGCCTACTTTGAGTTCTCTAAGTACACGGTCTCTAAACTTGTTAGCAGATACCCTAACTTGGTTGTGGTCAGAACCCTTAGTAAGGCCTTCTCCTTAGCCTCATTTAGAATCGGTTACCTCATAGCCAACAAGGATTTAGTGAAGATATTAGAGAAGGGATCAACTCCTTTCGACATCTCCCTTCCCGCGCTTATAGCTGGTATAACAGCTCTCGAAAACCCATCTTACGCGCTCAGAGTCGCAGATGAGATCTCAAGAAATAGAGAGGAGTTATACCAAGGACTTACAAGGCTTGGGGTAAAGGTTTACAAATCTATAACTAATTTCTTGCTCTTTAAGCATAACGAAGACCTTTTAGAACCCCTCATGAGGAGGGGAATAGCAATTCGTAACCCCATCAAAGGATTTTATAGGGTTTCAATCGGGACAAAGGATCAGTGTAAACTCTTCTTGGAAAAGTTGGGTGAAATCCTTGAGGATAGCAATTCCAAACAAGGGTAGATTACAGGGTCCCGCGCTTCAATTCCTAAATTCGGTTGGTATAAAGCCTTTAGCTAATGACGATAGGGCCTTAATGGTCCCAACTAGCTGGGAAGGCGTTCAACTAGTTACAATAAGGACAGAGGACATACCAAATATCGTTGAAACAGGCGCAGTTGATCTAGGGATAACAGGGTTAGATTACGTGATGGAATCTGGGGCTGACGTCGAGGAACTTGTAAGGTTAGATTTCGGTAAATCCAAACTCGTTCTAGCTATACCCTACTCTTGGAACGTCGATGACGTGAAGGACATACCTAAGGACATCAAGATAGCGACGAAATACTATAACATAGCTAAGGATTATTTAGAGAGAAAGGGAATAAGAGCTAAGATAGTTAGGATAAGTGGCGCTGCCGAAATAATGCCGTCTTTGGGTGCAGCGGATGCAATAATAGACGTAACGAGCACTGGAACCACTTTAAGGCTGCACGGGCTCAAACCTATAGATGTGGTAGCAGAGAGCTATGCACTAGTTATAGGTAACAGAGAATGGATGAGGTCTGAGGAGGCGGATAAGATTAACCTAGTTCTAACCATGATGAAAGGTGCCCTCAACGCTAGGGGCAAGAAGATGGTGTTCATGAACGTCGACGATAAGGATTTAGCTACCGTTGTCTCATCTCTTCCAGCTATGTTGGCCCCAGCCGTATCTAGGCTAAGCAACTCGGACGCTTGGGAAGTTGTTACTGTAACCGACGAGAACGATCTGCCAGAAGTGATAGCTAAGGCAAAGACAGCGGGGGCAAGAGACATAGTCGTAGTTAATATAGAGAAGGTGGTGAAATGAGGGTTATACCAAGCATCGATATCAGTAAGGGTAACGCTGTGAAGAGAATCAGAGGTAGAGAAGGGACCGGATTGTTGCTAGGGGATCCATTGAAGATATCGTCTGAGCTGAGGTCTATAGGCTACTCCTCAGTTCATGTCGTGGATTTAGACGCAGCTGAAGGAAAGGGTGATAACTTGGCCTTGATCAAATCGATAATAGCTCAAGGGTTCGAAGAAATTAGCGTAGGTGGTGGAATAAGAGACAGGCAGAAGGTAACCAAATTGATTGAGCTAGGCGTAACAAAGGTTGTTATGTCTACCCTTCCTTTCACAGACCCTTCTTTATTTAGACAAGCCACTGAGGGGTTTCAAGATAATGTTCTTGTAGCTATAGATTATTGTAATGAAGAGGTTTTGATAAGGGGATGGAAAGAGTCAGCCTTAACGTTAAGGAAGGCTATTCAGCTGGTCAACTCCTTCAACGTTAGAGGTGTAATGTTTACTTACGTTTGCAACGAAGGGACACAGAAGGGAATAGATCGGGACGTTGAAAAATATTTGAACGAGATAAAGGGGGAGAAAGGTTACGCGGGAGGAGTAGGCTCTCTAGAAGACCTCATTAAGTTAAGGGACATGGGATTTGATTACGCTATAGTGGGCATGTCTCTATATGGCGGAGTTATTAGGGGTGTAAAAAGTGTCTAGGTACGCAGAGAGAACGAGAGAAACTAAGGAGACCTTAGTGGAAGTCAAGCTCGAGATAGACGGTAATGGAGAGGTAAAGATAGACACCCCAGTATCCTTCTTCAATCACATGCTTCACTCCATGCTCTTCTACATGAGCTCTAACTCTTCTGTTTTGGCAAAGGATAAACAAGGATTTGATGATCATCACGTAGTGGAGGACGTTGGGATAACTCTAGGTCAATCGTTTAAGGAAGCTATAGGGGATAAAAGAGGTATCAAGAGGTTCTCCAGCATTGTAGTACCAATGGATGAGGCCTTAGTTTTAGTTGCGTTAGACATCTCAGGCAGGGGATTCGCCTCGGTCGATTTAGACCTTAAGAGAGAAAAGGTGGGAGACCTGTCTACCGAGAACGTACCTCACTTCTTTTGGTCCTTCTCTGTGAACTCTGGAGTAACACTTCACATAAGGAAACTGTCTGGCTTCAACGAACATCACGTGATTGAGGCAGCTTTCAAAGGGGTGGGCCTAGCTCTAAGGGAGGCCTGCACCATTCAAGATAACCTAGTCAGAAGCACCAAGGGATCGCTATGACTACCAAGAGGATTATTGCATGTTTAGATGTGAAGGACGGTAAGGTGGTAAAAGGAGTTAGATTCATAGACCTTAAGTTAAAGGGTGATCCAGCGGAGCTGGCCTCTCGATATGAGGAAGAGGGAGCTGACGAGATAGTCTTCTTAGACATCTCAGCTACGATAGAGGGAAAAGAAATACTCCTTGAAAAGGTTAAGGATACAGCGAGCGTGCTCTCAATACCTCTGTCTGTAGGTGGAGGTATCAGAAGCTTAGACGACATCTCAAAGTTACTTTCTAACGGTGCGGATAAGGTGAGCCTAAACAGCGTTGCCGTAGAAAACCCTCAGTTAGTCACGTTGGCGTCAAAGGAGTTCGGATCGCAAGCTATCATAGTCGCGATAGATGCTAAGAAAGTGGAAAAGGGCTGGAGAGTTTTCATCAGGTCAGGCACTGCTGACACAGGTCTTGAAGCCGTAGGGTGGGCCAAGAGGGTTCAAAACCTAGGAGCTGGGGAAATCCTTCTCACTAGTATTGACCGAGATGGCACTAGAAACGGATATGACATAGAGCTAACTAAGGCGGTGGTTGGAGCCACAAAGATACCTGTGATCGCGAGCGGAGGGGCAGGTAAGCCTGAACACTTCCTGAGCGTCTTTAGTGACGCCAAGGCTGACGCTGCCTTGGCTGCAGGTATATTTCACGACAATGTAATATCTATTAGAGAGTTAAAGCGATACTTAAAGGGTAAAGGATTGGAGGTTAGAACTTGATAAGGCGAGAGATACCAAAAGGAAGAGTCCAATCTTTTTCACAGGTGATAGACAAAGTGAGCGAGATAGCGCAGAGAGTCAGGGAACGAGGAGACACGGCACTTAGGGAGCTTACTTTAGAGCTTGATGGCATCAAATTGGACAGTTTGGTTCTTGATAAAGATTACATAGATGGGCGAGCTTCAGAACTTGGGGACGAGATGAGGGAGGCTATAGATCGGGTTTGGGTTCAGTTAACATCGTTTCACGAAATAATGAGACCTCCTAACGTCGGTGGAGGAAACGGAAAAATAAAATATGGCGTCATCTGGACCGCACTGAACAGAGTTGGAATTTATGTACCAGGCGGTAAGAAAACCTATCCTTCCACACTCATGATGGCAGGGATACCTGCGAGGGTTGCAGGGGTGAGTGAGCTCTTCGTTTCCACTCCAGTAAGGAATCGTTTGGATCCCGCAATTGCTTATATAGCACAGAAATTGAAAGTGAAGGCTATCTATCCGGTAGGCGGTGCCCAAGCTATTGTGGCCATGGCCTTCGGCACTGAGAGCGTCTCCAAAGTTGATAAAATAATAGGTCCTGGAAACATTTACGTTCAAGCCGCTAAGTATTTAGTCAGTGGGGAAGTAGGGATTGATGGAATCGAAGGTCCCACTGAGTTAGTTGTGATAGCGGATGATAGCTCTGATCCCAAGAGAATAGCCCTGGATTTGATGGCTCAAGGAGAACACGGGAGCTCCTCTCTTCTGGTCTTGATTTCTGACTCTGAAAGGATCTTGGATGAGGTCTCGAAATTACTTAATGAGGGGAACGAATACTTTCTGGTTAAAGTCAAGTCTCTAGATGAAGCGATAGATATCGCCAACGAAATAGCACCTGAGCATTTGTCTCTTTATAGTTCTAGAGCTAGAGAATACCTTTCTAAAGTTAAGAATTCTGCTGCTGTCACATTAGGTGACACTCCCCCAGCCCTTATTGACTACGCTGCAGGCCCTGATCACATATTACCTACCAACGGATGGTCGAGGTTCAGGGGAGGGATTACGGTTTTCGATTTCCTTAAGCCGATCTCTCATGTTGATGCGGAGAAAGCGGACGAGAATCTAATAAGGGCAGCGATGAAGATAGCCGAGTATGAGGGGTTTTCAATACACGCAAGGAGTATAGGTGTAAGATATGAGTAACGTTTTAGACGAGCTTTACTCAATCATCCTCTCAAGACTCAAAGATAAACCAGAGGGAAGCTACACCGCATCATTACTTGAGAAAGGTAAACCTTACATTGCAAGAAAGGTTGGCGAGGAGGCTATCGAAGTGATTGTGGCTTCCACTTCAGAAGGGAAGGAAAGGCTGGTTTCAGAGACTTGTGATCTGCTCTATCATCTCCTTGTACTCCTAGCCGTGGAGGGGATTCCCCTAGAAGAAGTTTACGGAGAGTTAAGGAGGAGAATGAAATGAAGGCTCTAGTGTTAAATTACGGCGTAGGGAACCTGTTTAGTATAAGCTCTGCGTTAAGAAGGACCGGATTTGAAGTTGAGATCGCGACTGAGCCTAAGGAGGTTGATCTCATAGTGCTACCGGGAGTGGGCTCATTTTCAGCTGTGGCTAGCTTCATTTCTAGATGGAAACGTGAACTGAACGATTTTCGTCGGAGAGGAGTGAAGTTCCTAGGGGTTTGTTTGGGAATGCAGATCATGTTCGAAGAAGGAAGTGAAGGCGGAAGATCTCAGGGGTTAGGTTGGTTTTCAGGCTATGTGGACTTGATTAAAGGAGCTGAGAAATTACCTCACGTGGGTTGGGACGTAGTGGAGGAGAGTAAACCGTGCATCCTCACCGAACAACTCGATAAAAAATACGTATATTTCGTTCATAGTTACGTAGCTTATACAGATTTCCAGGCTGCGATGATATCAAGATACGGTCTGGAGTTCCCAGCTTTAATTTGTAATGATCAAATAGCCGGAACTCAGTTTCATCCAGAAAAAAGCGGAAACAGTGGAAGTATTTTCTTTAAAAATCTAGTTAGGTGGATAAAGGTTTGAATATTAGTATTGACGAAGCGAAAATCGTGGCCTCAAAGTTAAACTACAGACATGAGAGAGGAACAGTCATAGCGGTGCTACAAGACGCTGAAACTAAAGAGGTCCTAATGGTAGGAAATATGGATAAGGAGGCATTGATACTTACGTTAACTACTGGATTGGTCCATCTCTGGTCACTATCCAGGGAGAGGATATGGTTAAAGGGAGAGACAAGCGGACATTACCAAGTCGTGCAGGACTTTAAGGTGGATTGTGATGAGGACGCAGTACTATTACTAGTGAAGTCTCAGGGTCCCGTTTGTCACACTGGTAATCATACATGTTTTTACAGGAACTCAAAATTTTTCCTGGAACACAAGTGATTTCTAAGAGAGCCAGTGTTTATTGTTAAGTGGGTTTTTAGGAAAAAAAGAATAAAACAGACGCTGACCATATAACCTGGATATGAGCACTAAAACAATAAATAAAGAGGAATGGACAAAGAAGCTTATGGAGGGTCTAAAGGAAGTTTATGACCCTGAAATTCCGGTGGATATAGTTAACCTAGGCTTAATTTACGATCTGAAGATCTCTGATGAGGGCGACGTTTATCTCAAACTCGGTTTGACTGCACCTGGATGCCCAGTTATAGATGACCTCGTTTATACTGTTCAGGAAGTTATAAAGGAGAGCGTACCGGCAAGAAACGTTGATGTTGATGTAGATATGGAAACGCAATGGAGCCCCCTGAAGATGACTCCTGAGGGAAGGGAGAAGTTTAAGAAATTGTATGGTTACGATATAGTCGAGATGTGGGTACAAACTTACGGTCTTCCAACAGACGATCAGAACAAAGCCGGAGAACAGCCTCAATAAGTCAAACGTACCAATCTCAACACCAAAGTTAATTTGATTTCTAGATTGGGTCTACGACTTGTAATCTCTAGCTTTGATTTTAGAAACTTCTTCCATAGAAAATAAAACCCTCTGATCCGTTATTGAATCGTGTCTTGGAGCTTACTTGAAACAATAAGGACAAATCCAAGCTTGCTCATTGAGAGCCTCAGGAAGAGGGGAATAGATCCTACTTTAGCGGAGAAGGCAGTACAACTGGACAGGAAATGGAGATCAGTACTTCAAGAGGCTGAAAAATTGAGGCATGAACATAATGTGGTTAGTTCTCAGATACCTAAACTTTCAGCTGAGGAGAGGAAGAAAAGGATAGAGGAGGCTAGGGCACTTCTGGCGGTTCTTGATTCTAAGGAGAAGGAACTAAAGGAAATAGAGGAGGAAAGAGACAACTTATTGAGGGCTCTACCAAATTTGGTCCACGAGAGCGTACCGGTAGGTCCGGACGACTCCTATAACGTGCCAATTAAGGTGTGGGGGAAGTTCAGGGTATACGAAAAGGATTTAGACGGCTTCTTATCTCAGGTCAACGGGCTCAATGCCCAATATGAGCTGATCAAGTTCAAGCCAACACCACACGCTGATGAACTGGAGAACGTGTTGAAGTTAGGTAATACAGTAAAAGCCAGCGAGGTTGCAGGTTCAAGGTTCTACTACCTTTTTGACGATATAGTGTGGATTGAACAAGCGTTAATAATGTATGCGATAGACACGATAACATCCAAGGGTTTCTCGCTCGTTGTTCCACCTTACATGCTTAGGGGCGAGGTCATTCAATCCGTTATAGATTTGGATACTTTCAAGGATGCAATATATAAGATCGAAGGAGAAGATCTGTATTTAATTGCTACAGCAGAACATCCTATAGCCTCGCTCTTCTTTAAGGAGGAAATAGAGGCCGAGAGGCTTCCCCTAAAGTTTGTAGGAATCAGTCCAGCCTTTAGGAAGGAAGCTGGCGCTGCTAACAAGGATTTAAAAGGTATATTTAGAGTTCACCAGTTCAACAAGGTAGAGCAGTTTATCTTTTCCCTACCAGAGGACAGTTGGAAATTTCATGATGAGCTCTTGTATAACGCTGAGCAGATATTTCAAGGATTGGAACTTCCATATAGGGTTGTAAATATAGCCTCTGGAGATCTAGGAGCCTGCGCCGCAAAGAAATATGACCTAGAGGTGTGGATGCCAGCTCAAGCTAAGTTCAGAGAAATGGTAAGCTGCAGCAATTGTACTGACTGGCAAGCCTTTAGGATGAAGATAAGGTTTGTTGATAGGAAGAAGAACAGGAAAGGGTACGTTCACACTCTTAACAGTACGGCAGTTGCTACAACGAGAGCAATAACAGCCATCCTAGAGAACAACCAACTTGAAGACGGATCTGTTGTTATACCTAGAGTTTTACGATCCTATTTGGAAAGATTTAAAAATGCGCCAAAAGACGTAATTTTACCTAAGAAAAAAGGTTAGGCTTTCATCTGAGATTCAAGCCAAGCTTCAACTTCTTTCATTCTCCTCTTGGCCATCCTTAGGAAGAGCTTCAATATCATTCTAACTGGGAGGTAGACCGGTCCCTTCATGTAAAAGGAATTCAAAATGTTTTCAGCCCAATACACGTCATGCCAGAACACTCTCTTGTAAAGCTCTATATGGGATGGGCTTAACTGGATCCTCGTGAACCAATCCTTGTTCTTAAAGTAGCCCATAGGTACGAAGAACATTGGAACCAATATACTTCTGTAAGGTTTGAGACTATCAACAAGCTCGATTGTCCTTATTACGTCCTCCTCTTTCTCCTCTGGTAGTCCAACTATCATCGTCCCAGCAGGTATTATGCTGTGTTCATGCATTATTTTGAAGGCTTCGTTAACGGTCTCAGGATAGTTATCAGGCTTATAAGGAGCGGATTTAGCTGGCATTATCTCTTTAGCCAGTCTTGGAGAGCCCGTCTCTATTCCAACCTCTACACCTAAGTAGCTCTGTGACCCATTTTCGTAGATAATTTCAGAAAGCTTTGAGATAAGTCCATATTTCTCTTCTGAGAACCTTATGGCAGCTAGGCTGGCGTGGCTCCAAGCTATGGTCTTGTAATACTTCTTCACCATCTTATGAAGCTTAATTAATGGCTCTGGTCTAGGAATAATTCCTACAGCTCCATAGAACAGCACATCGTCGCTGTGTATGACTCCGTGTCTGACACCGGCTCGTACGTTAGCTTGTAGTTCCCTTTCTATCTTCTCTAAAGGATAATATCTAGTTGGTCTCAATGTAACGGAGCAGAACCTACAAGACCTTGCACATCCTCTCATTATTTCTATTAAGCCGTTTACGCTAGCACCCTTTATGTCTGGTATGTCCTCTATTCCAGGTACATCTTCTCCGCTAACGTAAACATAACGTGGCAGTTCCTCGTTATTAAGTATCATCTGCGCTAACTTTCCTATAATCTTTTCAGCTTCTCCATCCACCAAGGTGTTTATACCCACCTTCTCAATCATGTCTTCTCTCCAAAGCCATTGCCACACCGATGGGCCCCCCGCTATCATCTTTACTCCGCGCTTCTTAGCCTCCTGTACCTCAGGTTTGTTTATTAGATCTTGAAAGCTCTTGTAATTTATTGGTTCCTTCTTTGTTATACCCCACCACGTTGACGATGGAGGACCGAACGCGAAGTAATCATGATGAGAAAACATCAGGGCTTTAGCACTCTTTAAGTGAGGACCTAGATGATCAGGGTCAATTATCGCCGCCTTAAATCCCTCATCTATTAGTTTTGCCTCGACTTTCCTCATCCCGTAGGGGGCTTGAATTGGCCTTCCCACGTCATCTGTTTTCATTTTCGGGCAGGCTAGCCATTTCCAGGCCGATTCAGGTACTCCAATTGCGGGGCCAGTTCCAAGGAATCCAAGGAACTCTTTACCGTGATGGTTAGTCATTAAACATCTATCTGTGGTCAAGACGAAATCGAATGTCTCCAAGGTAACCAATCACCTCATTGAACTTAGGAGCTTTTTGATCTCTGGACTGAGGTTTTTCCTATCAAGCTCCTTGTAATCCGAGGTGTTTAAGCTCCAGCTTTCACCGTCTGGTAATTTAGCGCTCTTAATCGCAGAAAGGACGAAAAGCGTCTCTCCCCTCTCGTTCTTTATTTCCTCAATTAAGATGTCGTGATTACGTTTCTTTAAAAGGTATTTGTTTGTAGTTTCTGAAATCCTCATAAGATAACGAATATTCAAACTACTAATTTAATGTTTACGGTGTTAATGTTCAAGTAAATGAACGATTCACTCTTCGTCCCGATCTTCAGATCCTTCTAATTCGTCTCTA
This sequence comes from Metallosphaera cuprina Ar-4, assembly GCF_000204925.1. Classification (NCBI taxonomy): domain Archaea; kingdom Thermoproteati; phylum Thermoproteota; class Thermoprotei; order Sulfolobales; family Sulfolobaceae; genus Metallosphaera; species Metallosphaera cuprina. The sequence goes on along the minus strand of NC_015435.1, from coordinate 289,459 downwards.
AGTAAGTCCAAACCAACCTCTTTGTAGTATTCTTCCCTCTCCTGCTCCCACTCGTCGTCCTCTCTCTTTCTTCCCTCCCTTTCGCTAACAACGGAAGTCGTTAGGACCTTGCCTCCCTTAGTCTTGTTCTCTTTAATTTGATATGCCTTCTTCGCCTTCTTATCCAAAGGTTCCTCATATCCGCACTTCTTGCACCTCAAAACTTCCTTATCTCCCTTCTTTACTGGTATCATTATACCTCCATCCTTAGGACAGAACTTCAACTAAAAGACACCATATATTAGGTAAGCCCTGGATATCATATATAAGGATTTTGGAACGTGCTAGAGTCGGACAATAAATGCAGATTTTTTAGAAATATTAAAATCATATAGGTTTAAAGAGTATTAAATCCTTACTCTAGGGTCTTCCTTAACAGAGTTGAGCACTATACTAGTGTAAGTCCTCTCTACTTTACTGTTTTTAAGTAGCTGCTTAAGGAACACGTCTAAGTCCTCAACGCTCCTAAACTTAGCTATTAAAACGACATCGTACTCTCCCACAACGTCGTACACTGCTACTATGTTATCTGCGTTTGAAATCTCCTTCTCAAACTCTACCAGGTATTTCCCGTTAACTTTAACCATTATGATGGCCGAAAGGGAGTAACCTAGCTTAGTGTAGTCGACTAAAGTTGTGAATCCTCTTATTACTCCCTCTTGTACCATTTTAGTTAACCTGTTGTGAAGAGTTGCCGGAGATACGTTCATCTCTTCAGAAAGCCTTCTTAGGCTTACCCTTGAGTCCCTAAGTAGCTCTATCAATAGCCTTCTGTCAATAGTATCAAGATCTATCTTCCTTTTACCATTAGTTGTCATAAAGTTCGTAACTCCATTCTCTTTCTCATTAAAAAATTTTTACTATAGCCAGGTATTCTTATATTAGCTTTGCCTCAGATATTCCCTGAATGATAAGTTGGACCCCAAAAGCTGCTATTATTATTGCAGTGAATCTCCCTGCAGCAACTGTTCCTGTTCTACCTAGGATTCTTATTAGAATAGGACCAGACAATAATACAATATACGTTAATAATGCCGCAAAAAGTGAACCTATAGCCAACTCTAAAACGCTATTTTGAACAGAGAGGGACACTAGAGCAGTCATGGTTCCTGGTCCAACTATCAAAGGCGTAGCTATTGGAGTAACCACAGCCTCTTCCAGTCTCTTAGAGAGGAATTTAAGCTGCTGAAATCCACCTAAAGTGTCTATACCTAAGTAAACAAGCAGTATCCCTCCTCCTATTTCTAGAGAGTAAGGTTCAATTCCTAGGAACTCTAAGATTAACCGGCCGATTATCGAGAAAATAAGGAGCAGCACCACTACAGCTATCTCAATTTTGTTTACTAAATAGTTCCATTTCATGTTTTCCCCTCCCTGGGTCGCTTCCTCAAAAATAGACAAAATGTAAGGAATGATAGAAAACGGATCCATTACCGCGAAGACTTTTATTGCTATTACTAGAACGTTATCTATTATCATCATTCAATAGAGACAACATTTCACTTAAAGTCTTGCGTTTGTCCTCCTGGTTCTCCGCGGTTAACGCAACGATAGCCTTAGAGATCACCTTGTACAACGTAGCCACCTCCCTCTTTAGTTTTTCATTTTCCTGCTCCAATTCCTTGACTTTTGAATCTAGGTTTTGATAATTAACATAAAGCTCTCCAAGTACAGACTCTAAATCTGATTCTCCATGATGATGCTCGTTATGGGATCCCTCGACTTCCCTCTGGATTTCCTCTAGGTCTTCGTCCGTTTTAGGTAGCTTATCTATTCTCAGTTTCACTTTCATCTTCACCTTCCGTGTCCACGTTACTACTGATCTCTCCTTCCTTGATTATATATTTTCCCACGCCTAATCTCAAGTAATGTTTCATTACTGTCGATATTTTACCTGCGGCCCTCGTTGGTATACACTCAGTCTCTACCTCCTCATCGGTATCTAGCTTGGCTACTACTTTGGCTACGGTTTTAGTGTCATCGCAGAACTCAACGTTAACAGACTTCACTCTCCCTAGGAAGACCAGGTTCTCCATATCTCTTCCTTTCATATTTATTCTAGTCATTTTCTCACTGCAGATCCTATAAGATCTGAAAGCTTTAATCCCTTCTCTACGAGAAAGGACTCGAACTCGTCTCTCAAAGATAAGAGAGCACCAAATCCCTGTTCAATTATTAACGTTCCTAAGCCCACCACTTTCGCACCTACCTCAAGGAACTCTATAGCATCATACAATGTGAAGACTCCACCTACACCTATTATCTCGGTAGAGTACTCCTTAAAAACATCATGAATAATTCTAACTGCAAGTGGATGAATACATTTACCTGATATTCCCCCAGTTCCATAAGAGAGGAGAGGTTTCCTACTTTCTACGTCTATTCTCATGCCCTTTAACGTATTAATTAGTGTAAGACCGTCCGCACCTCCGTCTAACGCTTTGCCTGCCAACTCGAGTACGTTATCCCACGGTCCTAATTTTACGAAAACTGGTTTGGTCACAGATCCCCTTACGTCTTTTACTATCTCCTTAACCTGGGAGGCCATATCGGCGCCGAAACTTCTCCTGTTAGGACTACTTAAGTTGATCTCAATAATGGTAGCCAATCGTTCGGCTTCATGAGAAACCTTAACGATCTCCTCCTTGGAGGACCCTCCCACACTTACGAAGAGTTTACACTTACTAGGTTTAAGTGAGTTTATTCCGTGATTTCCCAGGCCTATGGCGTTCATGTAGCATCCATCCCCTAGCTTAATTAGAGTGGGGGCATCATGGGGTTTCAATGGGTTGAGTGTTAGAGTTTTAGTCGTTATTGCTGAAGGGCGATACTCGTTACATATCCTCTCTGTGTACTCAGGGACGTCTGGGACTACGCCTGAGGCTATTATGAAAACGTCATCTAGATTAACTCCTGCCAGTTTTGTCGAATACATTTGATCCTCTCACAGGATAGACCTGTCCCTCTAAGTAAGAAACCTTTCCCTCCACTATCGTGGCGTGAACCGAGGCATCGAGCGGAAATCCATCTAACGGAGTTTGAGTCACTTTGCTGTATCTAGTAGAGTATCTCCATCTATCCTTTCTCAAGACCACTATGTTAGCTAAGTAACCCTCCCTTAATTCCCCAGCATCAACATTGAGGATGTTGCTTGGCCCTCTTGAGGTTAACTCTACGGCCCTCGACAGTGGTATTACACCTCTGAACGCGAGCGTATAAATAAAAGGTAGGGTAAATGAGACGGCTGCAATCCCGGGAGGGCACAGTTCATAAGGAAGGCTTTTTTCGGCGCTAGCGTGTGGGGCGTGATCGCTCGCCACGGCGTCAGCCTCAAATAAGGCTGTTAACAGTTTCTTCCTTTCCGTTGCGTCTCTAATAGGCGGATTGACTTTGGTTAGACAATTCCTCTCTCCGTCAACCAAAAGATGATGCGCAGTGAGGTCTGTAGTGAAGCCCAAATCCTTCGCTAGCCTAAGGGTGTCTAGATTTGTTACGTGAGTTATATGGAACCTTCCTTTAACTTCGTATAACGAAGCTATTTCCTGCCAAGTTCTTCTATTCATTCTCCCGTATCTCAGCGCTACAGGTACTTCAGGATGCAATATCTTTAACTTTTTAGACGTGAAAAGTTGGATAGTCTCCTCCTTATTAATATCTTCAGGAAAGACCTTATACCCAGCTATAGGTAGGCTCTCCACGTCATGTTTTGTTACCCCAGAATAAACTCCATAATCGCACCTCGAGTGATCTGCTAACTCCCTAAGTCTCATGTTGATGCTCCTCTCGTCGTTTATAGGTGGGACGGTGTTAGGCATATCAACAACTAATCCGATCCCTCCATATACAGCCTCTGACGTCCCTGAAGACACCGTTTCCTTATAAGATAGCTCTAACCCCCTCAAATGAACGTGCATATCTACGCCTGCTGGAAGGATCAAAGAGTCGTTCGGTAGCTTAAGGTCGGGTTTGCATTCTCTCTTTATCTCTCTTATCCTTCTGTCGAAGCCCAAACATCCCTCCACAACATCTCCCATATATATATTACCCTTGATCCACAACCTTCTCTACCTCAATAAAAGGGCCCTCCACGCACGCTAAGTACCCGTTCACGTTACAGACCCCACACGCTCCGTTCATACAATTCATCTTAACCCATCTAACGTAGATCAGAGTCTTGGGAGGAACTTCTCTAATCCTGCCTTTAGGTAATGAAGCAATTATGACATCCCATCTGTCCCTCTCTTTCTTAGGAAAGTTAACCTCACAGCCATCTAAGCATTTCAAGGAGACGTCATAACCTGATCTCCTTGCCTCTCTCAAGGGATAAAGAACATCGTGATGTAGCTCTCTAGTTGTTATACCCATTGTGTTCCCTAAAAGTAAAGGTCTGCCAAAAGGTCCCTCAATTGTAACTCTCTCTCTGCTTTCTATCCAGGATGCCAGTTGAGAGGAATCCACGTAAATTTCTAGTTCTCCTTCTCTATAATCCGCTACTCCTAGAGGAATCTCCTTTTCGCTAGGGAAGACAAGCGCAACGAACTGTCCGGCTTTGGGCTTCTTCCCATCATAGCTGATTATAAACCTTGTGAAGCGGCCCTCCTTATGAACTTCCAGAACTTTCGAAATCATTCCAGGATCTGCCTCATTACCTCCTCCTCGGTGAGCCTCGTTTCGCAGTATAGACAGCGAAGTATCAAGGGTTTACTCCTCAATGTGTTGAACTTAGTGATGGCCTCAGGATCATTATTAGTGATACAAGAGGGATTACTGCATTTTAATAACCCTGTTATTGTTTCAGGTACCTCTTGCTTTCTCTTCTCTACGACCTCGTAATCCTTGACTATATTTATAGTAGCTTCCGGAGCGATCAAGGTGATCAGTTCTGCCTCTTTTTCTTCTATCTTCCTCTCCTCTATCTTCAGGATATCCTTTTTACCAAGTTTGGAACTCTCCGCGTTCATAACTAGGGCTATCCTATATCCTTCAATTCCCTTGATTCCAAGTACCTTAAGCACAGCTAAAGCTCTCCCTGCGGGTATATGGTCTATTACAGTGCCGTTTCTGATCTTACTAACTATTAAACCACTCTTCAACTCAATCACCACTGACGACCTCATTTAGGAGAACCGATCTAAGAGGAACAGCGTAGGATGCCTCCAAGAAGTACTTGGCTTGAGGAGTGCTATCTATTCTTCTATCTATTTCTGACACCCTTGGTAAGGGATGAAGTATGGCGGCCTCTCTTTTCATTCCCTCAATCATCTTTAGGTCCACCCTGTAACTTTCCTTAACTTTTTCATACTCGTCTTCATCGAGAAATCTCTCCCTTTGTATTCTAGTTACGTAAAGCACATCTACTTCATTGATCACGTCCCTGACGTCAGAGAGCTCTTTAAACGGATAATTCAACTCGTTTAAGATCTCCAACCTAGCCCTAAGCTGAGGAGGCGAGATAAGGTAAACCATCTTAGGGTTAAAAAGTGTGAGAATCCTAAGCATACTATTGACTGTCCTAGCATATCTTAGATCTCCTAAGAATCCGAAAGTTAGTCCTTCTACGCTATGAAACAGACTTCTTACCGTGTAGATGTCTATTAGAGCCTGCGTCGGATGTTCTCTTTTTCCATCACCGGCGTTCACAACCGGTTTACTCGCTATCTCTGATGCGAATTTTGCGGATCCGTCTAGCTTGTGTCTCATTACGATACAGTCTGCGTAGTTATCAAGCATCCTAATGGTATCTGCAAGATTTTCGCCCTTTGATATTGACGTAGATTCATCCGAGGCGAATCCTAAAACTTTACCGCCAGAGGATAAGGCCGCGCTAGCGAAACTTAACGCAGTCCTAGTGCTCGGCTCAAAGAAGGCGTTAGCTATAATCTTTCCTTTTAAGTTTGGTTTGAACTGTCCTGTTAACAATTTATCGGTTAGCTCAAAGATTTGTAAGATTTCCGTTTTAGTGAAATCGAGCACAGAAATTACATCCTTCACGAATTGCCCTTATCTTTATTGTTTCGAACTATATTTAAACTCTTTTCCATTTATCTACAATTGATATACGATGGATATAGGAGATGTGTTGGTGAGAAGGAAGCTCCTTTTGATAGGTCACTTCGTTCTAACGTCTGGTAAGACCAGCCCGTATTACATTGACCTTAGGAAATTTCCGAGTTTTCCCGAGTTCTTGAGTGTAGTGGATGAGGCAGTTGTTAAGGTGAAGGATTTAGGGTTCGACTTTATAGTTGGAATAGCCACAGGTGGGGTGCCCTTTGCGTCATTTCTAGCTTGTAAACTAGGATTACCCATGGGATACGTTAGGCTAGAAAAGAAGGGTTACGGAACTGATAAGCTAGTTGAGGCAGAGATATCAGGAAGGAATGTGCTTCTTGTAGACGATGTGACAACTACCGGCGGATCGTTAGAGAAGGCGATCATTGAGATAACCAATGGCGGCGGAAAAGTAGTTGGAGCTCTGACTATAGTGGACAGGGAGGAAGGAGCCACAGAGAGATTAAGAAAGCTTGGAGTAGAGTTCAGGACCGTGTTCAAGATATCTGACATACTTAGATCGTTATCGAACAAACTCAATGAGAATGAAAGAAAGATAATAGAGGACTACTTGGGTGGCGTAAAGTGAAAAGGATCATTCTCTCATTAGATACTCCAGTACCAGTAGAGACGTTTGAAAGAATAGTTCCACACGTAGGTGGGGTTAAAGTAGGCTGGCCCTTAATACTATCATTAGGGAAGGAAGGGTTAAGGAGATACTTAAGACAAGTAGATGGATTAAGGATATTTGACCTAAAACTAGCTGATATTGACAACACAATGAAACTAATTGTAAATCAATTGAGGGACATAGGCGACGCCTTTATAGCCCATAGTTTCGTAGGTTTTGAAGGTTCCTTGTCCGCCTTAGCTTCAAGTGGGGTAGACGTTTTCTTAGTCGTTTCGATGTCACATGAAGGATGGAACGATAATTTCTACCCTTATCTAAGAGAGGTGGCAAGGAAAGTGAATCCTAAGGGTCTTGTGGCTCCAGCTACCAGGCCCAACATTTTGAGGAAAGTTAGAGAGGACTTTCAATCTAAAATCATAGTTTCCCCTGGAGTAGGAGCTCAGGGGGCTAAACCTGGTTTAGCTCTATGTAACGGGGCGAATTATGAGATAGTAGGTAGATCGATATATCAGGCCTCCGACCCTGTTGGGGCGCTAGAGGAAATTTATAAGACACAGGAAGAGGTTATGAGAACATGTGAAGGAGCAAAAACTGTCATCGAGTGAGACTTCCGTTAAATTAGCTAAGCTCGCAAAATTACTGAACGAGGCGGAGATTATCTACGAGGAGTTCGACGTGTCTCCAACTACAGATCTGGAGAAACTCTACACAGAGAATGGGGTTGAAGGAACTGAAACAGGAAAAGGCCCCTATTCTTACACTCAACTTTACGTCGAAGTCTTTAAACAACACGTGAATTTTTTGCGATCTGTATTTATGGAATATTCCAAAAGGACTATGGAAAATAGAATAGAGTTCATCTCATTTACTCTAGATTCAGGAGAGTATGTTATCTTCGAGGGTGAGGAGGATAAGGTAACCCTACCAATGCCGCACGGAGTGACCTCGGCTCACACTCATCCAGGAATCTGTCTATTCTCTTCTCCTGACCTTGAGACCGCGGATTCGCTCTTTATAAAGGGTTATCTAAGCATAGGAGTTATGAATCCAGAATGTGCGCTGTTGCTTTATAGAAATGGACCTTACACGATTGAGGACAGGGAAGCTCTACTTAACTTAATGAAAAAGGTGAGGAAATCTAAAACAATGGAGGAGTTGAACTTGGTCTACACATCTTTCAACTCTCAAAACTTGTCTCTATCCTTCATAAGGTTCTAATACTCAGTTTTTGGTTTTAGCCAAAAGATTTATTGTAGTTTCTGCGAGGTCTAGAGAGTATCTACTGACTCTCCTAAAAGAATCGGTTATTAAGAGTAGAGAAGGTTTAGTGGGCTCGCTCATGCTAAATATTGTTTCCATCACGCCCTTATGAAAGGCTGCAAGTTCGCCGTCCTGGTCAATTAACTTGTTTACTATCTCTCTCTTACCGTTGAGGAACCCCTTAGTAGCCTCTCTGTAGACCTCTAGGACCTTCTCTCCAAAACTCAATAGCATTGGAGGAGCTTGTTGGCCGACTTCGGGGATCAGGCTAGAAACTCTGCTAGCGTGATCCGCTATTCTCTCTATAGATTTCACAGCCGAATAGATATCTACAATCTGAGTGGCGTTGTATCCCTCTTCATTCAGTATCTCGAATGAGGTTATACTCAAGGTCAATTGTCGAGCTACGTAAAAGTAAAACCTATCAACCTCGTCGTCTCTCTCCATAACCTCTCTAGCTATTTCAACGTCTCCGCTCTTCAAGGCATCTATTGTATCCTTTAACATGTTCTGAGTTATTATCGCTGCCCTATTTATCGCCCTAGATATAGGTAGATCCTTCTCGTTAACTAGGAATTGCACGGTAAGGTTTGAGGCGTCTTCCTCGATCACCTCAGCGCCTAAAAGCCTCTTTCTCACCGTATCCTTAACCAAAGCTCTGTCCTCAGCCTTCATTTTGGGACAGAGTAAAGAGACTATTGTGTAGCCTGCCATGTAATACGCGATGAACTCCCTTATTGCAAAGGTAGGCCTCAGGTTCTCACAGTTAATTGTTGCTCTATTTTGCTTGGAGTCCTGAGGCGCTCCTTTAGGTAGTAGGAGAAGTCTCAAGTTATTATCTTGAATTACCTCAATCTCATCACCTGGATTCAAGGACAGCTGTTTAACCCAGGATTTCGGTAAGGAGATTATATATGTAGATCCGCCAGTTAGCTGTATTCTTCTAGATGATTTCTGCATGAGCTATATATATCTATATACTTTTAAGTTTTGGTACTAAGTTTCTCCTTTCTTTCCTTAAGAACATCCTCGCTTTGTTGGAGTATTACCTTAGCCTCCTCCTTTGCCTTAATCTTTATAGGTTCCGGGACTTCAACGGATGCGTAAAATCCGGTGTATATCTCATCAACCAAGAGACTTAATTCCGTCCCAAGCATGGGAGTGGTTCTCTTAAATTCCTTTAACGCTTCAACTATGTTAACTAAATCTTGAGATATATAGTCTATAAAGACAATTGTCTCGAGTTTCAGCTCAAGCATCTCTAGAATAACATCAAATTTATTCAAAAATGTTATAATACTTTCAAGTTGTTCAGACTCCTTAGCGTATTGCTGAGCCAGTGTTGAGAATCTAGAAGCGTTACTAACCGAAAGTCTTCTGAACTGCTCCGCCTTAGCTGTGAGCCTGTTCTGCCAAAGTCTAAGCTTTCCACGGGCCGTTTTCACCTCTACTAAAAGTCTCTGAAGGCCTCTTTTCATATGTTTGTTATTGGGGCAAAGAGCTTAAGAGGGTTTAGGGTTCTTTTTTGGTTGTCTTTGATAATTTTGGATCCGACACTAACTCAAGGAAAACGTCTAGATACGCCATGAACGTCTTGCTGGGCCTGTACAAAGCCCCGTAATCTCTCCCCTCCTTTGTCACGATCATGTTCTGTTGTAGAACATCTAAGTGATGTTGAACGGTTTTGTAGTCGAGGGAGAGAAGAGTGCTGAGCTGATTTGCATTAAGGGCCCCATTCAGAAGAGACTTCACTATTCTTATCCTAGTTTGTCCACCTCTTGATGTAATAAAAAGGAACGTAAACAGCTTCTTTACCTGCCTTCTCTCCCGCTCATGGCTCATTCTATATTTTCATATCGTTTAAGCATCTTAATATATTTCTCCGATAGTAAGCCTTTGTATGGCCTCTCCTATCACTTCGCTTACGGTAGGATGCGAGAACGTCACTGAGTAAAGCTGATTGACAGTAACCCCTAGTTCCATGACTACCGCTAACGTGTTTATAACTTCCGTGGCACCTTCTCCTATCATGTGAGCACCTTCAATCTTATCTCCCGCTATCACAAGCTTCAGGAATCCCTCAGTCTCATTTACAGTCCAAGCTCTAGGGATGTCCTTCATCTCAACTAATATTTCCTTCGCCTCCACTCCAGCCTTCTTCAGGTCTTCAGCCGTCCTCCCTATGGTTCCTATCTCCATGTCCGCAAAGATCGAAGACGGTATGTACTTGGGCATCCTGCTGCTCTTTCCACCTATGTTATCTCCAGCAACTAATCCCTGTCTCCAAGCCTTTGTAGCAGAAAGGGGCACGCCGGCGACGTCTCCCGCTGCGAAAACTTTAGGGTTACTTGTCCTTCCCTGACTATCTACCTTTATGTATCCTCTTTGATCCGTCTCAACGCCAAGTTCTTTTAGATTAAGGTTCTCCGTTGTAGCTTTTCTTCCTATAGTTATTACAGCCAGATCTCCCACTATCTCCTCCGAAGAATTGGGTAGATTCACAGAGAACTTAACTAACCCGTCAGACGATGTTATCTTGGACTTAGCGTTAAGGAACACTCTGATTCCTTTCTCCTCTAATCTCTTCTTAGTGGCCTGCGCTAGATCCCTATCAAATCCTGGAAGTAATTGAGGCATGAGTTCTAAGATAGTCACCTCCTTATCTAACGATCTAAATAGAGTAGCTAACTCCACTCCAGCGACACCTCCTCCCACTATAACGATTCTGTCCTTGATCTCCTTGAGGTTCATTGCTGTCCAAGGATCGAGTACGTTTTTATCGTTGAGAGGGAAGTCAGGTAAAGAAAGTGGAACAGATCCAGTTGAGAGAACTAGGTATTCTGAAGTGTGAATCTTACCGTTAACCTCAACTTCCCCTTGAGCCTTTATCTTCGCCTCTCCCTTTAACGTCTTAACGTTATTCTTAGAGAGATTCTTTTCCATTTTTTCTTTTATGGCAGAGATTATCTTGCCCTTGTTCTCGTTCAGCTTAGAATAGTCTATCTTAGAGGTTGAGATCAGCCAAGGAGATGAGGAAACCCTACTTATAGCCTTTACAGCGTCTATTAAGGTCTTTGATGGTATACACGCCCTGTTTATACATTCGCCTCCTATCTGATCTCTCTCCACTAGGGCAACGGTCTTACCTAATTCTGAAGCTCTAAGGGCAGCGGAAACTCCAGCTACCCCTCCACCTATTACCATTACATCAAATTCCATGGGCACTACTTCTTACGAGAGAGTATAAAGGTTTTTAACTTTTTCAAAGCGTGCGAAGCGTCCTCATCCTTTACCGCGTAAAGGCAATGCAACGCTACGTACTCTAAGTCAGTGTACACGCCATATTTCCTGAAAATGTCCTCTAAACTCAGCTTCAAATTAAGGTAATCTTTAGCAAATTCTGGATTGTGATCGTAAGCTAACTTTAGAAAACCCAGGAAAACTAGCCTCTTCCTTCTCTCACCTCTCAATATCACCTGAATTTGTAGTGGGATTTCACTCAACTCTCCTAAGCTGTCCGGATCTATCTCATCTACCTCCACCCTGAACTCTTCGCTAGTTAAGTAGAGTTCGACAACGTCTTTAGCCTTCATTGATCAAAGTTGGATCTTTCCTTAAAAAAGATTCAATGGACCTCTAATTGAACGCTTCACGATCCTACCTCGATCAAGTCGTTATGATAGCGAGAATTTAAGATTAGGAACTAAAAGTGTCAAAAACGTTTAGGTGAGAGAAATGGTTAAGAGAAGTAGTGAGTGGCGAAAGTATAAGGAGGAAGCTATAGCTAGGCTATTGAGAGACAAAGAGATAGGTTATCTTGATCCAGATATATGGGACCTCCTCTCAGTTTTCATGAACAGAGAGAAGGCATTTACTTATAGTAGCTGTAGCGGGAGGATAACTATAGTTGATTCTGTGTATCCATGGAGTAGAAAAGATTCTACTGTGATTTACAAAAACCATTTTAACTTATCCACAGAGGAGTTGTCAAGGATTGTATCTAGAGGAGGAGTTAGAAGGCTTTGGTTAATAGTGCAAGGCCCCATACTTCACGTCTATACGATGGATTACGAGGAAGCTTGGATCATAATTAGAGTAGCTAGAGAGGCTGGTTTCAAACACAGTGGGATACTCGCAGAAAACGTAAAGGGAATACTAGTTGAGTTAAGGACAGGTATCAGGATGGCTCACCTCCTCTCTGCCAGCGCTAGTCCGGACGATCTTGAAAGGATTGCCACGGTGGCCAATGAAGTTTTGAAACGCGGTAAAGAAAAGAAGAACCTGCTCAGAGACGTCATATCATCTATAAGAGATGATCCTGTGGAGCTGAGGAAGGACCCTGAAGGGCAAACCGAGCTCCATAACAGCGTCAGAAAGTTCCCTTAACGCGTAAACGTAGTCTAGCCTGTTTCCATCAGGTTGAACTATAACCTTCTCAGGGTCTATGTGTTGTCTATCCACGAAATCCTTAACCTCTTTAAGATCCTCTTTAGCGTTTACAATAACGAACTTGTAGTATGTTGCCCAATCGTCAGAGAAATCATACTTAAGCCTGTGTCCAGAGTTGAGCAGCTTAGGGGACACGGAGAAGATGTCAACCACTTTTCTCAGTTCAGGTTTTGGCTTTAGCGTACCGTTGGTCTCTATAGCAACTCTAAACCCTTTGTTCTTCAAGGAAACTGCAAGAGGTAATATATCTTGAAGTAGAGGTTCCCCACCAGTTATTGTAGTCCATTTCACGGACGTACTCAACTTACTTAGGATATCTTCAATCTCCATAGGTTCTCCATCTTCCCTCATCCAGGAGTTCTTAGTGTCGCACCATACACAACGTAAGTTACATCCAGCTAACCTAACGAAATTTGAGGGTCTCCCTATCAGGGTTCCCTCTCCTTGAATTGAAGTGAAGATTTCAACAATCCAATACCGCACTAGGATCTTGAGAGATTGACTTTAACCACTTAAAAATCTCTCTCCTTATAAGATTCAGTCCAATCCTTTTCTCAGAGCTGATCTCAAGCGGCCTATCATTAATCTTAGAAATTATCTCGCCTCTTATTTCATTGTCCACGTCGTCAATCTTATTGAACACAACTACAATCGGCTTACCTAATGTCTTTACATCGTTAAAGATTTTTAACTGTTCCTCGGGGTCATAATTAGCAGATTTAGAAACGTCAAAAAGGAAAATTATGAGTCCCTGTAGGTTCTTTAAGGCATTGACGGCTCTCCTCTCTATTACGTTCCTTTTATAGTCGGGTCTGTCAAGAATACCTGGAGTATCGATGACCTGTACCTTAATCCCACAGTCCATATGACCAACATGGATCTCCTTCGTGGTGAATGGGTAGCTAGCTACCTCTGGTTTAGCAGAGGATATAGCTGAGACCAGAGTCGACTTACCTACGTTAGGGGGACCGGAAACTATTACCGTAGGCATATATGGATCTATCGCCCTCTCCATAGAGAGCTTCTTTACCACCTGAATCAGCCAAGATAAACAATTCTCTGATCTCCTGAGTATCGATGAAGCTCTACCAAATCCGGATCTCATTAACTTGTTTGCTTCCATCTCATCGTTTCTTCTAATCAAGTCTTCGTACTGTTGGAGGATCCTCCTAGCGAGCTCTGCGTTCTTTTTAATCTCGGATAAGCAAACTTTCACCCTGTCCAGAGAACCGGACTCTATCTCCAATGACGTTCTGTAGAAGGGGTGTAAATCATCCACCTTAGGGAAAGATCTCACGAACGTTAGATAAGCGTTTAAGCCATCTCTATAATTTTTCAATCTCCTTATCTCCCTTTCCTTTACGGTTTTGCCACCAATTGAGCTTAGTCTCCTAGCTTGGATCTCTATGAAGTCCTCAACCTTAGGAGGCACTCTTAGTCTCTCAAAAGGATTTAACATATCTTAGTACCTTGTGGGACATCTCCATCAGGAGTAAGTAGGACAGGTCTAACTCCTCTCTCCTCATCTTCCTTGCAACCTGCGGCCAGTATCATTCCTTGACTTTCGTATCCTCTAATGACTCTTGGTTTTAAATTGGCCAGAACTATTACCTTCTTATTTAGAAGCTGTTCAGGTTTATAATACTCAGCTATACCAGATATTATCTGTCTCATTTCGCTGCCCAGGTCTATCTTTAGTTTAAGCAATCTGGTCCCCTCTATCCTCTCAGCCTCTATAACAAGACCTACCTTCATTTCAACCTTTTGAAAATCTTCTATGGTAATTTCCATGATAGGGTAGCAACGGCCACGAAGTTTAATGTCTTAGTTTACTTTGACAAGTAAATATATGTGCTATTAGTAGACGAATTTTTAAGCTGGCTATGTAAAGTTGGTTATGGAGAAAATTTCCGAGGGGAAAACGAAGGAGGTTTTTCTCCTGGACAACGATCACGTCCTTCTTAGGTTCAAAGATTACGTAACAGCTGGTGACGGAGCTAAGGCTGACATAATAGATGGCAAGGGTGTGCTAAACGCTCAAACCTCAGCCCTCCTCTTTAGATTACTTGAACGTGAGGGAATAGAAACCCATTATGTAGGAATGAAAGACGAAAGGACCATGATAGCTAAGAGGCTTAACATGATACCTGTTGAAGTGGTACTGAGAAATTACGCTACGGGAAGCATAGTGAAGAGGCTTCCAATTAAGGAGGGAGAGATTTTTGACCCGCCTATAGTGGAGTTTTTCCTCAAGGACGACGCTAGGCACGATCCCTTATTGAATTATCATCACATGAGATACTTGAAGCTAATGAACGAGGAGGAGGCTAGATACATAGAGGGTATAGTTCAGAGGGTAAACGCTGTGTTAACCAAAGTAGTTGAAAGGCTTAATCTCGTGCTATACGATTTCAAACTAGAGTTCGGTAGGTTAGGAAACAAGCTACTCGTTGGGGACGAGATTACCTTAGACGCTATGAGAGTGAGGGAACCGCAGACTCAGAGGATCCTAGATAAGGACCTCTATAGGAGAGGCTATCCGTTGGAACACGTTAAGTCGGCCTATGAGGAGTTCCTAGGTAGGTTGAGGAATGTGGTATGATTAAGGTCGAGCTAATAATTATAAATAAGGACGGAGTTAGAGATCCGGAAGGGGAGACCCTAAAAAGGTACGTAGTTGATGAAGTGGGGAAGGATAAGGTAGCGGATGTTAGAGTCGGAAAAGTCATTGTCATAAAGGTCAATTCGTCCTCAAGGGAGGAGGCCGAGAAGTTCGTGACTAGACTGGCTGAAGAGAAGAGGTTGTACAACCCGATAGTTCATAAAGTTATAGTAAGGAGTGAGAAAATTGAGGACGGCAATAATTAAGTTTCCTGGAACTACGTGTGAGATGGACGTCCTGAAGGCTCTGAAGCTGGTTAAGGCAGACGCGGAGATAGTTCTTTTCAATAAGTTCGATCCAGATCATTATCAAGGAGTTGTGCTACCAGGAGGGTTCAGCTTCGGGGATTACCTCAGGGCGGGTTCTATTGCGGCTAACAGTGAAGCGATAAAGGGTGTGAAAGAGATGGCCAACGAGGGTAAGCTTGTACTAGGAATATGTAATGGCTTTCAAATACTTGTTGAAGCAGGTATCTTAAAGGGCGCCCTACTACCCAACCTGAACCTTAGGTTCGTTACGAAATGGGTTTGGTTGAGGGTTAAGAGGAAGGACACTCCTTTCACCAAGGAAAGCAAGGACGTCCTGTTCATGCCTATAGCACATGCTGAGGGTCGATACTTCTTGGATGATGAGGAAAGCGCATCTGAGATAGCTGTACTACAATACGCTGATGAAAGGGGTGTACCTACGTCTGAAGCTAATCCTAACGGTTCACTAATGAACATAGCCGGGATAACAAACGAAGGTGAGAACGTTCTAGGGCTGATGCCTCATCCAGAGAGAGCCTCCTTTCGCTCCATCTCACCCAACGGATCTTCTGATGGGTTACATATACTAAAGGTGTTCGGCGGATGATCCTAACTCTTTCAGAAAGAGAAATGGAAGTGGCTAGGAAAGTCCTTCAAAGAGAGCCTAACGAAGCTGAGTGGAGAATGCTAGATGTCCTGTGGTCAGAACACTGCTCTTACAAGAGCTCCAAGGTGTTCCTGAGAAGTTTACCCAGTGAGGGACCCAACGTCGTAATGAGCGTCGAAGATTGGCAGGACGCTGGTGCAGTAGATATAGGAGATGGATTGGCTCTTGTCCTTAAAGTTGAGAGTCATAACCATCCGTCGGCTGTGGATCCTTTCAACGGGGCCGCGACAGGAGTTGGAGGAATATTACGAGATATAATAAGCAAGGGAGCTATGCCTATAGCTCTCCTGGACATGATAAGGGTTGGTGAGTTAAATGAGAAAGGGAAGTGGTTACTAAGGAACATAATAGCGGGGATAGGATTTTACGGAAACAGTGTTGGGGTTCCCGTAGTTGGGGGAGAGTTATCGTTTGACAGCACTTATAACGATAATCCTTTAGTTGACGTAGCCTGTGTAGGAATTGTAGATAAGGGGTCAATAGTGCCCAGTGTGGTGAAAGAGCCCGGTCTGAGGTTGGTCCTAACGGGTTTCACGGGCTTAGATGGCCTTGGAGGAGCTTCGTTCGCATCGAGAAAACTAAGCGGTAATGATGAAATCGGTGCCGTTCAGATTGCGGACCCGTTTGCTGGTAAAATTGTGATCGACTCCACCCTTGAGGTCATAAAGTACGTAGACGCGATCAAGGACTTAGGAGGGGGAGGTCTAGCGGTCGCGGTTACAGAGATGGCAAACGGCTTGGGAGCGATTGTGAATCTAGAGAAGGTCCCACTGAGAGTTAAGGAACTACTGCCTGAAGAAATTATAATTTCGGAGACGCAGGAGAGGATGCTCTTTGCGGTGAAACCGGAGAATGTAGAAAAGGTTTGCTCCAAGTTTAAAGAATTCAACTATCCTTGTGAGGACATAGGCGAAATAACTCCCGACAGAAGAGTTAAGTTTCTATACAACGGAAAGACGGTGGCTGACCTCCCGTCAGAACTTCTATTGTCACCTCCATTAAATCTGATGCCATCTGAACGAGCTCCTAGGAGATACAACGTTCCGAAGGATGTGACGATTGAGGAGGCTATCAACAAGGTACTATCGCATCCTGATCTTGTAAGTAAGGAGATAGTGTACTCTCAATACGATTATGAGGTTGGGACGTCAACTTTAGTGAAGCCAGGTGAGGCTGATAGCGCAGTGCTCGAGCTTCCAAACGGAAGGTTACTAGCCTTAAAAGCTGACGCTAATCAAGACCTTTGCTCCGAAGATCCCTACGAGTGTGGTAAATCGATAGTCGCGGAGTCCTTTAGGAACTTGTCAACCGTAGGTGCAAGGGGGATAGCCCTAGTGGACCATCTTCAGTTTGGAGATCCTAGAAAACCTCACGTTTATCAGGACTTTATAGAATCCCTCAGAGGGATAGCTGAGGCCTCTAGGTTCTTCTCAACTCCAATAGTAGGAGGCAAGGTCTCCTTCCACAACGAGGATAAGGATGGGAACCCTATAAAGCCCACTCCATTAGTTGTGATGGCCGGTCTCATAGAGGACAAAGTGGTCCGAAACGAGGTTAGAGAAGGTACTTTAGTACTCCTGGGGAACACTAGGGACGAAACTAGGGGAACCTTATTTAGCAGGATATTCGGAAGTTGGGGGGAGGTGCCAAAGGCTAGGTTAATGGAGGATCTGCTTGCCTCAAAGCTCATATTAAAAGGTATAAGTGAGGACAAGGTTTTATGGGATAAGGACGTTTCTAAAGGCGGGTTAGCAGGGGCTCTACTCCCAATAATCGTGAAGGGATATTCTGTCAAGATTTTCTCCTCTTCGATAATAGGGACGTCAAGCCTAATAGGGAAGATGTTCTCTGAGAACGGAGGAAGGTTCTTAGTTATAACTGACGACCCGCAATGGTTTACGTATCAATCGGGAAGGCTTGGAATTCAAGCCTCAATTGTAGGTAAGGTCGAAAAGGGATCCAGCCTATGGATTGACAATAAGGAATTCAAGATGGACGGGATCATCGACAACTACTTCTCTTATCTCGAGAAGGTGGTTTGGTCATGAAGGAGCACTGCGGTGTGTTCGGAGCCGTAGGACCTGAAGCAACTAGATTGACGTTTGAGGGTTTAAAATTACTTCAACACAGGGGGCAGGAATCTGCAGGCATCTCCTGGAGGAAAGGTGGGTTCATAACTACTTTAAAGGGATTGGGATTGGTTGGAGAAGCGTTAGATCCTTCTAAAATAGAGGAGTCAAACTTGTCAATTGGTCACGTAAGATATTCAACTACGGGCTCTGTCACTCTGGAGGAGGCACAACCTTTAGATAATGGGAACATCTCCGTTTCGTTTAACGGTACTATAACAAATCACTTCTTATTTGGGAGGTATTCCACTGACACCGAGTTCATCCTCAAGTTCCTGGCCGAAAGGATTTCATCAGGTGTCAGTTTAGTCGACTCAGTTAAGTCCTTCATAGATGTAGCTGATGGGGCCTTCTCCTTGCTCATTCTCTCATCACAAGGCGAGATAATAGCGGTGAGAGATCCGAGAGGATTCAGGCCGCTAGTGATAGGCGAGATAGCTGAGACTAAGGTAGTCTCTTCGGAAGACTCGGCAATTAAACAGTTGGGAGGGAAGGTAATTAGCTATGTTCGTCCAGGTGAAATAGTAACATTGAGGGAGAACGAAATAATCAGGGAAGGAATTTCGAACTTAACTCCAACAACGTGCTCATTTGAGTACATTTATTTCTCTAGGAGCGATTCAGAAATAGATGGCGTTTCAGTTTACGCCTCTAGAATTAGGCTTGGCGAAGTTTTAGCTAAATATCATCCGGCCAATGGTGAGATCGTAATACCGGTTCCTGACTCATCCAGACCGATAGCGTTGGGGTTCTCCAGAGCTAGCGGAATTCCCTTAGAGGAGGCTCTTGTAAGGACGATCTCGTCAAAGAGGTCGTTCATAATGCCATCCAACGAGAGAAGGAAGGAGGTCCTCAAAGAGAAATTCGGTGTAGTTGAGTGGGCGGTTAAAGGAAAGAAAGTGGTTTTAATAGACGATTCGATCGTGCGGGGGAACACCATGAGGAGACTAATAACTTCTCTCAGGGATAACGGGGTTAGAGAGGTTCACGTGAGAATAGGTTCTCCAATGATAAAATACCCTTGTTATATGGGAATAGATTTCCCAAGGAGGTCGGACCTAATAGCTAACGTAGGTGACGTCGATAAGATAGCAAAGGAGATTGATGCGGATTCGTTAGAGTACCTAACTGTGAAGGAAATGGAGGAAGCTATAGGACGAACAACGTTATGTAAAGCCTGTTTCGCAGGATCTTATCCGCTTAAGGGAAGATATGTGCTCTCCAATCTTGAGAGCGTTTTCGCAAGGTGATGTAAATGGCAGGAATAGTAGGGATTTTGGCCTTCGATAAGGTATGGGACGTATCAAAGTTTTTGTACTATTCCATGATAGGACTTCAACATAGAGGTTACACAAACAGTGGCGTAGTAGTACTGAATGAGAAGATGGAGTCAATAACTTCCAGAAGCTCTCCGGAGGACTTAGAGTTTAACCTAAAGGGTTGGGCTGCGATAGGATATGCCGGAACGAGAGGTGGTTTCCCAATATTAAATGAAGAAGTGGCCTTAGTGATTGACGGTGTACTAAAGGACTCAGAAACGTTTCTAAAGCAATTTACAAAGGATAGAGAGAGAGCCCTACAAGAGGCTAAGGGATCGTTTTCACTAGTGGCCTTAACTAAAGACGGAGAAGTAATAGGCTACAGAGACGAGACAGGGGTGAGACCACTTAGCCTAGGAGCGTTCGGTTTCGATATGGGTATTATAGCTTCCGAACCGGTAGGCATGTCAGTGATAGGTGGTGATTTCAGGAGGGAGATCGCTCCTGGTGAAATGGTAACCATTTCAACTCTTAACGTGAAGTCGAAACAGATTAAAGAGCCAAAAAGAGCCTACTGCTCTATCGAGTACATCTATCAGGCAAGGATAGATAGTTACGTAAACGAGAGGGATGTGTACGAGACTAGGATAAAAATAGGGGAGCAGTTAGCCGAGGAGAAGCCAATTAATGCCGACTCCGTAATAGGGGTACCAGAGACCGCACTACCTTTCGCGGTGGGATATAGTAGGAAGCTAGGATTGCAATTCGACTTAGGATTTACGAGAACCGGAAGTCCTATAAGGACCATGTTGGCGTCAGATAGCTTCCTGAAGGTTATAGGCGTCCAACTTAAGCTAAACCCAATTAAGAGCGCGGTTTTGGGGAAAAAGATAGTGTTAATAGACGATTCGATGGTAACCGGAACGACTATTAAGAACACGATCATGAGTCTCAGACGCTTAGGAGCCAAAGAGGTTCACGTACTAATAGGCAGCCCAAAATTAGTATCCTATTGTCCCTACGGTATTGAAGTTCCGGAAGATAAGGAACTAATTGCCGCTAACCTGAGCGAGGCGGAGGTAGCCAAGGTTCTCGGAGCGGATTCCATTCACTGGCTAAGTTTGGATGGTCTGTTCAAGGCAATATCAAGTCGTAGCTTATGCACGGGATGTATGACAAGGAGGTACCCAAAGGTGATATGAATGAAAGTACTCATCATAGGTGAGGGAGCTAGAGAACACGCTTTGTCTGAGGCCTTGGCTAACTCCTCAGAAGGTTACAGGGTTTTCGCCCTCTCTTCGTACATAAACCCAGGAATTAGAGACTCGGTTATTAGGACAGGCGGGGAATACATTCTAGGCAATATAAACTCGAGGGAAGAAGTGAGGTCAGCCATCAATAAGGTCAACCCAGATTTTGGTGTAGTAGGCCCTGAGGATCCTCTGTTTCACGGGGCGGCGGATGAGTTCAGGCTAAACGGTATACCTGTTGTTGGTCCGGGAGTCAAGGGAGCTGAGATAGAGAGATCTAAGGTATGGATGAGGCATTTGATGTGGAAGTATAAGATCGATGGAAGACTTAGATATAGAAGCTTCTCAAGTTTGGAGGAGGCCTCTAAATTTTTAATGGAGTACGGTGGGTCTGTGGCAGTAAAACCGGCAGAACAGGTAGGGGGCAAAGGGGTCAAGGTCGTTGCTGACATTCAGGCATATCTAAGCAAGGAGAAGAGAAGGGCACTAAGCAAAAGCGTGGATGAGATAGGTTCCCTAGTTAGGAACGATATTAAGATCATTATAGAGGAGAGAGTAGACGGCCCTGAGTACACGCTTCATGTACTAACAGACGGTCACACTTATCTCCCATTACCACTTGCTCAGGACTACAAACACGCTTACCAGGACGGTATAGGACCTGAAACCGGAGGGATGGGGTCTATATCCGGACCTAAGAACCTGCTACCTTTCATCACCCAGGAGGAGTACGAGAAAACGTTAGGGATCATACAAGAGACGGCGAAAGCTATAGAAAGCGAAACTGGTGAGAAATACAGAGGGTTCATATCAGGACAAATGATGCTAACAGATCTCTGGGGGCCTACAGTGATAGAGTTCTACTCCCGGTTGGGGGACCCAGAGACCTCTGCCATTATCCCTAGAGTAACATCCGACTTCGGTCACATCTTACAATTGGCGGCTGAGGAGAAGCTATCTAAAGCTAAGCTAGAGGTAAGGGACGAACCATCGATAGTTAGGGCCGTAGCACCGTTAGGATATCCCTTAAGGAGAGATCTTGCTTCTGGAAAGATTTTAGAGCTGGACCTAAACGCGTTGAGGGAAAAGGGATGTAAAGTTTATTTCGGATCTGTAGCTTATGAAGGAGGAAGGCTCATAACTAAGGGATCCAGAAGCCTTGAAGTTGTAGCCTTAGGGAATTTTGACGAGATATCTCGTACTATAGACCAGTGCATTAACATGATTAGCGCTAACACGGAACTAGTTTATAGGACAGATATAGGGAGGAGATTAAGTGAGCAGATAGAAAAGGCTGAGATAGTCAGATACTCTTACGTCAATAGAGCTAAGAACTCATCGTTGGGATCCTCCGCGGATTGGTCTCCTAATGGTGGTCTATGGTGACCGAATACAAAAAATCAGGAGTGGACCTTGATAAGATAAAGGAACTTCACTCCATTGAAGCATCTATAATAACATCAACCTACAAGAGGACAATACTGGGTGCGGGACACTATTCAGGCGTGATTGAGCTAAACGGTATGAAGATAGCTATTCACGTCGACGGTGTGGGAACTAAGACCCTACTAGCTAAGAAGGCAGGGAGGTATAAGGAGGTTGGCGTAGATTGTGTAGCGATGAACGTCAACGACCTGATTAGTATAGGAGCTATACCTCAAGCTCTCGTCGATTACATTGCCTTAGAGGAACCTTCTGAAAAGATCGTATCTGGTGTCATTCAGGGCATAGTAGAGGGAGCGAAAGAGGCTGAAATTGACGTTGTAGGAGGTGAGACGGCTGTTATGAAAGACGTTGTTAACGGTTTCGATCTATCGTGTACGGCAATAGGGGTCGTAGAGGAGTTAAAAACAGGAAACAACGTGGTTCCGGGAGACGTAATAATCGGCCTATCAAGTAATGGAGTTCACGCTAACGGTTTCACGCTAATCAGAAGACTCCTTGACCAAAACAGGTTATCTTGGGAGGATTGGGAGGCCGAATTACTCAAGCCAACCAGGATCTATGTGAAGCCCTTATTGGAAGTTTTGGATCTGATAAAGGCGGCAGGCCACATCACGGGAGGATCCTTCTCAAAGCTTAGGAGGATAACTAATTATTCCCTAGATCTTCACCTCCCAGAGCCCCCTCCCATCTTTAAGGCAGTAGAGGAGGCAGGAGTTCCTCACGATGAAATGTACAGAGTGTTTAATATGGGTGTCGGCATGGTATTATTCGCTGAAAAGGATAACGTAGAGGAAATACTTCGTCGCACCAACCCGTATTGTCCTGCCCAGATCATAGGTAAAGTAGAAAGTGAGACTGGGAAAATCAAAGTTCACACGTACAAGTCCCAGTTTCTTTATTTATAGAATTTTATCAATTCCTTTTAAACTCTGAATGTTAAAGCACTTTCTAGTGGCTAAGTATGAAGCCAGTTGATATAAAATCTCTCGTAAATTATGTCTCTTTGAAGATACTAGGAGGAGGCGACTACCTACTAGACGCCTTAGAGGAGTACCTTGTTGAAGGTGAGGGGCCGGCTATTGTCGCCCATAAATACAACATCTCAAAACACCAACTTAGAGGTTACGCTCAACGCATCATTGAGAAAAGTGGAAGCGAGATTAGAGCTAAGAAAGTGATACCTATCCTCCAGTATCTTGCGGAAGGCATAGAACCTATTGTAGAGAGGAACGAAAACGGAGTCTACACGTGTGAGCTATGCAATACGGTCGTGGCAAGAGAAGACACGGAAGAGCACGTTAGGAAATATCATAAAGACCAGTTATCATTGGCTGTGAAAAAAATGATGGAGAGATTAGAGGAGTATAAAGCTAGCCGAGAGAAGGCAGTAGTTGTAACAGCCTCCTAAAGTTAACGTTTTGTGGCCTTTACGTCTCATTTTAGCGAGGAAAATTTTTATGCTGATCCTGCATAGTATTACCTCGATATGACAACAAAAACTGTAAGTTTAAGACTAAAGCTCAAAACGATAGAGGAGATGGATAAGTTATTAGAACTAGCACAGGCTAGAAGCCGGTCGGAGTTCATTATTAATGCGATTAAATTCTGCCTAGATAACGATGTATGCTGGCAACAGTTTGATCCAAAGTCGTTACAACAAGGATTACCTTAAATAATATTGAGACAATCCTTCAACTTTATCTTTATCAAGAATTACGTGAATTTAATTTTCTCCATAGCTTATAACTCAGAGATCGGCGTAAGTGTGAAAATGAAAATAGTCCTTGCTTATTCAGGAGGTTTGGACACAACCGTAGCCATTAGGTGGTTAAAGGAAACCTACAACGCTGAGGTGGTAAGCGTTAGCGTTGACGTAGGTCAATTGGAAGATTTCAAGAAAATAGAGGAGAGAGCATACTTGGCAGGAAGCGTAAAACATTACTTGATTGATGCAAAAAACGAGTTCGCTGAGAGGTTCGCCATAACTGACGTTATAATGAACGGTCTTTACGAAGAAGTCTACCCGTTGGCTACAGCTTTAGCGAGACCTCTCATAGCTGAAAAAGTAGTTGAGGTTGCGAGAAAGGAGGGTACAGAATACGTAGCCCACGGTTCGACCTCAAAAGGTAACGACCAGGTCAGATTCGATTTGGCTCTCAAGACCAACTTAGAGAACGTAAAGATAATAGCGCCTGCCAGGATATGGAAGATGACTAGGGAAGACGAGATATTGTTCGCTAGGGAGAGAGGGATCCCAATCAAGACGGAGAGCAGTAAGTACAGCATCGATGAAAACCTCTGGGGGAGGAGTATAGAAGGAGATTCGATAGCAGATCCGTCTGTAGAAGTCCCTGAAGACGCCTTCGAGTGGACTAAAGTGAGAAGCAATGACAAACTAAGGTTGAGTGTAGAGTTCGATAGGGGACTTCCAACTAAGCTCGATGGGGAAAAACTGTCCCCTGTAGACCTGATAAGAAGGCTTAATCAAATTGTTGGATCCAGAGGTTACGGTAGGATAGAACACCTTGAAAACAGGGTAGTTGGATTCAAATCAAGAGAGGTGTACGAGGCGCCCGCAGCGTTATCTCTGATCTCAACACATAAGGACCTAGAGAAGACGGTCCTAACGCCGCACGAACTGAGGTTCAAGAGATATATAGATTCGCTATGGTCTGACCTAGTGTATCAAGGTCTATGGTACGAACCTCTCAGAGAGACTATCGAGAACGCAGGAAAGGAGCTTAACAAGTGGATAACCGGAGAAGTTAAGGTAGAGGTTGAAAACAAGAGTTTAAGGATAGTTGGAAGAAGGTCCCCCTATTCCCCTTACTCAGAGAAGATATCATCGTATAACAAGGGATGGTATCCTTCAGATGAGGAAGCACGGGGATTTATAGAGATCTGGGGAATGCATTCCATATTGTCAAAGAAGGCGAGGTACGGATAATGCTCTATAGAAAGTGGGGCTCTAAGGAGGACAAAGTGGTAAAATACACCTCATCGATAAAGGACGACTTGAGGATAGTTGAACAGGTAAAGAAGGTTATGAAGGCTCACGTTATAGAACTCTTCCTATCTGGAAAAGTAACGAAGGAGGAGGCGAATAAGTTACTTTATGAGATAAACTCGTTCACTCAAGTTGACCCCTCTTATGAGGACGTACATGAAGCGTTAGAGGATCACCTCATAAAGACAACCGGTGGGGCCGGCAGCTCAATAGGATTGGGTAGAAGCAGGAACGATCACGTGGCCGCTGCCTTGAGATTAGAGATGAGAGACGAGACTATGGAGTTGTTGGAATCCATATTAGCGTTTAGGAGAACGTTATTAAACAAAGCTGAGGAGTTCAAGTCCACTCTCTTCACAGTTTACACTCATTTTCAACCGGCTCAACCTTCTACGTTCGGTCACTATTTGCTCTATGTGGAGGAAGAGGTCTCCTCCAGATGGCAGATGATATTTCACGCCTTGGACTTGGTTAACAGGTCACCATTAGGGAGTGGGGCTATAGTGGGCTCTTCAGCTAATCTGGACAGGAGGAGAGAGGCGAGTATGCTAGGGTTCAAGGACATAGTTGTTAACACCATCTCTGCCACGTCTTCCAGGGCCGATCTGATATCGGTAGTAATGGAGGTAACTAACCTGATGTTAGCTATAAGCAGGGTAGTAGAGGACATGATACTTCTCTCATCAAAGTTCGTAAACGTCCTCGAGTTGCCAGAAACCCACGTTAGTACGAGCTCTCTCATGCCTCAGAAAAGAAACGCGGTTACTATGGAGGTCTTAAGGGCTAGAATATCTAAAGTCGTAGGATACCTGGTCTCTATCATGTCCATGTATAAGTCAATACCTTCAGGTTATAATCTAGATCTCCAAGAGATTAACCCTCTATTTTGGAACGTGTTGGACGAATCTAAAGCCGGGATCGAGGTTATTCACGACATGATCAAAGAAGTTAAGGTCAAACAAGTTAAACCGGATAACGAGACTTTGGCTACAGACGAGGCGGAGCTGAAGGTGGAGAAGGGAATGAAGTTTAGGGACGCTTACTTTTACGTTGCGAAGTTAGTTAGAGAGGGTAAATTCTCTCCATCTATTACGTATGAGCAGTCTTTATTAAGAAAGGTGGTGGAAGGCAGTCCGAGCCCGGAGAGAATGAGTCAAGGTATTTCTCTAGCTAAAAAGAGACTGGAGGAACACGTAAACATGCTAATAGAATATAAAAACAAAGTGCTCGAGGAAGAGGGGAAATTGAGGTTGATAGAAAATGACATTTTGCAAGAGGGGAACTGAAGGGCTAATTTACCTAGAGGACGGTACCCTCCTCAAAGGATGCGGGTTCGGAGCTAAGGGAATAAGACAAGGGGAGGTAGTGTTCACCACATCTATGAACGGTTATCCAGAATCCATGACGGATCCATCTTATAGGGGCCAGATCCTGGCTATAACTCATCCGTTAGTGGGTAACTACGGTGTTCCATCTCCTATAGTTAAGAACGGTATATTACAGAATTTTGAATCTGAACACATTCAAATAGAGGGACTAGTTGTGATCGAGGAGACGGATCCCTTCAAATGGAACTCAAGCAAAAGCCTTCATGAGTGGATGGCTGAGCAAGGAGTGCCTGGAGTCTCATCAGTGGACACAAGACTGCTAGTGAAGAGGGTCAGGACCTTGGGCTCAATGATGGGTGTAATTGTGTCGGGCATGGAAGTCTCAGACCCTGCATCATATTTAGGGAAGAGATACGATGAGATTGACTTCACATATTTCACCTCGCCTAAATCACCTATTATACATCAGAACGTATCTGGTTCCTCTTTGATAGTTTTAGTTGACTGCGGGATCAAGCACGGTATATTGGATGAATTGTACAGAAGAGGCTTCACGATAATTAGGTTACCTTGCAAGTCAACTGCTGAGGAGATAATGGATTATTCTCCTAAAGGGGTAGTGTTCGGAAACGGACCTGGGAATCCTAATCTTCTAGAGGGATTAGCTCGGACCTTCGCATCGGTGACCGAATATAAGATCCCCACATTGGGAGTGTGCTTGGGACATCAGATCGCTACAAAGGCTTTAGGGGGGAAGGTAAGGAAGATGAAGTTTGGTCACAGGGCTATTAATAAGCCTGTAGTAGACGTTACTTCAGGTAAGTGTTTCATTTCTACTCATAACCACGGATACGGTGTGTACAAGGAGGATGTCCCGCAAGATACCCAGGTATGGTTTATCAATCCGGACGATGGTGTAGTCGAGGGGTTGATACATAAGAGACTGCCCATAATTACGACTCAATTTCATCCAGAGTCAAGACCTGGCCCTAACGATACCGTGTGGGTTTTCGATAGGTTCAAAAAGATGGTGATTGGAAATGAATGGAATTAAGAAGGTCTTGGTAGTTGGTTCTGGACCCATAAAAATAGCTGAGGCAGCAGAGTTCGACTATAGTGGGTCTCAGTCCCTTAAAGCGTATAGGGAAGAAGGGATAGAAACCGTCCTAGTGAACTCCAATGTGGCTACCGTGCAGACCAGCTATAAGATGACCGATAAGCTATACATGGTTCCGGTGACTTGGTGGGCGGTAGAAAAGGTTATTGAGCAGGAAAGACCTGACGCCATTGCTATAGGCTTCGGCGGTCAGACAGCCCTAAACGTTGGAGTTGACCTTTTCAAGAGAGGGATCCTTCAGAGGTACGATATAAAGGTACTAGGAACGCCGATTGAGGGGATAGAGAGAGCTTTGAGTAGAGAGAAATTTAGAGAGACCATGATAGATGTGAAGATTCCAGTTCCACCTAGCTTCTCTGCCAGGAGTTCAGACGAGGCGATAAAGAAGGCTGAAGAGATCGGTTACCCAGTTATGGTAAGAGTTAGCTTTAACTTAGGAGGGAGGGGTTCCACTGTTGCGTGGGATAGAGAATCATTGAGGAAAAGCATAGATAGAGCTCTCTCGCAAAGCTACATAGGAGAGGTGCTGGTAGAGAAGTACCTCAACCACTGGAAAGAGTTGGAGTACGAAGTCATGAGAGACAGCAAGGGTAACTCTGCCGTGATAGCGTGTATAGAGAACCTAGATCCCATGGGAGTACATACTGGCGAATCCATCGTAATAACCCCGTGTCAAACACTTGATAATAAGGAGTTTCAAGAGATGAGGAGCTTATCGATGAAGGTAGCAGAATCCATTAACTTGGTAGGCGAGTGTAATGTTCAATTTGCCCTCGATCCTTATAGTTATACTAACTACGTTATTGAAACCAACCCAAGGATGTCCAGATCCAGCGCTTTAGCTAGCAAAGCTACGGGATATCCTCTAGCTTACGTCTCAGCTAAATTGTCTTTGGGCTACACGTTAGAAGAGATATTAAATAAGGTATCTGGGGCTACATGTTCATGTTTCGAACCCAGCTTGGATTACGTAGTGATTAAAATCCCAAGATGGGATTTGCAGAAGTTCGAAGAGGTTGACACTAGCTTAGCTACGGAGATGAAGAGCGTTGGAGAAATCATGAGCATAGGTAGGTCATTTGAGGAGGCTCTACAGAAAGGGATCAGAATGCTTGACATAGGCGAACCAGGTTTAGTCGGTGGTGGGTATTACTTATCTTCAGCTTCCAAAGAGGACGCGTTAAGGGAGTTAAGCAGGAGAACTCCTTACTGGCCGATATGGGCCGCTAAGGCGTTTAAAGAGGGAGCCTCTACAGAGGAGGTTTACAAAATAACTGGAATAGATAAATTTTTCCTCGAGAAAATAAAAGGTATAGTTAATGTCTATGAGAAATTAAAGGAAATGAAAATAGATCACTCTATGTTACAATATCTGAAATCATTAGGATTTAGTGACGAGCAGATCGCGCTGGCTACCAAGTCAAGTGAAGGGGAAATCAGGAAAATCAGATTTAGTAATCAGATTTTGCCTAAGGTGAAGTTAATTGATACGCTCGCTGGAGAATGGCCTACTGTAACTAACTACCTTTACCTAACGTACGTAGGATCTGAGGATGACATAGAGCTTAACAACTCAGGAAATAGTTTACTTGTAGTAGGTGCAGGAGGCTTCAGAATAGGAGTGTCTGTAGAGTTCGATTGGGGTGTAGTGGAGCTAACCATGGCAGCACGGAAGTACTTCGACCAGGTTACAGTATTAAACTACAATCCAGAGACCGTCTCAACAGACTGGGATACGATAAGGAAGCTCTATTTTGACGAGATAACTAAAGAGAGGATATTAGACATAATAAAGAAGGAGAACTACACATATGTCGCTACTTTCGCTGGGGGACAAATTGGGAACAACCTGGCAAAGAGATTAGAGGAGGAGGGAATAAAGCTCTTGGGATCTTCAGGCCGTTCAGTTGATTTAGCTGAGGATAGGGAAAAGTTCTCTGCTCTCTTAGATAGGTTAGGCGTTAAGCAGCCAGCTTGGATATCAGCCAAAGACCCTCAGGAGGTAAGAAAGTTCATCTCTGAGATAGGTTTCCCAGTTCTGGTGAGGCCGAGCTACGTGCTTAGCGGTTCATCAATGGCCATAGTGAGGAATGAGCAGGAGTTAGATAGCATAATACAGAAGGCTAAACTCTCAACCAAATATCCTGTAGTAATTAGTAAGTTCCTTGAAGACAGTTATGAGGCTGAGGTGGACGGCGTTAGCGATGGAAAGGGAGTCTTCGGCGTAATTATAGAACACGTGGAAGAAGCTGGCGTCCACAGCGGAGATAGCACTATGTCCATACCCACTAGGGAGATAACTCACGTCAGTCAAGACCTTAAGAACATAGCTTTATCCCTAGCTAGGGAAATCAACGTGAAGGGCCCATTCAACCTCCAGTTCGTGATTAAAGATAACGTACCGTACGTTATAGAGATGAACCTAAGGGCTAGCAGATCCATGCCTTTCTCTAGCAAAGCAAAAGGTACGAACTTAATGGAAATGGCCATGAAGGCCATAATTGAGGGTCTTAATACTGACGAGTTCGTCGAGCCTGAAAGCAAGTCATGGGCAGTTAAGTCTCCACAGTTCTCCTGGACCCAACTCAAGGACTCCTATCCGTTTCTCGGACCTGAAATGAGAAGTACAGGTGAGTCTGCATCCCTAGGCGTAACGTTTTATGACGCGCTCTTGAAGAGCTGGTTGTCAAGTTCACCTAATCGTTTGCCCAAACAAGGAAAAAGTGTGCTCTTATATGGTAAAGGTAACATGGAGAGGCTAAAGGAGACCGGAATCAATCTTGAGAAATTGGGCCTTACCGTTAAGACATTAGAACATTTCGAGGTATCTGGGTTTGACGTAATAAGTCCAGACATCGCGCTAAATATGATAGGTAGAGGGGAGATAGACTTGATAGTGACTAACGGTTACATGAAGAGCTTTGATTACAAGATCAGGAGATTGGCCGTGGATTTAAATGTACCAATTGTGTTGAATGGAAGGTTAGGAAGAGAGATAAGCCACGCCATGATTAAAAACGAGATGACGTTTTATGAGATGAGAAGGTATGGAGGGGGAACCTAATGAAGGTCGCACTGGTAGTAGATATAGTTAGACAAGAGGAAAAGTTACTTGTAAAGGCCCTAAACGAACAACAGATAAGCTACGATGTGCTCAACGTAGCTCAGGAGCCTTTACCGTTTAATAGGGCGTTAGGTAGATACGATGTGGCTATAATAAGGGCTGTAAGTATGTATAGATCTCTTTACGCAGCGGCAGTTCTAGAGGGGGCAGGGGTACATACAATAAACTCAGCTGACGTGATAAGCGTAGCAGGAGACAAAATATTGACCTACTCCAAACTGTTTAAAGCTGGGATACCAGTCCCTCAATCAGTTATAGCTATGTCTCCAGACTCCGTTATGAAAGCTTACGAACAAATTGGGTTTCCATTAATCGATAAACCACCTATAGGAAGTTGGGGAAGAATGGTATCGTTAATCAGAGATATACTAGAGGGGAAGACCATAATAGAGCACAGGGAAATGATGGGAAACTCTGCACTTAAGGTTCACATAGTGCAAGAGTACATAACAGGAAAGAACAGGGATATAAGGTGTATTGTGATGGGAAAGGAACTTCTAGGATGTTACGCTAGGAACATTCCATCAAACGAATGGAGGGCTAATGTGGCTCTTGGTGGGACCCCAACTCCATTAGAAGTGGATGATGCCCTCAAGGAAACTACCCTGAAGGCCGCTAAGGTAATAAATGGGGAGTTTGTATCTATAGACGTTCTAGAACATCGCTCGAGAGGGTACGTGATAAACGAGCTTAACGACGTCCCTGAGTTTAAGGGCTTTATCTTAGCTACTGGTATCGACGTGCCAAACAGGTTAGTGAGTTACATAAAAGAAAACTTTTCTTAGTCCTCATTTATCTTACCTACAACTTCCGCTAAGAAGACATCGTGCCTAGTGTCTTCAAGTACTTTTCTCATCGCGTCTACCTTCTGTCTCAAACCTGGGACGAGAGATTTAGGGTACTCTAGCTTCCACAACATGTCGTAAATGTTTTCCATAACAGCCAGTATCTCTTTACCTTTCTCTTTCTCTCCTCTCCTAAGGCTTTCTAAAGCAGCTCTCCTCATCTCACCAATCGCGTCAGCTATCCCTGTTATGTAGTACACGTCCGGAATCCCGAGATCTTTGGGTAGAGTCAACGAAGTTCCAAAATAGAAGGAAAGAACAACGCTTGCCTCACTAATCTCCTGAAACGCCACACCAACGTCTCCAAATAAGAGCTCCGGGAAATTGCTTACAATGCCCTTTATTTCCTCAAGTTTCGTTTTGGCTTTAGAGTATCTATCTAATGCTTCCTCTCTTTTGCCTCTATGGGACAATGATATAGTTTCTCCAGAGTACCTGATAACTTCCCTGGATATCTGTAAAAGTCTCTCCCTACTTTCAAACCTAGACAACAATTTAGTCTCAATTGAAGTTACATATCTCTCGATTTCTTCGGTAAGCATGACTTTCATTTATAGAGTCTAATTTAAGATTTGTGTGTTTTGCTATACTATCTATTCAAAAGTTCCTTTAATGAAAGTTTTATGGTTTGATCCAAATGTACCTTAAATCTGTCCTTATAATTTAAACAGTTCTGTTCCAAACTGTAGTGTCATTTAGATTTAAATTACTTATATAATATACCTGATAACATGAACGAAAAAATAACGATCGTAGGTGCGGGGGTAATAGGCGTAGGTTGGGCTACGCTCTTCGCGTCTAAGGGATATCAAGTAGCGCTGTATACAGAAAAGAACGATACTTTAAATAAGGGTTTAGAGAAGCTGAGGAACTATGTTCAAGTCCTAAGAAGTAATAATCAAGTTACAGAGGATCCGCAACAAATTCTTTCTAGAGTTGATCCAACTACAGATTTACACAAAGCCGTTTCGAACACAAGTTTTGTGATAGAGGCGATCATAGAGGATTATGATGCGAAAAAGAAGCTTTTCGCTCACTTAGATCAAGACCTTCCAAAGGACGTGATAATAGCCAGCAGCACATCCGGTCTTCTCATGAGCGAAATTCAGAAGGCAATGAAGAAAAGCCCAGAAAGAGGAGTAATAGCTCACCCTTGGAATCCTCCCCATCTATTGCCTTTGGTAGAAGTAGTTCCTGGAGAGAGAACCTCACCTGAGGTTTTAGAGAAGACTAAGAACGTAATGGAGAAGTTAGATAGAGTGGTAGTAGTACTGAAGAAGGAGATTCCAGGTTTCATAGGTAACAGACTCGCCTTCGCTCTCTTTAGGGAGGCAGTGAACCTAGTAGATGAGGGAGTGGCTACAGTCGAAGACATAGATAAAGTTATGACGGCTGCTATAGGTCTGAGATGGGCGTTTATGGGACCTTTCTTAACCTATCATTTAGGAGGAGGAGAGGGCGGTCTAGAGTACTTCTTCAATAGAGGATTCGGTTATGGAGCTAACGAATGGATGCATACATTAGCTAAATATGAGAAGTTCCCTTACTCAGGAGTGATTAAAGCTGTTCAGCAGATGAAGGACTACGCCTTCTTAAAAGGGAAAACGTTTCAAGACATCTCTAAGTGGAGAGATGAAAAACTTCTGAAGGTATATAAGCTCGTTTGGGAACAAAAATAATTATTCCTTTTCCTTAAATTCAAGAATTCCCATGTTTTCTAGAAGGCCCGAATCAGTCACGTCGAATAAGATCGCTTCCTCTTTCCCTGAATTGGTGTGACTGTGAACCGCGTTAGCAGGGACAACGAAGATATCTCCTTGGCCCCACTTGAAAATCTCACCGTCAATCTCAGAATACCCTTCCCCCTTAACAACTAGATAGATTGAAGCCATGTTGTGTGAGTGAGGGGTTGTAGAAGTTCCTGGTTCTATGTACTGAAAACCTGCCATCATGTTTGGGGTCAGTCCTTTTGATCTACCCGTGCTAGGAGAGTAAAACATAATCTTGGCTACTCCCTTCTCTATCTGGCCCTCTTTAGCTAATTTCCTTAGCAAGGTGACTGTTGGCTCGAATTTAATCACTTTAGGCTTTACTTTTACGGGTGGTTCAGTATTTTCCATGAAGACAACTACTTTTAAATCGTCTCCTTCAATTTCCTTTACTATGTCGTTTACGTTCCTCTTTAAATCGGATTGGAGATCCTTCCTAACCAAGAGCTTTGACATCGTGCTTAAATTATTTAAAAAGTATAAAAAGGTGATGTATTATGGCTAAGAACTGCATTATGAAAAGCGGGTACGAAACTTGTGTGGAGATATGCGGCAGATTAATATGTGAC
The DNA here is from genome assembly GCF_000204925.1 of Metallosphaera cuprina Ar-4. Taxonomy (NCBI): domain Archaea; kingdom Thermoproteati; phylum Thermoproteota; class Thermoprotei; order Sulfolobales; family Sulfolobaceae; genus Metallosphaera; species Metallosphaera cuprina. The sequence goes on along the minus strand of NC_015435.1, from coordinate 255,612 downwards.
GAGGCAACGGTTAGAGAGTACTCAGAAATATGTGAACAGTGTAACAAAGGAAACCAAAAAGCTTGCTTGACACTTTACTCTAGATTCGGATGTTGGAGCTCGTCCGGATGGTGGCTTTAGATTTCTTCACCTAGCTATAAAATATGAAATTAGAAGCATGAATGCACCACCTAAAGCTATCATTAGTCCGGATCTTATTTTGTCCCTTACAGTTCCCTCATAGGCCAGTCCCAGTATAAAGAGCTCTGCTATAGATATTATCACGCCCGTGATCAAACTCCTCGTTACAATTGATACCACTAGAGAGATGAGACCAAGAAATGGAGACAACCCGTGAGAGACAACTGACAGGAGAATAGTTACCTTCATTCCGTAGTCGTAAGTTGACCCCTTTAGGCTCCTCATCATCTGTCTCTCCAACCTATCGAACTCCAGTTTCTTCTCCTTGGCTTCAACGATCAGCGAGTTCCAGGCAGAGGAAATGGATATCGCAACCACTCCAGACAAAACTGAGAGAATCGTAGCGTTTAGAGAGACGTTAGCTAACCTGGAGGAGACAAGGATTCCAAGGGTTAGTAACACTCCGTCAAAAGCACCAAGGATAAGGTACCTCCTTAGTACAGGTCTCTCGTTTCTTAACGAATATCTTAGCCCCTCAACGAACTTGTCAATCACGTTCGATATATTGATTCAACTTAAATATTAGTCTTGTCTAAACGCCTGTGTTATGAAAAAGACAATACTACTTGGAGCAGCCATAGTCGTGTTAGTCATAACCATTGCTGGGGTGGCTCTAGCCTCATCCTATAAGACAACTTTGACCATCACCTCTCTCAATGCGCCATTAATCGATGGAAAGTATACTCTTGAGGTCAAAGTAATAATGAATTACGGTCCTTTCGGAGGCAGCCAACCCCTTAATGATGGGATAGTCCAGGTCTACGGTCAGGACGGCACGTTTTATAGAAACTTCACGATGTCTAACGGAGTCGCCACCTTCTACTTACCTCCCGGAACTTATACCGTTTACGTGGCCAGCCTTCATTATACTTTTACGATAGATTTAAGTCAGAGCAGACTAGCCACTTTGTCTTACGCATATCTAGTTAGCTAAATTTTAATATTTCGTTATTAGATAAATAATTTGTGATAAAGCTCGAAGTTGTTAAAATAGATATCCCGGAGGGTACTAACGTCATAGTAGGTCATTCCCATTTTATAAAGACAGTTGAAGATTTATACGAAACCTTAGCTTCCTCCTCACCAGGATTAAAGTTCGGTATAGCTTTCAGCGAAGCTAGCGGAAAGAGACTCATAAGATATGACGGTAATGACGAGGAACTAATCAAGCTAGCGGTAGAAAACTGCAAAAAAATATCAGCAGGACACACGTTCGTGATCTATATTAAGAATGGCTTCCCAATAAACGTATTAAACAGAATAAAACAAGTGGAGGAAGTGGTAAGAATATATGCTGCTACGGCTAACCCACTGCAGGTCATAATAGGGGAAACTGACCAAGGAAGAGGAGTCTTGGGAGTCGTGGACGGCTTAACTCCCCTGGGCGTTGAGACCGAGGCTGACATAAAAGAGAGGAAGGAGATCCTTAGGAAGTTCGGATATAAGAGATAAAGCTTTGGCCATTAGTTCGTCCGACACTTTAGGATTTTTTCTGAATTTAATCATGGCTGCACAAATTAATATTAGGGCCTGAGTGAATTTCCTCTCGTTACCGGTTGATCTCCTCCAGATACTCTCTAAAATCTCATGCGCTTCCCAAAACCTGCAGTCGTTTAGTAGAAGCCACAAGTCCTGTGGACTTTCACCAACTCTAATGTAAAATAACGGCCTCCCGAGACCATTCATTACTTTCTCCACGTCCCCTATGACATCAACTTCCTTATACTTGCACTCCCTAACGTCTATTAGACGATATCCACTCTCTTTAATAAATTCCAGCTTCGCATCCAAGGGATAGAACAAGATGTATCTTTCCATCGAGTTTTTATTTAAGAACTGCTATTATATACTTTGATGCGAAAGGAGGCTACACTATACACGGTAAAAGGAGATAGGGTTAGATGTGATGCCTGTGCGAGGAAGTGCCTTATTGGTGAGGGAAAGACTGGGTTCTGTGGCATAAGATCCGTTTCCAATAGTAAACTTTACCTTGACGTTTATGGAAAGGTTGCGGCCATGCATATAGATCCTATAGAGAAGAAACCCTTGGTTCATTTTTATCCTGGGTCTAGAGTCCTCTCCTTCTCCACGTTCGGATGTAATTGGATGTGTGCATATTGTCAAAACTATGACATTAGCCAGAGAAGAGTGATTGATGGAGCGGACTTAATGCCTGAAGATATTGTTGAAATGGCTAGAGCATACCAGGTAGAGGGAATAACGTACACCTACAATGAACCTGTAATCTTTATCGAGTTCGCCTATGATACTGGGACTCTAGCTAAGAGATATGGGCTACTTAATACTATGGTTAGTAATGGATACTGGTCTGATGAGGCAGTGGATTACGCTAAGGATTTCATAGATGCGGTGACAATTGACTTTAAGGGAAACGGAGAGCCGAGATTTATGAGGAGGTACACAGGAGCTTCAGGACCAGAACCAATTTTTCAAACAATCAATGAGTTGATCAAAAGGAAGATTCACGTAGAGATAACTGACTTAATAATACCAGAGATAGGGGACAATTTGGAGTTCGCTAAGGGTTTCCTATCGAAACTTTATGATACTGTAGGCCCAGACGTTCCGATTCATTTTCTTAGGTTTCACCCGGACTATAAGTTGAACAACTTACCTCTTACTTCTGTGGCTACCCTAGAGGCCCACTACAAGCTTGCGAAGGAGACAGGTTTCAGGTTCGTATACGTAGGGAACGTACCAGGCCATCCTCTGGAAAATACATATTGTCCAAACTGCGGAAGCGTTGTGATAGAAAGGTACGGCTTTAGGATAACAGGGTGGAACCTCACCGAGGATATGAGGTGTAAAAATTGCAGTTATAAGCTCCCTATAGAAGGAAAGAGATCAAAGCACTATAGGGAGGATAGGTTCGAGCCCATATTCATCTGAGCTAATAAGAAATGGAAAGCTTCATGTCAGCTATATCGTTATTAGATATTATGACCTCAACTACTATGTCTCCACATCTTCTCCTCATGATTATTTTATTTTCTGAGAGCGAAACCTTAAGGTTAGAGCAATTATTAAGGGACTTTAACTTAAAGTTGTAATAGGGATTTCTGACTCTTCTAACTGCTTTGCTTACGACTTTCTCGAAGAGGGAGCTAGGATCTATAACTTGATCTCTGAGCAGAGGTACCTTAAGCTTAACTTCAATATAATACTCATTAACATTGATCTCCATCGAGTCATATCTCTTAGAATAAATATAGCAAAATCCTATCGGAGACAGTAACGAGTAAATCGCTGCTATTAATATAAATTGCCTAAAGTACTCAAACGTGAAGAGCACAGTGGACGCAAAGGAGAGAGGAATTATGTAAAGAAGGTAGGGAGCTGAGTTCCAAAAGTCTCTCATTCTCCTTGTCACTAACAGTGTAGATATGGCAGGTCCTGCTACTGGTATAAATACAGAAAAGGACTGTAAGACTGTTCCTCTCTCGTAGCTTAGCATATATCATATTACTCAAGCGGGGAATTAAAGCATTAATACTATTCAATTTAATAACTTTACTCGGAATCCATCATGGAATACGAGACCTTAGAGACTAAAAAGGAAGGTAACCTCTTCTGGATTACTTTAAATAGACCTGACAAATTAAACGCATTAAACTCTAAACTTTTAGAGGAGTTAAATAGGGCAGTCTCAGAGGGTGAAAGCGACCCCGAGGTAAGAGTTATCATAATTACCGGTAAGGGAAAGGCGTTCTGTGCTGGAGCTGACATCACCCAGTTTAACCAGTTATCTCCGACCGATGCTTGGAGATTCTCTAAGAGAGGTAGAGAGGTAATGGATAAAATAGAGTCTCTTAGTAAGCCTACCATCGCGATGATAAACGGTTATGCGCTAGGGGGAGGACTAGAGTTGGCCTTATCATGTGACATAAGGATCGCAGCAGAGGAGGCTCAATTGGGTTTGCCTGAAATAAACCTAGGAATATATCCAGGATATGGGGGAACTCAGAGACTAACTAGGATAGTAGGAAAGGGAAGAGCCTTGGAGATTATGATGACCGGTGATAGACTTAGTGGTAAGGACGCGGAGAGATATGGGTTAGTAAATAGGGTGACTCCATTGTCAAATTTGGAGCAAGAGACCAGGAAGTTAGCGGAAAAGATAGCTAGGAAGTCTCCGGTGTCATTAGCCCTAATTAAAGAGGTTGTGAATAAGGGTTTAGACTCGCCTCTAGCTTCTGGCCTCTCTTTAGAAAGTATAGGTTGGGGAGTGATATTCTCAACAGAGGACAAAAAGGAGGGCGTCAACGCCTTCCTAGAGAAAAGGGAGCCTAACTTTAAAGGCAAATAATTTTTATATTAAATGGGTTATTATTATTAAAATAAGTAATATAGCTAGATATGGAGATGAGAACTTAAATGACCTCCAGGCCTCCTCTCCCGTGGGTTTTCTCATCAACCTAATACTGAAGTACATCTGAATTATTGAAAGGATCAAAGAGACTATAGCGTATACTACCCCAGAGAAAAGAGCTAGGGCTAACGCGAAGGGGATCATAAGAGCGTTAGAAATGGCTATCATCTTGGCGGAGAAGTTCTCATTCATGATTACAGGTAACATAGGTATACCCGCTCTGGAATAGTCCTCCCTGAACCTCAGGGCTAAAGCCCAAAAGTGGCCCGGAGTCCACATAAATATCAATAGTCCCAACAACAATGAGGATAGAGTAAAAGATGAAGTTGTCGAGGCGAAACCAGCCCAGGCGGCCGCACTACCTGCCAAACCTCCAATGACAATGTTTAAGGGACTTCTAGGTTTAAGCCATACCGTGTAAACTAGGATATAAACTAATCCTCCTAAGAGAATGAAAAAAGCTGTCAAAGGGTTGTCTAATAGCCCAATGAGAGTACCTAAAATCAGAAGGGAAGAACCTACATAAATAGCTTCCTTCTTTGAAACGTATCCCATCACTGTTGGACGCTTAGAAGTCCTTTTCATAACCTTATCCCTGTCTATCTCTATGCCCTCATTTACTATCATAGATCCTCCAGAGGCTAAAGTGCCTCCAACTAATACGACTAAGATGTTAAGCGGCATCAGTTTTCCTGATAGAAAGGCTCCAGCAAGAGCAGCTAAGTCGAGTAGCCATATGATTCTTGGCTTGCTTAATTTAGCGTAATAAATTAGCCTGGCTGATATGGAAACGGCCAAGTTTTATCATTTTTATAATTTGTTTCGACTCTTATAAATGTAAACTTTGTAAGGTAGACTCAAATCAGTCCTTTAGTAATTAGTACAATATCGGAGAACAGACCGAAAGCCGCGTTCTGAGGACCGGCTCCAGGTCCCATTATCACCACCTCCTGAATATCGGAATGAATGTCTAGAGCGTTCATCACACCCTCAACGTTATAGAGAGGGTCTTCTTTCGTTATTTCCTCTGGTGAGACCTTCGCAAAGCGTCCTTCCGAATAAGCTATCAATTTAACTTTCTTACCCTTTAGCGAACTCTTTCTAATATTTTCTATACCGGAGAATACCACGTCCTTGATTGACAAATTAAGTCCCATAGCGAAGTTGGTTAATATCGTTAGTTTGGCAGCGGCGTCAAAGCCGTTCACGTCATGTTCTGGATTAGTCTCTGCGTAGCCTAAAGCCTGAGCTTCCTTTAAAGCCTGATCGTACTCTAACCCTTGATGCATTCTCGTAAGAATGTAGTTTGTTGTACCATTAAGTATACCTCTAATCTTAACTATCTTGAGGCCTCTCATCAACCTAAGCAAATTTATTGAAGGTGTCCCACTCATCACTGTTGCTTGAAAACCTACTGAGGCGCTGTGTTTCTTAGCTAAGTCCATGATTTCACCATATCGCAAGGCCAGAGGCGCTTTGTTTGCTGTCACTACGTGTATGCCTCTAGATAGGGCCTCTCTATATAAGGAGAGCGAAGGTTCACCGCTCTCGTAATTAGCTGAGCTTACGTCTATTATAACATCCGGGTTTGTCATGTTTAAAGCGTCTATTGGACCTCCTTCCTTATTTTTAATGAAGTTATCCGAGTCCTCCAGCATTATACCGCTTCTGTTGACTACAGCCTCTATCTTTACGTTAAGACCTGTTTTCTCTCCTCTCTCCTTTATCATCTTTCTAAGCGCTTTTCCTACGTTTCCATAGCCCAGAAACATCGCTCTGAGACTAACAGACGTCATGGACTACTTTTCCACCTAAGTTACTTAATAATCTAGCAGTTTCCTTAACAGCCTCCTCTACTTCCCTTTCAGCAATCCCTCTAACGCCCGCCCCAACTATCAAGACGTCCCTTGTGGAGTCGCTAACGCTAGTTATGATTGAGTCCCTGTGAGGGAAAATGTGCATCACGTTTCCCACTCCATCGACCATTATTGGTATTCCAGGGGGGAGAACCTCAGACTTGTTACCTATTCCATCGAACTTCTCTCCTCCAGAGCTTAGGGTTATCCTCGGTTCTCCTGAAATCTTTTTCAAGTCATAGATACCTATCGAAATCAATGTGGAAGCGCTCACTACGTTTCCGGCATCTACAATATCGTTTATCCTAGGTAATTTCCCTGATCTCGCTATTCGTCTTCTTAGTGCCTCGCCGCTAGGTCTAGTTTTAGTTGGATCTATACCTAAACTCCAATAGAAGTCTCTGTATACTCTCACAGTCGGGACATCCTTTAGCGAGGCCGGATCGGTTTTCCTGAACTTCTCCTCAACTTCCCTGAGCTCCGTCTCTAACGTTCCCTTCCCGTTATTTACTCCTATAACTTCAGTGTGCTTTACGAAAATCCCTTTTGATATGCATTCCTTACTCACTTCAATCCTCATCTGCTCACCTCTAAGGATATCATAAGCTTCGCCTTTTTCACGCCATGAATTTGAGTGAGACTTTTAACTAGGTTTTCTAAGTCAGCTCTCCTTCCCCTAAGGGCTACCGCCTCCATACAATTTTTATCATCAACATGGATATGTAATGTTGAAATTATCAACGATTCGAACTGATGCTCCGTAGCTATAATCTCATTCCCCGCCGTATCATCATATACCAAGTTTAGGATACCTAGAACGTTAGAGTTGTCATCTGAGAACTCATCTAAATAATCTACTAGGGCAATCTCAACTAGCCTGGATCTGCTAACTCCCTCTAACTTCGCCCTGTCCTCAAGTCTTTTCAAAGTTCGCTTATTTAGAGCTACGCTAATCTTTTCAACGTTCATTACATTAATTTTCTTTAGGAGGTTTATATGCACGAACTTCTGAAAAGGGCTGAGAACTTCGGTGTAACGTTCTCGGACCTGAGATTATATGATGTTGAGGAATTGAGCTTAATGGTTTCCGAGACTCAGAGGCAGATAACCTCTACGGGCAGAGACAGCGGCGGCTCTCTTCGTGTTTTGGTATCTGGGAACTGGGGATACGTTCACTTCACAGAAATTGAGTCAGAGTTGGTAAAACAGGCTGTAGACTCGGCTTATGGAGACGAGAGGATAAATATCGTCATGTTACCTGCCATCCATGATCAGGTGATAATTAAACCAAAGGTTCCAGTAACTAAAAGTCCAGAGGAGATTATGAAAGACGCTGTGAAACTCAAGGATGAAATTATTAACATTTCCCATTCCATCAAGAGCGTCAACGTCAGATTCACTAGGTCTAAGATACGTAAGGATTACTTCAGTTCGGAAGAACGTGAAATTAGCCTAGACTACGAGTTAACAGGTATTTCAGTTAGGGCAGTAGCTAGGGAGGGGGATGTAATCGCGTCTGCGAGTACTTCTTTAGCAACTTATCTAGGAGATCCCTTTGAGGTTTTTGACACAAGGGAAATAGTCGAGACAATAAAAAGGAGAATAGATGGTCAGTTAAAGGGAAGGCCTCCAAAGGGAGGAGATTATAACGTTGTTCTGGCTCCTGACGTCGTAGGAGTTTTCTCTCACGAGGCTGTGGGTCACTTATCCGAGGCTGACCTAGCAGTTAATGGGATTTTAAGTAACGTTAAGGGAAAGAAAGTAGCTCCAGAGTATGTCTCTATAATTGATTCTGGGTTCTCAGATAATCCTATGGCTCACGGAATATTACCTTACGATGATGATGGAGTTGAATCAAGAGACGTAAAGATTGTGGATAAAGGTGTTATAGGGGAGTTCCTGGTAGATAGATATTACGCGGCATATCTGGGCGAAAGACCTACAGGCAACGCCCGAGCTGAAGATTTCAGGTCGACGATTCTCATTAGGATGAGAAATACCTATATGCTGCCTGGAGAGATGAGCAAAGACGAACTCATTGAGGAGATAAAGGACGGCTACCTTATGGTCTCACCTCTGGGCGGACAAACCAGTCCAGACGGAACCTTCCAATTCGGAATCCAGGAGGGATATAGGATAGAAAGAGGAGAGATCAAGGAGTCTCTGAGGAACGTAGGGATCTCAGGTTACACGATAGAAACGTTGGGCAAAATAAATGGCGTATCTAAAGATTTCGGAATGTGGCCTGGGTATTGTGGTAAAGGAGGACAAAGCGTACCAGTTGGAACAGGAGGTCCCTACATAAGCGTAAGGGTTAAGGTGGGAGGACATGAGTGATACGTACAATTTGGTTACAAAGGCTAAAAACCTGGGTTACGCTTGCGAGGTTTATTACATAGAAAGAACGGAGTATAATTTGGGAAAGGAGAAGGAGTTCATCTCAAGCACTCTAAGGGAAAGAGGATTCGGAGTTAGATTATTTAAGGATGGGTACGTTGGTTTCGCGTTCGATACTAGGATAAGCGATAGTCTCCTTGACAGGGCCATATCTACCTTGAAGGTCTCAGAAAAAGATCCAAGTAATGAGCCTCCACCAGCTAAGAAGCCTAACCTCTTGTCTCTAAATAAGGGGGAGGGTTCAATGGAACGTGCAAAAGAGACACTTAAGAACATAGAGGATATAGGAGGGGAAGTAAACCTGATAAGTGTCCAAATCTCTAGCAGCAGAAATAAGGTGGGCGTGATAAGTAGCGAGGGTGTTGACGTTCATGAGGTCAGAACTTCAGTTAGCGTTAGCGTGATTGCAAATTACAAAGACTCGTCTGTAGTAACGCCTGAGCTTTATGAAACCGGTTCTGGAAGATCTTTCGAAGACGTGGATATAGAACTTCTTAAAGAAGAAGTAATAAATAAAGTGAAAATAACGAAATCTAGAGAAAAATTAGATCGTAAGAGCGATGTGATAATCTTAACCACGAAAGCGTTATCTGAGTTGCTTCATCCCCTATTGGCTTACTCAGTAAACGCTGAGAACGTCTACAGGAAGAGGACTCCATTAAATCTTGGAGAGGAATATGGGAGCCTTAGCGTGATAGACAATCCTAGGGAGGAACGTTCTGAATTCAGCAGATCCTTTGACGGTGAGGGTCAACCGACGTCGTCTATAACTCTATTTGAGAATGGAATTTTCAAAAACTTCCTTACCAACTGGTTTTGGTCTAGAAAAATGAACGTTCAGAACTCTGCCTCAGCGATCAGATCTTTCATGTCCGTTCCCACTATTGGAACCTCTACGATAGAAATAGTCCATGAAGATAACTTTGAGGAAGACGGTTTAGTTATAGACCAGGTTCAAGGCGTCCACACTAGCAGTTGGGACTCAGGTGAGTTCAGTGTAGTTGCGCCCATTGCGTGGATCACCAAGAAGGAGTCTAAGAGGGGAGTTAGGGAAGTTATCATATCTGGGGACCTTAAAACTCTACTAAGAGGTGTAATTGGAGAAGTTGGGCAACCGAGGAGAATATCTTCGGTGAAATCAGCTAACCTTGCAATAAAGGGGTTGTCAGTGGTCTATTAACCGAGTTAACCGCAAAAGAGAGGTCAAAAAACACGAAAATTTAAAAGAAACGATTCCGTGATTTTTAACAAGATAACTATGTTTAAACACATTTTAGTGGCATATGATGGATCAGAAAACGCGAAACGTGCTTTAAATGTGGCAATTGACCTGACTAAAAGGTATGAGGCGAAGCTGGACATTGTGGAAGTTGTAGACACTTCGGTTCTATTAGGGGCTGGAATTGGGCCAGTTCCCCCGGATGTTATAGACTCGTTATATGCAAAGGCAAGGGCCGACATCGAGAACGGGAAGAAAACTGCAGAGCAAGGGGGAGTTAAGGCTGACGGAGTTATAGTTGAGGGAGATCCAGCAACTGCGATATTAGACTACGCTTCAAAGAACGGAATAGACTTGATTATTACTGGAAGTAGGGGACTCTCTACAATAAAAAGGATGTTCTTGGGAAGCGTATCCTCTAGGATAATCCATGAGGCTAAGATGCCAGTTCTCGTAGTTAAGTAACGTTTATTTCCTTTTTTTACTTAGTAGTTACATGAATTTAACAGTTGTTGGATCGGGTCCGGGTGGGATTTACGCGGCTCTAGCTGCTTCCCAGAAGGGCGCCAAGGTCACACTTGTAGAGAAACAGGAGAGACTAGGAGGAACTTGCGTATTGTACGGTTGTATTCCTTCAAAAGCCATGATTGCACCTCTAGCAACTAGCTACCTTGCTGGAAAGTTCGGAAAGGATATCAGCTTCTCCTACGAAGAGCTTCAAACCATAGCTGAAAACGTGGTAAGAAGGGCTAGTAAGGGTGTGGAGTACATGTTGGAGAACGGAGGTGTCAACGTAATACATGGACAGGCAGAATTAAGATCTGGGAAGATTAATGTAGGAGCCCAGTCTCTTGATTCAGATTCAATTGTGATAGCTTCCGGAACCGAAAAGCCCCAAGTTAAGGGTACTATAGCCTCAGACGACCTTCATTTCATTAAGAAGAAATTCTCCAAGGTTCTGCTAATAGGTGGTGGTGTGGGAGGAGTAGAATACGGATGGCTCCTGGCCATGACAGGGAAAAAGGTAACCATCGTTGAGAGAGACGAGTTACTACTTCCTAAGCACGACATAGACTTAAGGAGAAGCGTGACATCACACTTTAAAAGACTGGGAATAGACGTGAGGACAAATTCGTTAGCCGAAATAGGAGATCAAATAAAAATAAATGGAGAGGAAGAGGACTTTGATTTAGTTGTATTAACTTTTGGTAGAAAACCGGCTCTGAAAGGGTTTGAAGAGTTAAGTGATGGGAACTGGATTGAAGTTGACAGTTTTATGCGTACTAAGCTCAATAACGTTTACGCTGCCGGAGACGTAACCGGAAGCTTCACTGCGCATGAGGCCATTCACAAGGGAATTGTTGCTGGTTTAAACGCAGTCGGTGAGAAGGTCTCTTATGATAAAATGGTAATACCTAAGGTACTTTACACCCATCCGGAAATAGCTTACGTTGGAAAGACTGAAGGCACCTGCGTTAAGGTATCTATGGCTGAAGTGATAAGAGCGGTTGCTGAACAATCAACTGATGGCTTCATTAAGGTATGTGCTAAAGGGGAAAACATCACGGGTGGTGTAGCCTTTAGTGAAAGAGCTGAGGACATAATATCCTCCTTGGCCTTACTTATGCAGTTAAACGTTAACGTGGATATCGCGTCGAAGTTAATTATGCCTCACCCCTCTTACCTTGAGGGGTTGTGGGAGGCTCTAAGGCGTCTCAAGTCTTAACACTTCCTCGACTTCAAATATACCGCACATTGTAACAAGTCTTCCGTATCTATCTACGAATAAAGCCTTGCACTCCTTTTTCCAGTTTTCTCCATATAGAACTACATCCTTCTCCTTGATGTATAGATTTGAATTCAGTTCCGAGTAAACCTCCTCTGGAGTTTTGGTTATGTATTGATTTATTTTCTGTATTACCTCGTCAAGTAACAACTGATTATCAATCTCCTTTCCGGTCTCTAATTTGACGGATGTGGCGTTTATATCTTGAGGAAAGACAGAAACGTTGCTGTTAATCCCAAATCCTATGAAACCAACGCTAGAGCTACCCTGAACTGATGATTCTACGAGCACTCCAGATATCTTTTTACCATTAACAACTACGTCATTAGGCCATCTAATGGTAGAATTGACATACTTAGATAACACACTTCTTATCGCTAAAGCCACTCTCAAAGTAGTTAATGCTATCTCCTCGACGTTAAAGTCCTTGATCACATACGTAACCCATAGTCCTCCTTTTGGGGAGTACCACGCCCTCCTATATCTTCCTCTAGCTCTAGTTTGTTCTTCTGCGACAACCACATAGTTCTCGTCTATCATTTCACTTACGGCTTCCGCGAAGTCCTGAGTGGAAGTAACTCGGGTTAACTTAACTATTTGCAATTTGTCTCGCCTCATCTAGAGATCTGATGAACTTGTGGGCGGTTGCTTTCTTAACTCGGTTCATTATCGCTAATCCTATACCTTTCTCCGGGAAAGGTTCTATCACTCCTAAATCCACATCAAGGCCATCAAGCTGCCTGAACGATTTAAATAGATTTTTCGCAATGGAATAGAGGTTCTCACTATTACCCAAGATTATCCTAGGTTCCTCTAATTTAGAGCACGTTTCTTCGGAGCATAGTACCGCTACCCTCTTTTTCTCTCTGAGGATGTTGACCACATCTAGAAAGATAGATTTCCTCTCAACCAGATAAAGCGTTTTGTCTGGTGCATAGTGTTTATATTTCATGCCTGGTGCTAATGCTACTCCAAACTCCTTCCCGCGAGTTAGTTCCTCAGGTACATTGATCTCACCAACTAGAGTTGTAAGCTCTTCTACCGTGAAAGGGCCAGGTCTCAAAAGGACTGGAGGCTTTACGGTCAGATTTATTATTGTAGATTCCACACCGAAAAACGATTCTCCTCCATCTATTACGATATCAACGGATCCGTCTAGGTCCTGGATCACATGTTCAGCTAGAGTTGGACTAGGTTTAGTCGCTAAGTTAGCGCTAGGAGCTGCGATAGGTACGCCACTCTCTCTTATTAAGGATAACGCGATGGGATGAGCAGGCATACGAACAGCCACGGTATTCAACCCTCCTGTTGTTTCAAGTGGTACCTTACTGGTCTTCTTAAGCACGAAAGTTAACGGACCAGGCCAAACCTTCTGAGCCAAGTCCATTACTTCCGGAGATAGATCTGAGGCAACCTCTTCTAATTGACCTACGTCTGCTATATGAACTATGAGTGGGTTATCCATAGGTCTTCTCTTAGCCTTAAACACCTTTTCAGCGGCCTTCCCGTCAAACGCGTTAGCTCCCAGACCGTAAACTGTTTCCGTGGGGAAAGCCACCAATCCTCCAGATCTTATCACTTCGGCAGCCTTTCTTATCAGATCCGTTTCAGGGTTAAGTGGATCGACTCTTAAGACGATCATTTAGGCTTTTATAAATGGATGAAGCCTTTATATTTAAGTGATGAGGAACCTCCGAGGCTATTGATGGCGAAGGCGCTCTTTACTGACGATGATCGGTGATTTATGAGGTGATCTCTGAATTGAATGATGATAAATAAAATCAATTAATATCCTAGAAGCGATCTTATATCATGCATGATAAAACTTGGTCTTCAGTATAAAGTTATAGAGTGTAATGCTTATTAGTACCGTAGATAATATATCTTCGATGTAAATGGGAGAACAGATACTTCTTACGGGGAACCTAGACGAGTCTGCAAGAAAAGCTGCAGAGTGGCTGCTTAACAAAAAACCTATAAGAACTTTAAGAGACTGGGGAATTTCGTTTTCGTTATGGCCACCTCACTTCACTACCAGTTGCTGTGGTACAGAATTTGGGGCGTTTGCTGCGGCAAGATTCGACGCTGAAAGATTCGGTATGTTACCTTTTGCGTCCTCTAGGCAATCGAACATCCTTACTATAGAGGGTACATTAACAAGGAAAATGGCCAGGGCGGCTAGGATAGTATATGATCAAATGCCAGAGCCCAAATACGTTATTGCAATGGGAGCCTGCATATTAGAGGGTGGAATATTTTGGAACTCATACAATACGGTCTTGCCTTCAGACGTAGGAATACCCGTAGATCTGTACATCCCAGGATGTCCTATAAGACCGGAGGCCATAGCAAGAGGTCTATTAATGCTCCAGAAGAAGATCAGGAGTCAAGGTGCTATTAGAACGTAAATGTTGTTGACGTTCGTTCCAGTGGGACCTGTTTTTACTGTGGACTTGGTTCTCTCTAATAGTTGGTAAGATGAGTGCTCCTCAAGAGATCTCCTTATTTCGAGCTTAGATAACTTAGTTTTTCCATCTACTACGCATCCTGCGTAATCGCTGTTCCCATCTATTCCGTCAGTCGCAATGGCGTATAGCTTGAATTTTTCATCTCTGACCCATTCCAGGAAGGACAGACATACTTCCCCGTTTCTCCCTCCCTTTCCTACCTTTCCTGACAAATGGACCTCTGGTTCTCCTCCAAAGAGTAACGTAAAGGGCCTACGAAAAGGGATGTATTGCGTATTCATCAAGGAAGCTAGGAACGCTCCAAAAGATTTTGCCTCACCTCTAACTTCAGACGAAAGGATGTAAGAGTTTTCTAGGTTTAATCCCCTAAGGACTTCGCTTACGTCTAGGATCAGAAATTCCCATACGTTGTCCAACTTTTTTGGAGTTTCCTCTAAGTACTCTTCACCTTGAAGATTAAGCCATCTCATAATCTCTCTTGCCTCATGGACTGTCGATAGATCTGCATGAGTGGGACCACTCCCGACGGTGGACAAATCATTTCCTGGTACATCGCTTACGACTAAAGTAACTATCTTTGACTTTGATAATGAAGCTAACCTTCCGCCCTTTATCTTAGAGAGGTGCTTCCTAACTATGTTTACCTCTTCTATCCCGATCCCTGAAGTGATCAATTTTTTCATAATATCTACATACACGTGTTTTGGAGGGATAGGATCTTCAACTAGGGAAGAGGCACCGCCAGAGAGTAGAAGTATAACGAGATCATATTCCTTGTTTAAGAGGTATTCCCTCACCTTTTTGCCGGCCTCGAAGCTACTTTCGTCAGGATATGGATGGGAAGACTCTATGACCTCCGCATTTCCATTTAACTTTAAATTGTCTCCTCTAGGCTTTACGACTAGCGATTCATATTTATTCAATTTTGACAAGAAGAAGTTTGCCATCTTGACAGACGCTTTACCTATAGCGAGTATGAGAGGTTTCTGAAACTGAAATCTATAGCTGTTGACTATGAGCTCGTTTTGACTTAGAGAAACCTTCTTAGATAAAGCTATCTCAGGGTCTGAAAGTTGTAGAATTCTCCGAACAATTGAATCCATGTGTTTATCTAAATGAAGTCAATAACTAACGTTTAAAGTCCTTTCGTTGATGGTTACTAGCGGCCTTGGAGACAAACAGAAGATGTTAGCCTCTATTATGGATTTAAATTAACGTCTCTAAGGTCTAGCGCTTTAGCTGCCAGTTTTCCTTAGGTCTTTTGCTAATTGGGAGGCTATCTTCCGCCCTTCCTTTGTCAAATCGTAATATATTCCCTTAGGCTTAGTTCCCATCTCCTTTGCCTTAACCTTCAACCAAGGTTTGACTGATGATGTTACTGATCTCTTCAGTGAACCCTGGAATCTAACAAGCAGCTTTTTCTGTTCTAATTCGTAACAAGCCCTCTCGACCTCATCAGGGTCGTATTTTGGAGCCCATCCGCTGTTCCCCATTAATCTCCTCGACATATACCAGGGATTATCTGGACCGAATTTATAGATATGAGCCAAAATTAATTTTTGAAGCTCACTTATTTCCAACTATAATCACCTGATCGCCGAGAGACCTCGGTATGACGATAACTTTATCGTCTAGCTTGATCTTTATTTCTCCATCCCTGTTCTCCACCACCTCTATGTTCCTTCCAGGTATTAGACCTAAGTTCTGAGCTTCCCTCAATATCCACTCCTCCTCTCTTAATATCATCTGAACTTGATATTTTCCTGGCCCCATCTGGCTTATGGCCTGGCCTCTCTCTTCGCTCTCTCTTCCAGGGATTGGATGACCGTGAGGACAAGTAGCGGGTTTCCCGAGAGTACGATCTATTTTGTCTAAAACGTCTTCTGGCCAAATGTGTTCTAACCTATGCGCTAGCTCATGAGCTCTTATCCAGTCTACACCTATTATGTCAGTGAGAAGTCTCTCAGATAACCTATGTGCCTTTATGAGTCTGACGGCTAATTTCCTTCCGTCGTCGGTTAACCTAATCCTTTTAGTTTTCCTATCTATGAAACCTAAAGATTCCAGTCTATCCAAAGCCTTGCTAATAGTCCCTGGAGAGATCGAGAACGCTTCAATCAGGTCAACGACCTTAGCCACTCCTTTAGATTCCTCTAGTTCGTAAATCTCCTTTAGATAATTTTCTAAAGGTTCAGATAACTCAGACATAACTTATCTTTTCTAAGCCTTTATTTTAGTTTTTATACTCTCTATCAGTCGCGTAACTGATTCCTCTTTTGCGAACACCTCTATTTGTGCGTTAAATTTCCCTAAAATTCCTTGATCTTTAAGATAATTCCTAACGTTGTTCAACACCTCATCTACAGCTGAAGAGATGTGGTCGTGAAGACCAGTTTTAGACACTCCATCTGGAACCTCTAAGTTATCAACCCTCAGGATCGCATAGAATTTCTTACCATCGCCCACCAACGCTATCGCCAGTAAAGTTTTCCCCTACGAGGGTAAAAAGATTAAGGTATGAGATTCGAAATTACAAAAGTATTTAAGGAAACTATCACATCATTTCTTTGATGTTTAAAGTAATTTTTAGAGTAACGACAGAAGTTAGGAACACTGCTGGTCTAAGAGAAATAAAAAGGGCAGGTTTCATTCCATTCATGGCAAAGAGAGAAGGTGAAGAAGAGGTCTATGAGGCACTTTACAAGTCCAATGACTTAGAAGAACTTAGAGAGGCTATAACAGAGGCTGCTTATTTCCTTAACAAAGTTAATAGGAAAGGAGGTAATAACTTCGCTACCATTTATAAGGTAAACGATAACTATGTTGGCAAAGGTTTAGGAGGACTGTTAGGGGCATCATTGGGTCTTAAGTTGGGCGGAATACCTGGCCTCTTTATAGGCGCTATAGGCGGTCTCTTACTAGGTGAAATCTTGGATGTGGAGTTGAATGAAACCTTCGTAGGTGTGTATTCATGGCCAATCTCGATAGAGCAATAAAGAAAAGAGCAGTAAGCATATTGATAGGTTCTATCATGTTCTTCTCGTCTGTTTACCTAATAGATAAGGTGCCTTTCAACTTATTTGAGATGATAGCGACTTTTAATCCATATATTTTATACTATGTCGGATTAATTCTAGGTGCAGAGAGGATAGTCTTTGGAATCACAAACAACAAGAGGCTTTACTACCTTTTGATGGGAGAGGGTGACCTTGCTGCTTACATTGTATTTAGTATGTTTTTCTTTGGAATATTCATGGGATTATATATAGGAATCTACGCAATATTTATGCAGGGACTGTTACTTAGAGTCACTGAGGTATTAAACGGGTTGTCTTACGTTTTGTTTGCAGTGTCTTTATGGTCTATGCCTTAGCCTTCCTGCACATTATTATGGACCATATACCAAGTCGTTTAGTTTTAACGATCTCAAGTCCCTCTCTCTCAAGAAGTCCAGTGTAAAAAACTTCAGTTTTTAGGTCTATTTTCCACCATCTTGAAAGCAGGTTTGATAGAAACCCGG
Source organism: Metallosphaera cuprina Ar-4 (assembly GCF_000204925.1). NCBI lineage: Archaea > Thermoproteati > Thermoproteota > Thermoprotei > Sulfolobales > Sulfolobaceae > Metallosphaera > Metallosphaera cuprina. Next base: position 237,796 of record NC_015435.1, on the reverse strand, counting down.
ATTTAGTCAGTAACCCTAAAGCGCACTTTCCGTCGCCTTTCATAACTCTTGAAATCTCTGAAATCGCCTTGCCAGGATCATCTAACATGTGCAAAACGAACATAGATGATACTCCAGAGAACACCTCATCTGGGAAAGGAAGCGATCGTGCGTCTGCTCTAACCCCAACAACCGAAGGCCTCTTTCTTCTTAATATCCTAAGGAACTTGAAGGAAATATCTAGACCGTAGCATTCGTTACATCTTACGTAATCGAAGATCTTACCTGGTCCAGTTCCTACGTCCAAGAACTGATCTCCAGACGTAAAGAGAGCTGCTTCCTTCAGCACCGAAGAGTACGTTGTCCTAGCAGTTATAACAAAGCCTAATGGCGCCCATATATCCTCATATAAAGGAGCTACTTTATCTAAAAGATCATTATCTTTTACATCACCGATAATAAAATCTATTGTCCCATCTCTTCTACTGTACGAATGTCCTTTACCGCATCTTAAGTTATCGTCCAAGGGAAGCCTGTCGATTGGACAAACTAAATGTATCATATTACAATTTCATTTCATACATATAAATGTGTTTGACCAAATCCTTTAGAGTAACTATATATAAATCGTTCTTCTCATAGAAAACTAAACTCCCTACACCATTTTTCATCATAAGCTCAACGCCTTCGCTCAAGGTGGTGTTAAAGTCACCTTTCACAAGATAAGGTACCATCACTTGTTTTACCTCTTCTTGTAGTGATAATTTTTCAGAGAATCTATATATTATATCTCTTGCGGAAATCATCCCTATCGGTTGTTCCTCAAGGACAGGGAGATGCCTTATAACATGCCTTATCATTATCTCAGCGGCGGTAGAAAGTTTAGTGTAACCCTCAGCGGTAATAGCCCTTACCGCAATGTCTATCATTCTTTCCTCGTCGTTCCACTTGAATCCCTTCACCACATCTTTCTCAGTTACTATCTTACCTGAGAATATCACAGCGTCCACAGAGTTGTTTATCATCGCCTTAGCTATCTCTCTCACATCGTTTGAGTTAACCCTCACAATCTTCTTTAACTTAACGTCCCTAAGCTTGTCCTCAACAGATCTTTCTAGTATCTCCCTTAATCCCTCATCTACTGTAAAGAGACCAATCATTTTCCCTTCACAGGTGGCAACTATACGTCTGATCCTATTAGTCCTCATGAAGAAGATCGTGTCCAGGACAGTAGAGGTACAATCAAGCGATATTATGTCCGAACCTTCAATCGTCAAGAACTCTTACCTCTCTTATTCCCCACTTTCTCATCAAGTTATAAAGCGTCATGTACTTGATTTTATCCTTTTGTTCAGGAATTACATTTATACGTACACTCTTGCTGCACTCGGAGGCTAGATTAGAGATCCTGGCTGCTATATCTTCAGCCTCGTTAGGGTTGCTTATCTCGAGCTTCACTCCTAAATTTAAGTTGGCGAAGCCTTCAATCAAGATCACGTCTGCCGGGATGAAGTCCAGATAATCTAAGTTTTCGCATTTCCAGAACATTGCACAATCGTTACTGTGTAAGATCACTAGGTCAGCTCCCGCTTTAGAATAACGTGAGGTATCTTTTCCCTCTGGATTTATAACATGATGAGTATGCTTAATTGCTGCCACAACTAGCCCTTTGGCCCTCAGGAGGGATATAGCCTTTTCCATGACTAAGGTCTTTCCACTATTCTTCTTTCCTATGATTTGAAATATGCAATCCATATAAACTAGAGATAAGAAAAGGTTATGAATGCTCATCAAGATCGAGGAAGCTAGGTCTCTGATTAGTAAGCTAAGTTTACAAAATCCAAGGACAAAGTTGCTAGATCCGCTCTCTGCAGTCGGAAAATTACTGTCTAGGGATGTCGTAGCTACAAAGAACATACCAGAGGTTGATATCTCGGCCATGGATGGCTATGCCTTTAGATTTGACGATCTGAATAAGACTAAATTAAAGATAGCAGGGAAGATTTTCCCCTCCACTAAGGATCCACCTACCTTGAATCAAGGAGAAGCTTATTACGTAACCACTGGAGCTCCATTACCTAAAGGAGCGGATGTGGTAGCAAGAGTTGAATACACTAGAGTGGAAGGAGATAACCTGATTGTTAACGGTCCTCTGACTAGAGGAAAGGATGTAAGATGGACGGGAGAGGATATAAAAAAAGGCCAGCTGCTGATCCCAAAAGGTACGCAGATTACACCGTACCATATCCCACTTCTACTTCAACAGGGAATAAGAAAAGTTGAAGTGTTTGATATATCGTTTTGCATTTTCGGGAACGGTGATGAAATAGTACCCTGGGGTGAGGAAGGCAACGGTATTCCCGATTCGATAAGCCCAGCCTTCTTTAAGTTACTAGACAGGTTCGGAGAGTCCTATTATCAAGGGATAGCTAGAGACGACTTAGACGAAGTCAAAAAGAAGCTCTCAGTATGCGTCTCACACGACTTCGTTATTTCCATTGGCGGCTCTTCTGTAGGTGAGAAGGATTTCGTAAAGAGGGCAATAAGCGAAATGGGAACTCTGTTATTTGAAGGAGTTTCAGCTAACGTTCTAAAGCGTGGAGCTGCTGGAATTATATCTGGAAAGCCCGTATTGGTTCTTCCTGGCCAGATCGTTTCAGCCGTGACGACGTTTCATGAACACGGATTACATATCCTCTCTAGAATGATAGGAGTCGAATTAAGGGAATTCGTCACGTGTAAGCTAGCCTCTAATGTTGAAGTGGATCACAAGATGGACTCCACATATCTCATAAAGATAGATGGCGAGAAAGCTATTCCTTTAAGATGGGGAGTCGGACTCTACAGCGAGCTAGGTAAAGCTTCTGGATTCACGATATTGAGAAGGGGTAAGACATATAAAGAAGGGGAAGAGGTGCTTGTGCAGAGATTCATTTGACGTTATAATCCTGGCCGGGGGAAGATCATCACGATTTGGCACTGATAAATGCGAATTCGAAATTGATGGGAAAACGATGTTGAGAAGAATTTCAGAAAAGTTTGAATCCCCAATAATTGTAACGGACAAGCCTAGACCAGTAGAAGGCATTCACGTAATAGACTCACATAAATCCGGCCCTCTAAAGGCCATTGAAATGGGGCTGGAGTATGTAAAGGAGAAGAGAGTTTTCGTAACAGGATGTGACTTCCCGTTTCTTTCTCCAAAACTTGTTCAAAATTTGTGTTCCAAGCCAGAGGAGGTAGCAACTACGATGTATGACGGCAAAATTCAACCTCTCTTATCATGTTATTCGACGAATTTCTTGCGATCGTCGATTAGAAGATCTAGATCGCTCAGAGAAATTGTTTATAAAGCTCCGTCGGTCTACATAGCAGGTTACATGGAAGTCTACATGTGGGATCCTAGCTTATTAACGCTTTTGAACGTCAATAGAGTTAGCGATTTACGGGATGTAAAGAAATCTTACTGGCAAACTTCTATTTGTAGTAATACGTAAAGAATAATTGTTCTCTATATAAGAAATAAGATCATCTCATGAATTGAGACGTAATTTTTTGACGTTCTCTTTTAAAAGAAAAATAAAAATAATTTACTTATCCTGAGTGATAGATTATGGCAATGTTTTATATCTGAGAGGACCAAACTTTTAACTTATCATAGAAATCCTTATCTCTTTTATGTTAGCTTTTAGGCTAGTATAAATGAATAATCCTTAAAATACTTTGTAATCTTCTATTAATTTAGATCCCTAATGGCAAAGGGGAAAGAGAAGAAAGGTCAAGGCCAACAGCAGCCTCAAAGCGGCGGAGAGAAGAAGAAGTAACAGACTAGTACGCTTAATAGCTTCTAAAGTTAAGGTTTTTTTCCATGAAGCTGTGTTCTCTTTTTTCTGGAGGAAAGGATAGTACTTACGCCACGCATTGGGCCGCGTTTCAGGGCTTTGATATAGAGTGTCTCTTAACAATAATACCTAGAAGGAGAGACTCATGGATGTTCCAATATCATAACGTATCGCTAACTTCGTATCAAGCGGAAGTCTTAGGGATTCAGCTCGTTTCTGTTCAATCGTCAGGCGAGAAAGACTTAGAGCTATTAGATTTAAGGGAAGCGCTAAACAAAGCAAAGAGTTTAGGTGCTAGAGGGATCGTAACTGGAGCTCTTCTCTCAGATTACCAGAGGTTAAATATAAACATGATAGCGGAGGAGCTAGGGCTCAAAGTCTTTTCTCCATTGTGGAGGAAAGACCAAGAAAAATATCTTAGATGGTTAGTTAGAGAAAACTATGAGTTTATAATAACTTCAGCCTCAGCAATGGGCTTTCCGTTTGAGCTAATTGGAAAAGTAATAACGGCTAGCGACGTGGAGAAGATTATAGATAGTTCTCGAAAGTACAAATTTAACCCTGCCTTTGAGGGAGGAGAGGCTGAGACGTTTGTGCTTTACGCGCCGTTATTCAAGAGAAAATTAATTGTAGAAGGTAAACCCATTAAGTTGGGCGAGTATGAGTGGGAATATCGAATAGAACGTATACGTTAAGGAAGTGCTCCTACGCAGTTGATTTCGATAGAGTAAGAAGGGGCGTCAATATCGTAATTGAGGATGATAAAATAAAGTATGTGGGGAACGAGGTTGAGGGTGATGAACTGGACTGTAGCGAGTTCATAGTGATTCCGGGTCTAGTTAACGCGCACACTCACTCAGCTATGACCGTCTTAAGAGGGTTGTACGATGAAGGAGAACTCAGAGAGTGGCTATCTGTCATCTGGAAGGAAGAAGAGAAGTTATCTAAAGACCTCATGAGATTGGGCACGGAATTAGCCATAACGGAAATGATAATGTGGGGAACTACCGCTTTCATAGACATGTATTTTAATCCCGACCAGGTCAGAGATCTTTCCTTGGCCTACGGGATTAGAAGCATGGCAGGACCTGTCCTTATGAGAGATAAATCTGTTGACGACGTTATAAAGGAGTTAAAAGCGTTAGGAGAGCACGATCTATTTAAGCCAATTATCAACGTTCACAGCCTTTACGCAGTAGATTTAGCTAAAATAAGGGAGTTAAAGGAGAGCCTTAACGAAAGGCCATACATCCATATGCATTTATCTGAAACCAGGGAAGAGTTATCTGAGATCAAAAGGAAATATGGACTGTTCCCAATAGAGTTAATCTACAGAGAGAATCTAATAAAGTATACCCACGGCGTGCACTTAGGCTGGGTATCATCATGGGAACTGAGTTATCTAAAGGCGTCTCTGGGTGTAACTCATTGTCCATCGTCCAACATGAAGCTGGCGACAGGAGGCTCCTTTCCTATGAGAGAGGCCCTGATAAATTCTATCAACGTTACATTAGGTACTGACGGGGCAGCAAGCAATAACTCTCTCAGTATGTTTCACGAAATGAAAACCGCCGTTTTGCTCCAAAGGCATAACTACTGGTCTACCGAGATAAATGCATCTGACGTATTTATGGCAGCAACCTTCAACGGCTATAAGATGTTTGGACTCAAGGGGGGTAAAATAGAGCCCGGTTACTTAGCCGACCTAGTTCTTATAGACAAGTATCAACTTTATCCGTGGATAGAAAACAGGATTCTTTCACATGTTGTTTATAATCCTCCTAGATCGGTTGACATCGTGATAGTGGCTGGGAAAATTATATACAAAAAAAACGGAAAACTAGATGACAAGTTCAAAAAATTAATAAACTCACTAAGCTCTTATTTCTAAAGGTTTAAATTCTTGACCGACTAATTGTCCCATTTTCTCAGAACAATCCTTTATGTCGTTTAGCATCTTCGACTTGAGTTCTGAGTAATCCTTAGCTCTGTACAAATATCTAGGCCTACCAGCCTTGTTACCTGGTTCTTTAATTCTCATCACTAGATTCATTTCCAAAAGTTTATTCAGACTCCTGTTTATTGAAGCTTTAGAAAGTTTCAACTCTTTCTCAAGTTCCTCAGTACCTCTGGCGTTACCTCTCATTAATCCCATGAGTACCTGGACGTCCGTTTCTGAGAGACCGTAACAAAAGGAAAGTATGTCTACTAACCCTGCATCTTTTCCAGACGGTAGTTTTATTCTAGCTCCACTTATCTGATTTTGCGACATTTTAACCACAAATAAAGAATGTATTCACGAGCTATATATATTTTTTCCTTATCATTTATGGATATCATTTCAACTGAACGCTCCATACGAGACTTTATACAAAATCATCATTGATAAGAGTAAATATAATTATGTGAATTCTTCTACTAAAGATAATATTCTCACTTATGGAGACAGATCATTTAAATACACATTAGAAAAGATTTATATACTCGTCCAATAGATAGGTAACTTAGTGATCTAAATGGAAGTGGAAGAGATAGTCAAAGTTAGTAGAAACTATCAGGTCACCATCCCTGCTAAGATAAGGCAAAAATTCCAGATCAAAGAGGGAGATCTAGTTAAGGTCATTTATGATGAGAAAGAGAACGCAGTTAAGATATCAATAATGGGTGAACCTTGGAAATAATTTTAAGCATACCAAGATTTTATATTTATACGTTCTAACTTTTTTTATGCTAATAGATGTGCACGCTCACATTGACGTTAAAGAATTCGATAGGGATAGAGACGCAATTCTATCGGATTGCGATATAATTGTAGTTAACGCTGGAGTGGATTTAAATACCGACTTAGAGTCGGTTAGACTCTCAAGAAGATACAATAACGTTATCCCTGCAGTAGGTTTTCACCCAGAGTTCATTGAGAAAGTTGATAGTGAGATAGAAAACGTTTTGAGGCTAATCGATGATGTCCCTATAATAAGTGAAGTAGGCCTTGACTACTTCTGGATAAAGGACGAAACGCTAAGGAGAAGACAGAGGGAAGTTTTAGCTAAGTTCATGAGTTTAGCAGAAACTCAGGGTAAGCCCCTAGTAATTCATTCAAGAGGAGGTCTTAGGGAGATAATAGATATGGTTTCAAGTTATAAAACGAGGTTTGCGATTCATGGATATGAGGGCAGTGTGAGAGACGCGTTAAAAATTGTAGACCTAGGCGGATTTCTATCATTCCCTCCTATAATATTGAGGGATAAGGGGAGGTTAAACGTAGTCTCCAACCTTCCTGAGGATTCTATTCTAACCGAGACCGATTCCCCTTTCATGGGACCGGACAGAACTAGAAACGTTCCATGTAACGTAAATCTAACACTTAGAAAGATAGCTGAGGTAAAGAGGATTGAAAAGGAGGAACTTGAGAAAAAAATTGAAAGTAACTTTAAGAGACTTTTAGGCCCTTACTCTTCCTTAGTTGGAGCGAATCTAACGAAAAGGTAGAACGCAACAAATCCGATAAAAGCCATAACAGTGAAAAGTCCGGTGTAAGGAGCGGCAGCACTATGTAGAGTTATGTCTGTGAGTTCCCAAACAAGCAGAAGGATTGCTAGTATATAACCTATGCCAAGTAGTTTAAAGAAACTAACCATTTTACTCACCCTCTACTAAAATAGTACCCCAGGCTCCCATAACGAACCCTTTATCCTGGCCTATGAAATTATTAGACATACCTAGAGGGTCGTAATTATAGTATACAGGAGTGATTATACCGTATAGGTAAGCTGGGGCAGTGGCATTAAACGTGAACGTCATAGGTGTTCCGTAGCTTATCGGTCTCTCAGAGACGGTCGTTATGGTCCCGTTCCACCAAACTGCATATATTCCTACCTTAACGTTTTCAACAGGTTGAGCAACGCCGGTTGTTGAGTAGTTATATAAATAGTTGTGATCGCTACTCGGTGTGGTGAATATCATGTTTATAGTGACCTCGCTGTTTTCCTTAGCTACCAAAGTAGGGCCTGGTACACTGCTGTTAAACACGCCGTACTTGTCCGTCACTAGCGTAATCGAGTTATTGGCATAAACTATTGGAGTGTTGTATGGATCTCCTACTAGACCAGAGGTTTGTGCCTTGCTGTTTTGAAGAATGAGCTGAGATACCGAAGAGGGAGAGAAATATCCAGAATATGGAAGCACAAGTAACTCTCCTGCCTGATAACTAAACCAAGGCCCATTATATTCCCCGTTAAGGAAGACGAACGGACCTGTAATATTAGGAACCCTAAGTGCGTCATAAGTTACTAGCCCTGGGACTATCTGATCGTCTACAACTTGGTCTGCATAATCAGGAAAGTAGAAGTTCTCGGTTACGTCTGCAGAAGTTATGGTAAGGTTCAGCCATTCACCTGGATGAGCAATTATCAAGTTGTTCAATTCCGTATTGCCGTTTTCTTGAGCGTTAACCGCACCAGACTCTTGCACCTTAAACACGTATTGTTCTGACACTATCCTGGTGTTCACGATATTGTTAGGATTCACGTGATTAAGAACTGCCAAACTGTTAGGAACGCCCCCCACAGTAAAGTCCTGGGGTAAGGTTCCAACTATTACGATTCCAAAAAGGATTATTACGAATGACACCCACGCAAGCTCATACTTTTCCTTTTTATCCATTTTTATCACCTCAACTAAAAACACATAAAATTAAAAAATCATGATCATAAGCTTTTTGCACCCTTGAGCACCGGATAGGATATAAGCACTATCCCAACAGTAAGTAGTACTATCCAGACCCAGGGCAGGGCGTTGTAAGTGTCTCCAGAGAACGCAAGAGGGAACACACTAATAATTATAATTATTGCCCCTACTATCCCTAGTGCCCATAAACCTCCCAATGCTTTCTTTGTCATAATTTTATTGAATAAACTTGAGATATTAATGTTTTGTTCAGGCCACTCCAGGGAGGCTCCGACCCCGGTTATCAGCTGACCCAAGCCCACACCCTCTAAGTTCACGTTTCTCCCTTTGACGAGGGTTAATACTAGATTTAGAAACCAAACCAACGTGGCTAACTCAGCAATTATAGCTCCTGCCGTAGCTATTACGTTGGCATCTATTAATGTAGCAGTCCTTGGATATATTTCAGTTCTTCTGAGAAGACCGTTAAGACCCATTAACTCATATCCTATCACGAAGAGGACCGCCCCTAATACGTAACCAATCCAATGAATCCACGCCATCTTATTGGAGAACCACTGTCTTCCTGTCATCATAGGGATCATGAAGTAGAGCACTGCCATAGCTGCGGGAACTATTGAGAGCAAGATCATTGCGTGGAAGTGAGAGACTACCCAGTCAGAATTATGAATTATGGCATCAAAGGCCACTGTAGCGTTAGAGATTCCCGTAACCCCAGCGGCTATAGCTCCTGAAAAAGAGGTTACTGTAAAAGCGGTTATAATGTTGAACTTGACTTGAGATCCCTTTACTGTAGCCCACAGATTAAGGAAAGTCATCATAGAAGGGATAACTACCGCATAGGTTAGAACTTCCTGCAACACCTTAATTGCGACAGGTAAGTTAACCATATAAAGATGGTGAATGGGGACGTTATTGGAGAAAATTAAGTAAAGGAGTGCAGATATTCTACCCATCCTTTCGCTAAACAGTGGCTTATTTGCTAAAGTTGGGATCAAAAGGTAGAGGGCTCCGACGGCAGGGAGCCAGGCCATATAGACAACCGCATGTCCGAATATCCAAAACGCTATCTGATTGGCGATCGCATTAATCTGTACGATGTTGTAAAACGCCAACACATCCCAGATATCAGCAGCTGTTACACCAGAGTAACCTATCATAAATAACAGCGTGTTCATTAAGAAAAACACTAGAGGAACTGGAAGCTTTTCCTTCAGTTGCTTAGACGCGATGTAGTAATGATAAACTATCCATATGCCAGCCAGATACGTGAAAGCATCTAGTAGAAGCCAACCATAAAAGAACAGAGGTGATACGACGTAGGCCGAATAATTTGGTAACCCTAACGGAGACAAATAATACCAAGCTGTTGCACTAAAGTAGTTATCGTTAAAGACTGGAGAGACGACTATCGGGCCCTCCATGAACATCATTGAGATGTTAATTAGAATGAACGAAATGTTAAGTAACCACTTTGCTTTAGGTTGTAGATTCAATAATTTTATTGTGAAATATATAAATATTGCATAAATTACCTGTTGAGCAAAACCAAAGAGGTCCCTTTCAGCGTGAAGAGTAATACTCGCGAAATACTCTTGCGGAGTAAAAACTAGAGTACCAGATAACCCCCATGTAGTTTCCTGGATTCTTACCATAAGAGAATCAATTACGCCTAAGAGCCCCCATATTACTCCCATGACAAGCATGGCCATGACTATCCTAGTAGTCCAGTCTTTATCTAACTGGAACAATGAAATAACAAACTCTTTTAGTCCCATTTAGTTTCACAAGATGTTGTTCCCCCTTCTTTTATTATCCTTTACTTTAGTAAAAAGAGGGATACTGACTTTAACTAGGTTTATATCATAAAAACATGTTAATTAAGATAATTTAATTTAATATAGAACGTGCCAGGAGCACATCAAAGTTTAACGAGATATACGTTAAAAATTATAATGTCTTTTCTAGATAAGAATCTCTTCATATATTTGAGATATATTGACTTTAGTTTAAGCCTAATTTTCTTTTTCATCGTCTTTAGCTGATCTAATCGATTTGGGCAAACGCTTATTACTAAATTAAAGTTAAATCGTTTTCAGGTAACGTTATGTTTGAAATATGGTATATAACAATAAGCTTATCACTTTTTGCAGTAATTTTATCTTTTCTAACACTTATAGAATTTAGCAAACTTAGAAATAATTTTGGAGGTAGATTATCGTTAATCTTAGTCGTTTTGGCTATACTATTGACCGTTCAAGGCATTGTTTACTCCCTTTCGTTCGCAATGTGGAGCCATGACAAGAGTCCAGTTTATGTTTACCCATCATTGATTATGTCAATAATAGACGCGACTCTAATGTCGCTACTATACTACTATTTAGTCAGATATTAGATCTCTTCTTAGTTAATTTCACTATACTTCTTTACAACGTCTATTATAAAAATGCTAGCAGGAATGGCTATAACTATTGAGGAGAAAAGAGTCACTGAGTAAGGATTTATGAAGTTGATTACCCAGAGCAAAATTATAGAGGCGACAAAGAAGGAAGCGAAGAAGGCTGATCTTGGTATAAGGAAATTTTTTTACTCTTATATAGTCCTCTAATACTATCTTTGCAACTATGTAACCTTCCTCAGTTTCCTTAACTAAGCCGTTCTCTTCTAGTTTCTTTAAATGATAAAGCGCAAGAGAAGGAGAGCTTAAATCGAGTTCCCTTTGTATCCTCCTCAAAGGAACTGGCCCTCTCTGCTTCATGAGGTAATAATATATTTTCCTCCTAGTCCCTGTTAAGCTCTCCATAAGACTTTGGACGACTTTCCACAATTAAATCTTTCTTTCTAATTCTCTATGATGACTTTAGGAAACATTTTGGGAAAGAACCAAGATAACAGATCGCTTAAATTTAGGTAATTTTCCAGGATTCAATTCATAAACACCCTTTTTCTTATATTACTATTATTAAGTAAATAATTCTGATGTTATATCTAAAACTCTCTCACAAGCCTCAAAAGCTCCCGTTTAACTACGCACTAAACAAAGTTTCAAATATAAGAACATAGAGTTTATGAATGGTTAAGATGAATAACTTCATAGAGCCTGATACACCTTCGAAAAACAGTATAAAGATCTTGAAGGGTACAACCACTGTAGGTCTTGTAGCTAAGGATTCGGTAGTTCTAGCAGCGGACAGAAGAGCTAGTGCAGGTTTCTTCGTTGCCAATAAGATGGTGAGAAAGATAGTTTATATTGACGATAGGATAGGAATGACGACAGCTGGAAGTGTAGCTGACTTACAATTTATCTATAATTATATGAAAAATATCTATCATTACAACGTGATTTCCGGAAATAGGCCTGTTACTGTCAAAAGCCTTGCTACGTATCTCACTAATGTGTTGTCACAGAGTAAGTATTTCCCATATCTAGTTCAGATACTGATAGGTGGTTATGATACCCAACCTAGGCTGTTCAACTTGGATTACTTAGGAGATATGACTGAGGAAACGTACGTGGCCACCGGATCTGGATCACCTGTAGCTATGGGCGTACTCGAAGACGGATACAGACCGGACTTGTCAGGTGAGGAAGCAATGGATTTGGGAGCAAGGGCCGTTCTATCAGCCATTAAGCGCGACTCCTTTACAGGCACAGGGGTTATAGTCACGAAACTTAGCAAAGATGGTCACGTGGAGAGAGAGATATATCCAAACAGGAAAATGTGAGAACTTGAAAAGTTTTATAGACAGTTAAGATATATTATTTCATGATTGTTAGTTCATCTTTTAAAAACGAAGATGTAATCCCTTCTTTGTACACTTGTGAAGGAAGAGATGTCTCTCCACCTCTCAAGTGGGAGAAGGTACCAGGGGCTTTAACCTACGCCATTATACTTGAAGACCCGGACGCTCCTGGAGGAACGTTCGTTCATTGGGTCATATACAACGTAAAAGTCCTCGAGTTACCTGAAGGTATAGAGAAGAAAGAGAAAACTCAGTACGGTTTACAAGGAGTGAACGACTTTGGTAAAATAGGATATAATGGGCCTTGCCCCCCAAAGGGGCACGGATATCATAGGTACTACTTTAATGTGTACGCGCTCAACACAGAGCTCTCACTGAGGGCAATCAAAAAGGTTACCGCTGAGGAACTCAGGGATGCAATGGAAGGGCATGTAATAGCTTTTGGCAACCTAATGGGAAAATATAGAAGAGGGTAGCTTCAGAGCTTTCCAAAGCAAGAGAGGGCGATAGGGTGCCGCCTTTTTATGGGAGTTTAATATTATTTCATTACTGATAACGATGGATGAAATATTATGGGCCGAGAAGTACAGACCTAGAACGCTAGACGATATAGTCAATCAAAAAGATATCGTGGATAGACTAAAACGTTTCGTTAAGGAGAGGAACATGCCACATTTGCTCTTCGCTGGACCTCCTGGTACAGGAAAGACAACCTCTGCGCTGGCTTTGGTTCACGATTTATATGGGGAAAATTACGATCAGTTTTTTTTGGAGTTAAATGCTAGTGACGAGAACGGTATTAACGTTATAAGAACAAAGGTAAAAGACTTCGCTAGGACGGTAACACCAGGCAATGTACCTTTCAAGACCGTGCTTCTGGACGAGGCTGACAACATGACATCAGATGCTCAGCAGGCTCTTAGAAGGACCATGGAGCTATACACTGAGAGCACAAGATTCATATTGGCCTGCAACTACCTTAGCAAGATAATTGATCCTATTCAATCTAGAACTGCTCTGTTTAGATTTTATCCTTTAAAGAAAGAGGACGTGATACTTAGACTGGAGAACATACTAAAGGAGGAGAAAGTACAATACGATGTTAAGTCCCTTGAGGTAGTTTACGATGTTACAGGAGGAGACATGAGAAAGGCCATTAACGTTTTACAGGCGGCCGCAGCTTACGGGAAGGTGACAACGGATTCCGTACTCAAGGTGTTAGGATTGGCTCAACCTAAGGAAATAAGAGAAATGGTGAAGCTAGCTCTTCAAGGCAAATTTCTAGACTCCAGATCTAAACTTATGTCATTAATAATTGATTACGGGCTTTCAGGTGAAGATATAGTAAAACAAGTTCACAGAGACATATTCTCAAATGAATACCAGATCCCAGAAGAGTTGAGAGTCCTAATGAGCGATTACTTAGGAGAGGTTGAATTTAGGATAATCGAGGGAGCTGACGATGAGATACAACTATCAGCGATGCTTGCTAAGTTAGCTATCCTCGGTCAAAAGTACTTAGGAGAGAAGAAATGACAGTCCCATGGGTAGTAAAGTACAGGCCTAATAGTTTAGATGAGATTGAAAACCAGGAAGATGTAAAGGAGGAATTGAGGTCCTGGATCGATTCATGGATAAAGGGAAAACCTAACTATAAGTCTGTTCTACTTTATGGCCCTCCAGGTATAGGAAAGACGACGATGGCCTTAGCATTAGCTAAGTCATACGGTTTAGAGATAATAGAGATGAACGCTAGCGACACCAGGAACGTCACCTCTCTTAGAGGTATAGCTGAAAAGGCGTCCGTCACAGGATCACTTTTCAGTGATAGAGGAAAGCTGATATTCTTGGATGAGATAGATGGTATCCAATCTAAACAAGATTTTGGTGCAATTTCAACTGTTTTGGAATTAATTAGTAATACTAAATATCCTATAATAATGGCCGCAAACAACCCGTGGGATCCTAACCTGAGGGAACTGAGGAATGCGACAAAGATGATTGAGATAAAAAAATTAGGTAAAATACCTATGAGAAGACTATTAAAGAAAATCTGTGCCAACGAAAAGGTCAAATGTGAGGATGCAGCAATTGATGTTATAATAGAGGCCTCGGACGGAGATGCCAGATATGCAATAAACATGCTCCAATCAGTAGCAGAGGGATATGGACAAGTCACCCAGAGCGTGGTGGAAGAGTTAGTTAGAAGAAAGGAGAGAGAACTCGATCCATTCGAAACCTTAAGGAGTCTGTTTTGGGCTCAGTACGGATGGCAAGCTAAACAAGCCGTATCACGCTCTCAGACAGACTATGAGCTGCTAATTAGATGGATATCTGAAAACGTTCCTATTCAGTATGAAATGCTAAATGACATATGGAGAGCCTATGATGCGCTATCCAGAGCATCGATATTTTTGTCTAGATCGAAGATGTCCAGTTGGGATTTACTTAGCTACACTTTCGATATGATGGGGCCAGGAGTCGCGTTAGCTGAAGTAGGTAAGAAAAGCCCTAATTGGAAAGCTAAGTGGAAAAAATATCAGTTTCCCACTTATGTTCAACAACTATATAGGTCTAAGAGCTTAAGAAACACTAGGGACAGTATTATATCCAAAATAGGAAGAAACATACATGCATCAGCTAGGAAAGTCTATAACGACGTATATCCTTTCTTCCTCCAATATGCTAAGGAGATTGAGAGTTCAAAATCCTTAGATCTCTCTCCGAAAGAGATTGAATTCCTTCGAGCCAGTACTAAAAAACCGACAGCTGATACGGAGGCAAGAGAAAACAAACCTGATAAGAACGTGACTAGGAGAACTAGTCGTAGATCTAGGCCTACATAGTTTTTAATTTATTTATAACTTTTATCTCTGAAATTTTAGTGGATGGATACTGTCCATTTTCATCTTTCTCATATTTTTTAACCATGTCCCATATAGTTAAGATGGCTCCAGATACTGCTGTAAGGGCCTCCATTTCAACTCCGGTCTTATAATGGGCTAAAACCGTTGCTCTCACTCTTACACCTGAATCCTCCACGCTTACCTCGATTTCTACCTTCTCTAATGGTATAGGATGACATAAAGGTAAGATCTCTGGAGTTCTCTTGGCGGCTAGTATTCCTGCGGTCTTTGCTACAGTAATTACGTCTCCTTTCTCAATTTTACCCTCTCTTATCATCTTTATTGTAGAAGGTTTTAGGTTTATAAATCCCTCAGCTGTCGCTTCCCTAAAAACTACCCTCTTTTCGGAGATATCTATCATAGTGGCACCTGTCAAGGATCCTCTAGTTTATCTATAAAGTCTCTCGACATTATAATCTTTTCTTCTATGTTAGCTTTTACAGTTTTAATTCCATTTGAGATTTATAACTTAAAATTTCTTTTTGTTTAGAATTATCTGTAGCCTTTTTACTAGTTTTGAGCATAAGCTTTGATTACTCTTGGGTAATAATTGGAATTTATCTCTTGCTTAAGTTATAAATATCCATGGTTATACATAGTCCTCTTTGTTATCGAGCTTCATTCTCAGGTTTTTTATGATTAAACTCTCCAAATCTTGAGAAATTGGAACAGAAAATGAGATAAGCGTGGTTCTTCCCCTCATTCCTCTCCCGCTTTGTTGAGTTTCAAGTATACCCATTAGCTTCATCCTCTTTACGTATTCGTAAACTTGAGTGTGTCTTCTCGGTTCCTCTCCTAGTTCTTGGCAAAGGTCTCTATACTCTTTTTCAAGTCTTCCTATCTGGATGGAGCTGGTCTTCAATCTGTTATAAAGGTTTATCAGAGCTTTGAGAATTAGTAGAGGATGTAGTTCTAGGTAAGATATCTCCTCTAGGATCTCTCCTGCCTCAGCGTTTATCCTAGAATTCGCCTCTTTTGCGTAATCCATGAGAACCACTGGAGAATTCTTAATCTCAGCTATCTTCCCTGCCATCTCTAAGACTTCGATGGCCAACCTAGCGTTACCGCTACCACCTTTATCATGACCGTATACGTTAGAGATGTAGTCTACAGTCTCCTCAGGAACAACGTTGGGCTGAAAAGCTTCACTCACCCTGTCCGTTAATATGTCCTTCAACTCTCTAACCTTATAAGGTTCAAACTTCACTATATTTCGCATCATATGATCTTTTATACTCCTATCTAAAGTGGAAACGTTCTGTTCGTCTCTCATTATAAAAATATAACTCATGTGCCTAGTAGTTGAGGAAAGCTCATCATATAACCTCACTAGAAAATAGATATCTTCATGAGGGGACGTGTTTATTAGATAATCAAACTCGTCTAACGTAAGGATTACATGTATGTTTCTCTTCGCAAGATAATCGTGTATGATCCTAAAAGACTCTTGTGCTGAAAGACCTCTAACTGGTATAGGTAATTTAAGATTTGATGCGAGCTCCATGGTCAGCAAATACAATGTTCTTTGCCTGTGACAATTTATGTGAATGTATTCGATTTTTGTTCCCCTTTCTTTAAGCTTGCTTTTGAATAGGTTGCCAAAGGTCTTCGTGGTTACGGTCTTACCTGTTCCTGTAGGTCCTGATACAACAACTCTAATGGACGTGGAACTTGGATCGTTAGTTAGTTCCCTGAAGATAACTGTAAGCTCCTTTATCTTTTCCTCTCTATGCGGAAGCCTGCTCGGTATATGCTCGGGTGTCAACACCTCTTGTCTCTTAAATATGGTACTACCTGATAAGCTACTCTCTATGATGTCTTCAAGCTTTGTCGTAACTTTCACCTTATCCTTAAATTTGCGGTTATACTTAATATTTTAACTGAGAGACCTAACCGAAACTTTTTCTTGCCCAGGTTTAAGAAGAGATAAAGCTGTAATATCTCCTAGAATATTTATTGTGAGCTTTATATGAAAGTTCTTAGAATCTATTTTCAATTTTTTACTAAATAATCCACCTATTGCTATCTCTATAGTCCTGCAATCAAGATTGCCTGATCTTTTTATGCACTCTACATAGAGGTTACCTTCCTTGTTCTCTAGTATCTTAACGGAGGCCTTCATAATCTCCTTATATTCCGATTTAGTTACTGCATCTACAGGAAAAACCTTTCTTACGCACGCTGGAGGGGCCGAGATCACAGCTCCGTAGCATAAGAGACTAGGCAAGTTAGAGCGAACCAGTAAAACGTTCTTAATAGGCTCTTCTATAAGGACATCAGGATCGCAAGGGATGAGCCTGTTTAACAGATCTAATCTACATTTGCTCCCCTTATTAGGTGCAGTAGTGGCTATGAGTGCGATACGCTTTCTGGTTTCAGAACCTATTACCCTCCCATTAGGGTCTCCAAATCTGTCAGTCCGATCTCCAGAATCCCCTTGGCCTATCATCGTGTATCTTCCCTAGAAAACGTTATTTAATATAATGTTACTTTTAAAGTTTAAAATTAATTCTCTTGTGAAGCCAGGTCCTATTTTTTAGGAGTTAATACATTAAATTTAGGGAACTATGGGATTTTAAAGGATATTCATGATAATGAGTTTAGATGTGTAATCTTGATTAACGTTAGGTATAGAGCTCTCAAGAGACTAATGAGAACGAGAAAAAAAAAGGTAGAGGTACTAGACGATATTCTTTCAATAGACTTGGGTCTCGAAGAGGTGAGGCTAACTAAAGGAAATCAACAGGAGCTACCTATTTGGCTCATTGATATCCTCGAGTCGGAAGGTTATGTTACCCAAAGTACGGTTTCTAGGGAGGAGATCAGTAAATATCTATATCAAGAGAAGCAAAACCTTACCGTGCCCGCGTCTCTTGTTCAAATTCCCTGGGACTTTTACAACAGGACTAGAAACACGTTGGTTAAGCTTTCCTCTAGTATTGATCCTAGGGATATAGAAAACGTTAAAAGAATTTCGTATATGGTAAACGAAATAACGAGAATAAGATTGAGAAAGATAGTACAGCTAGCCAGCTTAAACATATCAGACCAAAACCTTATTAATAGAATGACACCAGAAGAAAATTTGGTATTTCAAGACTTGAGAAGATCTCTTTCTATCTTGACTGGTGAAAACGATGGAAACTCAACAAATTGACTATGGACAGCGATTCGAAGAGTTCCTTAGAGAGGCTAAGGATAAAGACGGCAGTTTAAAATATATTAAGCAGGTAAACGAGATAATAGCCTTCAGAAAGAGAAGCTTAGTAGTAGATTTCAGTGATTTATACCAGCATGATGAAAAGTTAGCTTCTGAGATAATAAACTCTCCTCTTGAAATAATCCCAATATTAGAAGACAGGATACTTAAACTAGTTGAGGAGCAGGACGGTGAGTTCACAAAAGAGATAAAGAAAGTTCACCTCCGTCTAAATAATGTTCCTAGACTCATAGAGCTCAGAAAAATAAGGAGCTCAGAAATTAATAAGGTGGTAGTTGTAGAGGGAATTCTTACAAAACAAACTCCGCTAAAGGAAAGGGCATACAGGATAGTTCTTAAACACGTTAGCCCAGAATGCAATGAAGAGTTCAGATGGCCTGAGAACGAGGAAATGGACGAGACCATAAAGATGCCTTCTATATGCCCTGTATGTGGAAAACCGGGCCAGTTCGACATAATCCCTCAGAAAGCTGAGCTCGTTGATTGGCAGAGGGTTATAATACAGGAGAGACCAGAAGAGGTGCCGGCGGGTCAAATTCCACGTCAACTAGAGGCGGTGTTCGAAGACGATCTAGTCGACTCAGCCAGACCTGGGGATAGAGTTAGATTTACAGGGATACTGATGATAAAGCAAGACTCCCTTCTTAGGAGAGGAAGTAGATCTATATTTGACATTTATCTCAAGGTGTTAAACGTAGAGATCTCTCAAAAGGTTCTTGATGAGGTTGAGATTACTGAAGAGGATAAAAAGAGGATCTTGGAGATAGCTAAGAATCCATGGATTAGAGAGGCAATAATTTCGTCTATTGCCCCCTCGATCTACGATCATTGGGAGATCAAAGAGGCGATCTCTCTAGCCCTCTTCGGAGGGGTTCAAAGAACGATGGAAGACGGAACCAGGACTAGGGGAGACATACACGTTCTAATAGTAGGAGATCCTGGTACTGCTAAGTCACAGATCCTGCAGTTCGCAGCAAGGGTATCACCTAGATCCGTTTACACTACAGGGAAGGGAGCCACAGCTGCAGGCCTTACTGCGGCGGTGGTGAGAGAGAAAAACACCGGAGATTACTATCTTGAAGCTGGGGCTCTAGTTTTAGCCGACGGTGGAGTTGCAGTCATTGAT
The DNA here is from genome assembly GCF_000204925.1 of Metallosphaera cuprina Ar-4. NCBI lineage: Archaea > Thermoproteati > Thermoproteota > Thermoprotei > Sulfolobales > Sulfolobaceae > Metallosphaera > Metallosphaera cuprina. The sequence continues at coordinate 218,293 of NC_015435.1, read as the reverse complement.
GAGATTGACAAAATGAGGGATGAGGATAGAGTTGCAATACATGAGGCCATGGAACAGCAGACAGTTTCTATAGCTAAAGCTGGCATTTTGGCAAAGCTTAATGCGAGAGCTACTATTATAGCTGCGGGCAATCCAAAGTTTGGAAGATATATTCAAGAGAGGGCTGTAGCTGAAAACATCGACCTGCCTCCAACTATACTGTCTAGGTTCGATTTGATTTTCATCCTTATAGATAAACCCGGTATAGAGGATCAAAATCTAGCAGGTCACATATTGGACATGCATAGCGGCAAACAGGCTAGAAATTTTATAACTGTTGATGATATGAAAAAATACATAGCTTACGCAAGGAAGTTTATCAACCCTAGACTGAACGACGAAGCTAAACAGCTACTGGCAGATTTTTACGTGGAGATGAGGAGGAAAAGTAGCGAAAACCCTAGCACTCCCATATTAATAACTCCTAGACAGTTGGAAGCTTTAATCAGGATAACTGAGGCTTACGCCAGGATGGCGCTCCGTGAAGAGGCGACTAGGGAAGATGCGGAGAGAGCGATTAACATCATGAGAATATTCCTTGAGAAAGTGGGAATAGATGTGGAATCGGGTACCTTAGATATTGATACTATTATGACCGGGAAGCCTAAAAGTGCTAGAGAGAAGATGGTGAAAATAATTGAGATCATAGATCAACTTTCTTCAGATAGAGGCTGTGGTAAGCTAAAAGATATAATTAAGGAGTCGGAGAGAGAGGGAATAGAAAAATCTAGTGCGGAAAAGATCGTCTTGGATATGAAAAGAAGCGGATTGATTTATGAGGTTTCTCCGGAGTGCTTTAAGAAAGTATCCTAATTAGGAAGCTTACTATATATTGCTCGATTTTTATATAAGTTCATTTATTTGTTATATTAAAGGAAGAAAACTTGATACTTCTACATCATTACATTAGGGTCTAGAGAATCTCTATCCAGATCTTTTTTGCATCTCTAAAGGCGTCCAGAGCACCCACGAGGGAACGGACTTTATCAGGTCGTAAGCTTCTTCCCAGCCCGATAGATTTATCTCCTTTGCAACCCCTTCGAGGGTTAATAAAGTTCTTGCATATTTATTTAAAACTGTAATTACATTCTCATCTATTACAATCTCCTTACCAGAGGAGAGCTTAACCTTTAATGGCTCCATAATAAACTCACATACGATTTTACTTAAAATAACTTTCCATTCCTTAAGCTGCATTAAGGATCAGATGTTATGAATCACGTTATTTATACCAGAGACGCCGTAGAGTTCCCAAACGAGGATAGATAGTATTAGCACTGCAAATATTATAACGAAAGAGCCCATTTCTACCTGCTTCCTTTCCAAGAGGTATATTCCCGAGAGAAGCATTCCTACTAAAATTATACCTAGAACTAAGTAGCCGCCGTTTGAGGGTCCTCCCTGTGAGTAAGTTATAGGTGAGATGTAATATGGAATTGCCAAAACTCCTGCTATACCTACTATTAATATTACTAACAAAACTATAGTTACGTATGTCTCAAGGATCTGCGACAGTGTCCTTTGCGGATTTACCATATTTACATTACCACGGAACGCTTTTTATTCTTAATCGAAATGCTGCCCTATTTGTCAGAACGTGAGCTACTATAGCAACAGCTATAACAAAAAGAAACTGGGTTAAACTTATAGAGAGACCAGATACAACTCCTAAAGCTGTGGAACCTAAGACGAAATCTATTTGATCTAAAAGAGGCGCTCTACCCCCACGAGGAATGTTAAGTCTTCTCTTTATGAACGCACCTACCATGTCCCCTAACATGGCACCGAGGGATTCCATGAAAGATACAACTATCCATTTGTATCCAAGAAAGAACGAAATTGCTACTCCAACTGTCGTACCATAGGTCAAAGATATGAGCAGCCCTTCGAACGTCTTACCATCGCCTAAGACTCTCCTTCCATCAACGAAGATTTTCCCCAAATCGATTGGTCGCCCATTTTTTACCAAAGGACCTGACCCGTTAGCAATGAAAGCCGGTAGGTAGTATAAGAGGCCCAAAAGGAGATAAGTCAGTAACATCCCTTCACCTCATAAGTTAAAATTTTAAATTCGCATTTTTTCCCATTTCCTATGATATATTTTCCTGTTGTTCTAAAAATTTCATCGGAGTAGTATCTCATAACAGCGTGCCCACTTACCTTGTTGTTTGTAGACATCTCCCAGGTAAGCAGAACCTTACTTCTAGACAATTTCAGCATGTTCAAAGTCATGAGCAGCTGCCTATATTTACGCTCTAATTTAAAAAATCTGTTTATTGAGTCAACAATGATTAAGTTAGACGAATTCTCAATTGCTTCAATAACAGCGTTGAATAGCTGAAAAGTGTTAGCAACGTCGACAAATGACGAGCTGTACTTGCCTCTCACCCTACTCTTATATCCCTCTCCGGTTGTCGATATGAACACACCGTCTGACATTTCTTTCAAAACTTGTAGGGCTATAGCGGTCTTCCCAGTAGCATAGCTTCCAAAGATCGAAATCAGATCGCCTTTTTCAAATAAGAAATCACTTAATGACGAATATTTATATCCCACTAAATGATGATTTATCATGTGAGAAATAAAAAGGTTCTCCTTAGGATCAGCGATCCTAAACTTTACGCAGAACTCTACACACGTCTCAAAAGATTAGGTGTTCAGATTTCTGACACCTCAGATTCTTTGACGATCTCAGACCCCGAATATGAAAAGTTGAATATATCTAGTGACAGAGATGTCTCAAAGATATTGGCGTCAATTTATTTAAAATGGTTGGGTAAGGAGGCCTTTGATGAGCTGTTAATTGGTGTAGACACCAATCAGGGCAGGCTTGCTGTAGCTGCATTAGCTGATGGACAACTTGTTGAAACCCGGGAAACTGATATAGAAAAGGCACATGAACTATTGGAGTCGATAATTAGTACTTATCCTCATAGAAGGATTTATATTGGAATTGGGATTGGAAATCAAGAAGGGAAGAAAGTATATAACTATTTAAAGAGGTTCTTCCCTTACGCTAAAGGAGTTGATGAAAACAGGACTAACTCCAAGAGCCCATACATCTCAATAAAGGATAAAGATATGAGGGCAGCATACGCGATAGCTTTAAGGTCAACATTATGAAAGTGGAACCTGGTAGATACGTTGTTCTAAGAGGACCGTGCAACCTTAATGTAACCCAAGGAGAAGCCCAAATCTTAGGTATAGCTAAGAAAACTTATGTTATCGCTTCAGAAACAACCTTTTCCATTTTTAGCGCGCGAGGAGCTGAGATAGAGAGCGATTGTTCTTATGTAACTAACTTACCTGCCTTAGGATGGGAGAACATAGGTGAGATTGTTGCAATGACAGGAGGGAGAGTGATTGTAATTGGAGCCCAAGATTCTGGGAAAAGCTATCTCTCTAAATTAATTTATAACATGACAGATAATTTCCTTTACGTAGACCTAGACGTAGGTCAATCTTCACTGTTTCTGCCCTCCTTCGTTTCATCCATAAGAGGAAAAGAGTTGTTTTTTGAAAACCCGCTAATGTTTACTAGATTGGAATTTTTCGGAGACATTACGCCATCACGTGATCCTAAGAGGCATATCATCCTGGCAACTAAATTGACGGAAAGCGAGAAAAACGTCGTAATAGATACGGATGGCTGGATAAACAATTATGGATTAGTACATAAGAGGAGGTTGATTGAGTATTTAGACCCGGATTATATCATAGTCTTCAATAGGAATAACAAATTAATTCCGAGAGAATATATAGATAGGGTAATTTATCTCTCATCCCCTTCAGTAAATCAAAAAAAGAAATCAGATAGACATATTATAAGACGAAACCTTTATTTACGATATTTTAAAGAAGCAAAGGTAAGAGAAGCACCTACTTTTGGTGAAAGGGTAAAGGGAATTAGATCCCTGTGCTTAAACTTCGACTCATTAGAAGGGCTAATTTTGGGCCTAATTAAGGAAAACAGAGTCGTTGGGGCAGGCCTTCTCCATCTGGCTGAAAGCTTGGAAATATTAACTCCAGTAAACGAATTTGATGATTTTTATCTAGGACTGATATCTCTAGATAGAGAGTGGAGAGAAAGGAGAATCCTTTAGTATTTATTTGTCTCCGAACTAGGTATGGTGCATAGAGTCCATACCCAGTTCTTGAGCCTTATAACCCTTGTCCTCTATAAGTTAAATTGGAGAAATCATCAAGTTTCTCAGGAACGTTGATTCGTACATCCTAAGTTCCGCGTTCCGCTAGGACGTTCAATTGTCCTTGTTCCCTTAGGTCTTAACGTCGTACTCCCATATAGAGTAGACTTTGATCTACATTAAAACTTTTAATATTTATAAATAAAATTAATCAATATTTAAACCTTTCTCCATTAAAACTGAAGTTAACGGCACTTCTTAGTTTTAACGTCTCTTAGAGCTTTTAACTGCACTAACTAAAGATTAAACATAACATGAAATTAATTGTCATTGAGGGTATAGATGGATCAGGAAAATCCACCTTAGCCAGAAATATGTTTTCAACACTATCGAAAGGACATAAGGTAACTCTCACTCAGGAGCCTTTTACCGATGATATAAAACAGCTACTAGAGAAATATAAATGGAACGATCAAGTTCTACTCGCTCTCCTTTTCTCTGCCGACAGGCAAATTCACGTTAGGTGGATGGAAGCACAAGATACTGAAATAATAATATGCGACAGGTACTACTTTTCTACCCTAGCATATCAGGGAGTTAGCGTCGACTGGAATTGGCTAGAAACGTTAAGCTCTATCTTTCCGAAGCCAGACCTAACAATATTACTTGATATCCCGGCTTACATTGCCCTTGAAAGATTAAAGAAAAAGAAGGAGTCGCTTGACTTCAAAGAGAAGAGGGAGTCGCTAGAAAAGGTGAGACAAAATTACCTTGCTTTAGCCTCGAAGTACAACTTCAAAGTACTTGACGCCAGTCTCCCGGAGGAGAAGCTACAATCTATTTCTCTTCAATATGTTTATGATCTGTTATCCTCTTCAACCTCTCGAGCGAGTCTAAGTACCTTATGATTTGGACCAAAACCTCAGAGTTCATTGGATCACTCCTCAGTTTTTCAATGACGTTATTGAGAGAGTCCACCAAAACTTGCTCAGTGTACTCTAACATTATCTCTCTTCTTAATTTCCTCTCCTCTTGGTCATCTTTAGCTATAATAACCTTACCGTGTATAGGACATACTATTTCTCCAGATCTCAATTTGTACAAAGGACTACTGCATTCTGGACAGGACTCACTAAGCATTGTGGCGCCTTGTCTTAGTAGCTCAGCCGCTTTCTTTACGCTCTTCTCTGAAGACATTAATGTCAGCATAAACCTAAATTTGGTAGCATAAAAAGTATAATGGGTGAAAATGTTGGCAACCCTTTATGATAACGAAGCCAAGATAAAACAAGCTATAGTCCTTCTTCAGAAGGTAGTTAACGATACAAGCGTTCCTAGGAACATAAGGAGGGCGGCGAGTGATGCAATTAGAAATCTCCAAGACCCCTCATTGAGCCCTGCAGTTAGAGCTGCTAACGCTACTGCTATCCTTGATGAGATAAGTCAGGATCCCAATATGCCCTCTCAGACCAGAATATCAATCTGGAACGTTGTCTCAATTCTTGAAACGATAAGAGACTAGTTTTTTATAAGGAAGTTCTATAACTTCTGATATATGCGGGGGTGCCCGAGCTAGGCCAAAGGGGGTAGGCTTAGGCCCTACTGGAGTAGTCCTGCGCGGGTTCAAATCCCGCCCCCCGCAGACTTAACCTCCTCTGGCTCCTCGTACCATTTTACTTTTTCTCCTACTTTAGCCCTTAATTTCCATCTTAACGATTTAGGACGATCCTCTATTGCTTTCATTATAACGTTTAGGTTATCTAAAATACGTTTTTTATGATCTTCCTTTATATTATTTAAAAATTCTAGCATTCTCTCGTAGTTTATTGTAAATGTCTTATAAAACCCCCAATCATCAGAAAGTAGTTCTGCGATATATTTTGCGTTAAGTTCGTGATCATAATCTCGATCTGAGACCTTAAAGTCATAAAGTAGAGCTGCTATGTCCTTCTTGTCATTTTCTGTTAGATTTATAATCTGCATCTTTGTCAAGAGAAGATCTGATGGAGGGATCGTAGGAAAGTAGGTTTTCAACCTATCCTTGAGATATAGCTTATGGCACATAACAAACTCGTCTAAGAAGACGTCAACGTTAACGTTCAGTTCCACATCATAGAAAAGAAGTCTGTTATATCCATGAAGAGCGTTGAACCGCTTATCTGGCTCCAGTCCCTCCCTTTGTAGAAACTCAGTTATCTGCTTCCTCTGTGATGATAAGCCGAAGTAATCAAAGTCCTTATACGTTCTAGGGAATAACTTTGTGCCCTCTTGGGCTATCGCAGCTATAGCCGCTCCACCTATAAGCCTTATTGTCACGTTCTCCTTCTCGCCTGAGTTAACTATATGAAGTGCTCTCTTCAATAGAACTTCTCTTTCTAAAGGAATGTTATTACACCTGTTATAAGAGGTCTTTTCCAAAGTTTAATATGTTTTAGTAATTCTAGCTCACTTAGTCTCGCTTCGATGAACTCCATTATTTTCAACTTTATGATGGATAAAACGCCGGGAGCGGGATTTGAACCCGCGCGGGGTTTCCCCCAACGGCTGCCCGCCTTTTTAGCAGGCCGCCGCCCTAACCAGGCTAGGCGATCCCGGCATGATATAAAGAAGGGAGCTAATTAAAAAAACTTTCATGAGTGATGCATCGTAGATTTCTCAGACTAAAGACCTTAGAATCTTAAAACATGTATAACGTCATGGCTAGACTAGAGTAGTAAACAACCTAAGCTTGAGTCTCATCCATGCCGTAAGATCCCATTTCCTAGCAAAATTCCCAAGATCAGTCATTTTAAACAAATCAGAGAAAAGTTTAAACTATTTAAACCATGAAACTAAGATGATATAGATGGAGAAACGAATTAAGGTAGTTGTGGCCAAATTAGGATTGGACGGGCATGATAGAGGGGCTAAAGTTGTTGCTAGGGCCTTAAAGGATGCCGGAATGGAAGTCGTATATACTGGACTTAGACAGACTCCGGAGCAAATAGTTAGAACTGCAATCCAAGAGGACGCTGACGTCATTGGGATAAGTATACTGAGCGGTGCACATTTGGAGTTGATACCCAAGATTGTTGAAGCCATGAGAAAAGTTGGATTGAACGATGTGGGTCTAATAGTAGGAGGAGTCATACCTCCAGAGGACATTGACAGGCTTAAATCCATGGGAGTTGACGAGGTCTTCTTACCAGGAACTAGTTTAAAGGAGATTGCCAATAAGGTAACAAATTTAGCTATAGCTAAAAGAGGTATAAGAGTTGAGCGATGATATACTAGACAGAGCTATGGGAGGGGACGAGATAGCGATCTCGAAGGTTCTAACGAACATTGAGTATGACACTAAAAATGGATTGGAATATTTGAGTGTCCTCTCTAAGTTTTCCGGAAAGGCCCACACTATTGGAATAACTGGAATACCTGGCGCAGGCAAAAGTACTCTAATTTCTGCATTAATTGAAAATTACGTAAAGGCCGGCCACAAAGTGGGAGTGATTATGATAGACCCCTCAAGCCCAATCTCCATGGGCTCGTTTATGGGAAACAGGATAAGAATGCAAGAGAAGAGCCTTATGAATAACGTTTTCATAAGGAGCATAGCTTCCAGAGGCCATTTAGGAGGTTTTACCTCAGAGGCTATTATGTTAACCGAGGCTTTAGATGGGCTAGGTTACGATAGGATTATCCTTGAAACTGTGGGGGCAGGCCAAACGGACACCGACGTCATGTCTGCCAGCCACACCTTAGCTGTTCTTGTTATCCCAGGAGCTGGAGATGAGATTCAGGCGTTTAAAGCTGGGATTATGGAAATTGGAGATGTTTATGTTATAAATAAAGCAGATAAACCTGAAGCAGAAGCGGTCTATGATGCTGTAAAGTTTGCAGTTGAAAGTGGAGAGGTCTATTATAGAGACGAGTGGAAACCTAGAATAATTAAGGTAAGTGCACTCAAAAAGACGGGAATTCAAGAGCTCGTCGACATTTTCGAAGAACATGCTGAGTTCCTAAGAACACGGAACTTATTCTATGAGAAAGTTAGAAAGAGAAGAATCAAGATGATCGAGTTACTACTAAGGAAAAGGTTTAACAATATAATATCTAAAGTGGTTGAGAAAAATCAAAACGTTATGGACGAGATGATCTCTAAAGGTAAAACTGATGAGTTAATTGCAAACTTATACGACTTAGTTAAACAACAACTCTAACTACTTGGGCAAGATCCCTTCCCTTTTTAACTCTCTCACAAGAAGATCACCTATCCTGGAGAGACCATAATATTTGTGATGGGTCCTTGTTTCCTTCTTTGGCTTTGATTTCCTGTCTCCAAACTTTATTATCTTAGCGTTTTTCTCTTCAAGCAAGCCCATCCTTTCTAGTTCCTCTAATTTAGCGTTTACTTCCTCTAGTTTCCTTTTAGTCAACTTAGCGTAGGTCAGTGCGTGATCTGCGTTTAACTCATCAGCTAGCCTGATTAAGTTTAATGAGAGATCGTCTTCTTTTAAATACTCTATATAAGCTCGTAAAAGGTCCTCCTGAGTGAGATATCTCAATAAGTGATTACCCAGTCTAGTCAGAGTGTAGTAAGTGTGATGTTTATGTACTTCCGAACTTAACTTAAACTTAGCTTCTGTATTCTTAAGAGTCGCACCTCGAACCCGCTCAATTAGACCTATGGATTCTAATTTATCTAGTATTTCTACAACCTCCTGAATAGGAATCTTGGTATTTAGCATTATGGACTTTCCATAGTCAACATTAGCTTTCCTTAAGTGTTGCAGTATAATGAGATATCTTTTATCCTGAATCAACTCCCTTAAAAACTTACTTAAATCCGATTCCATGTTACATCATTGAAGTAAATGTTTCACGAAACTAGATACTGTTTGATTAAATCTTTCCGGATCGTCTAGATAACAAGCGTGCTGTGAACCTATGATCTCCAACTTGGCCGCTTTTGAGTTATTCAGGATTACTTTAGCGTTTTCTATCGAAGAAACGTTGTCCTTTGCACCCCAAACTAACAGTGTTGGTGTATTGCTAAGCTTTTTAATATCTTTCTCAACTTCTTTAACTCCAACCGCGCCGACTAATACTAACCCTGAGACTCGATCGTACCTTAAAGCATACCTTAGCACTGCGTTACCTCCCATTGAAGGACCTAATAGGACCGGAGTCTCTAACTCACTTTCAGCAATTAAATCCTTTATGAACTCGGCAAGGTCATCCCATCCTGTCTCAGATTTTCCATATCCCGGGAAATCCACAGCTAAAGAAGGTATTCCTTCAGTTTCTAGATACTGTAACGTGCCTGTAGTAAGCCACGTGTTAGCGTTGAATCGAGCACCGTGAAACAGAATGAGCTTCCTGTTCCCTTTTACGTTATTATCAATGTAACGAATCTTCTTTCCTCTGATCTCAAAATAACGCTCGGACATAACGAAATGTAGATTTAAAAAGCTTTAAAGTTTTACAACTTTTTCGCGAAGAATATAATTTTTATTTTATAAAATAGTATATTTTATACGATTTTTTTGAACTAAACTTTTTTATATACCGAGATTAAGTTTTCATTTGACCTAAAATGGTAAAGGTCTTAGTTTTGGGAGGAAGATTTGGTGGATTGACCGCGGCGTATAATGCGAAGAGACTTCTCGGAAGTAAAGCAGAAGTTAAACTAATGAACCAAGACAGGTTTACATATTTTAGACCGGCTCTACCACACGTAGCCATAGGCGTGAGAGACGTCGAGGAGCTGAGAATAGATTTAGCCTCTGCGATGCCAGAAAAGGGGATCTCGTTCTCTCAGGGCAAAGTTGAAAAAATTGACGCAGAGTCCAGGCTAGTTTATTACAAGAAACCGGACGGAACTATGGGAGAAGAAGAGTACGACTACCTCATGGTTGGGATAGGAGCTCATCTAGGCACAGAACTTATTAAGGGATGGGACCAATTCGGATACAGCGTATGTGAGCCAGAATTTGCTGTAAAACTTAGAGATAAGCTAAAGGACTTCAAGGGAGGGCATATAACTATAGGATCCGGTCCTTTCTATCAGGGTAAAAACTTGAACCCCAAGGTACCCAAAAATTTCATTCCACAGGCTGACTCAGCATGCGAGGGACCTGTATTTGAGATGTCACTGATGCTACACGGTTACTTCACAAAGAAGGGCATGTGGGATAAAGTTAAGGTAACGGTCTACTCACCAGGCGAATATTTATCTGATCTATCTCCCGCATCTAGAAAAGCCGTTGCTGAGATATACAAGGGATTGGGCATAGAATTAGTTCACAACTTTAGACTAAAGGAGTTGAGAGAGAAAGAGATAGTAGACGAGAAAGGAAACAAGTTAGAATCAGATCTAAGCATATTGCTTCCCCCATATACTGGGAATCCGGCCTTGAAAGCGTCCACAAAGGACTTAATAGATGATGGGGGGTTCATACCCACCGACCTGAACATGCAATCGATTAAGTACGATAACATCTACGCTGTGGGAGACTCTAACTCCCTCACTGTGCCTAAACTAGGATACCTTGCAGTTCAAACCGGTAGGATAGCCGCACAACACTTAGCTTCCAGGTTAGGAGTAAATACTAAGGTTGAATCGTATTACCCGACTATAGTTTGTGTTGCGGATAACCCCTTAGAAGGTTATGCGGTCTCTGTAAAGGACGACACATGGTACGGAGGTCAAATCTCAATAGCGCAACCTGCGGCGGCAAATCACCTAAAGAAGGAGTTATTCACAAAGTACTTCATGTGGACTAAGGGAGATATGGTACTTGAGAAGTTTCTAGGAAGCTGGTGAGATCTTGGAAAGTTTAGAGATTCAGGCTATAGACAAACTCCTGAGTCCTGATAAGTTAATGACGGTGAACAAGTTCCTTGACTTACTAGGAACTTTAGACAATCTAGGGTTTATAGACCTTGTAAACGGCGCGCTTCAGGACCAAGAACTAATAGGGAAAATAATGGGGAGCATAATAAATGATAACACACTAAGCTGGGTTACACAACTTAATAATGTAACGCCTCTGATTCAAATCCTCCTAGAGAAGGAAACGACTGAGAGTTTAAATTATGCGTTAAACTTCCTCTCAGCGTTGAAAAACTCTGGAATTCTTGAGCCAATCATAGGAATGCTTAACGATCCAGACGCCTTGGGAAAAGTAATGGGAGCCCTGATCAATGATAAAACGTTACAGATAATTGCTAACTGGGGTCCTACTCTCGATCTAGTTAACGCTATAGGAAACGCTTTAACCCAAGAAAACAAACCGGTAAAATCGCTTTTCGACATGTACAAGATGCTGAAAGATCCAGAGATCCAGAAAGGAATGGGAGTCCTGTTCGGAATAATCAAAGAACTAGGTAAAATTTCGAAATAGGCTAGCTTTTCCTTATGAGATAATTAACTAGTTCATTATTTTTTGACGTGATTGGTTCTAACGCAAAATGTACAGATCGAATGTATCTTAAGGCCAACTCTGCCTTGATTAACCAAGGAGCTTTGGACATGAATCTGATAAACCTCATGTAGTCCACTCCATCAAAGACGTAAGCAAGTGAAGGGAAAACAGTTATCACGAAATCTAAGTCTTCTATAAATGTGGGGAAAGCGGCGTTATTGTAAGACTCTACAATCACGTTAGAGTTACTTTCCAAAAACCTCTTTACATGCTCCTTTACGAGGTAACCAGAATTCGCTATAATTTCATTGATTGATTCGATACTATTGATCTTTGGCTTAAACCTCTCTTTCATAGCGTTTAGAGCGGGCTTCAAAGATTCAGGTACTAACTGATGCTCCTCTATAATGTATTCGCTACAATTATCTTTCCTTATCCTTAATATAATTGGATAGCCTTTCTCCATCAAATAATTATACAATGAAGTGTTTTTGCCTATAGCCTCTAAATTCACAGGGGAGAGAAGGACCGCAAAAGGGTTCACTTTTTCGGGATCCATACCGGTAAGCTCGTGGTAAGCTAAAGCGTCATTTCCCAATAGCACACCTTTTTCTAAGCTTTTCTGAACAGTAGAGAAGCTATACCATATGTTGTGTCCCGCAACTGGCTTCAAAGGTAACAGATCTATGCCTACAGATCTAAGCTCAGATATAAGAGTTAATCCGAGTCTAGTCTTACCTGAGTCATAAGCCAATCCCCCGTTGATGAGGATCTTCAATTAAATCCCCTCGAGCGCAAGAGAGAGTGATATTTATTTTTCGAGTTAAGAGTTTAAAAACCGTCGAATACATTACAGATGCAGTGAAAACTAAGGCTTTTCCTAATCGTAGACGTTTACTCTTTTCCTCAAACTATTTTGAAATGGTGAACATTTGCAGTAGCTACCTGATGGTGGAAATCTAAATGTACGGACGGAGCGATGTCACCATTATTATAAACTAAAATCATATAGATTTTAAATAGGCCACTATAAATATAAATGATAGAATTTTAATTTATAATGATTTCGTTTATTAGTGTCTTTTATCATTCGGATTAAATATATAACCCGTGAGCCTTTGTTAAACATTGTGAGATCAGGACTTCTCATTATAGCAGGAATTGCTGCTGCGATCACTTTGGCCTACATATCAGTTATCATAGCCAGCATGCCAATATATCCTTTTCATCAAAGGTATTTAAGAGATGACATAGAGACTGGGATATATTTCGACGAAAAGGGGATCTCACCTGTATTTCTCCCTCAAACGGCTAACGGAATTAACACAAGTTATCAAACAGCCGGTTCTAATGTAAGCGGAAACAATTCTGTTAACTTCCCAGCCTATACAGTTATAAATTATAGTATATCTATCAATAATTCCTCTAATCCTCCAATATTTATTGTTTATGCACCTGTTCACGAGTGCGTAAATGTGAACAACATCTCGGTCTATCCAGTTAAGATTTACTCTACTTCCAACGGAATTGTAAAATTCACAATACTCCCAGACAATAATGGTCTCGTTCACATGACGGGAGATAACAGATTTTATAGAGTGATCGAATTTGAGGAGGTATTACTACCAAATAATTCCTCCATAGTAGTTACGTTAAAGCTAAACGACTTGCCACCTGGAGAGCTTTGGATACCTATCTGGAATCACTGTGAAATAGAATATATAGAGGTCGTAATTCAAGGTTAGCGTTTAAATGTTGAGTTTTTGTGGAAAACTTAACGCTTTCTGCTCTGTGCATATCAACTTAAAATATCTTAAGGAGAAAGGGATTATCATGAAGCATATCGTTGTGGCTAACGTTACGCCATTTAATGAAAGGGGAGAACTAGATCTAGAAGGTTTGAGATCACTCTATTCTTTTGACTTAGAAAGAGGTGCAACTCATTTTTGGGTAATGGGAACCACAGGTGAATGTAAGATTCTCAATACGGAAGAAAAAATTCGTATAGCTAGAACTTCCATTGAAGCTTTAGGTAATAAGGCAATTATAGGTGTTAACGAAGATGCCACTGAAAACGCAGTCAGATTAGCTAAGGAATACGTAGACATGGGGGCCTCCTCAATATTCTCCTTACCTCCCGTTTACCACAAACCATCTGAACTGGGCCTTCTGAAGTATTATGAATCGCTATCTAAGTTTGGAATACCTGTTTTTGTATATAATATTCCAGATATGGTTGGATATTCAATATCTTCAGCACTAACATTGAAGATGGCTGAAGAGGGAATAATCCAAGGGATGAAATATACTACAAGGGATCTAATATCTTTTCTAGAATATGTCAATATAAAACAGAATGTGAATAATTTCAAGATTTATATGGGTACTGAACAGCTGATATTGCCCTCTTTAATGTACGGTGGAGACGGAGTTGTAACCGCTGTAGCCAACTTCGCTCCCGAACTAGTTACAAGGATATTTGAGAATTTCGATAAAGGCAACTTGCAACAGGCCATGAACGAACAGGTAAAGGTTAATAAATTAGCGTCAGCGATTTCCAATAAAGATTATCCCTCAGGTGTTAAGATAGCCCTCAGATATAGAGGAATTTATGTCGGGAAAGTGAGGGAGCCTCTCCAGGAAGATATAAATCAGGAGGGAATAATATATGCCGTACTAAAGGAATTAGGTTTGTAGATGATGAAATCGATGTAGGTAGAACGGTGAGAGGATTATTCCCGGCTGAATTACATCATAACGAATTCAAGACTCTAAGAAGTTCCCTTTCGTAGATGGTTTGAACTAGCTTTCCATTCTTATCAACAACTGCTATAACCGCAGTTTCAGTTGCCCTAAATTTCCTCAATGCGTCTATCACTCTCCTGTTCTCCTCCATAATAACTAGATCCTTTAGCTCTAGATCCCTAGCCTTGTAAACAGAATAATATGACGGGTCTATCTCTAAGAGCTGTTGTACAGTTATTAGCCCAATCGGATGGAGACATTCATCTACTACCACAATTGCTCTCGCACCTCTTTCAGTTATCATATTAATTATTTCCCTTAAGGAGGAATCCATGGTTGCGTATAACGGAGTTATCGTAGACAACGAGCCAAGTTTTTCATAAAATTTAGGCTTCTTCTTTTCCTCAACTCCAATTCCTCTCACCTTTAATTTAAAGATCAGAGGTATAGTTAGAGACATTAGCGTGATACTTAATGCCGAGTAAGAGTATTCTGTTTGACTAAGTTCACCCAATACGAACGCTGATATGAGTAATGAGGCATCTACACCTCCTTTTGAAGAGACTCCTAACCCGTTTACTATCCCATCCATTTTCACGATAAAGCCTGTCAGATAACCGGACAAGAATTTGGTGGAAAGTATTAGAACGAACAGTAGTAACCCAATCGTTGTAATGTATAGATTTAACGGGGCGAAGTACAGGCCTATACTAACGAAAAATAAGGGTTCAAAGAATCCGTAAGTTAAACCGTGCATCTTTTCCTTAAGGTCTGGTCTATCTCCTAAGTAATCCCTAAGGAGGAAGCCTAAAAATAAAGCCGCTATAGCCGAATTGAAACCGAATATCTCCGAAACGTAGCCGGTAACCATTATAACTGTAAGAAGGAAAGCCAATTCAACTTCCCTGACCTTTATAAAACTTTCAATTTCTTCTAACAATCTAGATAATTTAGGACCTACAAAGAGGATTATTGAAAATAGCACAACAATCTCGAGAGCCTCTCTGATGAGAGAATATAGAGAAGCCGGTTTGGATACAATAGCAAATACGATTACTGAAATTATTTCTACTAAAGTACCTTGATAAAACAGCTTTCTGCCCGTGTCACTTCTAACTAGTCCTGTATCCATCAATAACCTCGTCATAGGCCCTACGCTAGTCATTATCAATGGAAAGGTTACTGTTAATGGGTTGGAAACCCCGATCAGTGTAAGAAATAAAAATACAACTATAAAGGGGACTATGGTGAGTATTAAGGAGGATACTAAAATCCTAGGTGTTAGCTCCATCGAGTCGCCGAACTCTTCAGCTCCAGCCAGGAATAGAAGAAATATAATCCCCAAGGAAGTAACGAAACTTATAACGTCATTGAGAGATATAACGTTCAGGACACCTCTCCCAAGAATCAGACCTATCAATATAGCACCTACAAAGGGAGTTAATCCGAGTCTAGAGAAACCCTCTTCCATGAGTTTAGCTGAGACTAGCATGATACCGATATAGAGGAGTGATGAGGTCACTACGTTCATAGTATAAAGACTTTTTACCTAACACATACGATATAAGGTTAATGGACGTTAGTGAAAGAGAACTAGAATACCTTATAGCAATAAAGAAGATTAACGATTCGGGAAAGCCAGGAAAGCTAACTCAAATAGCGAGAGAGATAGAAGTGTCCCCAGCTAGCGCTTTTGAGGAACTCAAGCATTTAGAAAGCAAAGGATTGATTTCCAAATCTGATAACAACATATACATAACTAATGAGGGTCGTAGGAGTCTTGATAAAGCTATAAGAGCTCATAGAATCTTAGAACTCCTCTTGGTGAAGGTGGGTATAGACCCTAAAACAGCATGCGATTACTCTAAAGAGTTCGAGCTTAAAGTGCCGGATGAAATAATCGAGAAGTTATATGAATATCTGGGAAAACCTAATAAATGTCCTCACGGGAACGGAATTCCATGATAAACGTTCCTCCGTCATATAGTATAGTTTTCGTGCTCATGATCCTTGAGGGAATGTCACTTCCGATTCCTAGCGAAATAGTGATGCCGTTAGTAGGTTACTATTCAACAAAAGGGTTTTTGGATCCTTATGCAGGAATAGCAGTAGGTACTCTTGGTAGTCTTGTAGGGTCGCTTATAGATTATTACATAGCGTTAAAATTAGGTCTTCCTTTCCTAGAGAGATATGGTAAAATATTCAAGCTAACTCATGATAAGTTAGAATCGTTGTCTAGATGGTTTGAGAGATATGGAATTCAATCTGTATTCCTTTTCAGGTTCGTTCCAGCCTTTAGAGCTCTCATCTCCTTCCCTGCGGGGCTAAGTAAGATGAGGCTACCACTTTTCATTTTAGCTACCTTTTTTGGGCATTTGATTTGGGACTCAGTACTTGTTTATATAGGAATTTATTTTTCTTCAACGTGGGAAAGTATTATAAATATTTTAGATCACTACCTTTACATTATCTCTGCTATCGTTGCAATAGGAATTGTTCTCTATATTTTGATCAAAGGAAACTTTTTAAAGTTTTAACTAGATTAAAGATTATGATTGAAATACTACTTTCACCACTAGAGTACATACTTGCGATTGTGGCCGGGATAATTGTAGGATTTAGTTTAGGATTAATAGGAGGAGGAGGTTCTATACTAGCCGTTCCGTTATTGCTTTATTTCGTTGGTCTTGCGAGCGTTCCACCACAATACTCATCTACGCCAGCATTGGCCAGTCAATATATCGACGTGGTGGATCATATGGCTTTAGGTACAACAGCCTTAGCTGTAGGGCTTAACGCCTATATAAATAGCTACATCCATTTTAGAAGAGGAAATGTAAAGATATTGGAAGGTGTTATTTTTACTATACCAGGCGTAGTTGGTGCATCTTTAGGCAGTTATGTAAGCCACATTACTCCAGGTAAATCACTTCTCTTCTTTTTTGGCATACTCATGATAGGAGTGGCTTTCTTAATGCTAAGACAGAAATCTGCAGACAAATTAAAACAGGATCAAAACGGTGGAGGACTAGCTAGACTTTCACTAGCTAAAGTGATTCCAACTGGACTTGTTGTAGGATTTGCTTCTGGCTTTTTCGGAATAGGCGGAGGTTTCCTTATAGTACCAGGTTTGTTATTTAGCACAGGAATTTGCATGATAAAGGCGGTAGGAACGTCTCTCATTGCAGTGGGAACGTTTGGTATAACGTCAGCGGCAGTTTATTCAATCTATGGATACGTTTTGCCAATCATAAGCGTGTTGTATCTTGTAGGTGGGATAGCTGGAGGATATGCAGGGGCATCAATAGCCACTAAATTACCTAGGGGTACATTAAGAAAAATATTCGCATTTATAATTATTATTGTTGCTTTATATATAATAGCCTTGAATTATAGAGGTCTACTACTCATTATACATTAGTTCCCACATCTGCCATTTCTCTATAAATTTTTTCAATTTCTTGGTCTAAGATCTTCAAGCATTGCTCAACGTTAGTCCTTATTGCAACCCAGTTTTCACTCGCGATTCCTCTTCCTATTTCCTCACCCTGTTCTTTACATCCTACTTTTTCATACTTTCTAAGGAACTCGGTTAGCTCACTATTTATCCATTTGTATACAGATTTTTCTTTTCTTTCGTCTAGATGTAACTTAACTTTCTTTAGAGAAGTTCTCAATAATATTAGATCCTGCAGCTGATAAAATCTTTTTGGAATTGACATTAAAACACGATATGGATAGAGGATAAATAACTCCTCTTCTATTGTGAAAGGTGAATGAGGGGATAACATGTCATCTGAACCCAGTAACAAGGTATATTTTCTATACACTCTCAGTGGGGCCATAATACTGCTCTTGATAACTCTTCCGCTTGGTGGAGTTGCACCTTTGGACGAACCTAAAGTTTATGCCTATGATGGGGCTTATTACAACCTAGGAATACCAGTAGGTCTCTCTTTCGTAGCGTTTGTGAATCTTCTTATCTTTGTCGTTTCTGCGATTCTGTTTTGGGGATCTAAAGGGTTATTTAAGAACATTATTATAGATTCCTCTGCGCTTTCGTTCGTTTTCTTGAACTATATTAACTATTTTATAATTTGGTTAGTTTGGCATCCTCAAATCACTATATTACCCCTAATCTTTATAATAAAATATAATGGTGCCTCAGCTATTCAACCAGACCTGGGTCAAGTAGTGTTAATAATTTATATATATAGGATGTTCAAAAGATCTAGGAGACCCCGTCCTTTATCAGGGCTCGAATTGGATAAACCTGTAGATGAGAGTCCGCAGCCGGGCGGGGTACAATGATGATGCCGACATAATCAGATCAGTGATGTTAGGGTCGATATTCTGACAATTCGTTACAAAGTTTTAAAAATAGTTAAAGTTATATCTGCACCTCATGGAAGTCCCTAAAGATCGCGGTAATCAAGATTATGACCTAAAATATGCATACAAAGCCCTGATGGTGTTAGCTCCTTTAGCGATCGTAGTGATGTATACCGAAGGTATGCTTATACCATCTCTTGTAAAGATAGAAGATGATTTTGGAGTAAACGCGGCTCAGGTCAGCTGGGTACTTACAGTGTATCTCCTAACTGGATCCGTCATGAACCCAATTGCTGGGAAGCTGGGTGACATATTCGGGAAAAAAGGGTCCTCACTATAGTCATCTGGATATACAGTATAGGGGTAACTTTAACAGGGTTCGCCCCGACCTTTGGATTCCTCATATTCGCTAGGGCTGTACAGGGATTAGGTTTGGCCATGTTCCCGTTGGCCTTCAGCTTGATAAGAGAGGAATTTCCTCAGAAACTGGTCCCAACTGCTCAAGGGATCGTAAGCGCCATGTTTGGTGCTGGCTCAGCCATAGCTCTCCCCATTGGTGCATACATTTCTCAAAACTTCGGTTGGCAATACACATATCACTCTGTAATTCCTTTCGTAGTTCTCATGGCTATATTAACATCGACGCAGATAAAGGAGTCTAGATTCAGGAATCCTAATACTAAAATCGACTTTATAGGAGCTAGTGTACTGTCAATTTCGCTAGCGACAATGATCCTAGGATTCAGTGAGGCTCCTACATGGGGATGGACCTCTATGCTTACTTTAGGGACGTTGCTCATTTCTGTCATATCGTTTGGCTTATTTATTTACGTAGAGAGTATCAGACCTTTTCCATTAATATCAATAAAACTATTGAAAAAGAGAAATGTATTAGTAGCAAATATGGCTGCAATAATAGCAGGATTCGCCATATTCATGGGGTCTCAAACTTTAACCTACCTCTTTGAGGAGCCAAACCCCATAGGATTTGACCTTGATATCCAATCTACCGGTTTAGCTCTACTTCCAACGGCCTTGATCCAGTTATTGGCTGGACCGGCCGCTGGGAAATTGATAAGTTCGAAGGGACCTAAACTCGTAATGATCGCCGGATCAGCAATTCTGATACCTGTTTACCTTTTGCTTTCTTTCCTAGTTAGCGGAGGTGGGTCACAGTTGATAGATTCTATAATCTTTTTCGCAACTTTAGCTATGCTAGGTGCTACACTGCTCAACGTTAGCCTAGTTAACATGTTAACGTTTTCCGTTGAGAGGCAAGTTATGGGGACTGCCACCTCAATAAACACAGTTTTTAGGCTTATCGGTGGAACTATCGGTCCGTCAATAGCCGGAGCAATAATGGGAACATACGAGAGTAGCATAATAAGTATGATCCCAGTTGGGGGTACCACTATTTTCTATCCTGTAGTTCTCCCCTCAGATGAGGCTTTTAGTCTAATCTACCTGTTAGCGACTTTCCTCGCCGTAACTATGACTTTCATAGCCTTTATGGCTAAGGATATAAAGATTGGGGTTGAAATTAGAAGAGAGAATGAGCTCGTTGCAGGACATTAGAAATCAAGTAATAAACTGTAAAAAATGCCATCTTCACAAGACTAGGACATATGCCGTACCTGGAGAAGGTAATACAAATAGCGAAATAGTCCTTGTTGGTGAAGCGCCGGGTGCAAAGGAAGACAGAACTGGGAGGCCATTCGTCGGAGCTGCAGGTCAACTCCTCGATGAGTTAATACAGAGGTACTTACGAATTGAGAGAGATTCAGTTTTTATAACTAACCTGGTTAAATGTAGACCTCCCAACAATAGAGATCCCTCTGAAGATGAGATAGTTACGTGCTCTCCCTATCTATTAGCTCAGATAAATTTAATAAAACCTAAAATAATTGTAACTTTGGGAAGACATTCCACAAGGTTCTTTCAGAATTTAGCTAAAGTGGAAGAAGAGTCGATATCAAAATGTCACGGTAAACCTTTCTACATAAATCTTTCCTTCGGGACAGTTAGAGTCTTCCCCAGTTATCACCCTGCAGCAGCCCTTTACAATAGATCCCTTAAATCTGAATTGGAAAAAGATTTCCAGTTGTTATCAAGGTTAATATCAACAAGTTCAAAATCCACAACTCTGGATTACTTCCTAGATCAACATGGACCTGGGAATTAAAGGTAAAAGAGTCCTTGTGACCGCATCAAGTAAGGGGATAGGTTTCGCCACAGCTAGGAGATTTCTAGAAGAAGGCGCAATAGTAACAATATCATCTCACAACGCCGAATCTCTTAATGCGGCTTATGAAAAACTCAAAGATATAGGCCAGGTGTATAAAATAATTGCAGACTTAAATGAACCGACCGAAGTTTCAGAACTAGTTAAAGGCTCTTATGAAAAGATGGGTGGACTTGACGTTACGGTTTACGTAACCGGTAGCCCAAAGCCAGGAAACGTCTTAGAACTATCGGACGCGGATTGGAGAGCAGGTTTTAACCTTCTTCTTCTTAGTGCCGTAATTGTTGTAAGAGAATCAGCTAAACTCATGAAATCTGGAGGGAGAATAATACTATCAACCTCCATGACGTTAAAACAACCTATTGATAACCTTGACTTATCTAATGTGATAAGGCTATCTTTAGCGGGATTAATAAAGTCTGCATCAAGGGAACTAGGAAGCAGAGGAATCTTAATAAATGGGGTAATGCCAGGATGGACTCTCACGGAAAGAGTTAATCAATTGGCAAAGGATAGAGCTAAACGGGAGGGTAAAACTGAGGAGCAAGTCATTTCTGAGATCGTAAGGGAGGTCCCACTTAGAAGGATAGGACTACCCGAAGAAGTGGCTAACGTAATACTATTCCTTAGCTCATCTTTGTCGACCTATGTTACCGGCGCCCTGATTCCCGTAGATGGTGGAATTATAAGAGGAACCCTTTAAAGACATTTGGCTGATAATACTGACGTTTTTCTATTTATCGAGAAACAACGTGACTAATGAGCCTAATGGTTATATCAGCTTAATTGGTAATATCCTCTAGTGATAGTATTGAGGCTCACAGAATTCTACACTAGCAATTTCAAAAGTCTGGAATCGGTGGAGCTTAGAGAAATGGGAGGCTTCAATGTAATAGTCGGTTTCAATGGATATGGTAAGACAAATCTCCTCACTTCAATATACCTTTACATAAAAAATCTGACAGCAGGCTTAGAAAAGAGATCTATTGAGGACAAAAACCAGGAATATCTCCTAATGTGGAATGGATACGATACAAGCAAGCCTATTCTCCTTGGAGGAAGACTTCAATTTAACGAGAAAGAGGTTGAGAAAACCCTGGGGAAAAGCGCGACGATGAGCGTTGACGTGATAAATAAACTAAGGTACGTAAATGGTTATCTAGAATGGGACTTAGATCTCCTGAGAGTTAATGGTACCGTGCCGTCTAAGGATGACATAGACAACGCGAAGAAGATGCTCCAATACGCATCTGGACAAGTAGATTATGTACCAATCTTTGATCAAAATTACTTTGATGATGTGCTCAACAAGGTTATCAGCCTGAATAGGTCTCCCATAAATCTGAGAAAATACTGGTATGACTTTGCCAATCTAGTCAGTAGCACTCTACCTGAAGTTAAGGGTATAGAGATATGGGATTCAAGAAAGTTAGTGCTTAACGTTTACAATCTACCCATATACATAGACTTAGCAGCGAGCGGTTTTCAAAGAATCATATTGATGTTATTTGTAATATGGCTCAGTGGCAATAAGATCCTCCTTATCGAGGAACCTGAAGTTAACATGCATCCAATTATGCAATATAAGATGGTTAAATTGTTAAAATCATGGACAGATAGTGACATTCTCCAGGTATTCATGACCACGCACTCGCCTTTCATAGTCTCGTCAGAAGTGGATAACTTTATCGTTCTTAGAAGAGGTACTTTCGCATCAAAAGCAATAGGCTTTAAACCAACAGAGAACATAAGGTCCACGTTCTCTATCCTGAACGTAAACATTAGCGATATACTCTTTAATAAAACTATAATAATATCAAGTGAGTTAGCAGAACCCACTATTATTTTGAATTGGTTAAGAAAACTGAACGTTTCCCCTGAGTATAACGGAATAGTTATATATAATGTGAAAAACGAGTTAGAATTGCAGACATGGCTAAAATTAAAGGAAATGCTGAAACTTGACATGCTGTTCTTGGGGTTATGTGACAAAATTGATGCAGAATTAAGGGAGTCCTGTCTTCCTCTAAATAGAGAGGTTGAGTCTTTCTATAGTAAGAGTGGAATGCTAGAGGCATTAAAGAGAATAGGTATCTATCCAGATGACAAGGAAATAAAGGATCTCCCCAGAGAGGAAAATTCAAGATGGCTAGTTAACGTTCTGAAAAGAAGAGGACTTGATTACAATTCAATGAGATCATCAATAGGAGATATAATTTCGAGGATTGATTCGATCGAAATACCAAAAGAGATGGAGATACTTGTGAATAAAATTAAAACAGCTCAAGTAGTATAGTAATTTATGAACTTAGTTAACTTAGCCTTTATATTCATATTTCTAGGCTTCTCACTTGTATTTCTTGATATAATACTTGCAATGATTAAATCTGTGGAGAAGAGGAGGGAGGAGAAACCTGAAGAGGAGGAAAGAAAGACAGAAGTTGGAGGGGTAATCTTCATAGGGCCTGTACCAATAATATTTGGGACATCTAAGAAAATTGAAAAATGGATGATTATAGTCGCATTAGTAATAACCTTGGTTTTGGTCACAATTTTCTTGCTTCAGTTCGCATAAAGCTCGAAAATATGGCTCAGATGAGACCTCTGACCTTCATGGCCCTTATAACTCTCTCCACAGCTACTACCATTGCCGCAGTCCTTAAGTCCTGGTCACCTAGGGAGTTATATTTATTGTAAACCTCATTGAAAGCCTTCTCCATCCTGGCCAAAATAAGCTTCTTGGCGTCCTCTTCGTTTATTATTTCTCCCATCCTGTTGTTTGCCCATTCTACGTAACTTCCTACAACACCTCCGGAGTTGGCGAGTATGTCAGGGACAACTGGTATCTGCCTCTCCTTGAGGATACTATCTGCATCTGCTGTTAGAGGTCCGTTAGCCCCTTCTACTATCAATTTGGCTTTGACTTTAGGCGCGTTAAACTTATGTATGACGTTCTCTAGGGCCGCAGGGACTAGTATGTCACATTCGCTAATTATTAGTTCATCATTCGATACCTTTTTACCAGATGGATAGTTAACAACAGAACCCGTAGTTTTCTTAACCTCCTCAAGTTTAGAATAATTGAGTCCATTAGGATCAATTACCCCTCCCTTTGAGTCGCTGACTCCAATAACTAAAGCTCCATTTTCCTCGAAGAATTTCATCGCGTAACTTCCAAGATTTCCAAAACCTTGAATTATAACTCTTCTCCCCTCTAATCCTCCTAAGAACTTCTCTGCAGCCAGTTTAGAGGTATGAACTACTCCTAACCCTGTACTGAACTCTCTGACGCTTAACCCTCCAAGATCCACTGGCTTACCAGTAAACGTAGCAGGATCTATCTTTCCTGAGATCTTAGTATATTCGTCTAAGAACCACGACATGATCTGTGAGTCAGTGTTAACGTCTGGGGCAGGAACGTCTATGTTGCTTCCGATGTACTTATAAATAGCGTCTATGAAGTTCCTAGAGAGCTGCTCTAACTCCTCTTTACTTAGACTTTTAGGGTCAACTCTCACTCCAGCCTTACCGCCGCCATAAGGAAGTTGAAGTAAAGAGTTCTTCCAAGTCATTATCATTGATAGAGCTATTACCTCATCTTGAGTTACATTAGGATGAAATCTGACTCCACCCTTGTAAGGACCCAACGCGCTGTTGTGCTGGGATCTCCAGCCAGTGAACGTCTTTATCAGACCGTCCTTTCCTTTGATCTGAATCTTAACCTGTATAACCCTTTCAGGGGTAGAGAGGGCTGTCAGCTGGTCTTCGTGTAATCCTAGAATCTCTCCTATTTTATAAAGTTTTTTAGTCTGTTGAGTGTATAAATTCGAAGTTAAAACTTCTTCTACCGACGTCATTAATATTTAATCATGAAGTTTTATTAAAAAATTTTTCGGCTGATTTGCTTAAATTGCTTAAGTACACCCATTATCTCCTGTGCAAAATTACAAGAATTGCCACCACGACTAACGTAACAATCACTGCTATGGTAAACGATCCAGACGGATTTATCGCTTTAAATGGTAAAGTTGAGTTAAAGTAACCTGTAAGGTCAGGAAAACTAGTGTCAGGGTTGATGTATGAGGAGTTAATAAGTTCCAGTTTATAACTTAATACGCTAGGAATAGTCTGATTATAATCCTCTTCTACAATCATGTTCTTCTCTACATACAATATGGTCTTAGAGACAGTAACGTTATTTCTAACAAGGATATTGCTATATTCCTGGAGATTATATGTAGTACCCTGTATATTCTTAGTAACGTTACCCACAAACTGAAAAGTTGAGGAGTTCCAATAAGCCGTATTGTTTTTAATCGATACGAAATTAGTTACCAGTTCATTAGGTGAACCGACATTTATTATGAAATTCACAGGTTGGGAATTTATTATATCATATCCTCCAACTTTGGCACCTTGATAGAACTGTATATTATAAACGCTCATCAGGAGAATGTTTCCTGGCAATAAAGACGGATAGACGTACTCCAAGTATCCAGAAGGTTGGTACGTCATAGAGAACCTTGAAAAAGTTAAGTTTACGTATAGATACCCTGGTCTATTAGTAAAGTTCATTGACTTTAGATATGATGAGTTTTGATAACTTAATAGGTTCATGTTGAAGGTTAACCCAGAACTAGTTTGATTTAAGGAGCTAACTACGCCGTTAGGCAGTATAGCGAGAGTCAGAGAGGTTGGAGATAATTCCTTATAAATAAATGTTGAAACCCCACTGACATTAGTCATGTTTACAAATGATAGGATTAACGTTGTGGAATTCGACTTGATTGCGTACGATGTGGAGTTAGATAGAAAACCAGGGAAAAGATATGGATAATCCAAGTTTAATGGAGACAAAGCGTAATTTATTGTAAAATTCCCAGAAGAAATAAATGATATGTTATTTACTTTTGTATAGTTTGATGTAACCAAAACGTTAACCCATGTGCCGTTTATTGATCTGACGTTATAGTTTATGATTGCTCTCTCTATAAGGGATAAAGCAGAGGAGTTGTGGTTAGACGTCGCATTATACACATTTAGGGTATACTTCATTTCAGTCGGAACCGAGTATTGAATATATTGATTTCCTTGTGGATAAAAAGGTAAGCTATAGAAAGTTGAGCCAGAGAGGCCTAATAGGAATAAGGCCAGCACTATTGCTATTGCGATCCTTAATCGCGTCATCAGTATAGAAGAACGCGTTGATTTAATAACTTTTATCCTAACCTAAAGTTATGGAGAGACCCTTAGTTGCCGTAGGTTCTGTTATCTTCAATGGAGAGACTGTTCTTTTGGTTAAGAGATCTCATCCACCTAACCAGGATAAGTGGGCCATTCCAGGTGGCAAAGTAGAATATGGTGAAACATTACGCGATGCCGTAATACGAGAAACCCGGGAGGAAACGGGTTTAGTAGTAGAGCCTAGAACTATCATGGGTATAATCGAGGTTGTAAGAGAAGGTTATCATTATGTAATCCTTGACTTTATTTGTCAAATCAAAGAAGGAACGATCAGAGCCTCCTCTGATGCCGCCGATGCCAGGTTCTTCTCCAGAGATGAAGTTATGAAATTAGATTTGAGCTCCACTACATTAGAGATGCTAGATAGATTCTGGAAAGGGGAGAGAATGCCATACACTATCACTGAAATCTCCAGGTAGAACCTTCTTTTGAGTCTAATACCTTTATACCAGCCTTCATCAGAGACTCCCTTATTTTGTCAGAAAGCTCATACATTTGCCTCTCTCTAAGATAATTCCTTATTTCTATTACAGAGTTTATTATGGATGAAATCCTGTCCATCTCGCTGGAAAACTCCTCATCCATTACCGCAAACACATCATTGAACTTTCTAAATCCGTCTAGCGCCATTATTGCACCTAAAACGTCTTGGCTGTACTGAAGTTTTGTAAATACAATTGATGCTAACTCATGAATAGCTGTCAAAGCATTAGCTGTATTAAAGTCGTCTTCCATTGCGTTGTCAAAGTTCAATATTGCACCAAAGATTTCCGCTTGGGTCTTGATTTCGGACTCTTTAGCGTAATGTTGTGGTCCTTCTAGGATAATCTTCCTAAGAATGGATACGGCATCTTTTAATCTTTGGAGGGATTTGGCACTTTGCTCAAGTACATCGTCGCTATACTCTATTGGATTCCTATAATGAGATGAGAGAAACCAATACCTCAGGGTTGAAGGGCCGTATTTTGCGATAGCTTCCTTCAGCGGGATTATGTTACCTTTAGACTTAGACATCTTTTCCTTCTTTATTGTAAGGAAGGCAACGTGCATCCAATATTTCACCCAGGTGTCGTTTGTTATAGACTCGGTTTGAGCTCTCTCGTTTTCATGATGAGGAAAAACGAGATCTATCCCCCCACCGTGAATATCTATCTTAGTTCCCAGGTATCTCGTTGACATAGTTGAACACTCTATATGCCATCCTGGTCTTCCCTTTCCCCAGGGCGAATCCCAAAAAGGTTCTCCAGGTTTATATGCCTTCCAAAGTGCGAAGTCGTAAGGGTTTTTCTTCTCCTTGACTATTTCTTCTCCTTGATCCCACTCTTCCTTTCTTATGTTAGACAGTTCACCGTATTTCGGGTAGGTGTCAACGTCAAAGTAAACGCTCCCGTTTGCTACATAAGCGTGACCTCTATCTATTAATCCCTGCACAAAATCAATTATCTCTTTGATATGAGATGAAACTTTCGGATGAATATCTATCTTAACTTTCAGTAAATTAATCATTTCAAGGTAACTCTTTGTATAGTATTCTGAAACTTCGTTCCAGGACTTCCCGACAGACTTAGCCTTGTTGATGATTTTATCATCTATGTCGGTTATGTTCTGAACCCTTATGACGTTGAAACCCTTCAATCTAAGATACCTGCTAATTGCGTCAAAAGAGACGAATGTCCTTCCGTGACCTATGTGCACCTCGTCGTAAACTGTTGGACCGCATACGTACATCCTCACCGAATGTGGTTCGTTAGGGATGAAGCTGTCGATTCTCCTGCCTAGCGTATTGAATACCCTTAGCATTATATATCACTCTAAAATCGAGTGTCAAAATAATATACAGTTTTAAGCTTGACGTTAATAAGGGGTGGCCTTTAGCAGGATTGTGTATAAAAACAGTTTCAAAAAGCCAGGAGAGGTCAGATTAAGAAATGCTCTAACGTGTAGAGGAAAAACATAATGCATTAAGACTTTAAGTCCCTTTCATTGCCACCGATATATTGAAAGAGGGAGGGGAGGAGTTTAACGATAGAGTTAACGAGTCGATATTCATCTCCTTTAGACTTCTTCTCATAATGGAAATGGACTCGGCCATAAGATCAAAGATTGCCTCTAACACCGTCTCTGATACTTCCCACACTTTTCCTGACATAACAGTGCTGAGTACGCTCGGTTGCATTAAGTAAGCGTACAGTAGGTTAGCCCTCTGAACCGTAGCCATGAAATTAACTAATACTTCTTCCCAAGATTTCTGATCTAAGTTAGCTTGAAGTCTCTGGGCAGACTCTAGAATCCTTCTTAGCTGAACCTTAAGGAAAGACATCATTCCCTGCTCGGCTACACTCAATCCTGTATAGCTCATCGAATCTAACTGGTTCGAAACTTCCTTCATCCTTTCTAAAGACTTCATGCAATTAGTTATACATCTATAGATAAAAGGCTTGACTTAGTTCAAGTAATTATGGTTGAGACTCTCGTAGTGTTGGGAGGCGGTGCAGCCGGAATGAGTGCTGCGTCAAGGGCTAGGAGAATCAGGCCTGACTTAAAAATAACGGTTATTGAAGAGACGAAAATGGTCAGTCATGCACCATGTGGCATACCATACTATATCGAAGGACTATTCGACAACGAAAGTCTATTCATGACTTATACTCCCTCATTCTTCGAGACGGAGAGAAAAATAGAAGTGATGATCAACACCGCAGTAAAAGACGTGGATCTGAGCCGAAGGGAAGTGAAGCTAGATTCTGGAAAGCTCCTAGAATACGACTGGCTGGTAATTTCTATGGGGGCTAAGCCTAAGAGAATTCCTAATGTAAACTGGGAAAGAGTTTTTTACATACATCATCCAGCACAGGCTCAGCATATTAGAAAAGAGCTCTGGTCTATGAACAGGATAGCCATCATAGGTGGTGGTATATTAGGTGTAGAAGTGGCGGAGGCGTTAACTACAATAGGTAAGAAAGTGCTCCTAATACATAGAGGGAATCAAGTTCTGAACAAGATGCTAGACCAGGATATGGGTGAAATTGTTACGAATATGATAAAACAGGACGTTGAACTTCATTTAAATGAAGAGGTAGAGGAGATCAATGAGGGCACCATAGTTACAGACAAAGGGAAATACGATGTGGACGGAGTTGTTTTGGCTCTAGGTGTGTTTCCTAACGTCGCCTTGTTTCAAAACCAACTGGAGATAGGAAAAACTGGAGCTATAAAGACTAAGCCGACAATGCAGACCTCTATATCCCATGTATATGCAGCTGGAGACATTGCTGAAACTAAACATATAGTATCAGGGGGAGAAGTGTGGATGCCTTTCGCACCGGTCGCCAACAAGATGGGATTCGTCGCTGGGAGCAATATAGGAGGGAAGGAAACTCTATTTCCTGGAACTGTTGGCAACATGATCACTAAGTATAAAGACATGTTCATTGGTAAAGTTGGACTAAACGAGAGTGAGGCAATTAAAAGCGGGTTAAGACCAATATCAGCTACTATCAAGGCTAAAAGCAGGGCTAGATACTATCCAGGAGCTAAAGACATTTATGTTAAACTAATAGCGGACGAAACTCAACGGAGAATCATTGGAGGTCAAATAATTGGAGGTGAGGAGGTGCTAGGGAGACTAGACGCTGTGTCCATCGCTATATCAAAGAGAACCACTATCGAGGAGATGTTCTTCGCGGAATTGGGTTACTTACCAGCGATATCGCAGGTCTGGGATCCTCTTACTGTCGCAGTTAGGCAATTACTGAAAGCTTAAGAGTACATTATGTTTAAATATTCTACATTTGTTAATATCGTAATATGGTAATGGAAGGTGGGCTCACAAGATTACTGAATTACCTTGTGAGTAGATATATTATTTTCCATCTGGAAAACCCACCTTCCTTAGAACTACCTTTAGAAATTGAACACGTTCAAGATGAGACTGAGTTGATTAGAACTGTAAACGAGATCCCACAAATAGAAAAGGAGATGGTAGCTATTGATGGGAGCAGTAGGAGTCACGTTTTCTCTCAAGGAATAGTTTCGCTAAGCTCAGTCTCAGCCTTTTCAAGCACAAAGGGAATTAAAGGGATGTTTCCTTCATTTAACGAGGAAATGAGCTTAGAACTTAACGAACCCTTTATAGCATTAGCTACGCCATACGCTTCTACAGGAAGAATAGAGGACTTTCTACTTCACCCACTCATTACAAAACTACCGATGAACGAAGGATCTTTTCAGGTAGACCTGTCTAGACTTGAGATGGAATTGAGATTCTCTTTGGAGACGGCTTGCTTGAGTAAATTTAGGAACAGTCCCTTGGTTCTGGTTGACGGTCCCTTAATCCCTAGGTTTATCTATTTAGATAAATCTGTCGTACGACATTTGATAGACAGAAGAAAGAAGATCATAGGAAATAACTTTGTGGGTATAGTCAAGAGGGTAAACACTTCAACCACGCTTCTAAATGCTCTAAAGGAAGGAAAAATGAGAAATTATTTTATGATAAAGTATAAAATAGATCCTATAAGCTTCTCAAACGATGAGGCGTTTATAATACATCTAATTGAGAAAAATTTTAAACCGCCATTCAAACCATTAATTATAGGACCGGTTTCTAGACAGATAGAAGACGTTGAGATAACCTCAAGTTACCTTGTAATTCCTTTCCATCCTTTCACAAAAAAATTCTCAATTCTAAGAGCAGAATATACCCAAGATAGCGTAAAGCCTGAGGAACTGCTCTCAATTCCCATGTCAGCAGATGGTATACCTATACCGTTGGCGCTGGCTGACAAGTCGGCTAAGGAGATGTCTGAGGCAACTTTCAACCTTCTAATACAAGAGCTTATAAGGGATGGGATCCAGTCAGCGTTTTACAGCAGACTAGAAGGAATGAGATCTTGATAGACGAACTGTATAACGGTGTAAAGGAGAGATCGGCTAGAGCTCGAACTTTGGCAGTTAGCCTGGGGAAAATGATAGGAAGAGTTTCGAAGTTCATGCCTAATAAGATTGACCAGGAGAACCTCAACGTCAACGTTGTCGTTGATGCAGAAACGTATTATAATAACGAGTATTTGGGAAGAATGGGGATACTTCTAGGTGCTGTAGATATCAGGACTCTACAATTCATTCTCCTACAAGTTACTGGATATGAAAGAAGCGATATAACCTCATCTTTGTTCAATGCGTCAGACTTAACCCCAAAATTAGCTGATAATGAAGATCCAGGCACGTTAATTGGAAACGTGATCCTAAAATGTGAAATGTTAACAAGACTGGATCCATTAGGAAGGGGCGAACCAGTGCCTGCCGACATAATACCCGAACCTCAATCTCCGGTAATCATACCGTTCCCTGAGATGATAGAAAGGTCAATGGGCATAAACCGCGGGAAACTTAAACTGGGATTCCTAGACATCTCCAATTCGGAGGCTAAAGTAAGCATTCCCCCTGATGAGCTTAACTTCCACGCACTTATAATAGGAACTACAGGAGCTGGTAAGACGTCGTTTGTGAAAGACATCATTGCCTCTTTACTCACAGCAACCGACGATGAGCAAATTCTAGTGTTTGATGCGACCGGAGATTACTATCATTCCTTTCTACCTCCAGATATAACATCAAGTCAAGTAAAAAAAGGAGTTGAGGAGTTCTCTAAACTTATCGGACCGATAAACGGAATCGAGATGGATATTCTGTTCCCATTGACCGTAAAATGGCTTAACAAGTTTGCCAAAGAGAGAACGGAGGAAGACATAACAAAGGCGTACTTTAAACTTTACCTAGACCCATTGATAAATTATCTTAAGAGACAGGACGTAAAGGTGGAGGTTAGTATTGAAGGGAGGACAATAGAACTCCAATCTGGGAACTGGAAATCTAGGGCTAACGTAAACCCGTTCTATATTAGCTTCAAGGAGAACAGGAGAGCAATTCATAAACTAAATCCTTATTTCAGTGAACAAGCTTCGCATTTCTTAAAAATCTTTTCGTCAAATACTAAAGATATAGATAGCTTAGACGAATTCATAGATAGCTTAAGTGAGGAAAATTTTGAAAAGTTACAGGTACATAAGAGCACTAGAGAAAATATATTAAGGGGGCTTTACTTACTGAAGGAAACAGGATTATTTGACATTAGAGCTCCTAGAACCTCTTTTAAAGATATATTGAAATCTAAATTCATTGTCATAGACTTATATAATCAGGACTTAGACGATTTCTCTCAGAAAATTCTCGTCTATCACCTATTAGATCGGATTTTTCAGATAAGAGAAATAAAGATGAGAAACGGCGAGATAAATAACAAACAGCTCCTAGTAATAGATGAGGCACATAGGTTCTTTCCCTCAAACAGAGGAGGAGAGGAAGACAGTAACTACCTAAGGAGAGTGGCAAGCAAAATTTCAATTATGATGAGGTTGGGCAGGAGGAGAAGGATAGGGTTCATGTTCTCCACTCATAATCCCTCAGATTTAAGCGACATAATAGTACAACTCGCAAATACGAAGTTCGTCTTCAGGACGTCTCTGGATATCTCCGAGAGTTTAGGCATATCAAGATCTGAAGGAAAAATATTAAGCTGGGAGAGAAATGGAGTAGCGTATATGATCTCGCCATGGTTGAAGCAAGGGAAATTGAAATTGAGGGTTCCAGTACCTCCTCCTCTAGGTCACTATGACTTATCAAGAACATAAGGTGTAACAATGAGCGAACTCAACTCCCTTAAGATAGCCCTTTCAGAACTAGGGCTAAACGGTACGAAAGAAAACTTAATAAAAGTATTAAATGAAATATGCAGGATCTTACCTCCTTCAGACGACATATCAATTAGCATAGGTAAAAAGGGCGCTCACGAGTACGTGTTAGATAGGAAAGGATTGGCCATTATTACGACCTCTTTAGACGAATACCTTCCTTACCTTTCGTCTTCCGAAAAAAGGATATCCATGGAGCAGTTACCTGATGATCTGGCTAAGAAAGCTATTACTGACTTAGGGTCTATCATAACGCAAGTTAGGGACGTTTTTAGGTCTCAAGCGAAGAGGAACGCTAGATATAAGGCTCTTGCTGATGAGGTAGATAACATTGTTAAAGATAAGGGATACGGTAGTAAGAACAATTAATCTTGTTCACTATCAACAAACAAATTTTATGGGAAGACTTCATGGGGGAGATATGCTCAAGTTCTTAGCTGACGCCGGCATGTTAGCTTCAATGAAAGTCGGTCACGGATTGGCCGTGCTAGCTTCATTAGATCAGGTGCTTTTCAAAAAGGGTGCCAGTCTTGGTGACATTGTTGAGATAGACGCGAGGGTCCTTTACATAGGTAATACCTCCATGGAGGTGGAGATGAGAGCGTTAAAAGGAACGGAGGAGATAGTTACAGCAAGCGGGACTTACGTAAAGGTTGATAACAACTTTAAGCCATCTCCAATTAGCCTAAAAATAGAGCCAGAGAACGATGAGGAACGAAAGGCTATTGACCTCGCTCTATCCAGGAGGAAAGCCAGGCTAGAGAAAATAAAAAGGAACGAAATTACTTGCTCAGAAGATGAGACGAAATTCCTTAGACATCACCTTAGTAATACCATTTTTGTAGGTCCCACTCTGACCTACGATGGAAGAGTAGTGTCTGCAGGTAATCTATTAAAGGCGATGGACGATTTAGGGGGAGCTTTGGCACTCAGATATAACGGGATTGAAAATTACAGACCTAACCAAGATGGAGTAGTTACTGTGGCCGTCTCTGATATCTTCTTTTACGCTCCGATAAGGCTAGGGGATATCGTGGAGATGAACGCAGGCATAACTTTTGTAGGTAGGACTTCTATGGACTTACTAATTAACGTGAATAAGATTGACATAGGTAATAACGAGTGTAAGCACGTTACAACGGCTTACTTCACTTACGTAAGAGTAGATCCTTATGGGAATAAAAAAGAGGTGCCTAAGTACGTCCCTGAAACACCTCATGAGAAGAGGTTATGGGAGGAGTCACTCAGCAGAAGAAGCAGGTAACTTCTTTGATATAAAGCTGTATAGGGATAAAGCGGAGAACGCGAAACTGTAAAAGGCCACTAAATAATCCAAATTGATATTGTTTCCTAGAAAGCTCACAGTACTGCTCCCCGCTATGTTAGCCATATCTTCAACGGCATTAAACACGCCTATTATCGCACCTCTATTCTTACGTATGTTCTTGAACATGAACGAGAAGAAGGAATTTCCGTAAAGAGGATAAAACGACCCGAATAAAACGAACATAGAGACAGTGGATTGTCCCAATCTAGTGCCCGTCCGTAAAATTATGGAGACGGATAGTACAACTAAGGCTCTTCCCATAATTGATAAGTACATGAAGAAAGATTCCTTTCCTGATGTTAATTTACTCGCCAGGTAATAAACTCCTTCGTCTAAGACGTAAAGGATGGTATAACTCACGTAAATTAGATATCTAGGGTTCCCAGAGATATAGTTCAATGGAACGAAAGTAGTGAAAAACAGTTCCGCTCCGAAGTTGAAAGCGGCAAACGAACTTAATGCACCCAATAGTCCCCTAAGGCTTTTCAACCTTGTTATCTTATCAACATTTATCTTCCCTCTCGTTCCTAACAATGATACGAAGCTGACTGGAACTGAGAGAAAGCAGAGTATAAAAGGAAATAACCATGAACTCTCAAATACTGCAGATATACTACCCACTATATTTCCCACTAAGGTGAACTGAGACAATATTGAATTCATCTTAGGGACTCGCTCAAAACTATAGTTCTCTAAAAGTATGAGGGAGTACAAGGGTGAGTTCATGGCTGATATGAAGCCGATCAGTCCATAAGCTATTAGACCTTCATAAAAGCCTCTACCCAGTAAAAACGATGATAGCGTAAGAGCGATAGGTAGCATTACACCAAACTCTAATCTTCTTTCAGATCTGTCGAGAATGATGCCCCATAAGTAGGATCCAGCTGCATTAGCTAAGTTATAGAGCGTTGTGGCTAAACCTAATAAGAAGATCGAATTCGTAGTCGAGTAAAGAGTTACCGGATACCATATACCGATATATGTTATCCCAGCGACTAGTAAAGGTTGCGATATGAACCTTCTCATGCAATGTAGTATAGGAAGCGAATATCCTTTAAAAGGAATTCCCAAGTCCTATACTATGTACATCCTAGCCTTAGCAATTGCGATCCTGACTTATGCCCTAATAGCATCAAGAGGTATAACAGGAATACCTCCTTGGGCGTCAATGTTTTTTGGAGGAGTCTTAATGATAGCTACTGGGGTTATATCACCTGATCAAGCTTTGGCCTCGATAAATCTGGATGTAGTACTCTTCTTGATAACCCTATTTACTTTCGCGTCTGCTTTAGAACTGTCTGGATTCCTTAGATTTTTGGGATTTTATATAGTAAATAAATTCAAGACGCCGAAGAGGACACTTTTCGGTATCTTAATCTTCTCAGGTATATTAGCTAACTTCGTAACTAATGATGGTATTTCCGCAAGCTGGACCCCTGTTATCTTAGAGAGCAGTAGGAGATTTAGAATAAACGAGAAACCTTTCCTTTACTCCTTAGCTTACGGAGTAACCATCGGAAGCGTTATGTTACCTACAGGTAACCCCCAAAATTTACTGATTGCTTTGAATACTGGAATAGTAGACCCTTTCATAGTTTTCGTATCCACGCTAGCCATTCCTACTATAATTAACTTACTACTAACTTATCCCATTTTAGTTACATTATTTAAAAAAGATCTAGAAGCGGTAGATAGCCCTGATATTTCTGTCGAGAAAATAGAGGATAGGTTTACCGCTTACTTGTCCCTTTTCCTTCTAGCGGTTACGATCGTGCTCTTCTTCGTATTTAGTATTTTAAAGATAGACATATTATTAGGATCTCTCATTACGTCTTCTATACTGGTTTTAGTTTCAAAAAGAAGGAGAGATATAATAAAGAGAGTAGATTGGACTACAATACTCTTTTTTATCGGCCTGTTCGTATTTACTGAAGGCATGGTAAAGGGAGGGGTTTTGGCCTATTTATTTCATTACCTCCCTCCTCCATCGTCTATCCTCTCAATATTCTTAGTTAGCATATTCATGAGCCAGTTACTTAGTAACGTCCCTTTAGTGGCAATCTACATTCCTTATATGATATCTTATGGTGCTACGAGTCCTATTGATTGGATCGCATTAGCAGCTGGAAGCACCATAGCTGGGAATCTTACTTTAATAGGTGCTGCTAGTAATGTCATCATTTCAGAATCATCAGAAAGCAGGGGAGGAAAGGGTTTCAACTTTATTGAATTTATAAAAAATTCTATTCCAATACTTGTTATAAACCTTGTGGTATATTACCTATTTCTTAGGTAGTAGTGCTCTCGATACCGCTATCAATTGCATCTCGTTAGTTCCTTCTGCTATTTCCATTATTTTCGCGTCCCTATAAAGCCTCTCTACCTTTGATCCTCTATTAAGACCATGGCCACCAAATATGTGAAGAGCGGTCCTGCTTACTTCAGCTGCGGTAATTGCAGCCATATACTTTGCCATACTGGCTTCAGTAAGAGCCTCAATGCCCTTATCTAGCATGGCGGCAGCCCTCATTGTCAGTAATCTCGATGCCTCAACTTTTACCAACGCGTCAGCGAGGTTAAACGATATCCACTCTTGCTCAAGTAAGGATTTGCCGAACTGTTTCCTCGAGGCAGCTCTGTTCACAGCGTCCTCAACTGCTCCTCTAGCTATTCCCACGGCGATCCCAGCGTAACCGTTCCTACTGACCATAAGTGCCTTTATAGCGCCTCTAAAAGCATCGCCTTCTTTGCCTACTATAGAGTCCTTAGGTACTCGGGCGTTGTTAAACTTAACATATGAGACGCCAGCTCCTCTGATGCCCATCAAATCAAGTTTATGTATTTCGATACCTGGAGTTTTGCTATCAACCAAGAGGAGCGATATTCCCTGTCTGTCTCCAGGATTACCGCTCGTCCTAGCTAACACAAGCATCTTTGAGGAGAAAGACGCAGCGCTAGTGAATATCTTCTCACCTGAAATAACTAGCTCGTTTCCTTCCTGCCTGGCTGTGGTCTGCAGAGCCCCAAGATCTGATCCTGCACCAGGTTCTGTAAGTGCTACCGCGTAGATTTCCTTCCCTTTAACTCCTTCCTCTATCCATTGTTTTGCAGAATCGCCACCAATCGAGACTAACAGCTGAAGAGCATTAAGTTGAGTGTGGAGACTATGAGACGCACCACCACTTTCGGCTCCAAGCTCTTCAGTGGCTATTGCAAAGGCTATTTCCCCTAGTCCAAGACCTCCGTAATTAGGGTGAATCTTCATTCCTAGAAGTCCCATCTCGCCGAAATCTCTGACTATCTTCTCTCCTCCCTCGTTCTTCTCGTCCATTAATTTTGAATATTCTCTAACAGTCTTCTGGACGTAATCTCTAACTTTCTCTTTATATTCCTGTTGTTCTTTTGTTAATTCGAACATGACTCCCAAACATTGAAGAGTATAAACAGTATTAAACTTTACCTAGTTCAAATGTGCAAATCAGTTATAAAATTATTAGCTCTTATAAGAATACCATTAGCTTTACTACTAATTAGATTATTGAACGAAGGCTGATGAGGCATACTAGTGTCTATAACTATGACCTTGGATATCTTCCCTAGCTTAGACGATAATTCTGAAAGCTCATTAGCTATATTGTTACGTAATCCTACGTTCGCCTTACCGTCTGAGATTAGGAAAACTATTGGTAATACTCCTCTCCTGGATCTCGTCTCCCTATTGATTATTTGAATGGCTAAAGCGAGCGCGCTAGAAATTGGAGTCTTGCCACTCGGCCTTACAGCCTCTATTGAGCTCTCTACTTTTTTAAAGTTCTTTGTTATTGGAACCACATACTCGGAGGAGAACCCAGAAAAAGTTACTAAACCCACTTTACTTCTTATTTGATAGGCTTTTATCAGAAGACCTTTAAGGATGGACTTAGCTAAGCTAATTCTCTTAGAGAATTCCATAGACTTGCTGGAATCCAAGAGTAATAGTATAGGTAAGGCTCCAGTGCTCTCCACGCCCTTTATTGATAGATCCTGCGGCTCTAACCATGATCTTTTATGGAGGGCCATGTTAATTAAAGATGCGTACAAATCTAGATGTAAGCCTTCTCCCCGATATTTTCCCAGTATTGAATCAAATAGGCCTCCCTTCCCGAATCCTGTTCCCTTTACCTTACTTTTTGGAATACTTATCTCACTGTGATTGGGTTCGGTTTCATCTCGCTCCTTAGAAACCCTGTTCGATAATTCTTCTTTCCATTGAGTGTTGCCCTGGAAAGTTGGGCTCTCACTAGTATCTGATCTTTCATTCTTACTCACATTAGGCAAACTAGACCTATCAAAGTTCGGCACTCTATGACTTAACACAAGCTCAAGCGCGTCCTTAACGTCTCTTTCATTTACCTCTACTCTCCCATCTAGTGAGGCTAAGGCCTTGGCTACTTTCACCGCATATATCATAGCCCTTGTACTAGCGGAGAAAGTTAGTATTGTATCTGCAATATATTTTAAATGCGCTTCAGAAATGGTTACTCTCGGAAGAATTAGAGTTGCGTCATAAATTTTCTTCTTTAACTTCTCTTCCTCCTCTTCGTAAGCCTTAAGGAACTTCTCTTGAGTTCTCTCGAACTCTTCTACTCTATTTGATATTTCTATCAATTCCTCAGGGGTTTTTGGCGCCTCAGCCTCTACGGATATCGCGAACCTATCTAACAGTTGAGGTCTGAGCTCGCCCTCTTCTGGATTCATTGTGCCGATTAATATGAAGTCGGCCGGATGCACTATAGACACCCCTTCTCTCTCTACTACATTATACTTAGATGAGGCCGCGTCCAAAATAGCGTTAACTACGTCGTCCGGGAGAAGGTTAACTTCATCGATATACAATATGCCTCTGTTTGCCTGAGCTAACAGTCCAGGTTCTAGGCCCCTTTCTCCTTCCTTCAGGATTTTCTTTATGTCTAACGTTCCAACCACTCTGTCCAGTGTTGCACTTACTGGTAGGTCAACGATCTTCTTTTTTCTCTTTAGTCTAGGGAGCTTCTCACCGGATTCGATGCGAGATCTACACGAAGAACACATCTTCTCCTTATTATCCGGATCGCACGAGAACGGACAATCTGCTACAACCTCTATTTCAGGTAACAGGTTTGCTAAAGCTCTAACAGCAGTTGACTTAGCTACGCCTTTAGGTCCTTTTATCAGAACCCCTGCTATCGTAGAGTCCACTGCCACTATCAATAAGGCTCTCTTCAACTTCTCCTGGCCAACTATCGCACTAAACGGGAATGTCCTTCTCATTCAAGCTCTCCCTCTATTTGAGAATACGTTTCCATAAGCTTCTCTTCGATCTCTTTAGATGGCTTCCAAATCCCCCTGTTTCTGGCCTCAATTAGTCTCCTAGTTATCTCTTCCAGAGCGTAAGGGTTCACTTCAGAAAACCACTTCCTCATCGTTTGATCCAAAACAATTTTTTGAGCTACGTTATTGAAGATCTGATCATTTACTAGACGTGTTGTGGCAGCCCAACCATATAGATGCTCCACTTTCTTCAAGATCTCAGTCGCTCCCCTGTACCCAAACCTCATCTGAGAATCAAGCCAAGTCTTATTCAGCAGCTTCCCTACACTAACTCTCTCTACCTCCTCCTTAAATATCCTTAATTGAGGTCTGGTCGGATTGGAAGTGTCTTCGTACATAAGATCAGGGTTCCTACCTACTTTTTTACAGACTAGGTATAAACCGCCCACGTAGCTGTAGTTGCAACTGTCATCGAGGATGTCTATTTCATCTATTTCCCTCTTATGAACTATTACGTCTAAGTTCGCCACTGCCTTCCTAAGAGAGTCCACTGCTCTAATGCCGTTTTTATTCTTGCCGTAAGCGTAACCTACCCAATCTACGTAAACGTCAGCTAGATCTGACTCTTTATCCCATAATCCGGATTCAACCGCATGACTAACTCCAGAACCATAAGTTCCTGGTTTAGCAGCAAAAACGTGATGGGGTAAGAAGTTTTGCTTAACGTAGTTTAACGTTTCAGGCTCATTAAGGGACATAACCGTGGTAACCGCCTCGTCCAAAAGCTCTACTACATTCATGAGGTTATCCCTTACAATTCCGCTTACATTTATAACTACATCTATTCTAGGTCTCTGTAATTCGTCAAGGGGTATCGGCTTAATTCCTTGCACTTTCTTAGTGACTGGGTTCCAAACAGGGGTAACTCCAACTGTTCTAAGGATTTGTGCAATCAGTTCTCCATCAGATCTAAATACGTCAGTAGACCACAGAATGAAGCCTATAGCTTTAGGATATCTTTTGTTCTTTTTGTAATAATTGTCAATCAGTTTCTCAGCTAATAACGACCCTACTTGCCAAGCTGACTGAGTTGGAATCTTCCATACGTCCACAGCATAGAAATTCCTACCCGTTGGTAAAACGTCGTATCTTCCCCTGGTTATAGACCCTGAAGGACCTGGTTCTACAAACTCTCCGTTTAAAGCATTAAGTAAGCTTTCCTTCTCCATCTGAATCGATTCCAGGATCTTAGTGAGTACGTAGTTTTCCTTCTCTGGCAGCTTAGACATTCCATAAATAGCGTCAATTATTAACTCTTTAGCCTTAGATTTACCATACTTCTTTACGATTGAATCTTCCTCAAACCTTGTCGAGGCTATCACGTATTCAGCAAGGTCCTCCTCAGAAGGAAGATCACCTAACACGTGAAGCCCTTTAGAGATAGTGGAGTCTTTAAATATGTTAAGCCTGTGCTCCAACTCATGGGTAGCCTTATCTGGATCGGTGAAATCTATAGACAAACCTATCTTTTCGCTTGTTTCTTGAATTTTGTTAAGTACAAGTTTCTTCCTCACTTCGTTCCCTGCACTCTCTGCCTCCTCATATTCATCTATCATGTCCTCTAGTTTTCTCGCCTCTTCAGGGATCTCGTCAAAAAGGGTTGGAGGGGAAAGATGATCTATTAGAACAGCGTAGCTTCGTCGTTTAGCTGTTATCCCCTCGCCTGGTACATTCATAGAATAGATGTAAAGATGTGGAACTTCTCCAATTGAGATTTGAGGAAAACAGGCATTGGATAACCCAACGCCTTTCCCAGGAGTAAATTCGAGAGTTCCGTGGGTCCCAACATGGATTATTACGTCTGCACCGAAATCCTTAACTATCCACCTATAGAACGCTAGCCAAAAGTGAGGAACAGGCAAATCCGAGTTATGTACCAACCTTATTGCGTTGTCTTCGTCCTGCCATGTAACCCGCTTAGGTTGAACTCCAACGTAAACATTTCCAAAAATGAGTCCGGGTATGATAAATTTCTCTCCATCAAACATATAGTCTCTTCTTCCCCTTATCGGGATCCCCCAAGTTTTAATCACTTTGTTCTTGGCCGAATCCGGAAGCTTCTCAAAAAACTCTAAATATTGATTAAATTTGATATAACCCACTGCCCCAGCTTGAATAATATCTTCAAGTGAGTTCCACCTAGTTTCTGGGAAGGCCTTTTTCGAGATTATTTGCTTTACCAATACCTCCCCATTTTCAGGTACGTTTTCTACAGTATATCCGAATTTCTTGAGTAGATCTAATATTTCAACTGTAGTCTGTAAAGTATCAAGTCCTGTCGCCGTCCCAATGTTGGCCTCTAAGTCCTTGTACGCCGACGCACTGTGGAGGATTATCGCCACTCTCTTCTGGGAGTTAGGTTTATTCCTAAGTTTTATCCAGTTTTCAACTCTATTTACTAGATAGTTAATTTGAGACTCTATAGGATGGAGTTGCCTATACGTTGCTCCTCCAGACTTTACCCTCTTTATGGCTCCAACGATAATAGGTTCAATAACGCCGTTCATTTCTGGCATCATGACGCTCATCATAGTACCTATAGGATCTAGCCCATCTGATGAAATCCACTCTTCTTCGGTTTTGTAATAATCTATTAATCCTTGAAATATAGGTGTCTTTAGCTTCAATAGGACTGTTGTGTCCCAGTTTTTGATAAGTGAGAACGAAAGGAGACTAATTACAGCGTTCACTATGGGTTTCCCTTCTTTCATAAAATATTTCTCTATAACCTCATCGTTTCCCTCT
The DNA here is from genome assembly GCF_000204925.1 of Metallosphaera cuprina Ar-4. NCBI lineage: Archaea > Thermoproteati > Thermoproteota > Thermoprotei > Sulfolobales > Sulfolobaceae > Metallosphaera > Metallosphaera cuprina. The sequence continues at coordinate 175,967 of NC_015435.1, read as the reverse complement.
ATTCCCTTCTCTTTGTTCCCAAATCCTTGAACGAAGACAGGTATTGGAGTGATACCCCTTTCCTCCAATCTCTTGATTATTGAGTCTATTATTTGGAGATCTCTATCAACCCACGCAGTTCTGTAAAAGAGAATACCAACTCTATTCTTCGTATCGTTAATTAAGGATAAGTACTGTTTTACGTCAGTTACAGGCTCCTTTAGAGAAGGGTGGTAAATCCCAGTGAAAGGAAGAGGCAAAGGCGGTGGAGCATTGATTTCCTTGTGATTTAGACTTAAAAGATATAAAATAAGAGATCTAATGTTGTACTCTCCACCGTAAGAGTAATAAGCTGATGCAGTTTTCAGAACCTCTTGCGATACCTTATTGTACTTGCTAAGGGCAGGATCAATCACTACAACTAGTTCCTTTTTTTCTAGTATAGATGAAATTTTTTCTATTATCTCTTGATACAGTTGCTCACTTGAAAAGTGATGAATGAAGATAGCATCTGCACTCTCTAAGAAAGAGATGAAATCTTGATCTATAGGATCAAGCCTAGGATATTTTATGCGAAGATCTACTCCTAACTTTTTAGCTGACTCTAGGAACGTCCTTATCACAGAGCCGTTCCAACCTATTAGAACAGCTAACTTCATCTCATTGTTCATATCTGGCTAGCCTATCCATATAAGATGCCAAACCTTTATATATTGTTTGTACAAAATGGTCACTGTGGGTATCTGGCCCCAGACTCCCTATTAGGGGAAAGGATGAAGAGGGTTTCCTGCCGTGTTTCAGTTAATTTACGCTGTACAGGTTGCGATTACAACTTTTATGTTGATACATACTTCTATTCTCGATATAAAGTATAGGGAAGTAGATCCTAAACTATGGCTATTTTACTCACCGTTGATGATATTTCTCTATTTTGATATAAAAATGATTAATTTATTAATTTATATTTACTCTCTTTTTACTGTAATTATTGTATTTTTTGCATTTTATAAGCTATCTTTTATGGGAGGCGCCGATTTATTTGCTGTACTAATAGTCAGTATTTCAAATGCGGTGGTCCATCCATTGTTCTTTGCTAGACTTTCAGAACTAGGCATCGAACCGTTGGTTATTGTTTTTTATTCCTCCCTTTTCATAATCATGTCAGGCATCATTAATTTAGTTTCCAATTTCAGGCATACCAAGGGTCTGAAGTTCCACACCAGACTTATCCTAGCTTTCTCAGCCAGGAGAATAAGGGTTGGTCAATTTATCAATTCAAAGTTTCTTTTCCCGTTAACTGAGATCGATGATAACGGTAACGAAATATTAAGGATGGGTTTCTCTGTTGAAGAGGATGATTCTTATTGGAGAGAAGTATACAAAAGGCTAGTTAACGAGAGGAAAGTCTCACTTGATAAGTATATCTGGGTTGCATGGGGTGTTCCTGTCTTGCCGTTTCTTCTAGCGGGATACATAATAAGCCTTGTGATAGGTTTACCTTTTTCATGATAGTTAATAAATGACTTACCGGATCTTTTTAGTGAGTTGTATGTATCCAGGATTCAAATAATCTCCAGTGGAAGTAATCAGTTAGCCAAGTCCTTAGCGAACAGTTTAGACGAACTTGGATTCTTCATAGTGAGAGAAAGACCAGAGGTCATGATTTTCTTTTATCCTTTAGGAATTACGGTAAGGAAGATAGCTGGGCTGATTAGAGATAAGGTGAATGACCCGGTTGTAATAAGCGTAACGGATGATGGCAATTATGTGATACCTGTACTAAAGGAACACAGGGGTGGATCGATAATTGGGGGTATTATAGCAGACCTTATGGGAGCTCAGCTAATATTAACTTCTAGAACGTCACAACTTGGCTTATATAGCGTGGAGGAGTTCGCATGGGTTAATGGTATGGACATCGACCCAAAAGACGCTGATAAAGTAAACGTCAAGCTAGTTAATAATGGTAAACTGAAGCTATTCCTTTCAGAAAAACTTGATATAAGGCTAATGGAAGGATTTGAGCTAACTAACAAAGAAGAGGAGGCTGACCTTATATTAGGAGAGAGAGTAAATGATAAACCTACCCTTGAGCCTAGGCATTTAGTTTTGGGACTAGGATACTCAAGCGGTGTTCCGTTTGAGGTTCTCTATTTCTCAGTAGTAAACACTGCAAAGTCTATACATATCTTCGAAAGAAGGATAGATTTCATAGCTGTCCCAGAGATAAAGTTAGGAGACGAACGAGTAAAAAAACTAGGTAATATTCTAGGAGCGTCAGTTATTTACGTTCCCATGGATCAACTTAAGGGAAGAAGCCAATCCACTCCATCTCGAGTAGCTAAGGAGAGATTTGGCATCGAAGGGGTGTGCGAGCCTTCTTTAGATGCCCTTGGTGCCAAAGTCATTCTTAAAAGAGCTAAAAGAGCATATGGAGTAGTTTCATGCTTGGGAGTTAAATGATAAAAGTCGTTGGGATCGGAGCCGGAGGAGATACGCTGACTCTTAGGGCGGTTCGGGAAATTAGAAAGGCTGAGGTGATAATAGGATATAGAGGTTACATTAGGCAAATAGAGAACTTTATCGGTCCTAATACCAAAGTGATAGAAACTGACGTAGATCAGATTGAGTTAAGAATAAGGCAGGCCTTATCGATGAAGGAGAGAAATACCGTAATCATTAGCTCTGGAGATCCAATGGTATTTGGTATGGGTTCCAGACTTGCGGACAGAGCTGATGAAATTATTCCTGGTATCACCGCAATCAGCCTTGCGGCTAGTATCCTTAAAGTTCCCTTAGATAATTTTGCAGTGATCAACGCTAGCACTTATTCTTCACCTTTGCCTGAGATATTATCAAGATTAAATTCTGCAATAAATGGGAAATTCAACATAGGGATCTATAACTTAAACCCTGTTAAGAGGAGGGCTGACGCATTGACCATCGAAAAGATTGTCAAGGAAAGTGCTAATGGATGGACATTTTACATTATATCAAATGCGATGAAAAGCAACCAGTCAGTGATTTCAGGTAAAGTTCAGGACCTGGACATAACAATAGTTAACATGAATTCGCTACTGATGCTCAGACCGGTGGTAAAATGAAGATTTTTAATGACGTTCTGAACGAGTCGATAGAAATAGAGTATCCACCGAAAAGGATTGTAAGCCTTGACCCAGCAGCTACCGAAACCCTCTTCTTGCTTGGTCTGGAAGACAAGGTAGTAGGTACAGACGCGTTTAGTTACAGACCGGAAGGGGCGAAAAGGAAAGTTAAGCTAGGAAGCTACACTCACGTTAAATATGATTTGCTTGAAGCGTTAAACCCGGACATTATCTTCACTACACTAGGTGCTCAGAAGTATTTGGGAGAAGAGTTAGCTAAACGGGGCTATCCGGTTTATCCTCTTAGAGTCTCTACCTCAGTGTCAGCTATCCTCAACAATGTCTTAATCCTTGGAAACGCCATAGGTGAGTTCGAGAAGTCCAGATCTCTTTATTTAGAATTGTTAAACAAAATTAACCAATTACCTCGTTTTAATTATAGACCGATAATTTATGTCGAGCTAGATCTTGGTGGGCCTATAACTCCTGGCTTCCCATCTCACATAAGTGACGGAATTTGGCTAGCTGGAGGGATGAACCTATTTGATGGCACGGTGGACGCTTACGTAGAGCCGAAAATTGATGCGTTGCTACAAAGAGAGCCTGATTTCATAATCTATGAACCTAAAAGGGAAAGACCTGATGAACTTACTCGTTTCATGGAGTCCCTGGAGCGTAGAGGGCTTCACAAATTGAAGAACTTACCAGTGTTCATGACTAGGGGGGACTTCCTAGCACATCAAGGGCCTAGCTTCATTACGGAAGTGATGCCGTGGATTAATAACGTCATTTCCTCTTGGTTAAGATCCAGGAAATAGCGGCCCACAATATCATTGCTCCACCTATTAAGATCAGAATCTCTAGAAAGGTTTCAAAAATGCCTAACCCATAGTAAAAATTACTTATAGATTCTGCGTTAAATATACCATAAGTATAGGTGACATTAACAGAAGTGTTTCCAGTATTTATTAACTGTATGTAATATGTTGACTGGTTTAGAGCTACCGAAATATCTCTTTGCTGATTTATTATAGGCATCTTAGAGGAATTTAATAAAGAGACGTTAACGTTACCCGTCAACACTAAGAACAAAATAGCGTCCCCTCTTTGCGCACTAATGTTCTTTATAATTTCGCTCTCATTAGGTCCTAGAGAAGTTGCACCACGATTAGCTTTGAAAACGTCGTTTATCGTGCCGTATCCAGGATAATAGAGGGGAATGCTGATGTAAAGAAGGAGCCCAACAACAAGAAGCACTGAACCTGCTATAATAAGACTATATTTCATTATAGAAGATGGAAGATACAGACAAGTTTAAATAATTACTCCATTCATTCTCTACACATGACCGGTGGTCAAGAAATCCATAGAAATTCTTGATACAACGCTAAGGGATGGAGCCCAAGCCGCCTCTATATCTTTTACATTAAGAGAGAAAATAAGAATAGCTCTTCTACTAGACGATCTAGGTGTAGACTATATAGAGGCTGGCTGGCCTGGGTCCAATCCCAAAGACTACGAGTTTTTCAGGGAGATAAAGAATTATAGTCTCAAAAATTCTAAAATTGCAGCCTTTGCAAGCACAAGGAAAAAGGATGTAAGACCAGAGAAAGATCAAAACCTCTTGTCGATCCTTGAATCAGACGTTAACTCCGCAGTACTTTTCGGGAAGAGTTGGACTCTTCATGTGAAGGAGGTTCTCAAGACGACATTAGAGGATAACTTAATGATAATAGCTGATAGTATAGAGTTCCTCAAAGATCACGGTTTGGAGGTGATTTTCGATGCCGAACACTTCTATCAAGGATTTAAGGAGGATCCCGACTACGCCCTTAAGGTTGTTAACGTTGCCGGCGAGGCTGGGGCTAAAGTTGTAGCCTTAGCAGATACCAATGGTGGGACTCTCCCTCATGAGGTAATGGAGATAACAAAATACGTAGCCGAAAGAACTCGAGTCAAGCTAGGGGTCCACATGCATAACGACTCAGGAACCGCAGTAGCGAACTCATTAGTTGGGGTTGTTAGCGGTGCAACACACGTTCAGGGTACAATAAACGGAATAGGAGAGAGGACAGGTAACGCTGACCTCATACAGATAATTCCTAATCTCGCAATAAAGATGGGTTATAAGGTCTTAAAGGAAAATGAAAGTTTAAAGAAGTTAAGGACTGTATCATCTGTGGTCTACGAGCTAGCCGGGCTACACCCTAATCCTTTCCAGCCCTATGTAGGGGAGAATGCGTTTGCACATAAGGCCGGAGTTCATGCTGACGCAGTGATGAAAAACACTAAGGCATATGAACATATAGATCCGACACTGATAGGAAACCAGAGAAAAGTTATAATATCTGAGCTATCCGGAACATCGAATTTAATTAATTATCTTGAAAAAATAGGTATTAAAATAGAGAAGAAGGAAGAGAAATTAAAGAGGGCCTTATCCATCATCAAGGAATTGGAAGCTCGGGGCTATAGTTTCGATTTAGCACCTGAGTCCGCGTTACTCATTGTCTTGAAGGAATTGGGCCTCTATGAAAAGTTCTTCGATCTGAAGTATTGGAAAGTTATTAACGAGGACAAGCTAGCTCTAGCTGTAATAAAGGTAAACTCAAGGGTTGAAGTTGCTGAGGGAGCAGGGCCAATTAATGCAGCCGATCTAGCGCTAAGGAGATGCCTTGTGAAGGATTTCCCGGAGCTGGAGAAGGTAAAGCTTACAGACTATCGTGTGATTTTACCAGGTGAGGTCAAAAATACTGAGAGCGTTGTCAGAGTCACGATAGAATTTAATGACGGTGATAGAACTTGGAGGACAGAAGGCGTTTCAACAAGCGTAATTGAGGCGTCTGTTATGGCGCTAACAGATGGGTTTGACTACTATCTACAACTTAATAAGAAATTAAAGCCTCTGTTTCTAAAAGACTAATTGTGTCTTGGGATCCTGGCGGAGCAACAGCGAGTCAAAGCAAGTTATACATATATCTTAAGTTCTTAAGGATGGAACAGACTTTCTTTAGTCTACCTATGGCTTATTTAGGAGCCTTTATAGCGATAAGGGGAATACCATCTATAAACGTTCTTTTGTTGATATTTTTTGCTCTTCTCTTCTTGAGGATAGCTGGCATGACTAACGATAACCTTGCTGATCGTGAAATAGATTCCAAGAACCCTAGAACCAGAACTAGACCGTTAGTAACAGGGGCGATTACTGTAAAGGAGGCAAAAGTCTTGATAGCTATCGGACTTATAGGCTTTTTCATCTCAGCCTTTTTAGTTAATAGATGGGCCTTCCTACTTTCACCTATTCCTGCCATAGTTACTATGACCTATCCTTATATGAAGAGATTCACAGCCTTTGCCAACTATCAAATAGCTACAGTACAAGGCTTGGCTGTATTTAGTGGTGCTGTTGCTAGCATAGGAGTAAACGCAGATTCTCTGTTTCAAGTTGTCAGATCTGTACCTTGGCTCTTCGTCATCGCTACTATTTTGTGGGCTGTAGGTTTTGATCTCTATAATCATATCCCAGATAGAGATTTCGACAAAAAGATGGGTTTACACAGCTTCGCCGTACTTTTGGGAAATAAAGCTCTGGCTTTCGCCGGTTTAATCAACTAGTATCTGTAATTATTGATTTTACGGCAGATTTTATGTATAATCTAGGTCCTATATCCTACGCATCAACGGTGCTACATGGCTTAATAATGCTATACGCTTTCTATCTGGCTTCAACAAACAACTTCGGTAAGGCATTCTACTATAACATTTACTCTTCGGTAGTTTTAGGTCTTGGAATTGACTTAGATATATTACTTGGCATACCTTTCACTTAGACGAAACAAAATAAAACTTGATCCAATAAACTACCAAATATACTTTTATTTTCTATTTGGTAAGGATAGCGATGTGAAAGCTTAGTGAAGTAACACGCTAAATAAATTAACCCCTATACCATTTTTATATTATGACTCTCAGGGGCCTCTGAAGTTTAGGAGGACTTATTCCCCCAGACACCCCCCGAGGTCCCTGGGTGTCTCAAAGATTGATTAGAAATCCCATTTTACCCCTTCTGAGCACATAATATCTCTCTATAAACCGTTTTAACAGGGGTCTTATCCTAGATCTCTTTACAGAAACGTAGTCACCGCCCCACGGTTTAGTCGACCTTATGTGAAGACCTTCTCCAAAGCCTCCATCCAGAATGAAGATGAATGTAGGTTTGAACTCCTCCATTCTTTTATTCAATATTCTTCCCCCAACGTAGATGCCGGTTCTCATAGCCAGCTCCCCGAGTTTAGGCCAGCCTTTTATTATGTCTCCTGCCACATACACGTTCTTGTAGAGTTCTAAGAACCTTGAAGGCGTATAAAAGGTAAAAGGATGAACAGAAGTACACTCGTCAATTATTAACTCAGGTTTCTCAGTGTAACCAAGCCCTGCTCGGCTCACTAGTTGTCTAACCTGATTTTCTACGTCACTTCCTAACCAGCTAAGATAACTAGTGTTAACCTTCACGTCTTTCCCCAGTCTTCTTAAGTAAAAACCTAGTTGAAGTAAGAGATATTCGTCAAAATGACTCACTGTTCCTAAAGAAATAGTTGATCTGGACATCGCTTCTTTAATCACCTTATCATAGTTTTGTCTTTCACATCCAGGAGCTATAATCAGGTTGTTAGCGTAAATCTTCTCTTGTTCGGTTTGAATAATTTTGGATTGAAGATCCAGGTCAATAACTGTCCTCTCCTCTACGAAAGGTAGAGGAGCTGCAAACTTTAAGTTACGGCTAACTATATTTCTTAGTTTGGCTGTCCAAAATATAAAGTTTTTATTCTTAGAAATTATCAAACCTCTTCTCTTTAGGGTGTAGTATGCGTTAACTCCAGCGTATCCACTACCAATGATAAGCGTATCTACATATCTCTCTTTCATACAGGCTTAATAGTTTCACCTCTGCTAAATCTTTAATTGTGAGACTTTCGCTGGGTTACTCGGATGAGAGTGATCTGAAGCCCCTCTTACCGTTATTGGAGGGGAAAATAAATAGAGACATATACATTGAACCAATCAAAATAAAAGAAAATGAAATTAAATTTCAATTTCATAGTTTTGACATCGTATATATGTCCCTGCCGCTTATAAATCATTTACCAGGCGTTAGGTTCATATCCAATGGGGCAAAGGTAACGGAGAGAATTGGTATAAGAGGGAAATGTGAAAAACAAGTGTGCGTAAATGATTTCAATTCTACAGAATATTTCTTTATGAGAATTTTTGACTCAAAGAGACAAGTGAATAAAGGAGAAAATTGCGAATGTAAAGTTGAATTTGAAAATATAGATGAAGACCTGACTGCCTTGTGGAAAGAGAAATGTGGTGACCTTCCGATAGTTCTTAAACTGATTGCTGCGAATATGGACGATTCGCAAATATCAAGAGTCAAGGTAGCCATCAGGGAATCAGCGTCCCTAATGATCGATAGTAACCTTTCGCAGTTCTCAAAGGAATTGGGATTAAAAGGAAGAGAAAGCGTGAATTGCTTCATTTCAAAATGTAAAGAGGTTGGGTTGTGCTCAAATAACAAATACTTTATACTTTAGATAAGAACGAAGATTTAATTATTCTACTGATTTTTATAATAAAATATAAGCTCGGTATGTAGAGAAGGTCCTCCACTCTATCACCTTTGAAAATAAGTATTAGAGACACTATTACCATTATGAAAATCTCATCTTTCATATCAAAAATTGTGTATACTCCTGTTTTATAATCGTCTCACATGATATTGAATATGACCAAATAATGGTCTATGAGGATAATATTGAACTGGAAGGAGATAGAAAGGTGAGAAGTATAGTGGGTGAGCTCCTTGAGCTGATGGAGGAGAGAGAGGCATATGTGATTTCAAGGGCTATAAGAAGTACTGGAGATTTAGACTTAGTTGGAACGATTAGGTTTTCAAAGAATGCACTAACGTTAGGCCCGGAGCTAGTGAAAAGGGGCGTTCTGGTAGATACTAGAATGGCGAAATCTGGCATAGGAGAATTGGCGATATACAGGGATCTGAAAAGTCATTCTAGCAAATATAAGTCGATTGATGTGGTGGACTCATGGAAAGATGAGATGGAAGGTAAAGCTGTATTAATTGGTACAAGTCCATTAGCCTTAATGAGAGTATTGGATTTAGCTGAACAGGGAATAGTCCCAGGTCTGGTTATAGGAGTTCCAGTAGGTTTCGTGAATGCGCTTAAAGCCAAGTATAGACTGTACAGGCAACATAAGGTAGAATATATTACCAACATTAGCGTTAAAGGTGGAGTAGGACTAGGCGTTAGCATCGTGAGGGCTTTGATGGAAATTGAATGAAATTGTTGATTTTCTTTCCGTTGTGCTCTATTACGCTTCGAACGGATACCCATTACCTGTAGCGTTTTCGAAGGCCAAAGCTAAGAAAAAAGTAAGTGGTGTGAATTACGATTATCTATACGAGTTATCCAGAGTATTATTATTAAACTACTTTGGGCTGAAAGGAAAAACTAATAGGAAAAAGGTTATCTCATTTCTCACAGGAAACACTAAACTGATCTTACCAAGTTGGATGGATGAACAGTTAAGATATCTAATTGATTTGGATAATTATTTAAAAAACTTAGTTAAAAAGAAAACTCAATGGTTCAGAGTAAACAGAATATTAGGCGATGAAGACAAAGTGCTTAAGTCTTTAGAACTTCAGGATATTGAGTTTATAAGAGATAATGATTTTAATTATGTCTATAAAATTACTAAAGGCAATATAACTAAGACAAAGGAATTTACGGAAAACAAGGTGATATTACAGGATAAAGCTAGCGTCGCTGTAGTAGAGGCTTTGAGACCTGAACCAGGGGATGTGGTTTTAGATATGGCGTCCTCTCCTGGTCTGAAGGCCGAATTGATCTATGAACTCACCCAGGGCGAAATAAGTTTAGTTTTGGCTGAATTTTATATGCATAGACTATCCAAAGAAATGAGATTGCTTAAAGAGCTAGGGGTAAACCCCTCTTCTCTTAACTTCATTGTCCAAGACTCCACCTCTAACTCCATCGTTAGGGTTGATAAAGTTCTGATAGATGCTCCTTGCTCTTCCTCCGGAACCTTATCTGACGATCCTACAGTCCTTATCACCCTATCCACTAAAGAAAAAGTAAATCTGTTCTCAAGGGTTCAAAAGGCCATGCTAAGAGAGACATTTAATATTCGTTTTAAAAAAGGCGTATATTCTGTATGCTCTATATTTCCTGAGGAAGGAGAAATGATAGTAGAAGAGATCAAGGACAGGCTAGTTAAGACAGGCTTACCTGGATCTACAGGTTATCCTAATTTCTCTGTTGGAAATTTATGTACTAGATATTTTAATTTCATTGATGAAACTGATGATTTCTTTATAGCTAAGTTTAAAGGGATGGACGATGAGCGTTAGGATTCCACTCAATTACGAACCTTTATCTCCATCTCTATCTAACGCTAAATCAGCGAGAAAAAAGATCATGAAAATGGGCTTCACTACAGGTACCGCTGTATCGGCAGCCGCAAAGGCATGCGCTTTCGCACTGAAAGGGGATCTTCGAAGTGCAGTAGTGGTGTCGACACCAATCGGCTTAAGGATAGAGATTCCTCTTAACTTTGTGAAAATGGATGGAGATTGGTGTATCTCGTCCGTGACAAAAAATGGAGGGGACGATCCAGATGATACTAACGGGATGGAGATCATTGTAAAGATGAGACTAAACGATGACATAGGTTATATAACGTTAAGAGGGGGACCTGGTGTTGGAAAAGTTACTAGCCCTGGCCTCCCTGTTAAAGTTGGAGAGCCTGCAATTAATCCAGTACCTAGAAAACAATTAATTGAGAATATAAAAGAAGTACTTGGAGATAAGTTCGGAGCGGAGATAGAAGTAGTTATTCCAAAGGGCTATGAAATTGCAAAGCGTACATTCAATCCTAAGCTCGGTATAGAAGGTGGTGTATCTATCCTAGGAACGAGCGGTGTTGTCAAGCCTATGAGTCTGATCTCGTGGTTCGCCTCGATGGTTGAACAGCTCGACGTAGTTCGTTCTTTCGGCCTGGACTACGTAGTCCTTGTCCCCGGAAATATTGGCGAAACTAGTGCCAGAAAAAAATTGAAAGTTGATAATAGATCCATTGTCCAGATGGCAATATTTACTGGTGGTATGATAAAGGCCTCGACAAAAAGGGGATTTAAGGAGATCTTGCTTTATGGGCATATGGGCAAATTAGTTAAGTCGGCTATAGGAATTTGGAACACTCATTATAAATATGGTGATGGAAGGTTAGAAACTATCGCCGCTTTCGCTGCTAAACATGGAGTAATTAGCACAGATATAGAGAGAATATTGAACTCACGAACCACGGACGAAGCTTTAGAGATATTAAAAAAATATGATTACTATTCTATTTTTAATGATATAGCCAATAAAATAGCATATAATTCTACTAACCTTATTGAAGGAAAAGCTAAGGTTCATTGCGTTATAATTAATATGGAAGGGGAGATAGTTGGAAGATCTGAAGAAGCGGGAAAATTCTTGGCCTAGAATAATAGGTGCAGGACCTGGTAGCCCTCAATATTTCACGTTGAACCTAATAAACAGTTTAGCCAGAGCGAATAAGGTGTTTGCAGCAGAACGAATCCTTAATGTGATAAGACCTTATACTAAAGCTGAATTAATAAAATTAGAGGAAGATAAGCAATTTTATTCTATGATCAAAAATATAAGAGAGGAGGAAGGCACATACGTACTTTCTACCGGTGATCCTATGATAGCTGGGTTAGGTCCTTTCTTTGTAAACAGTCTTATTGAGCCCGGGATAAGCTCTGTACAAAAATGCGCCTCGCTGATACATGAGCCACTCACTAACAGCGTTATTTTATCTACAAGATATGGAAAAAATTATGAGAAAATAAAACCTGTACTAGAACTTGGATTAAGGGTGTATCTTTTACCTGAACCACAACTAAATATTGGAACTATAATGAGAAAGTTAGCTACTTTGATCAAACCAACGTCAAACGTGGCGATATGCATGAACCTTACATTGCATGACCAGAGAACATACAGTGGCACGATAAATGAGTTTACTGAATTAAAAGATAACGGCCTAAAAATAATTTTCATCCGCCCCCCAAGTCTTTAAATTAAGAAATAATTGTTGATGGATCTCCCTAAAATAGATCAGACATTACCCTTATTTATACCAGACGGAGTGGAGAGCTTCATATACAAATCGGGGGATAGTTTCTACGTTCTAACTTCAGCGCTAGTACAGCCGATTATTCGAGTCTTTCCTTCGTTATTAATTCGGGGTGAGGTTTGGATGATACAACGAGGTAATACTATAATAGAAATAGAAAGCGGAAAAGAGAAAACTCTGAACTGTGTAAAAAAGGAGTGCTTAGAATCGCAGGATCTTCAATTCGTCACAGTTAAAGACAATGTAATGCCTGTTATTAGCAAAAGGGATATGTTTCTATACAACGGAGAACATTTCTCAACTTTTAAGAGAAGAGTAAATATCTCTTATTTACATAGAAAAGATAAAACTGTAGTATTTACCAATAATAACGAATATTTTTTCGACAATGTAACCGATGTTGGTATCACTAGGGCAGGTGTGTCTCTCATAAGGGAGGGATATACTGAACTTATAACTCCTCTAGGAGACAAGATAATAAGGAAAATTGAGGGTAAAATCGCATTTATAAATTCTAGCGATGTAATTTATCAGGATAAAGAGAATAGAATATGGTTAAATGATAATTTATTAGGATTTTGTAATTCAAATTTTGATATATTAGCAAAAGGACATGGGTGGGTCGTGGGATTGTGCGGAACGTCAGCAAGATATTACTTTCATGGCAATTGGATAGAACTAGCTAATAACGTGGATGGTCTGAAAAGCGATGCCAGTGAAAACTTCATAGGGTTGGTAACATTAAACGAATCTAAGATCTTTGACTTAGATTTAAGGCAAAGATATTCCATTATAGGCGGAACTTTGGGTATAGGATCTAGAAAAATGGTATTAATAGCAAAGAATAAACTATTTATTCTAGATATTGGTGAATTTTATAAAATAAGGATTAACGTAAATAAAGAAGAGAATCTTATCTCCTTAACTTATCCCAGCGGATATTCGATAAAAAAGAACGATCTGTTAGCAACGACATGTAAAATAACACATGATGGCATAGTGGAAGAGAACTTGGAATATCTCGGCCATAAAAGTGAAGAGGAGATAATTGTCCAGTCTGACATTGGGGAACAAAAAATATTGTTAAGCTTTAACCGCTCTCCTATAGAAGGTCAGATGACAGGTATTATCTATATCGCTGAGGGAAATGGCAAAGCGAAGTCCGGACGTGGAAACGCAGTTCTAGTTGGCGAGTTCATCCTTAAACAAAAAGTTAGATCTCGATTAAGACTCAACATTACTATAGCAGATCAAACTAAAAGTATTGATATAAATGATATAAAAACGACTATAAGGGAGACATTTAACATAGTATATAGGAACTCAGATATATTTCCCGTTTATTATGAGTTAACGTACCAGAACAGGACAATTTCAAGAGGGTATTCAACTTCGAGAGTAGTTATCAAAAACGTTCCTAAAATGAAAAGGAGGATTAAGATAAATAGGGGACACGTTTTAGTAGATATTGAAAGAGCTGAAGATGAGTTATTCATTTGGGATACTGTGAGAGTGAGACCAACTTACAAACAGCCAATAAATTTTATCCAACAGTACAGTGAAAAAAACCTTTTAAATAATAAAATTTCGTTTTATTTAGATAAAAATGGTACTATCAAATTAAAGCTAGGCCAATTTTTAAAAAAATTGGACGTTTGGATCGAAGGAAATTACATTCACGTTATTCCTCACGTTACTCTAGATAGTATAATACAAGTTTATTACGCCACATACGTATATACTGGTCTTCCTGAGCATATAATTTTCCCACTAGATCCTGTATATAGTAAAATAATTGTTAAAATTTTCATAGGAGATGTTGAAATACAGAAGATGTTTACGATAGACTCGTTAAAGCTATGTTTAAAAGTGGCACTCCAGACTATAAACGAACTCGCATCTAAACTGAAAAATATCGGCCTAGAGTGACTACTTTTGATTTCTTAAAGTAGGTTGAGATGCCGGACTTAATTCTTGAAGAATATAACGTCCTAGGGAGCGTAGTTACTATTGTTGATAGTGACGGTAAAGGATTATATATAATAAAGGATCCTCAATTAAGTCCTAAGGAACTTGAGATAATAAATGAAATACTGGACGAGGTGTACTCAAACACCAAATCACTAACAGATGCAGAAATGAGACTCATGGAAATATTAGCCAAGAGGGATCTAGATCCAAAGTTGGCAGACAAGGCTGTCCTTCTTTTCAAAAAAAGGATATTGTATGATGAGATTACTATACCTATGATTGATCCGGATGTTGAAGAAATAGAGTGCACAGGACCTGGATTGCCTATCACTGTAATTCACAGGAAGTATTCAAACTACATGAGACTTTACACAAACATAGTACTCCCTAAGGAAGAGAATGTAATCAAAATATTGGAAAAATTAGCTACTAAGTCTAACAAGTCCGTTAATATTGCTAGACCGTATCTTGAATTTTCGTTAGACGAAGGTCACAGAGTGACGGCAACTATTTCAAAAGAGATATCTAATCCTGGTTCAACGTTTGACGTGAGAAAATTCCCAATATCTCCTTTATCTCTTATTAAATTAATAAAAATGAAATCTCTAAGCGTCGAGATAGCTTCTTATTTGTGGTTTCTGATGGACTATAAACCTTTCTATTTAATAGTTGGTTCGACAGGATCAGGAAAGACTACATTTTTAAATGCTCTTTTGAACTTTACAAATCCTGATTCAAAAGTTTTGAGTATAGAAGATACGCCTGAGCTTAATTTAGTAAGGAAGAACTGGATTAGACTATTTACTCGTCAGAGCGTTTCCTCGAACTTTGACGTGTCTGTTAACGATCTCTCTAGGTTAGCCCTAAGATATAGGCCAGACTATCTAATAATTGGTGAGGTAAGAGGGAAAGAGATAGAAACTTTAATTCATGCTGCCGCTTCTGGTCACGCTTCCCTAAGCACTTTTCATGGTGCAAAACCGGCAGACGTTATAACAAGGGTGGCTAGCCTCTTACCTAAAGATCTTGCTGTAATGTTTTTAGCAAACGTGTGGGGGTTTATAATCGTAGGAAGAAGAGTAACCGAAGATGGAAAGATTACAAAAGCCATCAACGCCATCTATGAGACCACTAGAACAAAAGGTAAGACTAAATTTAGAAAAATTGTATGGTGGTCATTCAAGAATAATAAATACAGTCCTAGTGACTTAAATACATTAGTAACTAGATCTAGCCTTTTATTGAAAATATCTCATTATTACGGATTAACTCAAAAGGAGATTTTAGACGAGTTAAACGAGAGAGTCGAGTTCATTAAATCCCTACTTTCATCCAATACTATAGATAATGAGATTGTACAAGAAGAAATTGGAAAATTCTACAGGAGTAGGAAGCTAAATGTTACGAGTGCCGTTTAGCAGAAGGAACCTCTACAATATATCAGATAAAATTGCAAGATTAATAGGTAGTATAGGAGATCTCTATCCCCTAGATAGAGTTTCATCATATAAAATATTCTACAATATTATAAAAGGAAGCATAGAAGTTTATGGAGGGGATTTAGGAAAGATAAAGCGGATGGCCAATCAATCTTGGTTATTGCTCTTCATATCTATAGGATTGGAAATTTATATCTTATATCATTTTGGAATCCAGTTCATCACTTTAATTATAGCTATAATTATGATATACTTATCTCCTGTATTCTATACGAAACTTAAAGAAGCTGAGTACTTAGCCAAACTTAAACAGGAGGCTCAATCGTTCTCTATTCTTGTTTACTTGAATTCAACTTTAGGAAAAAGCCTAGCTGAGTCATTTAATGATATTTCTAAAAGTACTTTTTTTAGTGCATTACATAAAGAATTAGAACTTATAAATAAATATATATTATTTAACGGAGATACATTTAATGAGGCAATTCAGAGAAGGATACGTCTTCTGAAAAATCATCTGATATCTAAGATATATTCTACAGCAATCTCTAGCCAGTTTAAGGGAATCTCAACTACACTAAGATCATTAGAGTTAATTAAAGAACTTTTAAATAGTTCTAAAGAATCGTTTAACAGCTATGTATCTAGATCGTTGGAAATTACTGAAATAATGTTTTCGATATTTTTGTTACTCCCTATCGTGACTATTGGATTCCAAAGTTTCTCGATGTCTGGGCAGAATACTGTTGGTAATCTAGATTTACTTATAATTCCTCTATTTTTTGCCCCTCTCCTTTATCTTTGGATATCAAACGTCCAACCGAAAATGGGTACCAGAGTTAGAATGTCAAAGTATCAGGTTATTGGAATAGCTCTCTCTTCATTTATTTTTCTGCTAAAGCTATCCTTGCTATACAAATTTTTAATAGTAATGATTATAATTCAGATAATATTGTTTCCTACGTTCTTAGACATTATAAACCAGGAAAAAGTTCTGTCAGATTTCCCAATTCTACTTAGAGAAATATCAGATTTCTCTAGACTAGGATATGGTATCAAGTTGGCTATAAAGAGAATAGACCTAAACCGAAACAACTTTCAAAGAGCTACTATAAGATTCCTGGAGAATATACGTGAAAATATAAACAAGGGAAGGGGAATGACTCAAACGTATGTGAAGAACGAACAGATAGATGCTTTTCTGGAAATACTAGAAATCTTGGATCGTAAAGGTATAGAAGGAATGACAGTCATACAAGAGTTAAGTGATCTTAGCGATTCAATGATATCAGCAAGGCAGAAACTTAGAAGAGATCTTCAAAGTTTCAACGTATTGGCCCTAATAACGCCCGTTCTACTATGGTTTGCCACTACTTCGATAGGAAGTATAGCTCATATATCAACTGGTACATTAAACATAATAGATCTCGCTTATAGTTTAACTTTGACTGCCCTATACTCGAAGATAAGCAGGTTCTCTATTGTGAATCCTCCAGTTTTTATCGCGGTAGCTATAACTACAATAATACTTTCGTTGATCCCTGGAAGCTTAATATTGGGCTTATAAAAGCAGGTGGAAAAACTTGAAAATAAGAAAAGGAGTATCCTCTATCCTTGGCACAATACTCATAATCTCTATAACCTTAGCATTGGGAGCGCTCCTATTCGGATATAGTAAGGGTCTTTTCAACAATTTGACAGTAAACGAGAGTCTTTATACTCAGTTCGAACTTTTGTCTTCTTCATCTAACGGAATGGGATTTTTAGAATACACTATAAAAAACACAGGTAACGTTGCTTTACACATTGACTTAATAAAGATAATAGGTAATAAAACAGATATTATTAACATAAATTCTACAATTCAGCCTGGAGAGGAGATACAGAATATAACCCAAGTTGGTAGTATAGTTTCTGGAAACTATTATACAGTTTTAGTCATAGCGCAAACACAAAGTGGGCAACAATACGATACTGTTTCCAATGTGTTAGCGGTGAGTGAATGACTTCCCCGAAAAGTAAAGCACTCTCAGAGTTTTTTTCGGTATTAATTGTCACATTAATAATATTATCCCTAAGTCTACCATTATTATATTATTTTAATAGGATTGTTTCTACACAAAAAGATTTGATAGGAAATGAAATAAATAATGAAATTCAGACTTTAAACATCAAAGTAAAGATAATCGTTTTAGGTAACGCCAGTACACAGGTCTACATCTATAATTACGGTTCTAATTATCTTAAAGTTCAAGAGATCATAAACGGAAGTAACGTGATTGAAACTGACTATCCTTTAGAACCTGGTTCCCTCGTACCCCTGTCCTCGATTCTTGGGAACATTACAGTTAATAGACCTTTATTAGTTGAAATAAACGGATCACTCTATGTGATAAATTAAATGTTTCCTCTTTTAGATGATGAACTGTTTAAATCGAACATACCTGGACCCACTAAACAAGAAATAAGGGCTATTTCAATTTCAAAGATGAGGATCTTCCCTGGTTGTAAGATACTCGAGATAGGAACGGGAACAGGTGCCATGACTTCTGATTTAGAGAGAATGGGATGCTATGTAGTGAGTCTTGAGTTTAACGATTACATCTCATTATCTCCAGGGAAAAAGATTGCAATTGGTTCTGATTTCATTCAAGCACTATCTCCTAACTTTTGGGTTAGAAGTGCAATTTTTGACTCAGTGTTTATAGGTGGTACGGTAAACATATCAGGGTCGATCAAATTAGCACACAACGTTTTAAAAAATAAAGGCTCTATAGTAATCAACTCTTTCACATTGGATGGAATGTCAAAAATAGTTAGAGCATTAACTAGGTGGTTTAATAGGTTTGAAGTAATTGAAGTACAAATTAGTAAAGCCGAGGTGTTGGGACATCATAAAGCGTTAGTCGCTAGAAATCCCATTTTCATCTTTTACGCTTCCAAGGCTTGAGCTTTGGTTTTAATTTCCAAAACGTCGCCTCTCTTTAGACCTTCTAACACCTCTTTCCCCTTTTGGGTTAGTTGATAAACCTTATGCGATCCCTTTGAATATATAGTTTCAACTAATCCTAGTCCTTCCAACACATGAAAAAGTGCAAGAACTTCATACCTAGGTAAGCCCGTCTTAATCACAACTTCTCCTGGATTTAAAGCTCCGTCTGAGATAGATTCTAATATCAGTTTTAGCTCATACATCACTAACAAGTTTTCCCTCTACTATTTTTAAACACTTTGCCTAAAGACGTCTTCATGGATGATCTGAAGTGCAGACCAAATCAAGTCATTTCAAAGTTAAAATATAACATAAATACCTCTGATTTTCTCACCCTTGAAGTCTGTCTCAAAACTAGAGATCCGTTCAAGTCGCTAGTCGCAACAATACTTACGCAAAACACAAGCGATAAGTCCGCGAAGAAGGCATTTGATCTCTTAGAGAGTAAAGTAGGAGTCACTCCATCAAATCTAAGTAATGCCGACTTGGAAGTAATAAAGTTCTGCATAAAATCGATCGGATTATATAACAACAAGTCCATTACTATACGTGAGTTAGCTAGGTTCATTCAAGAGACTTATCATGGTGACATTAACAAACTACTTGACGTAGATCCAGAATTAGCTAGGAAAGAACTCACTAGAATTAAGGGTATTGGAAATAAAACTGTAGATGTTGTTCTACTCACGTGCAAGGGATATAAAACGTTTCCAGTGGACACTCACATTTTCAGGATATCAAAGAGACTGGGAATAAAAGGAAACTATAAAGTAGTGAGCGAGTTCTGGAAAAATTCCGTCTATGACACACTTAACGCTCATTTAATCCTCATAACTCACGGTAGAAAAACATGTAAAGCGATAAATCCCAAGTGTGAGAGTTGTATGATAAATGACTGCTGCAGATATTACGATGGATTACGTGGATCTTAGAGATCTCAGACCCCATGAGGACGTTATTAAAAACAAATTAATCGATACGATAATTTCAATAAAGGAAACTAAGTCAGTGATACCAATTATAATTGATGAGAAAAAATTTTTAATAATTGATGGACATCATAGGGCGGAAGCGTTTAGGATCTTAGGGTATCGTAGAATTCCCGCTTATGCTGTAAACTATAGTAGTAGCCTAGTTAGAGTTGAAACATGGTTCAGAAGGATCGTCCCCAACAGAATGGCATCATACATAATCAAGTCCTTTAGTTCAAAAGGTAGCACTTGCTTTGAGATAGACGGTAGTAAAATCTGTGCAAATTCTGTCTATGAAGCCTACTGGAAATTACAGTACCTTGAATTGATATTAAAGCGATTAAACATATTCCTGGATAGAAATCCTTATGAGGGATTTAGACCTCCTTCATTATCCAAGCAAGTAATTCTAGACGTGATGGAGAAAGGCCTTAGGTTTCCTCCCAAGACCAGTAGACATCTATATGACTTTTTTATTCCAAAAGATAGAGTGAAGTTACAATGACGTTATCTTTGCCATTACTGATGATCAAAATATTTGAAACTATTTCAATTTTTGTCATTCCTAGCTTCCTATTGCTTTACCAATACATAATGTTCAAGAGTGGTGTAAAGTTCAAAGATGACACTTTACCAGTGGATCTGAACAGCTTGCCGTATCTCACTGTCCTAGTTCCAACGAAAGGGGAAAAACCGGAAGTTATACAAGGCTTACTTGAAAACTTGTCGAGAGTGAAATGGAATGAAGAGAAATTGGAAGTGATTGTTATTTCTGATGATAATGAAGAGGAATTCAACAGATTAGTTGAAAAACTTAAAGTTCCTAACAAATTGAAAGCTAGGATATTAAGAAGAGATATAAAAATAGGCTATAAGAGTGGAGCTCTCAGTTATGGGTTCAATATATCTAACGGAGACCTGATATTAACTCTAGACGTTGATGCCCGTCTAGAGAAGGATTCTCTTATACGAGCTTACAGTCACATGAGATCATTAGGATGTGACGCTGTAACACTTAACTGGATTGGGTACACCACAAACAAACATTCTACTTTAGCTAAGGGAGTAATAATATCGACAATCATCGCGGACAGATCATTGTTAAATGGAAGGGACAGGAGAGGATTACGCATTTTTCCTGTAGGATGTGGAACGTTATTCAAGAGAGATGCGTTGAAACTTATTGGAGGTTGGGATCCTTTAATGATTCAAGATGACTTGGAGATAGGAGCTAGGCTTGTTAACGCTGGTAGGAGAATCTGCTCGTCAACTTCTCAGGTATTCGTTGAGGTTCCGGATAATTTAGTTGCGTTTTACGTTCAACAATCCAGATGGGCTATGGGGAGTATAGAAGTGCTTACAAAAAGACTTAAAGAAATAACTAGTAAGAACATCTCATTGATTCAAAAGATTGATATCTTTATTTTCTTGTTACAATATGTACCCATTGCTTTAACTTTCGTCGCGGCTTTAGTCCTGGCAGCGATCTCTTTTATACCAGGTAATTTTTCGGAAATTGATTATCTAAGTTCACCATTAGTACTTATCTGGTTAATTGCGTTAGGGATCTATGGCTTTAATTTTATAAATACGGCAAGAACATATAATTTTAGTCTAGTTGAATCTTTAAGAGCGCTAGGGAAGATTTCGTCTTATACTGTTGCAATTTCACCTTTCATTTTGATAGGGCTCTTCTCGGGCTTAAGGAAAACAAGGAAATACATTGTAACTCCTAAGGGCACAAAGGTAACCACACGTATACAATATCCGATTCTGGCATTTGGGATTATATTCTTACTGTCCTCTTTAATTTACCTTTACCACGCTTCTTACATAACAGGAACGTGGCTTCTATATTACTCTATGGGATACTTGTTTACGGTATTAACGTTCAAGAGAGAACTTTGAAACTCAACTTTTTTTGTAAACCGTATCAGATTGATTTAGAATGATATCCTTAGCGAGTCCTCACAATGACAGCGAGATCCTTGAGTTAATGAGGCCTTATGTAGCTAAGTGGTTCAAAGAGAAATACGGAAGCTTTACACCTCCTCAGAAAGCTTCAATACCGGTTATTAAGGCAGGGGAGAACGTTCTCATTTCTAGTCCTACAGGAAGTGGGAAGACAATGGCTGCGTTTATAGGAATCCTAGATTCTCTACTGGAGCTAGCCGAAAAGGGGTCACTCGAAAATAAGGTTTATGCGATTTACATCTCTCCGCTAAGGGCGTTGAATAACGACATGTATAAAAATATTTTCATTCCTTTACAAGAAATAAGGTCAATGATTAACTTAGAACAAGAGATTAGAATAGCTGTAAGGACCAGCGATACCTCTTCGTATGAAAAGCAAAAGATGCTTAAAAAGCCTCCTCATATCCTGATCACTACACCAGAATCGTTTATGATATCGATGGTTTCTCCTAAGTTTAGTCAGACGCTGAAAGATGTGAGATGGATAATTATAGATGAGATTCATGAGCTCGCTGGCAGTAAAAGGGGATCCTTCCTTTCAGGGGCGTTAGAGCTCTTCGAAAAATTTCTAGCAACTAGCCCTCCCGTTAGAATTGGGCTCAGCGCTACTATATCCCCACTAGATGAGGTAGCTAAGTTCTTAGCTGGAGATAGGGACTGTAAATTAGTAGACGCTCGATTTCTTAAAAACATGGATTTAAAGGTCATTTCTCCCGTTAAAGACCTGATCCATACTTCAGAAGACGATATAAATGAAAGAATATACGAAACGATTATAGAGGAAGTAAAAAAACATAAAACAACTCTAATATTTACTAACACCAGGAGCTCAGCGGAGAGAGTTTCATATAAGCTAAGAAAGATCGTCGAAAACGAAAAACTCTTTGACGCGGACTTGGTAGGAGCACATCACAGTAGCCTTAGTAGGGACGTTAGACTAGATATCGAAAACAAAATGAAGAACGGTATGCTTAAGGTCGTCGTATCCTCTACTAGCTTAGAACTTGGGATAGATATTGGTTACATAGACCTTGTACTCCTGTTAAGTAGTCCTAAAAGCGTGAGCAGATTACTCCAAAGGATAGGTAGGGCAGGACATCATATAAGACAAGTGAGTAAGGGCAGAGTAATAGTGGTAGATAGAGACGACTTACTAGAATGTGCAATTCTGACTAAGTTGGCTAGGGAGAAGAAAATAGATAATGTACATATACCCCAGAAACCTTTAGATGTACTAACTCAACTTATTCTAGCAGCTTCACTGATGAAAGAAATTGATCCTAATGAACTTTATTTAACAATAAAGAGAGCATATCCATTTTCAAGCTTAACTATTGAAGAATTCAATTCAGTCCTGGATTACCTAACTGGTAAATTCGGTTTAGATTCTAGAAGCGTGTATCCTAAGCTAAGGATAGGAGAAAATGGAATTAAACCCAGGAAAGGAACAAGGATGATCTTTTACATGAACAGTGGAACAATTCCAGAAGAGTCGCTAATACCGGTTTTCTCCGAAGATAACAAGTACTTTGGTAACTTAGAAGAGGAATTCGTTGAAATCCTTTCCCCGGGAGACATATTTGTTCTTGGAGGTAAAACGTATCAATTCCTTAGTTCAAAGGGAAACAAAGTTATTGTAAGGCCTGCTGATGGTAAGAGACCTACCGTTCCAAGCTGGTTTTCGGAAATGTTGCCTTTGGCTATAGAGCCTGCAATAGAGATATCGTCTTTTAGGGGTAGAATAGCTAGCATGATACGTGATAACGTCCCAGCCGAACAAACAATAAACTATATCAAGGATTTTTTAGATATATCCAAGTCTGCTGCTAGGTCCATATACGAGTACATTCTTGAGGAATATTACTTCACAGAGGGTAGAGTCCCAGACGATAAGAGGCTTTTAATTGAGATCTATGATGATGAAGAGGAAAGACGGAATTTCGTGTTTCATGCTTTATATGGAAGAAGGGCTCTGGACGCATTATCTAGAATAATCGCATGGAAAGTGGGCTCAGACTTAGATATGGATGTAAAGACTTCTATTACTGATAACGGTTTTGCCCTAACATTAAGGCGGGCTGTTGATTATGATATCATAAAAGCTTTAAAAGAGATAGATCCTACAAAATCATACGAGACACTTAGGGAGGTTATACTCAATACTGAAATGGTGAAAAGGCGTTTTAGACACACTGCTGAGCGCTCCTTTATGCTATTAAAGAAGTACAAGGGAAGGGAGACTAGCGTAGATAGGAGACAAATAAACTCAGAAGTCCTCTTAAGTGTGGTCAAAGATATCCAGAAGTTTCCTGTCCTTGAGGAGACCATAAGGGAGGTTTTAGAGGACTACATGGATATACGTAGTGCTCAACAGATACTTACTAGAATCGTTCAAGGAGAAATAAAAGTAGACCTAATAGGGCCAAACAAGATTCCTAGTCCTTTTGCACATCAGATTTTGGCTAAAGAATACAGCGACATTATCTTAGTCAGTGACAAGAGAAACTACTTAAGAAAGATGCATGATAAGGTTCTCCAGTTCCTTAAGGAGAAAGGGATCAATATTGAGCTCAATTACACCAGTATCAATGAATAAATACGACTTTATGCACCTTTTAGATATAATAAACCAAGGTATCTTCCATGACATCATGTTATTCAAATCCATGTAACTAGGTGAACACGTATCTTCGTGAGAGTGAATTATCGCCTCTATTCCATCTGAATAGTTGTACACTTGCTCTGGGTTCATCACGAACTCATCGTCATTATTGGATATATTTTGTATTTCTATAATATTTCCTTTATAAAGTAGCCAAGTTCTCTCCCTCAAATGCTCCAAAGCCCCTCTAATCCAGCTATAGATTTGAGGATATCGGTCCTGGTTACCATCCCAGTTACTCTATTTATAGCATCCATGACTAGCAACCTCCCGACGTTATACGTAACCATCTTCTTGACGGCCTCCATTATGTCATCGTCTTCCTTAATCGTTATAACATCTCTCTTCATGTAATCCGAAACAAGGGCGTTAAGGTTCCCGTCATAAAATGCTCTCATTAGATCTGCGGTAGTTATTATGCCAGTAACGTTACTATTATCGTCTAAAACCGGTGCTCCCCTTATGCCTGCGCTGTAAAGAATCCCCGCAGCCTCCTTTAGAGTCATGTTAGGTTTCAGTGATATCAGTCTCTTACTAATGATGTTTTTGACTCTCTCCTTAGGAATGCTTATCATTCTTTTTACATCTATTATGATCTCTCTTCTCTCTTCCTCCGCATTTAGTACAACTCCCTCTATAACCAGGCGGCTGTATGGTGTGGGACCCAATCTAACGTTATCTCCTGGTCTAATTTTTTTAGTGTCACCAGATATTTTTAGGATAACTCTGTTTCCAGATGGGTTTGTTATGTCTAACAACTCTATGTTTTCAACCTTAACGTCGGTTTCAATATTTCCTCTATAGAGACTCAGCTTGTCTAATATTGGAATAATTGATGGATTCTTAACGAATTCATAGGCCTTCAAAGTAGGCAAGTAACCTCCATTTGGCCCTGGTTTTGAATCAACTAGGCCCAAAACCTTTAGGCTTAGAATTATGTTTCTAACGGTTCCCTCATCCTTACTTATCATATCTGCAACTTCCTTACTTTTTATCATTTTTTTCTGTCTATTATATAACTCTATGAGAGCTAGAAGTATCTCCCTTTGCGTTGATGATAGATTCTGCATACCTAATTATCATTTAACTATTGTTTAAAAAGATCTATGGTTGTACCGTAACCTCCAATACCCTCTTTATTATCTTTGGACTAACGTTGAAAACTTCTCTAGAAATTAATGCGACGTAACTTGACTTCGGCAGAGGATATTCGATACCGATGCTTATCGCTAACGCCTTTTTCATCGCTATATAGTTCATTTTATCTCTTATGTTCCCTTCAGCAAGACTCTCAGCTAGTTTGAAAGCTGTATAAAACCTTGAGAAGCTCTTAGCTGTATGTTTAATACCGTCGTTAGTTGAGGAGCCTAATATCCTAAGAACTTTAATCAATTTCTCTTCGTCAGAGAATGAAAATATAACTTCTGTAAAAATTAGCCTTAAGGCCCTAGCTAGTACGTCCTTATCATTACCTGCCAACAGATAAGCGTCCTCTGGGGTCTTCTCGATTATAGCTTTGGCAACATCATAGAATTTTTCCTCTAATGGAAAGAGTTTATCGAAAACTTGCCTGTAATCGTCGTATAGACCTAGACCTTCCTTCCCTATTACGAACAGACTTATCAACTCCTTCTCATAAAGGTTAGTCGATTTGAACCCTCTAAATGGTTTGATCCCATTCTTTTCATACGTGTCCTGGACCATCAAAAGTAAATTAGATCTATCTAATTCATCCCACTTGTCAAGTATGTTTCCCCAGAGATCAGTAATGACCTTTATTCTCTCTCTGTAGAGCTCCTTGACCATCCTATGTCACGATCTTGTTATATGCATTCTGCCTTAAAAAGGATATATTGACAAGCAATTCTATATGAGCATAGAAGATAATTTAAGACCTAGCGTTATGTTAATATCTCCTTCTGATATAGAGGAAGATATAAAGAAACTTCAGGACAAACTGAAATCACATGAGGAACTGGAACTTAATGATATAGCTAAACTTAAAGAGGATGCACAGAAACTATGGGATTTCGTATCCTGGCTAAAGGTAGCGCAGGTTCAAGGTGTGTGGAAGTCTAAAACTTGTAGACACTCGATTAACGGTAGATGTAACGCGTGGAACATAAGTGATCCAGAAAAAATAGGATTAACCCCAGATAAGATAGATGAGTCCGATAATAGTAAACGAGTTATAGTAGACAAATTTCCAAACCTCTGCGTAGCGTGTCCATTATACGAGGCCAAGAGAAGCTAACACCTTTCTCTTTTCTCTTTCTTCTAATACTCTCTTAAGTAATTCTAATTTCTCAGAATTGATATCCTGGTGATCAGAGAGCAGACTCAGCAGACTTTCTACCAAATCATCAAGTATCAACTCCATAATTCTAGTTCTCTCCTCCTTATCGGCTACGTTTATTGCCCTCTCTATCGTAATATCGCTAGCGTGAGTTTTACCCTTGTAAAATTTCACTATAGATGCTGGTGATATTCCTAGTTCCCTAGCTAATTCCGATTTTGACCTCTTTTCGAGAAGTAGAGTCACTATCTTCTCTCTACATTCTTTACTTATGTTATGGACGGGCCTCATTAGTCTTGTATCAACTTTAATTCTATTAACCTCATCATAGGTGTTTTCATGTATGAAATCGATTGTTTTTAACCAAGGTATTATCATAGCTGACGTTCCTGAAATACCAGTAGGGAGGGATATGGTTGAAATAACGCCTGAAAAGGTACTGTTAGATGGAATAGAAAACGGGATATATTTAGGTTTACTTTGGGTTAAACCTAATTTAATTCTCGGAGGTGTAGGTATAGGTAAAGTAAGAGATGTTGGAGTGGAAGTAGACCAATCCTTGATAGGAAAAAGAGTGCTAGTAATGCCATATTCCAGGTCCAGAGGGGGGATAGGTACTGAAATTGATGGAGTTTTAGCGGAGACATCCGTAATACCCCAAGATTGTACTATACCATTACCTGAAGATGATAAAGAGACAAGTCTCTTACTCCCTTACATTTCGTTGACTTTAGATATTATGGACATCATAAAAGGGGGGGAGAGCCTACTCATAGGACAAGGGTTAATAGGTAATCTATTGATGAAACTTGCGGACACAAATATAGATTCGATCCCAGATGACATGTTAACGGTAAACCGAAAAGAAATACAGTCTAAGAAATGGGATTATATAATAATTTCCTCTATGAGGGGATGGGCTAGACACGTTGCAGGTAAATTAGTTAAAGGTGACGGGAAAATTATTATCCCAAAGTTCCTCAACTCATGGCCACCTTATCTTCCCCATAACTCTATACTTATACCTCCTAGAGTTAGGAGCGATTCTTTTGATGTTGTAAAAAGGTTAGATGGCATATTAAAGAACCTTATAGGGAAATCAGATAATGCAATAGCCTCCGTCCCTACTGTTAAACCAGGGATAATAGTTGATGTAAGAAAATCATTGGGTCTATAACTTAGATTTAATTAAATTCCCTAGTATCTCTATTCCTCTTTCTATTTGACTTTTGCTTGGAAAGCTATAGTTGATTCTCATAGTGTTCCTACCAGAATAATCGTAGAAGAAGCTACTTCCAGGCACGTACGCCACACCGTTTTCCATAGCCTCTTGTAACATTTTTGTTGTATCTATTTTTTCGGGCAACCATGCAAAGACGAACATACCTCCTACAGGTTTCGTCCTTTTAACAGCGTCAGGGAAGTAATTGTTTATTGCGTCTATCATTATGTCCCTCTTTCGTCTGTACAAATCCCTTGTCTTAGGTAGGTTTGTCTGTATGACCCCTCTTTTAATAGCCTCAGCTGCTACGAACTGATTAAGAGAGGGGGTGTGTAAATCTACGTTCTGCTTAAATAACTCAAGTTCCCTTATAATCTCTTCGTCTGCAACCACCCAACCCAATCTAAGTCCAGGAGACAATATCTTGCTGAACGTTCCAAGATATATCACCCTACCTTCAGTGTCCAGAGCCTTAAGTGAAGGTGGACTGTCTCCATCAAAGACCAGGAAACCGTAAGCATCGTCTTCAACTATGAGAAAATCATAAGCTGATGCTAACTCCATGAGGTATTTCCTTTCTTCCAAGTACATTGTAGTTCCCGCTGGATTCTGAGCGGTTGGAATTACATACATTAGTTTCACTCTCTTGCCTTCGCTCTTGAGTTTCTTTAATTGAGATTCCATTTCGTGCAAGTTCGGTCCCTTTTCTGTTACAGGAACTCCATGGAACTCAGGCTTCCTTACTCTAAGAACATTCAGAGCTGTAAGGTAGGTTGGCTTCTCTACGAAAACGTGATCTCCCTGGTCCACTAAGATATTGAATATTATAAAGAGGGCCTCCTGACTTCCTACGCTAACAAAGATGTTGTTCTCATTTATGTTTGTAACCCCTCTCAGGGCTGTAAAAGAAACTAACTGTTTCCTCAACTCGCTTACACCTGCAGTAGCAGTGTATTGAAGGGCTGATGAAGATTTTGTATCTAGCACCTCATCGATTATCTTCTTTATGTCCTCTACTGGGAAAGTCGAGGGATCCGGTAAACCTCCCGCAAAACTGATGACCTCTCTACCCTCGGTTAGTTTTAACAAATCTCTAATTTCAGAAGACTTTAACTCGTTAGTTTGTTTAGAAAGAAACGGTTGCCATTTGGCCATAAACTAAATAGTAGAGCGCCCCTTTTATTATTATGCACACCGTATATAAGGCTGAGATTCTAAGTGTAGGAAACGAGTTATTATCCGGTAGGACTATTAACACAAACTCAGCTTATATAGCACAAAGGTTAACGATTTTAGGATATTCAGTTAGAAGGATTACAACGATAGGCGATAATCTAGAAGATATTTCTCTAGTAATAAAGGAAATAATCGAACGAAAACCTAAACTCCTAGTAATTACTGGAGGACTGGGACCGACTTATGACGACATTACTGTAGAAGGATTAGCGAAAGCCCTTAACTTAAAGACAATCATCAATGAAGACGCGTTAAATGAACTCAAGGAAAAATACATGAAGAGAGGTTTAGAACTCACACAGGAGAGAATTAAAATGGCGATACTTCCAGAGGGTGCACTATCTGTCAAGAATACGCAAGGAATTGCCCCTGGTTTCATGCTTAAGTATAATGAGACCGTTATACTGGTAACCCCTGGTGTTCCTAAAGAAATGGAAGCTGTGTTAGATTATTTTATTAACAATTTACTAAATGAAAAACCACCCATTCATTACTATGAGGAGAGCTTCTTGGTAAAGGGTGTCATGGAGTCTGAGCTAGCACCTCACATTAAGAAAATGGTTAAAGAGTATGATATTTATATTAAAACACATCCAAAGGGTCATGAGACCAAAGATCCGTTTTTAGAGATTCAAGTGGTAAGCAGTGGATTAAATAAAGACGAAACTTTAAATAGAGTGAAAGATACAATCGCCAGGCTAAAGACAATTGTAAAGCAACTAAACGGAGTTATCATTGATTGAGAGATCACTACCATAGGCTACAGTTTGAATGAAGAAAGTTTTAATTATTAATAAAAAATTTAGTAACAAATAAGAATTCTAATCCAGATACGAGAATAACAATGACCTAAGAGGGACATTAAACGATCTAATTAAGGAATGCAGCACTTACGATCTGCGAAGCCACAATCCCCGAAAGGGTCTTATTGAGTCTCTAGGATTAATCAAGACAACGACCTTAGGAATGAGACTCAGGAACAAGGAGCTCGTACTACAATTGGTTCAGGAGCTCCAATAATTTCTCAGATTCTTCTAAATTTAGGAAGTGACCAGCACCTTGGATTTCATGGTACTTCACCTTCGTAGATCTAGTAAAAACGTCTTTGTTAAGCCTCAATCCATCATTACTACCGTAAATTAACACTACTTCCTCTATTTTACTAAGTTCTTCTTCATAATTTGGAGCCGCTAGCAGCCCATAGACGCTGTTCACATATCCTTTTACGCTAGTTTTCCTATACAGTCTAACAAATCTATTCCAATTTTCAAAATCGTCAGTTATCTTACTTGGTAGTTCTCCTCTAATTCTTCTGTGATAAGCTAATCCTTCCATTCCAAATCTTACCGCCACATCAACATATCTCATATATGAAAATTTATCAGGGGCTTTATATAAAGCTCCTATTAGGACCACCTTTTTAACCGATCTCTTTAGTGAGAAATCTATCGCAATAAGTGAACCTATGGAGTGTCCTATTATTACTGGGTCTTTAACCGATAGGTACTCAAGCAAACTGATAAGATCCGACGTGTGATCTGATATTAGGTACGGGGAAGCAGGCACCGAGCTGTTACCATGTCCTCTCAGGTCATAGGCAATAACTCTATGTTTAGAGCTAAGTGGTACTATCAATTTCTCCCAACTTTCAATAGAACCGGCTAGATGATGTATTAATACGATTGGATCTCCTTCTCCCTTTACTTCATAGTTTATACTAACGTTAGCCATAGTTAGTTTCAAGGCTTCATTACCTCCTCCAAGACGTTCAAACTAATCTCAGAAAATAGAACTGGATAAACTAAGCCAAATTCATTTAAGACTGATGGGTTTATTTCACCTAAAATTCCTATCTTTTCATAGCCTAACCATATTTCTGCAGATCGACCTCTGATGAACAAGTCATTATCTTTTGCTTTATAAGATGGAACTGTTCCAGTTAAATTCAGTAAAACCTGATGGATTGGAGCTTGAAGCATTTCATAGCTTACTCTACTGTCCATAATGGCTACTGATAACATTGTTTCGTTAGTGTAGCCTGTGTCCTTGGCGTTGTCTCTCCTTACTACATCCCCTATCTCAAATATCCTGACAGGAAACCTCGAATGTTGATTTCTTGAAAGAAAGAGAAGGCTGTTCCAGGCTAGTGAGTTTCTTATGGAATCGTACTCAATTGATATAGGGTTAGAAATTTTCACATATTCTCCTTTCTGATATGAAGATTTGATAAGATTAAGAGAATAAACCTCTACGAAGCCTGCACCAACTAGAGAAATCCTAAGCTTTCTATATAACGAGGTTATTGAAAATAGGTGGCCTGTCTCATAAACTCTAGACTTTTCCAAATCGAAATTCTCATAACCGTACGCCATACCTACGTCCTCAGCTATATCGGTATAGTTCATTATATCAACTCTATAGGGAGGAACATTAACCACGACACTATCTCCCCTTACTTCTGCCTCCATTCTCATTTTCCTGAGCAGTTTTACCACTTGATCTCCAGACAAATTGATCCCTAGCCTTTCTCTAATGTCAGCTAACCTAGCGTAAACGGTATCGTGTCTTAAGACTGGGGACCTTCCAATTTCAATTCCTTCTATTTTCACTATGCCTATCTCTGCGCCTAATTCTGCAAGACCCGTAGCGATCAAGTCCATAGTTTGAACGACTGAGTCTAGGTTAGTTCCTGTTACGTCTAATAATAGGGACTTAGTGCGGCTAGTTACTCTAGTTCTTTCAGAATTTATTACTGGTGGCAAACTTAATATCCCCTCCTCGTCCACTATCGCAGGGGAATATCCATCCCTCATGGAAATTTGAGAGTACTGTTTCCCTTGATAGGTGTTCCGGGAAACTTCATCAACGCTCATCTCCTTATCTTGACCTAGTGGAACGAACTTGGCTGAGTATGGTACTAACCGATACTGGATTCTTTTACTTTTAACTTTCTCAAGATCATGTATTCCTATAGCTACCTTCTTTCTCTTCCTTCCTATAGTGTCATGTAGTTTCTCTTGAAATTGTATCAATTCTTTTAAGTAAACTTCCGGATCTAATTTAACGTTATAAACCACACAGGCTAGAGCATAAGGTCTTGATGGTACGTCACCTACCTCTAGTGAATAATCAGTTTCTTTAACGATGTAACGAGGCTCACCTAATTCTTGTTCGGTAATTCCTTTTAAAGCTCTTACAATACCGCCCAGACTTAACATATCAAGGCGATCTGCGTTTACCTCTATCGAGTATTCGTCCTCGTTTAATGGAGAGACTTCTGATTTAAGTCTGAATAAATACTCTTCTAATTCCTGCTCATTTAACCCTGTTAGGTCCTTTAAGATCCATTTGTTTATATTTATGGTAGGCATTATATCACCCTTTTATTCCTTAAATATTCTATATCCCAAGAGTAGAGGTCTCTTATATCCTGAACCCCTAGGAATGACATAGCTAGTCTATCTATGCCTATCCCCCAAGCGCCTGCAGGCAAATAAACACCTGCAGGTTCCGTAACCTCCTTCCTTAGAAGCCCAGCTCCTGCCATCTCTTTCCAACCCAGGGATTCAATGTAACCATATATTTCTACACTAGGTTCAGTAAATGGAAAATATCCAGGTTTGAACTTCAACTTTTTAATTCCTAAACCTTGAAAAATATCTCTTAAAGTAGAGAGTAAGTCTTTGAAAGTGAACCCTTCCTCAATTACTAATCCATCCATCTGATGGAATTCAATTAAATGAGTGGCGTCAATAGCGTCAGGTCTAAATACCTTTCCTATAGTGAACACCTTTCTCCTCCTTTCACCTTCTGAGAGCACCCTAGCAGTAACAGCCGTTGTTTGACTACGTAAAACTAACCTCTTTGCATTATCTTCATTCCATAAGTACCTCCACCACCTCTCATGAGCCTCTTTAACTTTTCTTACTAAATCCTGGCTAGGAAGTTTTCCTTGACCTTCGACGACAAAAGAGTCATGGATCTCTCTAGCTGGATGGTCCTGAGCCTGGAAAAGCATATCAAAGTTAAAGAACTCCATCTCCACATAACCTCCTACGACCTCCGTGAAGCCTAGAGTTATCATCAAGTCCTTTACCTTTTCAATAAAGTCTCTAAAATAGTGAGTTTTTCCAAGAGGGAAGAACGGAGGTTGTGCATCAACGTTATAAGGTTTAAACTCGTAGTTCCTCCATGTACCCGTAGAGAGCATCTCGTGAGTCAAATAAAGTTCTACAGGTTTGACCTCAACATCTTTTACCAGTTCTACTCTGATCACCCTCTCCTCTTTAACTTCGACCAGCTTCCTTTTTACTAGAGTGTCTAGGATAGACTCATTTGGAATTTTCCCCTGAGATATCTCCACTAGCCCCACATATTCAGGCGAAGTAAATCTTTCTACCTTAGGTCTGATAAGGTCCCCTTCAATCGAAATCAACCCCTTTCTTTTTGCCCATCCTAACCCTATCTCAAAATCCTTACCTAGCCTTTCCTTAATCTCATGAACTTTTGTCTCCCTTCCTCCTAAAATGGAGATAAGCTTATCCTCTGGAAGACCTTCACGTAATCTACGCTCTCCTTCCTCTGTGAGTTTAACCCTCTTTTTCACCTCAGACGAAATCTGCTTTATTACACCTTTAGCTTCAAGGTTGGCAATATTGCTAAAAATTGAACTCAAAGGAAGATTTGTACCTTCACTGATTTCGTCGGTAGTAGCCTTCTTTCTCTCCTTTAGAAACTGAATAATTTTTAATTCGTTTTCACTTAACATCATACTACAACTCTATTGACTGTCCAGGTTGTAACAGTACAGCTTCGTATCCTCTCTCCTTAGCTCCCTTTACAAACTCACCTGGATCAACTCTAATCATGTCCCAAGTATTATAATGAATAGGGATAGCAGCCTTCCTAGGTTTAAGCATATCTAGTGCTAACGCTGCCTGTTTAGGATCCATAGTAAATCTCCCCCCTATGGGCAAAAGAACATAATCAGGTTGAAATATCTGGCCTATCAATTTCATGTCTTCAAATAGGCCCGTATCTCCTGCATGATATATAGTTTTATTTCCATCAGATATTATTATTCCAGTTGGATCACTGTGTTCGCTAGAATGCACGGCCTTAGTCAAAGCAAGCTTTACTCCATCATACTCTACAAAACTTCCTATATTTGCCGGGATGACTTGTTCCTCTCTAATTTTGAATTGATTAACTAAATACATTTCTAAATCAAACGTGGCAAAAAGTTTCGAGTTTGGGTTCATATTCAGTATTTCTACCGAATCGCCTAGATGATCATAATGATCGTGAGTTATACCTACCAGGTTTATTCCTTTTAGATAGTCTAACTTTATCGGAGACATCGGGTTATCCTTTATAAGAGGATCAATCACGATCCTCTTCCCCATCATCGAGATTTCCACTGCTGCGTGACCTAACCACCTGATTTGTGACATAAGGCATGTATATAGACTAAAAATAAAAATTTCATAGGTTAGATACACCTTATGACAGAAGACGAACTGAAGCTGGTTAAGACTGCTGGGGAGATAGCGGCTAAGGCTAGAGATCTTGGGGCTAAGCTCATCAAACCTGGAGTAAAGGTTATAGACGTATGTGAAAGCGTAGAAAAAGCTATCATAGAACATGGAGCTAGACCAGCCTTCCCTTGTAACCTTTCAATAAACCAAGAGGCGGCCCATTACAGCCCAATAATAGGAGATGAAAAAGTTATACCTGAGGAAGCTATCGTAAAACTAGACATTGGAGCGCATATAGATGGCTACATCACAGACACGGCCATAACAGTATATCTCAACGACAGAATGGAGAGGCTGGCCGAAGCCGCTAAAGATGCCTTAAGGGCGGCAATCTCAAATTTTAAAGCAGGAGCGTCCCTTTCTGATATAGGAAGGTCTATAGAAAAGATCATCAAGAGCTATGGTTACAAACCTATAAGAAATTTAGGTGGGCATTTGATTCGAAGATACGAGCTTCACGCTGGCGTTTTCGTTCCGAACGTATTTGAAAGGATACCAGGCAGAATTCAGGTTGGAAATACTTATGCGATTGAACCGTTCGCTACTGATGGTGGGGGAGAAGTTATTGAAGGAAAGGATGTGACGATCTATTCGCTTAGGAACAAAAACGTAAGAGAATTGGATGAAAATGAAAGGAGATTGAGTGAGGAAATAGAAAGGAGATTTAGAACTCTTCCTTTTAGCGAGAGATGGCTAGGCGACCTGGGAGAGAAAGAGGAGATTGAGCGTCTTTTAAAAATCTTATCTAAAAAGGGTGTACTTCATTCATATCCCGTCCTTATTGAAGTAAAGAAAGGCTTGGTTTCCCAGTTTGAACATACGGTATACGTTGACGATAATGAAACAACGATTTTAACATAGGGTTTTTCATGTTTTGATAAAAGTTTAATTTCTCATAATCATGAGTTTATACGGACATCATGAATGGATTAATTATAGCTCTTGCCCAAACAAGCCAGGGTCAAAGCGGAGCAGCTTTGGCGTTCTCGTACATATTTTATATATTTTTCATAGCTCTATTAGCCCTTTCATTTTTCCCAGGAGTACAACAAAAAACTCAAATAATGTTCCTAAGTAGAGATGTAGAACAAAAACTTCAAATGATAGAGGGATATCTGAAAGACTCCAGGAGTTTGACTGAGAAACTATTAAAGGATAAGGGGTTTCCTGATCCAAAGGCTTTCATTGATAGGGTTATAGATAGGTTCGTTATAGATCCTGTGTCGGTAGAGCCGACAGACATAATTAATAGGATGAAGTTACTGATGAGGACCAATGAGGACACAGTAAGAAACATGATAACTTCAATAAATCCCAATATTGATCCTATGACGAGAAGCCAAATTGAAATATCTACGGAGGTTGTAAACGCGCTGAACTTAATTTACAAGGTGATAAGACATTACCTAATAATGGCTAAGAAATTAAACAGTATAATGATAATGTACCAACTTCAAATGGTCGCACCCATTTACGTTAAATATGCAGAGGCTTACGCTAAAGCCCAAAAGGTGTTCTTACAAGGCATACCTATAGGGGACGGCTTAGGTCCGTTTGTGGCTTCTAGACTCTTAATGAAGGCAGATCAAAAGTTTACAGTAAGTAGGGATACAGTAGCGGGATCTATAGAGTTAGAAGGTAGGAAAGTGATAGTGGTGAAAGCCGAAGGACCCATGGCTACGGTTGGAACTCCAGGAGAAGGAGTACAGAACGTAATTGAAAGAGAAGGAGGCAGAGTATCCAGGATAATAACTGTTGACGCTGCACTAAAGTTAGAAGGAGAGGAAACTGGATCTGTAGCTGAGGGAATGGGTGTTGCAATGGGAGATCCAGGACCTGAAAAAATCGCAATAGAGAGAGTTGCTGTAAAATATGGAATTCCAATAGATGCAGTGATCGTAAAAATGAGTATGGAGGAGGCTATTACGGAAATGAGAAAGGAAGTCTATTTAGCTGCTGATAAGGCCTTAGAATACGTAAGGAGAATTATCTTGGAAAGGACAAAGCCTGGTAGTACTGTAGTACTAGTTGGAGTCGGTAATACGGCTGGAATAGCTCAGTGATAGATATGGCGATATCAGTAGATTCTAAGCAAAACCTCAAGGTTAAGACTGTTATAAAGTGCACTCAATGCGACTATTCTCAAGAGAGAGATTTCCAAGTGGGAGACTTTGTGTTGAAGTTAGTTGGCAACTGCCCTAAGGATAACGGGCCCCTCTACATTGCCGGTATATATGCTGAAGCTATAATACCTAAGAAATAATTTTTTAAGTTGGTCTTTCCATTATAAGGTTGTCCACCCGGTCATAGCAGGGGGGAAACACCCGGACTCATCTCGAACCCGGAAGTTAAGCCCTCTGCGTTGGAGATGCGGTGGGATCCGAAAGGGCCCGCAGCTACTCCAAACTGGGATGGACTTTTAACTTGATATTTAGTATTAATTATATGAAAAGAATATTTGACGAGGTACACGGTACAATTGAGTTGGATGACGTAGCCACGAGTCTTGTAGACGAACCAGTATTTCAAAGACTGAGAAGAATAAGACAAACTAGCCTGGCATATATAGTCTACCCCGGAGCAAACCACACTCGCTTTAGCCATTCTCTAGGAGCGTATTATCTTACAGAAAAGATCGGGAAAAAATTAGTAAAGGAAGGTTTTATATCAGATTCTGAGTTAAACGACGTTAAGATAGCTTCTCTTCTCCATGACATTGGTCAATTTCCATTTAGTCATGCGATAGAAAGCTTCTATATCAAGAAAGGCTTCAGTAACAAAGACCTGAGAGATCTCATTCTTATGAGTTCTTTTGACGAAGCCATCGAGAAATATGGACTTGATCTAAAGAGGATAAGAGAAATATTGAATGGAGAGACTCTCCTTACATCGCTGATAGATGGTGATGCCGACGTTGATAGAATGGACTATCTGTTGAGAGACTCTATCCATACTGGTATTCAACTAGGTAGGATAGATCTGGAAAGGTTGATATTTACAATAACTTATAATGAGAGTGGAATTACTGTACAGGATAAGGGGATAATCAGCCTTGAAAATTTTTACCTTTCAAGACTTCATATGTATCAGGCTGTATATTATCATAAGACCATCCTTGGTTATGAGTTGTTTCTTACAAGCCTGTACTCAAAGATGATAGAAGAGTGCGAAACTAGGCTAAACGTAGAAGACATTAAATCTATGATTTCCTACGGAACGTTTCCTTATTGGGATGATGAGTGGATTTTCGGATCTTTATATAGATGCTACTCAAACAGTTCTAACTCAACGTTGTCTCAAATGATTAAGGATTTTTTAGATAGGAGGGGCCCAAAAGTGATCTATGATGAGATAGGCTATGGAGATAAAGGCGATAACGAGTTCAAGGAAGCCACAGAGAAATTAAGCAGAGTTATACCATCGGATTCCATTTATCCCTTCGAAGAAATAATAAACATTTTTGACAAATCAAGGATAAAAGTAATTTCAAAAGATAAAGAACTATCGCTGAGCGAATATCCCACTTTACTAAATACAATACCAGAGAAACTTGTTATCAGAAGAGTTTATGTTGATCGGAGATATGCAGAGAAAGCAAGGGAAATGTTGTGATAAGATTACTCCTAACTGATCTAGATGGAACAATAACGATCGATAGAGGTTCCTATATCTTAGATTTAAACGCTATCGAGTCTTTGAGGAGAGCAGAGAAATCTGGAATCAAGGTAGCAATAGTTAGTGGTAACTCATATCCAGTTCTACGTGGATTACAAAATTATCTAGGATTTTCGGGTGGTATTGTTGCAGAGAATGGATGTTTGGTGTTTTATCAAGGTGTGACAATAAGGACCTGTGAAGTTGTACCTAGAAGTTTAGTTTCTGAATTCGCTAAGACCTTTAACCTCAAAGAGAGTTGGCAAAATGAATTTAGAAAATCAGACTTCGGATACACTCCTGCTATAATAACTGACGAGATGATAGAGTGGGCCAACCAGAGAGGACTTATGATAAGCTCTAGCGGTTACGCTTTACATCTATCTGGAAAACCAGGAGGGAAGGGCGTTGGAGTTAGGAAATTGCTTGATATAATGAACCTTAATGAAAACCAAGTGGCTGCTGTTGGAGACTCAAAAACTGATATTGACATGTTTAAATATGCAGCTATAAAGGCTGCAGTCTCCAATGCGGATCAAGATCTCATAAAAAGTGCTAACGTTGTACTTAAATTAAAAAGTGGGAACGGAATTACTGAGCTTGTGAACATGTTACTGAGATGAGATGAGATGAACCTAGAGGAGATTATTTATAAATATGCCTTACAGAACGCTGTAAAACACGATGGAAAGGCACAGAAGGGTCCAGTGATCAACAAGGTATTCGCTGAAAACCCTGAGCTTAAATCCATTGCAAAGGAAATTGTTTCCTTGACGGAAAAGATAATCGAAAAAGTAAACTCAATGAGTTTAGAAGATCAGAAGAGAGAACTTCAACGATATCCTGAGCTTTTAGAGGAGAGAAAACGTGAGGAAAGGAAAGGTCTCCCAGCTCTTCCTAACGTTACTGGTACGGTTGTAACCAGATTCGCTCCTAATCCCGACGGTCCTATTCATTTAGGAAACGCTAGAGCAGCTATATTATCCGCAGAATATGCAGCTATGTACAATGGTAAGTTTATACTCAGGTTTGATGATACGGATCCTAAGATCAAGAAACCTCTGAAAGAGGCTTACGATTGGATTAAAGAGGATCTGAAGTGGTTAGGCATCGACTGGGAGAAGGAGTTTAAGGCCTCGGAAAGGATGGAGGTCTATTACGAAGTTTCAAAGATTATGCTAGAGAAAGGATACGCATACGTTGATCTAGGAAGCGACGAACAGTTTAAATCGTGGAGAAACTCTAAGCGAAAAGGAGAGGTCTATCCTTTCAGAGAGACTCCCCCCGAAACTAATCTTGAATTATGGGATAAGATGCTAGAGGGTAAATTTAGCGAAGGAAAAGCAGTAGTGAGAATTAAGACCGACCCCAACGATCCTGACCCCTCTAAAATAGATTGGGTGATGTTTAGGATAATAGACACTAAAAAGAACCCGCATCCTATTACAGGCGATAAGTACATAGTGTGGCCAACTTACAATTTCGCTACTGTGGTGGATGATCACGATTTTGGAATAACCCATATACTTAGGGCTAAGGAGCACATTACCAATTCGGAAAAGCAGAGATGGGTATATAACTATATGAACTGGA
This sequence comes from Metallosphaera cuprina Ar-4, assembly GCF_000204925.1. NCBI lineage: Archaea > Thermoproteati > Thermoproteota > Thermoprotei > Sulfolobales > Sulfolobaceae > Metallosphaera > Metallosphaera cuprina. The sequence goes on along the minus strand of NC_015435.1, from coordinate 136,091 downwards.
AGATGCCAGTTGTTTTAGAATACGGTAGATTAAAACTGGAAAACTTTATGATGAGTAAATCTAAAATCAGAGGTATGCTAGAAACAGGAACCGGTAGAGACGATCCTAGGTTGCCAACTCTAGCCGGTCTAAGGAGAAGAGGGATTTTGCCAGAGACAATCAAAGAAATTATGATTCACGTAGGCATCAAGGTTACTGATGCCACAATAAGCTTTGATAACATAGCTTCGATAAATAGGAAGTTGTTAGATCCTCTTGCTAGGAGGCTGATGTTCGTATATAGGCCTATGATTTTCAAATTAGATATTCCAAAGAAACTCGTGGCTAAGATACCTCTAATTCCTGCCAAAGGAGAGTTCAGAGAAATAGAAGTGGAACCAGGCGATGAGATTTACCTCGATTCTAATGATGTGGAGAATGGGAAGAGTATTAGACTTATGGATTTATGCAATGTCAAAATAGAAGGAGACACGGCTAGATTCATAGGCCAGGATATTGAAACGGCTAGGAATCTTGGCTTTAGCATTGTCCAATGGGTGAAGAAGAAAGATAGCGTAAGGGGCGAGGTTCTAGTAGCCAATCCTAGTAGTGAGATTGAACGTGTAGAAGGATATGGAGAGGAGTACTTTAGCAAACTGAGAGAAGGAGATATTATTCAGCTCATAAGGTACGGGTTTGCGAGAGTTGATCAAAAGAGTGAAGGAAATTTAATCATGATATATTCACATGATTAGATCTATCTAATAACTGAGGAGCCTTCTCTTTTGTCCTTTATTTGTTTTTAGTCTTATTATTGGTTGAAAATTTTAAACTGGTTTTACGAAAGAATTTTTGCTAATTTGATATTTCTTTTGAACTTCCCAATAGAGCACCCGATAAGTAACTTTATAATTTATAATACATTCAATCAAATTGCGTGACGACATAAGTAGGAGGATGAACGCCAATGGCAAAACCATCTTATGTAAAATTTGATGTTCCGCCTGAATTGGCGGAGAAAGCTCTTGAAGCCCTTAAGAAAGCAAAAGAGACGGGAAAGATAAGAAAGGGTACAAACGAAGCTACAAAGGCTGTAGAGAGAGGAAATGCAAAGTTAGTAATCATAGCAGAAGATGTCCAACCTGAGGAAATAGTAGCCCATTTACCTCCATTATGCGAAGAGAAGAAAATATCCTACATTTACGTACCAACTAAGAAAGGAATTGGAGAAGCTTGCGGGCTACAGGTAGGTGCTGCTGCGGCTGCTATAACTGATCCAGGACAAGGAAAAGATATACTTGATGAGGTAATTAAGAGAGTGTCTGAACTAATCGGCAAATCCTAAGGATTCTAAAATATTAAAGAAGTTCATTTTTTATTTAGATATCATCCATACTTTTCTCCTTTTATTGCCAACCCTACATTGACGTGAAGTAACTCTCTGACCTCATCAAGATTAAGCTTAAATCGCTGAAACTCATTATCTGAAGTTAGGGGCCGTCGTCTAGTCTGGGCCAGGACGCCAGGCTTGGGCCCTGGTAATCGGGGGTTCAAATCCCCTCGGCCCCATCTTTTAATTTCTGTATAATTCTTAATTATACAACCTAATTAGAAACACAGACTCTTACTTCATTTGAGAGAGTTACATCAACTATAACGTGATATCAGAAAGTTTTAAATGGCTTGTCATTTTTATAATCAACGTGCCGCGGTAGCTCAGCTGGCAGAGCGCTCGGCTGTTAACCGAGCGGTCGACGGTTCGAGTCCGTCCCGCGGCGCGTTATTTCGGTTCTTAGTTATGTTGAACCCTAACTTGGTGTCCTATTTATTCTCAAAATAATGGGAAAAAACAAACTAATCCAGTTTTACAATTTAAACACTCTTGTAAAGATTAAAGTTTTATTACTGTTATTTGAAATATGAACGCAAGGATAGCCATTATTATTTCTATACCCCATATAATGGCAACTATCTGATATTCCTTAAATCTTCCCATCTTCATAATTACGTGAGTTATTGAATTAGGATATTCGGTCCACGATAGGGTCCCATCTTCATTTACATTACCAAATGAAACCCCCTTAAATTTTGTTCTTGCTTTTAATATAAATTCAATCACGTAAGGAATGAAAAGAAATGCTAATGCAGTAAGAAAGTACCCGCTTATTCCAATGGCACCTATCGCAGAACCTATAAGATAGGTGCCTATGTTACCGAGAAATATCTTAGCAGGATATTTATTGAAATATAGGAATGTAAGCAAAGATACTGCGAGGATTAATGCCATTTCTCCTGACACAAAGGTAACACCTTTACCTCTAAGGCCTAATAGAGTTAGAGTGAGCGCCATAATTATTCCCATTCCTACTCCTAATCCGTTTAGCCCTTCTAACATATTAAACGCGTTAGAGGTTATAGTTAGAGCTGCAGGAATTATTAATATATAATATAATAAGCCAAAATTTACTGGACCAATGAACGGTATCGATATAGTAGAGTGACCAACACTGTATATAGCTAAAGGAACGGAGGCGAAAACAGGAGTGACGGCCCTCAAGGACTGTTTAAGATTAAAAACATCGTCTAACATTCCTATGAAGCCGATTATTAGAGATGATACTAAAACCGCCGTTATAATTCCAGTGAACTTTTGATCTATTACGATTAAGGCGAAATTACCTCCTACAAATCCAGCTAATATTCCGATACCTCCCAGTATAGGAACTTTGGGTTTCTCTAATTTGTTCACATCAACACCTACAAATCCCTTTTCTTTTGACGCGTTTATTGTCCACCTTGTTGTAATAAGTGTTACCAAAACAGTAATTAAAATAGGTATTAGTAGTTCTAACAATTATTTTCGCCTTGTTATTATTAAATCCGCAATCGCTCTTAATCCATCAAGGGCCAATTGATTGCGAGACCTCACTTTTGATAGAGACCTTAGTGCGTTTTCATAATACTTCCTAACTAGTTGCTGGGAGTAATCTAAAGACAGTTCGGATAGCAAAGAAGCTACACTACTTAGTGTTGAAACTTCGCTTGAGCCCATACCGTTCATTATGGTTTTCCTTTGATGTTCGTTAGCTCTTTCAAGCGCTTTGATTAGAAGTATCGTCTTTTTCCCCTCTCTTATATCGCTATAAAGAGGTTTGCCTAACTCCTTTTCATCTGCGGTAATCCCTAGAATGTCATCCATTATTTGAAATGCTATTCCAATTTTTTCTCCAAAATCATATAAACTGTTTACTTCTTCATTTGTACCATTAGCTAAAAGACCACCTAAGTGAGCTGAACATGCGAAAAGTTGGGCCGTTTTTTTCCTTATCATTTCTAGGTACAGATTCTCGGTAACGTCCCACCTTCTCTCGAACTCCATGTCCATTGCCTGTCCTTCTGAAACGATGACTATTGATCTTGAGAAGCAGTTCAGTGCCCTGTAAGCCAAATCAATTGGAAGTCCCTTTATTGATTCAGTAATTAACTCAAAGGCCTTTGCATGTAATAGGTCCCCAGCTAAAATCGCGGTTGGGATCCCCCACTTAACGTGAACCGTGGGTAATCCTCTTCTGGTCGTATCTTGGTCCATAATATCGTCATGAATTAATGTAAAATTGTGCAATACTTCTATCGCTGCTCCAGCTAAAATAGCCCTATCTCTGCTACCACCTAGAAGTTCTGAAGAGAGAACCACCATCAACGGACGTAGTCTCTTCCCTCCTGCCTTTAATAGGTACCTTGAAGCTTCGTATAGCTCCGGCACATCTCCTTGAATATATTTATCAATGGTTTCATTGACTTGCGTTATTACCTCTCCAAGATATTTTTCTAGTTCCATTAGGCTCCTTTTCTAATACTTTCATATATTGATAAGGTTAATCCCCTGCTCTCCATCCACTCTCTTAATCTTCCCCAAATTACTATAGGGGCTTTTCTTAAACTGTCAACATTTTTGGAACCGGAAAGCAACATAGCTGCTTTTAATTGAAATGAAACCTCCTCGAAAAAGCTCTTTAACTGTTCCTTGCCTTTTACAGCGTGTTGAAGTACTGGGTTAGCCATACCTGCCAAATTAGCTCCCAAGGACAAGGCCTTTGCGATATCCAGTCCAGTTCTTATTCCGCCACTTGCGATCAAATATCCCTTAGGGATAACGTACCTAGATTCAACTATTGATGCTGCTGTTGGGATTCCCCACCCTGCGAACAACTCAGAGCTCCTCATCTTCCAATTTCCCTTTCTCCTATTTCTAACCATTTCAACTGCTATCCAGCTAGTTCCGCCCTGTCCTGAAACGTCAATAAGTTGGAACCCATACTGATCAAGTAGCCTAGCGGTCTCCATAGAAATGCCAGTTCCAGACTCTTTTATTATAACCGGAACGTTTAAGTCATTAGATATGTCCTTAAGTTTATCAAGGGCAGATAGAGGATATTCGGGTTCACCTTCAGGTTGAAAGAGTTCTTGAGCCGGATTCAAGTGAACAGCTATTGCGTCTGCTTCTATCATTTGAATTGCGTCTAAAAACTGCTTTGTACCATAACCTTTAGTTACCTGTGGTAACCCTAGATTGGCAACTAGAGGGGCTGTGGGGGCCATTTTCCTTGTTATCCTAAAACTCTCCGCAGTTTCGGGTCTCTCTATTGCAACCCTTTGGCTTCCCACTCCCATTGCTAGTCCCATCTCTTCTACGACTTGAGCTATAGTCGCATTAACCTTTCCAAGTTCATCGTGCCCCCCAGTCATTCCAGTAACCATTAGAGGAAAAGATAGGTCCTTTCCTAAGAACCTTGTCTTAGTATTCACATCTCTCAAACTCAATCCTGGTAAGGCTTGATGTATTAACACAACGTCCTCAAGAAGTGTTGAAACTTTACCTTGTACATCTTCATATAGGCATATCTCAACATGTTCTAGTTTCCTGTTAATTAGACTCATTTCCTCACCTTAATGAACGTACCTATCCTTTCTCCATGTAACGCGTTATAAACGTTTCCTTTTTTCTTTCCATTAAATATAACTGCGTCAACTTTATGTTGGAAAATTTTCTCAATCTTCCTTTGCATTCCACCAGTGATATCTAGAGACTTAGATGCTAAGGTATCTAGCTTTATGGGGGAGGAGATCTCGTTAACAACTCTATTGCCTAGAAGAACTCCATCTACATCGGTAGCGAATAGGGCAGTCAACGAGTATTCTTTGGCCACGAGAACTGTTAAATCGTCTCCTGACACTATCTCCCCGTTTTGCTTAATATCACCATAAAGTACGGGAACGTGCCCGTAGTCCAAGATCGTCTCTATCGTTTCTTTAGAGTAGAATCTACCAGGTAGTGGAAAAGCCTTAATACCTTTTAAGGCCATTTCTCGGAGGATATAAGCGTTCAGTTCCTGCATAGATGCAGCTGTTAGCGTGATCCTAACATTGTTTGATCTTGAGGCCTCGTAATGTCCGAAACTTCCCCCACCATGAACTAAAACCAGACCCTCTGCGAAACTTGACAGCTCCCCTATACATTGCCTAATAACTTGGACGTCTAGACAATACGGAACAGATTTACAGGTTATTACGCTCCCTCCTAATTTAATAACTCTAGAAGGCTTGCCCAATTCAGGTCCCACACCCACTTGAATTTGCCGGGTGGCGCTGGAAGCCCATAAAGCATTCTCCAAAGTCCATTTTCAGCATCAACGTTCGCTTCTGAAAAATCTGAACTAAGCTTAACGGGTAAAAATCCGGACAAGTGAACAATTGAACTGTCTAAGAATCTAGGCTCATCTATTGGGTAACTCATTAGTTTCCTAACTTTAAGAGGCTTTACGTTTACAATTACAGGGTCCTCTGATGATCTATACAAAATGGAAGATGAAAATCTCTGAACGTACCTTATACCCTTCAATACGTCAAAATTGAACATTGCCTGGTCTATAAGATCCAAAGTGCTCCAAACCTCCTCCTCTGTAAGCTCCAGTTTATCGCTTAGGTGTCTGATGGCTTGTAGAGAGGCTACGGCATATTGCGAGATTAAAGGGATGTCCCCTATCCTAATGGGAATTGGATTAAAACCGGTAGCTTCCTTAAAAATTTCGAGAAAACTGGCCCACCATATGGGAGTTTCCAATCGAGAGTATATAAACCTCCCACGGACGATAAGTAAAGGATTGTTAACCCCATTGAGCAACGTTCCAGAAATAATTAATGGTGCCTCAATCACCGAATCTAGCTGCAAGATAACCTACCACAGACGATTTGTCTCCAGACGTATCACCAGAAGTCGCGTGTCTAAGAATGTACGGCCTCTTGTTCATCTTCTTAGCCAAAATTAATGATACCATTATTGGAGCGTATCCACAAACTGTTACGTCTTGCTCCTCTATGACCCTGTAAAGTCCCTTATGATCTAGTTCTTCAACTTTCCTAATGACCAAATCATCTTTTGCCATGGTAACTTCATGAGGATCGTAATGATTTAGATCAGAACTAGCTAACACCACTATATCAAGGTCTGAGTGTCTGTTAATGAACCTCCAAATACCCTCAGCTATCGACTCAGCGATCTCGGGCGTTTGCATCAAAACGACTATCGGTAAGATACGAAGATCGTTGAAGAAGTACTGTAAAAATGGCAATTGAACTTCGATAGAGTGCTCGTATAAATGAGCCTTTTCATCTATATCAATCACTTCTGAGACGGATACAAGTTCCTTTACAAGTTTCTGATCTACGTTATAAGAACCTAAAGGAGTTCTCCATTCTCCCTCAGGCCAAATTGACACCCATGACCCGTAGCCTGTATGGTTAGGGCCTAGAATGATCACCAGGTCTGGTTTACCTTCTTGAACTAAGTAATAATAGGAGTTAGAAGCGATGGGACCACTATATATGTATCCTGCATGCGGGACAATAAAAAGTGGATTCTTTCTGTTTCTTCTTCGCTCTTGTGGAATCTCTCCAGGACCCAAATTATGGAGGAAGGACCACTCTATCCTTTTTTTCAACTGTTGAGGTTCATCCTCATAAAAAGATCCAGCTACCGCTGGTCTTCTTACTGGGATAGTTTCACCTCAAACTCTTCAACTTTAACCGGAATGTTGCCGTCTGCACTTATCTCTTTCCTTTCCCTCAACACCTGTCTGGCTAGAGCCCAATATAAAAGGGCTAATGATTTCCTCCCCTTATTGTTGGAGGGTATTATCAAATCAACGTAATCTACTTTAGCGTCTGTATCTGAAAACGCCACTACGGGAATCCCCATGTCTGCAGCCTCCTTGATAGCTTGTACATCAGTTCTAGGATCAGAGACTAGCAAAACCTCAGGTTCAATGAAATCTTCTAGATACGGGTTAGTGAGCATTCCAGGTATCATCCTCCCTACTACGGATCTAGCGCCAACAACTTCAGCGAACTTTTGCACAGGAGTAAACGCGTATGGCCTAGAAGCTACCGCTAATATTGATTGGGGCTGAAATCTGGAGAGAAACTTAGCGGCTATTCTTAACCTTTCATCTATTTTCCTTACATCTAAAACATATAATCCTTCAGGTCTAACCCTATAAATGAACCTTTCCATGTATCTAGTGCACGTATGAGTTCCTATATGAACGCCAGCAGAGAGATAGTTGTCCAATGGGACAAGTAACTCTATAATAGCTCCTTTCTCTCCTCTTTGGAGTTCTTCTTTCTCTTCCTCTGTTAATTGAGTACCTCTTTCGTTCTCGCTCATTTATATCACCTAAATTGGCCTTGTATAATTAACGACTTCCCTTATAATGTCAACGTGTGTTAATAAACTTCTTCTACAACACAACCTTTTAACGTTAAGCTCGTCTAACACCTTACCTGGATCCTCTCCAGCTTTAACTCTGGTACTGAATACGTCCCATTTGTCCGATATTAGAGATCCACAAGTGAAACATCTTACTGGAATTATCAACATAATCACCTGTAAGACTTCTGTCTCCACCTTCTAGCACTATATCTCATCCATTTTTCGGTCTCAGTCTGTCTCGGATCTCCAGCTAACATAGTCCTATCATAGCGCTTATATAGTTCCTTCAGTTCCTGGCTCCCTGTAAATCTAACTAAAGCTTTCGCAAGAGCCATTCTAGCGGCGTCTGCTTGACCCATAACTCCTCCTCCCTTCATATAGATCTTAGCGTCTACCTTATTAGTTATTCCTTCTCCAGCTAAGATCATAGGTTCCATGATTTTCATTCTTAACACTTCCTCTGGCAAGAGTTCAACAGGCATCCCATTAACGAAAATCTTACCTTTCCCTGGATATAGATAGCACCTCGCTCTAGCCATCTTCCTTCTTGCGTTTGTTATAATAACACGGGTTTCACTTGACATTTACTTTCCACCCCAGAACTTTAGATAGCTCCCCCACAGTGATATATTTACCACCCAATCTGTTCGCATCAGCGTCCTCCAATCTAATGACCTCTTTCCCTTTGAACTCTTCCGGAACTCCTACATATACCTTTACCATCTTTAGCATGGTAACTCCTTTATGATTCTTCGGTAACATACCTCTAATAGTCCTCTTCACTATATTTATAGGAGATCTAGGTCTTCTTACTCCCTGCTTATAAGGATTGAATAAAGTTCCTATCCCAAAGAGTAACATATAACCGTTAACCACTCTATTCCGTGGACCGCTTATAACTATCTTCTCTGAGTTCAAAATGACCACCCTATACCCTTCCTTTAGATAACCTACCACAGTGGAAGCGAGCCTTCCCAAAATCTGATTCTCTCCATCTATTATTATAACGTCCTTCATCCTTTCATCAACCTCACGTTAACTTTGTTTTGAAGCTCATTTGGACCCTTGGTTAAAGGTAAGGCCTTACCTCCAGCCTTATTTATCTTATTTAAAGCACTCGCCGAAAAATCGAGCGCTATTACAGTAACTCTATGGTCCAGATTACCTATGCCTAACACTTTTCCAGGGACAACCACGACGTCATTGTCTTTAGTAAACTTATTTATTTTATAAAGGTTTATTATTCTGGATTTCCTTGACGGCACGTCAATCTCCTTTGCCACAGCTTTCCAAATACCCTTGTTTTGCTTACCTAAAAGACGTATCAACTTTCTCTTCTCTATATTAGTACTTCCTGTCCTTTTCATTGAGCCTCCACCTTCTTTTTCAACTCCTCGACTTTGTTCAGTATACTTTTTGTTGCTTCTATTAAAATTCTCCTCGGATCGAGTGAACCCACAGACTCGAGCTCAAGAACGTACTTATCCGGCTCTGGTTCAACAGTAATACCTGGACAGAATTTTACACACTCTTCACATAGTGTACAAGCTAATTCGTTTTCTACTTTCAGTTCATTATTCTCATATGAGAACACTTTGTACGGGCAGACCTCTGCTGCTTTCTCACAGTTACTATTAACCTTAACCTTAGGTTTGTATCTAACTATAGCCATTGTCACAGGGTTAAACTTTGCGTGCTCTTTTCCATACCCTAGTCTCATTCTCATTTCAAGAGATATCTTTTGCTTCTTACCTAGAAGCACAATAGGAATGTCCTTGCTAATTGGAATCACATTAGGATCCTCCGTTCTTATATCTTTAGAGTAAACCATGACTTGAGACTCTTCCGCACTAACCTCAATGTACGCTTTGGTAAAACACTTCTCACAGTTCTCTGCACAGTCAATACATTCCTCCGGTCTTCTGTAAAAGTCCAGCGCTTCTCTACTATCAAAAGGAATCAGTCCTAACCTATGAGCTAAGACTTCGTCGTACAGTGGACTGTTATTTTCAACAATATAGACTTCATCAACAGCCATTACAGGAACGTAAATCATTGAAGCCCTTCTCACAGCATTTACGAACTCTAAGGGATAACCACTAGTTAAAAGAGAAATAAAATAATTGCTCTTCTTTATCTCTTGAATAGGCATCTCAGACTCTCCTTCCTCTCCTGCCTCCTGGTCTCCTTATCGTATCGTGGGGTATAGGAGTTACATCCTCTATTCTTCCGATAATGAAACCTGATCTAGCGAGCGATCTAATTGCGGGTTGAGCACCAGGTCCTGGAGTTTTAGGCCCTGCTCCACCGGGTGCCCTAACTTTGATGTGTATAGCCATTAACCCTTTATCTAAGGCCTCTGCAGCAGCCTTATTGGCCGCTAACATGGCAGCATAGGGAGACGGTTTTTCTCTATCTGCCTTAACCATCATGCCTCCAGAGGCTTTCGATACCACCTCAGCTCCTGTAATATCTGTTATCGTTATGATAGTATTATTTTGCGATGCATATATCCTAGCTAGGCCCCATCTAATTTCCCTTTTGCTCGACATCTACCTCACCTTTACTCTCAGTTGGAGGGTTTGATTTGAATGGAGAAATAGGATAAAAGTCTATTGAATCCTCTTCGTCTCTCTTTACAATGTAACCTGGGGAGGTAACTTTTCTTCCTCCCACAGCAATGTGCCCATGTACTATTAACTGTCTTGCTTGATATATGGTCCTGGCTAGCCCTTTTCTATGTACAATAGTCTGTAGTCTCCTCTCAAGCAGATTTTCCTCCTCCAGACCTAAAACGTCATCTATTGATGACTGCTCTGATTTAAGGAGACCTATTTTATAGAGCTTCGATAAAAGTTGCTTTTCCCTCATCGCCCTCTCCGAGGGGGGAAGAGCAAGCAGAGACCTTGCCATATGTCTGTAGCCAGTTACTATCGTTCTTGCAAGCCATATCTCTCTCTTGTTTCTAAGACCGTACCTTCCCATAATTTCCTGTTCTGACTTTAGAGCCTGAGATAGCCATGGCATCCCAGGACCTTCCCATTTCCTCCTACTTTTCTTAGGATCTCCCATGATCTCACCTAAGCTTTCTGCTGGGCTTGTTGCCCTCCAGAGGGCTGCGCAGCCTTAGATCTCTTAACTCCTATAGTTGTTCCTGTCCTTCCTGTTGTTCTAGTTCTCTGACCTCTAACCTTCAATCCTAATGAATGTCTGATTCCACGCCAGCTCTTTATCTTCTTCTCTCTCTCTATATCATTCCTGACCACAAACACCAAATCAGATGTAACGTAGTGCATATCTAATCCAGTTTCAAGATCTTTCCTCCTATTATACATCCATGAAGGCAAAGTCTCTAACCTTTTATTAGAAAGGAACTCCTCTATTTTCTTAAGCTCATGATCGTTAAGCTCTCCCAACCTTCTGTCCTTGTCTATGTTCAATTTCATTAAAATTACCCTAGCAGTATTGTATCCTATTCCCTTAATCATTGCTAATCCATAAGGGACCTTCATGGTTCCATCTACGTCCTGTCCAAATAACCTAACGATGTACCTGAACTGTGACTCAGACATTAATACCGTCTTAACCACTAATTACTCTCTGCTTTTAAGTTTTTCAATACCTTTTCCTTCTTCTTAGCTGAGTTTAGATAGGCGATTTCTAGTTTCCTCTTTATTTCGTCCAGAGTGAATCTAGTATTATTTCCTATCAAAGCTTTAATTGGGGTATAAGGACTCTCCCTGAATGAGGGTCTCATTTCCTTCCCGTTCTCTGTTACTACCGGATAGCCTTTGTACTCCTCTACCTCTCCTATAACTGAAGACCTAACTCCTTTAGAGTTCAGGATTCGAACAACCTCCTCAGGATAGTAGGTGAATATGAGAATTGAATCTATAGACAGGCCAAAAGGGTCAATCCTCAACTCTTCTAAGACCTTCCTTATTTTTGGATTTATAAGGTCAAGAAATCGCTCCTCGTTAATTACTAGGCTAAGATTTGTTATTTCTGAAATCTCCAATGCGTCGCCTCTTATACCTCCGTTAGTAACGTCCGTCATTGAAACAACCAAATCTCTTGAACTATTTATTATAGAACAAGCCTCAAGATCCTTTATCTTCAGCGTCTCCTCTACAACACCCTCTATTCCATGGAATATTGCCATTGAAGATATAGTTCCTCCTCCATTACCTTCAGTCATAACTATACTTTGACCTTTTGCTATCCTCTTTCTCGAGAAAGGTTCTCCTTTTAATCTACCAATAGATCCAACGCCACCGCTTATCCTCTCACCTAACACCAAGTCTCCTCCTATCCTTAAAGTACTACCAGCTAGAATTGGTATCTCCAACGCCTCTGCTACCGTAGAAACTCCAGCTTCAAAATCAAACAGCATGGATATGTCACTATCGTCTGAGAGATGAATGTCCACCAGTATCCCCAACGGTTCTCCGCCTTTTACCATAATGTCCCTTAAGGTAGCTTTTGTAGCGTGAAAACCTGCTAAGAAGGGAAAGTAAGATAACCTAGAATGAATTCCATCAACTGAAATTACCAAGTCTTGAACAATTCCTGCGTCATCAAAGGAATCAAGTTTTCGTTTGCTAAGCTCAAAGAGCTTAAGATGTACCATGTGATCTCCAACTCCCCTAGAACCTAATCCGCTCTCACCAGCAGTTAATCCAACTCTGTCAAATGAAAAGGATGAAAATTTTAACGAATTGACCACTTCTTTTACGATTGTCTCCGCGATTAGATCGTTCTGGTCTGTCTTTCCCTTGAAAAACTCTAGCCAATGTCTTAATTCGTCTTTTAGGTTCTTGTCCTGATCAATAAGCTTCCTAGTTAAACCCTCTAAGTCCATAAGCCTAAATATATTTACTAATCATAAATACTTTGAGGATAACATGAAAGTTCTCACTCAAGAATTTGAGATAAAGACAAGTTCGAGGTTTCAGAGCATTGATATTACCAATGAAGTTCAAAACTCGATAAATAACGTTAAAGATGGAATGGCTTTCGTAGTAGTAAAGCACACTACGTGTGCCGTGATTTTGAACGAAGCTGAACCTGGTTTAATGGATGACTACCTAACTTGGATGAGAAAGCTGATTCCAACTGACGGTGAGTTTAAACATAATATGATAGATAACAACGGCCACGCTCATATCTCCTCCATGATAATTGGAAACTCGAGGATGGTACCTGTGAGAGATGGAAAACTAGACCTAGGAACCTGGCAGAAAATAATTCTTTTAGAGTTTGACGGTCCTAGAACCAGGAAAGTCCAAGTAAAAGTTATGGGCGAATGATAACTTTTATTTTCGAACTAGAGTTTTAATAATGATACGTTTTGCCACCTGGATTCCTATCTCCTTTAGATAGATTAAGTTTCTGTGAAAATAGAGAATGTGTAAATAAAATAGTTGACGAATATCTATCAATGTTACTTAATGGAGATGAAAATTTTCCATTGTTTAAGGAAGATGAAAATCTTACTGATGAAAAAACAATAACTAACTCATACATTTTCACCGAAACATTGATTGAAAAGCTAATAGAATCGGATATTGACTTTTTCATTGTACTAGAAGATTTAAGAAACAGACTCGGTAACAGACATCCAGTCCTTTTCTTTCTCAAACAATTGATAGATGAATAGGACTTTTTAGTCTTTATAACAATCTTTTGATGTAGGGGATGATTACTTGGAGAGCAGACTCTCACTGATAACCAGAAATGCCGCGGAAGTAGTCACTTCCGAGGAGTTAAAACAAAAACTTGAGGAAGGAAGAAAGCTAAAAGGTTATTTAGGCTTTGAGCCCAGCGGTTTATTTCATATAGGTTGGTTGATCTGGGCGCAGAAGTTTAAGGACCTTATGGAAGCGGGGGTAGAAATGAACCTCCTGGTAGCCACATGGCATGCGTGGATTAACGATAAGTTAGGAGGTAAAATGGAAATGATAAAGCTCGCAGGAGAGTACGCAGTTAATGTTCTTAATGCTTTTGGAATTAGTAGAAATAAAATAAATGTAATTGACGCGGAGGATATTGTAAAAGACAAGGACTATTGGTCACTTGTATTAAAAGTGGCAAAGAACACAAGCCTAGCTAGAATGAAAAGGGCGTTAACTATCATGGGAAGGAAAGCTGATGAGGCTGAACTGGACTCATCTAAGCTAATTTATCCGGCGATGCAGGTAAGTGACATCTTCTACATGGACTTGGATATAGCCCTAGGAGGAACCGATCAGAGAAAGGCTCACATGTTAGCTAGAGACGCTGCGGAAAAACTTGGTAAGAAAAAGGTGATCGCTATACATACTCCATTACTTGTGGGCCTTCAGGGTGGACAAAGGATGAGTCCAGGCGCAGAGGAAGACGAAGTGATGGCGGAAATAAAAATGAGTAAGTCGAAACCTGATACGGCTATATTCATTGATGATGAGCCAGAAACGGTTAGTTCGAAATTAATGATGGCATACTGTCCAAAGGGAGTGATTGAAAACAATCCTGTATTACAAATAAATAAGTATATTCTGTTCACTGTAGATAATAACGGTCTGAAGGTTGAGAGGGAGTCCAAATTTGGTGGGGACATCCACTTCACCTCCTATAAGGATCTAGAGGAATCCTTTGCTGAGGGCAGGTTACATCCAAAAGACCTGAAGATGGCTACAGCTAGAAAGCTCAACCAAATTTTGGATCCTTTAAGAAAGTCTATTAAATCTAGATCTGAGTATGAGAAACTAGCAAATGAAATCGTGAGGAGTGTTAGCAGGTGACATCGGTGAAATATGTTGTAAAGCTGACCTTTGAAGTAGAAGGGTCGGTTGATAAACCTGACGTAATAGGGGCTATATTCGGGCAAACTGAGAACTTATTCGGCCAGGAATTCGACCTAAGAGAGCTTCAAGACAAAGGAAGACTAGGCAGGATCGTTGTAGAGATTAAGAATAAGGGAGGAAAGGCAGAAGGATACATAGAGATCCCATCCAACTTAGATAGAGTAGAAACTGCCCTAATAGCATCGATGGTTGAGAGCGTTGAGAAAGTCGGACCTTATAACGCAAAGTTCTACTTAAAGGAGATAGAGGACGTTAGAGCGGAGAAGTTAAAGAAGATAATAGATAGGGCCAAGCAGATCCTAGCTGCGTGGAATAGAGAAAGAAACCTTGATATCAAGGAAGTAATGAACGAGATAAGCGGAGCTGTAAAAACTGGAGAGTTAATAGAGTTCGGCCCTGAGAGATTACCAGCAGGACCAGACGTCTACACTGATCCTAATCTAATCATAGTTGAGGGGAGGGCTGATATTATAAATCTGCTAAGATATGGTTACAAGAATACAGTTGCGGTAGAGGGAGCAAGTGGAAAAATACCTCAGTCCGTTATCGAGTTATCCAAGAACAAAAAGATGGTAATAGCTTTCCTTGATGGAGATCATGGAGGCGATATGATACTTAAAGATCTAATAAATGCAAACGTTAAAATAGACTACGTAGCAAGAGCGCCTGTTGGCAGAGAGGTTGAGGAATTAACTGGGAAGGAGATAGCAAAATCCCTCTCTAACATGATTCCCTTCTCTCAATACTTGAAGAAACAGCAGGAGACTCTGAGTTCCGTGGTCGGGAGAGCTGAGGGCGCTGTAAAGATAGAAAATGGAGAACAGCAAGCTGTTCAAGTAATTGAGCCGCCCAAGGAAATAGAGATCAAAATTCCAGGAAACGTTATGGAGGACATCAAGAAATTACCTGGAACTCTTGAAGGGGTAATATATGATGAGAACTGGAACCTAATAGAGAAGGTACAGGTGAGAGACATTATCCCAAAACTTGAAGGTTTAACTAACGGTGCCTCTTTTATAATATTTGATGGCGTTATCACGCAAAGACTCTTAGAGCTAGCCGCCTCAAAAAACGTAAAGCTGGTGATAGGGGTAAGAATAGGAGGAATAACCAAAAAACCAGAGAACGTCAAAGTACTAACACTGACGGACGTTATAGGTCCCTAAAATAATCCATTATATCTGTTGTGACACCCTTCAAATTATCCTCTTTTATTCCGAAAGGCTCCAATATCCTCATAACTGAAGGGATAATTTGTTTTTCAATATAATAGTCTACATCGATCTTGTTTTTATCCTTGACAAGGAAGTACGGTTCTACTCTGTCTGAGATCTTTCCCGAGCCTTTCATCACTATGTACCCTATTTTTCCTAACTTATCGATGGCGAATCCAGCGTTAAGAGCCTTCTTTGCGGCTATTACATGAGGTGCGTTGACCTCATACTCCTCGAAACTCTTATCTAAAGATTTCCATATTATGACACCATGAATGTCGAAATCCTTTCTTTTCATCTTCATGATCACGCCTTTTACGGCTTTAACAGCCTCACTGATACCACTTAATAGGATCTTTTCTATTACTACCCTTTGAGTCTCTTTGGCAATGTCGCACCAGTCACCTCTTATTGCCTCAAAGCCAACAATGTCTATCTTCCCGTCATAAGTGAGTCCTGCGTATCTTTTCTTGTTTTCAGTAAAAAATATCTTTTTATATTTTTTATCTATTTTTATTTCAAGGTCTAACTCTTTTGTAATTCTAGAGACTAGGTTATCCACGTCAGACATATTACCTTTTACAAAAATGGAGTCAGTATCCCCATAAACAACTTCAAATCCAGCCTCCTTAGCTATATTGGATGCCCTAATTATCAGCTCCCTTCCCCATGCAGTGACAGATTCTGCTCCTTCCTTGCTATACCACCTTGCGCTAGACCAACCCATATAACCATACATTGCGTTAGCCATAACCTTCAACGCCTTTTGCCTCTCATCTAATCTTCTTCTCTCATATTCGTCGTTTACATTAGCTAGTTCACTCTTAACCTTCCTTCTCTCTTCTAACAAAGAAACTAAAATGCTCCTATAGAATCCATTTACGTCTCTTCTAAATTTATATCCTACCTCAGGAGCTATCCAACAGTCATTACATTCGCCCTGTACAAGGGTATCCGGTCCTATGTTGTATTTTATCATTATGGACGGATACATAGAGCTGAAATCTAATACTGCTACGTTCTCGTGTAACCCAGGTTTCGGCTCAATAACAAGCCCACCTTTATAACTTTCATTTTTCCTTTCAACTCTATTTGGAATTAATTCATTAAATTTCTTTGACTCTCTCATAAGTAGCCATTCTATTCTGTACCCCACGCTAGCCATGCAAAGCTGATCTAAAGGTAAGCCAGAAATGACGGTTAGCTGTTCCCCAAATGTCAAGAATACGTTTTTTAACAGATAAGTAGTCTTCGCGTCGTCAAGATTATATTTTAACAGAATGTCTCGCTTCTTAGGATCCTCCCAATATTCTGGAATCTGATACCATTCCAAGTTTACCCTTTTGTCCTTAGGATAAACCCCTAGATAATCAGCAACGTTTTCAAGGCTTTTTACCTTCACTTCTGTCAGACTCTCAGCAAAGCCGTATAGATCCACATTCAACCTTCCGACTATTGAGTAGTGCCCATATGTACCTTGACTTGGTTCAGAGTTAGTTTTTCTTCCAACATCTAATTTTACATTTCTTGAGGCTAGTCTATCCAAAAGATATTGCCAATCGAATCCGTTTGTATTGTAACCTAAGATGATGTCTGGATCGTAATCTAGAACGAACTTTGAAAATTCTCTAATAATCTTCAAATCGTCGTTATCCGAATTAATAAACTGTTTATACTCCTTATCAGTCCAAACACCTATAACTATTATGGGGTCTCTTCTTGGATTAGGCGATCCGTACTTATTAAGCACCTCTATATCAAAGGCTAGAGTCCTTAGATTAGGAAATCTATCTTCATATACACTTTCAATACTCTTTAATTCATATACTTTATGTACTCTTAAGTCGTCCCTCTTAATCTCATCAACTTCTGCCCTCAACCAGTAAAACGGCCTAACTTGGCTATCTATAGAATACCTCATGTAAAACCTTATATCAGCCTCAAGCACCGCGGCAACCCATTTGAACTTTGATACTTCCTCTCTGTATACCCTAACGAAAGCTGGGATCACGGTCTCCACTCTAAGTACATTTACAGGTTTCCCAAAGTATCTCATGTTCTGCTTCGATACTGATGTGACAGGAGATTGAGCCTTTGAAATGGTCTTTAACTGATCGATAGCCTCATCAATTGGAACATCGTCCTTGATTAGGACGTAAAAGTAAGGTCTGAAGTTCTTTTCGATGATAGCGACTCTGTGATCGTCCTTATCAATACCCCATATATATATTTCAGGTATTCCGTTAAACACATCGTAAGATAAGTCCAAGACGAAAACATCAACTTTCATGGTTATTTAATACTCAAAGCTAGACTTAATTTGTGATCTTTCTACTATCTTACGAGCTAACAATTCATTCATGACCTGAAACGCTTCTGAGGTCCTTCAGCATGACAAACCCATTCCTATTTCTACCGTAATAGTTCTTCCTAGTCCTGATTACTTTATATGAGCGATTAAAATAAAACCTAATTGCGTCAGAGTTGTTTACGTTCACCTCAAGGTAGGAGTACGTGCAACCCAACTTCTTGAACCTTTCTTCAAGCTCATTGAGAAGGGCTGATCCAATTCCTCTGTTTCTAGCTGCCTTTAAAGTGGCTATCGATACTACGTGACCTCTTGTCTTGAATTGAACTATTCCAATACAATAACCTACTATTTGTTCGCCTAGCCTAGCGACCAGATACAGACCGTCTGCTAAACTCAAATAGGCCTTGAGCAGTCCAGGAGGATAAGGGTTATCAAAACTTTCAGCTTCAATCTTAAAGATGTCCTCTAAATCCCTCTCCCATGCGTCAGAAATAATTATGGAGGACATAATACTAGATGCTAAGAAATGAAGATATTAGAATATAACGAAAGAAACAACTCACTTAAACTTCACATCGAGAACGAAGACGATCTCTGGCTCATTCATCTTATCATAAGCAAAGGAGATACAGTAATAGCTAGGACAACTAGGGACGTAAGCATGGGTAATGACAGTAGGAGAGTTCCCATGATAGTTGAACTTCAGGTAGAATTCTCTGAATTTCAACCATTTACGTCTCGTCTCAGAATACATGGTATAGTCAGAGACGCTCCAGAAAAATATGGAATTAAGGGCTCTCATCATACTATCAATTTAGATATTGGAAATGAAATAATAATAATAAAACAATGGACAAAGCATTTACTAGAAAAGATAAAGAAGCAGGCTAGTAGGAGAAGTAATGTCATGATAGTACTTACAGACCAAGACGAACTACTTATAGCTATACCAATGGAGCAGGGGATAAGAATACTTACCGAAAAGGATATCTCTAACGCTATGAACGAGGAAGAGTCGCTAGAGAAGCCTGCCATAGAAGTCGCCAAGGAAGTGGAACAATATGTTAACCAGTACTCTCCAGACGCAATCATATTAGCAGGACCTGGTCCGTTCAAAGAGCTGGTAAAAGCTAAACTTAACGTCAAGGCAAAGATCTACCTTGATAGTGTATCTTCAGCGTCAAGAGCAGGATTAAACGAGATCTTAAAAAGAGACGTTATTGACCAGGTAATGAATGAATATCAGGTATCCATGGCGGCGAAAGAGTTAGAGAGAGCACTTTTACTCATGGCTCAAGGATCCAACCTTGTGACATATGGTATAGAAGAGGTTGAAAGGGCGTCATCTATAGGAGCTATTAAAACGTTACTTGTCAGCGATGATATTCTTACCGTGGATAATGAGGGGACTAGGAATAGAGTCGAGGCAATCATGGAAAACGTAGAGAACAGCAATGGGAGGATAATTATAGTACCCAAAGATTCTACAATTTATTATCAGTTGCGTAACTTCGGGGGCCTTTTAGCTCTTCTTCGTTTTAGAATAAATTAATTTTTCATGAATCTTTTGACCGTAAGGCAGTTCTTCAACCAACCATATTTCATCGAATTCGTTTCTAGGTAGCATGTCAATTAAGGTTGGACTGATAGCGAAAAACTCTCCCTTTTTTTCTCCAAAATCACTTAAATCTAGTTTAGTTTTTACTAATGCTCGGACAAGAGTACCTTCACCTGTTATCTCTTCATACGGCTTAGCACTTGTTCTAACAGTTCTAATAAATCTGGTCCTGGTCTCAACTACGTCTTTGTACACCGAACTACAATAATGTAGAGAAACCTCGCTCTCATTAAACGTCTCTAGTATTTTTAACGACGTGTTAAAGCTTCCAGAGACGCCAGCCAACCCGTGACCTACCTTAAGTCCTTTAGATGCAAGGTTCATGAGATTCCTTTCCGTCAATTCGAGCTCATTAATGTTAACGAACTTTATTTTCTTAGATCTAGCCCATTCAATTAGTTTAGTTATTTTTTCCTCCTCTCCAGGAATGGCCGGTATCTCAAGGCCTACTTCCATACCTAAACCTAGAGCTTTCTCCACTGCAGACAAGTATTGAGGCTTTACCGGATGAAATCTTATCTCATCAAGGCCTACGCTTAATAGCTCGGATAAGGCATCTCTGGTGGCGTATCTCCCCGTCGTATACAAATGAACATGATAGGATGTACCGAACTCGGCTTTAAGTAGTTTTATCAGCTCTACTACCCTGTCCAAGTGCAACAAAGGATCTCCCCCCGTGATTCCAGCCCCTAACGCGTTCATCCTGTACGATTCATAAACGAAATCTTGTAGATCCGACGTTTTCAACTCGTTTGCGTAAAAGTTATCCTTTCCAAATCTATTCTCACTCACTGGACAATAGTAGCACGAGTCTCCACACTCCCCAGAAATAAAAACCACCATTTTTCCTCCCATTCGGCACAACTCGCAGCCTCTTGGAAGATCTCTATTGTATAACCCTATCTCAGGGTTTCCCTTGAGCAAGCAAATCAGCTATTAGACTCTTAGTTTCATCGGTTTTAACTTCTACTAATATCTCCTGGAGCTGTCTTCTCCTCAACTCGTTATCTATTACCTTATTTGCCTGAATTTTCACTCCTCCCTCATTTCCCCCCTCTGGGAAATACCAAGTCTTTAGCCAACTAAATCCAGCACTCAGTAACGATCTACCAATTGGTGTATCCGCTGCTGAAAGACCTTTCATAATTAGGTTTAACGTCTCCTCATCCTTATAGTATGTGACAAAGAAGCGGCTATTTGATGGTAAAAAGGTAAATAGATACGCGAATAACTCTAATTCCAACCCTTCCTTTCTAGGCCAAGGATCATAGTCTAGCTCAAGCCATGGAGGATAGTACTCCCTTCCTGAAAAGTGATGACACTTTCCTACAACCTTGTCATTCAATACAAGCTTGAATGAGACTAGCTCACTTATGTGTGTACGGGAGACTTCAATAGCTTTGAGTCTCTTACCTTTTATTACCGAGTCTATCAATTTTCCTCCTGAAGAACTTGTTTTCCTTAAACAAATCCCTTACTGCGCTTTGTATGCTCTCTTCAGGTCTTAAGACGTAAGATAAGAACGTTCCTGTTCTACCTTTTTCCTTTCGCCTATTCAGGAGCCTTTCCCTTTGAAGAATAGTAGTAATAGAGACTCCAGTCAACTTTACTGCCAAATCTTCATTTCCCTCTAAAGGTATTGCTTCGTGCCCAACTTCATTAGGAATAATGAGCTCAAGGTCTTTATTAATACCTGGTATTCTAATTCCCTTAATCAATTGGTTCTTATCTATAATTCCCCCAAATCTATAAAATTCCTCTTCACTGGGTTTAAGTTCTGCTAAAGGGAACGAAATCACTTTACGCTCCTCACTATCCAGCGCAATATATGCCTTAGGCGTTGAATTAGGTGTGGCTTGTATGATGAACTTGTGATCTGCATCAATAAGATCTAACCAAATTATATTAGGTGAGGGGACTATCACGTCAACGTCACTGTTTGGTTTTACATCTCCTCTAGCTACCGATCCATACACATATCCTTTCATTGATCCTTGCTCTAGTTTATTTAGAATATCTAACGCGGTTTCTCTTAGCTTCTTTAAATTTTCCCAACGGATCGATTCATAAGTTACCTGCACAAGTCTTTTTTAAACCGCTTACAATTTAAGTGAGTTGATGATATCAACTACTGTGTTTTTTATAGGTCTACTATTGTTCTGGGGAGTTATCATAGGACTTAGAAATCTCCTAAAAAGAAGGGGATTTACCGTTTACCCATTTCTACTCCTCTGGAGGAAAGCAACCAGAAGTGAGTGGTTTCCCAAAGTAGCTAAATCAAAGTCATTTAGGATATTTGAGAATCTCTCAGTCATACTTGCAATAATATCTATGATAGGCGGTGTTTATCTTATAGTTTCTGCGATCTCAGATATACTCGTCCCTACGAAGGTCTCATCTGTTAAATTGGAACCTATCATACCTGGTGTAACTATAGGCCTCGATCAAGCTCCCTATATCCTTCTTAGCATTGGTATCTCAGTCATGGTTCACGAAATCATGCATGCTATAGCTTCAACCTCTAATAAAATTCCCGTAAAGGGGGGAGGCTTCATCTTGCTAGCCTTCTTTCCAGGAGCCTTTGTTGAGCCTGATGAAGAATCATTCTTGAATTCTCCTACTTCAACCAAGTTAAAGATAATTTCTGCAGGTATAGCAATTAATCTGATCTTAGCTGGCCTCTTCTTTCCGTTGGCCGCATACCTGCCCCAAACCCTCTCACAAGGTATTCTTATTGAAGGAGTAGTCCCTAATTCAGCAGCTTATAACGCCTCAATCCATCCTGGAGATGTGATTGAAAGTGTTAACGGAATTAAGGTAACCGATCCATCCCAACTAAGGAACGTATTAGAGCAAAGCACTAATTACAGATTAACCCTGGTTACACCATCAGGTTTCAAGACGATCAACCTATCATCTTCCACTCACTTCCTAGGGGTCTACATCTCTTACTACTTCCCAGCCTACATCTATCCTATTCTTAGCTTCTTCCTTTGGATGTTTATTGTGAACTTTAGCTTAGCGCTTCTTAATGGAGCGCCTTTAATCATAACTGATGGAGGGAAATTATTCACAGAGCTTATGAAAAAGATTAAAATTAACGAAAGGTTTTCAATGATAATTCAGGCTATAATCGTTCTACTCTTAGTTATAGCAGTGACGTCATCCTTTATTCCTCAATAAGTTTGGAGCTTATCATTGGGAAGGGTATTACTTCCTTAATGCTCTGGTTGTTCGTGAACAGCATGACAACTCTATCTATGCCTATGCCTAAACCGCCGGTCGGTGGCATCCCATAACTTAACGCATTAATGAAGTCCTTATCGTAGGGGTGAGCCTCTTGATCTCCCCTCTTCATCATGTCTTGCTCCTCTTTAAACAGTTTGTCCTGGAGAACAGGATCGTTAAGCTCCGTGTACGCGTTTGCAAATTCCACTCCTGCTATATAAAGTTCAAATCTCTCTACAAGTCCTGGCTTACTTCTGTGAGGTTTACAAAGTGGTGTTGTCTCTATCGGATAATCCGTTACGAAAGTCGGCTGTATAATGTTTGGTGTGACTAGTTTATCGAATAACTTCTCTATCATTAGGCCTCTTAGGTAGAGCGATCCTCTTGGTGTGAGCCCGTTAGTTTCCATCAAATGTTTCAACTCATCATCCGAAATCGTCTCTACGTTTTTACCTAAGGCTTCGGACAAGGAATCATATAGCGAAATCTTTCTGAAGTTAGATAGGTCAATTTCTACTGTGTTTTCGCCAACCTTATATTGTAACTTAGTTGAGGATAAGACTTTTTCAGCTAAATGAGAGAAGAGCCTCCTAGTTAGATCCATGATATCATTATAGTCCGCGTAAGCCCAATAGAGTTCCATTAAGGTGAACTCCGGGTTATGAGTTACGTCTATGTCTTCGTTGCGGAACACTTTCCCTATTTCAAATACCTTGTCAAACCCCCCCACTATGAATCTCTTAAGGTAGAGTTCGAGGGAAATACGTAAGTACCAGTCTTCGTCAAGGTAGTTTACATGAGATTTAAAGGGTTTTGCCAGCGCTCCTCCATAAACAGGTTGAAGTATGGGAGTTTCAACCTCAATGAACCCCTGTTCTGCTAAAAACGATCTTATCTCCCTGATTATCTTGAACCTTAACTCCATTGCACTCCTGGCTTTATCGTTGTAAAGGAAATCTACATATCTATGAGAATATCTGAATTCTGGACTCATTTGACTCCAATCTGGAGGTTCTATTAACGACTTAGCTAATAGTTGGAAACTCCTCACCAGAAGGGTTAGTTCTCCCTTTGCAGTGAAGAAAAGATCTCCTTCCACTCCTATAATATCCCCTCTATCAATGACCTTAAAGAACTTCTCATATTCAGTTCCCAACTCGTTAACTCTCAAATACAGTTGAAGCCTTTCACCGTCGTCAAATATATCAATAAATGAGGCTTTGCCATGCCTTCTTAGGTTTGCAACCCTTCCAGCAGTCTTTACACCAAATAAGAAAGGTTCTTTAGGCTTATCAGTCCTTTGATTACTTATTTTTCTTAACTGGGTTATAGTATGAGTTATCTCATACTTTTGAGGATATGGGTTTATTCCAAGAGTTTGTAACTCTTTCAAAATTTGAAGTCTCCTTTCGTCCCACTTCATAGGATCTCCAATGGTAACTATTTTATAAACTTAAGGTGGTATCTAGATTAAACTAAGGTCGGCTCCCGTACGTGATGGCACACTAATGAGGAAGTGTTAACCCAAAGCCTCCTCAAACCGGAGACTGATAAGCGTAGACGTCCAGGTACGGCTGCTCCCTTCCGGGCCTGACCGATTCTCCCGGCTAACGTAGTTCTCCCTCTCCCTCCAGAGAGGAAGACCACGTCCGTCTACCCTATCAGGCGGTTATCATCGTCAACCCTGGACTTCCTCATTAATGTAACCATCACGTACGAGTTACTGGTGTCCACATTACGCCAAGTGGATAAAGAGGCTGGCGAGACCTCCACCCTACCCGACCAAATTATCATATGTAACCCCAGTTTTTAATCTAACTCTCCTTTTTGAAGCTTTTACGTATAAAAATCTTTTATTCTTCTAGTTATTTAAGAGTAAAATTAATGGGCCCACGGGGATTCGAACCCCGGACCACTGGGTCTCTCCATTCCAGATATACTTCATCCCCTCACGGGTCGACAGACCCAATGCTTGTTATCTGGAGCCCAGCACTCTAACCTGGCTGAGCTATGGGCCCATTACCGATCACATAATCTAATTTCAACGTTGATGAGGTAATAAGCTTGTCTACAGCCCAGGAGGTGAGCATTAGGAGTTACATAGGCCTGACTTTGGAAAAGTTGGATTTAAGTAAAATCACATGAGTGAACTGTAACCTAGCTGACAGCCACTATTTGAGCAAGAGGGACTAAAAGTGCGACCGCCGGGATTTGAACCCGGGACCTCCTGCGTGGCAGGCAGGCGTCCTAATCCAGGCTAGACTACGGCCGCATAATAAGGATAAATAACAATTTTAAAAAACCTATCGGTGAAGTTCAGCATGCGAGCTTTTTAAATTAGCAGGTGATGAAAGTAGTAGGACGGAATAATGAAGAAGGTCTTGAGTCCTGATGTTTAATATGTTACCGATTGTGTGATCTTCGACGTTATAGAGTCGAACATGATAACAGGTTTCGCTTTAACACAACTTAGTGAAGTTCTAAGAATAGCAATTCTCATCTAGCTACTTAAAGTCTAACTTTCATACAACCTTTTTGATCATAAAATCCCGGCAGCGTTCATACTTATTTTCTAAATTTATATAATAATATAAATTTTTATAACTTAAACATAATTTAATCATAAAAACCGCAAAGACCTTGCGCTCTCATAAAGATCACACTGTCTAGCTTCTCTATTTTTGGAGGGGAACCCTTGGTTATACGATATAAGTTCTGACCCTTCTGAGTTCCTATGGGAGCTAAGATTATCCCTTTATCTATCATCTGTTGATAAACGTAACAAGGAAGAGTAGGCAAAGCTGCCCAGAATATCGCCTTATTAAATGGTGCCTTTTGGCTCATCCCGAGAGTTCCATCTCCTACCTCTACATTTATTCTATATTTTTGTAATCTATTTTGAGCATAATTAGCCATCCAAGGATCCACCTCGATTGTAGTCACGTTCTCGTAACCTACTACTTCAGCTATTATCGCTGTATAATAGCCACAACCTGTGCCCACCTCGAGCACTTTATCTCCACCTTTCAGGTATAGGTAATCCAACATCTTTAAGCCAAGACTTAACGCTGTTGTGTTCACCTTGTCATTTATTGGAATTGGTTTATCAATATAATCAGGATCGTAAGCCAGGCTAACGTATTTCTCAGGAATGAACTCCTCCCTATTTACTTTCAAATAAGCGTGTTTCAGGTCCTCGCTACTTAGAGCCGAAAGTATCTCCTTGTCCGCTCTTCTCAAATGCCTCCTTCACCTCATTCAGATTGTTTGGAGCGCTAAAGAAAACTGGAACATCATGTGGAAGAGAAGCCTTGAAACTAACTAGTAACCATTGACCTACCTCTAGGTCCAGAGTTCTTTCTAATAATGTGTCATTTATCCCAAAAGTCTCAGATATTAATTGCCTATCATAGGGTCTAGGTAATACACTAATAAAATAGGTATGTAGCTGCTGTAGGACGTTAGTGTTTAGATAAGCGAGCCTTTGTGTGCTGATCAGGGCGTGAAGATGATATTTTCTCCCATGCCTAAGCAATTTTTCTACAGCTGCACTAGAGAGCTCACTCTTGTCTCTTTGTCTAGTGTCAAATGGTATAAACTCTTGAGCCTCGTCGAGGACGAATAGGATCGGAGAGCTGCTGAACCATCTCTTTCTTCTACTCATCACCTCTTCCAGTAACGAGGCCACTACCTCTCTAGCTTCCTCTAAGTTATGAAGCTCAAAGATAAATAACCTTGGAGACGACTCCTCTTTGTCGAGGATATCTATAGCTAACTTCTCTATGTCATACTCATCTCCTTCAATTTCCTCTAGATTCAAATATGATCTCAATGACGATATGAAAGAGAAAATAGATGAGCTGTCCTTTAAACCGGCTTTTTTGCCCTCCTCCTCTATCTCGTCCAATAGAGGGATAAGCGAATCGTCTATCGAAGAGTCTTTGGATATCTTATTTTCCCTCATGAGGATGTCTAACTTCTTAAGCATGACGCTAAACAAGGGTTTTTGCGCAAACGCAGTATATTTATCATTAATCTGCCCTTTCAGTAGCTCTAGTAACGTGCCGTAAGTTAGATTAGTTTGCTCTGCCGGTGGAATGTAAAGTGTCTTTACCTTTCCTGTAATGAATAACTCTTCTGCAGACTTCTTTATTCTATCTATTTCACCTTCCAATTCCTCTGGTATAACGTGCGTACGAATAAATTTCCTAGAGAAGTCTAGTGCATTGTTAGAGTATCTCTCTGTAGTTAGTATCTCCGACTTATGCTTTAATAATTGATCCATGAGTAGAACCGAGTATTCCATTGAAATATCGAAAATAACAACCTTAGCGTTAGTGTTATTCAATATCCTTCTCACTAACACCGAGGTTAAATTAGATTTGCCTGATCCAGTGAAGGCAAAGACTCCTATGTGATATATCAGAGCCTTAGATAAATCTATCGTTAGGTGGACATCCTGGCCTATCACATTACCTATATCTACTCCATTCTTAGCACAAACGAACTCTCTGAAAGATTCCTTGCTCATGATCCGTACAGTTGAGCCTGGAAGAGGAGGTAGATATCCTTTCTTAAATCCTGAGGGAGTCAGTAAGTAACCTATCGGATACGCAAACACGTCTATCCACGTCTCAGGGCTTGTCCCATCGTGCCAGCTCTTAGACACTTCTTCCATAACTTGATCTCTTATCTCCTTCGGTATTGTACCGTCTAAGTTTATCATCCCATAATGTACAGGAACGTAGTCTGCAACTTCAAGGATGAGATAATTTCCCTCCTTAATCGTTTCCACAGCCAACAGTGCTCCAATGTTTAGATTAACCGTCTTAGAGAACGGCATTTCTATAACGAAGTTTCTAAAAGTGACAGAGCTTCTACCATCAGCTGTGGGTCTACTTATCACTCTGACCTCTCTTAAGCGACCAGTTACTGACTCAAACTCCATGATCTCCTCCTATTTTCTACTAAACTTCTAAACGTTCTGTACCTTGTTAACTCTTTTTGCGCGATGAAATCTAGAGCTCTCTTTGCTCTATCTCTGTATAACTTCGCTAATTTGTCAGCCAAGAAAAGAGGATAATTGTAACCCAACGCCTCGGGTATAGGTTCTCTTGACATCACATATAGAAGGTTTAATATATACTCTGCCTTGTAACTTAAGGTAGTTTCGATCCTAAATACCCATCCCTTGTCAGTTAACCTTATGTATCCCGTTCTTGGATACTCGTTATCTAAGATTATCCAGGGAGCGTTGCCTATATCAAGTTTCCTTCTCTCCCTCTCGTCAAAGTCCTTCGTTATAGCTATTACGTTTCTAGGTAGGTTCATGTTAAAGGATAGATCCATAGAAAGTTTCCTGTCCATAAGAATCAACGTCTGAAGCGAGTTGGCTTCATCGTATTCGGCCTTCCGCATGTGATTTTCTCCTTTTCCATCAAATATGAACTCCTTTACCTCTGAACCCTTATAAATCATCTTTCCCCTCTCTAGTTTAAAAAAGACCGTAGATGTAACAACGTAAGACTTTTGGCCCTCCTCCGTATAGAAATCGTGAAGGCTCCCATCTATAGCGGCTAGCTCTAGGTCAAAAACGTAATTACTCTCCGAAGTTAATCTTACAATCGTGTTAGATACACCGCTCTCACTAATAACCGACATATTGCTACCTAACGTTAGGGGTTTGGTAGCTAAAAGGCTTAGAGCTCAAGGTATGAGTCAAAATAAGATAGCTGTTTTAGTTGGTGTAACCCAGCCAGCAATAAAGCAGTATCTAGATGCGAGAGAAGAAGATTTCAGACAGAAACTCTACGAAGCCTATCTAAAGGATGAAGAGATAGAGGCCATAATTTCAAATTTGGTGAACTTGGTTTCAAATGGGGAAAAAGAGGAAGCCTCGCTCTACTTTACAACTTTAGGTTTGATGTTTTTGAGCGAATTAAGATTATGTAGTCTTCACAGGAAAATTAATACGTCTATACCTCCAGATTGCAGGATTTGTACTGGCCTATATAAAGAGGAAGAGGAGAGGGAATTACAACTTGCTCTCTCCTTGCTTAAAAACAGGGAAGTGTCTAACTTAATACCTGAGGTTTTGAGTAATATAGCGTACAGCAAACGGGATGCAAAAGAGATAGCGGATGTGCTAGCCATTCCTGGGAGAATAGCAGTAATAGGCGGTTTGCCAACTCCAGCGTCTAAACCAACATGGGGAGGAAGCAGGCACTTGGCTACGATTTTGCTAGAGGTAAGGAAAACGTGCAGCAAGTGGCGTTCAGTTATGAATATAAAGTTAGATTATTGTATTGAAAAGGCCTTAAAGCAGGCTAACTTAATCTCGAAAGTTGTCGGTCCTTCAGATAAGAGGGACGATGTATCTATTGCAAAAATAGTAGCTGCAGTAATGAACGACTGCCCCGACGTGATATTACATCTGGGAGGGAATGGTCTGGAACCCAACGCTTACGTTTTTGGTGAGAATCCTTTACAGGTGTCTAGCAGGGTAGTTGAAATAGCTAAGTTTTGCTCCGATTTGACCTAACGCCTGGCCACCAATTGTATTTCCCTAGTATCGACATCACTGCAGGTACTACGAAGGGTCTAACAATGAAAGTATCAAATAATATTGTGAATCCTACAGCAAATCCTATCTCTCTCAGAAATTGCATATCTGCTGCCATCAACGAGAAGAACGCTCCGGACAATATCAGACCGGCTGCAGTAACAACCAGCCCCGTTTTTTCTACACCGTTCCTGATTTTTTCGTCCTCAGAACCTTCTTCTTCTCTTATCCTAAGAACTATGAACATGTCATAGTCTATTCCAAGGCTAAACAATAACGCAAACACTATTAATGGAGAAAGCCAGTACACAGTACCGAACACTGAATACATAACGGCTACTCCGACCAAGGAGCTAAAAAGTAAAGATAAGGTAAGTCTTACAGGGACCGCTATTGATTTTAGTAAAAATCCTAAATAAATTAGAATAAATATAATTGTTAAAGGTAAAGTAAACGAATAATATGTTTGCACCGTGTTGGTAACTATGTCTATCCTCTGCGCGTTACTACCGCCAACTAACAAGCCTTGTGAAATAAGCCAGTTCGTGAAGTTTATCGCTCCGTTACTAAAGACCGGATAAGGGATGTAGATTTCCATAAGGGAAAACCCATTAGAATAAAACTGGTTAAGGATTGCGCTTGAGTTGTCTAACACTATCTTGCCTAACGAAACAGGACTGTAAACTAGAGCTCCCATAGATATAGCCTTCTTGGCTATCATGTAAACCATGTTATGTGTCTGATTTAGACTCCCTGGAACTATAACATAATCAAGACTATAATTGAAGTAGTTATTTAAATCGTTTAATCCCACAACAACCTCAGAAGTGGAAGGTACTATTTCGTTCACATCAACGTTACTATTATGAGTGGAAAACACCCATAAAGAAAATATAGAGACAACAAAAATCGTTAATAATACGTAATATTTTCTCTTTATAGAATGATTTATCATAAACCTAAGGTACTTGCTCCTCCCGTCTGAAGGATTGGGTACATGTTTTTGTGGGAAAGAAAGAACATTGATCCCTATGGACCTCAAGGAAGTGTAGGTGAAACTTATTGACGGGAAAAGAGAGGATAAAGAGCCTGCGACCAGCGCTATTCCAATGTTTTTCAGTATTGGAGATGGAGATATCAGGAACGATAAAAACGCTAGTGTGATCGAAAGTCCGCTGAATATCGCAGCTTTCCCTGCCGTTCTAAACGCCTCATTGAGCGGGTTTTGTCTTCCTTTTCTGATTTCTTCAAAATATCTGTAAATGAAGAGAAGGGAATAGTCAATTGTTATACCGAATATTATTGGAGGGATAACTAGACCAGATATGTAATAGATTTTGTATCCAAATAGATGTAATACAATGAGAACCGAGTAAGCGATTTCTATACCTAGTATTGCACTGCCTAAAAGGAGCAATATAGGCACAAGTGATCTTAATAGTAGAATTAAAAGAATTCCTACTAACGTGAACGTAACTAGGTCTATAACCTTCAAGTTGCTTTCAGTGTACAGTTCGGACCTAGCGTAGATAGGAAGATGTCCGGTTACCTCAGCTTTGATGTTATCAATAAATTCGTTTACGTTATTCAGACTTTCATTCGAGGGAACCTGGACTATAAAAAGCCAAGAGTCATTCCTATGGAAGTTAGATAGAGATACAGGAAAACTAGATGCGTTTTGCTCTGATCTCATAAAAAATGAATAAGAGCTCCCAAAGGTTTGATCTGGTATATGCTTTCCAGTGAGTAGAAAAATCAGATAAGAATAGTTATCAAATTTTTCTAGAAAGTGCTTGGCGAGGGTTTCGTTAGTGTAGTTATTGAAACCAAAGAAGATCAAATAGGGATCCTTAAAGGTGAGGTAACCGGCAATCCTCGAGGCGTTTATCTGGGAGTAATTTTCCAAGGCGATAAAATAATACACTCTAAACGTTTCAATTAAGGTGGAATTAGCGCTAACATGTTTCCCTAACGGAAGTCCGTAAGTAACGTTTAATTGAAACATAAATTCTGAAATGTTTAAGAGTAACCTTTCCCTCAGAGAAGTTAAGTTCAGATAAAGTTGATTGATTTTAATAAGATCTTTTTCAATAGAGCTATTCTCACTACCATTAAAATATAATTGTTGATATAATGAAATTATATCGGAAGGAGTCAACAATCTTGCCTCATTTAGATACTTTAGACTATCATTAATGATTCTGAGAGATTCATTATAAGAACCGTTTATAATGATATAAATATTACTTACTGAACTTTGCGATATATTAAAATCTGTCTTCATTATCTCGCTTACTATCACGCTCTTGTATTGGGGCGAGAGAAAAGGAGAATCGCTATAGACAAAGAAGTTCTGAACTTGAAGCACGATTGGGGCCAAGGCTATCATCAGGAGTATCCATAATACTAACACCCCTCTCATAAGCTCAGTCCGAATACGATCTATAAAATCGTTTGGGAAATACCAGTTTTATGAATGTAACCCATTTATTCCATAACGTATAAAATATTATCCATGCAACCCCTTAGGGATGCCCTAGCCCTACTTGAGCAGGTGGAAAAGATCCTGTTAGATTATACGCCTAAAGGAGAAGAAGATCGAAGCCTACTTAACCTACTGATTTCAAAGAACATGAAGATAGAGGCGGAAGCATATGCAAAGTATTTAAGGTCTTAATCACATTATTTTCTTTCGTGGTATTTGAGATCAAGATAAACACTCTGCCATGTGACGGGAAGAAGGGATTTACAACAGATGGAAACTATTTTTGTATTTCAAACTTTCTCTCGGATGAATTGGCTAAACTATCCATCTCTCCCGCAATATTAGCTGAAGCCGTAATAGACTTCTTAAATGAGAGAATGGCAAGCTACACGACGTATTGGGGTGGGGGAAACGCCAATGGCTCAACTAGAGTTCTAGACCTTTACATAATAACTCCAGACGTAACCAAGAAGACGTTATTAATGATCTCAAACTTCAACGGCATAAGCGAAATAAGCCTTCTGGAACAGTTCTGTTTTGAACAAATAATGGAAAAATTAATGAATTATGGTAAAAATCTAGAGAAATATGAGGTTACGATGCCCTTTTTATATAAGTTCGTGATATTTGAGACTTTCAACGTCTTCAGAAAACTGATGAATGTTAAGTATCAAGGTATAGTATCCAGAGGAAACGAAAAGTATATGTTGGCTTTAGAGAACGAGAAAGCGTTAGTATGGAAGGTAGAGGAACCAAAAATAAACTTGATTAATAAGGAAAACGTTATGCTCATTAATTTAAACCACTAAATCAAAGAATCTAGAAGAAGCTTGTCATGGATAGGAAAATGGGAATGGCGATTTAACAATCTAAACGAAACTGAATCGTTTCTGCTAGCAATTTTCTCTATAGCTGTAAAAGGTATATCCATTTATGCCATATCTAGACTATTTGGAATAGGTATATTAGCTGCCTTAATCGCAGCTACAATAGCTGTACTACCTCATGAGCTGGCTCACAGGCAGACAGCAAGGAGATACGGTTGCTACTCAAGGTTCACGTTAAGCTTTACCGGTTTCCTTTTTACTACAGTAATAAACCTGTTACCTTTCTTTGGGCTAGTGTTTTTCTCTGGATACACTCTTATATCTTGCAGGTTCTTCGCTTCGGACAAAAGGATAGAAGGTATAACTGCAGCTGCAGGACCATTAACAAATATCTTAATATCAGCTGTTTTTTATTTCCTTGTTATTATTAACCTGCCTATTATTAATCACAGTATTATAGAGATTTTCTTTCTAATAATATCTGGATTTAACGCTGTAGTGGCCTTCTTTAACCTCCTTCCATTTTGGATCCTTGACGGTCTAAAGGTGTTAAGATGGAACGCAGTAGTTTGGGTCTTTCTAATAGCTTCATCCGTTATCTTGATGTTCTTAACAGGGGAGATTTAACCTAATGATAAAGCCTTCAATCTTTTTAATGATCTTAATTTTAATTGGATTCGTGGTTGGCATCATAACATATAATCAAAGCCCTCTTTTGTTCTCTTTGCTGATCCAGGTAAATTATTTTGTTCTAAGAGGAGACTATCTATCGCTGATTACATCAATTCTGGTAACTAATAGCTTCACTGACTTTATTTTCAATTTTATTTCCATATGGGTTATATATTATTTATTCGGCTCTAAGGCAGGGAAATTTGAAATAGTAGTGTTCTTTATTTCTGGAATACTTGGAAATTTACTTACCTTGGCTCTTTTCCCACCGTTCACAGCTTCAGCTGGTGCTTCTGGAGGGATCTTTGGAGTGCTATCGTTTTATATTATCGACGATATGTTACAATTCAGTAGACTCGACTGGAACGGCTTAGGTTTGCTTATAATAGTTTTTGTCCTAAGCGACATAATACCTGGTGTCAATTATGTAGCCCATATAGGTGGTATTTTGGGAGGAATTCTTCTAGCTTTAGGGAGAAAGAGATTTTTAACCACTCACTATCAAAAATAGATTCCATGAATATCGTGGAGCTAATATTGTTCATAATGGGGGCTATAATGTTTCCTTATGGAGTTTATGAAATAATAAAGGGGGATGGTAATATGAAAACGAAGCTCTTCCTTATATTTACTTCGATAACATTATTTACCATAGAATCGATCTTAGTATATAGATGATTATTGTAATATCTGGCACACCTGGGGTAGGAAAAACAATTGTAAGCTCTTTATTATCAAAGAGGCTGAGCATGAGTTACCTTCACGTTTCAAACTTTGTAATAGACAGAAAATTATACAAGAACTATGATACTGTTCGCTCATCATATGAAATTGACGATGAGTTAGTGGCCAAAGAGCTTAACGCGTACCTTAAATCCCTTAAAAACGTTGTGGTGGAAACGGTTTATCCTTCCCTTGTGGACTACGCTGATAAGGTAATAGTCCTTAGAAGAGATCCAAGAGAGCTGTATAAGGAACTAAATAAGAGAGCTTGGAACGTTAACAAGGTAATAGAGAATGTAGAGGCTGAAATACTTGGCTATGTATCTCAAGAGGCCTCTGAATGGTTTAGGGAGGTATGCGAGATAAACACTACTAATTTAACTCCCGAGGAAGTTGTGGAAAAAATACTTGCTGAGGAGTGTGAGAAGATTATTGACTGGCTGGCCGACCCAGAGATACAAGAGTTTATGCTATCATTAGATAAGATTATTAATTGACTGGTTAGATATATGTTAATTGATACTAATGAGTTCAAATCCGTTTAGACTGCAGTCACCTCAACCTGCAAAACAGCCAAGAGATCTGAGGAAGGCTCCAGCACCACAAGTTCAAGGTGCTGACCTTAAGATACAATCTAGGATGAAGAACGTTAAGTACAAGGTAGCCATACTGAGTGGGAAAGGAGGAGTTGGGAAATCATTCGTCTCATCTAACTTAGCTATGGCGCTTGCAGCGGCAGGAAAAAGCGTTGGGATAATTGACGTGGATTTTCACGGACCTTCTGTCCCTAAGATGTTAGGTGTAAGAGGACAAATGCTAACTGCTGACGATAACGGTATAAACCCAGTAAATGGTCCGTTTGGAATAAAGGTCGTCTCAATAGATTTTTTATTACCCAGAGATGACACGCCAGTGATATGGAGAGGGTCAATCAAGCATTCGGCAATAAGACAATTTCTTGGAGATGTGAACTGGGGACAGTTAGATTACCTTATAATCGATATGCCTCCAGGAACTGGTGATGAGGCGTTGTCTGTAGCGCAGCTAGTTCCTAACATAACCGGCTTCATTATAGTCACGATTCCATCAGAGGTTTCCACTCTAGCAGTTAGAAGATCTATTAACTTCACCAAGACCGTAAACACCAAGATTATAGGAGTAGTAGAAAACATGAGTTACTTCGTGTGTCCTTCGGAGTCTAAGAACTACTATATATTTGGCCAAGATAAAGGTAAAAAGATGGCAGAAGAGTTGGGAGTGCCTCTCTTAGGTCAGGTACCTTTGGATCCAAGGATAGCCGAATCTAACGATTTAGGTGAACCTTTCTTCCTTAAATACCTAGACTCACCTGCTTCTAAAGAGTTCCTTAAAATAGCCGACG
Source organism: Metallosphaera cuprina Ar-4 (assembly GCF_000204925.1). Lineage (NCBI taxonomy): Archaea > Thermoproteati > Thermoproteota > Thermoprotei > Sulfolobales > Sulfolobaceae > Metallosphaera > Metallosphaera cuprina. The sequence goes on along the minus strand of NC_015435.1, from coordinate 100,478 downwards.
AGGTCATAGAGCAAGTAGAAAATCAGAAGTTGTCTGATCTCAATCTAAAGTAAAACTTCCTTTCCTCGTAACTAGGATATTTATCAACCTCTCCCTTCCTGACAAGGTCAGCTAACGCTTCTCTAAACTCTAGAGGAGTGAAAGTAAGTCCCCTATTCATTAGTTCATCTCTTATTTGCTCAGATATCATCGGGCCTTTCTTTAACACATCTTTTATCCCATTTTCTATTGTATTACTCATTGTGATAATAGTGGCACTTTAACTTTAAAAATTTAGGGAAAGAGAATAGATAAAACTTTAAAAACAATAAAAACTAAATGTTAAACGGTGCAATTAAATTGATAACTGAGCTCACAGAAAGAAATTTGCTTTTGAAGAGGTTCCTAATGGTAGGTTATGGTCTTTCTGAGGCTGATGTAGAGGCCTTCATTAAGATAATAAGGAGTAAAGAAGGGAAGGACGTAGATTTTATAGCTTCAGAGCTTGGTATAAGCAAAAGCAGAGCAAGCCTAATATTGAAGAGACTGTCTGATGCCGGTCTTATTGGAAAACAAAAAAGTACAGGAAATAAAGGTGGTAGGCCTAAATACGTTTATAGTGTAAATAGAGACGAGGTCATAGAGAAGATGAAGATAAGAGCTTCAGAATTGTGTTCCGATCTGTCGAGTATCATAAGTGGCTTATAAGAAAGAACCCTTTTAACAATATGTATATCCCAAACGCTATCAATATAATGAACGATATAACCCTTATTATATTAGATAAACCCTTTCCATATCTATTTACAATAAATGGAAATAAAGTTATCCAAATTATAATTCCTCCGAAGAATCCAGGAACTATAAGTAGACCAAACTCTTGGATCATAAAAAGCCCACTAGTTATCCACCAAGTAATTTGAAAGGGATTCGTTAGCCCCATAGTTAACCCGACAATGTAATTAGCTTTTCTATCTCTGCTAGAAAGTTTTGACTTCAACACGTCAAAAGCTAACCATATCATAAATGTCCCGCCAATTATATAAAATATATATCTTATCTTCATCGGTAAAAATTCTCCAAAAATATAGGTTATAATTAGAAAAATCAAATCGGCTGTCATTGCACCCAGACCTACACTCGTGCCGTGGATTTTAGATCTTAAGGATTCTGCTGCCATGAGAGAGTTTACCGGACCAGGCGGTGCGGCTAAGGATAGGCCCAACGCTACACCAAAAACTATCTCCGACCAGTTCACGTTAATATCAATAAAGCTAAAACTAAAGAGCTTACCTACTCACATTAGTTTGACTTGAGATTAAAGGAAGAATAAAAAAGAATTTGGGAAAAATATAAAAAGAGTGAAAGAGAACTTTTCATTATGAATGAGGATATCGTTGAAAAAGCAAAGAAAATGTACGAGGACGGAAGATCAATAAGAGACATAGCAAAGGAGTTAAGCTTAAGTTACTCTAAGACTAGGCGGATTCTAAAGGAGCGTGGAGTTATATTCAGGGGGAAAACACCTCCTGACCTCATTAACCAAGTTATAGAATATGGAAAACAAGGATATAGCGCAAATAAAATAAGTAAGTTGCTAAAAATGAATTCAAATACCGTGTTGCGGATACTTAAGAAACATAACCTTGTTAAAGGAAAAAGGAAGCTAACTCAGGAAAAAATACAGAAAATTAAAGATATGTATAAAAATGGATACTCTATTTATAAGATCGCAAAGGAACTTGACATCTCAACTAATCTAGTGGTTTATTATCTAAAAAAGCTCCAGTTGAAAAATTAGCTATTCGTGAATTTTCTCCCACATAGCTCTAGCTAGCCTACCTTCATACTTGAAATCTTTGACCATATCTCTAGCTCTCTCTCTCCTCTCTCTGTGCAAATCAAGGAAAGAGTTAATCTTCTCTACAAGAATTTGTTTAATCTCTCCAGTTAGCATCTTCCCACTGCTGTACTCTTCAGCTATTCGTTTTATTTTCTGATCGTCTTCCTCAAAGAAGTAGTAGAGCCATTGATAAGGAACGTCTACATCGAGGTTCGCTCCTAACTTCCTCTGAAGCTCTACAGTAGGTTGTCCTCCAGAGAACGCGTACTTCATTACCTTCCTCTCAACAGTTTTATGATCATCAATGAGATATATTGCTGACTCCGGGACGGATGAACTCATCTTACCTTCTGGACCTGTAAGTGGGGGCAAAAACTTACTGTGGATTTGAGCAGCCTTGTAATAGCCAAGACTCTCTGCTATGTCCCTCTGTAACCTCCAGTAAGGATCCTGATCTATGCCGGCCGGTATTAAGCATCTCCTTTTTTCAAACATTGTTGGTACAATTTGTAATGATGGGTAGAAGATTATTCCGATATTTGAGGAGACGTCAAGACCGAAGGTTGCCTTAACCTCTGAGAAAGTTAGTTTCTTAGCAATTTTTATTGCCAACGGATACATATTCCTTATATATTCAGTATCTTGGAAAATGAATGTCTTATCCGGATCGAAACCAGCAGCTATTATATCTAGAATATTATCTAAGGCCCATTGTCTGGTTTGATCTAGAGAATATTCTAAATTTCTCATAAATTTCTCATCATCAGTGATCTCTATGTATACGTTAACTCCAAACTTTTTCTGAAGCCAGGCCGTGAAGACGAAGGGTATCATATGGCCTATATGCATACCTAAAGATGGTGCCCTTCCGGTATAGAGGAAAAAGGACCTACCTTCTTTCCATTCCTTTAGTATTATATCAAAGTCTCTATGTGAAAAAAATATTTCTCTCCTTAACATTGGATGAAGTTCTCCTACGGCTGACTGTAAGTCTCTCCTTAACTGATCAGTTATCTTCTGGGTCCCGAACTGAACAATTAATTTATCATAATCAACCTTACCCTTTACTTCCCACGGAGTTACAGAGTAATTCTCGGCCACAAAAAGAAGTGAGGTAAGAAAATAAAATTTCTTAGGTTTAGGAGATCAAGCCTTCTGGGTCAGCGCGTTTACAGGCAGATCTGGGAACTTCTCCTTCATTTTCTGCTCCGCTATAGCTGAAGCTTCCTCTAGTATCTTTCTTGCCTCCGGTGTTGCAGCCGAAGCGTAAGAGTATCCTCCTGCGAAATCTCCGGCTTCTATTACAACAGTCTGAAGATCTTCACCGAGAGAGGAAAGCTCAAGAGATATCTCAGGCATCACTCCCTTTAGTGCGCCCTTTAGCTCATTGATTACGCCTACAACTGGGATCAGATTAACGAAGACTTCACTTATCTCACTTACTGTCTCTAGCCTCAATTGAACCTGTTCTAAGGCTATTTGCGTCATCATAAGTTGCTTACTCATTTTCCTTATTTCGGCAACCTCATTAGCGTACATTGCTGCCCTGCTGGTATCCTTAGCCATCTGTGCGGTAACAACTCTTTCGAAAAGTGTCCTGTCTCTTTCCTGGAGTCTAGCTATGTGAACGTCCAACCTGTTTATCATCGAACCAAGTCTATATCTGGCCTGAACTATTCTATACTTTAGCGGCTCCTTACTCTTGAAGGCACCTTTTAATCCGTCCCAACCTTTGTCATCAGATCCAGCCCAATACTTTTGGAAATCTTTACCAAGCATCTTGATAACTATATTATCTCAGATTAAGTTATAAGACTGAAGAGACGGTAATATTTTAAATTCAGGGTCAGAATTAAGCTGAAACTAGAAAGGAATTATTGAAAACTGCCCACTTTTAAGTTTTATGAACTTCTTCACCTTACTAGATTTCTCTCATCAAGAAATTTTTTAGTTTATTACATTTTATAATCAGGCGAAAAGATTATTTAATTCTGGTCTTAAAAAGTATTTTAGATCCTCATGTCAACAGAGGAACTCTATGCCCGAGACTCCTACGTTAAAGAATTTACAGCTAAGATTGTTAAAGTTGTAGATAAAGGCGTAGTTTTGGACAGAACTGCTTTCCATCCTAAAGGAGGAGGCCTAGAGTCAGACAACGGAATCCTAATCTCCAAATCAACTGGGAAAGAGTTCGTTGTTACAGAAACAAAAAAGGAGGGAGAGAATATTGTTCACTTTTTAGAAAATCCAATCCAAATTGAGGAAGGTGAAGTGGTAGTAGGTAGAATTAATTGGGATAGAAGGTACAGAATGATGAGGCTCCATACAGCGTCACATATCATCTCTTCGATAGCCTTTTCAAAGTATGGTTCATATATAACTGGAGGAAATATAACTCCTGAGTACGCTAAAGACGATTTTGATATCGAAGACAAAAGTTTACTTGTTGATATCGTTAAGGAAGCTAACGAGATAGCTAGAAGCGGGAGAAATGTCAAAGTATTCTTTCTTAGTAGGGAAGAAGCGTTAAAGATTCCAGGTATTGTAAAATTGGCTGAGAAGATGCCCCCGGAAGTTAACATATGGAGAATAGTTGAAATTGAGGGGATAGATATTCAAGCCGACGGTGGACCGCATGTTAATAATACCTCTGAGATAGGTGATATAGAGATTCTAAAAGTAGAGAACAGAGGAAAATCAAAAAAGAGACTTTATTACACCGTTAAGCCTTAGTTATCTTGAACATAAAATCACATTTCTGGATTGCGATTGCGTAATATGTCGTCAATGACTTCTAACAATTCATTGACGTCAGGTCTCAATGAGAATCTAAAATGCGTCGATCTAAGTCCGACAAAATTTGCACAGTCTCTCACATAAAATCCTTTCAATAACAATTTCTTATTCAATTCGTTAGATGCGATACTTGACTCGGCCAAAATGAAGGGTGCAAACGATTTGTAAAATTTTATTCCTGATATCCTTTTTATATTATCTAAAATTTTACCTAATGTGTTTCTCGACATTTCGAAAAAGCTCCTAACTTCCCTCACGTCTAGATTAGCGAAAACGTAGTAAGCAATACTGTTTATCCTCCAAGGTATAGAACGTTTCTCAATCACTTTACTCTCATTTCCTATAGTAAAGCCCAATCTTAGTCCTGGAACTGAAAAACTCTTTGTAAAGGAGGACACTATTAACAGATTAGGGAATTCCTTAACCAAGTTAACGAATGATGGAACTAAGCTAATATCAGAAAAAGATTGATCTATAACAAGAAATTTCCCTTGTTCTAAGTACAATGTTACCTCCTGCTCTTTCAAAGCTGCTCCAGTGGGATTATTAGGATGACTTACAATGAGCTTATCTCCTTGAAGAGGGTACCTAAATTCTTCGCCCTCTTCTGCAAGATAAACGTTACTCCTATAATATTCCTGGTAATTTGGCTCTGGTACGAAGAACCCACGACCTAACAACGATATAGCTTCGCTCGCACCATTAAACACACCTATCATCTCAGGGTCAACATTGTAAATTTCAGCTATCTTGTACTTTAAGTCCCTATAATCATCTGGATAGAAACGATAAGCCTTAACCTTTACCGCCTCATAAATTAGTTCCTCTATGAAGCTCGGAACCCCTAGCGGATTTAGGTTAACGCTAAAATCCCTAATTGTAGGAGGCTTACCATGTGACCAGCTTAATCCCCCATGCATCATAATCCCTTTTCATCGAAGTAATTCACTATAACGTTCTTCTCAGCCCTTCGAATGATTTCAGAAAGGGAAGAGACGCTCACTTCTAACTTTTCTGCTAGATCTCTTATAGTTATCTTCCTGGGAAACTCGTAGTACCCAGCTTCAAGTGCTATTCTCAATACCTGTTCTTGCCTAGCTGTTAATATATCATCGGTTTTATATTTAGTAACCTTAAGAACCTTCGGATCAACCCCATTCTGATGCAGATCACTCAACATCTTCTTTAGTTCCTGATGTCCAGCAAGGATAACCGTCCATACGGTTGAGTTCTCATTTACAATACCATGAACAATAGTGTATTTAGATAAAATTTCTTCTACTTTACCTTTGATTTTTACCGTCCCTAGATACTTTAGCTTAGACACTTTCGTGAAGTACCCAGGTATTCTTTTAATCTCATCTTCACTGCATTTAATTTCTATCAGTGCTCTCTGAAAGTTACCTTCAGCCTTGATGTCTAGAATTGTAAACGAAGTCTTCACAAGGTCTAACAGTGCCGGCCTAGCGGGAGTCATAAAAGTTACTCTAAGTATCACACTTACTAACTGAACCAATCGATATTTAGGCTTTACATATGAAAGCCTTATTATTTAGGGTTTTGAAGAAAATGATTAGGAGAGCTAAATGCTGCCTTATTAAGGCTTTAACATAACCCTTAAAGGACAAGTTTTATAAGCATTGTTGTATTAATTTCATCGCCGCGGTAGTATAGCCCGGTCATGGTTTGCGCCGAGAGTATGCGGGCCTTTCGAGCCCGTGACCCGGGTTCAAATCCCGGCCGCGGCATTTAACTTTGAACAAATGGTTTGCTACGTATACGTACGATATAATTCGTTTCCTTAAATATAGCAATATATTCATACTTTATATACTTTAATTTTCAAATTAAAAAAGAATAATTCTATTATAGAATAAATTTCTAATATTAATCATTCACGGCTAAATATGTTAAACATTATCTGACCTTTTGCTTCTCTATATCGAGGATAATTATCCTGTCCATTATGATTTTTTAAAGTATAAATCCATAACACTGATAAACCTTAAAAGGGTTCAAATTGAGATTAAACTGATTATCATGTATAAATCGCCTAGGTTCAAATTTTCCAGAGCTCTTTCTAGAACAACTGGAATTATTATAGCTATTATCATAATAATAGCTGCTATAGCAGGTATATTGCTTATTACATCGTCTTCACATAAAACAACAATAGCTCAGGCGATCTCTATAGCCCCTACATCCTTTGCCGTAGGGCAAGGAAGTCCAATTACTTTTACGATATATAATGTAATTCCTAACTCAAACATAGTTCTATATTTAGGTAACGGTGAGGCTCTAAATCAAACAGCTACCTCTAACGTAGTGGAATTAAGCTACACCTATAGTCAACCCGGCACCTATTTAGTATATGCCGAGGAATATGTGAATGGAAAACAGGTAGAAAATACTAGCAATGCCCTTCTGGAAGTTCAAGTGTTAGGGCTCCTTAACTCTTCTGCAACTCAATATCTCTCTATTCCTGTAGTGTCTTTCGATACTGCCAAGAACCCAACAGCACCAATAGTTCAGGCTGGAACTCCCGTATTCTTCTATGGAGGATATCTGCAACCTCCATCAGGTCAGAACATGACGATATTAAAGTACGTATGGGATTTTGGAAATAACCAAACCGCTACAGTTAATGCTAATTCTACCACTTTTGATCCTGTTATTAATCCAGTTAATGTAACTTATGCAAAACCTGGATTATATACAGTGACTTTAACGTTAGTGACTCAAAACGTCTCTTCTGGTCAGACTTACCAATATCAAACCTATCAGACAGTAGCTGTAGCGGGTCAAGGTGTATCATACTCGCTAAAGCTTTTCAACGGCACCGTACCGAACCCTGGTGTGATAACAGTGGCTGAGAACGTACCAGGAGGCCCTTACTCTTTCGATCCTCAAATCGATTATGAAAGCGTAGGCTTTGAAGTGGTATCCAACATATTCATGACTCTACTTTTATATAACGGTTCCAGCACAACGACTTTCATACCATATGCTGCGAGCGAGATCCCAACAGTACAAAATGGTGGTATACAAGACAACTACACTGTGTATGTTTTCCACATAAGGACAGGACTACATTTCTCCAATGGTGATAATCTCACTGCGTATGACGTGTGGTACTCTGTGATAAGGGCGCTTCTTTTCGTTGGTGGATCCCCAGGTACACCTGACTGGATCTTAGCTCAATATCTTGTTCCAGGAGCTACGATAGGTGTACCCATAGTTACATCCTCTAATATGAACCAGACCTATCAGGAAATAATGAACGCAGTAACATATGATAACCAGACTAATACGGTAACTTTCCACCTTGTTAAGCCCACTACACCACAACTGTTCTTCACAGCTCTTGCAGACCCTCTAGGTTCTGGAATAGTGGATGCTAAGTGGTTGGAACAAATAGGTGCAGGCATAACTTTCACCCCACAAGGGTTCCTACAATATGAGCAGTACGCCAATGAAGGAAACTACAATACTCAAGTACAGAACGATCCGGTTGCCTCAGGTCCTTACATGATAAAAACGTATGTCCCTGGTCAATATGTAGTTTTAAATCCTAACCCATATTATAAAGGTGTACCTGGAGTACCAGCACCAAATGATACTGTAATCATAAATTGGGTGAAAGACCCACAAACTGCTTACGAACTGTTCTCATCAGGAAAAGCTGATATCGTAACCGGACTTCCTACTAGTTACTTCCCCTCATTGAAACAGCTTGAAGCCCAGAATCAAGCCAACATATATCAGTTCAACACTCTATCAGAGTTCTTCTTCATATTCAATTTGAACATAAGTAACACAAGTTTGAAGACTTTAGGAACTCAATATCACGTTCCCTCAAACTACTTTGCAAACCTGTACGTGAGAGAAGCCTTTGCGTACGCTTTCAACTACACTAACTATATCGATAATATCGTAGGCAATAACAAGTACGGTTTCCAGTTTGCCTCACCTTACGCAGGCGTAATTATACCTGGCCTACCTTACTATGTTCCACCTAGTGAGCTTGAGAACGTACCTACGTTTAATCTCAGTTATGCTAAACAATTATTGATAAAATCAGGAATGTATAATGTATCGATTAATATTCCTATCATAGTATCTTCTGGAGATACTGTAGATTACGCTGCAGCTCAGATGTGGGCCCAAGCTCTATCCCAGATAGATCCAAACATTCAGGCTCAGCCCCTATACCTACCGTTCTCCCAAATTATCGGTTTAGAGGTACCTGGTCAGAACCCGATGCCTTTATACTATTTAGGCTGGATAGCTGATTATCCTTACCCGTCCGATTTCGTCAATGCTATGTATCTAGAGAACGGGACGTATCCGGCACCAGACGGTTGGTCAGTACAATACTTAAAGTCACTAGGTCATACAAATCAAGCTCAACTGTATCAACAACTAAACAACTATATAGAGGAGGCTGACAGCACACCCAATGCCACGCAAGCTGCATACTATTATAAGCAGGCTGAACAAATTGCCATTAACCTTTACATGTACGTCTATACTCAACAACCTAATGAGTTCTGGGTTGTAAAGCCTTACATGACTGGATATCAAGGTCATATAACTTACGAAGAGAACCCAATGATTGGAGGGGCAGGAGACAGCTTATACTTCTGGTGGGTAAAAGGTTAAACATTTTTTTCTTATTTGTTGTATTATTAAAGTAAGAGGTGGTAGTTCATTAAATTATGGATGTTTATCTTAAGGAGATTAATCATCCTAATACCAACTCTAATAGGATTAACTCTACTTGTTTTCGTTCTAATTCACTTACAAGGTAATAATTTAATTTTATCGGAATATCTTAATCCTAGGCTCACTGGGCAGGCTAGGGAGTTAGAAATTCAGAGGTTGATTCAAGAATTTCACCTAAATCAGCCAGTGTACATCCAATATTTCTATTGGCTTGGACAGGTTCTCAGTGGTAACTTTGGTTATACTAATACTCCAATATTCAGCGGACCTGTTTCCGTGGCCATTGAACTCTTCTTGCCTAATACAATTGTTTTATCATTATTCGCAGCATTATTAATATGGCTTATCGGGATCCCCTTAGGAGTGTTCTCGGCTGTAAATAGAGACTCGGTCGCAGATCAAGGGATAAGGGTATTTTCATTTACGCTTTATTCTATGCCTATATACTTGATTGCCATCGCGCTAATATTACTCCTTGGTGTGTATACAGGAGTTCTTCCGTTTAGTGGAGAAGTAAACCCCACCTTAGTCAGTGGCCTTCCTTGGTATGTGAATGGAATATCTTATCCTACTCATATTTTGCTAATAGATGCTATAATTCATGGTGATTTCACGGTTGCATTAAATGCGTTCCTCCACTTAATCATGCCAGCTGTGACCCTCGCTCTAGCAGTTATGGCTGGTATTATAAGAATATTGAGAGCCAGTATGCTTGAGACCTTAGAACAAGATTACATAAAGCTTGCAAGAGCTAAAGGAGTTCCAGAAAAAATTGTAAATAATTTGCACGCTAGAAAAAGCGCCATGCTTCCAGTAGTAACATCTTTTGGATACACGGTCGCAGGACTTTTAGGCGGAGTTGTAGTTGTTGAGACAGTATTTGACTTCCCTGGAATAGGATACTGGACAACTCAGGCTCTTCTTAATGACGATGTAGGAGGAGTCATGGCGTCAACTCTGATATTCGGGATAATACTTGTCTTAACAACGTTGATATTGGACATAGTTTATGCCGTGATAGATCCACGAGTCAGATATTGAGGTAGATAATATTGCAAAACATAGAAGAAGAGGAGAAGAGGTTTTACAACTTAAAGCTATCGCTTAAGGTATTTTTAGCAAATAGAACTGCAATTGCTGGGCTGCTAATTTTCCTGGCCTATGTCGTAGACGCCTTAATAATGCAGTTTGATCCAATGATAGTGGGAGTTAGAAATCCGAACGTCTTGGTTTATAATTTCATAAATCCTGTGCCTATGCCGCCTTCGCCTACTTATCCCCTTGGAACAACGTATCCAGGAGTTAACCTATTGCAAGCAATAATGGAGGCAATAAGGATTGACTTAGGGTTTTCATTGCTTATAGTAGTAAGTGGTGCGTTAATAGGTGCGGTTATAGGTGTGTTGGCCGCGTATGTAGGAGGCTATTTAGACGAAGTTCTTATGAGAATAACTGATATATTCTTCAGCGTCCCGTTTCTAGTTCTAGCGTTAGCAGTTGGTTTTGTACTTGGTAGAAGCCTAAACAGTATGGTAATAGCACTTGTAATTGTATGGTGGCCCATATACGCTAGGTATGCTAGAAGCTTAACCTTAAGTTTAAGGGAGAGCGCTTTTGTGGAAGCAGCCAAAGCGTCTGGCGCTAGTAACTCTAGAATAATGTTTAAACATATTTTACCAAATACATTGCCACCCATTCTTGTTCAGATATCCCTCGATCTGGGATCTGTTGTAGGTATATTTGCAACTCTAGCATTCATTGGCTTCATTCCTAATGCAAATATACCAGAGCTAGGATACCTAACTAGTTTAGGTTTGAACTATATTCAATCGGCTCCCTGGACTGTTATATTTCCTGGATTGGCGATAACCTTATTCGCGCTTTCAGTGAATCTAATGGGAGATGGACTTAGGGACGTTATTGACCCTAGGAGGAGAAGCTAATGTCCCAAATTAAAACTAAAGAAAAGGTTCTAGAGGTGGAAAACCTTAGGTTAAGCTTTTACACGAGAAGGGGTGTATATAAAGCGCTTAGAGGGGCTAGTTTAGATCTATACTCAGGAGAGGTGCTTGGATTAGCTGGAGAGAGCGGTTCGGGTAAATCAACTCTAGGTTTAGCCATAATGGGATTGCTTCCAAGAAATGCTAGCCTGGAAGAGGGATTCGTGATCCTAGATGGGTTAGATCTTCTAAAAACATTAAGACACGATTCAAATCAGAAAAAATTCAATATTAAAAAGAATGAAAAGAAAATTAAAAGATTAAACAAAGAACTAGAGAAAGTTAGGGGAAGCAAAATATCAATGGTCTTCCAGGAACCTCTCACGGCTCTAAATCCCGTCCTACCTGTTGGGTACCAAATAGCTGAAGCCGTATATTTCCACGATCCAGAGCGCCTAATAAGGAGAGCTCTGAGCAGAAACAGAGTAGACCAGGAAAAACTTAGAGTATTGCTGACTATTCTAAAAACCGAGGGAGAAGAGAAGTTTATCCAGAAAATAGAGGAAATGGGATTAAATGGTCTAGATGAACAAATACTTTCAATTTGGAGGAGAAGAGACGTCCACGAAGCTAGGAAAGAGAAAATGATACTGGCTTTAGCTAACGTGAAATTATCTAAACTAGATGAAATAGGGATATCGTTTTATCTATCTGGGGGCAAAAGCGTTCCTATAATTTCAAGAGTAGGCAAGAATGCGCTAATTAAGGAAGGATATCGCCTAGCCGTTGAACTTCTAACCTTCTTAGGCATACCACATCCGGAAAAGGTGGTTAAATTATATCCTCATGAACTTTCCGGAGGGATGAGGCAGAGGATAGTTATAGCTATCGCGTTGGCTAACTATCCCAAGGTGGTAATTATGGACGAACCTACAAGCGCACTCGATGTAACGATTCAGGCACAAATCCTAGACCTAATTAAAGATTTAAAATCTAGCTTTAACACTTCTTTCATATTTATATCGCATGATTTGTCAGTTTTGGCAGAAGTTTCAGATAGAATAGGAATAATGTACGCTGGTCAAATAGTAGAAATAGGATCGGCTAGGGAAATATTCTTAGAACCGCTACACCCTTACACGAAAGCGTTGATTGAAGCTATCCCTACCATGGATAAGACCTCCCTTAAGACTGTCCCAGGATCTGTTCCAGATATGCGATATCCGCCTCAAGGCTGCTCATTTTCACCTAGATGTCCATTCGTTATGGACGAGTGTAAACTAAGACAGCCAGATATGGTAAAGGTTAGCGAAACTCACTCCGTTGCCTGCTTTCTAGCCAGAAAAGGTGATAAACAATGATTGCAGCCTTCAATCTGAAGAAATACTTCCCTGTCAGGGGATCCTTGAAGAACCAATACGTGAAGGCTGTTGATAATGTGTCACTTAAGGTGAATAAGGGTGAGGTTCTAGGGATAGTAGGAGAGAGCGGTTCGGGTAAAACAACGCTTGGTAGGCTACTGATAAGATTACTTGAACCAACTGATGGAGAGATACTTTTTGATATAGAAGATGACGAAGTTAAAGAATATGAGGATGCTATTTTAACAAAGGATTTAGAGAGAGCTAAAAAAATTAGTGAAAAATATTCATTACTAAATAAAAAAGGAAATGAACTGAGAAAAATTAGAATAAAGATGAACATGGTTTTCCAGGACCCATACTCGTCTATTGACCCTAGATATAGGATTCTAGACGTCGTTCTAGAACCAATGCTGTCCACAGGGTTCTTAAAAGGAGAGGAAGCTAAGAGAAGAGTCTATGAGCTTCTGGAGGAGGTTGGCCTACCTCGGAGCTTCGCCATGAGGTATCCGCATGAGCTCTCTGGAGGTCAGAGACAGAGAGTGGCTATAGCCAGAGCTCTAGCTACAAACCCTGGCCTTTTGATATTAGACGAACCTACAAGTGCTCTAGACGTTTCTGTTCAAGCTCAGATACTAAACCTATTAAACGAGTTAAAAAGGAAAAAGAATATTACAATGATACTCATTACACATAATATAGCTGTAGTTAGCTATATGGCTAACAGGGTTGCTGTAATGTATTCAGGGAAAATGATGGAGATCGGAGACAAGGAGAGTGTTCTAAATAACCCGAAACATCCATATACTATGGCCCTTATATCCTCAGTACCTAGACCAGAGCCTGGATCCATGAGAAAGCGAATAACGCTTAGAGGAGATCCACCTAATCTAATAGATCCGCCAAAGGGTTGCGTGTTCCATCCTAGATGTCCCATGGCTTTCGACAAGTGTGGATGGACTATGGAAGAGATTATTGAGGACTTGAATTATCTAATCCAAGGAAAGTACTACGATTTATTTGAAAAGGCTGAGATAATGCAGGATAAGGAAAAACTACTCGTAAAGAACGCTAACATCGCTGAACTGAGAAAAATCATAGAGAGCGAAAGGGAAGTCGTAAGATCATTAACGTCAATAACCAACGTTACCGATAACGGAGAGATCACTATATCCGATTACGAAGAACCTTCCCTGTACAACGAAGGTGAGAATAGAAAAGTCTCATGTCTTCTGTATAAATAGAACCTAGATTGTTTTAAATTGGAATAAAATAGCCTAATACTCTTGGTTTTCCCTGTTTTACATTCACGTTCAATACGATTAGTCTTCTTGGGATAGGTATAGGATTTGTTAGCAGAATCCTGTCATGTCTCTCTTTATCTATCTTTCCTACTATTGACACTCCAAATGCCACAAAATGAAGTTGTCCTTCTGTAAATTGACTCCAGGGAAATAACTCCATTTTCCCGTTCAATTCTTTTGTGACTTTGGTTCCTGGTTTAACCATTAAGTAGGAGTCTTTCACTTCCTCCTCTTTTACGTTTCTGAGCGCAAGTCCTATTCTGACTCCGACTCCTACAGCCTCTTGATCCTCGTCTAAGACTTGGATACTCTTAATCTCCGTCTCCTTCATCGAAGGAAGGAGAACTAGCTTGTCGTGAACTTTAAGATTAGTTAGAGAGAATCCTGTGACTACAACCCCTACTCCCTTTACAACGAAACTTTTATCCACATACACTACTCCTAGATCGTCCATAACTCTCTCTTCGTCGTCAGGCTCCTGCGATATCTGAGAGTTTTCAATAGACGTTCCCTTAAACATCTTTCTTATATCGTCCTCTGACCTAGTGGTAATAACAGTTGTATTAATACCAGAAGCTGTAGATAAGAGCGCAAGTTCCCCATCCATCCATGACAAGCTTTCTCCTATATACAGAAATGATCTAGAAGATAAGCTAATTATCTCAGCCGCACTTAGTATCTTCTCTGGATATTCACTCGTTGAAAGAATAGATCTGATATAATCGTTTTTCCTCCTGTAAAATATTTGTATTTTACCATCCTCATGAAGCTTACCTAGTTTTTCGGCCAAATGCTTAGCTATATCATTCCTTGATGCTAAGACACTTAGCACGTTTCCTTGATACATTAAAAGTCACCAATATTAAGGGGAAACAATACAACCTTATTATATGAGATTAACCCTAGTTGGCATGGCTCTTATATTTATTGGTTTTCTAATTTTACTAGCTTCGACTTTTGCGGGACCTCTCTCTGGGTCATCTTTTAGCGGTGTGGTTCTGATAGGACCCATACCAATTATTTTCGGAAAGGGATACTCTGGAGATATAATACAGCTGATGATAATTGGAATTATATTTACTATAATAGCTCTGATTTTCTTCTTGTCGTCTATCTGGATATTCAGGAGATCAAATCCAAAGATGGATTGAGGATACTTTCCCTTATCGTAATAAAATTAAGTATAAGTTACATACCTATCACGTTAATTATGGGATGAAATTGATTCATCTTAGTCTGAATAGATAAAAATATGCAATGGAAAAGCTTATATATTACTACAGTCAGAATTTATAAATGTTTCTTTTTTTGTCATACGTTTTCCATGGTGAAAGTTATGAGTAAGGAAAACTCATCTGATAACGAGTGCCCCCAAGATAAAATTATTTTCGATGCAGACAGGGGGGAATACATATGCTCTGAAAACGGGGAGGTCATAGAAGAAAGAATAGTAGATCAAGGTCCAGAATGGAGAGCTTTTACTCCAGAGGAGAAGGAAAAGAGAAGCCGTGTTGGTGGTCCGCTTAATCAAACAATTCATGACAGAGGTCTTTCCACATTAATAGACTGGAAAGATAAGGACGCTATAGGAAGGAACTTGGACCCTAAGAGAAGGCTGGAAGTTCTCAGATGGAGAAAATGGCAAATTAGGGCTAGGATTCAAAGTTCTATTGACAGAAACTTAGCCCAGGCTATGAACGAGTTAGAGAGGATAGGAAATCTTCTGGGCCTGCCTAAATCCGTCAAGGATGAAGGGGCCCTGATCTATAGAAAAGCAGTAGAAAAGGGGCTAGTTAGAGGAAGGTCTATAGAGAGCGTTGTCGCAGCAGCCATTTACGCCTCATGTAGAAGAATGAAGATAGCTAGAACCCTTGATGAGATAGCCCAATACACTAAAGCCAATAGAAAAGAAGTAGCTAGATGCTACAGGCTCTTACTTAGGGAGCTTAATGTCGGTGTACCTGTTAGTGACCCTAAGGACTACGTAACCAGGATTGGTTCACTTCTTGGACTTAGTGGAGCTTCAATGAAATTAGCTGCTGAAATATTAGATAAGGCTAAAAATGTGGGTCTTACTGCAGGTAAAGATCCAGCAGGGTTGGCAGCAGCTGCAATATACATAGCGGCTCTACTTAACGAGGAGAGAAGAACACAAAAAGAGATAGCACAGGTGGCCGGAGTTACCGAAGTTACAGTTAGAAACAGGTATAAAGAATTAATTCAGGAACTAAAGATAGAAATACAAAACCAATAAATTTTACTTTTTTATTCTATTACCGCTTTTTATTCTATAACCATTATGTTTGATTCCGGGAAGCCTAGCTTTATCAGCAAATCTTTCGCTCTATCCCTGTGATCTCCCTGGATCTCTATTCTACCGTTTTTCACGGTTCCTCCAGCCGCTAACTTTGACTTTAGCTCGGACGCAATCTTCTTCAGATCTGCGTCGTCACCAAGCCCTTCTATAACCGTCACTTCTTTCCCGTATCTTCTCTTTTCTAACTTTATTTTTATGAACTCTTCTTCTTTGTTTAATTGTTCACATACTTCCGGTGGAAGTCCTCCACACAAATTGTCTGCCATTTTGTAACATTATAATAGGAGATGCCCTTTTTAGGCTTTTCTATCGAGGATAAGATTTAAAACGTCAAAAAAGTTAGGTTTAATGATTGGTATGGGAGACTTATTTAGATGTGGCAAATGCTGGAAGACCTTTGATAGTGATAAGCTAAGAGTGCTTCCTGGTGTGAGATGTCCATATTGTGGCTATAACATAATTTATATGATTAGAAAGCCAACAATAAAAGCAGTTAAGGCAATCTAGTTTTTATTTTTGCGGAAGTCTCAAGGATGAGCTTTGCAGCAACTACTGACGTTATCTCAGATGGGTCGTATGGTGGTGAAACCTCAACTACATCGAAACCTACTACTCTATCGTCTACAACCAAGTTCATTATATCTAACACGGTAGATACGTCGAGCCCCTCAGGTTCTGGAGTCGCAACTCCAGGAGCATATGACGGATCTAGGACGTCCATGTCATATGTTATATATACTCTTTTACAGGGACTAAGGAAATTTATTACCTTCTTTGCTACCTCTTGAGGTCCCAGCAATTTGACTTCATGTGATGTGAAGAACGGAATTTTGTTAGATCTAGCATATTCGATCTCATCCGATCCCATAGCTCTGTTTCCTATCTCAATAATCATAACACCCTTCTCGCTCAATCTCCTTTGAACGCATGCATGATCGTACTTATACCCCATGTATTCATCGCGCAGATCAAGGTGAGCATCGAAGCTTAGAACGCAATCTGCCTTAGTTCCTAAGACTGTACCAACAGTTACCGTATGCTCACCTCCTATCGATACAACTATCTTCTTCAGATCAGATAAGTAACTAGTCACCTGGGTTATCCTTTCAATATTCTCTGCGACATCTGAAGGGTGGAGTACTATATCACCATAATCTACGAAACCAACATTCGACATATCAATCCCGGATCTTATGGAAAGATATTCAATAAACTGTGATACTTGCCTTATTTTTTGTGGAGCGAATCTACTTCCTGGTCTAAAACTACTTGTTATATCCATCGGTATACCCATCAGTGCAAATGGTGATCCAGACTTATATATTCCAAATTTTTGTGAATTTTCGTTCAAATACAATAGTCTAGAGTCTGACATACCAATATGGATAATTAAGGAAGTTTATAAACTCGGCTACATCAAAGGCTCTCATGCCAGA
The DNA here is from genome assembly GCF_000204925.1 of Metallosphaera cuprina Ar-4. Classification (NCBI taxonomy): domain Archaea; kingdom Thermoproteati; phylum Thermoproteota; class Thermoprotei; order Sulfolobales; family Sulfolobaceae; genus Metallosphaera; species Metallosphaera cuprina. The sequence continues at coordinate 82,777 of NC_015435.1, read as the reverse complement.
TTCTGAGAAAGTGATCGAATTAGCAAAGAGGAGAGGGATATTCTGGCCCTCATATGAGATATATGGAGGAGTGGCTGGGCTATACGATATAGGCCCTATAGGAACTAGAATAAGGAACAAAATCGTCCAAATGTGGAGGAGGATATTCGTTGAAGAAAATAGTGAGTTCGTAGTTGAAATAGAAACACCTATGATCACACCGTCAAAGGTTCTAGAAGCAAGTGGACATGTAGAGAACTTTACTGATCCAATAGTGGAGTGCACAAAATGTCACAAAATCTATAGGGCGGATCATTTGATAGAGGAAACGGTTCATGTTGTCGTAGAGGGGCTCAAACCATCGGATCTCACTTCGTTAATTTCAGAAAAGGGTATAAAGTGCCCAGCTTGTGGAGGAGATTTAGGTGAGGTTAGAAACTTCAATTTGCTATTTTCAACTAACATAGGCCCCTATTCAGGAAACGTAGGTTACCTGAGACCAGAAACCGCTCAAGGTATGTTTACAGCCTTTAAGAGAGTGTATGAAACTACGAGACAAAAGCTACCTCTTGGTATAGCTCAAGTGGGGGAAGTAGCCAGAAATGAGATTTCACCAAGACAAGGTCTAGTCAGGATGAGGGAATTCACTATAATGGAAGTGGAATTCTTTATAGATCCTGAAGATAAGGACGTACCTTGGCTAGAGAAGTTTTACGATGACGAGATAAATGTCCTCTTTTCTAACTCAAAGGAGAAGGGAGAGAGACCTAGTAGGATAAAGATAAAGGAAATGGTTGATGAGAAGCTTGTTGTCAATCCCTGGATGGCATTTTGGATGGCCTCCGCTTCTAAGTTCGTTCAATCTATAGGTATAGCAAAGGAGAACTTTTACTTTGAAGAAAAGTTGCCATATGAAAGGGCTCACTACTCATCACAGACGTTTGACCAAATAGTGGAAGTTTTAGGTGAGAAGGTAGAGATATCTGGTCATGCATACAGAGGAAACTATGACCTTAGTAGACATTCTAAGTTCAGTAACGAGGATCTTACAGTATTCAAAAAATTTGATAATCCAAGAGTAGTAAAAAGAAAGACTATACTGATTAATAAAGACAAACTAAAAAATAACCCAGAGCTTCAGAAGGAAGTTATGAGCCTTATCTCAGGGAAAAACGCTGATCAGATAGAGTTACTAGTAAACAGTGGTGCCGAGATAAAGGATAGAAAATTAAGTGAATTTATACAAATAATAGAAAGAGAAGAAAAAGAGCATGGGATCAAATTCTATCCGCACGTTGTAGAACCTTCGTTCGGCGTGGAGAGGTGCCTTTATTTGAGCCTTCTTTCGGCATATAAGGAAAAAAAGGATAGGGTTGTGCTTTCCTTACCTAAAAATATAGTACCATATCAAGTCGCAGTTTTCCCTCTGCTGGATAGAGAGGAACTCACAGCTAAGGCCAAAAAGATCTATAACATGCTAAAGGACAATTTCGAGGTACTTTATGACGATTCGGGCAGTATAGGTAAACGATATGCTAGAGTGGATGAAATAGGTGTTCCTTACGCTATCACTGTGGATCCTCAAAGCTTATCGGATGACACTGTAACTGTAAGAGACAGAGATACTTGGGAACAAGTCAGAATAAAAACGCAAGATCTAAATACGTTTATTCAGAAGTTATTTAGTGATAAAGGTTTTAGTATGGTATCAGGAGAGGCGAAAAGATGAACCCTGAATCAGAGGAGGAAAAGAAAACCGATATTAAATCTCTTGTAAATATAATTCCTCCGGCGTCAGCCCTAAAAGGTAGAGAGAAAGGAGTCCTGAAGGAGAAAAGGGTTAAGATAAGGAAGAGACCCGAAGTGAAAGGTGGATCACTTCTTATCTCATCTAAGCTTACAAAGGAAATGGAAATAAAGGGAGAAGTAGAGATCTCAGTAAAAGGAAAGAGGATAAGATTAAAGGCAATATCACAAGAGACCATTCCAGAGATTGAAGTTTGGGCAAGCCCAGAGGATATGTTAAAGTTAGGAATAGAGGACAATAGCACTGTAACCTTGAGGGCCATCTAATGGAAGCTGACCAGAAAATAAGGGATGTGTTGATAAGATTTGAGGAAGTTATAGAGAACCACTCCAATAATCTAACACAATTGGAGAATATAATAGCTATAAATGAACCCGATTTTGAAAGATGTTCAAGGGTAGTAAAAAGAATTAGGAGAACTAGGAAGGAGATACTGTCCGGATTGAAGACTATAGTAGAATACTTTCCTACGCTCACAGACGAGAAAGTAAGGGAGGAAACTATAGGCATAGTGAGTTACTTGCATATGATTGGATTCTCTGACGAGGTTGAACTACTCAAAGACATTGAAAGCATGTTAAACAGGATTGGAACTAGCCTCAATATAGATGAGGATTTAAAAGAATTGGAACAATTAATTGCTATGACTTCCAAGCTTAGTTTTTAAACCATTATTTCATAGACAAGATAATGAGTATTGCACATATTAACCTTGAGGAGAGATTACAGCAGATATCGCTTAAAGTTATCGATCAAGTAAGAACTCTGTATGAATTGATAAAATCAGGAGATGTGGCTACACCAATGCAAGTTTACTCTAAAATCAATGGAATCAAAAATAGCGTAGAAGCGGACAAGTTCATGTTGGGAGAATACATCATAAGAATAAAGGAAGGTATACAAGACAAGGATCTATATATCGATATACTCTCAAAACTTGAGAAGATCTCTCAAAACTTAGATGCTGCGTCCTATAGATTAAGTGTGCTTATCTCTAGAGGTACACAAATAGATGAGTTGTTGTATAAGTTGATTACCATAATAGCAGAAAAACTTCTGGCCTCATTGATGCATTTGGTCGAGTCTCTAAGGCTACTCTCTATAAACGCGCAGAAATCCGTAGAATCTGCCCGAAACATAATGAAGTTAGAGGAGGAAGTAGATGATTTATACAGAAGTTTGGAATTGAAACTCTTTGAGAAAAAATATGAAGATCTTATTTACGTGATGCTAATGAAAGATATCGCAGATAGATTGGAAGACAGTGAGGATATGATTAGGGACTCGGCCACATCGATAACTTATATAGCTTTTGGGAGGCTATAATGCAATTTTCAGGGGAATTACTAGGAGATAAAATTGTAGTGTTTGATGTAAATGAGGCTAGAGCTATTTACGATTTAGGGTTTTATGGGAAACCCTTAGGCATAGCTAAACCTAGATCGACAAAAGACATTACGAAGCCTTTAGAACTTTCTCTTCTAGAAGGTTTGTTTCTAGCCGAACAAGATATCTTGAAGGTTTCACATTTGGGAAAGGTAATGAGCGTCCAGGATATAGAATCCTATGCCAACTCTATCATAGCTAAGTTCAAACCACTTTATTTAGTGTATAAAGATCTGAAAAGGAGAGGATTTATTGTTAGATCAGGAATAAAATTCGGTGCAGATTTCGCTATTTACACTCTTGGACCTGGTATAGAACATGCGCCTTTCGTGATCTCGGTCCTTGACGGATCTGAAAAAATTTCGGTGAACGAGTTGATGAGTTATGGAAGAGTATCTCACAGCACAAGAAAGAAACTTGTCTTAGCCATTGTTAACCCTCGCCTTAACGAGATAAAGTACATAATGTTTAAATGGGTGAAGATGTGAAATTTAATAAGCAGTCAAAGAATTTGGGGGTTCAGCTACTTTGAGAGACGATTCTTTTCAAAGGAGAAACCAGCCTAGAGATTCTAGGAATAGAATTAGTGACGGTGAGCCTAAACCTCTTCCATTAGGAAACAAGTGCAATTACCTGTGCCCATACTTTAGATGTAACAAAAGAGCGTTAATGATACAAACCAGGTACGTTAAAGGAAACCCGCAGAAGGTGGGATTCTGCAGATGGGTTGGTGACACTTGTATTACTGGAGAGTGCCAATACGCTTACTGTGAGAAGAGAGCCTTGCTTCCAGGTAATAAGTGTGCCTTTGCAATAAACCGAGACAATGGAAGCGAAGATGTTGAAAAGGACCTGAAACATGACGAATTTTATGAAGATGAAAAGGTCAAGGAGATAATATCTAAAAAATTTGGTAAAAGAGATTTAGATCTTATTTAGACCATCTTTTATAGATATCATGATCTATTTCCAAGGCATCTAAAGTTTTTCCTACGATAAAGTTAATCAAATCGTCCAAAGTTTTAGGCCTAGTGTAAAAACCTGGAGAGGCTGGTAGAATTATTCCTCCTGCTCTTGAAACCTTGAGAGCGTTTTCAAGCTCGATCGTCCCTAGAGGAGTCTCTCTAATCACGAGGACGAGTTTTCTTCTTAATCTGAGCATATTTATTGCAGTTCTAGTAATCAAATTAGAGGATATCCCTGAAGCTATTTGAGCCAAAGTTCTTATGCTACAAGGAATTATCGCCATACCGAGGGTTTTTACTAGTCTGCTTGAGCTAGAAGGAGGAGCGTCGATGTCTTTCTCATTATATACATATCTCGCTATTCCCGCTACGGTTTGGTTTAAGTCTATACCCTGTTCCTCCCTTGCTACCTTCACTGCGCCTTTGCTTATGATAACGATTGGGCGAAAACCTAGCGAGTTAAGACTGTTTACCATAGAGATACCATATATGATCCCACTAGCACCTGTTATACCAACTATAACTTCCCCCTTGATCTGGTCTGTTCCTGTTTTCTCAGCCAATCCTTCATCCATAAAGAGTAACACCTATTACTACAAAAAGTCCACGGCTTGTTATTACAACATGTTTTAACCACTATTGGTCTTGACTTTATAACCACTCCACATACATCACATCTTAAAGCTCTACTATTCACGTTTAACTCTAAAGGCATAGAGCTATATTCTCATGGAATTTAATATCCATTGTTGTCGTTTTTTAATATATAATCTAGCTTATAAGTCGGTTAAATGTTGATGATATTATGAACGTAAAACAGGTAGATGAGACGAAAATAACAAGGTATATCCTCAGAGCAACGTTCGAAGATTGGATGGACTTTTCAGTAAATGACGTTGTGATTGTGGGCGCAGGTCCTTCTGGTCTCTCTGCAGCCTACTACCTTGCTAAGTCTGGTCTTAAAACCACTGTGTTTGAAAGAAGACTTAGTTTTGGAGGAGGTATAGGTGGAGGCGCTATGCTGTTCCATAAGATAATCATTGAGAGTCCTGCAGATGAGATCCTAAGGGGGATAGGAGTTAGGCTTCATAAGTTTGAGGAAGGGGTTTACGCTGTAGATAGCGCTGAGTTGATGGCAAAATTGGCTACTGCAGCCATAGATGCTGGAGCGAAGATAATCCACGGAGTCACTGTGGACGATGTTATTTTTAGGGAGAATCCGCTACGTGTAACAGGCGTAGCAGTAGAATGGACAGCAACTCAGATGGCTGCTTTACATGTAGATCCGCTTTTTATATCGGCTAGAGCTGTTGTGGACGCTACAGGACACGACGCTGAAGTAATTTCAGTAGCCTCAAGGAAATTACCGGAATTAGGGATAGCTATTCCGGGAGAAAAGTCGGCCTACAGTGAAATAGCTGAACAACTTACAGTGGAACAAACAGGAGAAGTTGCTCCTGGATTGTATGCTACAGGTATGGCGGTTACTGAGATCAAAGCGTTACCGAGAATGGGACCTATATTTGGTGCAATGATACTCTCAGGTAAAAGGGTTGCGGAAGATATAATAGCCAAGCTTAACGTAAAAATCCACAACACTTAAAACCATCCAATAAGAGTGAGGAGAGATGTCTCAATCGCAACAAATTAAGGTATCTGAAAAGGCCGAAGCGCTAGTTGAAAGTATAGCAGATAACAAGGTAATTGGCAGAAGAGAGATTAGATTAAAGATTTACCACATAGGGAGCCCTACCCCCTCAAGGGCCGATCTAAAAAACGCTATATCTAACTTCATGGGAGCAAGAGATGAGCTTGTTGTAGTTAGAGAAATTAACACTGGATACGGTGCTGGAATAAGTGAGGCTAGAGTTCATGTGTACGAGAGTAAGGAAACATTAGAGGAATTCGAGCCTTCACATCTAATAAATAGGGGCACAAAAGCTAACGTGCAGAAAGGTGATTCAAATGGCTAAAGGATCGGAAAAAGCCAGCAGTAGACTCTACTATGAGATAACTGATAACAAGATAAAGTTAAAAAACAAGAAATGTCCCCGTTGTGGGAGTGTAATGGCACACCACATGAAACCAAAAGAGAGATGGGCCTGCGGTAAATGTGAATATACAGAGTTCTTGGCAGGTAAATCAAGATCATGAAAGTTTTGGGTATAGAGTCTACAGCTCACACTTTCGGAGTTGGTATCGCGCAGGACAAACCTCCATACATTTTAGCTAATGAAAGGGATACCTTTGTTCCACAGAGCGGTGGGATGAAACCTAGTGAAGCAGCTAGACATCACTCTTTAACTGCTCACGTTATACTAAAGAACGCATTAAAAGCGGCAAACACATCAATGGACGAGATAAGCGCCATTGCAATAGCTCTGGGGCCAGGTATGGGACCGACTCTCAGAGTTGGAGCAGTTGTAGCCAGAGCCTTGGCATTAAAATTTAAGAAAAATCTAGTTCCAGTAAATCACGGTATAGGACATATAGAAATAGGATATCTAACTACTGATGCCAGGGATCCTCTAATCTTATACTTATCAGGAGGTAATACCATCATTTCTACATTTTACAAAGGAAGATTTCGTATATTTGGAGAGACGTTAGATATAGCATTAGGGAACATGATGGATACTTTCGTAAGAGAGATAGGACTTGCGCCACCATATATAGTGAACGGAAAGCACAAAATAGATATATGTGCCGAAAAAGGGTCTAGGTTAATTAACCTTCCCTATGTCGTGAAGGGAGAGGACATGTCTTATTCGGGACTTTTGACAGCTGCTCTTAGAGCTGCGAGGAGAAACGATATTCATGACGTCTGTTTCAGCCTGAGAGAGATAGCCTTTGATATGTTATTAGAAGCCACAGAGCGAGCTGTAGCACTTACTGAAAAAAGCGAGATAATGATAGTTGGCGGTGTGGCAGCAAGTGGAAGTCTTAGAGACAAACTAATCCAGTTAGCTAAGGACTGGAACCTTGATCTCAAGGTAGTACCTAGTTCTTACTCTGGTGATAACGGAGCTATGATTGCTTATGCAGGGCTTCTTGGATTCAAGCATGGAGTTTCTATAGACATTTCAGAATCTACCATAAGGCCTAGATGGAGAATTGATGAGGTAGATATACCGTGGAGAAGTTGAAATTGATTAAGAAAGGATCGGAGTCGCTAGTATATTACGGAAGATTTCAAGGTATAAAATCTGTATATAAGGTTAGAATTTCTAAACCTTATCGTAATCCTGACCTAGATAGGAAAATCAATAGAGAGAGAACAGCGTCAGAAGCTAAGGTCATGTTTGCGGCGTTGTCCTCAGGAGTCAACACACCAGCTATTCTTTACGTAAATCCTGATTCTTTTACAATAGTCATGGAGTATCTTGAAGGTCCAACAGTTAAGGAAATTGCCGAAAGAGGCAGCTTAGATATTTTTAAGGAGATTGGATTTATGACAGGAAAGATGCACCTTAACGGCATTATCCACGGAGATCTAACCACAAATAACTTGATACTTCATGACGGGGAGGTTTTTTTTATCGATTTTGGACTCTCGAAGAGGTCAAGGGATTTGGAAGATATAGCAACTGAGATACATGTCTTCCTTAGATCCCTAGAAAGTGTACACGTGCAAATCAGAGATAATGCGTTTTCTCTATTTCTAGAGGGATACGATGAAGCTACAAAAATGCGAGATGAAGTATTAAAAAAAGTAGAAGAGATAAGGCTGAGGGGTAGATACGTAGATGAAAGGAGAAGTAAGAGTCGTAACTAGTAACGAACACAAATTTGCCGAACTAAAGGATCTGTCTGGACATAAAGTTCGTTTAGTTAGGATAGATTCGCCTAAGCTTGAAATTCAAGCTGATAGCCTAGAGGAGATAGTTAGGTACTCGGCGGTTACCTTTTTCTCCTTGTTCAGATTCCCACTTATAGTTGAAGATAGTGGTTTATTTATAGAAGCGTTGAATGGATTTCCAGGTCCCTATACTAATTATGTAAAAAGAACACTAGATAACGAAGGTATCCTGAAACTCATGAACGGAATTGAAAATAGAAGAGCCATCTTTAGATCAGTTATCGGGTATATCGATGTAGAGAGGCTAGAGCTATTTAAAGGAGAAATAAATGGACACATAGGAGATAAGGCGGAAGGCGATAAAGGATTTGGATTTGACCCAATATTTATACCAAACGGTTACAATATCTCATTCGCACAAATGGACTTGAAGGAAAAGAACCTCATCTCTCATAGGAGCCAAGCATTTAGAGAGTTTTTGAGATTCTATGAAAAGATATGATAAATTTATTTCATTTATAAATCTCTGTTTCTTTAATACTTTCCTCATTTAGTTCCTTATAATTTTTCTCATAATATTGTATAATGTATTCGACGTCATCCTCATTTAGAATAACTCGAGTAGATTTCTCACTTTCCCTTAATTCCTCAATGGTAGTTATATTTGGAACCACTGTAGATACATTTTCGAAGGACCAAACGAAGGCTAGGGCAAGCTCGTTTAGCTTTAAACCCCTACTTAAAGCGAAGTTCCTAAGATCCAGAGTCCTTTCAACAGCCTTATCTATCCACACCTGAGTTTTGAAGCGTCTGTGAAGCTTTGGATCATATCTTAGTGGCCACTTGGAATCATTCAATACGTCTGAGGAATGAGGAACCCTCACCACGTGACCTATGTTATGTTTTAGTAGTCTCATCCCTGGATAGAGCTCGATAATATTGAAGATATGTTCAAGGCTCTCATATCCGACCTCTATAGCCTTTAGACCTTCGTTCTCCCAGCCCAGAGTTGGACCTAATGCTACACCAATAACTCTAGCAATTCCATCTGACTTGAGCGACTTCATAAATTCCAGCAAGTCCTTGTTAGATATATCCTTCAATTTAGGATTATGTAGCATTAAAATATCAATATAATCTGTTTGAAGTCTCTTTAATGATTTTTTTACTGTCATATTTAAATATTCTATATCATATCTTTGTTTAGGTCTCTCAGGTGAGGTATAAAAGTCATATCCTATCTTGGTTAGGATTATAACCTTATCCCTTTTCGTTTTTACAGAATCACCAAGTATTTCCTCAGCCTTTCCATTACCATACATATCAGCGGTGTCAAAGAAATTTATATCCAAATCAATAGCCGCCTTGATAATATCTCTAGCCTTGTCTGGTCTACCCCACCAATCTGTAACTAAACTCCACATGCCTATTCCTAACTGTGACACTTTGATTCCAGTACGACCAAAATCTCTAAATAACATGTCATACCATCGACATAGATAGTAGAATTTTATCTTTATAAAATGTGCTTTATTTCCATGCTAGTTAGAATGAATGAAAAGGAATTTAGTAACGTTTTGTCTATATTAAAATCTCTAGTATACGAATATAATACGAGGATAAAGGAACACGGTATTTACCTCAAGCCATTTCATGTAGTTTATAAAAAACAGAAAAGATATATTTATATTGGAAAATACTGGTATAAATTGGAGAAAATAAATGGTAAGTTAAAATGGATATATCTAGGTAGAGCAAAACCCTTGATGCTGCTTCCTGACCCTCCTTATATACCTGATACTACTATTGTAAAAGAGGAATCTGGGTACGTATTTGATGACTCAATTTTAAATCAGCTGAAAGGACATATAGCCCTTCAACCTTTCAGGTAGATATCCAAGTTTAGTACCGTTCAACAACATAATCAGATCTTCCGTATCTAATCTAATGAGCTGTGACACTCCCATTGCCACTATTGGATTAAACGGCGATCCCATGAACACACTCAACGCACCTACGCGCGAAGCACTCCTAGCCAGGGTGTGAAAAGAGGCCAACGCTGAGTATATTGAAGACAGATCTAAGTTTCTAGAATAAACTGTTCTTCTCAATATATTTGTAATTTCTTCTGAAGATTTGGAAGAAGATAGATCTCTAATGTCGTCCTCGTTAAGGCGACATCTTATTCCTAGATTTAATTTTTGCCTAATTGCGATACTCGCAGAGTAATAATCCTTATATTCGCAAAGGATTGAATTGGCAGATACTTTCCATTCACCCTTCAATCCCTCTGTAAGTGAGTTCATGTAATATATGAAAAAGTAGTCCAAAAGTGAGTTTAATTGAGATAAATCTTTAGGCCCTTTAGACACGGCAAAGGATAGAGCTTGGCCGTGTATGGTTCCTTGAAGTATAGAGTTTAACTCTTCCATACTTGATGGTATCTGATCTACCTTTCCTTGTAAATATAATAGCTTGGAGGTGTCGCCCTTTATCTTATTCCAAACTAATGACACTAGATATGTAAATTCGTCTAATGTTTGTTGATAAATGTAACCTAAAACTATATCTCTTGCTAGTTTGACTGAATTTGAAAGATTGTATAACTCCTGAAGCCTAGCCAACGCTTTTTTCCTTAATACTATCTCTGCCTTCTCCACGCTGTCAAGGTTTTCTTCCAATATTCCCTTTTCTTTTAGTATACTTAAAAGCTCCTTCCAATCCTTAGAGGAGAGCAACTCGTTCAGCGTGCCTTTAGTCAAAGTTGTGGATTTGAAAAGCCTTGATACTGAGGTAATATAGGCAGCTGTAGAGCTCACTTATAAGCCCCCTCTAACGCCTTTAAAACCTCTTGGATAGCTACATCGAGATTGCTCTCCGCGCGTTGTTTGATCTGTTTCAAAATGGACTCCTTATCCTCGTTATATTTCTTCCTTAGGGAATTTATAATTGATGACTTTTCGTTCTCAATGGATTTCTCAGCCTCATTTAATGTGGATTCAGCCACGGTCTCTAGTTCTGCAGTAAGGCTTTGCGCCTTTAGGATTATAGACTTGGCGTTATCAGACGTGTCTCTTTTTATTTTCTTAATGTCCTCTTCGAACTCAACCAATGCTTTAGCTAAGATACTGAGTCTAGCCTCGCTCATATTATAATCACTCAACTATTTCAGAACTTCCTTTTATTGATTTTCTACCTGAAATGATGTAACCTGTATGCATAACACCTATGCTTTTAGGTCTAGTTGCTCCATCCTTTATTTGATACTCCCTAACAAGAAGCTCTACTGCCTCTACGTCAACGAATCCGTTTTTCCTAAGTGATGTGAAAGCTTTCTCTACCTGGTTAACCGTAGGAACGAACACAATTAAGCTACCAGATGGCTTAAGGGCCTCATACGCGTTAGCTGTGGCCAACCAAGGATCTGGCATGTCTAAAAATATAGAGTCCACACCAGTTTCATCTATCCTATTTCTCACATCACCTATTTTGAATGTCACCCTCTTAGATAACCCTAAAGTCTCTAGGTTCTTTCTAGCTCTCTCTTGCATATCCTCTCTAAGATCGTAGGTTATCACTCTTCCGTTCTCGCCTAAAAAGTTAGAGAGTATAATGGTAAGAAACCCTGATCCCGTCCCTGCCTCCACTACAACGTCTCCGGGCTTAATTCCGGATTTAAAGATCATATATCCTATGTCCTTTGGGTAAAGAACTTGAGAAGGCCTATGTAAACCATTATAGATGTAATCAATGGTCGGATACATTATATAAGCGTTACCTTTGATCAACTTAATCGAGACTCCGTACTCTTTTCCAATTATATCATCAAACAAAATGAATCCCTTGTCTGTATCTAGCCTCCTGCCCCTTTCTAACCTTACCAAGTACACCCTCTTTGGGTCGATCCAAACTACAACTAAGTCTCCTTCTTTTATGGTCACGTTAACTAACATAAAGCCTTTACGTAAAAAATCTTACCTTATCAGAATTGGTGTCTCAATTCACAGTTCATTAATACCAGCCTTCATCACTAATCTTTAATCCATAACTCCTTTCTTATAAAATCACCAATAGCTGCCCTTATTACCTCACTTCTAGTTTCATATCTCCCTGTGTTTACTAGCTCATCCATAGCTTCTAGGAACTGTTCAGGAAGTTTAACGGTTATTATTTTCATCTTTACCTCAATATAGATGATACCTTTGCCTTTTCTTTTAAGGATTTGTGCTTATAGGAATGGCTTGATCCCACAAGTGAGCAAAATATACCTGAGCTATATCGACAAGGTATCTGTGATTAGATATAATGCTAGATAAGTTATCATGGGATCGAATTACCAACATAACGGAAGAGGAGGTAACTACACCGCTTCCGAACATATTGTCCAATATTCTAATTTCTATTGATGATTTCTCAGGTAGTCTTATCCCTTTCTGCAAAATCAGTCTAACCTCTGAATTAAAGGATTTAGTGTTAATTAATTGGTACACCTCCTCATCAATCAGTTCTGAGAAAGAGATAGCAATTAAATATCTGTTACTAGGCTCGTTTAGCACGTCTATTAACGTTTTCTTCAAACCGGCAGGAGGGACAACAACAACGGTGTAAGCTGAAGTAGAATCTATCATAGAAGAGAGAGGTTCAATAAATTCCTTTTCAAATTCATTAACTTTCAACTCTAGAATCCTTTTTATATTTGACCATAGATCTCTCAATGATACTGCCTCGTAGGTAACTGGTCTCTTACCTATCTTCCTAATCCATCCTCTATCTTCCAATTTATTCAGGATCGAATAAATCTTTGTATAGGAGATGTTTAACTTTCTTGATAAATCCCTCGCGTTGCTACGGCCATCTAGAAGAAGTGTAGAATATATTTTAAGTTCACTTCTAGATATTCCTAATATAGAAGCGAACTTACTTACTCTTCCTAAGATATCGTCTACTAGGTCTCTACTCATAAAGATTATTATCCCTAAGTCTAATTAAAGGAAATAGGTGAAAAGAATGGGTGGAGCTTCAAAGAAACCTATTAGTAACATTGAAAAGAGGCTTAAAAAAGAAGCAGAGACTCAACAAAAGAAGGAGAAGAAAAAGACAAGTAAAACAGGTAACGAGATAATATCAAAGAACATAACTATATCTGATGAAATGGTAAAGAGAGTACAGGATGAGATAAAGAAAGAAAAAATCATTACTCCGTACACTCTAGCTACAAAGTCAAACATAACTCTTAGCGTTGCTAAAAGGATCCTCAAAGACCTAAGCGCACAGGGAACTATTAAAGAAGCATATAGAAATAGAAGAACCGCTGTCTATGTGGCTGTATAATTCTTGCGGGTTTGATCTCCATTTATGTTAGATTTCGTTCTTTTTACGCTTTTACACAGTCCTGTTAAAATCGACTCTAAATCATTAGCCCTTGCTACTAAATTGTCGTGAGAGGCAGAAATCATAGAACTCTCAACTAGCAGGATCGTATCTTCCTCATTGGCTTCCTTGTATATAAGGGAGTCAGGAGTTGTTATAAATGTGGGAGAATAACCGACTATATCCCCGTCTTCGCTCTCTATTATCTCACCGTTCATCAAATATGGCATTTCATTCTCAACCGTCCTGGCTATTGCTACATATTTGATGAAATCTTGCCTCTTACCATAAGCCTTCATAGTACCTATAACTGCTTGCGACCCTGCAAAATAAAGAAGCCTGTTAATCTCAGGAGACATGAGATCGTCCTCGGCTATCAGACCGTATTTCCTGTCAAGTAGTACATGCATGGGTTCTTTACCATTTGAGATACCGAGTCTGATATCTTTTTCAGAGGAGGCAACCTTCCTGTACTTCCCTATTATCTCTCCATCTGGGGAAATCACTAAAGTTGTCAAGAAAACTTTGGGACCCGCCTGCTCTAATAGAGGCCCTGCTATAACGTGGACCTGTCCATCCATTGCCAGTTTTATGACTATCTCTGACGTATTTCCAGGTATCTTCTCTGCCAAATTTCTAACCATACTTCTCATTTTCTTCTCATTATCATATACCTCAAAACCATTACCAACAGGAAAAAGTGAAGGTAGTATAACTAGCTTTGCCCCCCTTTCTTTAGCTGTCTTAACCAATTTCTTAGCTTTCTCTACGTTATGCTTTTTTGACATCTCCTTCAATTTCAGGTGAGTAAGCGAGATCAGCATTAATATTTCACCTTATGCCTTTTATTTCGTTGTATAATTCCTTTAATACTTGCCTATAGTCTCCTTTCCCTTCTTCTATATCGTCCATACGTTTCAGAAGATCCTTGGTTCTATCCTCAGAAACGAATTTTCCATACTTATAGCTAAGGAATTTATATACTTCCTCTCCTAGTCTTGTTGGAATCAGCCTCTTAGATTTCATGCTTTCAAACACATAACCTCTTCTCAGGAGGGTGGAAATGATAGAGGAATAAGTGCTTGGTCTTCCAATTCCCTTATTTTTCATTTCAGAAACCAGTTCCCCCTGAGTAAATAGGAGACTATTGCTTTTAATAAATGAATTAGTTAAAGTAGCTTCAAGCTCAAAGGGCAGAGTTCCTCTAACTACCTTGTCTAACGAGGTGGATACTGATCTGAAAGGAATGTATAAATTATCAGATGGTAACCCTACGTCTTTTTGAAGGCTTACCTTTACAACTTGTTCTACTACATTACTGTCAAGAGACAATGTAGTTTCTCCCTTCTTACATGATATCTTTACCACTTCTTTTTCAACAACGAGTGGAACGAGTTGGCTCGATAGAAATCTCCTAAATATCATATCGTATAACCTATAATGATTGAACGTCAGTCTCTTAGAAGGTTCTATCTCTCCCTGCTCTATCATTACCCTTAACTGCTCAGCGTTAAGCGGTCTTGTAGGTCTAATTGCTTCGTGCGCGCCACCTTCTCCCCAGCTTCTAGGCACGAATATTTCCTTATATTTTTCCCCTATCATGTCTTTAAGAAAAGTTTCAGCGACGTTTATACCCACGTTTGAGATCCTGGTACTATCAGTCCTATGATATGTTATGAGACCGCTCTCAAACAGATCCTGGGCTACTCTCATTGACTCTTGGGTAGGAATCAAGTAAAACGTTGAGGCGTCGGCTAGGTAAGTATCCGTGGTATAAGCTGGAAAAGGTCCTATAGTTTCTTGCTTCCTTTGAAGGTCCTCTATAATGATCTTTACCTTAGTGTTCTTCCTTATTCCAGGCTGCACAGGTACTAATACGCTAAAACCGTTAAACCTAGCCACGTAAACCTTCTTTTTCGTGCTTTTATATTCCTCATATCTGTTCTTTATCCATCCTAGTACTGGTGTCTGAACTCTACCTGCACTCAAATTCCTGTTACCTGCTTCGCAATCGTTCCTTGACGTAAATTCGGTGCAATATTTTCTCCAGAACTCTTCTTTCAACTTACTGGTCAGTTTGAACCCTATCCATCTATCCTCAATCCTTCTGACCAATTGAGAACGCAACATTGGAACAGAGAAATTCCTTGGTGAGTTAATAGACTCGGTTATAGCTCTCCTAGTTATCTCGTGAAATTCAGCCCTGTATATTCTATTGTTGAAAGGTCTCAAGTTTAAGTACAAATCCCAAGCTATTTTCTCCCCTTCTACGTCAGGGTCAGAGCCTATGAGGACTTCGTCAACTTCCATGGCAAGTTCTCTTAACGCACTTATGGATCGCTGCTTGTCTCTGATATTTTTAGAACCGCATATAGGACAAATGCAACCTTCTCCATACTCTGTAAACTGATGTCCATTTTCACATTTCTTTATAGTATTATAAAAGGGAATGGCATCTATGTGTGAATCGTCCCCGCTGTGAACTTCTACTCCATAAATTCCTATCTCCTTCGTTGTCAGGTCATATACGTGACCCTCACTGGCAGTTATCATTAATATTTTATCTCCCATTACTGTTTCATATACTCTAAGTCCTTCAAATTCCCTAATACTTGGTCGTGAGAAAAAATTTGATATAGTCTTTGCCTTGTTGGGAGATTCTACTATTAGAAGAACGGATTTTATCCTGCCTAATGACTGAGAAATTGTACCCATTTCCCTTTTTCTCATTATTTCAGATCTTTCAGAATCGATCTTTTTTATTATATCTTTTAAGCCGATTCCTCCTACCGTCTCGTTCTCTATATCAAAGGGACTCCATGATAGATTTTCAAGAATAAAGGATAGCCTCTTTTTTAAAAGTTCAAAGAGGGTAGTATCGTCTACCAATAATACTGATAGTCCTGTCGTAAGATGGCCTCCATATAGCCTAGATGCGCGCCCACTAGCTTGTATATAAGTTAGATAGTCTGGCATAGAAATGTAATCTCCATTTACAGATACATCTCCGAATCGAGATATTTGTTCTATAACGTTCTTTTGCTTTAAATAATAATTTACTATTTCATATGCTTTAATTAGATTCCTATCCTCTAGATCACCTTCCTTAACAGATTTGGCTAACATTGCTAAGGCTGCGGTTGATATCTTTCTCAATTTATACTTAACAATCTTAAGCGTGTTTGTTACGTTAGGATCCTTTAAGATTACAGATAATATTGTAAGTATCCTTAACATTGCTAGAGGATGCATCGTTTCTCCAAGTTTGAATCTAAACTTTGGAATACCAGCAAATAACGTGTATCTAACCCTCCACGGAATGTCAATCCCTCTCACTAACAGGCCGTAATGTGTCGCTACTCCTATAAGTATGTCTAGTGAGCCGTTTTCGAACTCTTCTAGTTTCTTCGTGCTATTTGATGATAAAACTGAGACGTTTAACCCTTCTATCCCTTTCTCGATCTCGTGAGCGTACTTAAGTCCCCTGTCAATTGGGACAAAAATAAGTCCGCCCGGTCCTAGCTTATTTACTATTTGATTAACCTGAATAACAGGATTTTCTTCGACTACAAATGAATCAATAACATTTCTTAGGTATATTGTAGCACTTCCTGGCTTAAAACCGACTAGAGATGTAAAAACTGGATTGCTCTTAGTTATAGTTGCTGAGGAGAATATTGTAATCCTTTCTCCCATGAACTTTTTTCTTATCTTCCTTATTTCTTCAAACGAGGACTTATCGTCTCTAGATAACCTTAGCAGCTCTCTAGCCTTGCCTATGTTATCATCGTTGAATCCCATTAACTTGAGGATGGTGATAGAACTCTTACTCGACTTCAGTACTGCGTCAACGTCATCAATAAAGAGATACCTATATTTTATTTTATTCAATTCGTCTAGATTTTCCATGACGTATCTTGATGTAGAAATCAAAACATCAAAGTCTCTCTCATTGAGCGACTTATTAAACTCAGCCTTCTTTGACCTAGTAATCCCGCTACTATAGTAAAGGACTCTTGGTGGCTGATCTAAAAGTTTACTCATCTCTTGTATTTTCTGAACTACCTGAGAGACTAATGTCTTTGTGGGAAACATCATCAACGATTTTTGAGACTTTGAGGCAAAGTACAAAGACATAATAATTCCGAAAGTAGTCTTACCTAGACCAGGAGGCGCTACTATAGCGAAACTTTCTCCTCTAAGGGCTCTTATTATCCAAGACCTCTGTGGACCTATTGGTCCTGTTCCTACAACTTTCCTAAATAACTGTACTACATTTTTTTCCTCATTCAGAATATTTTTTTCATTTTGTAATAATCTTATTTTATTTTGCTCTTCAAGTATACTAATAAGTTCACTTAATTCGTTTATTTTGATTTTACCATCAGCAAGACAATTCTCACATGTCAAACCCTGAACTAATCTAAGTGACGTGATGTTAGACCCACAGTTAGGGCATGATTGAATGTAAACTATGTTAGGTATGTCATCACTAACATTCATCAACTATCATCTCAAAAAGACTTATTTAAATGGTTATAGTAGATTCAAATATGTCGTCGAATCTAAAGCTTAGAGTACTAGAGGCCAGACAAAAAGATGTAGGAAGAAAGATTGCCAGAATGACTGAGAGCTCTATGAGAAAGTTGGGAATAGAAACTGGTGATTATATAGAGCTCACTGGACCCTCGGGCACTGCCCTATTGCAGTCCATGCCCGCTTATGATTTAAGTGATGGAGAGATTAGGGTTGATGGATACGTAAGGAAGACAATAGGCGTCTCTATTGGCGATGAGGTAAACGTTAAGAAAGCTAAGGTAGATCCTGCAACTAAGCTGACGTTAGCCCCTACCCAACCTATTCGTTTCGATCAAACGTTTATAGATTACGTAAAGGAGTACCTTATGTACAAGCCACTAATCAAAGGGGAGACGGTATCTATACCATTGTACACAGGCACTATAGACCTAGTCGTTTCTAACACTCAACCAACTAACTACGTTTTCGTCACAAATAGCACCGAGATGACTATAAAGGAGGAACCTGTTAGAGAGGCCCAAGTATATCCTAGAGTGACGTGGGAGGACATAGGTGATCTAGATGACGTAAAGGAAAAACTAAGAGAAATGATAGAGCTACCTATGAAACATCCAGAACTCTTTCAACATCTAGGCATTGAACCACCAAAAGGAGTTTTATTATACGGTCCTCCTGGGGTAGGGAAAACTCTTCTTGCAAGGGCCTTAGCAAATGAAATCGGGGCCTATTTTGTATCTATAAATGGACCCGAAATTATGAGTAAGTTTTACGGGGAGAGCGAACAAAGACTTAGGGAAATATTTGATGATGCGGACAAGAACGCTCCTTCAATTATTTTTATTGATGAAATAGATGCGATAGCTCCAAGCAGAGAAGAAGTGACAGGCGAGGTAGAGAAGAGAGTAGTGTCTCAGTTACTAACCTTAATGGACGGAATTAAAGGTCGTGGAAGAATAGTAGTTATCGGGGCTACTAACAGACCTAATGCAGTAGACCAAGCGTTGAGGAGACCTGGTCGATTTGATAGGGAAATAGAGATTAGGCCACCTGATACAAAGGCACGTAAAGAGATATTACAGGTTCACACTAGGAATATGCCATTATCTGATGATGTTAACCTAAACCTGATCGCTGAGATGACATACGGCTACACTGGTGCAGATATAGCTGCATTAGCTAAAGAGGCGGCGATGTACGCTCTCAGGCGTTTCATAAATTCTGGAGATAGAAAGAAGCTTCTAGAACAGGATAGACTATCCCCTGAGGTACTCAAAGAACTCAAAGTAACTATGGAAGATTTTATGAACGCTATGAAGTTCGTACAACCTACATTGCTCAGGGAAGTATATGTAGAGGTTCCTAAGGTTAGATGGTCAGAAATTGGTGGACTAGATAATGTAAAACAGCAATTGAGAGAGGCAGTTGAATGGCCTATGAGATTTCCCGATGTTTTCAATAAGACTGGTATCAGACCGCCAAAAGGTGTACTGTTGTTTGGGCCTCCAGGTACCGGAAAGACCATGTTAGCTAAGGCTGTTGCTACAGAGAGCGGGGCGAACTTCATTGCAGTCAGAGGACCTGAAGTTCTCTCTAAGTGGGTTGGAGAGAGCGAGAAGGCTATAAGAGAGATTTTCAAGAGAGCTAGACAGACTGCTCCTACTGTAATATTTTTCGATGAGATAGACTCTATAGCACCAATGAGAGGAATGGGATACGATAGCGGAGTCACAGAAAGGATGGTTAATCAACTCCTTTCAGAGATGGATGGAATAGTACCTTTAAGTAAGGTAGTTGTGATAGCAGCTACAAATAGACCTGACATAATTGACCCAGGACTCCTAAGGCCTGGCAGATTCGACAGATTAATCTATGTACCACCTCCTGATAAACAGGCCAGACTTGAAATACTGAAAGTTCACACTAAGTCCGTACCTTTGGCGCCTGATGTCGATCTCAATGCGTTAGCAGATAAAACTGAAGGATATACTGGTGCTGATCTAGAAGCTTTAGTAAGAGAGGCCACAATGATTTCGTTAAGGCAGATATACTCCAATTGTAGCGGTGTTACAGAAAGGGAATGTAAAGCTGTGAAAGGAGATGGAGCAACAGAATGTTATAATAAGACAATGAAAGAATGTATTGAATCTAACACTCCCAAGGTTAGTGCACAAAATTTTGATGAAGCAATGAAGATAGTAACGCCGAGCCTAACAAAAGCCCAGATAGATAGATATGAGAAGATGGCGAAAGAGCTTAAGAGAAGTGCACTGGGATGAAAAAACTTAAGATCCTTTTAGTTATAGCCGATGGCCTTGGAGATAGAAAGGTTGAAGCCTTAGGTGGACAGACGCCTCTTCAAAAAGCTAATAAAGCTAACATAGACTCTTTACTCAGATCATCGTTAGTAGGCTTAATGGACCCGATAGGACCTGGCGTGGTCCCGGGAAGCGATACATCGCATCTTGCCATATTTGGTTTAGATCCTAGGAAGTACTATAAAGGACGTGGCAGTTTTGAAGCACTAGGAGCTGGGGCTACTCTTAACGAAGGTGATGTAGCGTTTAGAGGAAATTTTGCAACTGTAGACAATGATTTACGAGTCGTAGATAGAAGAGCTGGGAGAAAGATTGAGGAAGCTGATGATTTGGTCAAAGAGCTTAACAGTAAGATAGATGAGGTTCAGGGAGTAAAGGTGAGATTTTATCATGGAACAGAACACAGAGTTTCATTAGTCTTGTCTGGAGATAATTTAAGCGATAAAGTCTCTGATACAGATCCTCATGAGATAGGGAAAAGAGTACTGCATAGCGAGCCTCTAGATGGATCTCTAAACTCTAAAAGGACTGCCCAAATAGTGAATGACCTCACCAAGAGAATGTTCGAGGTACTTTCTAAATCGAAATTTAATGAGAAGAGAGAATCGGAGGGTTTACCTCCTGCAAATATTATCCTACTGAGAGGAGCATCAGTCCATACAGAACTTCCAAAACTTAAGGACTACACTCAGCTAAGTTCCGCTGCGGTCTCTGCTACTGCTCTAATAAAAGGAGTATGTAAGTCAATAGGTATGGAAGTAATTACACCTCCAGGAGCAACTGGTGGTATAGATACAGATTATATTGCTAAAGCGGATGCGGCGGCTAACCTTCTAAAGGATCATGACTTAGTATTTCTTCATATCAAGGCCACAGATGCGGCATCCCACGACGGTAAGGCTTTGGAGAAAGTCAAGGCAATAGAAATGATTGACAAGGCTATCGGAAAGGTACTAGATACTTTCGGATCTGATATAATTCTCCTTTTTACCGGAGACCATTCTACGCCCGTGGAACTAAAAGAGCATTCAGGAGATCCTGTACCTGTATTATTATATGCTCCAGTTAACATAGCTCCAGACAGCGTTAATAGCTTCGATGAAATCTCAGTTAGGAAAGGGAGCCTTAAGATCGTTGGATTAAATATAATAGATCTGCTTCTCAACTACTCAAATAGAGCTTCTAAATATGGGGCGTAAAATTGATGAGGCTCGAAAGGTCTGATAGATGAAGAGCTCGCGCAGGTCTGATCAACACGGCTCTACTGTAAACTTAGAAAGAATATCTCTAACCCTCCACCTAGATCCGCTCCAGTTTTCAAGGCAGACGGCCCCTGCGTTGGGTTGGCCGTAAATTATGAGATCCCCATCCTTTCCGTACATTATTACGGGGATTACCATCATGTCGTCCTCACCATCTACAAACAAAGACGTAGGTTTGCTGTTCTCCATGATGCTTTTTATTTTTGACATAACGCTCAACCTTAGTATTCCAGGTTCGTTGATAACTCGGAACTCGGTTTCCCTGTGATCTAAAGTTTTATTTCGCTTAGTCTTACCATCTATAATAGAAAGGAAAGGAGTCATGTGTAGACTTACCAAGTTCGTTACCACATCTCCTACCGTTATTACTCTCTCAAATTTGCTTGTATAGCGAATAAGTTTTTCGTTATCAGAAAAAAGTATTCCGTAAGGTCTGCTTAACTCCGTTCTAACTTTAGTTGTTGGCTTAAAACATAAGTCTATTTGACGTTTATAGCGTATCTCCAAGGCCTAGATTCACCCATTAATGCGGCCAACTCTGATTTGTCACTAAGTAATATTACCATACCTTCCCATTCATCACTGAATAACGTTCCATCGCATATAGGACATCGCTGGACATCCTTATCAACTAGTGCTTTGCATGATCTGCACGCCTTCAAGTTCTTAACCGACGTTATTATTCCCTCCTTTCAATTTTACCTAAGCCTGTCTGTTTCATGGTTAGTCCTATCCTAGGTGGTCTATTGCTAGCCGTAGATGATACTGTCATCACCCTAGCTCTTACTAGGTCACCTTTTTGGAAAGACTTCTTGCTCTTTTCTCCTACTAAAATGCCCCTCACAGAATCAAATTTGTAGTTATCGTCTCCAATTTGCGATACGTGTACTAATCCGTCCATTGGACCCATGTTAACATAGATACCGTAGTTGTCCACCTGGGTTATATCTCCCTCTACTACCTCCTGAATAATTGGCAAGAAAGTTAGTAGTTCAAATTCAACTTCATGATACGTAGCCCCGTCCCCAAAGACTATCATTCCCTCCTCACTTACGTTAGCCTTTATGACTGTTAGAACTAAACCTAAATCCTTAAATAATCTCTCTTTATATTCATTGTTAAGGATATCTAAAGCCGTCTTGCTTAAAGGTTCCCCAAACAGTTCAGGAGGGATTCTAACTACGCCCTTAGCTTTTATAACTTTGAACATAAAGAGTCGAGCCTAAATAGTATGAAAAGATTTTATAACTTTACCCCCTCGTCCTAACGAAATTATTTCTACATTGTTCATTTTAGCTCTCTTTCTTAAACACTCGTCATTAGTAAAAATAATCAAGCCAAGATCTTTTGCTGTTTCTAATAGAGCGTCGTCTGTAGGTAAATCGGAATGCATATCCACCTCTTCCCACCAGGTCTTATAAACTTCCAGATATTTCCTCGCTAAAGATAGCTTTGATGTAATTTTTGTACTTTTATTATATTTATGAAATAAAATATCTAACTCCTTCAAAACAAGCTTATGAATGTAAAATCTCGGTTTATAACTAAATTTCTCCAATATCAAATCAAAAGGATCAACCTTATCATATACAGACATTAAAATATTAGTGTCCACCAATACACCTATGCGATCACTTGACCCCATCCTACCAATCTCCATCTACCACCTATTTGTCTGCTTATAACTAATCTAGCCTTTTTATCCCATATAGCTAAGGGCCTTTTTAGCTCTATCTCTAGTTCATCGTGCTTGGCCCTAGTCACAACTCCTAGGCTTGTAGCAGAGCCTAAAGTTATCAGCAAAGTCTCTTTAGGTTTAATTGGATCTACCTTACTCATCTCCTTACTACCTACTACTCTCTCTAGGAGATTATATGTAGAAGTTATTTTCCAGAGAACTGGGATATCGACTTTAGCTGATGTAACAACGCTCCCTATTAAACTATCTGCCTTGGTTATAGAAGGGTCTAGATAAGTCCCCATAGCTACTAATCCACCAGGTTTCGCATATTTGTATTCTTGGTCTCCAAATCGTAGAGACGATATCTCTGTGTAGATTGGTTTATAGCTAACCTTTCCCTTTTCCTCAATTCTCAGACCCGGTAAGATCTTTATCTCTTGATTAACTTCAAAGACTCCTTGGACTATACTTCCTCCAATAACTCCTCCTTTCAATTCGTTATACGGAGTACCAGGTCTATTGACGTCAAAGCTCCTAATTACAAGCATAAACGGATCTAGCGTTGAATCCCTCTTTGGCGTTGGTATTTTCCTCTCTAGAGCCTCTATCAAGGCATCTATGTTAATTTTATGAAGAGCGCTTACAGGAACGATTTCAGCTCCTTCTGCCCATGACCCTTTAATAAATTCCCTTATTTGATTGTACTGAGACACCGCTGCCTCTCTGGAGACCACATCCACTTTATTTTGGACAATCACTATCCTATTTATTCCAGCTATCCCTAATGCAACAAAGTGTTCCCTCGTTTGGGGTTGTGGAAAGGGCTCATTAGCTGCTACTACCAATATCGCACCATCTAGGACTGCAGTTCCTGAGAGCATTGTAGCCATTAACACTTCATGACCAGGGGCATCAAGAAAGGAGACTCTCCTTAGAAATTCAGGTTCTTCGTCGCTACCGCATGCATTACAGGAAGGTTCGTTTACATAGCCATCAGGAGCCTTACACGTCTTACATAGTCCAAAAGACGCTTCTGCATAACCCAACCTAATCGTCATGCCTCTCTTAAGCTCCTCCGAGTGCTTAGAAGTCCAAACTCCTGTTAACGCCTGAACGAGAGTAGTCTTACCATGATCTACATGACCTACAACACCAATGTTTACTTCGGGCTGTACGACAGGCCAGGGCAAAAAATCACCTTACAATGATGCAGTTAAGTTGCACAGTTTCAATACTAACTACATTACCTCGTACAACTTTACGTCTCTTTTCGCCGTCTTCTTCAGGAACAAAGCCTGGAGGAGCTGTTAGGAGCACCCTTCTCTTGGCCGCCCCTTGAACGTCGGGCCTCATTGGAAATCCAGTATTATCAGAACCACCTGTTATGGCTAGAGTTAAATTGATTCCTTTTATTCCAATGTTGAACTTATCCCCTATTTTGCTGCCTACTAAGTTTAGCTTATTTTGATCCACGTTGAGTTGAAACGCTTTGGTTCTGTAAGCTATAGCGTCGAACTCCTCCATTCCGAACTTCTCTGCTAAACTCTTACTTGCGTGAATTTCGTTCTCTGGAACTTCCGTTGATTCCTTAGCTAAGAAATGTACTTTTACCTTAACTTTCTTGTCCCCTTCCTGTTTTTGTATCTCAACAGTTACAAATTGATCTGCACCTAATTTCTCCTTGGTCTTTGGGTTAACCATACAGAGAGGTAAAGTCCTTGCTTCCTTTTCACCTTCCTCTGCCTCAACTGTATCTATTAATCTAACCTTAACTTTAACTGGAGTTACTTTCTTTGACAAAGGATCAGATATGACAAGCTTGAAGTCGGCCACTGTTCTTTCCCCTTTTCAAAGAGGTATATTGACTCGAGTATATAAACTCAGGGTTAATTGGGACTAATATGAAACTAGGAATCCTCTTAGTCCTTCATGGGAGTAGAGTTAACGAATGGAGAGACGTTGCAGTTAATTATAGGGATCTACTTAAAAATTATTTCGATTTGGTCCAATTTGGATTCATTGAATTCAATGAACCAACTCTTAGACAGGCTACAGAATCGCTTATCAGATTGGGAGCAACTAAGATCGTCGCTGTTCCGCTACTCTTTGCAGCTGGGGCTCACTTCTATAGAGATATACCAAGGCTGATCGGAGTAAACGAAAATGGAAAGGTTAATATTGATAATAAGATCGTAGACGTCATAATAGCAAGGCCTATAGGCATTGATAAAAGGGTAGCTGAGATACTTAAAGAACGGGTAGAACAAGCAATTGATGGCCTTAGGCAAGTTTGATGGACTCTGCGAACCAAAAAATCCTGGTGGGATATCCACTTACGGCTACGTTATATACTTAGGTCAAAGAAAGATAGAGGGAATGGGATTAGCGGAGATCCCTTGGAGTCCAAACTCTACAAATAATGTTGCAGAATACACTGGACTAATTTGCATGCTGAGGGAAATGATAGGCTTAAGGGTAAGTAGAGCTCTGATCATGGGAGATAGTCAGTTGGTTATTAAACAGTTATTGGGAGAATATGCTGTTAAATCTCAGAGAATTATCCCATTGTTTAACAAGGCTAGAAAAATGCTTAGCAGCTTTGAATATGTTGAAATTAGATGGATACCAAGAGAGGAAAACAAAGATGCGGATAAAATGACAAGAATAGCGTACGAATTAGTGTTAAAGGGAAAATTAAAGAAAATAGGCTGTGATACGTAACCTAGCTTGACGCACTGACCAACAGTTCCGCCTTTGCAGGATCATAAAACCAATTATGAGGCAACTTATTTATACTCTTATAATAATAGGATAGCCTTCTTATCTTAGACTCTATTTCTTCAAGCCCTTTCTTAGCCGTTTTATCTGCCGGATATTCGTTAAGATGTCTCCTAACGTTTACAGCCCTTCTTATCAGGTTGAATAGGTCCTCTGGAATTTGGGGCGCTAATTTCCTCTCTTCTAAGAACTGTACAACTTTCTTTCCAATAATCTGCTTTGCTAGAGGGACGCCGTACTGATCCCTTAAGGCTATACCTATCATTGAAGGAGAGTACCCTTTCTTCGCTAGTTCTTCTATTAACATTTCTACTTCTTCCCTGGAGAATCTAACCCATTTAGGCGATCCTGCCCTTACTGGCCTAGTTGAGTGGGAACTACCGTTAGCTCTTCTTTTGTTCAACGGAAATCACCATTAGCTAAGATGAAATTGTTCCGTTCTTTTTAAGTTCTTCCCTCATCATCAAGGTTCCCTTTACCATCGAAACCATTTTGGAGAAAGCTATATCCCTAGGGAGTAATTTCAATCCACAATCTGGATTTATCCATATTTTCTCTAGTGGGAAGTACTCCATCACTCTCTTAATATCTCTATAAACCTCTTCTGGGGTTTCAACGTTACGATTATGGACGTCTATAACTCCAGCTCCAATCTCCTTATCATATCCTACTTCTTTAAATAATTTCAAAGGTTTGTAATTATACATTTTTAGAGCAAAATTTATTTGATCGACTTTCAGGTCGTTAAGGTATGGCGCGACTATCTTATAGTTTCCATAGCATATATGGACCATTAGCTTAGCGTTTATACCCTTCACCGACTCATTAACTGCATCTATTGCCCATTTTACCTCGTCAGCGTTAGAATGTATTGCAGGTTCATCGATCTGAATAATCTTACTTCCTGCTTCAACCAGATTCTTTAACTCTGTATTTATCACCTTAGCAAGATCAAAAACCATCTCTTGTCTGTCCTTATAGTACTCATTATAAGACCAGTATCCAATTGTATAAGGTCCAGTAATTGTTACTTTGAAGAAAGGTGTGTAAGATATGCTCTTGGTAAACTGAACCTCATCTACTAACATAGGATTCCTGTACTCTATCTTTGAAACAACCGAAGGTTTCTTATAATAGGCGGTACCCCACACTCTAACAGGTCCATAGAATTTGAAACCGTTCAGCCTTTCTGCAAAAAATTCAACCATTTCATCTCTTTTTACTTCTCCGTCTGTCGGGACGTCTATGCCGGCCTTCTGATGGTCCCTCATCACTACTACCGCAGCGTCATTAAATGCCTCTTCAAGATCCTCTTTCTTTATTCTACCGTTTCTTGATAGAGATATAGCTTCCCTAAGCCATTTAGGCCTAGGATAGCTTCCAATTACAGTTGTTGGAAGCATTTCAAGTTGCATTACTGATCACCTAACATCTTAAGAAGTTTAAGCTTTCTTAAAGCAATAACCTCAGGTATAAAATCCATGGGTGAAGCGTTACCTATAAGGACCTCCGTGGCCCCTTTCTCTCTCGCCTTCTCTACGATCCTCCTGATCGTTGATAACCTCTCCAGCTTAGTATTCCTGGAGTTAAGGACACCGAAAAACACACGACGATTAACAATCCTCTTGTAAACTTGAGCCATAAGGTTAAGATTTTCTATAACGTCTATTCCAAAAACGTCTACCGGTAAGTCAAAGAAAATGTCAAGTTTTGATGTATCTACCTTAAAATATGTGATTATATGTTTCTCTTGAGGAACCCCGCTAACCAGTTCAGTGTAGGCGTCTTTAAGCTTTGATAGTATAGAGGTTTTTACACCCTTCGTGAAAAGGGAAGGCTCATGGATTTCTATTGCTTTGATGTCTGATGGTATAGACTTAAGGACAGAATTAACCTGGTTTGAATAAACGTGGATGAGATCCGAAGTTTCATAATACTTATTGTCACTAAGAAGGGCATATGTAAGGGGGCCAACTACTACTGCCTTTAATATCCCCTTAAATCCTACCTCTTTAGCTATATTTATATCGTCTCGCAATGATTTTATATACTCTTCTGGACTTGCCTTAATTTCATTTTTAATGACAGGTTTTCTATAATAGAAGTTGTTATCATAGAACCTGTCTAATTCCCCTTTAATTGGTCCGGAAAGGTATGAGAAGGTTAGATCAACTATGTCATCCCATCTAAACATACCATCCGTAGTATATTTTACGTTTATGCTCTGAACTGTTATGAGGAAATTTTTAATTCTTTTATATATTTCACTATCTAGGGTATTTTTATCAATTTTACCCGATCTATATCTTGAAAAAACCTTCCCTAAAGATATAGGCCTTGGATAACTTCCTATTACACTTAACGGAAACTTTATCACCCCATTTGAGGAGCTAATAGGTACACTACATTACCTCCGTTCTCCATATTAAATTCTAGCTGTAGTGGTTTTTGTTCAGCATAGAGGAGGTTGATGAAACCTGAAAGTCTTGTTAATATAAGTATATCTTCCAAGTATTCAGAGGAGTAACTAGATACGGAAGGTTTTTTCAGCTCTATCTCTTGGAGACCACCTATATCTTTAGTGAACTCTACCTCAACCTCTACTTCACCCTTAGATCTTAGCTTAAGTTCTGATTCGTTAGAGTCTATCTCTACAGAATCACTAACTGACGAAATCTCCGATATTGCCTTTTTAAAACCTGAAGAGTTTATTTTGGCTCTTACGTCATAGTCTAATTTCAGCTCTGGTATCTCCTGGACAGGAACCTCTATATTCCTTACAATAAACTCCTTCCTTGGATCGCCTAACATTCTTATTATAGCTTGAGATTCATCATTAATCTCAATTTCCATTTTTTCCTTTTTCCTAGCGCTTGACATTATCTTTTCTAAATATTGCGTGTTAAAACCAAAATTGAGCTGATCGTTTACATCGAACTCTTCAAAAGCTTCCTTAGGAAAATGTAACTTTAGAAGCGATATATGAGCTCTATCAATAGCTGTAAGATCTAAACCAGCGTTTGTAAAAGAAAGAGTTGCCTCATCAATTAACCTTGTAAGAGCTTCGATAATTACCTTAAAGTCCATTGCGTTACTATAGACGATTCTCATCTCATTTCCTCAAATAATATTATTTCAGGATACTATAAGCTATAACCCTTATTTTATACCTATACTCATAGCCATCTATAGAATTTAACCAAGAGATTTAACTTTAATAATTTTATGCCATTAATTAAGCTGTTTAGCTTAAGCCTTATCATATAGGCTATACAGCTTTTGTCACTGTTCCATAAAAATGGATAGCTTTAAATGTAAAATATATTAAATTTATGATGCCGCAGTAGTCTAGCCCGGTCTAGGATGGGGGCCTGTCGAGCCCCTGACCCGGGTTCAAATCCCGGCTGCGGCGCCTCATTATTTCAGAATGTTCTCCTTAATACTAACAAATAATGATAGGACTCACTATTATTTTTCCTAAATGTCTAAAATATTAGATTTACAAAATATTTAACTGAATTCGTTTCGGTTCACAATGAAACGTTAGAATGTTTACGCCGGGGGCGGGATTTGAACCCGCGCAGGGAATGACCCTACTGGCTAACCAGGATGCTCTCAAGGCCAGCCCCTTGGTCCGCTCGGGCACCCCGGCATCATAATAATCGCTTGTTCTCTCTTTAATTGTTTACTACAAAGACTATCGAATATCCTTTAACGCTCTTCAACACTTCTACCTTAGAAAAATATTTACTAAAAACCTTAATTGCGTTAACTTCTCCTCTATATAGGACCATTTGTATGTATCCAGCTCTTTCGAGTTTTTCTGACGCCTCGACAGCTAATTTCTCTAAGATCTCTACGCCTTTGGAAAGAGGAGGGTTTGAGAAGATGGCACTAGCCTTCACATCTAGTGCAGATAGAACGTCGCTTCGTAGCACTGTGACTCTCTCTTTCAATTTATATCTCTCTACGTTCTCCTTAGATGCCTTCACTGCTAAAGGATTAGCATCGAGCATGTAAACTCTTAAACTAGGATTTTGTAAGGCAAGGTAAATCCCGATAGGTCCATAACCACACCCTAGATCCACCACTGTTCCTTCTTTTGGAATTATTAAATTCTCAAGTAGTACTCGAGTTCCTAAGTCAAGCCTCTTTTTGGAAAAAAGACCAGGATAGCTTATTAGGCTCAGAGGAACACCGTTAACTACATCTGTTACGACATAAATCATTTCTTCCAAGCCTTTGGATAAATATCCTTGTCCATAAGTACTCTTTCTGTCTTTACGACCTCCCCTTTCTTACCTAATTGCTTGGAATCGATCACTGCTTTACCTATTGCGATACCTTCACCCTTCCACGTTATAAGACCTACATAATCTCCCTTCTTGAAATCTTGATAAGCTATGATCCCGGGAGCCATGAGCGGTGAACCGTAAGAAATGGAATTTACAGTCTCATCGTCGACTATAATCTTTGGTACGCCACAGAAGGCTATCTCCATAGGCATAAGGATTTTCCTGAGCTCCTCTTCTTCTCCACAGTTACGATATAGATATAGGGCCTCCGAAACTTGCTGCAAGGTCACCAAAGTGTCTTCTTTGAATATTCCAGATCTCACTCTCCTTAGCTCCCTCATATGAGCCCCACAATTTAACAAAATCCCCATATCATGACATATTTTTCTCATATATGTTCCAGGCTCAGATGATATTCTCATCAGAACCTTCCTCTTGTCTATTTCTAGGACATCAATAGAGTAAACCTCTCTCTTTCTAACCCTTCTCTTGACTGATGATCTAACAGGAGGTTTTTGATATATTTTCCCTATGAACGTCTTCGCAACGTCCATGATCTCGCTCTCGTTGACATCGCAATGTACTTCCATAAGACACACATATTCCTTAATTGACTTCGTAACCAAATTCATTATTTTAGTTGCTTTACCTAATCCAATGGGCAGGACACCTGTAACCTTGGGATTACCCCGCTTAGAGCAGCTCTAGGGTCCCTCCGTGCCCTACCCTAGGGAGATTAAACATGTTCTTAATCCAGAATGCGACTTCGTGACTAGTTGGGCCTGGCGGCTTATCCAAATTGATTATCGACGTCTTAATCAGTTCTGGTACAGACCTTTTATCGGGATAAGATCCGAAATCTCCTATAGGAACGTAAGCCTTGACTGTATTCCAAGATAAACTTGCATTACAAAACTCATCTATTCTCCTTATAAAAGGGGTAATATTCATTCATATCACTGGAATCTTTATCTTCACCCTCTCTTTCATAAAGTCGGTTAGGCCTACTTCCTTAATTTTTGACTCTACCTCTTGATCCGAAGCTCCCTTACTGATCTCTATAGTCTTATCGGTTGGTTCAATATGAGATATGTTGGCCCTCCTTCTTTTAACTCCACTAAGGCTCTTAGGACCAGTTATAAGTACAAAATTATCATCTATGATATCTACAATAACACATTTACTACCAGCCTCTCTACCCGTAAGCTTTACACATATTCTTCCAACTTCTATTATCGCCATATCGGAACACGAAGACAAAATTAGCTCGTTATATTAAAAATTTACTGCCAGTACTTTCTATAACGAATAAACTTCCTCTCTTCCTCCATTAATTTTTCATAGAACTTATCCTCTCCTTGTGAGAGATACCTTAATACGTTAGCTAGATTCGAAGGACCTATTCCTCTTACCGCTAGGGCCAAGAAAGTCATTCTTCCGTAATTAGTAAAGAGTGAAGAGATGAGCTTCAGCTCAGATAATCTCTTCCTCTCTTTACCGTTAAGTCTTTTCCCTTCTATATTCTTCCTTATTATGTCTATAGCCTCTTTGTCATCAGGAAAAGTCGAGGTTATAAAGACAGAATCGCATTTTGGACACTTGTTAGGTGTCTCGGATACTTTGGATGTAGAATTCCATCCACACATAAGACATATGAAGAGAAGTTCTTTATTCATCATTCTCCTCTTAAATACTTCTATCATGAGAGGCTTTTCATTAGAAGGAGTGAACGCAAGGAGCCGCTGCAAGAAGTCCTCAGCCAGAGGTGAGGGTGAAGGTACCTCTACAACGTTCCATTTAACTTTCCTAATCAGTGGTATTACGTCTAAGTCATGAAACTTTACCAAGAATTCTTTTATAGCCTCCTTACCTATTATGGTATCTATATATGCCTTTAGAACATATTGGCCCAATTTAGCCTCAACTCCTTTATCTATAGCCCCAAATCTTTGAGCCTCAATAAGTAAGATCCATTTGAATTGGGGAGAACCTATTATCTCGCTTTCCAACAGACTGGATGCATATTTTAAATCTATCAGGCTGAGTTTATTAATTACTTCATTTACTAATTGAAGATTAAAAGAAGACATTGAGGTTATCACTATGTGATAAGGATCGTTTCTGTAGGAGACTGTATACCCTTTTGAGGCAAAAATGGCACAAATGAGTGAACCTAAAGTATTGTTACCCTTAGATCCGAAAGGAGAATGAATGACTATCAAGTCTGATCCAATTAGCTCCACAAGGATCTCATCTCTCCTTGGAATCGGATAGTTCCTAGATAAATGATCTTCTAACTTCTCTCTAATCTCTTTTTCTACCGTAATTTTTCCAGATAGGATATCCTCAAGGTAACTATATACTTTCATTGATATCTCCTTCTCCACAGGAATAGCTTCGCCGAACCAACTAGGTAAGTCACCTTTCTTTAGTTCTGCCGAAACGACATAGACTTTCCCATCATCGATTGAGATAACACGCCAAAGCTTACCGCCTAAAATGAAAACGTCATCCTCACTAAGTATAGAGACGAAATCAAAATCTAGATTTCCTACTTTCTGATTAGAATCGGTATCTATAACAGTGTAAGATGTGTTGGAGTCAGGTATCATGTTAATACTATAGTAGTACTTCCATGTCCTCCTTGACGGTTTCAATTTGTCTCCTTCCCTCTTTATAACTTTCTCTGCTTGTAACTGCTCTATTACTTCTTCTAATTCCTCGAGTGATAGGTTCTTAAAATATGGAGAACCGTGAAAGATTTCAAGGGCATCCTTTAGGGACACCGGTTCATCGATTACCATCCCGGCTAGCTGATGAGCTATTACATCTAGAGGATTTTCCTCGGGCACCATGGGCTCAAGATACTCTCTGGAAAGCTCTGTAATTGCTTTTGACTCTAAAACGTCGTATATAGAACTCCCTGGTATTACTATGCCTTTAGCTACGCCTTTTAGTGAATGTCCACTTCGTCCGACTCTTTGAACTAGTCTTACGCACTGCCTTGGGGACATATACTGAATTACTAGAGAGATATTACCAATATCTATTCCTAGCTCTAGGCTAGAGGTGGCCACAATGGCATCCAGTTTTCCCTTCTTAAACTCATTTTCTGTGTCCATTCTCACCTCTCTAGAAAGCGAACCGTGATGAGAGGCTATCTTAATGTTAAACATTTGGCCAAGTTCATGAGCAAGAAACTCTGCCGTCTCTCTTGTATTTGTAAAAATTAAAGTAGGCTTGCTTTTCTCTATTATCTCAACTAGCCTTGTCAATCTGGAAAATAAAACTGGGTCCTTGCCATATCTTAAAGATTTGTCTACTATTTCTCTTGAGACTTGAGGTATATCAACTATTACCTCCATCTCTTTTCTTGCATCTATTTTAGCGACTTCTACATCTTCGTTTAAGCTTAGATATGCCTTAGCTAACTCAATGTTACTTATTGTTGCAGACAAACCTATAATTCTTGGATTTTTCGTAATTCTCTTGATCCTTTGAATAACAACCGACAATTCGTAGCCTCTTTTCTCATCCAGCATCTCCTGAAGCTCGTCTATTATAATCCATCTTAAGTTGCTAAGTAAATTTTTCATTCTATTGTAAGTGATCAGGTAGAGAAGCGTCTCAGGAGTAGTTATAAGGAGATCAGGAGGATTTAGTACCACGTCTTTTTTCTCCTTCCTGGAGTTATCTCCATGTCTAGTGCTTACGTTTACCCCAAACTCCTGCCCAATTCTTTTTAGCCTTGCCTCTAAATCTCTATTTAATGCTCTTAATGGCGAAATATACAAAGCAGATATTTTATTATATTTGTTTAAAAATAGATGATACATGACAGGGATTATTGCGGCTTCCGTTTTTCCGTGACCAGTTGGAGCAACGATTAAAGTGTGCTTTCCTTTTAGTATACTTGGTATTGCCATTTTTTGAATAGGAGTAAGCTGAGTATATCCAAGAGATCTAAGTTTTAAGATAAATTCCTGAGCGGTCGAATACATGAAGACATATTATTTTCGACTATTAGGTTTTTTAAAGATATGGAAGTTACCCTTAGATATCTCATTGTACTCTCTATAACCTTAATTGAAGTAGCCCTTATACCTTATTTGATTCCTACATATCTAGGACAGCTATCTGCTTTTCTAATCATTCCTCTTGCCCTCTTCATTAACGGAGTAGTATTTCCATTTATACTTGAATCTATGTTTTCAAGTTTTGCATATGCTCTATCTATTGTTACTCTGCTCACTTTGTTCAACGTCAGCGATCTTCTAGCAGTTACATATTACATCTCGGGCTTAGGGGTTGCATTTCTTATCATGTTTTTAACAAGATCGCTCTGGGAGAGAAGCACACTTACGATAAGGAGGTTAAATAGAAGACCTGATTCGAAAATCTTCTTGCTAACGTTTGTTTTGTCGATACTTGTATACTGGTTAACCAAATCCGTTTTCCTAGTAGTAGGAGTAATTGTTGATTGTGTGTTTTCATCTTTTCTTGGTGAATTTTATTTAGCGTTACTCTCCTCCTTGTCATGGATTCTTCTACCGTATCTAATAATATTTGAACCAAAATCATACAATGGACCTAGTAATCAAATATATATTGGTACAATTGAAAAAGTATTAATAAAAGGAGTAATTCCGGGCATATTTCAATCTGGTTATAGATATAAATGGGTTAATGAAAGAGGAAAATTTTACATAGATTTCAATAAAATGAAGAATTATAATTCTGTGATCATAGGATCCAGTGGATATGGAAAGTCGACCTTAGCTAGGACTATTCTGAGCCAGATTAAAATTGACTATATAGTCTTCGATATTCACGGGGAGTATTCTGACATTCCAGGAAAGAAGATAGATATGTCAGTTAATGGCTTAAACCCTTTATCGCTTTTTGAAAGATCTCCAAAACAGAGATCAACCGAAATAGCTATGATGCTGAAGTCAGTATTCGGTCTAGGAAACATTCAAACGATGACTATCTCAAATCTGCTGATTGAAGCCTATCAAGAAAAAGGGATATATGATGAAGATCGAAGTACTTGGAGCTTAGAGCCTCCAACAATTAGAGATCTAATTACACTCATCCAGAGAAAAAAGGTAGCTGCTATTAACTCTCAAGACATAAATCAGCTGAAAAGCATTGAGCCTTACCTGTTGTTCCTAGATTCTAACGTGTTTTTAGGGAAGGAAGACATTAAGGATCTTCTTAGAGGTCAGGTTGTACTAGATTTCTCTAAAGTAACAACGTCTCACATAAAATATATAATAATGGAATCTGTACTAATATCAATATTTAATTACATGTATAATGAAAAGTCTAACACCCTGAAAAGGTTGATAGTTATAGATGAGGCTCCTTTTCTCCTTGAAAAGGAAAGCGGCGAGAGGTTGGCAGAGAGGCTATTTGCAGAGGGAAGAAAGTTCGGCCACGGGTTTATTATAATCTCTCAGTACTCAAAAAAGCTAGAAAGAATAATAAATAACGCTACTCTTGTAATGGCTATGAGACTGAGCGAGCCGGACGAGCTCTCTTACATTTCAAAGATCATAGGAGGAAGATATATAAATGCTGAAAGGACAATCTACGAGAGCCTTTCAGGACTTGAGAGAGGAATGATGATAACAAGAGATATAACGGAGGATGAAGTAATAATTGTTCGCATAGATGGGAGGTAATCAGAATGTCAGAAGACTTTGAAGAGGAGAGCGAACCACAAGTTTCTTCAGATGAGGTGAGAGTTGAGGATGAAGATGAAGGAATACCGGCTATGTCGCTTCAGGATATTGAACTGTTAACAAAAAACACAGATATATGGCATAGGTTAATCGCAGGTAAAATTAGTATAGATGAGGCTAAGAAAGAGTTTGAAGCAAATAACTCCCTGTTTGAAAGTAAGACTGAGAAAAGCAAAGCTACTCAATCTAAGAGGAAAACTACTAAGAAAGTTAAAAAGGCCAAGAAGAGTAAGGAAGAATGATGTTTAGAGCAATATACGCTAGTTCGAAAGATTTTTACTATATTATTTCTTCTATGTCTAAGATAACTGATAACTTACCCATCAACCTTACAGAAGAAGGGATAAGTAGTAAATATCTAACAGAGGATAAAGTAATGATGGGAGTTGTTGACATAAGCAAGGATTCACTCGAAGAGTACCAAATAGAGAAACCTATGTCTATAGAACTTAATCTAAATGATTTGAAAAAAATATTATCAAAGATGAAGGGAAGATCTAGTATAGAAATATACGAAATTGAGGACGGTATAAGGATAACAGTTAGAGACGAGAAGACGGGAACGCGAAGCAACTTGAGCCTAAAGGTTGAGAAAAAAGAAGTTCAATCGTTAAAGGAGCCCTCCGTTAACCATAGTGTTACAGCAAAAATTGACGGTGAGATTTTCAAAGCTATAATTAGTGAAGCTTCTAAAATAGGGGATGAAATCGAGATAGTTGCTGAGAATGATAGCATAGTACTAAAAGTCCAAGAGACCGGCAAAGGTTACATTGCGACGCTTAGGGAAGGTAAGCCTTTATCTGAGCTGATGATTGAAAGCTTAACAAACGTTAGGTACGGCACCCCTGTTCTAGAAAAGGTAGTCAATGCTTTATCTTTTTCAAGCGAAATAGAGTTCAGTTTAGGTAGTGGAGTACCTATGAAAATAATAGCTCCTCTTGAGAAAGGAGCTAGCTTAAAGTTCTGGGTGGCGCCAAGACTTTAGTCAAGTTTCCTGGATCCTTGATCATTGCAGAATACTTATTTAATGCAGCCGTGAATCTATCCGAATACGTCATAACTATTGCAGTAACTCTCTTCCCCTCAGAAACCGGATTAATTGAATCATTGAAATTTATTGTAGATGACCTTAAGATCTCCTTTGAGAAGTCAGAGCCTGGATCCTTTAATCTAGAAAGGAGAAGGGAAACTTCCATCTCCTTCCAGAGATTGTGATCTGTTATACCCGCATTGTCTGTACCTATGAGAAGTTTAACTCCTGCTTTAATCATTTCAGGTATATTAGGAATGCCAACCGAGAACCATAGATTACTTCTGGGACATATAACTAGGTTCAATTTAGCGTCTGCAATCAAACGTATCTCATCTTTAGTTAGATGTGTACCATGTATCAGAATCTTGGGTTTTAATGTAGAAATAGCCACATCTACATCTGAAACCAGGTTCTGATTTAACGTCTCAGAAATGTGTATAGCTACTAATCTATCCATGAAGACGTTCTTTATTTTCTTGAGTAAATCCTGACCTAGCGATATGCTACTTACTCCATAACCGTCTACCAGTTCTTTGAGGGCTAGTAATCTTTCGTCAGAAAAGTCTCCATCAAGCCTTCCAAGCGATATGTAATGTACTGGAGAGTTTTTCTTGATTTTATGAGCTATCTGTGCTCCAAATAAATCTAATTCATTAAAATCTACAACTGTTAGGACTCCTATAGATAGCGATCTCTTCAGAAACTCTAGCGTTGATGAAAATAATTTACGTTCTGAAAATGATCTTAGAATCCTATATTTTTCGCTTCTTGGATCCCCCACAGCCTCCTTAATTGGTAAGTTAATCCCATATTCCGGAGAAACTCCATCAAAACTATGTACATGAGCGTTAACAAGTCCTGGTAAAAGAATAGATCTATTGTATGTTTCACCGCCTGATATCCAACCCTTTCCAATGTGCTGGATCACTCCGTCTTCTATTTCCAAGTGAACCTTATTCGCTATCTCCAGGTCTTCTCCTAATAACGCGTATTCCACGTTTATTATTCTCGAAGGAGCTTCCAAGTCTCTCTCCTAGTGCTTCTGATATCAGTTAAGGCTTTTGTAGCGTTCCTTAGCGCCTCTCTAGCGTTTTTCCCTATACCTATTCCTACCTTTATTAACTTACTGTTTTCTACGTTTGCTACTATCTGGTCTATTGCGTCCGGATTGAGGAGAACTATAACATTATCTCCTCCCATGTATTGGGCTAAACCGCCTAGAGAGTAAGTATAGCTTAAGATGTCCATAAAGAACTTCTGTGCCTCAAAGAATGACCTGTAAGTAGAGGTATTATTCGTTAGGCTTGTAAAATCGTTTAGATCGTAATGTGCTATACTAACTAAAGAGTCTGGAAAAGGGGATAACTCGAACCTCCCTGGCTCTAACTGCTTTATACAGTTGTATCCGCTCTCCTGTGCAGCTAAAGGAGTCTTTCCATATCCTAGACAAGCTCTAATATTGACCGGAGTGAGCCTTGACATGAAGGTTAAGAACTCCTTGAGTTTGGAGTTAGGAATTCCGTCGGCCGTTAATATAAACTGGTCATATCTTAAAGGCAGTAACATGCCTCCGATCATTGAGGCTTTCCATAGAATCGAGGAAAGAAGAGAGAACTGGATTGTCTGAATTTTCCATTCTCTATCATATCCTAAAATCTCTGTCCACTCTCTGTAGTTGTAGAGTTCAACCACAAGAGTTTTCATTCTATCACCTGTGGTCTCTGTCCTGCTATTCTCACTCTCCTTGACATCTTGATTGCAGATTCGACTGCCCTAGTCGCATACTCTTCAATTCTTTCCATCGCTTGTTCATGAGTAGCGCCTGGTCCTATAATGCCTAACGATATTGGCTTGTTGAACTCCAAAGATAGATCTGAGATTAACCTAGCTACCTGACCGGCGATGATCTCATCGTGCTTTGTTTCGCCTTTGATTACAGCTCCTAAAGTCACTACGCAGTCTATATCATCCCTAGAGGCTAAATGTTTCACTGCTAGCGGGATTTCGAATGTACCAGGAACCTTAAACACTGACTTTACCTCGGCATTTAAAAACTTAGCATGAGATAGTGCCTTATCTAGCATCAAGTGCGTGATGTCG
Organism: Metallosphaera cuprina Ar-4; assembly: GCF_000204925.1. Classification (NCBI taxonomy): domain Archaea; kingdom Thermoproteati; phylum Thermoproteota; class Thermoprotei; order Sulfolobales; family Sulfolobaceae; genus Metallosphaera; species Metallosphaera cuprina. The sequence goes on along the minus strand of NC_015435.1, from coordinate 43,721 downwards.
TAATTGAACTCCGAGACAACTATGCCTATTCTAATCGATGCTTCCTGCATTGCTATATCCCTGCCTCAATCCTTTACCGGCCATTTCAGTTAATGCGTTTCCCCCATCCTTTATTAGCTTAACCAGATTTACAGAGTGTTTCTTCGCCCTATCTATTGCTATTTCTCTAAGAGTCTCCTCATCCTCAGCCTCATCTTCATGTACAGTGACGTCTATAACATGTCTAGAGGTGGATATCTGAACAAAGATGAGGCCTATACTCGCAGCTAAATAACTATACTTGTCTAACTGAGTTTTACCCACCCAGCCTAAGGTTATAACACCATTGCATCCAGAATCGATCAACTTTTTTGCCGCTACGGGTAAATCCTTGATACCAGGAACTGTGTATCTAGATATTTGAGAGTCGGGATCTTCCTTCCTTATAACTTTTATAGCTATCTCCCCCATGTTGACTCTTGAAAAAGTTGTATCCGCGACACCGTAAATTCTTTCAATCAAGCTAATACACCTTTCAGAATCTCCTTTCCCTCAAGGAAAATGAAACCGTTACTCCTGGCTATCTTCATTGCATCATCTTTCTTCAGACTAGTTTTCTCGTCTAACATTTCAGCAAACACTACACTTCTTTCCAATCCTAATTGTTCAACTAGCGTTATACTAAGCTCTGTATGGCCTCGTCTAGCCCCTATTCCTCTGGAGATTAATATTGGAACGTGACCTGGAGAGTAAAATTCGTTGTAGAATATATCTCTTGCTTGCTTGCCTTTTAGTATATCTTTAATTATCTCGTGTAGTTTTCTAATTGTTATCGCCCTATCCTCATCTGAAATCCCTGTTTTAGTCTCCACGTGATTGACCCATACGGAAAAGGCCGGTTCGTCCTGATATTTCGGTCTTTTAACGAGTTTGGCTAACTCGTTGTTTGATCTCAGTAAATCCACCTGAAACGGAATTCCTAACGCTTCGGCCTCCTCTTTCCCTGTGGCATAGCATATTAGACCTCCAGCCATCGACCTGAGTGTCCTTATGCTTTTCCACGTTACCGCACCTCCGTAAAAAACCATATCCACTTCCTCTTCTCTACCGTCAAAATCATACAGTAACAAAGGGAGTCCAGCTTCCAGGTTTTTCCTAAGATCGGAACGGAGAGACATATTTTAGCTTAATAAAATAAGTATAAAAGCGTATGTACTAATGTCTTTTGATTCTTCTTAATAGTATAGATACAAATAAAGAGATTAGGACTAAAAGTAAATAAGGTATGTAATTCTCACTGCTTCTTTGATTTGACGTATCTATAGTAATTATATTTTTTATTGGGCTAGAGTTAAGTTTAGTAGAAAATAGAATTAATGTGTCTGAAGAGTTACTTGAAATATGCATAAAGTAAGACGTATTTGGTTTAAGAGAAGATATAGGTACAAAGAGTAATGTTGAGTTGATTTTTAGAAATGATAAATTAGATATTACTTGTGTTAAGGAGTAGTTTAATTCTATCAAGATTCCGTTGGACTGATTGTAAACGCTAACATTTCCGGGATTAACCGTTATATTCACTACAAGTGGCTGGGACAGAGAGGACGAATAATAATGAAAGACGTATGTATGGGAAGTTGAGGCTAAGAGGAGTAGAAAGATGAAGATCATGGTCATTTCTTATATAAGTATTTAAGTTACACTGTTATATAGGACATAGCATGTCATCGGCGACACCGAATCCCTATAACTGGAAATTCGCTTTGATCAGCCAAACTTACTTAATAGTAATTTCAATTGTATTAGGATTCTATCCAAAATATTTCTTAGAAGCGTTTCTTTCATATTTTATAGTTATTATGGCAATAACTTTTTCAATGACATATAGGTCTAACCCCATGCTTAGAGATAGAAAGCTCATGATGGAGGCAGCAAACTCTAATGTCCTCTTTGAAGAGAAAAACGCTAACGAACTTGTAATGAAAGATGAGGAATATCAGAAAGAGTATATGCAATTTGCGAAAAAGAATATGATGATGCTCTTCTCCTATTTAATCTATATAGTAGTCTTATTCTTCGTGTATGGATATGTGTCGAAATTTGCGACATCTCAAGTTGATCCTTATTATAGACTGGCTGTATATTTAATTTATTTTGAAATAATATATCTGTTTGGATTCTTCGTGTATAGAAGGCTGTTCAAGCCGAGCATGATGTCAACTATGGCTCCTTTGAGCTATAAAGTAACCGAAAAGGGAATAATAGGAAGTGGAGGAATGTCTATTTTCTTGCATGCTAAGCACCTTCTTAGTTCAACAATATCAGTTAATAGAGAAAAGAAGTACGTAGAGATAGACTCGAAAGAGGCGAAATATCCGTATAAGATAAGACTTTATGCCAAGGATTTAGATAAATTACTTGATATGATAGAAAGGGTAAAAAGATTGGAACTAAAGAGACAGTCCTCGCAGACTAGCTAAATGTACGTGAAGATAAGAAGCTATAGAGTTATTTATTTTGACTCCGTCTAAACCATTAGTTACGCCTTTACCGTTCCTATGTTTAAGGACGAAGTCTTTCTCGTTTACATATTCAGGTGAAGACACGTGAAATTCGTGGCCCCTTATTGTATCTCCAGCCTTAGCAAGGAACGTGTCTTTAAGAGCGTCAGCATATCTATAACCTATCGTCAGCCTACCTAAGCCTATACCTATGTCATATAGATTCGCCATATTGAACTTTCCTTCCTGGGTCCTAATATAAGTTGAAAGGTACATTAAGCCACCACATTCGGCTAATAATGGAACGTTACTGGATACCGAGTTTTTAATCCATTTAATTGTATCTAAAGAGGAGGAAAGTTCCTTGACAAAAAGCTCTGGATATCCTCCACCAAGATATATCATATCGGCTCCTTCGACCTTCTCATTATTTATTGGACTAAAGAATTTCAAATCGAAATTTCTGCTAAGTAGGTCCAAGCTCTCCTGATAATAGAACGAAAATGCTGAATCGTAAGCTATTGCAATAGTTTTCTTCCTCCTCTCCCTATCACGTCTTTCATTAAGAGATTCCTGCTCATTAATCGATATATCAGGAGCCGAACTAGCGATATTTATAAGCTCATCCACATCTACGTTAGAATCAATAGATTTTGATATTTCCCTTATAGCGTCTAACGCTCTTCTATTAGTTTCTACCGTGAAGAGACCTAGATGCCTAGACGGTACAGAGATGCTAAGTCTAGGAATATAACCCAAAATCTTAACATCTCTTACCTTACTTCTACAATAGTTGAAGTGGAACTCTGAGCTAATTTTGTTGAATATAACTCCCTTGATTTTAGCGTTTCCAAAGTGGATAAGTCCATGTATTACTGCCGCTGCTGTTGTTCCCATTGCACTACAATCTATAACGAGGACAATAGGAGTTGATGTAACTTCAGATAATCTAAACGTACTATACTCATCATTATGTCCGTCATAGAGACCCATTACCCCTTCAATTACTGAAATATCATACCCCTTGGAGTATTTAACTAGAGACCTAAGTACGCCTTCCTCTCCCATAATGAATAAATCAAGATTAATTGAAGGGGAGCCTGTAGCAAGTTTATGATACCCTAGGTCAATGTAATCTGGCCCAACTTTAAATCCTCTTACTTTAAACCTCTTAGATAAAGACATCATCAGACCTGAGGATATTAACGTCTTACCAGATCCGCTCCTATCAGATGATATAATTATTCGTGGAAACATGAAGATCACCGTGAAGGCGCCGGGGGCGGGATTTGAACCCGCGCAGGGTTGACCCCCACTGGCTGACCAGCAAACTCCAGGCCAGCCCCTTGGTCCGCTCGGGCACCCCGGCTCATAGATTGAAAAAACGTGAGAAAGCTAGATCAGTTGAATTTCTATGTATACATCCTCCGGAACTTTAACTCTCATTAGTTGCCTCATTACCCTCTCGTCAGCGGAGATATCAATTATCCTCTTATGAAGGGACATCTCCCACTTTTCCCATTTTTTTCGACCTTCTCCGTGTGGAAGTTTCATTACAGGAACCTCCATACGCCTGGTTGGCAATGGAATTGGCCCCCTCATGTTTACTCCTGTTTTATCTACGATCCCCTTAATTTGATTCACAACGTAATTTAGATCGTTAACGTTAGTGCTCCACAATCGTATTCTAGCTTTATTTGGCATCTATGTGCACCGCAATTGATTTACTTTATTTCCACCTTTGAAGGTTTAACGTCGTTTATTACTCCTACACCCACTGTTTTACCCATATCTCTCATTGCAAATCTTCCTAAAGGTGGGAAGTCACTGAACTTTTCTACACACAGAGGTTTGATCGGCTTAAACTTTACTATCGCAGATTCTCCTTGCTTTATGAACTGTGGATTTTTCTCAGCTTCCTTACCAGTCTTTGGATCCAACCTTGCAACTATTTCAGAAACTCTACAAGCTATACTTGCTGTATGTACATGGAGGACAGGTGTGTAACCTACTGCTAGAGCCGTTGGATGCCATACTACTATTATCCTTGCTGTGAACTCGTCAGCTACAGTTGGAGGATTGGTTGCGTGACCCACAACGTCTCCCCTCTTAACATCTTTCTTATCTATTCCTCTTACGTTGAAACCAATGTTATCCCCTGGCTCAGCTTTATCTAGCTTCGTGTGATGAGTTTCAATGGATCTGACCTCTGCGGCCTTACCTGCAGGCATAAAAACTATCTTATCACCAACTTTCATTACACCGCTTTCTACCCTACCGACTGGGACTGTTCCTACACCTGATATAGAGTATACCTCTTGAATAGGTAACCTCAATGGTTTGTCAACAGGTTTCGGAGGAATTTCAAGCATATCTAGAGCTTCCTCTAGAGTGGGACCAGTGTACCATTTCATGTTTTCCGATCTCTTAGTTACGTTCTCGCCTGTAATTGATACTACTGGAATGAATTTAACCTTAGACATATCAAAGCCAAAGGATTTCATGAACTTTTCGATTGTATCCTTTACCTCATTAAACCTCTTTTGATCGTATGGAGGTTCAGCTACATCCATCTTAGTTATAGCGACTATCACCTGGTTCAAGCCCATTGTCTTTGCTAAAATTATGTGTTCCCTAGTTTGTCCCTCAATACTCATTCCTGACTCGAATTCTCCCTTCCTCGCCGATACAGCGAGTATGGCAGCGTCTGCTTGGCTAGCTCCAGTTATCATGTTCTTAACGAAATCTCTATGTCCAGGGGCATCGATAATTGTGAAGAAGTATTTCTTGGTCTCAAATTTCATGAAAGTAAGATTTATTGTTACACCTCTTTCCCTTTCCTCTTTAAGTTTATCAAGTAAGAATGCATATTTCTCTGATTCTTTACCTAACTTCTTAGCGGCTTCCTCAGCTTCTTTTATAGTTTTCTCATCGAGAAAACCTCTTTCCATTAGTAATCTTCCAACTAGAGTACTTTTTCCGTGATCTACATGGCCTATGACAATCAAATTCAAGTGCGGCTTTTGAGACATCTACCTCAACTCCTACCCGTGATAAAGGGTATCAGTTAATAAAAGTTTAGCTATCTAGAGCTTAGGGCTATCCTTTCCATCTCCTCTTTCTTCCTTATAGCAAAGCTCTTGTTGTCTCCAGAGGCCGCTGCAATTAGTTCATCTGCTAACGCTTCCTCAATAGGTTTCGGATTATTGAATGCGGCCTGACGAGCTCCTTCTACTAGATGGCGCAGGACCAAATCTACTCTCCTCTGAGGAGAAACGTCTACCGCAACGTAATATACTATACCACCGTACATTATTCTAGTAACTTCTTCTCTTGGAGCCGAATTTTCTATGGCCCTAACTAACACTTGAAGAGGATTTTGACCAGTTCTGGCGTATATCAGTTCGAACGTGGCCTTCACAATGTTATACGCTAGTATTTTCTTTCCCTTGTTTTTACCAGGTCTCATCAACTCGTTAATCAACCTCTCTACGATTGAGACTTTGGCCTTCCCAAACCTTCTATGCTCGTGTCTTCCTCCTGAATGAGGCAGATAAACCGGGATCAAAGAAATATACTTTTTAAGACTTGGATCTCTTATTTCAACTTTGTTATCCCACTTACCGAATATCTTTATGTCGAGATTTGATAGTTCATAACTCATTTCTTCACTCACCAGTATTGAACTTTAACCCATTAAATAACTATTCATGAAGAGTTTAATAGTCTTCACCGGATAACATATTATATAATGACTGGAGAAGAACATGAATTCATTAGCGTGAGTAAAGTTGACGCTTTCATTTCTCCAATGAACGGAGTGCCTGTTATTGTGTGCTACCTTGAAGACGGAAGAGAGTTTAATCTTTTCTACGTGCCTCCAGATATCGTGAATGCTATAAATAAATTATTGAAAAACGATTCGAATGAATCCAATAACCTTTCTGAACTAGCTCGTAGAGAGACTGTCTATGATATAATATCATTTATACCAGAAGTTACAGAAGAATTAGAAAAAAGGATCACTCAAGTGACCGTGGATGACATATTAGATGATATATATTTGGCTACCGTTGAGCTGAATTTTGGAGGGCTAATTATCCAAAAGAGAATGATACCGAGTCATGCAATATACCTTGCGTTGCTCACGAAAAAGCCAATAAAGGTAAAAAGAGAGCTTGTTGACAAATCAACTGAAAGAAGTAGCAGATAAACGAGAAGGAATTTCATCTCACTGGTTTCTGTTTCTTGCCTTTGTAAAGTGAATCTAGAGAAACGCCATTAACCATTATTACTTTAAATCTTACTCCAGGTAAATCACCCATTGATCTACCCAACGTACCGCCTATACCTGCAATTATCACTTCGTCGTGCTCATCTATGAAATTAACTCCACCATCTCCAGGAACGAAAGCCGTGACGACCCTGCTGTTCTTTACTAACTGAACTCTGACACACTTCCTTACGGCCGAGTTGGGTTGTCTGGACTCTATTCCTACTTTCTCTAGAACTACTCCTCTGGCCATAGGTGCTCCTTGAAGAGGATCAAATCTCTTCTTGAGTCGTAACATCCTTATCTTAAATTTCCTCTGACTCCACCTAAATTTTAACCTTCTTAACTTTAGTTTTCTAGCCGCGAATATACCTTTAGGCGATTTATCTGCCAAACTGACACCTCTTTAGTTAATGATCACCGAGTCTATGTCCATATATCTTTTTAAAATTATTTTGGCACGACTTACGTTTCTTCCTGCTTTCCCTATAGCTATCGCCTTATCCTGTGGATCAACTGATACGTGAACCGTCTTCCTTGAATTGCTATCTATCGTCTTAACGCTTCTAACTCGTGCAGGAGACATTAGGTTCTTCACAAGGTCCTCAAGGTTATCACTATACGCCACAACTTCTATGTCCTTACCAATTATCTTTTTTAGCTTCTTTATGTTCATCCCTCCCTTTCCTATAGCTATACCCATATTTTCTGGGTCTACCATGAATATTATTCTATTTCCTTCATCATCAATAATGCAGTCTCTTACAGTTACCCTAGTAACGTCTTGAAAGAGTGACATATATCGCATCTCTTCAGGCGTTAGCTTAATCTCTGGCACTTGATATCACCATTATGAATTCGCTAACTTTAGTATCTGTGAGTCACCTGTATCCTCTATACCAATAACAGATATTAAAAACGGTTTACCTACTAGCGTTCCTAGTTCCCATCCACTTCCTTTGAACTCTACAACAGGTATATTACCTAAATGCGCGTATCTCATTATATCGTTCCTAATATCGCTCCTAAGAGTTGAAGCAATTATTAATCCCTTTAGCTTACCTAGCTTCATTGCCTTCGTTGACCTTTTATTTCCTAGGATTACCTTACCTGTTTTTAGAAGGACTTTAATCTCTGACTCAAATGTTATTGATTGTGACATTTTCGTTTCACCTATTTGCGGGTTTCATTAAAAGTTCAACCATTCCCGTACCAAGCTTTACTGGTTGCCCTATAATAATGTTTTCTACCACTCCTTTGAATTCTTCCATATCCCCTCTAGCTGCCGCATCCAAGAGATGCTTAACCGTAACTTCGAAAGCAGCTCTTGCTAATACGCTAGTTTTCTCTCCTGTCACCCCATGCCTTCCAATTTGCTTAACCTCTCCAGTTCTAGTCATTATGTCTGAAACGAGTTCTATATGCCTTATATCTACGTCCAGACCCTGATCCTCTAAGACCTTCTTTATCTCCTTTGTGATGAGCTCCCTTACAGCTTCTATGCCTAGTACATTTTCTACTTCATGTAAGTTATTGGTCTCTATTCTTGAAACGTCAACACCTTTCACTCCTAACACACCCTCCAGATTGGATCCGTCCGTAACTATGACGTACTCTTCGCCCCTTTTTTGTACAATTGCCCTTTTGATTCCTTTTATGCCTTTAATTTTAGTAGACAATATCTTTTCTCTAATTTTAAATAAGCCCGTTATCGTATCCATATTTTCAAAATAAATGGAGATAGTATAGTCATCAGGTCTATCTATTGAATATTCACCAAGTTTAAGTTTTTTAATAACTTTTTCTATATCATCGGTTGTAAGACCCTTGTCTTCTAGTAACTCCCTATCAAACTTAAGGATTATTCCCATGCCTGCAACGTCTAAGTTCACTGCTTCGACAACATGTTCTACTCTAGTGTATTCGATTCTTCTAGCTACTTCTAGGGCTTTGTCCTTGTCTTTGGCATACTCGGAAGTTAAATAGATGGTCATCATAGGGGTTGACGGAATTTTCCGGGAATCTACAATCTCTATAAGACGAGGCAAACCTAAGGTAACGTTTAATTCCCTTACTCCTGCAAAATGGAAAGTCCTTAATGTCATCTGCGTTCCTGGTTCACCTATAGACTGTGCTGCTACGACACCAATAGCCTCACCGGGATGAGCTAGAGAGCTAAGATAGTCCTTAATCGTTAGATCTATTATTTCGTTTATGTCTTCTCTAGTTATATCAACTGGTGAATTGATTATTGTGTCCCTCAGCTTTGAGATAATGGAAGGAGGTATAGTTTCGTTCAACCTAGCTAATTGGGTGTCTAGATATTCCTTGTCTTCTTCCCTAATCATATTGCCTCACCTCTTCCATCCAATTACCCTTTCTAAAATCCTGTCTACATCAATTGTCTTCCCATGAGCGCTACGCATGGGATGTACACCATCTCCTCCATAGAGCGTTTGAATCACTTCACCATAAAGCGTTCTAACCGTTCCGTCATATTCTATTCTCAAATCAGAGAGTGCATTGATAAGTCTTCTTTGCATATAACCGCTCTGTGATGTCCTTACAGCAGTGTCTACTAGACCTTCTCTGCCTCCAGCCGCGTGGAAGAACGTTTCTATTGGATTCAATCCGCTCCTAAACGATGAGTAAATAAATCCTCTAGCCTCTGGAGATATATCGTTCGGCTTAAAGTGGGGTAATGTCCTTGTAGAGTACCCACGTTTTATTCTTTCCCCTCTAACCGATTGCTGACCTAGCATAGCAGCCATCTGAGTTATGTTTAAGACGCTACCTCTAGCTCCGGTCCTTGCCATAATATAAGCGTTATTGAAAGGATCTAGATGCATGGTAGCTATCTCGCCAGCTTCGTTCCTAAGCTTATCCAGTGTGTCTAGTATATAGCTCTCTAAGCTTTCCTCTAACGTTCTTCCTGGTATCACTTCTAACTCACCTTTCTTGTACCTTGCTATAAGGTCATTAACTCTTTCTCTAGCCTCTCTTGCCTTCTCACTGATTTTCTTTGTGGCGTCCTCTGGTATAGTAACGTCAGATAAAGTCATAGTTAAACCGTGAAGTTCTATATACCTTAAGAATACCTTAAACAGATTGTCCATTAGCCATAAAACGTAATCCTCGTCATATTCTCTTACTAACCAATGTAGTATACTCTCAGCTTGTTGGTTCCCTAAAGCCTTCTTATCGAATACACCTTCTAGTAGTTTACCTCTTTTTATAACCACATAAGAATCGTGAGGGCAATCCTCATCTTTGCATGATCTAACTCCGCTTGATATATTAGCGGGACCGTGGAAGTTGAACTCCTCCGGAAGAAAGTGACTCACTATTTGTTTGCCTGTGTATAGTCTTTTTGGAGCCAGAATTGCTGGCTCTCCTAGATCTTTGTTTATATCTGCAACACCTAGAATTGTTTGGACTTCATCTTCACTCAATAAGGTAGTCTTGACTGTAAGCAAATACGCTCCACTAATGTAGTCCTGGGCAGATCCGATTATTGGTCCCCCATATCTAGGGGTCAGAATATTACGATGAACGGTCATTAACTCCTTAGTTTCAGCTATGGCTTCCTCGGACTGAGGAACGTGAAGGTTCATCTCGTCTCCATCAAAATCCGCGTTATACGGAGGACAAACCAATAGGTTGAGCCTAAATGTTCTACCTGGAAGTACTCTCACCCTATGTCCCATCATTGAGATTCTATGAAGTGAAGGCTGTCTGTTAAATATGACAATATCACCATCAACCAGATGCCTTTCAACTATAAAGTTAGGTGCCAAAGTGGCGGCTAACTCCTTTCTATCCTTTACATATCTTAGATCTATTCTCCTTCCATCCGATCTCACAACATAGTTTGCTCCTGGCCACTTATCAGGACCGTTAATAACATACTCTCTCATTCTCTCAATGTTCCATTTTGTGACCTTCTCTGGTACAGTTAGAATCATGGCAACGTCATATGGCACTCCAACCTCATCTATACTAATGTTAGGATCTGGCGAGATCACAGTTCTAGCAGAAAAGTCAACCCTCTTACCGGATAGATTTCCCCTGAACCTTCCTTCCTTCCCTTTTAATCTTTGTGCTAAAGTTCTCAATGGTCTTCCAGATCTGTGTTTTGACGTTGGCAATCCAGGTATTTCGTTATCGAAATACGTCGCAACATGATATTGTAGTAAATCCCATAGATCCTCTACAATAAGTTGAGGTGCTCCTGCATCAATACTTTCCTTCAATCGTTCGTTTATTCTAACGATATCTACGAGCTTATGAGTTAAGTCGTCTTCGGCCCTGATTCCACTCTCTATCATTATTGATGGCCTAATAGTTATTGGAGGAACTGGAAGAACTGTTAGGATTATCCATTCAGGCCTACTTACGGTAGGATCATAACCTAACAACTCCACATCGGAATCTGGTATGTTTTCCAGCCTTTCCCTGATGTCTAAAGGAGTCAGCCTCATTAAGCCTTCTTTTCTCTCTTCAAAGAAATTATATGGCTTCTCTAATTTTATTTTCAATTGTTTCTCAGAACAGTGAGGACACGTGGTAGCCTTCATAGAAGCCTTCTTAACATGATCGACTAGCCTTTTCGCTGCAGATGGCCATCTTTTCTTAATCGCGTCATGTATTTTTTTGTATTTTTGGATATCTTCTTCATTTATCTTAATTCTTCCACATCTTTTACATGTGGATCTCAGTAGGTCATAAACGTGCTTGACAAATCCTACGTGAATCACCGGTCTTACTAGCTCTATATGACCAAAGTGACCCGGGCAACTACCTATTACGTTTCCGCACACCGGACACTTTTGTCCTGGTTCAATTATACCTAACCTAGAGTCCATTACGCTTCCTTCTATTGGCGTTCCGTCTTCGTCGTATACATCAGCAGTTATTATAGCAGTTACTGACATCTTTCTAATCTCATCTGGAGACAATATTCCGAATCTAATACCTTTTACAATTTTTTCATTAACTTGATATCTCTCACTCATTTGAATTACCTCCTACAGAGACTCTCTCTCCCAAAACTAGCTTGGGTGCAATAACCATACTCATCAGCTCTTGAAGTAATAACTTAAAGGCATAAGAGACTGCTACTGGATAAAGAGTAGACTTGTCTCCATGAATTGGGCATATGTACTTGTTCTTTGACCTATCGTACCATCCAACGTAACCACATTGTTCGCACACGTAAACGGTAGCCTTATCTGAGTTATCTAATAGTCTGTCCTTGATTAGCATAGCCGCTCCGTAACCTATAAGACAGTCTCTTTCCATCTCACCGAACCTAAGACCGCCTTCCCTTGCCCTTCCTTCAGTAGGCTGCCTCGTAAGGATCTGAACTGGACCTCTTCCACGTCCGTGCATTTTATCAGCTACCATATGATGAAGTTTCTGATAATATACTATCCCGAAAAGTATTCTACCCTTTAACTTCTCCCCCGTCCTTCCGTCATAAACGACCTCAGAACCGTCCCCTAAATAGCCTGAGTTCAATAACTTCTTCTGTATCTCCTCTATAGGAATGTTATAGAAAGGCGTTGCATCAATCGATTCACCTGTAGCGGCTACAAATTTCCCCGATAGCGCTTCCATAATCTGTCCAACTGTCATCCTAGAAGGAAGGGCATGTGGATTCAGAATTATATCAGGCGTTAGCCCAGAAGTTGTATAAGGCATATCAACTTGGGGAATAATCATTCCAACTACTCCTTTCTGACCGTGTCTAGTAGCAAACTTATCCCCTATTTCTGGTATCCTTAGGTCTCTGACTCTCACCTTGACCAATTTATTACCTTCCGAGGTCTCTGTGACTAAGACAAGATCTACGGTCCCTCGTTCTCCATGCCTCGTTATGATAGATGTGTCTCTCTTTGCCTGATCAGGAGATAATTCCTTAAACTCTTGAAGGAATCTAGGTGGACTAACTTTACCGATTAACACATCTCCGCCCTTTACGTCCACCTCAGGAGATACAATTCCATTTGACTCGAGTAATCTATAGTAATCTTTACCTTTATAACCTCTAACTCCTGGTTCAGGTAAAAGTATCTCGTCTTCTTGACCACCAGGATACTTTATTTCTTCAGCTGAATATAACCTGAAGAATGTAGATCTAAACATTCCTCTCTCTATGGAGGATTTATTCATGATTACAGCATCTTCCATGTTATAACCTGTGTAGGACATAAGAGCAAATATGGCGTTATTGCCTGCAGGCCTCTCTGTGTATCCTATGGCCTCTAATGCCCTGGTCTGAACTATTGGCTTTTGAGGATAGTGGAGTAAGTGTGCCCTGGTGTCTGTTCTTATCTGGTAATTAGCCGCATATAATCCTAGAGCTTGTTTGGCCATCGCGGACTGATACGTGTTCCTCGGAGACTGATTATGCTCTGGATATGGTATAATGGACGCTGTTATTCCCAATATGGCAGGAGTCCATATCTCCAAATGGGTGTGATCTTTTGTTACGTCCTTAGGCTCTAAGGCAATATAAGCGTTTTCCTCTTCTTCAGCATCTAAAAATTCTATTTTTCCCTCTCTAATTAATGTATCGAAAGTTATCTTCCCCTTCTTTAGGTTCTCTATGTCCTCTTTCGTCACCAGTGGCTTCCCATGTCTTACTACTATAAGAGGTCTTCTTACCCTTCCGCTATCCGAGTTTATATAAACCTCGTTGTAAGTTTCTGTCCTTGTATAATTCACATTAACTTCGTCGCTTAGCTCTCCCTCTCTCCTCTTTTCCCTAATTTTCTCAGCCAGTTCACTTCCATTGGGATAATATCCAATCAGCCTTCCGTTTAATATGACCTTACTCCAATTTTCATAGTCTTCACTCTTCTCCTCTTGAGATCTGTACTTCTTGATTACTTCTTCTATAGGAATAACTCCTAGGTTGTAAAGTAGCCTTTCTACACTTTTCTCATTTACTCCAACCGAAATCTGCCCTAACAAGGCTAAGTTTTTGACTAAACCGCTATTTGGACCTTCAGGAGTTTCGAATGGACACATTCTCCCCCATTGAGTGCCGTGGAGATCTCTAGCCTCAAAGTTAGGCTGACCCCTGGCTAAAGAAGAAACCACTCTTCTCAAATGACTTAACATTGATAACCAGTTAGTACGATCTAGTAACTGGCTTACTCCTGTTCTTCCTCCCACCCAATTTCCAGTAGCTAATGCATGTCTTATCCTCTCCGAAATTATATCTTGCCTAACTAGAGCGTTAACGGCTAATCTTCTTCCTCTCACCTTAGACTTTTCAAGCTGGAAAACTAGATCCTTTACAAAGGCCTTAAAAGCCACTCTAAAGAGGCTAGCGAACAAATCTCCTGCCAGCTTTAACCTTTTGTTTGCGTAATGATCTTTATCGTCTGGCTCTCTTCTTCCTAGATATAACTCAATCAGCTTTGATACTGCAAAAGCTAAATAGTATGCCTTTGCAGTTCTGTCCGATGCGTTTGTACCTATGTGGGGTAAGAAATATTTATCGAGAACCTGCTCGGCCTTTTGAATCCTCATCTCTCTTTTTTGGCCTATAGCAATCCTATTGCCTATAAAATCTAGAGCATCATCCTTGGATATTATAGAACTGGCTTGCTCTATCGAAGGAAGAAGCTCGTTTTGTATGTCTGGATCCAATGAAACAGCTAACGTTATCTCCTCATCGGTCTCAATTCCCAAAGCCCTCATTAAGATCGCAAAAGGTATTTTCCCCGGTACAGCTGGGAACGATACGTGTATTGTAGAATCTTTTAATTTCTCTATAGTTATAGGTACTCTATAGCCTGATGTACTTGAGATAATCTTAGCCGTATGAGTAATATTGGATCCTGTTTTACCTACATCCGTAAGAACTCTGTTCGTAGCTAGGTCCTCTTGGGTCACGATTACTCTTTCGCTTCCGTTGACAATAAAGTATCCACCTGGATCCTTTGGATCCTCACCAATCTCCACTAACTTTTCGCTGGTGAACTCTGACGTAGGATCGGCTATAGATTTTAACATTATGGGTATATCGCCTATGTAAACCTCAGTAAGATCTCCCTCAATATTGTTCTCAATTGGAGTCATCTCTAAATAGACAGGTGCAGCGTAAGTTAGATTTCTAAGTCTAGCCTCCATAGGCGTTATTTCCTTATCTCCCTTATCCGCCTCTCTGACCCTAGGTTTACCCACCCTTATTTTTCCAAGTCTGATCTTAAGACCTGGTATTTCCGTCGTAATTTCGGCTTGCTCATCTATAATCTCTTGCAGTTTATTTTTTATAAAATCATTAAAAGAGTCTAAGTGCTGTCTAACTAGGCCTCTAGATTTAAAATATGCCTCTACAATTGCCCATCTGTCATCAATAGTTAACATTTTATCCACTCACCACGTATCTGTAGATAACTAACTCTCCAACAACTGGACTTTTCCTAGTTATTTTTACTATATCTCCTGGCTTAGCGTTAATGGCTTTGGCCATGGGATCTGATGCCTTCATCCATGGAAGCTGTTCTGGACCGACGCCTAGCTCTTTAAGAACATTATAAGCTTCCTCTATAGGCAAAACCTCATGTTTAGGAACTAAAGTGTGTTCCCTTGGGTCTATCTTTCTAGAAGATGAACGCATAACTTTTACACCCTAAAGTATACTAGGTAAAGCACCATAATGCGTATAATTATAAAAATTTAAGCTATGCTCTTCATATGAGATCTAGTCTTTTCAATTAATAACTTGGCATTCTCGAAGAGCTCAGAATGACTTTTACTTACTCTTGCTACGTTCTGATGTATAGCTTTTGTCCCAACAGCAGCTGCTACTCGCGGATATATTTCCCATTCGGTCATCTTTGGAATAATATAATCAGGTTCAATTCCTCTCTCCCTTACATGACTTGCTAATTCTCTTGCAGCCTCTATTACCATCTCATCGGTGATGGCCTTCGCCCTAACATCTAGGGATCCTCTGAATACACCTGGAAATATCAGAGAGTTGTTAACCTGATTTGGAAAATCACTTCTTCCAGTAGCGACAATTACCGCACCAGCCTCTTTAGCCTCTTCTGGCCATATCTCTGGAATGGGATTAGCTAGGGCAAATACTATAGGGTTTGTATTCATAAGTCTGATCCATTCCTTCCTTATTACCCCAGGTCCCTGCTTAGACGCTGCAATGAGTACGTCTGCCCCTTTAAACGCATCTTCTATAGTCTTAGCATCCTCCTTGTTCGTTTCCTTTAGAAGCTCATATTTCCAAGGATTTTCGGTCTTCATTCTCTCCTCGTCCAACCTACCCCTATACAATACGCCTGCCGAGTCTATTAGGACCATGTTTTTCAATGGAATTCCATACTTACTTAACAGCCTGGCTGTAGCTATATTAGCAGCACCGGTCCCAAATAAAACAATTTTTATATTATTTTGAGCTTTACCAGATAGTTCAAGAGCTGTGATAAGTCCAGCAAGCGTAGCCCCAGCAGTACCTTGCTGGTCATCATGCCAAACAGGAATCTGTAATATATCTTTTAGTTTCTCTAGAACGTAAAAGCATTTTGGAGACTCTATATCTTCTAGGTTTATTCCTCCAAAGGCCGGTTCAATAGTTTTAACGGTCTCAATTATCTTGTCTGCATCCTTTGTTCCCAAAGGAAGTGGTATTGCATCCACTCCTCCTAAAAACTTGAATATGAGTGCCTTGCCCTCCATAACGGGCATAGCTGCCTCAGGTCCTATATCGCCTAGACCTAGGACCCTTGATCCGTCTGTCACTATAGCTATGGAATTCCATCTATAAGTGTAGTGAAAGGAGAGGTCTGGGTTTTTGTTAATTTCCCTTGAAACGGCAGCGACTCCTGGTGTATACAATACTGAAAAATCGTTTAAAGAATTGACTGGAACCTTGGGCATCATTTGTATTTTTCCCTTATACCTAGCTGCAACTTCCAAAGCCATTTCCTCAAAGTTAGTTGCAACCATTTTTCTCATCTAATGGAAATCGATGCTTACTTAAAAATAATAAACAATGCCCCCTCACTTATAAACAAGGATTGGTGACTCTAGTTGACGCAGAGTAATGTAAGGCTTAGACAACCAATAGTTGTGGTTTTAGGCCACGTTGATCACGGTAAAACCACTCTCCTTGACAAAATTAGAGGTACCACAGTAGTAAAGAAGGAACCAGGAGAAATGACTCAGGAGGTAGGCGCTAGCTTCGTTCCTACAAGCGTAATTGAAAAAGTTGCAATGCCCTTAAAGAATCTAATTCCTATTAAACTTGAGATCCCTGGATTACTATTTATAGATACGCCTGGCCACGAGTTGTTTTCTAACCTCAGAAAGAGAGGCGGTAGCGTCGCTGACATTGCGATTCTAGTTGTTGATATAACAGAAGGTTTTCAGAAACAGACTATTGAATCGATAGAGATACTAAAAGAAAAAAGGGTTCCGTTTCTGGTAGCAGCTAACAAGATTGACCGAATACCAGGTTGGAAGTCAATTGAAAATGAGACCTTTTCTAAGTCATTCAAACTTCAGACGACTTCGGTCCAGAAAACGTTGGACAATTACGTATATAAGCTCGTAATGCAGCTAGCTGAATTAGGGTTTAATGCGGAGAGATTTGATCGAGTGAGAGACTTTACAAAGTATGTAGCTATTGTACCTGTCTCAGGTAAAACAGGTGAAGGACTTTCAGAATTGCTAGCTTTACTGGCTGGGCTAACACAACAGTATCTTAAATCAAGGCTGAGAATAGTAGAGGGACCTGCCAAAGGCGTCATATTGGAGGTAAAAGAAGAACAGGGTCTAGGTCACACAATAGACGTAATAATATATGATGGAATACTAAAGAAAAATGACACAATAGCCCTAGGAGGTCTAAACGGTGTAATCGTTACGAAGATAAGAAATATACTACTTCCAGCTCCGCTTCAAGACATGAGAATAAGCAAATATGGCTATAAGAGCATTGATGAGATCTCAGCAGCGGCTGGGATAAAGATATCGGGTCCGGGGCTTGAAGAAGCGCTTGCTGGCTCATCAATTTATGTAGTGGAGAATGAGGAAAAACTGCCCGAAGTGAAGAAGATAATAGAAGAAGAGTTGTCAAAGATTAGATTCTCAAAGGATTCTGTAGGAATTGTTGTCAAGGCTGACAGTCTAGGTTCTCTAGAGTCGTTAATCAACGGATTTGAAAGGATGGGGATTCCAGTAAGAGTGGCAGATATAGGCCCTATAACGAAGCGAGATGTCATTGAGGCAGAACTCTCTTCTAAAGAAGTTGAAGAATTTGGAATAATAGCTGCATTTAGAGTTAAACCTCTTCCTGGCCTAGAGATATCTAAAGTCAAGTTAATATATAATGATATAATCTATCAATTATTAGAAGAAACTAAAAAATATATTGACGAGATAAGGGAAAGAAAGAAAAGGAGAAGTTTGGACTCTCTCATCCTTCCTGGGAAAATTAAGATTCTCCCAGGATATGTATTCAGGAGAAGTGATCCAGCTATAGTTGGTGTGGAAGTTCTAGGTGGTATTATAAAACCTAAGTTCCCGCTAATTAGAGAAGATGGGCAAAGGGTAGGTGAGATATTGGGGATTCAAGATAATAAGAAAAACCTAGATAAGGCTACCAAAGGTATGGAAGTATCTATGTCAATTAAGGGAAACGTCATGATAGGAAGACAAATTCAGGAAGGGGATGTACTTTATACCGATGTTCCACAAGACGATCTAGATATGCTATACAAAGTTCATAAGGACAGCATCACGGAAGATATGATCGAGGTCATCAGAGAACTCATAAAAATAAAGAGGGTGGAAAATCCACTTTATGGTATATCTATCCAGTGAGCTCATTCTGTGAGAAGAATAGGGACATCTCTTTCTTAGCCTTTTCCTCTGCATCTGAAGCATGTATAACGTTTTCGCCTTTTGACATTGCTAAATCTCCTCTTATTGTTCCAGGAGATGCCTCCTTGGGATCCGTGGATCCTATTAACGTTCTCATAACTTTCACTGCCTCATCTCCTTCTATAACCATGCAAACAACAGGACCTGACGTTATGTAACTAACTAACTCGTTAAAGAAAGATTTCCCCTTATGCTCTTCATAAAGTTTTTCAGCAGTATTTCTATCAATTTTTACCATTTTCATCGAGACAATATTTAAGCCTTTTCTCTCTATCCTCGCTACTATTTCACCAACCAGCCTTCTCTTCACACCGTCAGGTTTTATCATTACAAATGTTTTTTGAACGGTCAATTTATCTTACCCTCGAATATGAGGCTGTCCATTTCAGTTTCTTAGGATCTTTGTGATATTTAAGCATATATTTTTTACATTTACTTGAGCAGAACCACAGAATCGTACCGTCGTTCTTAATATACATCATCCCGGTAGCTGGGGGGATATCTCCACCACAGAAGTTGCACTTATGCAAGACTACCATTATAATCATCTAACTCAATATGAGTGAAGTATATAAGTGAATTGGATAGACCTAATATAGGGTTTAAGAACAATGAGCGAAAAACAACAGGCTTCCTCCATAATTGAGGAGTTCGGTTTCCCAGCAGAGGTTATTCAATTGCTTGAAAGAACAGGAGTAACAGGAGAAGTAACGCAGGTAAGGGTGAGGGTATTAGAAGGCAGAGATAAGGGAAGAATATTGACTAGAAATATAAAAGGGCCGGTTAGACTGGGAGATATAGTAATCCTTAGAGAGACTGAAAGGGAAGCTAGAAAGTTAACAACCAAGAGGTAAATTCATGGCTATATTTTTACTTGATAAGCCTCTATTTTTACATATTCTTACGCAATTGAGGAATAAAGACACAGATCAAATTATGTTTAGAAAGGGAATGGTTAGACTTGGCAGACTGATCGGTTATGAGATATCAAATAACCTTGATTTAGATATTATCCAGGTAACTACTCCACTAGGAGCTAACGTAAAAGGAGTCATGATAAAGGACTTAGAAAATATAATGATAATTAACGTTCTTAGAGCAGCCACTCCACTTGTAGAGGGTCTTCTTAAGGCTTTCCCTGCGGCAAAACAGGGAGTTATAGCCGCATCTAGAAGAGAAAGTGAGAGCACATCGCCGCCTAAGGAAATGGAAGTTGATATAACGTATTTAAAAATACCAAAAATATCTAAGGAAGACATAGTTATAATAGCTGATCCAATGATTGCCACCGCAAGTACTATGCTTAAGGTACTTAATAGAGTAACCGAATTGAGTCCTAAGAGAATAATCATTGCATCTATAATATCGTCTGAATATGGGATAAATAGGATAATGAAAAAATTTTCATTTATAGATATTTTCACTGTATCTATTGATCCAGAAATAAATAATAGTGGGTACATTATTCCTGGACTGGGTGACGCTGGTGATAGATCCTTCGGATGAGGACCTTATAGAATACGCTTTAAAGGCTTCTAAAAATTCATACTCTCCTTATTCCAAGATCAAAGTTGGAGCAGCCATACTTACTGAGACTAATGATGTAATTACTGGAACAAATGTTGAGAACGCCTCCTATGGCCTCTCTATGTGCGCTGAGAGAGTAGCAGTTTTTAAGGCTATCTCTATGGGTATTAGAAAATTTAGAAAGATAGCAATCATTTTGGATGACGGAAAGGGGATAATGCCTTGTGGTGCATGCAGGCAAGTCCTTATGGAGTTTGGAAAAGATATAATTGTTATTACTAAAGATAAGGATGGAAGATTAGTGAAGTTTAACCTCGATAGCTTATTACCAAATTCCTTTACCCTTAAAGGTGAAGAAATTGGCTGAACTAAAAGCTAAAATAGGCCTAGAAGTCCACGTTCATCTAACCTCATTAAAGACTAAACTTTTCTGTTCCTGTCCAGCGGACTATATAAACCTGGATCCAAACACGGACGTGTGCCCTGTATGTTTAGGGTTACCGGGAGCCATTCCAGTATTGAATAAAGAGGCGTTAAGGAAGGCGTTAATGGTAGCTTTAGCCCTGAAATGTGAGTATCCAAAATATTTGACATTTACTAGAAAACATTATTTTTATCCAGATATGGCCAAGAATTATCAAATCTCTCAATATGATGGTCCAGGGAGCATGGCTATAGCTAGGAACGGTAGCATAAAGCTAGGTGAACGTATTATAAGGATAAGAAGGATAAATATCGAGGAGGATCCTGCTAAGACGGTATACCCAACAGGGTCAATGTTAACGAGTAGCTACACTCTTCTGGATTATAACAGATCAGGAATGGGAATGTTAGAGATAGTTACAGAACCTGATATAGAGTCCTCAAAGGAGGCTAAGACGTTTCTAGATAAACTCAGGTCTATTTTAGAACATCTTGGAGTATGTAACTGTGAAATTGAAGGATCTATGAGAGCTGACGTAAACGTGTCGGTAGAAGGAGGAGAGAGGGTTGAAGTTAAAAACGTAGGATCACCTAAGGATGTTAAAGATGCGATAGATTACGAAATCGCTAGGCAGCGAGCAGCCATATTGCAAGGATTAGGGGTACCTAGAGAAACCAGACATTGGGACTCGGACAGGAAGGTAACAGTGCCCTCCAGAGCTAAAGAGATGGATGAAGACTACAGGTACTTCCCTGATCCAGATCTTCCTCCATACGAGATAACTACAGAATTAGTAAAAGAGATTAACGACAATCTTCCCGAACTCCCTGACTCAAGGATTGAAAGAATTATCAAACAGTACGGAATAAGCAGATACAACGCCACTGTTTTAGTAATGGATAAAGCTCTAGCCGACCTTTTCGAGGATACGGCAAAGACGTATAAAGATTATGACAAACTCTCAAACTTGATAATTAATGATTACCTAAGATGGATAAACGATAAGGGAATAAAGATATCAGAGTCTAAAGCAAGCTCTATTCATCTAAAGGAACTTTTGGAGATGTTAGATAAAGGGATAATTACTATAAAGATAGTAAAAGAAATATTACCAATCATAATAATAGAAGGTAAAAGCCCAAGAGAGATAGTAGAATCAATGAACCTTACTACAGTTTCAGACGAAAAACTAATAGAAGGTATTATAGAAGACGCGCTTAAGAATGAGCCAGATATTAAGGAAAAGATTAGAAAGGATCCTAAAGTTGCCAATTATTTGGTCGGAGTAGTTATGAAAAAGACGGGGAAGAGAGCCGACCCTAAGTTAGTCAATGAGATCATCAGAAGAAAACTAAACGCTTGATCAGGAGGGTTTTTAACATCACGAGATCAGCACTTAAGATCTCAATCATCTATAAAAAGAGAGTAAGGCGGGATTTTAATGATTCATGATACCAACAAGGATAAAGACCTTAGAGATAGATTGTTAGCAGTAGACCTATTGAGAGAGCTTAAGGTAAGTTACACTTACAAAGAGCTTTCCAAAATGTTAGGGCTTCAAGAGAGCCTTCTTTGCAGATATGTTAATGGAACCACAATACCTAGTGAACAACAGGCTAGAGATCTTATAAATAAAGTTGCTAATAAAGGATTTGTTTCAAAGTTTTTTTACACTAGAATAAGGACCTTTTCTGATTCGTTCATTGACACTTCGGAACTGCTCCATTTCCCAAGTATGTTAAAGATCTTGTTAGAAAATCGTTTATCTAGATTCTTGGAGGCCGATAAAGTTATAGGAGTGGCCAGCAACGGCATACCTTTCGCTACGATAGTTTCTATAATCTTAGGCAAGCCGCTCATAGTTGTAAAGAAACATAAGGATTCCATTCATCTGAGCTACGTAGAAGAGAGCATCAAGGAATCCGACGGTGTGGTGAGTAGTATATATCTAAGAAAGGATTTTATCTCTAAAACTGATAAAATACTTATTGTAGATGATGTCATGAGAACCGGAAAGACTTTAATCACAACAGCTAATCTTATAAAGAAAGGTGGGGCAACGGTCTTAGGAGCTTTAGTGATAGTGGCAAAGAAAGGTATCTCAATAAATGACATACCACTGGAGGTAGTTTTCGAACTTTGAGCCTCGCTAGGTTAGTTAAAAACGTCTATCTAGTAGCAGGAAAAGAATTTGGTGATCGTGGTAACGCTTACCTGGTTAAGACATCGAAAGCAAATTTCCTAATCGACACCGGAGGAGAGCCTCAACCTGTCTCGATAATGAGGAACTTACTAACTCTCACAGATAACAAAAATGAACTAATCTATCTGTTTCTGACCAGCTGTATCTCTGATGCGTCTGCGGGAGCTAGCTTCCTTTCAGCCAGTATGAATGTTAAGATAATTATTCATGAAGATGACGCATCTCAACTTAGGAAAGGTTATTGCATGGGCTTAGAGTACCCTCCATCTTCACCCTACATGGTTATAAGGAAAGGAAAAATGATATTTGAGGGCTTTGAAATATTTAAAGCGAGTTCTCCAACTAAGGGCTCCATTGTAATAAAATTTGATGACTTCCTCTTTTCCGGAGCCACTGAACTGACTCCACTAGACTCTAATGTTAAATACGTTTTTGGGTTATATAGAATTAAGAGATGCTGAAATGGTATATGAAGAGTTATGTGGCTCTTGCTTTAGGCCTAGGCTTGTAAAGTTCTGTAATATAAAGAACACTAATGTGTGTTATGAGTGCTGCCTCAGATGCGAAAAGAGGTTAAAATGTGACATAAGAGTATGGTTTTATAGTTTAAGATCCGTTATCTGATAGAAATGAGACCGTATGTTATAATTTCTAGTACGATGACAATAGATGGTAGACTTGCCTCTAAGGACTCGTATAGTGAATTGAGTTGCAAATATGACAAGATAAGGCAACACGTCCTTAGATCGGAGGTAGACGCCATCATGATAGGGGCCAATACTGCAAGGATAGATAATCCGAGCCTAACTTTAAAGTACGTTAAAGGAACGAATCCAATTAGAGTGATAGTTACTGGTAATGGCCATTTAGATCAAAATCTTAGAATCTTCTCCGTCCCTCCGTTAACGATAATCTATACTAAAAACGAAAATCCACAACTAGAAAACCTGACAAAGAATCAAGTAAAAATAAGGAAATTCTTGAATATCTGTAACATTCTCGAAGATCTATATGAGAATTTCTCAGTTAAGAAGGTTATGGTAGAAGGCGGTGGAAAGTTGAATTGGTCACTAATTAAAGAGAACTGCGTAGATGAAATTAGATTAACCATATCTCCTAGAATATTTGGATCGGGTGTATCAGTATTTGACGGAGAAGGTTTTAGTGGCCACCTCTCACCCTCTTTTAAATTGAAAGAGGCGTACATATGTCAATGCAAAGAAGAAATAGTATTAACTTATATCAAACGATAAAAAATTTATTCGTTAAAGTATTTATACGTCTCTCTATATATATCTCCTTTCTCCAATACGCTCGCCACTCTCCTATACTTCATTGCGTCTCCTAGACTGTTCTCTCCATGTTTCTTTATCCAGTCATCCAAAGGTATTTGATACTCCCTAAGAACCTTATCTCTATAAAGGTCATTTAGCACGTTATATGTACAGAAGGGTATCACTCTTCCGTCTGGAACTACGTAATGTATATCACATCTCATCACCCTATTGATATCATAGTTATAAAGATCCATGAAGTGCATTGTGCCCAGGAAGAGCGTTCTATAATGCCACTCTCCTAGCGCTTCATAGTTATGAGAAACAACCACGTTATACAACATCTTATAGACGTCAAAGTCTTTAGGACCTTTCTCCTTATCTATGAACTTCCTGACGTTATAGAGCAATTTCATACCAATCCAGTACTTATTAGCGCCTTCTTTCAACTCCTCTGCTTTCTCCTTGAAGTATTCAAGTAATCCCTCTAGATCAATAAACTTAGATATGGGTATGAAATGAGGTTCTCTGTTTCTCCATTCGACATAAACGTAAGTTCCCGCTCCGCAGCTTGGATGATTAGCCATCTCGAACTGCTCCTTACCAGTTAGAGCTTCTACAAGCCTGGAAAATACAACAGAGGTGCCTATAGGATACCAGCTGTCTCTACTTATCTCCCCATCGGTTTGATCTTCTACGTTCTTTAAGACCTCTGGTATAGTTATTCTAAACTTGGCTCTCATATTTCTCTTCATCATGCCAGTGAGACTTACGGGTTGGAAGTTTATTGCTCTTACAACGTCCATGTTCCTTGCCGCAAATTTAACTATGTTACCTAGATCATGATCGTTAACTGTCTTAATTACTGTGGGAACTAATACCACGCTAGTCATTCCAGCTCTTCTGAAGACCTCTAATGTGTAAGGGATCTCCCAGTGGTTCTTCGGGTTAGTTTTTCTTGTAGTCCCATCAAAGCTCATGTACACTGTGTTAACTCCAGCCTCTCTAAGAGCTATAGCATATCTTATTGCCTTATCCGGATCACTCATGTACATTTTAGCGAACGTTCCTCCCCAACTATTGAGCTGAACGTGTTTTACTCCAGACTCTCTAAGAAGCTTTATAACTTCCACTATGTCTTCTCTTAACGTTGGCTCTCCTCCAGTCACTTGGATAACTAATGTAGTGTCTTGTCTCTTTAGCTGATCCACCATAAATTTAATCTGTTCCAAAGTGGGCTCAAAGACGTAACCTGCCTTTTCAGCGTAGAAGAAACAATACCAACAAGATAAGTCACACCTGTTCGTTATGACCAAGTTAACTAGAGCTGAGTGCTGATGATGCATTGGACAAAGGCCACAGTTATATGGACATGGAGACTTGAGATCTACATATGGAACTTTCGGTCCTTTACCCTCATATTCCCAATAGTCAAACTTGTAATACATTCCGACGTCTCCGTAGTAAAGATCCTCGAACTCTCCATGCTCAGGACAGATCTTTCTTATGTACATTTTCTCGTCTTTCTCGAAAATTGTAGCTGGTAATAGCCTGTAACAAGCCGGACACAAAGAGTGAGTCACGCGGATAAGTTTCTCGTCCTCTGAGAGCTTAGGTAAAGGACCCCCAATTTTAATGTCTCTGTCTCCAAATTTCACTACGCCATCTTCGAACTTAGACGGTGCTGGCAGAAGCCTGAATCCTTTAGTCTTTTCTGCCTCTACTTGTGCCATGAAGATCTATCTATCACATTGCAAGCACTATATATAAGTCTATTCTCCTAATTATCGGATTATTAGGCTAAAACCATCCCTTGAAATTGTCCCAACCATGAATTTCCTGTTTTATATTATTTAATAACACCTCTGGCTCTCCTTTTTCAATTTTTCCAATTTTAATTGAGTTTATTCCATTATCTGCCATCACGTTTAAAAACATCGACTCTTTGTCTTTTTTCACTATAAACAAACTTTCATACTCTTCTCCTCCCTGTCTTAAAGCTTCCTCGAACGATATCACCCCCTGATTTATCATGTCAGTAATAAAATAGGCTAGTGGAACTCGTTCCAGGCTTATCTTATTATTGATCAATTTTGAGATCTTATCGAGACTAACTAAGATACCGTCGCTTATATCAGTGCCTAATGAGATAGAATCACATAACTTTTCATGAGCCCTAATTAGACCTCTGTTTACAACTGGGTGTTTGAGCTTTATCATTGCCTCGTACTTGAGTGGAATGTTCCCTTTAGAGTTATACCACATAAATACCCCTGTAGTATATCCTATCTCTCCTGTGATGTAGACCAGATCACCGGGTTCACTGTTAGGCCTTTTTTCGCAGATTCGGGTTCCCCAAGAAGCTATATCTACCCATCCTTCTTTAGAGGAGTTTGTATCCCCCCCACCATAAATAATTTGATAGTAGCTTGAAGCGTCGCTAATCCCTCTAACCAGCATCTCAGCCTGAGTTAGATCTGTGTCTGGATCCAATCCAAAGGAGGACAGAACAACGCGAGGTTTAGCTCCATAAGATAGCATATCGCTCATTACAGCTATCACGGATTTCCAACCTATATCATAAAAGTCTATAAAAGGTAGGGTATATGTTAAAGGGAAACCGTCAATCTTTAAGACAACGTTATCTTCAGAGTAAACGTCCAACTTAACCTCAGATTTAACGTATTTGGATAAGACATCTGTTATGAATCTGTGCTCCCCTATCTCTTTTAATTTCACAGTAATCACCACGAGCCGCCGGCGGGATTTGAACCCGCGACCACCGGCTCTCCCTACTTAAGTACGAGGCCGGCGCTCTACCAGCTGAGCTACAGCGGCACTAAAAGATATCAAGTTCAGGCCTTTTAATCTGTTACTGTTTTGATTTCGTTAGCTCTCTTTAAAGCATGTTCATAGGCCTTTATGGACCTATGTATCAATTCTCTATACTCTCCCAAATATCTTAGTGGATCTAACGCTCTTCTTATTTCATCCACTGTTAAGATACTCATCACAGTCTCATCGTTAATTGCTGTTTCAAATAAGGACTTGCCACTTCTCCTCGCCTCTCTAGATATTCTACTGACTATTTCATGCGCCTTATGTCTAGGTAATCCCTTTAATGTTAGATTTATCATTAGACTTTCCGCCATGTTTAGACCCTTACTTAGCTCTAGGTTCCTGTGCATTGATTCTGGATTTATCCTTAAGTTACTCAATAACTCGTTGAAACTATCAATCATTTCATCAATAATAAGGAAAGCATGAGAAATTATGAATCTCTCGCTAGAACTGTTTGTCAGATCTCTCTCGTGCCATAACGGGATATTTTCCATCTCTGATAGAACTAACCCTCTGAGCACTTTGGCTAGCCCGCCAATTTTTTCTGCAGTAACTGGATTTTCTTTATGAGGCATTGTGCTACTTCCTACTCTGTTCCCTACACCTTCAGCAACCTCACCAATTTCTGGTCTCATAAGCTCTCTAACCTCAATTGAGAACCTGTCCATAGATGAACCCATTATAGCTAGGTCGCTTATTAGTTCAGCAAAACCGTCCCTTGGAGCTACCTGAGTTGATATAGCGTGCGGTTTCAGCCCCAACTCCTTCATAACTAACTCCTCTATTTTTAGCCCATCCTTACCCCACGCTGCCATTGTACCAACAGCACCGCTTATCTTACCTAGTACAACTCTATTCTCAGCTTCTAACAATCTCTCTAGAGATCTTGTGAGTTCATATAGATAATTCGCAAACTTAAAGCCTAAAGTTGTAGGAACTGCGTGTTGACCATGCGTTCTACCTACCATTAGTTGATTCTCGTATTTAATACTGAATTCTTTAAGTTTTTCTAAAGAGTTAATTAACTTCCTTTTAATAATATTTAAAGCGTCTTTAAACATCAAAGCGTAAGCTGTGTCTACAATGTCGTAGCTAGTGGCACCGAAGTGTATTAATTTGCCCGCATCCCCAGCCTTTTCAGCCATGGATACAACTAGGGCCATTACGTCATGTCCGAGTTTTTCTTCTAATTTGTCCACTTCTTCAGGTGTAATTAATGCTGAAACATTTTTGACTTTTTCCAGATCTTGTTCTGATAGGTAGCCTAGCGTCTTTAATGCGTTTAATAATGCTAATTCTACTTTAATCCTATAATTCATTATCCCCTCTCTGGAAAAGATCTCTCTCATTTCTTTGCTACCGTATCTCCAGTCTATTGGACAAATTACATCCATGTGTAAAGGGATTCAAGGAAGTTTAAAAGTACGTTTCTTATTTAGATCTCAGGATGATACTATCTACCCTAGCTAGTCATTCTTCTCTCCAAATTCTTCACGGAGCTAAAATGGAGGGATTTAGGACAGCTATTTTAAGTAGTCAGACTAGGGAAAATTTCTACAGACGGTTTGGATTTATTGACAATTTCCTCGTTTACAAGAATGAAGAGGAAGCCATAAACCTCCTCAACTCTTTACAAGACGCCATTTTTATACCCCATGGAAGTCTGATAGAGTACGTTGGGATAGAAAGAGTTTCAAAAATTAAGTTACCTATTTTTGGAAACAGAAATCTGTTCCCTTGGGAATCTAACCAAGTTAAAAAAATGAAACTTCTAGAAATGAGCAATATAAAAACCCCAACTAGATTTGAGAGACCTGAGGATGTCGACAGGCTGGTAATAGTGAAGCTTCCAGGAGCTAAAGGTGGGAGAGGATATTTTACTGCAAGAACAAAGAAAGAGGTGAAAGAGGGAATAAAACAACTTCTAGATAAAAAAATGATACAAAACGAAGACGAATTAATTATTCAAGAATATATAATAGGGATACCTATGTATTTTCAATTTTTCTACAGTCCAATGTTACAACGGGTTGAGCTCACAGGAATAGACATCAGATACGAAACTAATGTGGACGGGTTGAGAAGGTTGCCGGGCGATATAAAGGCAGATCCTACTTTTGTAGTAGCGGGGAACATTCCAGCGGTGGCAAGAGAGAGCATACTTCCACTTGCGTTTGAATATGCAGAAAATTTTATAAAAACTACCAGGAATGTGGTTTCGCCCGGTGTGATTGGGCCATTCTGCTTAGAGTCGATTGTAACAGATCAGCTTGATATAATAGTATTTGAATTTTCTGGAAGAATAGTAGCAGGTACAAATATCTACGTAAACGGGAGCCCATATAGCTGGCTTTACTGGAACGAACCGATGAGCGTTGGCAGAAGAATAGCAAGAGAAATAAACCTTGCAATTCAAAAAGGGAAAATAGAGGACGTGGTAACGTGATCAAGATTGGTGCGTTAGCTAGTCACTCAGCACTAGATGTTTTCGATGGAGCTAAAGACGAGGGGTTCTATACTGTAGCGTTATGTAAGAAAGGGAGAGATAGACCTTATAGAGAGTTCAAGAGAATAGTAGATACCTGTCTAGTTTTAAATGACTTCAAAGAAATGATTGATGAAAAGATACAAGAAACGCTGATAGAACAAGAAACGCTGATAGTACCGAACAGAAGTATGGCGGTGTATCTAGGTTACGATGCGATAGAAGCTATGAAAGTGAAATTTTTTGGAAATAAAAATATTCTAAGATGGGAAGAAAGGACGGGCGAAAAGAACTATTACAGGATATTAGATGAAGCGCGGATAAAGAGGCCGAAGACGATGAAGCCAGATGAGGTTGATGGACCAGTCATTGTAAAAATGCCTGAAGCTAGGAGGAGAGTTGAAAGAGGGTTTTTCTTTGCTTCAGATAGAAAAGACTTTGAAGAGAAAATATCTAGACTTCTAAAGGACGGAGTGATTGATGAACAAGGAATTAAAAACATGGTAATTGAGGAATTTATATTTGGAGCGTATTTCAATATCAATTATTTTAATTCTATAGTATTCAATAGAGTAGAAATAATTAGTGTTGATAGAAGAATACAAAGTGACTGGGACTCTTTTTACAGACTACCCTCAGAAATACAACTCAAACTTAACAGGTATCCAAGATTAATAGAAGTAGGTCACGAACCTGCTACCATAAGGGAGAGCATGCTAGAGAAACTATTTGAGGCTGGATACTCCTTTACAGATTCTGCGGAGAAACTTGAAAAAGGAGGTATAATAGGGCCTTTTACCTTACAGCTTGCTGTAACTCCAGACCTAGAGATTGTAGTGTTTGACGTAGCGCCTAGAATAGGTGGAGGTACTAACGCATATATGGGGATTGGTAGTCAGTACTCTAAGCTATACTTTGGTAAGCCCATTAGCCTCGGAAGAAGAATTGCAATAGAGATTAAAGAGGCTATAACAAAGAAAGAAATTGATATAATTACAAGTTAATGGAATATTTATGATTTGATCTATAATTATCAACTAGCCAAGGTTAGCTAATTTAGTTATAATATTGATCCAGGAAAGAAGTTAGATTTATAATGATAGATAACGTAAGTCAAGGTTTTTATACCATGCAAAAACATTACTCAAAACGGTGCTTAATGCTAGATATTCTGGTAGGAGGTTTCTACGGTGATGAAGGTAAGGGTAAGATAGCTTCTTACTTAGGTTTGAAGGGAAAGTATAACCTGGCCGTAAGAACTGGTTCAATAAATGCAGGTCATACAGTTTCATATTCTGGAAAGACCTGGAAAATTAGAATAATACCCTCGGCGTTCGTTAATCCAGAGGTAAAGTTAGCCTTAGGACCCGGAGCTTTAACTAGCCTAACTCAGCTTGAAAAAGAGATTAAAGAAACCAATTCATTGGGAAGAACATTTATCGATCCACATGTTGGAATAATTACTGAACAAGAAATCGTAGAAGAGAGAAATGACGAGTACATAATGAAAGTTATAGGAAGTACCGGTCAAGGCGTGGGTATTGCTGAAGCTAAAAGAGTTCTCAGAAAACTTAGACTGGCTAAAGACTTTCCTGAATTAGAAAAACTCATCGTAAACGTTCCCGAAATGATATTAGACAAAATAGAGAGAGGAGAAAGGGTTTTAGCTGAAGGTACTCAAGGGACGTTTTTGAGTCTATATCATGGGGAATATCCTTTTGTAACAAGCAGAAACACGACGGCAGGCGGAATATTAAGTGAAATTGGAGTTGGACCTAAATACGTCGATCAGGTAATAATAATTTTCAAATCCTTTGTTACGAGGGTAGGTGAAGGCTATCTTGAAAACGAGTTACCCCTGGATAAAGCTAAGGAAATGGGAATTTTAGAGACTGGGACGGTAACTGGACGAATTAGAAGGGTAGCTCCGTTCAATGTGAACCTAGCTAAAAGAGCGATCAAATTCAGTTCGGCCACTCAAGTTGCAATAACCAAGTTAGATTCGGCATTTAAGGATGCTAAGGGAGTTAGAGACTACTCTAAGTTACCATACAATGCAAAACAATGGATAGAAAATCTAGAGGATGAACTAAAGGTTCCAATAACTCTCATAGGTACTGGAGAGGACTCTATGGACATCATTGATTTAAGGAGCGAGAAAATAGGTGAGTAAAATGGATTACGATGTGGCAATTATTGGTGGAGGACCTGCTGGACTTTTTGCGGCGTATGAAATGAGTAACGCGATGCAAAAAGACGGAGAGCTTAAAGTTATTCTAATCGATAAAGGTGTAAAAGCTTCTAGAAGGAGTTGTCCTCTACTTACTCCAAAAGAGAAATGTACTTTCTGCACTCCATGTCACATTAACTATGGATTGGGTGGAGCTGGTACATTTAGTAGTGGGATAATAAACTTGAGACCCGACATAGGAGGAGAACTCCATGAGATTATGAGAAGCTGGGAGAGAGCTCAGGAGATGGTCAATTATATAGATGAGGTTTTCGTTAAGTTCGGTGCTCCTAAAGATAGACTATTTAGACCTAATGAGGAAAGAGTAAAGGAAGTTCAAAGAAAGGCTGCTAAAGTAGGAGCTGAATTCGTACCTATTGTGCAAAGGCATATTGGCACAGACAAGAGCCCTTTAGTAATAGAAAATTTAACTAATTATGTAGAAAAAAGTGGAATAAAGATATCTGAACTTACTGAAGTTAATCAGATAGAGAAGAGAGGAACCTCTTTCAATATAAAGACGACTAAAGGCGAAATAGAGGCTAGGACTGTTCTCGTAGCACCAGGAAGATCGGGGGCTAAATGGTTTTACGATCAGGCTAAGAGACTAGGAGTTGATATGGTATCTGGACCTCTGGATATAGGCGTTAGAGTAGAGATGGAGTCATTTGTAATGGAGGACTTAACAAGTGCTGTTTGGGATCCTAAGGTCATAATGTACACCAGGAAATATGATGATAAGGTTAGAACATTTTGCGTAAATCCAGGAGGCTTTATAATGAAAGAGGTTTATGATGATGGAACTATAGGAGTTAACGGAGAGACTTACGTTGATAAAAAGAGCAACAATACGAACTTTGCATTCTTAGCTACGGTTAAGCTTTCAGATCCCTTAGAAGATACTATAGAGTATGGAAAGAGCGTAGCTAGGTTGATGACTAGATTAGGCGGAGAGAAGCCTATACTTCAGAGATTGATAGACTTTGAAAAAGGTAGAAGAAGTACTTGGGAAAGAATAAGTAGATCTACGGTTAAACCTACTCTAAAGGATGTAACGCCCGGAGATATAAGTATGGGGTTGCCTTACAGAGTTGTCACCGATCTTATTGAAGGTTTAGAAAGGCTAGATAATATGGCTTCGGGGATTTACTCGTCTAACACCCTACTATACGCCCCAGAGATAAAGTATTACAGCATGAGAGCAATAGTGGATAGTAACATGGAAACTGTGGTTGATAACTTATACGCTGCGGGAGACGGAGCTGGCCTATCTAGAGGGATAAATATTGCAGCAGCTACTGGAGTGCTAGCAGCTAGGGGTATTCTAAACAAGCTAGGAATAGACTATAATGTATAACTATTTTTAATCTTTCAAGGATCTTTTATACACATGATTTCCTTAAGTGACGTCCAGAAAAATCTCGTCATGGAACTTCAATATAATTTCCCTGTTGATGAAACACCTTTTAATGTTATTGCGGATAGAACTAAGCTAAGCCTTCACGATACACTCAGGGAGATAAAAAACCTAATCGACTTAGAAGTAATAAAGAGGCTTGGAATGTACGTCAATTTTAGAGTTAAAGGCATGGAAGGTGCTCTTGTCGCTGCATCAATCCCTCTGGATCAATTAGATAAATTTCGAAGGGAAGCGCTTCATATACGAGAGTTAACTCATAACTACATTAGAAATCATCCTAGATACAACGTTTGGTATGTGATTAAGGCTCAAAATAGGGAGGCCCTTGAGAAGGAAGTTAGGTATTTGATGGAAAATGTAAATACAAACGATTATATAATTCTCTTCTCTAAGAAGAACCTTAAATTAAGTGTGAAATACGATATTATAAGAGGAATATCGTGGAGTAAAGCTGAGATGCCTCCAGATAGGATCCCTACAGCAGACGAGCTTGGTTTAAACATGGAGCTCTTGAAATCTCTATCTTATCCTCTTCCTATAACAGAAAGACCTTTCAAATCTATAGCAGAAAGGTTCGGTTACAAAGAGGGAGATCTTGTGGAACTAATTTCAGATCTAAGGAAAAAACATGTAATCAAGGATTACGGCGCGACGATTAACGGCGATAAAGTTGGAATAACTGAGAACGCAATGCTACTAATTAACACAGATAGCTTTGAAGTTGCTTGCAATAATATAGCTGAAAATTTAAACGAGGCAACTCACGTAGTTCTTAGGGAAAGCGATAAGCCTTGGGACTATCTGTGCTATTGTATGTTACACGGAAAGGATAAAAGCGTTATAAGAGAAGCATCTGCTAAGGCTCTAAGAGTAACTGGCGCTAAAAGCTACATGTTGCTCTATAGCTTAGATAATCTAAAGCCAGGGATAGTCATGTAGGATTTAGAAAGGTATAGCTACCCTTTGGTTTCAGTTCCTGTGTAGCTTGGCGTAATTCGTTAAGTAGTCCTGAATGTTTTGATGACATCATATCTCCTTCGTACTCTAGATAAAAGTAATAGTTCCAAGGAATTTTCCTAGTCGGTCTAGAATATATCATTGATAAATTAATATTATGAAGATAAAACTTTTCAAGAACCTTATAAAGTGAACCTGGTTTATCTGGGACAGTAAATAATAGTATAGTTCTTTCTCCATTCTCACTAAGCTCCTTCGATATAACTAAGAATCTTGTAATGTTTAATCCATCTTGAATATTATCATGAAGAATCTTTAAACCGTAAATTTGAGCAGCTAATCTGGAACAAACTGCAGCAGATTTAATGTCCTCTGACGCCAACTGGGCAGCCTTAGATGTGCTAGCTACTGGGACGAAATTGACGAATCCGAGCCTTGATAGGGTTCTTTTCGCTTCGTGTATAGCGTGGTTATGCGAATAGACTCTTTCTATGGACTCCTTCTTAGCATCAGGTGATGCCGCTAATACCAAGTCTATTTTTATATCAATTCTTCTGTTTACATATATCTCATCTCTAGCGTAGAGATTATCGAGTGTCTCGTTTACTGGGCCTTCTAATGTGTTCTCTACTGGGACTACACCTAACGCTCCCTTTGATACCCCATCAAATATCTCAGATATTGAAGACTTACTTACGAGTGTCTCGTTTACTGGGCCTTCTAATGTGTTCTCTACTGGGACTACACCTAACGCTCCCTTTGATACCCCATCAAATATCTCAGATATTGAAGACTTACTTGTGTATGCTTCCTTTACCTTTAAGGCAGCTTCGTGTGAGAAACTTCCCTCAGGTCCTAGATAGTAAATTCCATCTGGATCTACCGTGGATATTATAACATTTCTCCCTTTAAGAATTTCGGACTAACCTTTACAGAATACTGAAAGCCCGCCTCTAGTTATAAACAATAAGGATTTCGATCATCGACTTTTAATCTATTAGTTTAACTTCTATGTTCTCATTATGTAGCGCTAAAATAAACCTGCTTAACGCCTCTTGTTCTGCTACTTCAAACATTACGTATATTTTAGTGTATCCGGGCATTACGTCACTGCTAACCCTATCGTGTACAACGTCAATAATATTCCCTCTTATCTGGGCTACGTAGTTAAGTACCTTATTCAGATATCCAGGCTTATCAGGTACTATCACTCTCGCTTTCACGATTCTTTTCGTCTTATAAAGCGTTTTATCAATTATCCTGGCAAGTAATGACATATCAACATTTCCCCCACTAAGAAACGCGATGACTTTTTTTCCGTTAGCTCTAATCTTACCGGAAAGAAGCGCCGCTAGAGGGGCGGCACCGGCTGGCTCCACTACAGTTTTACTCCTCTCCATAAGCATCATCATTGCCCAAGCTATCTCCTCATCATCCACTAAAACTATATCATCTACATACTCAGAAATGATTTGAAATGTTAAATCGGATGGTGATTTAACCAATATGCCATCAGCTATAGAATATGAGGGTTCTATCTCGGCTAACCTTCCTAGATCCTTTGATATCTTAAGAGATGGAGAAGCGAGAGATTGAACCCCTATCACCTTGATATTAGGATTAACGGATTTAAGGGCTAGAGATATGCCTGAAATCAGACCTCCGCCCCCTATCGGAACCACTACTATGTCCGGTTTCTCATTATACATTTCAAGCCCTGCCGTACCCTGACCTGCTATTATAAATGGATCATCGTAAGGGTGAATTAGTGTAAGATTTCTCTCTCTTATTAAGTCCTGAGCTTTCTTCATACTCTCATGAATGAACTTCCCATAAAGTATAACTTCTGCTCCGTATCCTTTTGTAGCCCTATATTTAGAAACAGGAGCCGTTTCTGGCATTACTATTACTGACTTTATGCCCAACGTAGAAGCTGCATACGCCACGCCTTGAGCATGGTTGCCCGCTGAAACGGCTATTACTCCCTTCTTTTTATCCTCTTCTTTCATATTCAAAATCTTATTGAATGCTCCTCTAACTTTGAATGAACCTGTCTTTTGTAAATTTTCTAATTTTAGATAAACTTCAGCTTGTAACATCCTTGAAAAGGTACTGGAGAAATCCATAGGAGTCTCATGAATATAAGGGAGGATTAATTCCCTCGCCTTACTTATACCCTCTTGAATCTGTTTGATCATCAGCAAAACCCTGCCTCTTCACCTTTCAGTGATCGAAGACTTCCTCATTACATATAGATTTTTGGTTCAATTTCTTATAAGTCTCGTCTAAAGTCTCTGGAAGTACCTTAGTATGACCTATTATCGGCATGAAGTTAGAGTCACCGTTCCATCTAGGTACTATATGGACATGTACGTGCTGTTCTATACCTGCTCCGGCTACTCTTCCTATGTTGATTCCAACGTTAAAGCCGTCTGGACTATATATATCCCTTAAGACCTTTAGCGCGATTGAGGTGAGACGGAAAAGTTGTAAACCTTCATCGTTTTCTAGGAGCTCTAGAGACGGAACATGTCTAAAAGGAACTATCATGATATGGCCAGGGTTATATGGATACTTGTTTAAAATAACGAAAGCCTTCTGTGATCTACATACTACTAAATTCTCTTTATCATTAGTTTCTCTACTCACTCTACAGAACAGACAATCTTCCTGCCTTGGTTTCGAAGCATCCATTATGTACTTAGATCGCCAAGGAGCCCACAATTGATCCATGTACTCAAGATATGGAAAACCTTAATTAAGAGTTTTTCACTCCTCAGCGTCCCTTATACCAGTGTTGGTAATACTAAATACAACTTCGCCTTCAGGTAAATGAGGAGCATCTACCATCCTAGCTATCCGCCTGTTACCTCTACTTTTCTTGATCTGTACCCTAATACCTGGAACGTGATATAAAGTATGACCTCCGACCGCTACCGTTGGATCACCATAAAACATGTCTGGTCTGGCCATAACTTGATTAGTTACTATTACTGCTAGATCGTATATCTCAGCTAATCTAACTAGTTGATGAAGATGCCTGTTCAGTTTCTGCTGCCTTACAGCTAAGTTCTCTCTTCCAGAGTACTCGGCCCTGAAATGAGACGTTATTGAGTCCACCACTACTAGTTTAATTGTATTATCTTTAGAGATTATATCTTGAAGCTCTTCAACTATAGCTATCTGATGATCAGTATTTATAGCTCTGATACTCATGATATTCTGCAATACTTCCTTAGGATCCAAGCCCAAAGCTGAGGCCATAGCCTTTATTCTTTCTGTTCTGAAAGTTCCTTCTGTATCAATGTATAGGGCCTTACCCGACAAACCACCCTTCTCTGAAGGAAGTTGAACATTAACTGAGACCTGATGACATATCTGAGTCTTTCCAGAACCAAACTCTCCGAAAAGCTCTGTCATAGTCCTAGTCTCTATTCCACCGCCTAGAAGGCCATCTAACGCTTGGCTTCCGGTAGTTATTTTCTTTACACTTGCCCTCTCTTGCTCGATCTCAAGCGCAGTCTTAAATCTGATATCTAGAGCGTCTCTTGCCTCCTTTATTATTCTCTGGGCTGTGGCCAAAGGAATGCCTGCCACTGTGCTCAAATCTTGAGGAGAAGCTACCGCTATTGATTCAAGCGAAGAGTAACCCGACTCATTTAGTTTATTCAGTACTGCCTGTCCGACGCCTGATAGGTCCTTCACTGACTTAATTCTTTTCTTCTCTTCAACCTGGTCTGCCATCTTACATCACTTCATACATCTGAAGTAGTCATATTAGATCTAAACAATAAATGTTTACTTTACTTTATCCTCCCTCTCTTAAATACCATCCTATATCTAAAATTGGTATTATCACCGTATCATCTCTACGTCTTCTTAGCTTCACAAAGGACAAAAAGTCGTTATTCTCGTCTATTAATAATGCCTTGTAAAAACTATATCTCTCCTTTACTACGACAGGTTTCCCATAAAGTACCTTCTGAGCTAGTGACGTGGGTAAAACGATTTTGTTTGAACAAACTTCAGCCATTTTCGTTCCTAGGGGAAGTAAAGGCATTACTCCTTTCTTACCTAAAGATAGCAGAGGTAGACCTATGGAAACAATATTAATATCTTTTGATAATATTTTAGTAATCTGACTAGGAACATTATCATTAGTTCCATATATCAGTTTCCCTATTTGATACAATTCTAGATCCAGCTGGATCTTTCTGCATCCGTAACTAGATAGAGAGGCTAAAATAGTCTTCTTCTCCTTATTGGTTAGCTTCCTCACTCTTTTCTCAATAAACAAACGAAAAACCCCTCCATTTTCTGAGTATGAGGGTATGTCCTAAGGCAGTTTTGAATTCCTTCTGAGAACTCGATTCCCTTATAACTTGACAGTCCTCTCTCACCTGGAAAGCCAGTTATCATCTCCGCTCTCATCCCTAGATATTTAATAGCAAAGTTAACGATGACCTCATCCTCTTCAGGGGCAATGCTACAGGTAGAATAAACCATTAACCCGTTCTTTTTTAACACTTTATATCCGGTTACAAGGAGGTTCAACTGCGTCCTCTGGAAGCGTTTTAGATCATCAGGA
Organism: Metallosphaera cuprina Ar-4; assembly: GCF_000204925.1. Lineage (NCBI taxonomy): Archaea > Thermoproteati > Thermoproteota > Thermoprotei > Sulfolobales > Sulfolobaceae > Metallosphaera > Metallosphaera cuprina. Next base: position 5,100 of record NC_015435.1, on the reverse strand, counting down.
AGAGTTTTTGTTTTCCTAGTCTTATCTATAGGTATTAAACCCTCTCCGGAACAAGGTGCGTCAAGGAGTATTTTATCGAAAGTAAGTCCTAGTTTTGATACTTCCTCCCCCCTTAACAATAAAAGAATTACGTTAGTAACACCTAGCCTTGCAATATTTGACCTTATCTTCTTTAACCTGGCAGGGTTGCTCTCTAAAGCTATTATTGAGCCTGAGTTATTCATCAGTTGAGCTATATGTGTAGTCTTACCTCCTGGCGATGATGCCATGTCCAGAACCAGTTCTCCCTCCTTAGGTGATAGTGCCTCGGGAGGTATCATTGACGCTTCTCCTTGAATGTAATATTGACCTTTCATATATTCTATTGTTGAACCGATACTAGGAGTGCTGGGTGATTTCTCTACACGATATCCAAACTTACTCCACTCAATCCTTGATAAGGTGAAACCCTTATTCTCTAGGTTCTCTGATAAAGTTTTACAATCTATTTTTAACGAATTACATCTAATAGCCTTTCTTAAAGGAAAGGTGCACGAGGACAGGAACTCTTCTGTTTTTGATCCTAGAAAATGAATATATCTTTCAATCATATATTCTAAAAAACCGTACTTTTTAGCCAGTTCAGTGATACCGTCCTCTATCTCGTAAGAATATAAAGAAGCTTCATTATTTTTTAGATAGGAGTCGATGTCAATCATATGACAGATGTTATTGAACGTGAAATAAAAATCAAGCTCGACATCGATCCTAGTCAACTGGTACGAAATCTTGAGAAAGAAGGATTCGAGTATTTAGGAGAGGAAGAGCAGGAGGATGTTTACCTTAATGGAACGGTCAAAGATTTCAGAGATACTGACGAAGCCCTAAGAATTAGGGTAGTGAACGATAAGGTAGAACTGACGTACAAGAGTCCAAAGATGGGTAAAGATAGTAAGTCAAGAGAGGAGATTACAGTTAATTTAGACAACAAGGAGAGCATGATTAAGATTCTAGAAAAGTTAGGCTATAAGTCCTCTTATGTTCTAAGGAAAAGAAGAATCTCTTTTAGGAAAGGGAACTTTACTGTATGTGTAGATAATGTAGAGGGACTGGGTAACTTCATCGAGATAGAGGGAATAGACGTAAAGGAATCAGATTTAGTCTCATTCTTTCAAGATTTTAAGGGAAAATTTCATTTAAATGGTGAACCCATAACAAAGTCTTATCTAGAACTGATGGTGAATAAACTTGACAATAGCAATCCTAACTGATTTCGGTACCTCTGATAACTACAATGGAGTTATGGAAGCTGTGATAAAGAAGTTAAATAGGGAAGCTGATATAATTTACATATCGCCAGAGGCTAAGAACTTTAACATAATATCCGGTTCCTATTTGTTGTACACATCGTTCAGATATTTTAGAAAAAACACCATTTTCTTAGTAGTGATCGATCCTGGCGTTGGAACTGAGAGAAAACCTTTAGCAATTAAAACCAGGAATTACATTTTTATAGGTCCTGACAACGGCGTTCTCTATCCCTCAATCAAAGCTGATGAAGTGGTTGATCTTCACGTGATTGATAATGAAAAAGTGTATCTATCCAAGGCGATCTCTAACACGTTCCATGGTAGAGACATATTCTCTATTAGCGCAGCGTTATTATCGCTAAGGGTCCCAATGGACACTTTAGGATCGAAAATTAGTGAAGACAGGATCCAGAAAGTAGACTTTAGCGTTAGAGTGGAGAATAATATGATTTGCACTAAGGTGATTTTCATAGATCATTACGGGAACGTAGCTTTAGCTTTACGTGATGCTAAAGTGAAACTTGGAATGACAGCTCAATTAAAGGTAGGTGGAAGGACCTATCAGGCATGGACTGCTTCAACATTTCAGGACAGGGAAACCGGGTTGATAGTATACAGAAATGGATACGGATTTCTTGAATTAGGGTTAAATAAGGCAAACGCGTCACTACTTCTAGATGTGAAAGAAGGTGATGATGTCTGCATAGAGGGATCTATCCTGGTAGATTTCAGCCCTTTCATTTAGGTCATCTTAACGTGATCAAATGGGGGCTTGAAAGGCTGGATGAGCTCATCGTGCTTATCGGAAGCGCTCAGGAGAGCCATACCCTATCTAACCCATTCACCGCCGGCGAGAGGATAGAGATGATAAGAAACGTGATGAGGGCTGAGGGCATCCCTGGGGATAGATATTACCTAGTTCCAATACCTGATATATTAATGAATAACGTGTGGGCCTACCACGTCAAAATGTACGTACCTTCGTTTGAGGCAGTCATTGCAAGGAATCCGCTTGTACTTAGACTGTTTAAAGAGGCTGGCAATGAAATCCTAATTCCTCCATCATTTAATAGAGAGAAGTATAATTCTACATTAATTAGGAAGTTCATGATAACGGGTGAAGAGTGGGAAAGTCTAGTTCCAGAGCAGGTTTCGTCCTTTATAAAGAGTATTAAAGGAGATGAGAGACTAAGAGAAATAGTGGGCTCTGATAAAAGGTGATATCGTGTACTCTACGGATACCTATTATAACGTGTTCCCGTGGCACACCAATCACTTCGGTTCGCTTCACGGCGGAATATACATGAGCTGGCTTATTGATACGGCTGGGATATTAATGTCTAGCATAAGCCAGGGTAATTACCTTTTAGCCTCAGTAGACTACCTTTACCTGTTTAGACCTGCTAGACTTGGGGACATATTAAGAGTAACTGCGGAAGCTAAGGCGTCTTGGTCGAGCTCTGTCGAAATTGAAGTTAGGGGTTGTATAAAGAGAGGTACAAACGAAGAGTTGGGAGCAATAGGGTTAATGAGCTACGTCGCGGTAGATGAAAATGGGAGACCTAGATCACTGTCAGTTAAGATAGAACCTGACCAGGAAGCGGAGAAAAGGAGGGCCAAAAGACTTGAGAGGAAAAAGAAAATATCGGGAGACACGTCAGAACTTTTGCCTGGAATGTCTTTCGGGAGAAGTTACGTTAGGACAATATATCCAGAGCATGGATTTGGGAACGGGATACTTTATGCCGGGAAAATGTACATGATGTTAGATGAGGCGTTAGCTATAGTAGCTAAGTTATATTCTAAAGGTAACACCTTCACAGCTAGTGCAGGGTCTGCAGATTTCCTGGTCCCAGTTAAAATAGGAGATATCCTTGAAATACAAGGTGCGGTTGAATACACAGGTAATACCTCTCTTGACGTAGGGGCTAAGATTTTTGCTATAAATCACTTCACTGGGACTAGAAGGCTAGTGTCTAGAACTGTGTTCTCTTTCGTCTCTATAGACGATCAAGGTAAACCTAGACCTATATCTAAGCTAGAACCTTCATCCGAATACGAAAGATCTATTATGGAAAATAGAATAAAGGAGAGGGAGGAAAGGATAAAACTAAGTAAAACGCTTCAGCAACGGGCATGCCAATGACCTAACGCCTTTCCAATCACGTGTGCATATCTAATTGGTTCAGGATATTTTGATAACACTTGATATTTATCTATTAAATTCCTAGCTAAAGTCAGATCTAGATCCGTATACAAATAAACTGGTCCCCATCTACTCTCTATCCTGACCAACCTTTCTAAAATCGAAATTATCTTCTCTTCCCTATCGTCATGGAAGTGCTTATCCAACGCCAGCTTTACCTTGGCAACATTAGGTCTATATCCATAGAATATTATATAATTTTTGTCTGGTATTATATAGTTAAATCCTGCGAATGTCACTCCATCAAAGATAGTTGTGACTCCCCAGTTAATCTTGCAAAAGGCCTCCTTTGCGTCAGAACCGTCAACAGTAATAAATCCCAAGTTAACGTCTTTAAAAGCGAGATCTTCGAACAGTGTAACGACCAGTGGAGATTTACCTTTCCCACCTTTATAAGAGAGAGGGAAAAATCCGTCATCCACTCCTGATATCAGCAAACCTTTCATCACTCTCGATCAATGCTTTCATCACAATATTTCTATCAACAGCTAATACAACTTCCTTAGTTTTACCATATCTGCCCCTGTTTACAACCCTAGCAGAGACTATCCCCATCATATCCAATTCATTTATAATGTCGCTAGCCCGCCTTTGAGTTACGGACTCTGAGCTCATTATCGAAGTAAGTTCTCTATATCTCGTATATATTTCCCCTGTAGTTAATCTTCTATCCTGAATAGAGCTTTGCACTATAGATAAGAGTATCAGCTTAGAATGGAACGGAAGTGTAGCTATGACTTCGTATACCCTGTCCCTTTCTATTTCTACTCTTGCTCTCTCCACTTCCTCTTCCGTAACAATCTTCTTTTTATACCTTTCAGCTATCTCGCCTGAAACTCTAAGAAGGTCTAGAGCCCTTCTAGCGTCACCGTGATCCCTAGCAGCTATAGCAGCGCACAGCTTTATAACCGAGTCTGAAATCACGCCTTCCTTAAACGCCAAGGAGGACCTCCTTCTTAAAATATCCTCTAACTCCTCTGCATTATATGGAGGAAACACTAACTCTTCTTCGCCTAAACTACTTCTTACCCTAGGATCTAACCCGTCTATGAACTTTATATCGTTAGTTATCCCAATAATTGAGACCTTGCTTTTATGTATTTCATAGTTTATTCTAGTCAACTTGTATAAAATATCGTCTCCGTGTTTCTTTACCAAAGCATCAATTTCATCGAGTACTATAATCATCACCGTCTCACTCTTCTCTAACTCTTTAACTAACCTTCTATACAGCTCTGCAGTGGACAATCCAGTGAAGGGAACTTTATTTCCTAGAATTTCAATTATGTCTGCAAGTATTCTGTAAGGAGTGTCGCTCTGCCTACTGTTTACGTAGACGTATCTGAAGTTGTTAAGCTTCTTTTGTAAACTATTGAGGACATATTTAGCTACCGCGGTCTTACCTGTTCCGGTTAGTCCGTAAACGAAGGTATTGCTTGGCCTCTCGCCTCTGTAAAGTTGAACCAGTATACTGGCTAGTTTCTTTATCTCATTCTCTCTATGTGGTAATTCGTCAGGAACGTAATCTGGAAGGAGGTACTCTCTGTTTTTAAACACGGCTGAGTTTTTCACTGATGAAAGAACTTCGTCGATAATGTCACTCAT